>CAVZOK010000001.1:0-372005 GCA_963776765.1 Candidatus Sulfomarinibacteraceae bacterium
GGCATCGGCCCGTCGACGTCCGCAAGAGGCCGGTGGGAGGTGTTGACCGCTCGAATCGGAATGCTGATTCCCGCCCTGGCCCTGGCCGGAGCGCCGCTGACCAGCGGGGCGTTGGCGAAGGTGGCGCTCAAGAGCAACCTCGTCTTCTTGCCTGACGGTTGGGCTCGGGCGCTGGGGATCATCCTGCCGCTTGCCGCGGTGGGAACATCGGCGATGATGATCCGTCTCCTGTGGCTGCTCTGGCGGCCGGCCACCGAGCAACCGGAGCACTCCGCCGACGGCGAATGGGCGCCGTGGCTCTCCCTTGTGGCGGCGGTTGTGGCGGCCGCCTGGCTGCTGCCCGGCGCCTTTGATTGGCTCGGTGTCACCCTCTCCCCCGGCAAGCTCTGGTTGGCGACCTGGCCGTTGTTTGCGGGCGCCCTGCTCTCCGCCCTTGCCGCCGGATTCCGGCGACGGTTGAACATCGATCCATCGAACTGGGTTCCCCCGGGCGATGTCGGCGTCATCCTCGGCCGCCTCTTCGCCCCGCTGCATATGAGTGCCCGGGTACAACCACCGGCAGAGGACGGCCACGAGTACTGCGATGACCAGTCCGAGACCGATTCCCGTGGCGCCTCGGTGCTTCGGTGGATCGGGCAGATGCTGGCGCAGGGGGAAGAAACGCTGGCATCGTGGCCGGTTGCCGGAGCGACCCTTCTTGTCATCACCGGTTCGCTGCTGGCTCTCCTGATCGGCTGACGGCTCCCGGACCGGCCGGATCGCCTACAGCGACCTTCTCGCCTGATGGTGTTTATGAGCCGGGATTTTCCAGCCTGACGGGGCTCACGAAGCCGTCGGGCTTGACCGCGAGAACCGAACGCCCGATCTGTTGCAGGACGTTCTCTGCAGTGTTCCCGATGAGCACACCGTCGAGGCCAGTTCTGGCGACTGTGCCCATGACAATCACGTCGGCGGCCAGTTTCTCGCTCATCTCGGGAATCAGCGTGTCGGGTTCGCCCTTGAGGATGTGTTTCTGGATCTCGTGCCCTTCCTCCATGAAGCGAGCCAACAAATCATTGGCGGCGGCGCAGTTCCTTTGTCGAGTCTGTTTTCGGTAGGCCTTCATTTCATCTTTGGTGAGTGGCCCACGTGGTCCTGCCAGGGTCGACTCGCCGAAAACCGACCAGCAATGAATGACATGGATCTCGGCACCCTCCCGTTTGGCCAGCGAGGTCGCCAGCTCGAGGATCTTGGTGTTCAAGGCCGCTTCCACCGGTTCTCTCGTTGCGGCGTTGACCGCGGCCAACACCAGTTTGAAACGTTTCTGCCGGGACATTGTCGCCATCGGCTTCAATATCCAGACTGGGCATGGACACTTGCGCAGCAGGTGGGTTGCCGTGCTTCCGAAGAGACGGCTTCTGAAGGATGGGACGTTGTCATCGGGATAGAGCACGAGGTCGCGATCGTCTCGGAGGACCTCATGAATGATGGAGAGAAACGCTTTGCCTTCGAGCAATCGGGATCGCGCAGGTTGGCCCTCCGCCCGAGCCTTCGCGACGGCCTCCTTCAATTTCGACTGTTGCTCGTTCCGCAAGAGGCGGTCCAGCTCCTTGTAGGGCCCACTCCTGGTCAATATTCCCTGGACTGGAGGTGTCATTTCATGGGTGGCACAGAACATCAGTTGGGCCTTGTTGGCCTTTGCCAACCTGATTGCGCGCTCGGTGACGAGATCGTCACTCGAGCCTCCGTTGATGACGGCCGTTAGTTTTTTGAAACGTTTCATGAGGTGCTCCCTGGCTGAGAATGCCGGTTCACGATGCATAGAGACGAGAGATAGATTTTCCGGATATTAGCACGGTGATATCGGCCGCTGGATCGCTGCGTCGGCAAGGGATGCTTGAGCCGATCGTTTGATCCAGAACCTTTTCACTCAGGTCTATCGACGCTCGATTGCCGGTCTTTTGAGAGAACGGGGATGGCGTCAACCGCTATTCCAACTATGGATGGATGATTACGATGGGAGCTATTGGTTTCACGTTCGATGGTTGCCACTTGCACATTGATGGGCGCTACGTACACATTTGCACACTTGTCGGTGTCGCGTTCCGAATTGTCGCATTGTGGTAGCACCGGATGTGCGAGGTCGGTTTCTGGACCTGAGGACTTGGAATGAGTTGCCCCACTCCCCTCGATTTGACCCTTCTCAGACGGGCTAGGATAGGGCTAGGACGAAAATCAAGAGCGCCGCAAAATATTGATTTTTAATGACTTCATTGATGCAGGGCGTGGACTTTTAATCCGGTGGTCGCTGGTTCGAATCCAGCACGGCTCACCGAATTTTTGTCCAGCCTTCGGCTGACACAAAAATGGCCACGGTGTAGCTCCGAGCGAAGCCGGGCATCCCCTTCCACCCAAGTAGCGGGTCGAGAACTACGCCCTGGCAAGCCACCGCAATCAACGCCTCCCCACCTCGAGCTTTCTCACGGCTTGGCTAGAAAACCAAGTTGAAAAATTACAGTACGTCTGGATTACCTTGACAAGGTATACCTTATAAAGGTATATTAGTTCCGAATGGCGATACAAGGGTTTGCCAGCCGGGCCGTCGAGAAATTTTTCGTTGAAGGAGTTGTCCCCAAACGAGCCGGTTGGGCCGGTGTCGCCAAGATCGCCGCCAGGAAACTTGACATGCTTGATTACGCAGATCAGTTGATGGATTTGAGTTCACCTCCCGGAAACCGATTGGAATCCTTGAAGGGCGATCTGTCTGGCTTTTACAGTATTCGGATGAACGATCAATGGAGAGTGGTCTTTCGGTGGGCCGATTCGGGTCCCATCGATGTGGACATTCGTGATTATCATTGAGGGAAGTATGAAGAGAAAACGCGAGCCTACGACACCGGGTGAAATCCTACGTGAGGAGTTCCTCCTGCCACTGGACATGACTCAGAAGGAACTCGCGGATCATATCGGTTGCGATGTGAAGGTCATCAATCGCCTCGTCAACGGGCGCACCTCGGTGTCGGCCGAGATGGCCCTGAGGCTTGGCGCTACCTTCAGGACCTCGCCCGAATTCTGGCTCAACGCCCAGAAGGCGGTGGATCTGTTTCGCGCTGAAAACAGTGTTTCCGATCTTCCTTCACCCGTGCTCAAGGCGAGTTGAGGTCGGAGGGCGGACTCCCATCTCGTAGGCAATTTGGAACAGTCTGCGAATCACGGGTTTGTACTTCAGAATTCGATTTCTATTCTGCAAAAACGCTCGCCGGAAGATCTCTTCGGAACCGCATACGCTCTTGAGGAGTTCGACGTCGTTTCCTTGGCTGAATTGAGATACCATATCCCCGCTGGGAACCCTGACAATGCAGGACCTCATCGGTCGCACCCTCGGGCACTACCGTATCGTCGAGAAAATCGGCGAAGGTGGGATGGGGGAGGTGTATCGGGCGCATGATGAGCGACTCGATCGTGAGGTAGCGGTCAAGGTCCTGCCGCAGGAGGTGGCGGAGAAACCCGATCGTCTCGCCCGCTTCGAAACCGAAGCTAAGGCGGTTGCCAAGCTCGACCACCCGAATATCCTCGCCATTCACGATTTCGGAACCAAGGAAGGCGTTACGTATGCGGTCACTGAATTGCTCGAGGGGGCGAGCTTAAGAGATCGAATTCCTGCGAGCGGGATGAGCTGGCAGGCGGTCACCGAGATTGGAGCAGGTGTCGCAGATGGTCTCGCCGCAGCCCACGGAAAGGGGGTCATTCATCGCGATCTCAAACCCGAGAACATCTTTCTCACCGCCGACGGGCGGGTGAAGATACTGGACTTCGGGCTCGCGCAGATCAAGGAGCCTGTCGACGAGAGCGCTGAGACCGCCACCCTCACCCCAGCCGGGACACTTCCGGGAACTGTCATGGGGACCGTGGGCTACATGTCACCCGAGCAACTTCGCGGCCAATCTGTTGATTCGCGGTCGGACATATTTGCGCTCGGCTGTGTTCTCTACGAGATGCTGGGGGGTGTAGGGCCGTTCCGCCGCGAGACCACCGCTGAGACTTCCGCTGCCATCCTCAAAGAAGACCCTCGTCCACTGACGGATTCAGGGGTGACATTGCCGGCTGAACTCGATCGGACAATTCGTCGCTGTCTCGAAAAGAGCGCTGACGCCAGGTTTCAGTCAGCCTTCGATCTCGCCTATAACCTCCGTCCCATTTCTACCGCGCCAACACCTGTGGCCACTCGCGACGTACCTCGCGCCGGTGACCGGAGAAAGGCGATCGCGTGGACCGCCATCGGATTCGTCATCGTGTCGGCTGTGGTTTTGGTGATCGTTTTGAGCGGACCACTCAAGCAAGAACCGGCACCACCTCAACCGGAGATTTCACCGTATCGAGTCGCCGTCGTGCCGATCGTGAATCGTACCGGGGATCCTTCGCTCGACACGCTGGGGGTCCTGGCAGCCGATGCGATCTTGCAGCGGTTCACCCAGACCGCTGCGGCCGAGGTGGTGCCGCTCGAGGAGACGTTGCAGGACGCCTCGTCGGCTCGGCTGGAGGGTGTGCAGACGCCTGGCTGGACCCATGTGCTCCAGCTTGCCCGCGAGCGGGGCGCTGGCTTGGTGCTGGGCGGCGCCTACTACCTGGACGGCGACACCCTGCGGCTGCAGGCGCGTCTCGTCGACGCCGCCACTGGTGACCTGGTCTACGCCTTCGAGCCGGTCGCCGCAACGCGGGATGCGACGGCCGAGGGCATCGACTCGCTCAGCGAACGGGTCCTGGCAGGGGTGGCGGCGCACGTCAACGCCCCTGATTTCGACATCGCCGTCATGAGACCCCCGGCCACCTACGAGGCTTTCCAGGCCTTCAAGCGGGGCCGTGAGTTGTTCGGCCCCAACTGGTCAGGGGCTATCGTGCATTATCGGCGTGCCCTGGAGCTCGACCCGGACTTTCACTATGCACGAATCCAAGCCGCGTGGTCGCATATCAATCTCAACGACTTCGAGGGGGCAGGCCACGAGGTTTCGGTCCTGGAGGAGCGGCTGGACCGTTTGACCACATTTGAGCAAGCCTACGTTCAGTATCAGAGGTCTTTCCTCGAGTGGAATCGTTCAGCCTCGTTGAACGCGCTTCGTCGCATGCTGGAACTTGCGCCGCAGATGCCATGGCTTCGAACGGAAATCGCGTTTCGTGCGCTTGAGCTGAACCGTCCTCGGGAGGCCATCAAGGCACTCGAAGCCAGCAGCGACCTGCAATATAACGATGAGCCAAACATTGCCTGGTGGCCCCTCTTGAAGATGACTGCAGCGCATCACATGCTCGGCGACTACGAGCGCGAACTGGAATACGCGGAGCTCGGTCTCGAACGCTTTCCCGGCGTGGCTTCCGTTTATCTTGCCAGGTTGAGAGCACTGGCGGCACTGGGGCAGGCAGGGGCGGTCGACAAGGTCATTGATGAGTTTCTCCGCGTCCAGACGCGCGGCAGCTCGGCGGGGGGCCTGATGAGCGCGACCGCAATGGAGCTTCGAGCGCACGGCCACCGCGAGGAAGCCGATGAGTTGGCGGTCCGTTCTTTGAAGTGGTACGAAACCCATCCTTCAGTGCTCCCAGAAGAAAGTGGGGCGTTCACCATCGAGCTATGGATGCTCGGGTATCCAGAGGAGAGTCGGTCCTTCGCCAACGCACTGTGGATGGTCGGGCGTTGGCGCGACCTCGAGGACCTGATCGTCAAGCTGATCGATAACGAACCGAGCGAGCATCAGCTGGCAGGCTGGCTTGGAGTCATCACCGCCATCAGGGGCGACAAGGCCACGGCGATGCGGATCTCTGATGACCTGCCCGTGGGCGACAGCCCGCGAGCTGTTGCCTGGGGGACCTACTGGCAGGCCTCCATCGCCGCTCATCTTGGAGAAAAAGATAGGGCTGTCGAGCTCCTCGCCGAGGCATTCTCCAAGGGCTATCCCTACGGATTCGCTTTTCACAACAGCATGGAGTTCGAACCCCTCTGGGACTACCCGCCGTTTCAGGAGCTGATCGAACCGAAGGGGTGACGAACGGACTGGAATTGCGTCGCCCGTCCTGCCGTCAGCCCGTGGGACACTGGTGGGACACTCAGGCTCAACCAATCTCAACTCGAGCCAACTGTTCCCAGTAAAATTACTGTCAATCAACGTATTGAACGAAAGAGTGTTACCTGTTGGTGCCTGCGGTACTTACTTGGTGGTGTTTGTCGCTGATAGGCCGTCAGTGGGACTTTTAATCCGGTGGTCCCGGGTTGCTCGCGCCTCACGGGCGCGGTGACGCACCGTCGCCAGCGAGTGGTTCAAAGACTCCTCCTTCGGATGAGCCATGAACCACAGATCGCTGCCGTCGGGGGGGTCGAGTCCCGGGCGGCCGACCAGGTTTCGTTTTCGACCAGTGGTCGGAAACGAAACCTATCCCGGCGTAGCTCCAGGCGAAGCCGGACTCCCCATCCACGGCAGTACCTGGTCGAGAACTACGCCCGGGCAAGCCAAGCCACAACTATTCAACTCAGTGAAATCGTTAAATCGTTGGGCCTGGCACCTGGACGGCACCTAGATTGTCCCCCTGCCCCTGTTGTTGTAGGCGCCAATATTGAGGGGGAACCTGCTAGCCTCGATGCGCTGGAACGACCTCAGTGCCAGCAATCCGCAGTATCGGGGGAAAGGAACGTGCGAAGCAAGGCTTTTTTGTTCGCGACTCAAGTGGCCGTGTTGCTTTCATTCTCTTTGGCAGCATTTGCGGACGAAGAGAAAGACGAGAAGAAGGACTTATCGACGGCCTATCAGTTTACCGTTGAGGTCGAAGTCGAGCGGACACCGGTGAAGAACCAGTATCGGACCGGTACGTGCTGGTGTTTCGCGACGATTTCGTTCCTCGAGTCCGAGCTGTTGCGTACGGGGAAGGGCGAGTTCGATCTCTCCGAGATGTTCGTGGTCCGCAACACTTACCCGCAGAAGGCTGACAATTTCCTACGCCTGCACGGCACAGCCAACTTCTCCCAGGGTGGCCAGGCGCACGATGTGATGAATTGCATCAGACGAGACGGCCTCATCCCGGAAAGCTCCTATTCAGGGATGGAAATTGGGGAGAGTCGGCACAACCATGGCGAAATGGTCGCGGTCCTTACAGCCATGATGGACGCCGTTCTAATGAGAAAGGGCAAGAGAATCACCCCCCGCTGGTCAGACGCACTCGACGCGGTTCTTGACGTGTACCTTGGGCAGAATCCCGAGGTGTTTACCTTCGACGGCAAGGAGTACACGCCAGAGAGATTCAACGAGACAGTTCTGCAGCTTGATCCGGACGACTATGTTGAACTCACGTCCTATTCACATCACGAGTTTTACACTCAGTACCGCCTCGAGCTTCCGGACAACTGGGATTACAATGGTGAGTACTTCAACGTGCCGATCGACGACCTCGAAAGAATCATCGAGTATGCCCTAAAGAACGGACATTCGGTGGTTTGGGACGGAGACGTGAGCGAGGAAGAATTCAACTCGAAGAAGATGGGTTATGCCGTGATCCCGGAAACCGATTGGGAAGACAGGTTGCATGAAGAACAAGAACTCGACAAGGTCTTCATTAGCCCCGTCAAGGAAAAGGTGATCACACAGGCTCTCCGACAGATGACGATGGACAACTTCACGACGACCGATGACCACTTGATGCACATCGTCGGTTTGGCCCGCGATCAAGAAGGAACGAGGTTTTATCTCACCAAGAACTCCTCGGGGACCGACCGCAAGAATGCCGGCTACATGTACATGTCGCAGGCGTACGTGAGGCTCAAGACCACAGCGATCCTGGTGAATAAGGCCGCCATTCCTGAAGATATCGGGAGTAAGCTGCAGTTTTAGCCTGCGTATCTCACCAGCTTTCTGCTGCGGACTGTGATCCACAGGATCCCGGATCGTGTTCGGGAACGAGAGGGGGAGCCTCGGCGAGGTCCGCCAGTTGGGTTTAGACTCATCTGAGCGGGTCGGCTTCGCAACCGAGGCACCGGGAGAGCCAGGAGGCTCCTGTGTTTCCGGGTTAATGGGCGAGAAAAACCCTGGAATTTTGGACTTCTCCGGGCACGGTATTTCCGACAAGCAAGTAAATCACTTGAAGAAGTCCTTGGTGACTTCCTGGTGCACTCGAACCCAACAAACGCCCACCCTGTCTCTAAGTGATTTCAGAACTGGGATACCATAGCCCGCAGGAACCCACACAATGCGAGACCTCATTGGTCACACCCTGGGCCACTACCGCATCGTCGAGAAGATCGGCGAAGGCGGGATGGGTGAGGTGTATCGGGCGCGTGACGAACGCCTGGATCGAGACGTTGCGATCAAGGTGTTGCCGGAGGTCGTGGCGAGCGACTCCGAACGGCTGCGTCGTTTCGAACGCGAGGCGAAGGCTGTCGCTGCGCTGTCACATTCCAACATTCTCGAAATCTTCGATTTCGACACCGAGGGCGATGTCACCTACGCGGTGACCGAACTCCTCGAAGGCGAGACCCTCCGCCAGTGCCTGCGAGACACGGGTGGTCCTTTGTCTTGGAGGCGATCACAGGAGATCGGTGCTGCGGTTGCAAATGGGCTCGGCGCGGCTCACGGCAAGGGCGTCGTGCACCGCGATATCAAGCCCTCCAACATCTTTCTCTGCTCGGACGGCCGGACGAAGATTCTCGACTTCGGGCTTGCCGCGACCCGCGAGACAGTCGACGGCGAAGCGGAGACCGGCTCGATCGAGGCGCCGCTCACCGAGCAGGGCTCGGTGATGGGGACTGTGGGCTACATGGCGCCCGAGCAGGTGAGGGGTGAGGTGGCCGATCATCGCACCGATGTCTTCGCCCTTGGCTGCGTGCTTTACGAGATACTGACCGGTCTCCGGGCATTCGAGCGCGACACCGCCGCCGAAATAATGACCGCTATCCTCCGCGAGGAGCCGAGATCGTTCATCGATTCGGGTGCCGATGTCGCTCCCGAGGTCGAGAAAGCAGTGCTCCGTTGCCTCGACAAGAATCCCGAGCTGCGTTTCCAGTCGGCTACGGATCTGGCGTTCCTGCTGCGGTCTCTTCCAACGGGAGGACCGTCACCCGGAGCGGTGGCTCCAGGGGAGCACCGCCCGGCGAGTGACGACCGCCCATCAGTTGCGGTTCTGCCGTTTGCCAATATCTCTGCCGACGCCGAACAGGAGTACTTCTGCGACGGGATGGCAGAGGAGATCATCAATGCTCTGGCGCAGGTCCAGGGCCTCCGAGTGATCGCGCGGACGTCGGCTTTCGCTTTCAAGGGCAAGCACGAGGACGTGCGGCAGATCGGTTCGGCACTCGACGTTGGCGCCATCGTCGAGGGGAGCGTTCGGAAAGCTGGCGATCGGCTGCGGATCACGGCGCAGCTCGTCGACACCCAAGACGGCTCCCACCTTTGGTCGGAGCGTTTCGATCGGAGTCTGGAGGACGTGTTCTCGATTCAGGACGAGATCGCCTTGGCCATCGTCGAGAACCTCCAAGTTGAACTTTTCGGAAGAGAACAGGCGGCGGTTGTACGTCGCTCGACAGAAAACCTCGACGCCTACCAGATTTTCCTGAAGGCCTGGTTTCACTGGAACCAGCTCACAAAAGACGGCTACGCACGCAGCCTCGAGTGTTTCCAGGAGGCGATTCGGATCGACCCGAACTTTGCCAGTGCATACATTGGATTGGCCACCGCGACGCTTTCGCAGTGCTGGTGGGGAGAGCTCGCACCGGTGGATGGTCTGGCCGCTGCGCGGTCGTTGGTATCGCGAGCGCTCGAGCTCGACGAAACGATTCCGGAGGCTCACTCATTCAGGGCGATGATCCGGTTTTTCGAACGTGACTGGGAGGGGGCGGAGCAGAGCCATCTCGATGCGATAGCACTGGGACCGAGCATGGCCGAGGTGCACGGGCAGTACGCCGCACAGCTGCTGATTATGCAGAGATTTGACGAAGCGCTGATCGAGGTTCGGCTGGCTCAGAAGCTCGACCCGCTGTCGCCGACCTGGAACACGTGGACTTACTCCTGGATGGCATTGGCTGGCAACCGCGACGAGGGGCTGGCGGGACTCGAGGCGGTCATGGCCATGCACCCGCACCACTGGATGCCGCACAATTTTCTGAGCTTCCATTACAACCACGATTCGCGGTTCGACGAGGCCAGAGCTGAGGCGGAAAAGGCGTTCGAACTGTCTGGAGGCCACGCGAGCGCTGTCACGCAGCTCGCATGCGTGTGTTATGCACAGGGTGATACGAGCCGGGGAGACGAGATGTTCGAGCTTCTCCGGAAGAGGGCCGATGCTACTTACGTGCCTCCGGCCTTTCTGGCCTGGATTCACCTCGCCCGCAACGAGGTCGACCAGGCGGTCGACCAGCTCGAACGATCAGTTCAGGGCCTGGATCCGTGGCTCACGTTCCACCGACTCATGGCGCCACCATCCGCCTCGGACGATGCTCGAATCGAGGCACTTCTCAAGGGTGTCGGGCTGTGACTCCGCGAGACCTCATCGGCCGCACCCTCGGGCACTACCGTATCGTCGACAAGATCGGCGAGGGCGGGATGGGCGAGGTCTACCGTGCTCACGATGAGAGGCTCGATCGCGAAGTGGCGATCAAGGTGCTGCCCGAGGCGGTGGCTCAGGATGCTGAGCGGCTCGCGCGCTTCGAAAGAGAGGCCAAGCTGCTCGCCTCTCTCAGCCACCAAAACATCGCCACCCTGCATGGTCTGGAGGAGGAGGGGAACCAGCGGTTTCTGGTGATGGAGCTGGCCGAGGGCGATACCCTGGCCGAGCGGTTGAAGAAGGGGCCGATTTCAGTCGAAGATGCCCTTCCGGTCGCCCTCCAGATCGCCGAGGGAGTGGAAGCCGCGCACGAGTGCGGGATCATCCACCGTGATCTCAAGCCGGCCAACGTGATGCTCTCAGCCGAGGGCAAGGTCAAAGTCCTCGACTTCGGTCTCGCCAAAGCGTGGCACCACGATGAGAGCGACGCCGACCTCACACACTCGCCCACGCTGACAGGGCAGATGACCGCGGCCGGTGTACTACTCGGAACAGCCGCCTACATGAGCCCTGAGCAAGCTCGTGGGAAAAAAGCGGACAAGCGCGCCGACATCTGGGCGTTCGGAGGCGTCCTCTTCGAAATGCTCACCGGCACCCGGGCCTTCGCAGGTGACACTGCAACCGACGTCCTGGCCGCCATCGTCAAGGAAGATCCGGACTGGGATGCCCTGCCCGAGAACGTGCCGCAGCCGGTGCGCGGGCTTCTGCGCCGGTGTCTCGAGAAGGACCCGCAGCGGCGGCTGCGGGACGTCGGAGAGGCGAGGATCGCGCTCGCGGATGTCGACGCCGGCACGGCCGGCGGCGGGCGAAATGAGAGCGTCCGCCAGGCCACGGCAGCCACGAGGCTGGGGCGGGCGCTGCCGTGGTCGATCGCTGTGGTGGCGGCGGTCGTAGCAGCGGTTCTCGGCTGGGTGGCGCTGCGACCCGAGCCGTCTCGTTCACCGACTCGTCTCGCCATTGACCTGCCGCCGAATCATCGTCTGACGATGACCTTTTCCACCACGCTTGCGTTGTCGCCGGACGGGTCGCATCTAGCTTTTGTCGCTTCCCATAACGGTGCGCGACCGCAGCTCTTTATTCGAGAATTGGACCGTTTCGGCACCGTTTCGATTCCAGGCACTGAGGGCGCCGTTGGCCCGTTCTTCTCCCCTGACGGTCAGTGGATCGCCTTCTTCGCAGACAACACTTTGCGCAAGGTATCTCTGGCAGGTGGAACCCCCCTCGACATTTGCGAAATCCCGCAAACCAACCCGGGTGGGACCTGGGGTGCCGACGGGACCATCGTCTTCTCCACCGACCGTTCCGGCCTGATGCGGGTCCCATCTTCCGGCGGAACCGCCGAGCAGGTGACGGCGCCGCACTTCGCGGCCGGGGAGTCGGGCCACGGCTGGCCGAGCTTCCTGCCCGATGGTCGACACCTGGTGTTCACCGTCGCGAGCACCCGTGGGACCCACATAGCACTCCTAGATCTGGGGACAGGCGAGTGGAGCAAGATTGCCGCGGGAGGAGGGTCCGCACGCTACCTCCCAACCGGTCACCTCATGTACGCCCGCGCCGGCGGCCTGATGGCGGTCGATTTCGACCCGGATCACCCCGAGGTGTCCGGCGAGCCCTTCCCGATTCCGGAGGAGGCCTATTCCGATTCCGGGCCCGGCCAGAAGGGATTCGGTCTGAGTGCCTTTTCGGTTTCGGAGACAGGGGTTCTGGCGTACATTCCCGGCGGTGCTGCGGCTGCCGAGACCAGGCTCGTCTGGGTCGATCGGCACGGCCGGACCACGCCGCTGGCGGCCGACCCGGGAAGCTACGAGTGGCCACGGTTATCTCCGGACGGCGGCCGGGTGGCGGTGACAAATCGAGCGGCAAATGGGGCAATCGACATCTGGGTCATCGATATCGACCGGGGCATGCGCAGCCGGTTGACCTCCGCCGGCGTCGGCATTCTCGCCACGTGGGTCCCGAGCGGTGACGCCCTTTTCTTCGGGTCCACCGTAGGCGGGCCGGGTGTGGTGAACATCTGCCGAATACCCGCGAATGGTGTCGGCGAGATCGAGCACATTCTGGTGAGCGAGCACCCCAGGTTTCCGATGGTGGTCACAGCGGATGGGCGCTCGCTGCTCTTCGTGGAGTGGCACCCCGAGACGGCTCGCGACATCTGGACGATGACGCTCGAGGGCGAGCGAGGCGCCGAGCCGATTCTTTCGACGCGGTACGACGAATATCGACCGATGCTTTCTCCGGATGAGCAGTGGCTGGCCTACGTTTCCGATGAATCCGGGCGCTACGAGGTCTATGTCCGGTCGTGGCCGGAGAGCACGAGCCGGATGCTCGTCTCCGCCCACGGTGGCACGGACCCGGTGTGGTCGAAAGATGGCACGGAGCTCTTCTACCGCAACGGCGAGGCGATGATGGCCATCCCGGTAGTGCGGGGGACCAGCTTCATGCCGGGCGAGCCCGAGCTGCTCTTCGAAGGGCGCTTCAAACTCGGTGTCCACGGCTCGCTGAGCTACGACGTGTCCGCCGATGGGCGGTTCCTGATGATGGAACGGAGTCAGGACGAAATCACAGATCGTCTGCACGTGGTCCTCGACTGGTTCGAGGAGCTCGAAAGCCTCGCACCGACGGAGTGATGATGATCGGCGCCACCCTCGGTCACTACCGCATCGTCGAGAAGATCGGCGAGGGCGGGATGAGGATAGTATGCCGCGCCCACGACGTGCGGCTGGATCGGGATGTTGCGAAAAAGGTGCTGTCTGAAGCCGTCACGGAAGATTCTGGGCGGCTGGCCCGCATTTGACACCCTGAACGGAGGCAAGAAATGAAAACCCGAATTCTCGTAGCTTCCACAGTGTCGCTTTTCATGCTGCCCGGCCTTTTCCCGGCGGCCCAGGCCTGTACCAACGTCTTGGTCAGCAAGGGTGCTTCGGCCGATGGTTCGGTCATGATCTCCTGCTCCGCTGATTTGGGCGGGGACCTGGCCCACCTCTTGTATCTGCCGGCCGCGGATCACGACGAAGGCGAGTGGGTCGAGGTCAACACCTGGGAGGGCCGCCCCAACCCCACCAAGGTCAAGCAGGTGGCCCACACCTACGCGGTCTACAACCTGATGAACGAGCACCAGCTCACCATCGGTGAGACCACCAACGGCGGGCGCAAGGAATTGCACAACGACAAAAAAGGGCTGCTCTATTCAGAGCTGATCACCCTGGCCCTGCAGCGGTGCAAGACTGCCCGAGAGGCGGTGCTCACCATCGCGGCGCTGGCCAGGGAGTACGGGTACCGGGACCATGGCGAGACGTTTTCGGTGGCTGACGGTAAAAGGCGATATCCAATCGAGCATGATTTGATCTAGATTCGCAGTATTGTTCTTATCTTGACATCATTGCTTGTCTAAACAACACTGAGTTGAGACCTGGTGAAACTCCAGGTTGGAATACCTGTGAACAATTCAGTTAGCGCCGTCGGGGGACCCCTGTGGTGAAAGGAGGCCGGAACATGAACAGCCAAGTCAATTCCAGAGTGACCATCTTTCTGACAATGACCCTGGTGATCGTCGTGCCCGCCTTTGCGCAGATTCCGGACGGGGTCTCGCCGGGGGCGGCTGACCGAACTGCTGAGATCGAAGGCCGGTGTCCGACGTTTACCTGGAGCCCGGTTCCGGGTGCCGCTTATCACGAACTGGTTGGCTATCGGCTTTCCGAAAACTCCGACCTGGCCAATCCATCGGAAATCGACCTCGCGAACGCTGACCAGATCCTGTATGCAGAGGTTCCGGGCACAGCTTCTGCCTGGGCTCCTGAGCTTGCCGAGTGCCTCACTCCAGGAGGCAACTACGTGTGGTTCGTTCGTGCTGTCTACCGGGAGGAAGAGGGCGAGATTGTCGAGGCCAGTGAGTGGTCGTACGGGCGGTACTTTTCGATCTCATCCATGCCTTCTGCGGTAGAGGTTGAAGAGGCGGTGAGGGTGCTCAGGCGCTACGCTGGGAACACGGTCGATCCGGAAGGGCTCGAAACCGAGAGGGCAGACACAAACCGGCCAGCACCGAGTCGGCAGGTTGCTGTTCCACAACAATCCCCGAAATCCGTCACCTCTGCCAAGACGGCAATCAAGGGAACAGTGTCGGATGTGACCGGCGAAACCTACGGCGTGGTGGGGATCAGCAATTCACCAACTGGGGCGGGGATGGCGGCAGGCAACACCGGTGGTGGAGCGGACCTCGTGCTCGACGGCCTCGAGGACGGCGATCTCGATACCGTCTTCACGCAGGCGGGGATCGATCGGACGTCGAGTGACGAGGAGTGGTTCTCCTTCATCAACTCGGGCGCCGGTGTGCTCAGCTTGAGCGTAGAGGGGCAGATCGTCGGTGACGGCTCAGGTTTGACTGCTGTTGACGCCGACACGTTGGACGGGACAGAAGGTACTGATTTCGCCACCGACGCGGCGTTGGCCGCGCACGCGGCTTCTGCCTTGCACGATGACACCAACGCCGCCACGATCTGCCCCACTGGCTATTTCCTCAACGGCGACGGAAGCTGTGACTGGGCGGATGGCTCGGGGAGCTGCGGCACAGGATATGTGTGTGCCGGCGGCCATACACATCCTGCCACCGAGGTCACGGCGGGGGCGCTGAACATCGGGGCCAACGACTATTCCCACAGTACCAAGACCGGCTACTACCACGTCAATGGCGGGTCGTTTAACGTCGTCTCCTGGAACGACACGTTCGTTCAGACCTCGGCATACATGCACCCCTACAGCGGCGCCGGCAGCGATGTCTTGGGCACCGCTCCGATCGATATTCCCGACGGGGCAGTTATCACCCGTCTTACCGGCTACTACTTTGACGACGGCGCCACGTCCCCGAACCCGACCTGGGGTTGTCGAATCTATCGTCGACCGCTCGGGAACCCGACGAACTACGTAATCGTTGAAGAGGAAACCACCATCAATTGGGTGGACTCACCCGGTACCGTCTGGCAGGTCAACAGCGGCATCGTCAGTCACCTGGTCGACAAGAGCGCCAACAGCTACTTTCTTTACGCAACACTCCAAAACACAGACGGGACATCGCACTTCCGGCACTACGGCTGCAGAGTGAGCTACACGTACACCAACACCAACAACTAGGCACTCGACCTTTGCCGTGCCCGTCCCCAGTCGACGACTGAGGTCGCGGCACGGCACCGACGAGCTGGCACCACTGCCGCGACGGCTACAGTGGCGCGCAGAAGGGAGGGGCAGATCAGTCACCCTCCATGGTGCACTCCTGGTGCACTTGAACTCAACAAACGCCATTTTTCGACAACAATACACAACACTCCGGGGCGATCCGGGTCGGTCGTGAGTCCGTCAGGTTCTTGTTGTTGAGGTGGTTTATCATTGTAATTTATTGTGACTAATAGGGTTGCAAGGGGACTTTTTATCCGGTGGTGCCGGGTTGCTCGCGCCTTTTGGCCGCGGCGCCTCGACGGATCCGGCCGGTCGTCGTAGGTCGACCGCCACCCGTGAATCCGTATCGGCCGCGACGACAGACCGCCGGCTCTCGCCGAGCTCGAGCCCCATGCAGCCGACGACCTTGTTGGCGATGCCTGCCAGAAGCTCTTGAGCGGGCGGCACGTCGGTTCGTTCATCGTTCCTGTGCTAGGCTCATGCGCACAAATGAGAAGAGATCGCTTGAAAAGGAGGAGTCATGAAAAGGAAGCTCGTTCTTGGTCTGGTGGCGGTTTTGGTGGTCGGGTTTGCGCTGTCGAGCACCGCGTTCGCGCAGGAAAAGAAGGTTCGTCCCAGCTTGCCGGCGAGCGTTTCGCAGACGATTGGCTTCGACACCGAGATCACCTTCGACTTCAGCCGGCCTGGTGTGAAGGGAAGGACGATCTGGGGCGAACTCGTACCGTACGGTCTGGCCCCGGGAAACAAGTACTCCGAAGAAAAGCCCTTCCCCTGGAGGGCGGGTGCCAACGAGAAGACGACGATCACAATCAGCAGCGATGTCACGGTTGACGGTAAACCGCTCGCGGCTGGGAAGTACAGTATCCAGATGATTCCCTCTAAAAAAGAATGGATCGTCATTTTCAACAATGTCAGCGAGGGTTGGGGAAGCTACGACTACGACGAGACCCAGGATGCTCTCCGTGTGACGGTGACGCCCGTCGAGGCGCCGTTCGAGGAGTGGATGCGCTTTGGATTCGACGGTCTGGCCGGAACATCAGCGGTCGCATTCCTCCAATGGGAGAAGCTGAAGGTCCCGTTTACGATCGCAGTCGCCGAATAGGGAACACCATCCCGATCTGAGGAGTCGCGACAACCGTCGCACGCGGTCGAGTGGCTGCCCGGTGCACGGGGTGACCTCGGGTTTTCGATGGGAACCCGGTGCCGGGGAAAGGTTTCCGACGCGGCCGAAATGGATGGGGGGAGACGAGTGGACAGGTGTTCTTGCATTCTCCTGGTGGCAGCGCTGGTGCTGACGGCGCCGGCGGAGGCGCAGCGGATACAGATGCCCAATGCCGCCGAGATACAGCTGGGCCTGGAAAAACTCACCGTATTGGGCAGCGTCCTCTATGTCGCCGCTCATCCTGACGACGAGAACACGGCCGCGTTGGCCTATTTCTCGAAAGGGGAAAAGTGGCGGACCGGATACCTGTCGCTCACCCGGGGTGACGGTGGTCAGAACCTGATTGGCTCGGAGAGGGGCGCCGAGATCGGGATCATTCGCACCCAGGAGCTGTTGGCGGCTCGTGGGGTCGACGGCGCGGAACAATTCTTCACCCGAGCGGTCGATTTCGGATACTCCAAGTCCCCCGAAGAGACCCTGGCGTTTTGGGGGAAAGAGGCTGTTTTGGCCGATGTGGTCTGGATCATCCGTTCGTTTCGGCCAGACGTAATCGTCACCCGTTTTCCATTCGACAGGTCGAGCGGACACGGTCACCACACATCCTCCGCCCGGCTGGCACGAGAAACATTCCATGCGGCGGGCGATCCGCAGAGGTTTCCGGAGCAACTTGACCGCGTCGAACCGTGGCAGGCGAAGAGATTGTTCTGGAACGGTTGGCGATTGAGTGAACAGGAGCAAGCGGAGGCGGTCAAGGTCGACGTAGGCGAATTCGATCCCCTGCTCGGAGCCTCGTACTCGGAGATCGCTGCCATCAGCCGTTCGATGCACAAGAGCCAGGGATTCGGTGCCGCCGGCCGGAGGGGGACCCGGTTCGAGTACTTCAAGCTTGTCGAAGGCTCGCTGTCGGGGCAAGAACTCCTGTCGGGAGTCGACACCTCGTGGTCGCGCGTGCCTGGCGGCCATAGGCTGGGAGTGATGTTGGGTGAAGTTTCCGAGCGCTTTGATCCTAGAGACCCGGCGCGGTCCCTGCCCCAACTCCTCGAAGCCTACTCGGAGATGAGAAAGCTTGAACCAACGAGCTGGATCGAGGTCAAGCAAGAGGAATTGCTCGGACTCATCCAGGCGTGTGCGGGGTTGTGGCTGGAGGCCATTTCGACCGATTTTGCCGCCGCCCCCGGAGACTCAGTCACGGTCAACACGACGCTGATCAATCGCTCGAACATTCCTTTCAGGCTGAAGAGAATTTCGTTCGAGGATCTCGGGTCTTCCAGTGTTCAGGACGTGGTGCTCGAGAACAACACGCCGCACACAATCGAGAGCCCGATCCAGATTCCATACGGCTATCCGACATCTCAGCCGTATTGGCTGAGAAACAGCCCGAAGAAGGCTCTTTTCACGGTTTCGGATCAATCACTCATCGGTGCGGCTGAGAATGCACCTTCTTTGCAGGCGAAGATTACATTGAGCGGTCAGGGAGAGGAATTGGAATTCCTCGTCCCGGTGCTTTACCGATGGACGGATAGGGTTGATGGCGAATCCTACCGGTTGTTCGAAGTCCGCCCGAGAGTAACGGCGGAGCTCGGGGACGGGGTCAGGGTATTTGCCGACACCAACCCACAGGAAATTCGAGTCAGGGTGAAGGCGAACTCGCCGGGGGTAGATGGCACGGTGCGGCTCTCGGGAGATCCGGACTGGCACGTGGTTCCGAAGAGCCTTCCCATTTCCCTGTCCAAAAAGTATGACGAGGCCGAGCTCTCCTTCCGGGTGACACCACCGGATGAAGCCGGCGCCGCCCTTTTTGTTGCTGAGGCGGATGTCGGGGGAAGACAATTCTCTCGTGCTCAGGTCACGATCTCGCATCCACACATCAAGCGCCAGGTGTACTTTCCCGAAAGCACGCTCAAGGTGGTCAAGCTCGATGTCGAACGGCGAGGCGACATGATCGGCTACATCATGGGCTCGGGTGACGAGGTGGCCGACGGCCTGCGCCATCTGGGCTATGACGTCACCTCGTTGAGCGACGACGATTTGGAGAGTGGGGACCTGAGTCGTTTCGATGCGATCGTCGCAGGAATCAGAGCTTACAACACGCGGGAGCGGCTCGCGATCGTGCAGCCTCGGTTGCTTCAGTATGTGGAGGGCGGTGGGACGATGATCGTCCAGTACAACGTGTCCCGCGGACTCGTGACTGAAGACATTGGACCCTATCCCTTCACCATCGGGCGCGACCGTGTGAGCGAGGAGGATGCCCCAGTCACGATTCTCGCCCCCGATCATCAGCTCTTGAATTTTCCCAACACGATCACTCGGGATGATTTTGAAGCTTGGGTGCAGGAACGAGGCCTGTATTACGCAACCCAGTGGGATGACAGATATGAGACCGTCTTGGCGTCTCACGACGCGCAGGAACCGGACACGGCCGGAGGGCTTTTGTTTGCCCGTTTCGGTGACGGTGTGTTCATCTACTCCGGGATTTCCTGGTTCCGCCAACTGCCGGCCGGCGTGCCGGGAGCCTATCGGCTCTTCGCGAATATGATCTCCTCGGGGAAAGTAAATGAAGACTGAGGACGTTGACATCGAGAGGGGAGACGAGGGCAACCCCCCCTTTTTTTCCTCCTGGAGGAGCTATGTACGTTCTCGTACTGGTCAACCTGGTTGTGCTCATCGGGCTTTTCTACGCCTTCATGAAAGCCTTCGAATGATGAGACCAACACAAATTTGACGGGCTTTTCATGCGGATCTCAATAGCCGACCTGCCCTCGCTTTCGCCGCTTGTTCGCGATTACTACTTCGCCCATGACGAGGTTCGCGAGTTCTTCAATGGCGACTTCCGCGATTCCGCCGCCTATGAACGACAGATGGGGCGGTTGGCATCCCGCAATTATGCTCGCGGGCGTTTGGCTGAGATTCTGAGGGAGCAAAACCTCAGCAGCGGCTGCGGACCCCGAACTCTGCAGAACATCGAGGCGTTGGCTCAGGACGGGACGTGTGCGGTTGTGACCGGGCAGCAGGTGGCGTTGTTCTCCGGCCCCCTTTACACGATCTACAAAGCCTTGACCGCCATCAAGCTTGCAGACTCCCTCAGTCAGCAGACCGGTGTGCCCGTTGTGCCGATTTTCTGGCTGGCCACGGACGATCACGATTTCGCTGAGGTCAACCACGTCGATCTTCTGGATCAAACGGGTCAGCTACGGCGCATTTCCTACGAAGATCGTCCGTCCGAGGATCGTGTACCGGTCGGCGGGTTGAGGTTCTCGGCAGAAATCGAGGCCTGTGTCGACGCACTGGATGAGATGACGCCGCCTTCGGAGTTCAAGCCGGAGATCCTGTCGCTGCTGAAGGAGGCATACCAGTCAGGGCGAACTTTCGCTGAGGCATTCTCCATTTGGATGACCCATCTCTTCAGCGCCTATGGTCTGGTGCTCTTGGACCCGTCTCATCCTGATCTGATCGCGATGGCACAAGAGCCGTTGCTGACCGAGATCAGCAAAGGATCACCCTCGAGCCGCTGTGTCATGCGGGCTTCTCAGGGGCTGATTGAAAAGAACTACGCACCTCAGGTTCGGCAGCAGGAGGGGAAACTCAACCTGTTTCTGGCGGAGCATGAACGCCATCCGATTCACATCGCGGGCGACGGCTTCAGCGTCAAGGACCCGGAGCGCCGATTCACCAGGGACGAGCTCGTCAAGATGGCTCACAGCACCCCTCATGCCTTCAGCCCGAATGTCTTGATGCGACCCCTGTTTCAGGACACGATCCTGCCGACTGTCGCCTATGTCGGTGGGCCGGGCGAGATCGCATACTTCGCGCAGCTGCGGGGGGCGTATGAGGAGTTTGATATTCCGATGCCCGTCGTTTATCCACGCAAAGGCTTCACCATTCTCGAGCGGCACGTCGGGTCGACGTTGGAGACTCTCTCGCTCACGATTCAGGAAGTGTGGGGTGGACTTTCGGCGAAGAGGAATGCCCTCGCAGGCTGAGGAGATCCCGGAATCCTTGCAGCAAGCCTTGGCGACCGCTACGGGCAATCTCGAACGTGATCTTGGGGCCGTCTCCCGGGAAGCGACGGCGATGGACGGGTCGTTGGGGCAAACAGCTGACGGAGTGCATCGCAAGATCCAACATCAAATGAACCTCCTGGAAACGAAAGTCATCCAGGCTGCGAAGAAGAATCAGGAAATCGTGGGACGAAAGCTGACGAAGCTGGAGAACAGGCTCTATCCCAATCGGCATCTACAGGAGAGAGTCTTCAACGTGACTCCATTTCCTCATGAAGTACGGCTTCTCCTGGTTGGAGGAGCTCTACCGCGCTGTTGACCTGGCTCATTTCGACCATCAGGTTTTTGGCTTTGAGGCTGAGGAATGACTGATCGGGGGAAAAGTGAAGCTTGACGTCATCGCGTTCGGTGCGCATCCCGACGATGTGGAGCTCGGGTGCGGAGGGACGATCATCAAACTGGGGGCCCTGGGCTATAAGACCGGGGTCGTCGCGCTGACCCGCGGCGAGATGGGCACACGGGGTAGCGCCAAGATCCGAGCGCGTGAATTTGCGGCCGCAGCCGATGTGATGGGCGTGTCCGTGCACAAGGCTCTGGTCATACCGGACGGACGTGTCGAGTTGAACTGGGAGAACAAGGTCAAGGTGATTCGGGAGATCAGGGCCCATCAGCCCAGGGTCGTGTTCGCACCGTATTGGGTTGCCCGGCACCCCGACCACGAGGCGGCCTCCCAGATCGTCCGCGAAGCGAGCTATCTTTCCGGTCTGAAAAAGCTCGATACCGGACAGGAAGCATATCGACCCTTCAAGGTGCTCTACTACCAGTCACGTTTCGAGTTTTCTCCGTCGTTTGTCGTTGATATCTCCAGCTCTCACGAAAAGAAGCTCGAAGCCATCAGGTGCTATCAGTCTCAGTTCTTCAGCCCGAACGCGGCGGACGACCCAACGGACGAAACCCTGATCAGCAGGCCGGATTTCATCAAGCGCATCGAGACGAGGGATCGCCAATATGGGACCTATGTCGGAGTCGAATTCGGGGAGCCGTTTCTTGTGCGGGAGGCGCTGCGCATCGATGACCCGGTCGAGTTCTTCGGTCCGGAATGTCTGGAGACGATTCCGTGAAGATCGGGGTTCTCTGTTATCCGACCCATGGCGGGAGCGGCGTCGTGGCGTCGGAGTTGGCGATCGGGTTGGCGGAACGGGGCCACGAGGTCCACATCGTCAGCTACGCAACGCCCTTTCGCCTGCAGGGTTTTCACCCGAACCTGTACATGCACGAGGTTGATTTCACAACCTATCCGCTGTTGAAGTATCCCCCCTACGCCCTGGCCCTGGCGACGAAGCTGGTCGATCTGGCCGAGTCCTTTCAAATCGAGCTGATTCACGCCCACTATGCGATGCCTCATGCCACCAGTGCGTATCTGGCCAAGCAAATCATGGGCTCACAAGGCATCAAAACAGTCACCACTCTCCATGGAACGGACATCACGCTGGTGGGCGCCGATGCCTCGTTCCAAAAGGTGATCAAGTTCGCCATCGAGGAATCGGATGGCGTGACGGCGGTCTCGCAGTATCTCAAGCAACGCACCATCGAAGAGTTCGGAATCCAGCGCGAGATACGAGTCATCCACAACTTCATCGATCCCGCCCGGCCGGCGTTGAGTCGAGACCTGTGTTTGCGCGAGACCTATGCGCCCAACGGAGAAAAACTCCTCATACATGCTTCGAACTTCCGGCCGGTGAAGAGAACGGACGACGTCGTTCGCGTGTTTGCGCGGGTTCAAGAGCTCATTCCAGCTCGGCTCGTCCTGATAGGCGATGGCCCGCAGCTCCGGAAGACGCAACAGCTGGTCAGCGATCTGAACCTGAGCGACAAGGTGCATTTTCTGGGAGAGCAGGATCAGCTCGAACCGTTACTCTCCTGCGCCGATCTCTTTCTGCTGCCCAGCGAGCAGGAGAGCTTCGGTCTGACGGCCCTCGAAGCCATGAACTGTGGTGTGCCGGTGATCGCGACCGATATCGGTGGGCTCCCCGAACTCGTTGCTCACGGCGAGACGGGGTACCTGTTCCCCATCGGCGAAACCGAAAGGATGGCCGAGGCCGCGGCCGCTCTTCTCAGAGATCACGAACAACACGAACGTTTCGGGAGGAAGGCGAGGGATCGCGCCGTCCAGGGCTTCAACGCGAACCAGATCATTCCCCAGTACGAGGCGTTCTACGAGGAAGTTCTGCGTGGCTAGACCATGAGCACTATCGACTGGATCGTGATGGCCGCCGCTCTCGTTTTCGTGGTCGTCTTCGGTGTCTGGAAATCGCGCGGAAAGAAAGACATCGATGGCTACATCCTGGCGAACAGGTCCACACCCTGGTACACGATCACCCTCTCGATCATGGCCACCCAGGCCAGTGCCATCACTTTTCTCTCCGCTCCCGGCCAGGCCTACGTGGACGGAATGCGATTCGTGCAGTTCTATCTGGGGCTTCCGATCGCCATGGTGATCCTCTCCGTCACCGCCGTTCCGCATTTCCACAGGCTGAAGGTGTACACGGCCTATGAATTCCTGGAGCAGCGTTTCGATGTCAAGAACCGCACGCTGGGAAGTCTCCTCTTCCTGACTCAGCGTGGCCTGGCCTGCGGCTTCACGATCTTCGCCCCTTCGCTGATCATCTCCGTCCTTATGGGGTGGGATATCCGCCTGACGATCTTGGTGATCGGCGGACTGGTGACTCTCTACACCACGACGGGCGGGACCGATGCCGTCAACAAGACACATCTTCTGCAGATGGGGATCATCACGATGGGCATGGTGGCGGCGTTCGTCATGATCCTCCGCCTCTTGCCTCCCGACATCTCCTTCCTGGACGCCACCAGGGTGGCCGGGAAAATGGGGAACTTGAACGTCATCAACTTCGCACTTCGACTGGAAGGACAGGTACAACGTCTGGTCCGGACTCATCGGTGGGACGTTCTTGGCTCTCTCCTATTTTGGAACCGACCAATCACAGGTACAGCGATACCTTTCAGGCCGCTCGATCGCCGAAAGCAGGCTCGGATTACTGGCCAACGGCGTGTTGAAGATTCCCATGCAGTTCTGCATCCTCTTCATCGGAGCGATGATCTTCGTCTTCTTTCAGTTCGTAACGCCACCGTTGTTCTTCAATCCGGTCGAGTCCGCCAACGTGAGAAACGGCGCCCACTCCCAGGCGTACGAAGACTTGGAGTCCGAGTTCGAGCAGCTCCATGACGAGAAACAAATATACATTCGGGAGATGCTGTCGGCGATGGAGGGCAGCGAAGAAGCGGAAATCGAGCAAGCGCTGGAAACGCTCGAGGGATCCCGGTCTCAGGAAGAACAGTTGCGCCAGGAAGCCGCCTCGCTCATCGCTCTGTCGGATCCCGGCGCCGATACCAACGACATCAACTACATCTTTCTGAGCTTCGTCATCAACTACCTTCCGGTGGGTCTGGTGGGGCTGATTCTGGCGGCGATTCTTTCGGCTTCGATGTCATCCACAGCCGCGGAGCTGAACGCACTGGCGTCGGTTTCGGTGATCGACATCTATCGACGCGTTTTCAAACCCGGCAAATCCGATCGCCACTATCTCACCGCAACGAAGATCATTTCAGTGTTTTGGGGAGCCTACGCGATCGGTTTCGCCATGTTCGCCAACAGCCTCGGCTCTCTCATTGAAGCCGTCAATATCCTCGGGTCGTTGTTCTACGGTTCGATCCTGGGGATCTTCATTATCGCGTTCTCGTTCAAAAAGATCGGCGGAGATGCCACGTTTATCGCCGCGATCGTCGCCGAAGCCGTGGTCCTGGCATGTTTCTTCTTCAGCGAGATCCCCTACCTGTGGTTCAACGTGATCGGTTGCGTCGTTTTGATCGCAGTCGCATTCATCCTCAATCCTCTGTTTACCCGCGAGCGGGGGCGCATCTGAGTTGCCATTCTTGATGGGTGCCAGATGGGTGCCACATTCCGCATTGTTCAGTGTGAACAGGTGGAATCTCAGATCGGGCTCAACCGGCTCGGTTCGGGCAATGAGTGGTGCTGAAAAGCGACGCCACCCTTTCCCTCGTATCGATTCTTCGAATGCGATACCATCCGGACCGGGGAATCACCCACAATGCAAGACCTCATTGGTCACACCTTCGGGCACTATCGCATCGTCGAGAAGATCGGCGAGGGAGGGATGGGCGAAGTTTATCGTGCGCACGATGAGCGACTGGATCGAGACGTGGCGATCAAGGTCCTCCACGCGTCGGTGGCGCAGGACGCCGGCCGGCTCGCCCGGTTCGAACGCGAGGCCAAGGCGGTGGCCAAGCTGGATCACCCGAACATCCTTGCTATCCATGATTTCGGAACCAGTGAGGGTGTCACATATGCCGTTACCGAGCTGCTCGATGGCCAAAACCTCAGGCAGTCCATACCTGCGTCGGGCATGGCCTGGCAGAAAACAGTGGAGATGGGGGCGGCGATCGCAGATGGTCTCGCGGCCGCCCATGCAAAGGCTATCGTTCACCGCGACCTGAAACCCGAGAACGTGTTCGTCACCTCAGATGGCCGGATCAAAGTGCTCGACTTTGGACTTGCCCAGATGAAGGAACCGGTGGATGAGGAGGCCGAGACTGCGACACTGACCCCGGCGGGTACCGTGGCTGGGACAATTATGGGCACGATGGGCTATATGTCTCCGGAACAGCTACGAGGCGAGCAGGCTGATGCGAGATCGGACATATTTGCACTTGGATGTGTTCTGTACGAAATGCTCTCAGGCAAGGCAGCGTTCCTTCGCAACAGCACCGCAGAGACCACGGCAGCCATCCTCGTTGAAGAACCGCCGAGCCTTTCGGATTCCGAGACAACGATACCTCTGGAGCTCGAGCGAGCCACCCGCCGGTGTGTGGAGAAGAGTCCGGAGGCCCGCTTCCAGTCGGCGGCCGACCTCGCCTTCAATCTACGCTCCATCGGTACCGGATCGGACGTTCCCGTGATGGCCACGCCCACCAAGGGGACATCGGTTGGAGCCAGGTGGATCAAGCCGGTATTCCGGCGATACGCGCTGATTGCCACTGGACTCGTCATCGCCCTCGTCGCCTCGTGGATGCTCTGGAACAGCGAACTGCTGCGATCTCGCACGGCGCCGGTCAATGTCAAGTTTGCCCAGGTCACCGCGCTGCCTGGCGTCGAGCAGTTTCCCAGCCTCTCACCCGACGGTCAGTGGGTGGTGTACTCCGCCGCTGGGGCCGACGACTTCGACATCTACCTGCAGAGCACCAGCGGTAGAATGCCCATCTGCCTGACAGAGGACTCGACCGCCGACGACGACCAACCGGCATTTTCTCCCGACGGGCAGAGAATCGCGTTCCGGTCGAGCCGCGAAGGTGGTGGCATCTTCGTGATGGGGCGAACAGGCGAGGCGGTCAGGAGGGTCACGCGGGCCGGCTTCAACCCCTCCTGGTCCCCGGATGGAACGATGCTGACATACGCCTCCGAGCGTGTGGGCCTCATGCCGCTGAACTGGGAAGGGGAGAGCGAGTTGTGGGTTGTCCCGGTCGATGGCGGTGAGGAACGACAGCTGGGCTCAGGTGATGGCGTCATGCCGCGCTGGTCGCCCCAAGGCCACCGAATCGTCTACCAGACCCGAATTGGAACCGACACCCAGATGGACATCATGACGATTCCCGCCCAAGGAGGCGAACCAACGCCGGTTTTGAGCGACACGGCGACGGACTGGAGCCCAACGTGGTCGCCAGATGGTCGCTTCATCTACTTCATCAGCGACCGCGGCGGGAGCATGAACCTGTGGCGGATTTCTGTGGACGAGGAGTCGGGTCGGCCGAGTGGCGAGCCCGAGCCGGTCACCACTCCGGCGACGTTTGCCGCTCATCCCTGCTTCTCCGCCGATGGTCAGCGAATCGCCTTCAGCTCGGTTCTGATGAGGCAGAACCTGCAGATCGCGACGTTCGACCCGCAGACGTTTGTCATGAGCGAGCCGACATGGCTTACCACCGGGTCCCGCCAGTGGTCATCACCGGACCCGTCACCTGAAGGGAAATGGGTTGCGTTCTACTCTCGGGATTTGCCCGAGGGAGACATCTACGTCATACGCGCCGATGGGACGGGGTTGCGGCAGGTAACCACCGGAGAGCCCGTGGACCGCGTGCCCCGCTGGTCACCGGATGGCGAGCGTATCGCCTACTTCTCGTCTGGTAGCGGACAGGTTCAGGCCTGGACCGTGCGTGTCGACGGCAGTGACATTCGGCAGATGACCGTGGCAGACGGTGCAGGCATAGTGGTCTGGTCGCCCGACGGTGCGACCGTGGCTGCAAACAGCTTCTGGGGTATCAGCCGAGCGGACGTGCTTATCCTTCTCGATCCGAACCGCCCGCAGGAACGGCGGGAGCTCCCAGCGCCGGAGCTGCCACTGAGGCCGTTCATAGCGAATTCCTGGTCCCCCGATGGGAAGCTTCTCGGCGGGATGATCGGCTATTCCGACCAGGGCGTTGTCACCCTGTCGATCGCCTCCGGTAGGTACGAACGATTGACGTCATTCGGACAGTGGCCGGTGTGGCTGCCCGATAGCCGCAACCTACTCTTTGTCTCGGCCGGTTCGGGATTTCACGCTGTGGACAGTGTGACCCGAGAGGTGCGCGAGGTTTTCACCGTGAGGCGCGACGTGCTTGGACCGCCACGGCTCACTCGCGACGGCAGCCAGGTCGTCTACTCGCGTCGAACCACGGAAGCCGACATCTGGATTCTCACCCTCGACGATCAGTTCTGAGGATTTTCCGTTTTCACCTACGCTTTCAGACTGACTTTTAACCGGGGGGTCCTGGATTGCTCGCGCGCCTTGTGCGCGGGCTTACACCGTCGCCAGCGAGTGGCCGATGGCCGTAGGCCACAGATTGCTGCAGCCAGCGGAATTCGAAAGACGAAGCCGGATTCCGACACCACCCACCAACCAAGTTTTTGAACTACGCCTTGGCAATTCATACCGCCTCCGACGATCCGTTACTCAAATTCATAGAGTGAATACGTGGTACCCATCCATCTCGTGGCACCCATCTGGTCTCGAAGTGAACCCACAGCTGCGCTACCATTCTCTCGGGAACTCCAGCAATGCGAGACCTTATCGGTCGCACGCTTGGCCACTACCGAATCGTCGACAAGATCGGCGAGGGCGGGATGGGCGAAGTGTGGCTGGCCCGCGACACCCGTCTCGGACGTAAGGTGGCCCTCAAGACGCTGCCACCGGCCCTTGCGGAGCAGAGCGACCACCTCCGCCGGTTCGAGCAGGAGGCGAAGACGGTGGCGGCGCTCAACCACCCGAATGTGGTCACTCTCTACTCGGTCGAGCAGGTCGACGGCCTTCACATTCTCACCATGGAATTCGTCGAGGGTGTGACTCTGCACGAGTTGATTCCCGAGGATGGTCAGGATCTCGGCCAGTTCTTCAGTCTCGCCCTGCCGATCACCGAGGCGGTCGACGCCGCGCATAAGCGAGGCATCGCCCACCGGGACCTCAAACCGGGAAACATCATGGTCACGGTGGATGGACGGGTCAAGGTGCTGGATTTCGGACTCGCGCGAAGGGTGGCGGAGATCACCGAGAACACGATCATCGAGGATGAACTCGAGACCCGGACCCAGGCGGGTATGATCGTCGGCACACCACCCTACATGTCTCCCGAACAGCTCGGGGGGCGCGACGCCGATCGCCGTTCCGATCTGTTTTCGCTGGGCATTGTGTTTTTCGAAATGCTGACCGGCACGCGACCCTTCTCGGGTTCGAACATGGCCGAGCTGACGTCGTCGATCCTCCGCGATCCACCACCGCCACTGGCGGAGATACGGGCGGACATTCCTCCGTTGTTGACCGAGCTCCTGGTCGCGTGCCTCGAAAAAGACCCGAGCGTTCGAACCGCCTCGGCGACGGAGCTCCTCGATTGTCTGACCGAGGCCCGGCAGATCTTCTTGCATGGCCAGATCGGCGCTCCAAGGACACCCGACCAACGACCAGGTGCCTTCGAGCACTCCGTAGCTGTCATCGACTTCGAAAACATCGTCGGCGACCCGGAGGTCGACTGGCTGTCAGGCGGCATCGCCGAGACCGTCACCGTCGACCTCAAGAAGGTCCAGTTGCTCCGCATCATCGGCCGCGACAAGGTCGTCAAGATGGTCGAACGGCTGACTCGAGACTCGGGAATGGTCGAGAGCGCCGTCCTGGGACACGAGCTTGGCGCCACCGTTGTGGTGGCCGGAGGATTCCAGAAGTTCGGCGACTCGATTCGCGTCACCGCCAGGTTGGTCGATGTTCGCAGCGGCGAGGTCCAGAGCACGTTCAGAATCGACGGGTCGAGTCATGCCATCTTCGAACTGCAGGATCAGGTGGTGTCGGAGCTCACCCGCCAGCTGAAGGTTGCCGAGCCCGAGATGATCAAAGCGCCGGTGAAACCTCGTTCCGGGCAGCTCGAGGCCTTTGAGTGCTTCGCCAAGGGCAGGTGGCATGTTCGTCGTATGGCAATTGACAACTTCGAGAAAGCGCGCGAGCTTTTCAGCCGCGCGCTGGAGATCGAACCAAACTATGCGCTCGCCCACGCCGGCCTCGGTGAACTCTATTCGTTGAAGTTCATCGCGACCACAGATGCCGAGGACCTGCACACCGCGATCTCGCACCTCAGCCGAGCGATCGAGCTCGACCCGGATCTCCCAGACCCCTATCACTGGCTCTGCTACAGCCTGTTTCGTGACGGTCGCGTCGAAGAGGCGGTCGTCGCCGGACGCCGGGGTGTCGAGCTTGACGCCGGCTCCGCGGCGAGCCACTACTTCCTGGCTATCGCTCTGTGGATACAGACCGGAAAGGCGTCGGCCGCGGATCTGTGGAGTGAGGTGTTCGAGGAATTCGACCAAAGCAGGAGTTTGACGCCACGCTATCAGGCCGCGCACCAGATGAAGGGGGCCGCGCTGATGTTTCGCGGCAGGTACGCTGAAGCCAGCGAGGCGTTGGAGTGTGCGGCCGAGATCGAGACCTCGGACGTGTACGACCTCGCTCGCTTCGCCGGCGGCAACGCAATGCTGGCGAGGCTCCGATTCCGCCAGGGTGACCTCGACGAGGCGATACGGATCGCCCGGCGTTCGCTCGAGATCCTCTCCGATCGAGACCACGTTTACCAGACAGCGATGCTCTGCCTGACCCACGGCGTGATCGGCGACGTGTTGCTCCGCCGACAAAACTCGACGGGCGCCATCGGCGAGTATCGGAACGCGGTCGAGTCCGCTCTGTCCCATCCCAAGGGCCTCAGCGTCGGCTCGGTGCTGGTACGATCCCGGCTCGGTCTCGCCCGATGCTTCCAGGCGATGGACATGGATCGTGAAGCAGCCACCCTCTACGAGGAGGCGACCGACCTCTTCCGCCATCGCCAGGGGTTCGATTTCAGTTGGACTGCCGATTTGACAGACGGCGACCTCTACATGGAGACCGCGCTCTACCACGCGGCCGCCGGTCATACCGATGAGGCGCTCGGTGCTCTCGAGCTCGCGGTACGCTCCAAATGGGGCGACATTCACTTCCTGCGGGGCGAGCCTCTGTTCGAGTCCCTTCGCGAACGGGATCGATTCATCGAAATCGCCGAGCGGGTCACCGCGGCGTCAGACTAGAAGAAGCGGACTCGATTCGCCGACGCCATTGCCGTCTTCGAGGCCGTCCTTGATTGGATCGGACGGTCGATCGCGGCCGGATTCCCTCGGAGGCCCTTCGAGTCTCGGTCAATGCTGTGGGACCTCGTCTCCATCGGCATCAATACAGCACCGATAGAGCACCGATATGGTGCACATTGATTCAATGTCGACACCCAATGACCTCTGAGTGGCCTCATTTCTGCGATACCATAGCCCCGCAGGAGCCCAGACAATGCGAGACCTCATCGGTCGCACGCTTGGCCACTACCGCATCGTCGACAAGATCGGCGAGGGCGGGATGGGGGTTGTCTACCGGGGGCGTGACGAACGGCTTGATCGGGATGTGGCAATCAAGGTGCTGCCAGAGGAGGTGGCGGGTGACCCGGACCGGCTGCGGCGCTTCGAGCGAGAGGCCAAGGCCGTTGCCAAGCTTGATCATCCCAATATCCTCGCTATCCATGATTTTGGCATTGAGGGCGGTGTCACCTATGCCGTCACCGAGTTGCTGAACGGTCAAAACCTCAGGCAGGCCATACCAGAATCAGGCATTCCCTGGCAGAAGGTGGTGGAGATCGGCGCGGCCATTGCAGATGGTTTGGCTGCGGCGCATGGAAGGGGAATCGTTCACCGCGACCTGAAACCAGAGAATGTGTTCATCACTTCCGACAGTCGGGTCAAGGTGCTCGACTTCGGGCTCGCCCGGGTGAAGGAGCCGGTGGACGAGGATGCCGAGACTGCCACCCTGACACCCGCGGGCACCGTACCTGGAAGCGTGTTGGGGACAATGGGCTACATGTCGCCCGAGCAACTGCGGGGCGAGCCGACCGATGCCAGATCCGACATCTTCGCTCTCGGTTGCGTTCTCTACGAGATGTTGTCGGGAAAAGCTGCGTTCGTGCGCAAGAGTGTTGCCGAAACATCGGCGGCCATCCTCGGAGAGGAGCCGGAGCGAGTGTCGTCAACTGGAATCGTCCTCCCTGCCGAGGTCGAGCGAAGCATCCATCGGTGCCTCGAGAAGAGCCCGGAGGCTCGGTTTCAGTCGGCCTCGGACCTGGCGTACAACATCAAGTCGATTTCGACCGACCAGGTGGTTTCCGTGCCGCCGGCACAGCGAAAGCCCGGCACCACGAGGTTAGTGATCGCCGCTGCCTTCGTGCTCGTTCTCGTGGCGCTTGCTGTGTTGCTGGGCCCAGGTCTCCTCGACCGTTCCGGTCCAGAGGGGGAGACACAGTCGATCCACTCCATCGCCATCCTTCCCTTGCAGAACCTGACCGGAGACCCTGAACAGGCCTACTTCGTCGATGGCCTGCACGAGGAGCTGATCGCTACCTTCGCCCAGATCTCAGCCTTCGACAAAGTGATTGCCCGCACCTCGGTGATGGGGTTCAGGGACTCCGATACACCGATCCGGGAGATCGGCAGGCAGCTCGGCGTCGAGGCCGTGCTCGAGGGCTCGGTTCGCCGGTCCGGCGACACGGTGCGCACGACGGTGCAGCTCATCGAAGCGAGCACCGAAAACCACCTGTGGGCGAACAGCTTCGAGCGCGACCTTACCGACATCCTGGCGTTGCAGAGCGACGTTGCTTTGGCCGTAGCCAACGAGGTCGAGCTGGCACTGACGCCCGAGGACCAGGCGCGTCTCGCGAGTGCCCTCCAGGTCAACCCCGAGGCTTACGAGGCCTATCTCAAGGGCATCTCTCACCTGTACAAGCTGACTCCACCGGAACTCGACGCCGCGCTGCACTACTTTGATCAAGCTCTGGAGACAGATCCGGATTACGCTCTGGCCTATACAGGAATTTCTTTCGTCTGGGCCGCCCGCCAACAAATGGGATTGGTCATCCCCAGCGAGGCGACGCCAAAAGCGAAGGAGGCAGCACAGAGGGCCCTCGAATTGGATGACTCGTTGCCAGAGGTTCATTACATGTGGGCTGCCATCAAAACGTGGATCGACTGGGACTGGGAGGGGGGAGAACAAGCGTTCAAACGTGCCCTCGAACTCAAGCCCAACTTTGCGGAAGCGCTCGTGTACTACTCGCACCTGTTGTGTTATATGGGGCGTCTGGATGAAGCGCTGGCAATGGCTGAGCGAGCCATGCAATTGGACCCGCTCAATTCGGTGATCATGACTATTTCTGGAGTCACATTAGCGTACCTGGGTCGTTATGACGACGCCATAGAGCGGTACCAAAACGCTCTCAGAACATCTCCCAATGACCCCATAGGGCACAATGGGCTCTGGGAAACCTACTACAAAAAGGAAATGTATGAGGAATCTCTGAAGTCAGCCAAGGCCTTTTTTACGGGACTGGGATTCCCCGAGATCGCAGAGGTCATGGCACAGGGATATGAGGAAGATGGCTACAGTGGGGCAATGATGTCCGCAGCAGAGACCATGGCGGCCTTTTCGAAGCAGACTTATTTTTCACCGGTTTTCCTTGCCATGATGTATGCCTTGGCTGGGGATATAGAGAAAACCATCGAATGGCTCGAGATGGGATATGAAATGAAAGACCCCAACATGCCATATGTGAGTTCATTTACTTTCGATCTCCTGGACGACGACCCGCGGTACCAAGACCTGCTGGGTCGGATGAACCTGCCCGAGGATTGACGATGATCGGCACCGCCCTCTCCATAGCGCATTCCTGGTGCACTTGCATTCAACAAACGCCGATTTTCGCGGGCAGGACACCACACTCCGAGGCGATCCAGGCCGCTCGCAAGTCCCCTTGATCCCGTTGCTCGCGGCCTTTGGCTCCGGCATCTCGGCGGATCCGGTGGGTGGCCGGTCGAAATTACAGTTTGAACGGCGGGTAGTCTTTGAACATCGGTCGAGCCGCGGCCGCTGCAAGGGTCCAGCCCGGCGCCAGCAACCGGCCTACGTGAACCAGGGCATCCTCGAGTTTCGCCGCCCTCAACTCGCGAAGGACACGGATGTCCTCGGCTGTTGTGGGGATGTCCCGCTCGAGGTCGAGCGTTCGCGAGTCAGTGTTCATCGAGTCGGTCAATGAGTTCCTCCAAGCCGTATCTTTCAAGGTACCCGTTGACCTCTGCCCTGTCTACACCTGGCGCGTCGAGCAGAATGCGGATGTCGGCGAGTTCGCGGAGCGTGCGGGAAGGGTCGTTTTTAATCGAATACGCCTTCATCGCCGCGATGTGCTCCGGGCGGGGCACCGGTATCTCGATTCCCCCAGGGCCTGGGTGAGCCTTTGTGTTGACGAAGATCTCGTGGCTCGTATTTCCCCGGACGTACACCACATCGATGCGTCCCAAGGCTGGATCATCGTGGAGGTGATTCGAATACCCCGTAGATCGGTGCAATGTCGTGAATCCCTTGGATTCGAGAAATTCGATGAGGGTTTCTTGGATCTCGCCGTTGACCACGATGTCGACATCGAGGGTGGTGCGCGGGGCCCCGTGAACCGCCATTGCCAGGCCCCCGATCACCCCCCACTCCGCACCAGTGTCGTTGAAGAACCTGGCCAGAGTCCGGAGTACACGCTCGAAATCCACAGTAATTCAATCCTACACCCGGATCGGCGGTTCCGGCGTAAACGTGTCCTGGTGTTGCCGAGCGGACGGAACCGGAAGCCTGCCACGACGTAGCCGCAGGTGAAGCCGGACATCTCCTCTGACGCCAGTAGCTTGTCGAGAACTACTCCCGGGCAAGCCGAATCGCGGCGTAGTCCAGAGGACAAAGACGAACGCCGGGCTCAGGCAAACCGAAGTTCCGCTTCAAAGGTTCGCCTCCCGAATGGAAAAATTCAGTACGTTTTTCCGGCACCGATACCAGGATTCATGATCTGGATTTTTGGAGTAAGATCGTGGTGCAAGAGGCTGTCGTCCGTTGCGTTGCGGGTCCTGGATGGCTTCGAGTTCGTGGTTATGGATTTGAGAGCTATCCGGTGCGTGAGAGCTCGCCTCATCACGAGAGAGGGTAGCCGTGGGGGGCTCGAGTTTTTCGATGGGGAGACAGCCGCGAATCCAGGTCGATCGGTTTGTTTTTGAGGCTCGGGTTCGGTTTATCCGTATGCTGTCGATTGGCGCTACTGTCTGCCTGGTGGCAGCGGTCCCGGCTGTGGCATCGGAACCGGAGCTGACGGTTGGGTCCACGGATCAAGAAATACGCATTGACGGGTCGCTGGATGAACCCGCGTGGCATCAGGCGGGAGCGATCCCAGACCTCACGCAGCAGGACCCTCATCCGGGCGCACCCACGCCCTTCACCTCCGAAGTTCGGGTCCTGGTGAGCCGAGACGCGATTTATATCGGCTTTGTCTGTCACGATCCCGAGCCCTCGCGAGTCGCCATCCACACGATGCAGCGAGACGGGAACATGACAGGGGACGATACGGTGGCGGTGGTGATTGACCCCGTTGCCGATGGGCGCCGCGGCTACATCTTTCGGATCAACGCAGCTGCAGCACGGCTCGACGGGCTCGTGTCAGGACCCGAGAGCATGTCCACCGATTGGGACGGGATTTGGGATGCCTCAACCCAGCGCACGCCCGATGGGTGGACTGCGGAGATCCGCATCCCGACGCAGACGTTACGTTTCAAGTGGGGTCAGGATCGTTGGGGGTTCAACGTCGAACGTTACGTCCCTCGGACTTTAACGACGTTTCGCTGGAGCGGAATCACGCTCGATGCGACCTTCATCGATCTGCAGAGGGCCGGACGATTGGTCGGTGTTGGCGTTCTGCGCCAGGGCCTCGGTCTTTCGCTCGCCCCTTATGGACTCGTGCGCTCCGAAAAGGACTTCGAGAGCGGCGTGCACACGGTCGAAGGTGAAGCGGGAGGTGACCTGGACCTGGAACTTCACCGGAGACCTCACGGGCTACCTCACCATCAATCCAGACTTTGCCGAGACTGAAGTCGACACCCGCCAAGTCAATCTCACCCGTTTTCCTCTCTTTTTCCCGGAGAAGCGCGCATTCTTTCTCGAGGGCTCGGACATCTTCGTATTCGGCTCGGGCCTCGGTAGCGATTTCATCCCGTTCTTTTCGCGAAAGATGGGCCTCTTCGAGGGTGAGAAGATACCCCTCCTCGGCGGAGCCAAGGTAATCGGGCGCGCGGGCCGGTGGAGAGTTGCCGCCCTCGGCGTGGCGGCGGACGAGACGGACGTGACTCAGAGGACCAATCTTTTTTCCGGTCGGGTGACCTACGATGTGGACAAAAATCTGACATTTGGCGTCATCGCCACAGAAGGCGATCCCGAGGGTGAGCGAGAAAACTCGCTTGGCGGTATCGATGTCCTTTGGCGAACGTCCACGTTCAACGGCAATAAAAACTTCTCTGGCCGGCGCGCTGGGCGGCGCTCCGGCTGGGGCTTCAAAGTTGATGACCCCAATGATCTCTGGGATGTTTACCTGACATACAAGGAGTTCGGTGAAGGGCTCGATCCGGCGCTGGGATTCCTGCCGCGCCCCGGGACCCGTTGGTATCAGGCCGGAGCGCACTACCAACCTCGCCCACAAGGTGGATTATTTGCCTGGGTACGCCAGTTCAACTTCGAGGTTTTTCCGCTCTACATCGAAAGCGCCGATGGGCGGGCAGAATCCTGGAGAGTCTTCACCGCGCCGTTCAACGCCCATACCCAGTCGGGCGAACACCTCGAAGCCAATATCGTGCCGCAATTCGAACGCCTCGACGAGCAATTCGAAATCGCCGAGGGTGTCGTCATCCCGCCAGGGGAATACTCCTATACGCGCTTTCGGATCGAGGCCCAGTCCTCTCGCCATCGTCCGTGGAGAGTGGGGGCCTCGGTGTGGTTTGGAGACTTCTACACCGGTTCGTTGACCCAGGCTTCGGGATTCGTGTCCTACACGACACCGGCAGGACATCTTCGGCTCGAGCTGAATGGCGAGCACGACAACGGACGTCTCCCCGAGGGGGATTTCATCCTCAACCTTTGGCAGTTCAGGGCGATCTACGCCTTTACTCCGGATCTGATTCTCTCGAGCTATATCCAGTACGATTCCGAATCCCGCGATCTGGGCGCCAACACTCGCTTCCGCTGGACCATCAAACCAGGCAACGATTTCTTTGTCGTCTGGTACCACGGCTGGCGACACCCGATCGCCAGCGAGGATTGGTCTTCGCTACGCCCAGATCAACGATCAGGTGGTCATCAAGTTGCGTTGGACCTTCAGGTGGTGACCCATTGGAGCGAGGTCAGGAGGTATCTAATTCTTAGAGAACCGTCAGATGGTCCAGGGTCGGGCTGTGGTGGAGCGGTAATTGGTATAGGTCCAAGTATCGAGGTGCCCCCAATTTACCGCACATTCCTCGGCTTTCACGGAAGCGGCCGCAGATTATCGAAGCCGATATGGCGGCTGGGAGAGTTGATATAGCCCCTCTGCTGTGCGGCGCATCTGGTAGCGGTTCTGCAAATTCTCGACGGCAGATTGCTGGAGCCAGGAGATGTGGGTGGCGTCGAGGAATACGGTCGAACCGGCGGCCAGAGTCGCATCGATGAGATCCAACCCTTCAGGTTCGGAAGCCGTAGCAGCAACGACGTCGTAACCACCCCCGTTTCGGATTCCAGGACAGCGGTGGTCAAAGGCCTGGGTGGGAGGTGGGTCGGGCGCTAGGATCTTTATCGGTGCCACGATTTTGGATGCGTATTCTACGTGCCGGGAAAGGGGAAGGACGATCCGTTCCGCGTCTTGATTGAGAAAGAAATCGAGATAGACGGGATCGATATTCGAGATCAGAACGGCATTCCTGGGGAGGGTGTTGTTGAACAGATCAACGGCGTTGCGCCGGGTCGGGTCTGGGGTGGTCTGAGGAAAGGCGAGGAGCAGGAAACGAGAACAAGCGCTGCGGCCGACGACGATCACAGCCGATCGATCTGAGGCGCGTTGCAGCAGGGTGCCAAGCATGGCTCCGGCCACTGCCGCGAATAGTCCGGTTGCGGGTAGGAAAAATCGCGTTTCGGGATAGAAGTAGAAGAAGATGGAAGAGGGTGAGTGGTGCCGCTGTGAGAAGGACGAAGCGAAGGCAAGCTTGACGGGTCACCGAATGCGCGTCATCGGCTCGTTCCGAGCGACGCAGAACAAAAAATATGATCGTGGCGATTACAAGCAGAATGAAAAGTCCGGACTGCCAAGCAGTTGCAGCATTTGGCCCGAGGTGGGAAATTCCGAACGTCAGATGCAGGTAGTCATAGGGAACGGGGCACCAAAACTGGTAACCCGACCGGAAGCGGCGAATCGAATACGCGAAAGTTGTAGAGCATCTGAGATGATGCAAAGAACAAAATTGGCAGAGAAAAGACCATGCCGTTGGAGAGCGATCGTCGGCGCGGTGAAGTCTAGCAAGGCGAGGAGAAGAAACGGCAATGTTGCCGAAAGGGCGGTCGGACGGATCGAGGCGGCCAGGGCTGAAATTACACCTGCTGTGAGCCATCCTCCCCAGTTCTGAGGGGCAGCCGCAACGCGAAGGTAGACAAGAAGCAGAACGAGCATCAGGGCGGTGCATGTGGCATCGCTCATGATCATCTGGCTGTAATGTCGGTAGTCCGGAAGAAGCAGAACGGACGCTCCGGCGAGCAGCCCGCTCGGCAGTCCACCAACGCGCCGACCGATGGCAAAGGCTGCGGCAACCCCAATCAAACTCCAGAAGAGGATTCCATAGATCCCAACGCCGATGCCGTTGTCCTGCCCGAGGAGTTGATAGACGGGGGCCAGCGCTAATAGGGCGAAGCCGGGCGGGTATCGAGGCGGGTATTCGGCACCGTTGATGGTGACAACGTAGCGCCCCTCATTGACGAGGCGCCATGCGGCGGTCGAATACTCGACCGAGTCGGGTGCGATCGTGAGATCCGAAGCTGTGAAGGGGAGTTCGAAAAGGGTATAAAACGCAACGATGAGGAGGAGGGTCAATGCCAGAGCCGTCTGAATGCGTTTGTTGCTTCTGGAGATCTTCATAGAGCTGATTGGTTCTGGGTGGTCAATTCAAACCGTCGTCTGAAGGCGTCGAATGTGCTTCAAATTCTTGCTTCAGTTTATCACCTGGTCTTGTGCAGAATCTGGACCCGGAGACGACGCCGAGGCATGCCAGGAAGGACTCGCGAGAATCTTATCGGTCGTATCGCTCAACGCTCCATTTCTCGGTGCGGGCCTTCTCTGCCCAGTCCTGCATTGCTGGCAGGTCCCAGACGGCTTCCATGTAGTCGCCGGCGATACCACTCGGCGAAACGCCGAATGTGCGGAAGCGGCTGACAATAGGAGCGTAGAATGCGTCGGCAATTGTGAACTGGCCGAAGAGAAGGTCCCCACCGTCACCATGTTCCTTTCGGCACTGCTCCCAGATCGCTGTGATCCGTGCGATGTCCTCATCGACGCCGGGTTCGCGGCTGGCGCCGGGGTAGGACGCACGCAAGTTCATCGGCATGTGCTTGCGCAGGGCGACAAAGCCGGAGTGCATCTCGGCGACCACCGATCTCGCAGTGGCGCGGGCTCTGGCGTCGGTCGGCCACAGGCCCGCTTCCGGAAATGCCTCGGCGAGGTGCTCGCAGATGGCGAGTGAGTCCCAGAGGAAGATTTCGCCATCCTTGAAGGCCGGAACGCGAGCAGTCGGTGACCAGCGAAGGATTTCTTCGGTGGTGTCTTCCTGGCCGAGTGGAATGACGACTTCGTCAAATGGCTGTCCTGTCGCCTCCAACGTGAGCCAGGCCCTAAGCGACCAGGAAGAGTAATTTCGGTTGCCGATGATCAGGGTCGGTTTCGCCATTTTGCCTCCACCTCCGCGGAGTGTAGCGGAACCTTGTCTCGTGGGAGCCGTAGTACGCTGTGCGGTGAAAATCCACTGATCGCGTACTGAGTTTAATTGCCAGCCCTGGATTGTTTGCGCTTCCTCAGACCGAGAATCCGACGCGCCGTGTCGACGACGTGATCGGGTTGGCATGGCTTGTCGATGAATCCCTCGGGTGGCGATACCGGTCGGTCGTAGATCACCGTTCGAAACTCCGGGTGACCCGTGATGATGCAAACCGGAATCTCCCCGGTGGCAGGGTTCTCGCGCAAGTCACAAAACGTGTCGATACCATCTTTGCCGGGCATTGAGAGGTCGAGGGTGATGAGGTCCGGCTTCTTCCGTTCGGCGACCTCCAGTGCCTGGAGACCGTCGGCCGCCTCGAAGACCATTGCGCCTTCATCCTCAAACAGAGTCGAGAGGAAGGTGCGAATCTCCTCCTCGTCGTCAACCACCAGGACTTTTGCGCCGTTCAGTCTTCCGAGTGGCACGTCGCCGAGCAACGCACGATCATCCATGGCCTCTCCTCCTCGTGTTCCAGCTTATACCACTGCCAGGTGATGGCATCACAGGGCGAGGTCGACCGAACCAAGGGTGCTCTTTCAGTCCTGGGTCGGTATCGCAGCGTCGGAACGGATCGCGAAAAGGGTCCACATCGCGGCCGCGAAATCGATGACGCCGAAAAGGATGAAAGTGGGGGGTGCGAGGGCGGCGATCACGAAGGCGATAAAGAAGAGAAGAACCGATGTGCGGGCAATCACGGTCCAGACGAAAAACGGCCTCATCTCGGCGCGCGCGACGTGCGAGTAGTAGAAACCGAGGATGATCACCAGCATCCCGACTACCCGGATCCACAGTCCATCAGCGTCGGGGAATTTGAAAATCCTCAGCAGGGTATCGGGAGTGACCACCAGAACAAAGCCGAGGAGATAGAGGTAGATCGAGAAAACGAACACGCTGAGTGCGCTTCTGCTCATGAGAGCCTCCGTGTCTTTCAACCGATACCGCTCCAAATATTTGTCGGCTTTACTCGGTTGCTTCCGGGGATTTCGGTGGAAAGAGCTCGAGCTGTGTCAGCCCGGTCAGACTGTCCCAAATGACCCAGGTTTCGACGATCATGTCGTCGGCGATGCGGTGCATGCCGGCGAAGTCGAGCTCCATCCGTTTTCCGGTCGCCGGGTACGGGCCCATGGGACCGTCTTGAATACCGCTATATGTAGCCCAGAATGCGACCAAATCGTCCTCTGCGACCATGCGGTGGAGAACCAGTTTTGGGTCTGAGACGGTCTCCAGATCATGGGCAAGGAATTCCTTGAATTCCTCGAGACTGGTGACCTGGATGTCAGGAGTTGCCTGACAGTGACGGACGTAATCTGCCGCAATGAATTGGTCGAGTTTGTCAAAACTGCCGGCCTCGATGACCGCAAAGACCTCGGCCACCAGTTCTTTGTTCTTCTTGCCCTCGTCACAAGGCTCGCAGACGCAGCCCAAGACCACAACGAAACCTACGAGAGCGACCGATCCGAGAAGCCATCTCCTGGTCATCGAGTTCCTCCCTCCGAATCCATCAAAGCGGAAAACGAAGTGCGCCAGTCCGCCTCATTAAATGAGATCGTCTCCTGATCTCAGGGTTCTCGTCGAGATTCACTGATTTGAATGTGATGCCCCACTGCCGTGATGTCAAGAAGCGGGGGTATATGTATGATGATTCCGGAGCACCAAGGGAGGATCTTGTGAAACAGTTCTTCGTTATCGCTGTGGCGTGTGCGTTTCTCACGCCGGTGGTCATTGCGGGGTCTTCTGCCGACCGCACGATCGCGACCGGTCAGGGTCCGTTGACGATTCATCCAGTGGAACACGCCACCTTTGTGATGCAATGGAACGGCACGATGATCGCCGTCGATCCGATCGGTGGTGAAGGGCCCTACGAGGCCTTCGGCAAGGCCGACCTCATTCTGATCACTCACATTCACGGTGACCATCTCTCGGTCGATACGGTGAACGGGTTGGCCGGATCTTCGACAGTGATTGTCGCTCCTGCCTCGGTGGCGGAGAAATTTCCCGAGGCTGACCGTGGGCGCCTCACCGTCATTGCCAACGGAGAGTCAGTGAATTGGGGTGAGAGCTTTATCCAGGCGATCCCGATGTACAACCTCACACCCGACCGTCAGGCTTTCCATCCCAAGGGCCGCGGCAACGGGTACGTTGTGACTCTTGGGGGCACGAGGATCTACATCGCTGGCGACACCGAGGACATTCCGGAGATGCGCGCCCTCGAGGACATCGACGCCGCCTTCGTCTGCATGAATCTGCCCTACACGATGGATGTTGCGACTGCAGCGGACGCGGTTCTGGAGTTCAAACCCAAGGTGGTCTTTCCCTACCACTTTCGCGGCAAGGGCGGGATGAGCGATCTCGACGAATTCCGTTCCCTCGTTGCCAAGAACCCCTCGATCGAGGTGCGGGTGTTGGAGTGGTACTGAGGCACTGATTACTGGATACTGGTTACTTTGCGCTGTTTTCCCGAAGCCCGGCCAGGTCCACATCGACCTTTGCCTGTTCGGCGAGTTTTGGGTTGAGCGTAACGGCTCGCGCAAGAATCGATCTCGCCCCATTGCGATCGCCGTTCGCGAGACGGATTACCGCCAGGTCGTAGAGAACCTCGGGCAAAACCTCCGGCTGAGACTCGGCGCTTTTTGCCGCTGCCTCCTGCCAGCGCAGAGCCTCTTCGAACTGCTGCTTAGTAAAGGCGGTCCAGCCACGGTTCCAGGCGTCGTTAACGAGTCCGATGTCGAGCAGTCTTCCGAGCTCGCGGATCGGCTGTTGGTGGTCGTCGACCCTTATGTCGATGGCCCGGTCTGTGAACCCGCCGTATCCGCCGTTCTTTCGGCACACCAGCAATGCCGCGGACTGTTTACCGCGGCTGTCGCCACCGGCCGCATCGCCGGCTTCGATGGCCGCAAAGAGGCGCGCCCCGAGGGGGCGCCCGGCCGTGGAGAGAAAAGCCTTCTCCATCGCCGTCACCACATCCTCACCAGTAAGGATGTTGCCCTGGACCGCGTAGTTGGGGCCGGACCGCCCGCCCGCCCAGGCGTTGCAGCTGGTCCCGGTATAGCTTGCTGAAGCGCCGGTCGCGCTGACGAGCCCTACCTGTCGCCTGTTGCGATCCTTGTCGTTGCCCAGCATGACCCCGAGCACCTTCTCAGGAGAGTTCCCGTGGGAAAGCAGCGACAGTCCATGCTTGCCGAAATTCGTGTTGGCGTAGGCCTGGGTCGCTACTGCCCCGACACCGGCGCGGGCGTGCGGTACCACCGTGCCGACGGCGAAAAATCGACTCGCGACCGCCACACCCACCTCGCCAGTCGTGGGGTCTGCCGCGACGACCGAGAAGGTCGACGGCACCGGACCATCGGCGATGAGTGGCACGCAAATGAAGAGGATGACAACGGCCGAGGCGATGTTCTTTGCGGAGCACATTGTGGTACCTCCGAGATCGATTGTACGGTTTATGGCACTCGACCGCTTTTCCAGCGGCGACTTTTGCGGTAGGATACGCGCCCGGGTGGCCGCCGGAGCCGCCCGCACGGTCGCGAGAGTGACCCCATCGTCTAGCTAGGTCTAGGACACCGGCCTTTCACGCCGGCAACACGGGTTCAAATCCCGTTGGGGTCACCACTTCCACCCGCCTACCCAGTAATCAGTTATCAGTGATGTCAAGTCCTGACCAGAAGTTGTCATGCGACCGCGAGCCGCGGAGCGGCGACAGATATTTGGCATGGGGCGTGAGCCCCAGTCATTCGCATCCGAACCACCACAGAGACACAGAGAACACAAAGAAGAACACAGAGAAAATCTCAGAGAGGGCGTTGAGTGGCAGATACGGCAAGAGTTACTGCATCTCATTGAATAAGGCGAGACCACAAGAGGTTTATCTCCGTGGTCCGCTCTGTGCCTCTGTGGTTCTGCCTATGTCGCGCATCTGACGCTACTCTTCATCTCAGTATTACGGCTTGGCGGTTCATCATCAGGTGTCAACTTATTCCAGGACGACACAGTGTGACTGATTACTGGTTACTGATCACTTGTTCCAGAAACGGACTCGCGTTCACCCAACGAATTTGTATCCTAGCCGGTGAACGGTGATGAGGTGTTGCGGATCGCCGGGATCGTCCTCAATCTTTTTGCGCAGCTTGGCGATGTGGGTATCTACGGTGCGGGTAAAGGGAATGGTGTCGTAGCCCCACACCGCGTCGAGGAGTTCCTCGCGAGAGACCACTTCGCTCTGGTGAGTGAGGAAATAGCCGAGGAGCCGGAATTCGCGCGGGGTCAGATCGAGGTGGTTGCCGCCCTTGGTTGCCTCGTGGCGGTCGATGTCGACGGTGAGATCGCCGAACTCGTAGACCGCGCTTCGAGCACTGCCACCAGGCTGAGAGCGCCGCAGCACTGCCTCGACCCGGGCCATGAGCTCCATGAAGCTGAATGGTTTGGTCACATAATCGTCGGCACCGAGCTTGAGACCGAGCACCTTGTCGATCTCCTGGCCGCGGGCGGTGAGCATGATGATCGGCAGTGGCGAACCTTCGCCGCGCAGGAGCTTGCAGACCTCGAGCCCGGTCATTTTTGGCAGCATGACGTCAAGAATCATGATGTCGGGCGAATCTTCGCGAGCACGTTTCAGGCCAGCCTCACCGTCGCGGGCCACCGTGACCTCATGCCCTTCGTAGGTGAAGCCGTCGCGCAGCGCGACTGCCATCGCCTCGTCGTCCTCGACTACCAAAACCCGGCTCATGCTTCATCTCCCTCTGAACGCGTCAGCGGCAGGTGGATGGTGAATGTGCTGCCCGTGCCGACCTCGCTCTCGACCGTGACAGTGCCGCCGTGTGCCTCGGCAATATGCCGAACGAGCGACAGGCCGAGGCCGGAACCCTTGACGTCGTGCACCAGGCCGGTACTGACGCGATGGAATCGCTCGAAAATCTTTTCCTGCTCGTCGCGGGGGATGCCTATGCCGTGATCAGAAACCGAAATAGTGGCTTCTCCATTGTTGCGATCAAGTGTGACCTGGATCGCCCGGTCGCCGTCCGAGTACTTGACGGCGTTGTCCAGGAGATTGGCCACCGCCCGGTCGATCGCGTTGGGGTCGACCTCGACTTCGGGCAACGGCTCGTCCGGGCCCTGGTAGGAAACATCGAACCCCTTGTCGCGCAGTCGCACCGTGAAGGTGCCGAGGGTGCCGGCCAGAATCTCCTCGAGGTCGGCGTCCTCGAAGGTGTAGACCTTGCGCCCGGATTCGATGCGTGAGAAGTCGAGGATGTTGTTGATCAACTGGGTCAGCCGGCGGCTTTCGGTTTCGATATAGGACCCGTACTCGCGAACCTTTTCGTGGTCCTTGACCCGGCCGCGGCGCATGAATTCACCGAAGACGCGGATCGAGGAGAGGGGCGTGCGGAGTTCGTGCGAGACGTTGGAGACGAACTCGTTCTTCATTGCCGAGAGGTTCATCTCCCGAAGTGCCGTGCGGATGGTCAGCGCGATGCCTCCAAGCAGAACCGCGGCTAGCACTGCGGACAGGGTCATGTTGTAGGCGAAGTTGGCGCGCGCCCATTTCTCGGGCGTCGCAAAGTCTCCCTGGAGGCTGATGTACCAGTCGGTGAACACGAATGCGAAGGAGCGACTCACGTGGTCCTTCTTGGGATTGGTCTTGATGTCGTGCGGTAAGATCTGTCGTTTCTGGCTGTCCCGCACCACGACAAGAAGCTCCTGTGTTTCTTCGTCCTTGAATTTTGGTAGCGCGGCCTCGATGGCCTTGGGCAGAACCACCTTTTCGAAGAATTTCTGGTCGACGATCATTCCGGCGAGCCCAACCAGTTTGAAGTGCTCATCAGTGATTGGAAGGATGATGATGCGATTCTTCTGGTCGTGCTGGTCGACGCTGAGGGTGGTTTTCTCGATCTTGGTGCCCTTTTTGCGAAGGTAGGACCACGGAGACGCCGCTGCCCACACCGCCACCGTTTCGTCGGAGTGTTTTGGAACCACCATCTTGGCATTCTCGGGGTCGTAGAAAAGCAATGACTCCCGGCTCAGAAAGCTGACGATGAAGAGCCGTCTGGCGCCCTCGATCTCCTTCTTTTTGAAGTAGCCGGCCGCCTTCATGGTCTTTTTCTCACCAAAAATCTCAGGCGGAAGGTTGAGGGCGCGTTCGGAGATCTTCCAGTAGAAGTAGTGAACGTCCTTGGTGATCGTCTCCAGGTAGTTCTTGAGGGTCGCTTCGCGGGCAATGGCCGAGTTCCGCTCGAGATCGGCGAGCCACCAGTACTGCAGACCCAAGAGCACCACCAGGGGCAGAAAAACGGCCAGCACCCCGGCCCACAGCACCCGACGGCCACCGAACACGCTGTGTTCAACTGCCCGCAGCTCGGACTCTGAGAATGTGCCGTTTCGGTTGTTGCCCAGTGGCGCCATCAGTCGACTCCTCGGATCGAACGCGGTCGAGAGCAATATAGCGCACGAAAAGCCATCTGCCAGGGGGTTTTGCATCTCGGTAACAGAGTTGACAGGTTATGACTTCGCCGTGAGGACATTCACATCTCGCAGGCGCATCTTGGGTGGCATGAACGAAATCCGTCTACCCGGCCGTGCGAGGACCCCGGGGTCCGGTACCTGGTCGGGCTTTCGTCAACTCGAACTCATTGGAGGTCTCGGCATGAGAAAGGTGATTGCGTTGTTGGTCATGGTGCTGTTTCTGGCGATGCCCGCGCTGGCCGGCGAAAAGGGCAAGTGCGACGGGAACGGTGAGGACTGCCTCAAAAAGATGCAGGCGAAGTACTCCGAAATGGCGTGGCTCGGCATCGGTTACGACACCGACGAGAAGGGCCATTGGGTCGTCGACAAGGTCTACGACCGCAGCCCGGCGCAGAAGGCCGGCTTCAAAAAGGGTGATGTGCTGCTGGCAGTCAACGATGTCAAGTACTCGAAGGACAACAAAAAGGAACTCAAGGCGGCCTACGCCAAGTTCGAGCCTGGCACCGAGACCACCTACTGGGTCAAGAGGGACGGCGAAAAAGTGAAGCTCGAGGCGACCCTGGGCTCGGTGCCAAAGGACGTTCAGGAGCTTTGGATCGCGGAACACATGGAGCACAGCCATCCCGAATTCCAGATGGCCTCGAAATAGCGTCGTTTGATCGAGGGCGGGCCGATTTCGGCCCGCCTGCAACTTTTGGGATGCCTGCGGCGTCATATATGTAGGAGGGCGGAGGCTGAGATGACCGGTTACGAAGCAGAAGCGAAAAACGGCTATGGAGGCGAGAGGGCGACGAGGACCGATTGGTCTCAGCTCCTGGTGCCGATCGTTGCCGCGGCTCTGGTCCTGGCCCTCGGTCTAGCGTTGGTGGCTTTCACCAGCGAGCCGGAAACATCCATTGGCACGCCTTCGGCCGTCTCGGGCACTTTCTAGCCGAATTCCGAATTCAATTGAGTTCGTTTGGCGAAAAGTTCCCAAATTCTGGATTGGTGTCGAGATGGCGGTAGAGGTCCTCGTACACCATCAGGAAACGCTCGGAGAGAGTTCCCGCCTCGAGCAGAGTCTGTTTGCGCTCGCTCGGCATCTCCAGGATCTGCGATGCAAGGGCGATGAGCTGAGCATCGGAGACCTCGGACATGTGACGGGCAAACAGCTTGCGCGAGGACTCGTCGAGATCGACGAAGTCCGGCAGAAGGGTCCGCAGTTCTTGCCGCAAGGGACGAATCCCTGCCAATCGTTTCGGCGACTCGGGGGTCGGCTTGTATCGGACCCGCACCTGGCGGTAGCTCGTGGGGACGTCGAGCTCCTGCTCGATGTGGAAACGTTCGAGACCGAGCAGCCACATCAGAAAACGGCCGTCTTCGAGCTCTTCGTGGGTCGCGATGAATCCAACGCAGCCAACCTCGCGCACCGGAGGCGTTTGTGGCAGTTCGTCTTCGTGACCCGGTAGCACCTCGACCATGCCGATGACCCGGTGGGAGGCAACGGTGTCGCGCACGAGCTCGATATAACGGGGCTCGAAAACATGCAGCGGGAGTACCTCCGACGGCAGCAGTACAACTTTCGGTAGCGGAAAGATCGGGATCACGTCGGGTACGTCTACGGTCTCCGGCGGCGGGGCCTTGGGACCATCTTCAAATGTCGAGCCGTGCATCAGGCCTCCTCTTCTATCTAGGAGAACAACGGGATATACGAGGTCTCTTCCATCGACGTGGTTCCAATTCCGGGCCGAGGGTTACGAGCGAGAGGTGGACGGGCGAATCTGAAGGTGGTAAAGGGTTAAGAGTAAAGAGTTAAGGCCTTGTTTTTTGTGGTCTCAGGGGAGGTTGGACGGGAGGAAAATCCGAAATCCGAAATCCGAAATTATTCGTGACTTGCCATCACTCTCCACGCGACCAACCTCTCATTCATCGCTCGCAGCCGGCGGCAGAGCAAGCGACAGAGTAGGTTGAGGAATTGGACGGCAGCGTCCGGGTCCATCGACAGTACTTCCTCGAGAAGTGACCTGCTGATGGAGAACACTGTGGTCGTCGATCGATGGGCGCGGGCGTCTGCGGACCGCGGTTGGTCGTCGATCAGAGCGAGCTCACCAAAGACTTCGCCCCGCTCGAGAATCGCCAGGCACTCCTCACCCATGCCGGGTACCATGCGCGAGATCCGGACCGCGCCATCGACGACTATGTACAGGCAATCGCCGGGATCGCCCTCCGCAAAGATCAGGCCATCGGCAGCGTAACGCCTTTCACGAGAGTACTTGGCCAGTAGCCGCAGTTCCTGCGCCGACAGACCTTGTTCCCTCAGAATGTCGAGCTTGGTTTCCTCGGCGATGTGTACCCGATCACCAGCCCCGTCTTCGCCGCGCTCCAGCTCGAAGGGCTCCGACGGAGAGCCAAAGAGTTCACTCATTTGTGCATTGGCTGCGCGCACCTTTTCGGCCAGCGTCTGCCAGAAACCCCACAGCAGGCTCACGGCCAGCTCACGGTCGGTGGCCACGACGGCATCAAGGGCTATCGCTGAAATGGTGTAGAGGGACCCCTCCCCGACTCCGTAGGCAGTGGCGGAACGCGGCAGGCTGTCGAGGTACGAAATCTCTCCGAAGAGGGCGCCCGCATCGAGAGTTGAGAGAACCTGAACTCCGACCGGAGTCGTTCGCGAAATCCGAACCGTGCCTTCACACACGATCTTGAGATCTCGATTGGGATCACTCTCGGCGAAAAGGATGTCATTGGCTTCAAATGTGCTGGGTTGAGCCAGTTTTGCCAGCGGGATGATCAGCTCGTCGGAAAAATGTCGGAAGAGAGGCATCGAGCGAAGCTCGGTGGCACGGCGGAGGAGATCGTCATCCTCGCTCCCGACGTTCGCGACTCGCCCTTTCCGTGCCGGTGGGTCATGGTGCGAGAAAATCTTTGCGTGGCTGAGGGCCACGTGATCACAGGCCTTCTGAAGCGTGGAAATGCGGGTGGAAATCAATTGCTCCACGGCTTGCGGCTCACGTTGACACAGGCGTACCAGGGTCTCGACCCGACGCCGTTCTTGTTCCTGTTCCCGTTCGGAGCGCCAACTGGCCAGCAGCATGGCGTCGACGGCGGCCTCAAGGGCAGCGTCGAAGTCCTCGTTCTCGAGCGCGGTCCGTGATGTCTCCACTGCGAGCCGAAAATCGAGAGGGTTGAGACGGCGTGCCTGGATGAACTCTTCGAGGGCTATTTCCGTGTCGGCGTGGCGGAGATGGAGGAAGCCGGCGGCCGCGTAGGCCAGGTAGTTGAATGGAGTGCGCAGTTTCGCGAGATCGATCATGTCCACAGCTCGCGCGAACTCGCCGCGGGTTTCAAAGATGTGGGCCATACCGAGGGCGTGCGAGGCCTCGAGGTTGCGGCGCTTGAATTCGCGGTCGAAATCGTCGACGCTTTCCTCGCCGCGGACTCTTTCAGCCTCCTCACGGAGCGTTCTTCCGTGGGGCGAGAATGCGGCCGCGATCTCCAGTAGCTCGGCCGCTTCGGTGGGTCGGCGGATTGAACGCAGGCGGCGAGCCACTTCGACCAGCCGGTCGATCATCGATGGGTGGGGGAGTATTGAGTCGTCCATTGAGGGTTCCGAACACCCATTGTAGGTAAAACCCCGATCGAAGGTCAAACGGCTGCGACCGGGGGCCGGGGCGCCACATCGCCGGCCGCAGCTGAAATCTGGTGAGATATGCGGGCTCGGGGAGGATATGCGTAGAATAGCCTTCTGATGAAGTGGATGAAATTGCTACTGTTAATTCTCGGATTGGCCACCGGAGGACTCAACGCCTGGGCTATCGATACTCTTGACCCTGCCGAGGCGACACCCGGGCGGACGGGGTTGTGCATCACCGAAATGGACGGAGGCGAGCGGGTGGAGATTCCTCTCACCGTGCTCGGGACGGTTGGCTCGGGGAGGCCCGACGGCGAGATCGTGCTCGTGCGCCTCGACCATCCTCGGATGCGGGAGACTGGGATCATCGCCGGCATGAGTGGGTCGCCTGTTTACATCGATGGCAAACTGCTGGGTGCACTTGCCTATGGTTGGGCCTTTGCAAGCGAACCGATTGGAGGCGTGACTCCCTTCGTCCGAATGTTGGAGGTGGAGGCATCGCCGCCGGCGACCGCTGCTGCGCAACATCCGCAAATGAGCGAGATTCTGGCCGCGGTCCGAGCGGGCACTCTTGGTCAACTGGTGGTCGATTGGCTTGTGCCGGAGAACTCAGACGGAATTCAGGCGCTTCCGTTGGCCGTTGCCGGTTGGCCGACTTCGTCCCAAGGGACCTGGTTGGCTGAGAGTGGTCGGCGTTTGGGATGGGTCGCGGCGGCGGGCGGCGGCCGATCAGATACCCAAAGCACCGGTGAAATCGGCCCCGGCTCGATGGTTGCTGCCGTGATGGTGGATGGCGATGTGACTTTGGCCGCGGGCGGAACCGTGACCGAGGTTCGAGACGATCGCTTGTGGGCGTTTGGCCACCCTTTTCTTGGCGCTGGTTCGATAGCTGTGCCGCTGGCACGAGCGGGAGTTGTGGCGGTGCTGCCGAACCTCATGAACTCATTCAAGTTCTTCACGATCGGCGAGCCAATTGGGGCCATCGTGGCCGACCGTCGAGATGGAATTCTCGGCCGTCTAGGCGCTGAGGCACCGATGGTGCCGATTTCCGTTTCGGTCAATGGCAAAAGGTACTCATACCGTTCGATCCGTCACCCGCTCCTTTTGCCTCTACTCACCGGCTATCTGTCTCAGACAAGTCAGGGTGTAAGTGGCCGCAGCTTTGGCGACCAGACGGTTGCGGTTCAGGTGTCTGTGAGTTACCCGGAGAACCAGACGGCGACCGTTTCGGCGACCGTTGCAAGTCCCCAGGCGGCGGCCGAGGCGAGCGCGTTCGCCACTGCAGTGGTTGCCTATCTCGAAGGGTCGGCTTTCGAAGGACCCGAGATCGAATCGGTAGCAATTTCGCTCGAGACTGTTGAGGGACTGGAAACCGCCACCATCCTCGACATCGTTCCCGAGCGGCGGGTCGTGCACCCCGGCGACGAATTGGCCGTGAATTTCCGCATGCGTGCCTACCGCGGCGCTGAGGAAATCCACACCGTAAAGGTTCGGGTCCCGGAGGGATTGCCCGAAGGCCGCATTGACCTGGTCGGAGCCGATGGCGCCGCATGGACCGCGTACGATCTGCAGATGCGCCCCCTGCGACCGGCGAGTTTTGCCGATGAGGTGCAGTTGATCAACTCTCTCGATGGAGCCACCTCTCTGGTAGCGGTGCTCGAACGGCGCGATGTTGGAGTTGCCGTCGCGGGTGGCACCGTGTCGGCGCCACCGAGCGTTGTGATTCAGATGCAATCGGCCCTCGGCCCCAACCTCGATACGGTCGCCTACAGCGTCGTCGCCAAAGCCGAGATGAAAATGCCCTTCCCCGTTTCCGGAGCGCAGCGCATTCCTCTCACGGTGCGCGCCGGTTCTCGAGAATCGGAGACACGATGAATCGTTACCGCGTCCTTTCCTGGCTCGCCATGATGCTGCTGATGACCGGGTTCCTGTCGGCTACCGAGACCCGCAGATGGATTGTCGACACGGCCGAAGAATTTCTCGAGGGTCGCGGCAGCGATGTCCAGGTCTCCGCCGATGGGACCGTGCAACGAATTGCGGGTTGGGCTGCGGGACCGGATTTCGAGGAGGCAGTGGTAATGGCTGCGGCCGGCGGCGACGACGGATCGCTGATCGTCGGCACCGGCTTTCCGGCGCGCCTCTATCGCGTGCGCGGTGATCAGGCTGAGTTGCTGGCCGATGTAGAGGCCGAACAGATCACTGCCCTGCTGGAAACCAAAAAAGGTGACGTGATTGTTGCGACGGTCGCCCCCGGCGTGCTCTACCGCTGGCGTCGCGGTTCGTTGGAAGAGATCGGACGGTTGGGTGAGGGCGGTATCTGGGATCTGGCCTTTTTCGACGGAGAAGTCGTGGCGGCCGGCGGCCCGCCGGCATCGATCTTCAAGGTGACCGAGCGTGGGCTCGTTCGCTGGGTCGAGCTTCCAGATGTCCACGCACGTTGCCTCGAGCCTTACGGAGACCGCCTTCTCGTCGGGACCTCTGGCAAGGGTCTGATACTGACGGTCGATGGTTCCGGGAAGCTTGGCGTGCTCGCGGACAGCCCGTTCACCGAGATCGCCGATCTCGCAGCGGGCGGCGGCGCGGTGTGGGCGGCGGCCCTGGTGGGGGAGCCGGTTACGAAACCCCGCCAGAAAAAGAGCAACGGTGACAGCGGTGAGGACGGAGAGGTCGAAACAGAGGTCACCGTGACCACCGACATCAAACTGCCCGAGATCAACGGCAAGACAGCAACCTCGGAGATTCTCAAGTTGACAGCCGAGGGTGGTCTGCTCAGTGTTCATCGATTTGTCCGTGAAGTGGCGACCTCAATCGCCTGGGATGGTGAGGGATTGTTGGTCGGTACCGGTTTCGAAGGTGAGGTATGGCGCTTTGTCAACAATGGCGGCGCCCGGATCGCGACCATTGATGCGGTGCAGGTTGTGGGGGTTGTCGATGGTGGCGCCGTTCTCCTCACGCAGGGCCCGGGAGGCGTTTTGTGGCGCCGGATGGAGGGTGACCGGGCGGGTCGGTTCCGTTCCAAGGCACAACAGTTCAAACAGCCAGTCCGGTTTGGTGAGTACCGTGTCGAACCGGCATCCGACGACCTGCGGATTCGGTTCCGATCTGGAATCTCCGCCAACCCCGACACAAGCTGGCTAGGTTGGAGCAAATGGATGCCGGCTTCCGGAGGATTGGTAGGCCTGCCGGCAGCACGTTCTCTGCAGTGGGAAGTCGACTTCAGGGCCGAAGCAAAGACGGCGCCTCTGGTCGACAGGGTCGAAGTGGCGGTGATCGAGGTCAATCTCCCGCCCCAGATCAAGCAGCTGGCGGTCGAGGAACCCGGGGTTGTGTATCTTGCCGCCCCGCCGCCGACTGGACCGGTGATCGAGGCGGTCCACCCTGATGTCAACGGCATCTTCACCGTCATCGACGACGCCGCTCCGAAGAAGAATGGGTCGACCAAGGGCAAAAAGTACTATCGGGCCGGATTCCGCACGGTCAGCTGGCAGGTCTCGGACCCCAACAACGATCCACTGCGGTACCGGCTCGAGATCGAGGACCGCAACGGGTTCAACTTCAACGTCCGCGAGCAGATTGCAGGTACTCAACTCGGAGTTGATACTCACGCCCTGCCGGATGGCACCTATCGTTTCCGGCTCACCGCGACTGACTTACCCGGCAACCCGGACGGATCGATTGAGGTCAGCAGAGTCAGCCGTTGGTTCACGATCGATAACACCGCGCCGATGGCAAGCCTCGATCGGACCGGTGATCTTTGGGTCGTGTCGGTGAAAGACAATCTGAGTCCGATCGTACGCGCCGAGTGGTCTCGCGACGGTCACGAGTGGACCGCCCTCGCGCCGACGGACGGGCTGCTCGACGGCCGTGAGGAGACCTTTGAGTTCCCGGCTGAAGCGGGTCGCCACATGGTGGTGGTACGTGTGGTTGATCGGCAGCACAATCGCGCGACTGCAGGCGCGGAAGAGAAGTAATCAGTAAACAGTAACCAGTAAACAGTAATCACCCACGCCGCAATCAGTGGCGAGCAGCTGTACCGGAACTGGTCACTGGTCACTGGTCACTGGTCACTGGTCACTGGTCACTGATAACTGATTACTGGGTGGGCGGGTGAGTTACAATCCCCCCGTGACCAAACCCCACGCACCGCTAGCCGTTTTCCCAGGGTCATTCGACCCTTTCCACGTTGGCCACGTGGCGATTGTCGAGCGGGCCCTGCGGATCTTTCCGCAGGTGATCGTCGGCGTGCTCCAAAACACGGGGAAAGATTCTGTCTTTGGTGCAGACGAACGGGCCGAGATGATTCGCGAGCACTACCGTGATACACCGGCGGTGGAGGTGCGATCTTTCAGCGGCCTGCTGGTGAACTTCATGCAGGAAATGGATGCCACCATCATCATTCGCGGCATGAGGGCGGTGTCGGACTTCGAGTACGAGTTCCAGATGGCCCTCATGAACCGCCGGCTCTGGCCGCCGGTTGAGACTGTCTTTCTGACCCCAAAGGAAGAGGTTCTCTACCTGTCATCGCGGCTGGTCCGGGAGGTGGCGGCCCTGGGCGGCGATGTCACGGGTCTGGTTCCGGATGCCGTGCGTGAACGTCTCGAGGTCTGGTTTCGTGAGACGAACCCTTCGCCAGAGTAGGTACTTTTGATGCGCCTGACCGTGTTCGGCTCGGGCCATCCCTATCGAGGCGGCATCGCTCGTACCACCACCGACCTGGTACATGCCCTCGAGGCGCGGGGCCATGACATGCTTTTCCTCACCCCGCGGCGCCAATATCCAGAGTGGCTTTTCCCCGGCGCCAGTGATCGCGACCCTGACGCCTGTCGCCGGCTCGACTGCGCCGAGGCGGTACTCGACCCGCTGCAGCCCCTGTCGTGGTCGGGCAGCAGGCGCCGGGCTCTGGAACACGGGGCCGACGCGTGGATCCTGCCCTATTGGACGTGGGCCTGGTCCGGTCTGTGGCGGTGGCTTCTGCGTGGCTGGCGGCCGCCAGTGGTGACGATTGCCCACAACACGGCGGATCATGGGGCCGGTCTCTTACAGCGCGCGGCGGCGCGCTCGGTGCTGAGGCGATGTGATGCGGTATTCACCCACGCCGGGATCCTCGAGGAGGAGCTGGCGGCCGCCTACCCTGACGTGCCCAGGGCCTCGCACCCGCTGCCGCCACCTGAGATCGGCGAACTCCCGTCGCGGGAAGAGGGACGAAGCCGGCTCGAGATTCCGGCCGGTCGGAAGGTGGCCCTTTTTCTGGGGCTTATCCGGTCTTACAAAGGGGTCGATCTCTTGCTCGAGGCTATCTCGCGCCAGCCTGCCGACGGCAACTGGTTGCTGGTGGTGGCGGGCGAGCCATGGGAGGACCTGGAATCTGTCCTTGGACAGCGGGTTCGTACCCTGGGCATCGAAGACCGCGTACGACTGCGGTTCGGTTGGGTACCGGAACCCGAAGTGCCACTCTTGCTGGCGGCGGCCGATCTCGTGGTGCTGCCCTACCGGTCGGGCTCCCAATCAGCGGTGGCGCCTCTCGCACTGGCAGCCGGTCTTCCCGTTCTGAGTACGCGAGTGGGCGGGCTCCCCGAGGTGGTGCAGGACGGCATCAACGGTGTGCTCGTAGAACCTGGATCGGTGGATGAGTTGGCGCGCGCATTTGAAAAGTTGAACTCCGAAAAGCTGGCCGAGCTGACCGAGGGAGCGCTCGCGAGTCGTTCACGACTCACATGGGATGGCTACGCCGCCGCGCTTGAAGAGCTGCTGGGAAAGGTGGTTGCTGCAAATTCGGAATTCGGAATTCGGAATTCGGAATTCCATCCACCCACCCCGTCATAATCTGCGGGACCAGGGCGCGATCACCGGAGGTGCCTGGCATCCTCTCGGGTAGTGCTCTGACAGAAAGGCGCATTGAATCCGAAGTCACAACGCTATTCACTGAAAAAAACGGCCCGCCGAATCGGCGGGCCGTGTCGTCTGCATTGCAGGCTTTATCGCCGTCGTGCCAGTTCGCGGATCAGCTCTACCGCCAACTCGTGATCGAGATTCTCGTCGAGAGCGAGGATCTTGGTCTCGGACACGCCGTCCTCGTCGAGTTCGAGGTAATTGACGGCGCCATCCATTCCATCGATTTCTGCATCCCAATGCATGAGGACCTTGAGACCACTGCCAACCACCAGCTTGCCCTTGGCCAGTGGCAAGGCGGGCCGGAGGGCGATGGCAGCCCTGTGACGGAGGATGATGATCTGGCGGCGTCGTTTCTCGAGATCCTGCACCTCCTCCTCGATTGTTGAATCCAACTCGAGGATCTGGAAATGGCAACTGTCGAGGTCCGTAACGAAGACGTGAGGACTGCCGGTCTGTGGATCGATGAAGAGCTTGGGGTGGCGAAGGTTGTCTCCCACCTCGTCGACAAAACAACCGAGGCCGTATGGGAGAAGACCGTAAAGTTCGATCGGCTGCAGGTCCGCCCACGCCGGGAAACCGTTGGCATTCAGTTCGATTGCGGCGTAGGTCGCCAGTCCGGAATCCTCCTCGCTGATCTGCCCCCACCAGACAAGGTGGAGGAAGGTCGTTCCGATCTCGGAGACGATCGGCTCGCCGAACTCATCGGTGCCCTCGACAAACTCGTTCACGGGCCGATGGATCATCATCGCAGGGTTTGAAGCGGCGGTCCCGTCGCCACCCGCGAAGGTCCTGGGTCCAATCCACGTACCATCCAAATATCCGGCAAGTCGGACCCTGGCCTCCGGTCCGTTCCACTTCTGCCACAGGACGTAAACTGCACCGGTCGCTTCATCCACCTCCACCTGCAGGGAGTTTTCGAGAGCGGCCGCCGATTGGGGAACCACGAGCTCGCTGACCAGACCGTCGGCATACTTGGCGGTGAGGACCACCTGGTTGTCCCGCGTGCCGACGCTGTAGAAGTCGCCGTCGCGGGTCAGTACCATCGGCCCGGCAGCGCCGGATATGCCGGCGACTCCGAGCGCGATGGCGGCGATCAGACAGATTCTGATTCCCCTCATCGCTACCCCCTCAGGTTCACCACGGTGGTCAGGTCTGTGGCGAGGAACACATCGATGATTTCCTCGGAGATCCCGGCCTCCGGGTAGTACGCGGTGAGCTCGTGCAGGTAACGGCGGGCACCGAAGGCGTCGCCCCGTCTCACCGCGATTTCACTCAACAGAAACAAGCAGTTCTTGGCGACCTGCTGGTCTTCATGTTCGATTGCCAACTCGAGTGCCTCGGTTCCGCAACCGAAGGCTTTTTCGAGGTCATCGACAAGCACGTAGCCATAGCAGAGGTCTTGGAGTACCTCATATAGGTAGTGCTCGGCTCCCATGTCCTCCAGAATTGTCCGCGCGGCCTCGCAGTGGCAAATGCCTTCGTCGAGCCGGTCGGTGCACAACATCACATAGCCCAGATTGTCTTCGACCTGCGCCGCCATGACGCGCTGGTAGCCGTCGCTTTCCCTATGCGCATCGAGGCAGCGGCTGAAGGCCTCCTCGGCCTCATCGAATCGTGAATCTCGAGCGGCCAGGGTGCCGACCAGGTTCAAGCTTCGACTTTCGAGGGCCTGATCACCGAGGTCACGCGCGAGCCCGGTGGCGCGGCGCGCATAGCTGTCGGCGCGCTCCAGATCTTCCGAGATGAAGTAGGCGACGCCGGTGCAGTAGGCGGCGAGGAATCGATTCCTCGTGTCGCTGCTCGAGAGCAGGATCTCCTTGAGTTTGGGGATCTGATCGGCGCCCCGATCAAGCTCGACGAGGATTGAGCAGCGGTTGCAGAAGGCACGATCTGCGAGGTCGACTTCGCCGATCTCGCGGGCGACGGACTCGGCTTCGACAAAGAATCCTACTGCGCTCTCGAAGTCGTTGGCACCGACCGCCGCCTCACCGAGCCTCAGGAGTTCGTCGTAACGCGCTTTCATGAACCGCGCTCTCCGCTGCGCCGGGCAGTCAGACTGCGCCGTTCCTGGCGCTGCTTACGAAGCTTGAACTCGAGGAACTCCTGGACCTCGGCCCGTCCCTCCGGGCTCAGCTCGCGCATGAGGTGCAGGGTATGCATGTCCTCACGGCTCAGAGGCAGCCGCTCCTGCTCGGTCTTTGGTTGTTGCTCACCGAAGAAGTCGGCGAGATCGAGATCGAATACGCTGAGGATCTTGAAAAGGTTGTCGAGAGAGACCCGGTACTCGCCCTTCTCCATCCGTGACAAATCGGACTGCTGAATGCCAATCTGGCGCGCCAGCTCGGCCTGCGTCAGAGCGCGCTCCTTGCGCAGCCGCCGCAGACGGCTGCCAATGACAGCCACTTGCGGTGACACGATCTGAGCTTTCTGGGCCACAGGCTTGGTCTTCCTCCTGCCGTGTAGTATCATCCCGCCGCCGCGGGTAGGCACAACCCGGCCACACGTAGTTCATATTATGTCGTCGCGGCAATGCCGTCAACAGTGTTCCGGGTCACATCGGACCCGCCGCGCCAACATTCTCAATTCGGGTCGATTGGCACTGTTATTGCGTGTAGGGTGGCCGAGAACCGACCGATGGTGGTTTCAGCTGGTCGTCGCCCCGTTTTAAGGCACAGGAGGAATGTGATGAACCCAAGCCGATTGATGATGATCCTGGTGGTTATAGCAACAACTGCGGTCGCCGGCTGGTCCCAGGAACCGGCAAGGAAGGACGCGACTGCTGAAGTTGAAAAACCCTCAGCAAGCGACGAGGACATAGCCGGGGAAGAGTTCTTCAAGCCCGACCAGGGGACCGTCCAGTCCTGGGACGAGTTCGTCGCCGATTGGATGACGCCGAAGCCGTTTCCCAAACGGCAGGTGCTGAAGATCGATGACCAGTACGCGTACCCGCACATCGCCGCGTCCATCAAGATGAAGATCGTTCGCGAAGATGACGAGTACGTCTGGCTGGTCGGCATCTCTCCCGAAGATCCCGAATCACCACTTTTCAAAATCTGGGCTCGGCGCGAGGCAGACCAGGCGGTCCATCTCGACCGGATCGAGGCTTTTTCGGCCCCCGGAGGGGCCAACTTCCTGGATTTCGCTGCCGAGCAGGTGCCGCCGCCGTTTCTGGAGAGCGTCCGCTTCGAGGCGAAGACCGACGGCTTGCCGACCGACGGACGCTGGCAGATGGGTTTTGCGGTCGCGGACATGAACGAGGACGGCCATCCCGATCTCGTCTTTCCGCCCCGCCGCAAGGGTTACCCGGTGGCTCCAGCGATATTTATCGGTGACGGGAAGGGCGGCTTTCGGCTCTGGAGAGCCGCAAAGTGGCCCGAGGATGCCCCGTGGGACTATGGCGGTGTCGCAGCTGGCGATTTCGACGGTGACGGCCACCAGGATCTGGCTTTTGCCGTCCATTTCAAGTCGCAGTTCGTACTCTACGGCGATGGTGAAGGTCGTTTCCCGCGTGCCGACAGGTTGAGATCGCCCGACCCGCGGATCTCTTCGCGGGCGGTGGCCGCGGGCGACTTCGACGGTGACGGCCGGCAGGACCTGGCGTTCCTGGCCGAGATCGACTACGACCTCACCAGCAGCACCAAGATGGAAGGCGCGGTCACGACATGGGTGCTCTTGAACCGGGGCACATCGTGGCAGCTTTCGCACGAGGGCCTGCCGACGAACATGATTGGTGACGTCATCAGCGCTGCCGATCACGACGGCGACGGCCGCCCGGATCTGGTCCTTTCGAGCAACACCCTCGGCAGGCGCTTTCTTGTCTTCAAACTCGCGGACGACGGCGTCTGGCAGCCGGCCGAGCATCGTGGCATTTTGAGTGCCGCCTACCACTACGATGCCAAGTCGATCGGCGGCGAGCTCTTTGCGACCTTTGTCCAGTTTCGGCAATGGGAAGGCGGGACCAAGGCCCGTAACGGTCTCGTCCGCTACCCGAAGGCGAGCGGCGAGGACGAATTCGCGGTCGGCCAACCGCTGGTGTGGGACAAGGAGCGCAACGAAGTTTTCTTCCGGCTCGCTGTCGGCGACATCGATGGCGACGGTCACACCGATCTCGTGGCCTCGCGGCGCGGCGGTGGCCTCGAGGTCTTTCTGCAGACCGAGGATGGATCCTTCTACCGTGAACGTGGGTCCGAGCTCGAAAACGTGGGCCGTGCCTTTGATATCCGCCTGCTCGACCTCGATGGTGACGGCCGCGACGATCTCATCGCCGGGTGTGTTCCACAGGGCGACCGGCCGGGGGGAGTTTTCGTTTGGCTGTCCAAACCGGCCAATTAACCTGGGAATTTGGAATCAGGAATGAGAAATTTGGAATTCCCAGCCCCCCCCTTTTCCCAAACAGTGGGGGTGAGTGGGTGGCGGCATTCCGAATTCCGATTTCTAAATTCCGGATTTGCCCTTGTGCGCTTGACTTGTCATAGGCTTGGTGGGATCATTTGAAGGCGGTATGTCCGGGGTTGAATCCTTGACAGAAGGTCGTCCCTGGTGCTATATTTTATGCTGTGATGACATAATCAGATGCTAAGTTGTTAGAAATAGATTATTTACAGGAGGTGATGCGGGACATCGGAGGAGGGCAGAAAGAGACATGATCGGCCGTCTGTGGTCGGTAGATTTTTCGAGAATTCTAAAGGAATGGAAGGAGTTAGGTATGAAGAGGTTTCTGACATTGGCTGTGGTGGGTGTGATGGCCCTCGGTCTCGCAAGCACCGCCTACGCGAACCTGTGTTCTTACGACACGGTGCCCGCGGCAACGCTGCTTTTCCCGTTCATGGTCTACGACTATGAGGGTGGGGATGATGGAGATACGACGTTGTTTGCGATCACAAACGTGTCGTCCGAGGCACAGATCGTCCACGTCACCGTGTGGACCGATTTCTCGGTCGCAATCCTGGACTTCAACATCGTACTGACGGGTTATGACGTCCAGACCATGAACATCCGCGATATTCTCCGTGACGGCATTCTGCCGCACGCAGGCAATGGCGCGAACATCTGGGAGGATGAGAACTGGGGCGTGGGCAACCCGGCGCCGGTTCCGTTTGACGACGGTCCGTACTCGACCTTCAACGAGTTGTGGGACGGCGATCTGGACCCGTACTTCAATGCCAACGGCCTCGACGCTGCCGGTTCGACCGGTGTGCTCGACTGCGACCCCGACGATTGGCCGTCGTCGCCGAACTTTTACGAAGCCGCCGGCGACATTCCGTCCGGCACCCTGGGTCTCTTTGAGACCTACCTGAAGCGCAGCCAGGACGCCGACAAGTGGTACGAGGACTGCGACGAAGACGAGATCGATTTCGATAACGACCCGTGGTTCCTGACCCGCGATTCGGGTCCGGTGTGGCTCTACGTCACCGCCGATGTGGTCGGCGCCTGCAACAAGGACCTGCCTGACAGCAATGTCGACTACTACAACCAGAGCCTGGGCGAGGGTCTCATCGCCAACAACGTGCTGATCGGCGATGTCATCTACACCAACCCCGGCAACAACTTCTCGGAGGCGATGAACGCCGTCCACCTCGAAGCCGCTGACGGTTTTGGTGGCACCTTTATTCCCGAGTACACAGATTTCAACCAAAATTCCACGTTCTACCTGCGTTATCACGGCGACCAAGATCCGCTGACCTATGGCGACTACCGCGAGCCGCTGCCGACCGCGTGGGCCTTCCGCTACATCGTCGCCCCGGACGCCGGTGCCAAGACCTGGATTCGCGCCTGGAAGGGCGGCACGATCAGCAGCATCGTTCAAGACCTGAACGAGGGTGATATCGACAATGAGAACCCCGACGATCTCTACGCCAACAGCTGCATCCCCTACACCTACTACGCGTGGGACGAGGATGAGGGTGTCAACGCTTCCGAGGGTGGCACGCCGCCGCCGTGGTCGGAAGCCGTGCCGGGGGAGGAGCCCATTCCGGTGCCGAACCTCCTGCCGCTCGAAACCCAAGAGGTCGACGCCGAAGAGTTCTTCCTGGTTGGTGACCCGGCTGCGGGCGCCTTCGGTTGGATGCTCTTCATCTGGCCGCGGTCCAACTGGGATGGTGACAATCCCACCGATTTGGACTACTACCAGACCTGGATGGGCGTCAAGTACGCCATGTTCGGGACCTACACCGCCGGCCTCGAGGGAGCGGTCATGGGGAACTTCAACTGCAACAGCAGCGAAAGACTGCCGCTGCTCGGCCTCGGCCGCTACAGCGAGTAGTATTTTATCTATCGTTAATCATCGGAGGCGGCCCAAGGGCCGCCTCCTTTTTTCCTGTTCGCAGCCGTGGCCGCGAACAGGAAAAATACACGGGAAACTCTCCCAATGGTTGAAGAAATCTCGGAACTTGATCACTGAATACACGCATGGATATATAGTTGATTTTCTGCTATGATGCCGCTGTGTGGCGAAGGGCGCCGCGACCGCGGGTGACGGTGGTCACCTGGAATCTTAAAGTATTGAAAAATACAGCGCTAAGGGTCTCTCAGAGATTGACACGGGGGACCCCTCCGAAGTAATTTTTGGGGTGGAGGTGAGCATGTATCGCTCCTCATTCGTGAAACCGAAAATATCCGCTTGCGGCGCCGTAGCCGCGGCGTTCAGCCTGTTCGTATTCCTGTCCATTGCCTCACCCGTTGCCGCCCAGAGCCATTGCACCGATTGGGCGGACCGAATACTAGACACTTCGAGTAACTGCACCGGTGAGCCCACCATCGACCGCGCGTTTGGCACCGAGACCTTTTCCTGGAAGGGCCACGAATACCTCATGTTCAACGGCGGCAACGAGCTCTTCATCTACAATATTGACGACCCCGCCCACCCGGACCTGGTCGAGGAATCCCGGTTCAATTTCGGCAACCGCGGCGACTCGGACTACGATCTGCTGCGGTTCGACATCAGTGATGACAGCCGTTACGTGATCCTGGCCCACAAGGGCGCGCGGACCGTGGTCGTCGATCTCGGGGTTGGAGCGACTCCATCCTTCGACGACTGGGAAAAGTACGACGCTTCTGACCTCTACCTGGGCGGTTTCGTCTTCCACAAGGGCGGCTCCAACTATCTCTTCGCGGGTGGCCTCGACGGCGGCTGCGAGACCGGCTCAAGCCTCTACCTGGTCAACAGCGTCGACGACCTCCAGCTCATCGAGCTCACCCCCGGTTCTGCCTGCGTGGAGCTGGGGGGGTCTCCCGTCAAGGTCTCGACACCGACGACTTATATTGCCCCGGCAGGGTTCTTCCTCTATGCCAACGTCAGTGGGACCAAGCAGATCTATCGGGTCGAGGGTTCGGGAGCCGGCCTCGACCTCGCCCAGAGATGGGAGGCGCCCGCTGGAATCGAGAACTTCATATTTTTCTCGATTGACACGAAGAACGCCCGTGCAGCGTCCTCGGACTACTATGGCGGCGTCATCGGGATCTGGGACCTGACGATCCCAAGCAGCCCGGCTTTGTTGTATGAAATCCCGGCGGCGGTTCGCGGCGTTTCGCTACGCTCGGCAAGCGAAGGTAGCTCGTCGACGCTGGCCACTATCATCGGCGGCGTGCCGCGCTCGACCCGTACATGGGAGGTCGGCCCCGCCAATGCGCATGAGTTCGAGGCCTCCTTCTGGAGCGACCCCTCGCTCCCGCACAACGACGGTCGGAGCTGTATCTGGGTGTATGCCCACGCGCTGTCACCCGACGGTTCGACGCTCTTCCTCAGCCGCAAAGCCGCTTACGACGTTTTCGATCTCACCGAATGTCTGGAACCGACGCCGGCCGAAGCCAATCTCTCGGTCACACCGAGCCCGGTCTTTCCCGGCCAGTCGATCGAGGTCCGTGATACCTCGGCGGGGCGCATCGATCAATGGGCCCTGTGGATCACCGAGGAGCCGGGCGATATTCTCCGCGACGGTAACGATCTAATGAACGACAGCAACAAACGTACTCTCAACTTCCAGATTCCTCAGAACCTTTTGACCAGCCAGTCCTATGTCGCCCACGTTGAGGTCGATAGCAGCGAGCTGACGCCGGATGACCCGTACCACGAGCAGAACGTCGACATCGACCGCACGCCAACGGCAAACTTTACGATCGAACCCGCGGCGCTGATCGTCGATGACGTGGTGACCCTGACCGCAACTGACGTCGAAGGCATCGTCGGCTCCGGCGGCTACCAATGGCTGATCGATCCTCCATATGCTTCGCCGGTGCCGAAGACCGGTCCGACGGTGAACCACACCGTCAGCCCGGACGGCGACTGGGAGTTCACACTCACTGTTCATTACGACCACGGTGCGAGCGGCGTGACCGACGCAGGCGGTGGAGTACGCTACGGTGATCTTGACGACGATTCGCTGTACGAGTACGAGATCACCAAGAGCCGCACAGTCGGACCGATTGCGGCGGATTTCTTCTGGGCGCCGCCCAATCCGAAACACACCCAGGTGATTACTCTCGATGGCTCGCCCTCGAGGCCCACGGTTGGCCTGACCTACGAGTGGGAGGTCAAGGAAAGGGGCGGCGCTGTCGCCCACGTCTGCGCAGAATCGGCAGACGATCAGTGCGTTATCCCCGCGGAAACCCTCCTACCCAAAACCTGGTATGACATTACCCTGACGGTGAGGAAGGGTGGTGACATTTCGGTAAAAACCTCGGATCCGGATCTTTACGTAAGTGACGGGAACATCCAACCGAAAATCACCTGGGCTCCAACAAGCCCAGAGATCGGTGAGAACGTCGTGTTTTCGATCGTGAATGACGACGGTAGCCCTCTCGACGTGAAGGGGGCGAGCTGGGACCTGGACGGTGGCGGCTGCGATGGGGCCGATTCGACCCCGGATTGCGTCGCCAGTCTGTGGGTGGATTGCGATTCTCAGTCATTCAAATACAATTCGAGTGGTTCCAAGACCGTCAGTGTATCTGCCGAAATCGGCGACGACACATACAATCCGGTCGATGTGACACTGACCGTCCAATCGAGTGGAAGCTGCGGCCCGACCGGCCCACCTCCCGGCGGATGCGAGTACACGCCCTCGCGATCCACAGTGAATTTTGGGCCGAACGGGGGCACTACGAGTTTTTCGGTGACGACAACATCAGGCTGCTCCTGGGTGGCGAACGCTTTCGATTCCTGGATCACGATCCTCGAGCCCTCGGGTGAGGTGACCGGCTCCCGCACCGTCAGGATCAGTGTCGGGGTCAACGAGGGACCCCAGCGTGAAGGCAGGGTCTCCGTCGGCAATAATGTCGTCTGGGTCATTCAGGAACCGCCCTATCGGGCCGCCAACTTCACCATGTCTACACCGAATCCGATCATTGGTGAGACGGTGACGTTTTTCGTCGATCCGATCCTCGAGGTCGCAAGCTGGAACTTTGGAGAACCCGATTGCCGCGGTCACTCCCCAACCATTGACTGTAGCTACCTCCCTTCAGGCGCCTGTAACTTTATGGAATGGACCTTCAAGTCCGCAGGGGAAAAACCCATCACCATGAACCTGAAGGACGGACGCCACCAGACGAAGGGGCCGACAGTGCAGAACCAGGGGCAGTGCTGCCTGGCTGATGGCAAGCCCAGCGCGTCCTTCGATATGAGCGCCAACGAGATTTTCGCGGGCGAAACGGTCTTCTTCAGTGACACCTCTTCCAAGAGCGTGACGGCCAAGGCGCTCGGCTTCACATGGTCACCCGCCAACCCTGATATAGGCCAGGACGTTGTTTTCAGCCTCAGCGGTGTGACTGGAGAAATTGACTCGGCGACGTGGAACTTCGGTGAAAGCGGCTGCGACGGAATGCCCGCCGTACAGACGTGCAATGGCCTTTGGGGAAGTTGTAACTCAATGAGCTTCGCCTTCGCCTCGGGCGGCGCCAAATCGGTCCGTGTTGATGTCGTTGTCGATGGTGCTGCGCCCGAAACCGTGGGGCCGGAGATCGTCACTATCTCTTCCTCCGGGGACTGTGACACCGGTGGAGGTGCCGGCTGCAGTTACGCGCTGACGCCTACCTCTGCGAGCATTCCCGCCGAGGGAGACAGTGGCTTCTTCAATGTTGCCACAACGTCCGAATGTGGGTGGACCACAAGCACCACCTCGCCCTTTATCGTATTCACCTCCGCCGGCGGGCCTGGATCTGGGAGGGTCGACTACACCGTCTCCGCAAACGAGACTACTTCCCCTCGTTCCGGCATCATCCGGGTCGACGGGGAGGGCGCGTCCAAAAACTTCCGGGTCAGCCAGGCCGTCGATGCTGGCGACACCGCCCCCACGGAGTGGTGGTGGTTGATCACCCGTATCGAGGGCGGCGACGGCCAACCTGTGGAAGAGGATGTGTACTCGAGCACCGCCCCGACTATAGATTTCACCTTCAACGACATCGGCCGCTACCGGGTGCGATTGACTGCGACCAACTGCACTGGCAGCGACTACGAGATCGAGTATGTCGACGTCCTTGAGGCGCCCGTTGAAAACTTTGTGGTGGCGGCGGCCATCAGCAGCGGGGGCGCGCACGGCACCCGGTGGGAATCGGATTTCCGATTCTTCAACCCCTGTAGCGAATCCGTCGACGTGAACCTCGTGTACCAACCCGACAACGAGAACAACTCGGCCAAGCAGCTCTCGTCGTATCCGTTCTCGTTGGGCCCGAATGAGGCAATAGTCTTTCCCAACGTACGAGAGGTTGTCAGCGAAGATGAGGGGGAGAACATCAACGGTTCGATACTCATCGATTCGGTGAGCGCCAGCGGGTGCAAGGTGCTGTCGGTGTCGAAGACCTTCAACGACACACCGGAAGGCACCTTGGGACTCTTCGTGCCGGCCATGCCGGTCACCTCAGTCGGTGTCGAGAGCCTGAATCTGACCGGGTTGATTCAGAACAATGCATACCGCTCAAACCTGCGGCTGGTCAACCACGGTGACACCGAAGCCAAGGTAAAGATCACCACTTTCCACAAGTCCGGAGAGGCTCTCTCAGGAGGCAGGGTAGTATTGGTGCCAAGCCACAGCACGAAGCAGATCAACGATGTTGCGATTTGGGCCGGTGTCGAAGGAAACTTGTCGCAGTTCACCGTGCTCGCGGAGGTGAAGACACCGGGAGCGATCATCGACGGTTTCGCCACGGTGATCGACAATATCAGCGGTGACTCCGTCATGAATGCTTCTTCATACCGGAAAGAGCCCGTGATCTGGCTACCAGGTGTGGTTTACGCGCGCGGCAAAAACGACACTCTCTGGCAAACCGATATCTGGTTCCACAACCCGACCTCTGATGATCCATGGCTGACGAGCACGGCAACCTATGTCGACGGTGGTGACACCGATCTAAACTACCTTTTCGAACCGCCGGAGTGGCCGGCACTCGAGTCAATGAATTTGAGGAGACGCCTTGGCATCGTCGGGTCGATTCTCGGGGACCTGGGAGTCGAGACCACGAGTGGCTATCTGATCTTTGAAGGGCTCAGCGGAGATAGCGCGCCACAGATTGCCGCCCGCACCTTTACGAGTGATGACAGCGGTGGAACCTACGGACTCCATTTACCCTCGTATGGAAGCAAGGATCAACTCCAGGTCGGTGATATCGGATACATCGTAGGTGTCTCGAATTCGGCCGATAATCTTGAGGGCTTCCGCACGAACCTGGGAATTCTCGCCACTGGTAAGACGGCGGAGGTGGAGATCACCTTCTTCTATCCCGACGGCACCCAGGCGCCTGAGCCGTGGACCACGACGATCTGGAGGGGTCAGCTCAAACAGATCAACAACGTGTTCGGCAAGTTCGGACTCGGAAGCGAGACGGTGACCGGGACGTTTCGAGTCGAGGTACTCAGCGGCGGTGACCTCATCATCTATGCGACCGAGATCGACAACAAATCTGGTGACTCGATCTTTATTCCGGCTCAGGAACTGTACGTCAATCCAGCTCAATAGACGCGCAGCGCATCAATGTTCGATCGGGGGCGGGTAACCGCCCCTGGTTTTTTGCGTCGTCTCTGGCACGACTATTGCTCTATAATTTCAGACGCGTGTGGCGTGTGCCACAGTGGCATTTTCTGAAGGAGTCTCTGATGATTCGTCGTTGCTTGGTCGTGTTGTTTCCACTGGTATTTTTTGCGTCACTCGTTGCCGGTCAGGATACGCCCGACCCGAACGAGATTGTCGAGCGCATGATCGCCGCCGCCGGCGGCGAGGCATTTGCCTCACTTGGCATCCTCGAGCTCGAGGTGACCGAGGAAGAGACGAGAAACGACGGCACCCGGACTGGCAAGAGCTACAAGCTGTTGGTGGACACCTCGAACCTCAACAATCTCCGGATGGAGCTCCCAGGAGACGTAGTGGTCGCCGCCACTGAAGGTGGGGGCTGGTCGACCACCGCCGGCGCGCTCGATGACCGTCCTCAGGCCTCGACCCGCGCTCGGACAACACTCAACCAGAGAAGTTTCCGTCTCTTGCTGCCTTTTAGCCTCAAGATGGATGGGGTGTGGCTCAAAGAGGTTCGGGAGTCGGTGAGGTCTGACGGCCGCGAGGTTTGGGTGATCGCGATTCCTTTCACCAAGGGCTTTTTCACGTCGCCAGTCATGGCGACTACCTGGATCCTGGTAATAGCCAAGGACGACTATTCGTTGATATCAATTGAGTTCGCACCTGCGCCGGCCTTCCGCGACGTTTCGCCCTTAGGGGTTCGGTACCGGGTTCTCAAACAAACGGACCTTGAAGGCGCGACTGTTGTCGAACAGATGCTTGCGATCGGCATCAACTCTCAGTATCAGGAGAGTGGGGCTACTCGGGTGACGAGGATCAAACCGTCCGTCCGTGGGCCGTGGGATCCGACGCTCTTCCTGAGTCCGGCGCGGCTCGCGGCGCTCGAGGAAGACTGAGCCGCCAAAGGCGGCGGTTTTGAGTGTTGAGTTATGAGTTTTGAGTTGTCCCCGCCCCAACCAGCGAAAGGCCGACAGGGTGGGCGAGTCCCGACGCCCGGAGGAAATCCGTAACTCAAAACTAAAAATTCAAAACTCAAAACTTGGGCTCAAGAAGCTCCACGGGTCGAGATCACTACGGGAATCGTCTTGAGCAGGATCTTGAGGTCGAGCCACAGCGACCACTGGTCGATATAGGCCAGGTCGAGGGCGATCCAGTTATTGAAGTCATCGAGGCCGGCTCGACCCGAGACCTGCCACAGACCGGTGATTCCGGGTTTCATCGACAGTCGCCGGCGCTGCCAGCGCTCGTATCGCTCGACCTCCTCCGGGATCGGCGGTCGCGGACCGACCAGCGACATATCGGCGCGGAAGACGTTGTAGAGCTGTGGCAGCTCGTCCAACGACAGTCGGCGGAGCCATCGGCCCACCGGGGTCACTCTCGGGTCGCGCCGCGCCTTGAACGCCGGGCCTTCAACCTCATTGAGGTGGGCAACCTCGTCGAGACGCTGATCGGCGCCCTCGCACATGGTGCGGAACTTGAGAAGCTTGAAGCGGCGCCCGTTGAGACCGCAGCGAATCTGCGAGTAGAAGACGGGACCGCGCGAACCGAGCTTTATGGCGGCTGCAATTAACGGCATGAGCGGAGCCGTCAGGACAATGCCGAGCGTCGATACGGTGAGGTCCTGGAGGCGCTTGACGAACATCGGGAACGGCGCACCCGGGGTGTTGGTAAAGGTCAAGAGAGGGATGCCCTCGAGTTCCTCGAGCACCACCCGCGCCTTCATGTGCGGGAAATAGAGGGCCACTCGTGCACGGATGCCGAGCTCTGAGCACAAGAGGAAGCTCTCCTCGAACTCCTCAAGCTGACGACGGGAGAGAACGAAGATGACCTCGTCGACGACTTCGTTCTGCAGGATCTTCGGCAGATCGTCGGCGCTGCCGAGCACTGGTACCCCGGCGACTTCTTCGGCATGTTCGCCGTTCGGGGCGACGAACCCGACCAGCTTGACTCCCCAATGCGGGTGCTCGGCGATGATCTGCGCCACCTCTTCGGCGCGCGGGTTGATGCCGACGATCAAGAGGGAACGGTAATTGAAGCCGCGACGGCGCACACGCCGTGCGCCAAGGCGCAGGATGAGTTTTTCGGCAACAAGGAACAGGAGATCAAGGGTCCCAAAAAGGATCAGAAACGGCCGGGACACGAAGTCGAGCCGCAGCAGCCAACCCGCCGCGGCAAGGGTCAGGATGCCGGCGCCCACGACCTGCACCACCTGCCAGATTTCGGAGGCTAGGGCGACGGTGCGGCGCGAGGTATAGGCCTCGCGGGTGACCAACAACAGGGTCCAGATGGCGAGGACCAGGGGCAGCAGACCGAGGTAGCGCGACAGCGGGTAGAGCTCGGTCGGAAAGATCGAGGGAGCGAGCTGTGGTGCGACGTGGGAGCGCAGCCACCAGGCCAGGAAAAAGGCCAGGGTGGTGAGCATCAGGTCTGCTGTCCATACCCAGTAGGCGACGACCTTTGCCCTCTCCTTCAGCACAATTCCTCCAGCACCTTTTCATAGCGATCGGCGACATCGGACCACCGGTAGCGCTCCTCGACGCGGCTCTTCGAAAGGCGGCCCATCTCGAGTAGCCGTTCTTCGTCGTCGATGGCGCGGCCGATGACGTCCTCGAGGCAATCGTCACCGTCAAAGGTGAAGCGCGAACCGACACCCCCGGCGACCTCCCGGTTTTCGGGGGTGTCATAGTACAGCACCGGCCGGCCGGCGCCCATCGCCTCGACCAATGCCGGGTGGGTGCCGCCGACCTCGGTCGCGTGGATGTAGGCACGGCAATTGAAGAGCAGTTGCCGGTAGCCTTCGCCGTAGATCGGACCAGGGAGCAATACCCGCTCGTCTGCGAGCTCGGCGACGCGACGGGTGAGGCCGCGGGCGTAAGGGGCGCCGCCGACCATCACCAGGGGTCGTGATCCCTCGACCCTTCGGTAGGCCTCTACCACCCGGTCCGGGTTGTTCTCGGGTTCAAAGCGGGACACGTAAAGCAGGTACTCACCGGGCTCGAGACCGAACTCGGCGAGTCGATCAAATCCCTTGGGGGGCTCGAGATCACCGCCGTAGACGATCATATCGGACGCCGCCTTGTAGGCGCGCCGATAGTAGCGGTGGATGACCTCTGCGTCGGTAATCAGCGCATTCGGAAGGCGGGCGGCGAGGTACTCGCCGAGGCGATAGTAGCTGCGGCCGGCAAAACCCCATTTGCGCCGCTTGCGTTCGAGACCGTCGACGTTGAGGGCCACCGGCACGCCTGCGAGCTGCAAAATACGGACGAAGGGCGCATTAGCGGCGTTGCACATCAAGACCACATCGAATCCCTTGCGCGCTGCGTGGAGGGCCGCCACGAAGGTGTGAGAGACGGTTTCCAGATGCTTGCTTCGCAGCGCCGGCAGGACCACCAACCGCATCCCCCTGTACTCGCCGAGCTGTGGGTCGATAAAGCCGCGTCGGCCGTAAACCGTCACCTGGTGACCGCGAGCGGCGAGACGTGCCCCCAACTCCTCGGCGAACGTTTCGAAGCCGCCGTAATTCGCAGGCACCCCACGGGTACCGATGATCGCGATCTTCACGGCCCTGCGACCTCCTCCACCCGTCCTCGTCTACGGAACCAACGAGCGATCTGTCTGGGCGGCGCGGTGCGCCGTTCGAGGACCCAGGTACGACGACGGCTGGAATCGCTGCGCAGGCGCCGGACGTCGCCCAGGGCGGCCAGCGAGGCGCGCTCCACCGTCAGACAGGCACCCACCACCAGGAGATCGCGCACAAGCCACCACGGGAAGCAGCGCAGGTGCCACCAGAAGTCCGCACAGTGGCGGCGCAGCAGGAAGCGGTTTCGCACCGAGAATCTGTTGATCGCCACGTGGCCGCGTCGCCCGGCCTCGGGCCGGAAGCCGCGACGGTGGGCCGCCACAGCTGATGGCACGTAGAGACACCGCCAGCTGCGCAGCTGCAGACGCCAGGCGAGCTCGGCATCCTCCCGGTAGGCGAAGAAGGACTCTGCAAAGAACTCGTTGTCAGGGTAAGCGACGTCGTCGAGGGCCTCGCGTCGCAGGAGGATCGCTGCGGCGGTTCCGCCAAAGACCCATGCCGGCCGGTCGTAGGAACCGTCATCTTCGGCACCGGCCCCACGATCGAAATGACGACCCGAGCAGGTTACGACCATGCCCGCGGCGTCGATGACAGGCCGTGGCTCGATGCCGGGGCCTTCGGCGCGCAGAAGCTTGGGGCTGACGGCCCCGATGCGCGCCGCCTCTGGACGGCTCGCGACCGCATCGATGAGTCTTCGCCCAAGATCCGGCCGCGGCGCGCAGTCCGGGTTGAGGAGCAAAACCCACGGCTCGGAGGTGGCGGCGATTCCCCGGTTCGAGGCAGCGGCAAAGCCGGTGTTCCGTTCCTCGCGGAAGATGGTCGTGGCCAGATCACCGGATCGTCCTTCTGCGATCTCGGCCGATCCGTCGGCGGAGGCATTGTCGATCACCACCAATCTTGCCGGGGCCGGCTCGAGACCCTCCACTGCCGCGAGACAGGCGGCGAGGGTCTCGGCGTGGTCGTGGGTGACGATGACCACCGCGTATGAATACTGTGCGCTCACAGGGTCATCTTGGCACAGGTTGAGCGCCGGTGCGAGTCGGTCTGAAGCTCTCCAACCGATAGGGAGAGGATGGAAAGTCCTGCCGCGAGACGAGATCGAAACGTGAATCGCGGGCCAGCTGCTTTCGCACCGGCTCGAGCCAACGGGTTTCAGCCTCGAAGCCGGCGCGAGGCTTCGAACATGGTGAGGCGGACAGGACCATCACCAGGTCGGGCGGGTCAGCGGCGAGCCACCCAACGACGTTGCTGCGTCGGGCACGGCCGGTCGGCCCTTGTGGCACCTGGTCCGGATCCATCGATGGACCACCTTGGAGGCAGCTCCATTCCACTAGCCAGGGACTGAGGTGGTTCCATGTGCCGAGAAGGACCGAGGCCCGGACCTTGGCTGCTTCCCCGGTGATGGCGTCCAGGACCTCCGTGGTAGAGGCATTCACGGTGTGTTGGCGGTGACCCCGGAGCAGGCGGTCAACGTCCACGGCAGCCGTTGCTGTCGTGAGCAGCGCCGCGCCGGCCAGGGTTGCGGCGATCCAATTTCGAGTTTTCTCTCCAACGCGACTCGTGGTCCGCGCCGCCAGCTCCGCTGCCTCTCGCGATCCAGCGACCCACAGCAGGATCGCGGTGAGAAAGAGGAAGCGCGGCTGCTTGTAGGGATGGGCGAGGCCAGCGATGGTCGAGAACAGGAGGGCGAGCGCCAACACTCGGCCGGCCACGTCCGAACCGCGTAGCCGGCGGAGGGATGCGGCAGCCAGAAAAAGGACCGCGATCCCGACAGCCGGCGATGGAGAGAATTCACCTATGAATATCCGCGGATAGAAGAGGAGGCTTTCGAGGCTCAGGACCGGAGGGCCTGTGGAGCGGTTGACGAGAAACTTCACGAAGTTGATGGTGTGCGACGGCACCACCATCCACAGTGCAATGGGGAAGGCAATAAAGGTGAGCATCGAGCGAGCGCGAGGTCCGACCTGTACGAGCAGTTGTCTCGCCATCAGGAGGCTGCGCCGTGGCCGGAGAAGCCATCCAATGAGGGTCAACGCGTAGAGGACATAGAGAAGCGGCCCCGCCGAGCCCACGCTTACCGCCTTGCCGCCAATAGAGAACCGCCACGGCCCCGCGATCTCGATGAACGCTGCCCCCAGCAGGCCGATGACCAGCAGAGCCGGCCACGGTCGCCTCAGGGCCGCCCCCAGGCGCTTCAACGACGCGGTGGGCTGAAAGCCCGACGGGCCGTGGGCCCGCAGCACCTCGTTGGCCGTCATCGGCAAGATCGAGATCAGACCGTAGTTGTACTTGCAGAAGAAGAGCGTGGTCGCGGCGACGCATGCGAAGGTGAAATCTCGGGCGTCGCCTTTCTCCAAGGATCGCAAATAGAATCCCACAGCGAGCAGCAGGAACAGGGTCCCGGGAACTTCGAGCATGACGACGGTCGCAAAGACCTGGGTCATCGGACTGGCGGCGACGAGTGCTGCGGTGAGGGCGCCGACGGCGAAGCCAAAGCGGCGGTGGCTCTGCAGCCCGCTCCAAAACGCGGCAAAGATTGCCATCACAAAGAGTGCGGCGATGAGTCCCCTGGCGCTCGCGAAGCCGGGGCCCGCGAGCAGGAAGACCGGGACCTCGAGGAGCGGAAAGACGGGCGGCCACACATCGAGGCCGTTGAGATGGCGGAGGAATGCGAGAGGATCGATGTCCTGCACGGCCCTCGCCAGGCGGAGACCGCTGACGCCATATTTGGCCATGTCCCACTGGGGGAGGCGTGCGCTGCTGACCGCCAGAGCCATCACCGGTGTGGAGACGCGCAGAATCGCCACAACGAGGAGCGCCATCATCGCCGTTTCCGGCGCAGCGAAATGGCGAGCGCGATTCCGCTCTCCTCTGGCCATGCTCAATGGTAGCCGCGCATTCCGTATGTTGAGGTGCACCGGAGGCGGATTCGGGATCGAAAGATCCATCACTGATGATGCGAGTAAAGAGTTAAGAGTAAAGAGTTAAGGTGTGATGATTGCCCCCTCTTCACCTTTAACTCTTAACCCTAAAACCTTTACCAGCTGTGATGGCTGGCAGATCCAATCGGTATACTCTTTGAGATGTCGATGCCTACCTCTGGAATGCGCTCGTGACCCTTCAGCGCGTTGCTGCCTGCGCATCGACCGCGGCGTTCGCATTCCTCGCAGCTGTGCTGGGTGGCCTCGGCGCCATCCCATGGATCGAGGCGATCCTCGCATCGGTGTCGGTGGCGCTGGCCTTCGTTCCCTCGGGGTGGTGGGCGGCGACCGTGGTTCGCAGGCGTCTGGCCGAGGCAACGCTGGTGCCGGCCGCCCTTGCGATGACCATGGTTGGCAGTGCCACGATGCGCCACATGGTCCTTCCACCACTGCTCCTGCTCGCGATCTGGGCGGCGGCCGCCGCTGCCTGGGATCGCGTTCCGGAACGCCACCTCCCCGTTTTCGCCGCCCTCTTGGGTTTGGCTGCACGGGCTGCGGTGGGCCTCGGCTTGAGCGGGTTCGGCGTTGTTCCGGTGGCGTTGTCGATCGCGGTTGCTGCGCTCCTCCCATGGCTGGCCATTCGACGTTGGGGCCGCCGAGCTGCTGAGCTCGCCGCTCTCCTCGGAGCCGTTCTCCCATGGCAGATTTGGCCGCTGGCCGCCGGAGTGCTGGTAATCGCGAGCCTGGCCCTTGCCGTCACCTCGAGCTCCCGCGATCGCGACCGCACGGTCGAGGGATGGCTACCGGGTTTGGGCGCTATGGCACTGCTCGCCGCAGCCCTCTCCTCGTGGCCGGGTCTGGGTGTATCGAATCTCTTCCCGGATCACGGTTGGTTGGCGCGCGCGATTGTGATCGGGGTGCTGGCAGTCACCCCCCGGTTGCGTCCGGGCGTGGCCGGCGCGGTCTGGCTCGCCGCAACCTTGGTTCTCGTTCCAGCACGGGCCCCAGCGCCGGAGCAACGCGCGTTTGTTCTCGCTCCTGAGCTCGGGAAGCTCACGATGTCGGCCGGCACCGGTGGCGACTATGTCGTCGATCTCGATGTCGAGAACCGCGAAGCGCTTGCCATGGATACGCCGCTGGCGGTGCTGCGATTCGCCGGCAACGACTCTGTGATTCTTGTCGGATCGTCGGATCACAGCACCGTGTGGAGGCCTCACGGGTTGGGCGCCGGAACGCAGTGGCGAGCGTCGACGCGAAGCCGTTTCGTTGTCCCGGAGGGCGAACGGCCGGTGTTCTACCGGCATCCCGAGCTGGCGCGCGAGGTAGAATTACGGGTGGAGACCATCGGTGCGGTGCGTGCGACACCACCTCGCGACTGGATGTTGCCGAGCTGGTTACTGCTGGCCGTGGCGGCGGTCGCAGTGATCGAGATTGCCGCGGGGACCTGGCGGTCCAGCGTCGGTGTTCTGCCGTGGTTGTTGTTGGTCCTTGGTTCGCTGGTTGCAAGATCGTCGGTAGAGCCTCTGCGCCTGCTTGGTGAGCGGCTGGCGATAGATCTCGCCTTGGCGGCCCTTCTCGCGGCGTGGCTGCCCGCGGCGCAAATCTGGCTGCAGCGGAGGAGGGTGTTCGTAACCGTTGCCGCGGTGCTGGTACCGCTCGCCATCGCGACCCCCCATCTGACGCCGCCCCTCTATGGCGATGAGCCGTTCCATTTGGTGGTGATGGAGTCACTGGCCGGTGACCGGGATCTCGACATTGGCGATGATCTCGACCTCGAACGCCACCCCCAGAACAAGCTCTATGCCCCCGGGCGGCCCCTTTTTCATTCGCCGGTCCTCGGTCTCCTCCTGCTGCCCGGCTATGTGGTGGCCGGCCGGGCCGGCGCTCTGGTTGTGTTGGCGCTGATGGGCGCCGCTCTGGCGGTGCTCATCGCCGGACGATCGCGAGATCTCGGACTTCACGAGGTTTCGGTCGGAATGCTGGTGTTGGCGCTGGTCGTGACCTATCCGCTCGCCACCTTTTCGACCCAGATCTGGCCCGAACTGCCGGGTGCGCTGGCGGTCGCGGCGCTGCTGGTTTTAGCGGCCCGATCGCGGGGCGGCAAGTGGCTGGCTCTCGCAGTGGCGGTGGTCGCGGCGGCGATCAAGACCCGACTCGGCCTGTTGACCCTGCCGATCGCCGCAGCGGCGTTGCTGCGGCGCCGTCCCTTGCGGGGCTTGCTCACAATCGTACTGGCATCGGGTGCTGCCCTTGCGGTCGGCTGGTTGACCATGGGTCACCCCTTCGGGCCGTATCGCCGGCTCCACCACCTCATACCGACCGACCCCGCCCTTGCCGCACGAGTTGTCGGCGGGCTGATCTTTGATGCCGCCGGTGGTCTTGCGTTCACCGCGCCCTTGCTCGTCGCAGCGCTGGCCGGGATGGCCATGCTGTGGCGGCGAGGCGGGCCAGGAGAGCGGGCGATGCTGGTCGGATGTGGATTCACTGTTGCGGCCTTGCTGCACTCCACCGAGTGGTACGGCGGCGGCGCACCACCGGCGCGCTATCTAGTGCCGATGCTACCCGCCTTCGTTCTCGCCGGCGGCATGGTCCTTGCCCGCCCGCAGCGGTCGCGGCGGCTTCTGCCGCTGCTGTTGCCGCCGTCGATCGTCGTCTGGTGGGTCCTGGTCACTCGACCCCACCTGTCCGTCAATCCGGGTGACGGCGGCTATTGGCTCGCCGATTCCTTGTCTCGTCGATTTGCGGTCGATGGACGCAGCCTCTTCCCGTCGTTTCTGGTTGTCGATAACGCGACCCTGGCGGTGCCGGCTGCGGTGGTACTTCTCGTGCTGATTTTGGTCTTGATTGCGAGGCGACGGCCCGGCTTTGGAGCTTTTCTGGCACGCGGCTGGATTGCTGTGTGGTTGTCGGCAGCGGCAGCGCTGGTGCTGACTCTCGATTTACGCCCGGATCGTGTCGTCGAGGTGGAGGCACCGCAGGTTCGGAAGAGTGGCGGCAGTCCGGTGCCAATGGTCGGTACACCAGCCCGCTACGCACATCTTCGGGGCTGGCGCCTGAACAGAGGGGATCGCGTCACGGTACCTCTCAAACTGAGAGAAGGAGCAGAGGTCGTGCTCGAAGGCCGGCTCCTCGGTAAGGCCCGGCAGGCGTCGCAGCTCGAGATCAATTGGGATGGACGGGAACCGGTGCTGATTCCGTGGCGCGGAGAACGTGCGACCGAGAGCCTTCGAATGCCACCGCCGCCGGGGGAAGGCCGCCACCGCCTCAGCATCACTCTGCACTCTCCTCCCCGGGGTGCGGTGGTCCTGGACCGTTTGATTGTCGGCAGACTGGAGGATCGATGACTTGGACCGCGTGGTTTGCGCTCGGCGTGACCGCGCTCGTGGTGATCGGCCTGGCCCGAAACCTGGCAGCGGACGCCCTTCTGTGGGGAGCGGTTGTCGCCTGTGGGCTCGCCGGCATCCTCAGTCTCGAAGAGATGTTCGTGGGTTTCACCAACTCCGGCATGCTGACCATCGCTGCCCTCTATGTGGTGGCGGCCGGCGTCCGCGAGACAGGCGCTCTCGATCTCGTCGCCCGGAGATTCCTGCAGGGCATCCGCACCAGGCGCGCCCTCATGGTGCGAATGGGGATGGTGGTTCCGGTACTGTCGGCGTTTCTCAACAACACTCCGGTGGTGGCGATGCTGATCCCGATGCTCAACCGGTGGTCCGCCAAGCATCGGGTATCACCATCGAAGCTGCTGATTCCGGTGTCCTTCATGTCGATCCTCGGCGGCATGACGACCCTCATCGGCACCTCCACCAACCTGGTGGTCCACGGCATGATGGCCGATGCTGCTGCCGCGCGCCCCGATCTCGCGCAGTCCCTGCGGCCCATGGCTCTTTTCGAGATTGGGGCCGTTGGATTTCCCTGCGCAGTCCTCGGGGTCCTCTACCTGATTTTCTTCTCACGCCGCCTGCTTCCCGAGCGGACCGATATGTTGGAGGAGATCGGCACCTCGCCGCGCGAATACATGGTCGAGATGAAGGTCGCAGAAGACTGTCAGTTCGTCGGCATGCACGTCGAGGAGGCCGGCCTTCGCCATCTGCACGGGCTCTACCTCCACGAAATCGTGCGCGGCAGCGACATCATCGCTCCGGTCCAGCCGGACCACGTCATTCTGGCGGGCGACGTGCTGTCCTTCAGCGGTGTCGTCAGCACCATCGTCGACCTCGAGAGGCTGCCAGGACTCATTCCGGTAGCCGACCCGGGATACGAGCACCAGCTTTCGGTGCAACGGGAGCACATGCTGACCGAGGCGGTGGTGTCGCCGACGGCCCCCATCATCGGTCGCAGCATCATCGAGTCCAACTTCCGGGCACTTTACAACGCGGCGGTGGTCGCGGTTCACCGCGGGGGCACACGGCTCTCCGGCCGTGTCGGTGATGTGGTGCTCCGTTCCGGCGACACGTTGCTTCTCCAGACGGGCCCGCACTTCGTCGATGCCCACCGCAACAACCGCGACTTCTTCCTCGTCAGCGGAGTCGAAGACTCCCAACCTCCGCGGCACGACCGCGCCGCGTTGTCACTGGTTCTTTTGGGCCTCATGATCGTCCTCCTGACGACGCAGGTGATCCCGACCGTGCTGGCGGCGTTTCTCATTGCCGGCGCGATGATCGTCGGTCGATGTATCTCAGTTGCGAATGCGCGACAGGCGCTCGAGCTGCAGACCCTCTTCGCCATCGCCGGTGCCATTGCGCTCGGCCTCGCGCTGCTCAACTCGGGTGCAGTCCACGCGATCGCACATTCAACGGTGGCAACAGTCGGCCAGTGGGGACCGTACGCCGTTCTGGCAGCGCTCGCGGTCTTGACCATGCTTTTCACGGAGATCGTGACCAATACCGCCGCGGCCGCTTTGATGTTCCCGCTGGCGGTGGCGACCGGTCTCGATCTCGGTGTCGATCCCCGACCCTTCGTGATGGTCGTGGCGTTGATCGCTTCCGCGAGTTTCTTGACGCCGATCGGCTACCAGACCAACCTCATGGTCTACGGCCCGGGTGGCTATCGCTTCACTGACTTCACGCGAGTCGGGTTCCCTCTCAGCGTCCTCGTGCTCCTGGCGGCGACCCTCCTCGCCCCGCTGGTGTGGCCGTTTTGATCGCATTCAGTGCTGCCCCCAGCGCCTTTCTCTGGGAAGGGCGGAGCAGCATCCGCAAGCCAAGGCTGACCTGAAGGCCTTTTCGGATCAGGCCCAAGCGCCCAGGTTGGTGGCGGGCGGTGTAGCGAAGAAGGTTGGTGTAGTAGGCAGTGAAAAAGGCCTCGCGGCCGAGGGTAGCGACGCTCGATCCACCACCGTGGTGCAGACGCGCGGCCGGATCGACGACGAATCCCTCATCGGCAGGAAACCCGGGTTCTCCGAGGTGGTCTCGGAGGCGTGCGCAGAAGTCCACATCCTCCCACCATGCGGGCGCGAAAGTGGGGTCGAGGCCACCTAGAGCCTCCCACACGGTACGGCGCACCAACCACGCCGCCGCCGCAGGCTGTGGAACGGCGGCGGGAGCTCGCGGTGGTGCTGAAAATGCCGGCGCACCGGACAGACCGAAGGAGAGTCTCGCAGCCCCCGGAAGGTGCCGAAGCTGCCATCGGTGTTGCGTGGAGTCGTCGAAGCCCTCCAGCAACGGCACCACTCCTGCGGCTCGAGGACGCTCTTTGAGGAGATTGACCATCGAATTCACTGCGCCCGTTTCGACCTCGATATCGGGGTTGAGGAGTAACAGCAGCGGTTCCGAGCCATCTCCAGCTCCGCGGTCAGCCGCGTAAGCGAAACCACGATTGTCAGCAAGCGCGATGACCTCGACCTCCGGGAACTCGGAGGTCAATCGCTCGGCGCCGCCGTCACCGGATCCTGAGTCCACCAGGACAACGCGGGCGAGATGCGGTCCGGCGTTGGCAAGCAGTGAGCTCAGACAGCGACGTACCTCGTTGCCACCTCGCCAGCGCACGACGACCGCCTGGATGATGCCAGTCATGGCAAACGCTCCGGTGATCGTCCGGCGAGGACAGCCGCAGCGCGCAGAGAGGCCGGTACCAGGCTTCCACGGGAGTCCTTGTTGAGCTCGGGCAGAATCTCTACGAGCGGTTTCGCGACCACCGACCATCGCCAATCGTCACGGGCTTCGGTCAGCACAGACCGACAGCGCTTTTGTGAACGCTCGCCGAGCAGGAGGTCGAGGGCCGCCGCAGCCAGTTTCGCGTTGCCGGGTGGTACGACCGCACCCCACCCCTCCGATGTGGCGGTGTCTGAGGCGACCCCGCCCTCGCTCAAGAGAAGGGGCACTGCCGCCCATACCCCGTCGAGTGAGCGGGTGCGAAAACTGAGGGTGGTCTCCAGGCCCGGACGATGAAGGACGGCGAGGACGGAGCTTCGATTGAGAATCCGATAACGCTCGGCGTAGGGGACCCAATGCTCGAGCGGCACGAGGGCCGGTTTTTGCAGGCCGTGGCGTGCGCCGGCCGCTTCTAGATCTTGGGTCGTCATGCGGTTGCCGCCGCCTGGTCTATCAGCGGTTGGGACTACAACGCTGACCTTGGCCGAGCCGAGGCGGGCGCGAGCGGCAAGCAGCGTGTCGAGATCGAGCCATGGCCAGACTCCGCCCCACCATAGGACTACCGACCATTCAGCAGGGACTCCTTGGACGGAGTTGATGTCGGCCGGTGGATCGGTTTCTGGAATGCCGAATGGAACCCTGATCAGAGGTACGTCATTCCGCCCGATGAGACGGGTCGACCACCACTCGGCCTGCTGGTCGCCGGCAACAAGGATCGCGTCAGCGCGTGAGGAGACAAGCGGTAGCCTTGCTCCGGCGGTGCGATGGCGGCGCAAGATCTCTGGCGTCGAAGGGCTGGCGGAGAGTTCTGCAAGGAGAGGGGTGACGCCGTCGACAACCAGCAGTTGATTGCCGAGGAATGCTCGGGGCGGCAGGCACCACGGTGGAGAGAGGATTGCTTCCGCCCACCGCCACGGCGGTGTTGGAACCACCGGCGGCCCGTGTCCCTCGGGATGCGAGGACCCTGCTGCCGCTGAAAGCACGATCTCGTGGCCGGCACTGAGAAGGACCCGAGCGAGCTCCCAGGCACGGAGAGCGGATCCGGCCATGGACGGCCCCACCAGGTCGTCGGTGAGAACCAGGATTCTCAAAGAAGAACTTCCGGGATTGCTTGAAGTCGTGGGCCCGGCGTTTGTCGTCGCCAACCGCCGGCCACCAGCAGAGGAATGCCGACGGTGATCGCAGCAGAGGCTGGCAGTGCCCGCCAGTTGCTGCGACCAAGAGTCCGAATGGCTCTGATCTCGCCGCGCAACAGACGCGGTAGCGCTCCGATAAAGGCGGACGGACTCAGGTTGCCTGCAAGCGCCCGCCACCGATTGGCGAGAACCCACCAAGGGTGGTGCCAGCGGAGCGAGGGGCCGGTAGCAGATCCAAGATGCTCAGTGCGAGCGCCGCCGATCCACAGGGCTCGTTTTCCGAGCCGGAAGAGGCGGAGCCCGAGGTCCAGATCCTCGAGGTAGCAGTCGAAGCGAGGGTCGAAAATTTCCGATGGAGTCATGGCTGCCTGGCGCAAGGCGTCGATTCGATAGAGACCGGCGGTGCCGGAGATTGCGAGGATCGGCCGCTGTCCCTGGTCGTCGTCGAGTGCCAGGCCGCGGTCAATTTGTACCGGCAATCCCCAATGATCGAAAGTGATGCCGCGACCATCGACCGCGGTATTGTCGTCGGTCACCACGGTGCCCTGGACTGCAGCCAGCTCGGAGTCACGCTCAAGTGCGTTGGCGAGAGCTCCGAACCACCCGGGGTCTGGCAAGGCATCATCATTGAGCACACCTACCGAATCAACATCCCTGGGCAGGACGGAGATGCCGGCGTTGATTGCGGCGGCGTATCCGAGCCGATCGCGGTAGCAATGGACATCGAAGAGGTCGGACCGCGCCGGTGCGATCGCGCCTCCGGACATCACAAGGACCTTCACATCGGGCGCCGGGTCAAGCGCCGCAACCGCGTCGAGGCAGAACTCGAGGTGCGGTGCACCGAGGGATGGAATCACGAGGGCTGTTCGCATCGGGATCAGTATAGCCAGCGGATGGGATGAAGGGTTAAGAGTTGAGAATTAGGAATTAGGAATTAGGAATTAGGAATTCCCGGTCATCTTCTACTGGGGTTCCTCAACTCAAAACTCAAAACTCAAGACTCATAACTCTCAATTCCCTGACTCTTAACTCTTTACCTTTCGAGAACGGGCGATTGCGATCATATTTGGCGCCAACCGGAAGGCGATGGCGATCAACGCTACAATGGCCGCATGGCATTACGTTTGGCCCTGGATGGGCGGAAACTGACCGATTTCGGCATCGGTACCTATTTACGTGCTCTTCTGCGCGGCCTCGATGCTCGCCCGGACGTCGATCTGACCGTGTTGGCACGGTCCGGTCACGAGGAACGGGTTGCGTCGCTTGCTCCGAGCGCTCGTGTCATCACGACCTCTGCCCGTGGTTACAGCATTGCCGAGCACCTCCAGGTCCCAGCAGCCCTGTGGCGGGAGAATGTGGATCTGGTCCATTTTCCCCACTACGTGGCGCCACAGCTCATTCCTCGCCCGATGGTTGTGACGGTGCACGATCTCATTCAGCTCTTTTACCCGCCACGCAATCGGCCCCACCTGGCGCGACTCTATTTGCGGCTGATGATCGGATCTGCCCTCCGGCGCGCCAAGCGGGTGATCACCGTTTCGCGTTCGTCGCGACGAGATCTCATCAATCTCTTTGCCGCGGATCCCCAGCGGCTGATGGTCGTTGCTAACGGAGTCGATCCGAGCATCGCTCAACGCCCGAGCAAAGAATATCTGGAGAACCTCAAAGCTCATTACGGACTACGCTCACCGCTCATTCTCGTCGTCGCCAATGACAAACCTCACAAAAACCTCGATATGGTATTGCGTGCATATCACCTGGCGGTTCGTCAGCACCGGGTTCCGGGTCAGTTGGTTTTCCTGGGCGGTACCGATGCTGAGAGTCGGCTGGCGGTTCGGGCCGAGCGCCTCGGCCTCGGGAGTCGCGTACGCTTTTTGGGGCGTGTTCCTCGCAACCACCTTTATGCGTTGTACCATGTGTCCGCGGTGCTACTGCACGTTTCGCTCTACGAGGGTTTTGGTTTGCCGGTGCTCGAAGCGATGTGCGCCGGTCTGCCGGTGATTACTTCCAATCTCGGTGCGATGCGCGAGCTCGGTGATGGCACCGCAAGGTTGGTCAACCCACTCGAGGTGGACGAAGTTGCAGAGGCCATCGAAAAGGTCTTGGTGGATGATCCGTTGCGAAGGCGGATGATCGAGTCCGGGCGGAAACGGGCGGAGAACCTGAGCTGGGAGCGCATGGTAGAGGAGACTGTCGCCGTCTACCGAATGACCCTCGGGGAGGTTTGAGTGCGGGTAGCTCTGGTGCACGATTGGCTGACCGGCATGCGCGGTGGCGAGTGGGTCCTGTATGACATAGCGCGCCTCTTTCCATCGGCACCCATCTATACCCTGGTGCACCGCGCAGGCAGTGTTGCACCGCTTCTTGAAGAACATCCGATCAAGACCTCGTGGTTGCAGGGTCTGTCGTTTGGTGGCCGGCGATGGCGTTACCTTCTACCGTTGATGCCGGCTGCTGCTGAGTCTTTCGCCTTTCAGGATTTTGATCTGGTGATCTCGACCTCACACGCGGTCGCCAAGGGCGTCATCCCTCCTCCGGGCGCCTTTCACCTGAGCTACGTCCACACCCCGATGCGCTATGTGTGGGATCAGAGGAACCAGTACCTGGACTCGATCCCGAGGTTGTTGCGACCGATTGTGGAGATGCGATTTGCGCGCCTCCGCCAGTGGGACATGGTGTCCTCGGCTCGCGTCGACCGTCTGGTCGGGAACTCACGGCTGGTGGCGTGGAGAATCAAACACTACTGGAACCGGACTGCGGAGGTCATTCCACCGCCCGTTGCGACCGAGTACTTCACCCCCGGTGGTGACCGCGGGGAAAATCTTCTGACGGTTGCCGCTTTGGTTCCGTACAAGAGGGTGGAGGATGCGATTGCAGTTGCTCGGAAGCTCGGTCGAACCCTGGAGATCGTCGGTACCGGTCCAAGGATGCGGGCATTGCGCCGCCTTGGTGGGTCCGACGTTCGCTTCCTCGGTTGGCTGGAGCGTGACGAGCTGCGCGAGGCCTACCGGCGCGCGGCGGCCCTGTTGGTTCCCAACGTGGAGGACTTCGGTATGGCCTCGGTGGAGGCACTGGCCTGTGGCACCCCGGTTGTCGGTCTTGCCCATTCCGGTACCGCCGACGTTATTCGAGGCGGTGTCGAGGGCGAACTCGCCGAAGAGTCGACGGTCGATGCGCTGGTCGAGGCCACTGACCGCGTGCTCTGTCGCGCCTGGGACGCGAATCAGCTCCGCAATCGCGCCGATTTGTTCTCGCGCGAGCAGTTCCGAACCCGCTTCGGTTTCCTGCTCGATCGTCTCGGTTTCGGAGAGACGCCGCAGTGATTGAACGCCGAAGGCAGATCCAGGTCCTGCTACAACTGGTAGGCGACATTCTCGCCACCGCCGTGGCAGTCATCTTCGCCTACTGGTTGCGATTTGAAGTCCAGGTCCAGCCGGTCACCAAGGGCTTGCCGCCACTCAATATGTATCTGCGTCTGGTGCCTGTCGTGGTGATCCTGTATCCGCTGGTTTTCTATTTTCAGGGGTTGTATCAGAGGCGACGGATCCGTTCTCGTTTCGACGAGTCGATGCGGGTGATGGTCGCGGTGCTCCTGGCGACAGTGCTCCTGACGGCGGGCCTGACCTTCTACCGGCCACCGGATTTCACCTACTCTCGACTCTTTCTGGCGATCTTCGCCGCCGTCGACACGGTCCTTGTCGGTCTCACTCGTTGGGTCATCGGAGTCACTCTCGCTCGCATCAGAAGGTCTGGGGGAAATTTGCAGCGGGTGCTGGTGATTGGTGCTGGCGATCTTGGACGAAAGGTTGTCGATCGTTTACAGCTGCACAAGGAGTACGGGTTTTTGGTGGTTGGCTTTCTCGATGACGATCCTGGAAGGCAACAGCGTGACATTCAAGGCGTGCCGGTGCTCGGCTCCACCGGCGACCTGGAACGAATCATCACCGATGAACGGGTCGATCAGGTGATGATCGCCCTTCCGTTGGAAGCACACTACCGGACTGTGAAGCTCGTCCGGCGGGCGGGTCAGCTGCTGGTGGATATCAAGGTAGTGCCCGACGTTCTTCAGTATTACGTCATGCGCGCAGGCATTGAAGACCTCGATGGGCTGCCGCTGATCAATCTCACCCGGATTCCGCTGCAGGGTTGGAATCAGATCGTCAAACGCGCTTTCGACATTTTTGGCTCAGCGGTGCTTCTGCTGGTGACATCGTGGCTCTTCCCGATCATCGCCTGGCTGATCAAACGGGAGGACGGTGGCCCGGTGTTCTTTTCCCAGGTGCGGACCGGCCTCGATGGCCGTTCGTTCCGTCTTTTCAAGTTCCGCTCGATGCGCGTGGATGCGGAGGGGGAGGGCGAGGCGCATTGGACCCGAAGCCGTGACTCACGGGTGACTCCGATTGGCGATTTTCTGCGCCGGACGAATCTCGACGAGCTGCCTCAGCTTTACAACGTTCTGATCGGCGACATGTCTCTGGTCGGCCCGCGTCCGGAGCAGCCGAAGTTCGTCGAGAGATTTCGGAGTCGCTACCCGACGTATAACTCCCGCCACCGGGTGCGTTCGGGTCTCACCGGGTGGGCGCAGGTCAATGGACTGCGCGGCGACACTTCGATTCGGCAGCGAGTAGCCCACGATCTCTATTACATAGAAAACTGGAGCCTCGGGCTCGATATCAAGATCCTGTGGCGGACGTTTCGCGTTGCGTTACATGATGCGAGAGCCTGACGGCTCGAATTCGGAATGACGAATTAGGAATTAGGAATTTTCACTCACCGTCCCGCGTCAATCCGGGGTGGATGGAACTCAAAACTCAAAACTCAGAACTCAGAACTCAGAACTATGCCCGAAACTCGTCGGCGCCCTCGACGGGCAACCCCGCCGCTTGCCGCAGGACCTGGGCGGTCGCCTCGGCGGCGCGATCCCACGAGAACTTCTGTGCCCGCTCGCGACCGAGGGCCACCAACCGGTCTCGGTGCTGGGGGTCGCGGAGGAGGGCTGCGGTCGCGGAAGCAATGCTGTGCGGGCTTTCAGGATCGACGTAGACCGCCGCTGGACCTGCGATCTCGGGCATGGCCGCGGTACCGGACGTAATCACCGGCGTGCCGCATGCCATGCTTTCGACCAGGGGTAGGCCAAAGCCTTCGAGCCAGGAGGGAAAAAGCAGGGCATCGGCGCCGCCGTAAAGCGCTGCGAGTTGAGGGCGTTCCACGTAGTCGAGATGGCGGATGAGGTCGTGGACCGGCGACGATTTGAGCTCGTCGCGAATCGCCTCAGTCCGCCAGCCCCAGCGGCCGACCATCACCAACTCACCCTGATATCCCCACTCGACCAGGAGGCGGAATGCGCGCAGAACTCCAACTACGTTCTTCCGAGGTTCGAGGGTGGAAACGAAAAGCAGGTATGGGTTCGAAACGACCGATGATGTTTGAGTCTTGGCACTGTTTGCAATTTCAGGGTCCACACCCTCATGAATCGTTCGCGTCGAACGAGGATTCACTCCGAGGCGATCGACGAGCTCGCCTGCAGTCGAATCGGAAACAGCGATCAAAAGATCGGCATGATAAAGGGTCCTGGGAAGGTGTCTTTTGAGGCCCTCGAGGGTCGCTGGCGACACCATTTTCGGCATGGCCGCAAAAGCGAGGTCATGAACAGTCACCACCTGTGCCTGCCCAAAAGGTTCCTGGTCTGAATGAAGAAAGAAGTTTGGCGCAAAGACGACATGATTGCCGTCCAGGATCCGAAGGAATGGTTCCACGATGTTCCGCAGAAAGATCAAAGTCAGTCGGGCGGGCAGCAAGAATCCGGGTGGTATCTGGTGGACGCGAAGCCGCATGCAACGGTTCCCCGGCATCTTCGGGGGCGGTGGATCGTCCGGGGCGAGGAAGGTTCGGGCGTAAAGGTTGTAGGTGATGCCGTCATCGCGACGGTCAAGGGCGGCGAGCAGGTTCCACTCGTACCATCCGATTCCTGTCATGCATTCGAAGAATGGATAGGCATCGACTCCGACAGCGATCTTCTCCCGGCCGTGGACGACACGGATCTGGAAGCGTCGCCAGCGGGCGCGCAGCGTGCCAACCGCGTCGCGGGCAACGTCAACGAGGAAACCGATTGTGGTCGCAAGACGGTGGAGCATGACGGACAATCTTACCGCAGCAACCTGCTGGTATTGAGTCCGGATAAAGAATTCGGGGCGGAGGCAGACTCAAAAAGTAACCAGTAGTCAGTATCACTGCTGTCCAAAACAAATCCACAGGTGACGTTGCCTATCTGACAACACAAGGGTTACGGGTCGGTTTTCGGCCTTTCCAAGGCGAGGTTCCCTTCAACCAACTGATGCTGTCCAAGGCGCGGGCGACCGCGACAGGTAACAGCGGCAGTATTCAGCGGCAGCGACAGAAAGCAGCGTCAGGAAACAGCGCCAGCCATCAGCGACCGCGTCGGGGGCAGCACAACGCCGAGCCGCGGAGCGGCGACAGATGGATAGCCCGGGGTGTCAACCCCGGATCTGGCGTCAGATTTCCCGTGACGCCGGCATGATCACCTCCGGGTCGATGAGCCGCCAAGATTACCTTCGGGACGACAAATAGGGGATGAACTCGCCCTCAGCAGCCATCCGTGGCCGTTGCGATGGGGGTCTTCGAGAGTGAGGGTGGTTGGCTTACGGCCACTGGCTGGTGAGGGTGAGTCACGGCGCGCCCTGCGCGCCAGTAACGACCCGGAGGTGACCATGTCCAACACCGCCACGAAGCCAAACCTCATTGCCCATACGAAAGCCCTCGAAGCAGCAGGAATCGCGATCAAGCTGGTGATGAGGGTTCCCGCTCCTCTGAAGCCGATTGCCGATCAGGTGATCCGGTCGGCAAGCTCGGTTCCAGCTAACCTCGCAGAAGGGCACGGCCGGGTCGGAAGGGACCGGTCGAACCACTGGAGAATCGCCTACGCCTCGGCCAAAGAGGTCGACAGCCACTTGAAGCTCCTCGCGCACGCCGGGGCGATCAGTCAGACAGCCGCCCGTGACGTCATGAAGGCCTTCGATCAGGTCCGTGCCATGACCTGGCGATTGCTCAACCCAAGGTCATGATTTCAGTTATTTATCCCAGTCAGACTGGATGCTGTCGCTGCCGCGGCCTCTGATCGCTGACGCTGATTGCTGTCGCTGGTGGCTGCCACTGCACCTGCCGCTGCAATGCCTCCGCCAGTCAAATCTGAGTCGGCTTCCCGAGACGCTGTCTTGGACAAGAGTGAGTCAGTATCCAGTATCCAGTAGCCGCCCACCGGCTTTCGAACTGGTTACTGGTCACTGCTCACCGTTTACTTGCTCATGGGGCGGGACCAGATCTCGTGAAAGCGTTAGGATGGGCACAATGAAAGTCGGGGTGATCGCCGCCGAGATGGAGGGCCGCGCGACCGGTGTCGGCCGCTACCTGGGGGGACTCCTCCAGGGTCTCGAGGCGTGGGACCACGGCGTCGAATGGCATCTGTTCTTCCAGGGGGATCCTCCGCCGTCGCTGCCCCCCCAGAATGGCCCCATCCATGCGCACTATTCGCGCCACCATGGAAGCCGGGTCCTGTGGGAGCAGATGCTGGTCACGCGCGAGATCGAAATCGTCGAACCCGATGTCGTCTTTGGGCCCGCCTATACCCTGCCCTTTGGTCTTCGGGTGCCATCGGTGGTGACCATCCACGATCTCAGCTTCGAGGTTTTGCCGGGAGAGTTCGGCTTGCGTGAGCGCTGGAGGCGACGGTTGTTGGCCCGGCGCGCCGCGCGGGTAGCGAATCGGGTGCTCGCCGTTTCCGAGCATATGGCGGGCTTGATGACAAAACGATACGGATTGGCTGAAGGCGGAGTGGTCGTGATACCTCACGGAGTCGACTCGGCGCGGTTTTCGGCGATACCGCAGGGTGCAGACGGACGCGTGTTGGCTGAGCTCGAGGTACGGCACCCGTACGTCCTTTGGGCAGGCACCGTCCTCGAACGGCGGCTGCCGCGCCAGGTTCTGGAGGCATTCGCCGTTGTCAGGCAGAAGCACCCAAAGCTCGAGTTGGTGATCGCGGGTGCCAACCGCATGCGGCGGCCTGAAAAGCTCGATATGTGGATCGAACAGCTTGGGCTCGAACACGCCGTGCGTCGGCTCGGGTGGGTGGAGGAGACGGCTCTCGCTCCTCTCTATCGAGCGGCGGAACTGGGGATATACCTCTCTCGACACGAGGGCTACGGTTTGCCTCCGCTCGAGTGCCTGGCCTGCGGGACGCCGGTGGCGGTCAGCGCCGGTCTCGGTCTGGACGACACCTGGCCGGACTATCCGTTCCGAGTCTCCGGCCTCGACGCGGAGAGCATCGTCGGGGTGATGACAGAGATCTTGGAGAACGAGGATCGAAGGGCCCGGGTCATGGAGAAACGGGGATCGGCCTTGGCCGGCGTTGACTGGGAGCAGAGCTCGCGTCAACTGGTGGTCGAGTTGGGGCGGGTTGTATCGCCATGATCTCAGTGATCATCGTCAATCACGATGGCGAGGCCCATCTCGGTTGCTGCCTTAAAAGTCTCAAAGGGTCGGGGGCCGAGGTGCTGTTGGTTGATAACGCATCCCGCGACGACTCCCTGATGCTGGTGCGGGACCGATTTCCAGAGGTGAGAATCTTCCCGCAGGAGGAAAACCTTGGATTTGCCGCCGCCAACAACCTGGCCGCCGCGAGCGCAAGTGGCGAGGCGTTGCTATTGCTCAACACCGACGCCTGGTTGGAGGTGGGAGCCCTCGACCTGCTCGCGGAAAAACTCAGCGCTCGCCCCGAGGTCGGACTGGTCGCACCGCGACTGTGGTACCCGGATGGCCGACGTCAGTTCTCGTGGGCGCCTGCGCGTGGGGTCGTTGGTGAGGTCTTGCAGAAGGTGCGCAACCCATTCGAGTCGCAGGCCTGGGCACACAGTTCGCTTGCCCGTTGGCTCGCAAATGTGATCGGCCCCACATGGTATACGGCCGCCTGCGTGCTGGTCAGGGCCGAAGCGTTTCGAGTGGTTGGGGGCTTCGACGAGAGCTTCTTCATGTACTTTGAGGATGTGGATCTTTGTCTTCGTCTCCAGGCCGCCGGTTGGCGGCTGGCCCAGGAGCCACGCGCCGTCGCTTGTCATGCAGGCGGCGCAGTCGGCCGGAAAGATGTTGACGATCTCTATCGGCCGTCGCAGCTTCGCTACTATCGGCTCCACCGGCCGCAGTGGGAACGTCGTCTCGTCGAGCGTCGCCTGCGTCGGCGATATGGGAATGCCGCGGTGAATCGCTGGCTGACGGTGGGGAGAGCGTGATGAGGGCGGAGTTTGTCGTGGCCATGGTGTTGGTTGCGATGGTAGTCGGAACGCTCGTCCTGCGCAGCCTGGTGCGCCGATTCCGACGAATCCGCCGACTCGAACGTGCCACGGCGGGCGTTTCAAGAGCCGTGGCCGACGGACGCCTCGCTGCGATAACGGGAGAGGCTCTTATGCAACACCTCGATGGCCTCCGAAGGGCTTGTTCTCGAGGGTGGGAGGAGTGAACGGTGCGTCTTGGGGTTGATGCCGGGCGGGCCCTCCACGGACGTGGCGGTGTTGCGTCCTACACCCGAGAGCTGATCCGTTCGCTCGTCGCTTCGTCTCGCGTCGACGAGGTTATTCTCTTCGATCTTGACCAGGGTTGGTCGAGGCGAGACGCTTTCGTCCGAGAATTCGGCCCTTTGCCGGCCAAGGCTGTGGTGGCGTCACCGGCCAGATCCGAGCTCGAAGGGCTGAACCTCTTTCACGCTCCCGGCTACGCGATGCCGCCGGTCGGTGCGCCGCGCCATGTCTTCACCCTTCACGATCTAACGGTGCTCAGCCATCCCCATTGCCACACCCTCGACAACCGGGTGCGCTCACTGACTTCGGTGACCGAGGCCCTGATCAGGGGCTCTACCATTCTCGCGGTTTCCAAAGCCACAAGAGAAGAAGCAGTGCGCCTACTCGAACTGCCCTTCGATTCGGTCGAGGTTGTGCCTCCAATGCTCAACCCAGTTTTTCAGGTGGCGGGTGATCGAGACGCGGATGCCACAGCTGCCGCTCGGCTGTGTGTCCGACAGCCCTATGTGCTTGCGGTCGCGAGTCTCGAACCGCGAAAGAATTTCGGCCGGCTACTCGATGCTTGGAGCTCGCTTGGTGGGACCACCGGAGCCCATCAATTGGTGGTTGTGGCGGCTGAGGGCTGGCGGCAAGGGAGGATCCGCCGCCGCCTCGAACGGATGACGGGTGATGGGTCGGTGGTGAAGATCGGCCATATCGCCGACGATGTCCTCGCCGCCCTTTACCGTCGGGCCAACGCGTTCGTATTTCCCTCCCTGGCGGAGGGCTTCGGCCTGCCGGTCGCGGAAGCCATGGCTTGCGGCACCCCGGTCGTAACCTCTCAGATCTCGTCGATGCCCGAAGTCGCTGCGGATGCAGCGCTGCTCGTAGATCCGGAGGATGTCGATGAGATCGCAGCTGCGATTGAACGCATGCTCGGTGACCGGGACCTCCGGCGGAGGCTCCGCGATCGAGGGCTCGAACAGGCACGTGTCTTTTTTTCTGAAGCGTTGGTACCGCGGTTGTTCGAGGTCTACCGCCGCGCTGCCCTCTGACTCTGGAAGCGCTTCTCGCTTCGGCGAGTGAGGTGCCACCCATTAGAAGGCGCGTGTCAAGTGGGCAGCACGATTCCAAGCGGGGCCGGAGCTGCCCGATCTTCGATTGACTGATTTCGCTAGCACCTGACGACCTTCTGTCCGCGGCCGGACTCTCGTTGAATTCTGTGTCGGTCTGAGACCGCACCAGCCACCCATCAGGATCAAGGCGATGAGGATCTCTTTATGAGTTCCTCTGCCCCTGGCGCCATCCGGCGCCCCAGAAAGTCCTCGAGCTCAGCCGGCCGGGTCCATGAATTTGGAATGTCACAGCTTTGGGTTTTCCCTGGGGATGCCATCACCTCCTGGCTCACGGCCGACGCGCAGTCTGATCACCAGATGATGTGCGCCGGGGCGGGTCCACTCACCCTTTTCTGGTTTCACCAGCACCTGATCTGGCTCCCACCCCGGCGCATCTTGTTATCCGAATGTCTTTTCCGGTTCGAAAGCGACCTGGTCCTTCATCACGTAGTAGGCCGCTCGTGCAAGCTTGTGTGCCACCGCCCTGATGGCGATGATGCCGTTGGTCTTTGATCTTTTTCGCTGAAAGTACTTCTTCGCCTCCGGGTGGTATCGCACCGCGAAGTGGGCGCTTTCAGAAAACGCCCACGACAGATATGGGTTTCCGTTTCGTGCGTTGCCGCTTCCTTTGCGTTTGCCGGCGCTGAGCCTGGTTGATTTGACCAATCGACAGTACGAAGCGAAATTCCCCACCTTTTTGAAGCGTGAGATGTCACCGACTTCGTACATCATCGTGAGGGAGAGGACCTTCCCGATTCCCCACACCGTCAGCAATGGGCCAAACTCCTCCCTCAGCCTCGCCCGGGCCAGTGCTTCCTTCTCGATGATCCGGATCTGGCCGTTCAGAGATTGCATCGGCTCCAGCAGACACGTGATCCCTAATGCTTCGATCTCGTCATCCAGATAGGACTCGACCTCCTCGGCAGTCCACTGCTTGACCTCTGAGGAAGTTGTTCTGATACCGGTACGGCACTCGAAGGCTCCTCGCATCGCCAGCAAGAACGACGTTCGTTTTCTCACCAGGAATGCCCGCCGCCTCAGCAGGTCCCGCACCGATCGCTCCTCTTTCGGGCAGATCCAGCCGACGGGCAGGATCCCCAGCGACAGAAGATGGGCAAGCCACCGCGCATCGTGTCGGTCGTCGGTGTACTTCAGACCCTCCCACTGCTTCACCGCCCACGTGTTGACCAGGTGCATCCGATACCCGGCAGCCTCCAGCCCATCTACCAGCCAGTACCAGTTGTAGGTCGACTCGACGGCGACCCCTTCCAGATCCTCACGATATGGCTCGAGGATCTCGAGCAGAGCCCCTAAATCGTTGCCGACCTTGGTTTCGTGGACGACCTTTTGTCTCTCGTCCAAGATCGCCAGCCAGCAGTCCCTTGAGTGAAGATCGATCCCGCAGTACAGTGCCATTGGCTCCTCCTTCTCCCGCTGCTATCCACAGCAGGATTCTTTTTCCCAACGACGAGCCTAACCGCTCGTCGAAGGGGGAGCCTTCTAGAGGATTCTCACCCTTCGCATTGTTTGCCCAGAAGGCGTTACTCAGGTGGTGCGCGACGAATTCAAACAATGCGAAGGGTGGCACCTGTGTCGTCGAAGCCCCTTCGCGCCTCTCATTGACCACTGAACGCTCTGACGTCGAAGAGACTGCTAGGATGGGGGCATGTCTGACATCGTGATGAAAGAAGAGCACGGTCCTGTTCTCGTCCTCACCCTCAACGATCCCGCCCGAGCGAATCCCCTTTCTTCTGAGATGGTGGCCGTTCTCTCCGAGGCTCTCGAAAGGGCCACATCGGATGCGTGCGTGCGCGCTATCGTCCTCGCTGGCGCCGGCCGGCATTTCTCGGCGGGCGCAGACCTTGAGGCGCTCGAGCGCATTGCGGAGACCGGCGAAGAAGTGGCGAGTCGTTCCGATACGGAGCAGTTGCGGCACCTCTTCGAGGTTCTCCTCGGAAACCCCAAGCTGACGGTTGCCGCGGTCCAGGGTGCAGCGATTGCCGGTGGATGCGGGCTCGCTACCGCCTGCGACCTGGTGGTGACCGAGCCGGGCGCGCGTTTCGCTTATACCGAGGTCAAGATCGGCTTTCTCGCTGCCATGGTCCTGACCTTTCTCACCCGGCGCGTGGCTGGCCACGTCGCCCGCCAGATGCTGCTGAATCCCGAGATGATTGGTGGTGAACAGGCGGTCGAGCTCGGTCTGGCGGATGAGCTTGCGGCTGAGGGAGAGAGTATGAGCACCGCAATTGCTCTCGCGCGGGCGGTGTGCGCCAAGGCCTCACCGTCCGCCCTGGCGGCGACCAAGGCTCTTCTCAACGAGACGGTAGGGCTCGGCTGGCAGGAAGCGTTGGCAGCCGCGGCGGAGGCAAACGTTCGGCAGCGGATGCACCCCGAGTGCAGACGTGGGGTACGCGCCTTTCTCGAAACCAAAAAGACGCCGGACTGGCTCGACGAAGACGGTACCGAATAGAGGGCTCGGAGCAGGGGACGGACCGGCGCTCCTATCCGGATTTTGTGAGCACCTCCGTCAGGCCCCGGACGGCTGTCTGCCAATCCGCTGCTGAGGGAGCAGTGATGGCGATGCGGACGTGACCAACACCGCCGAAATCATCGCCCGGCCACAGGCCCACACCGGAACGTCGGGCGACCTCGACACTCCAATCAGAAGCGCTGAGATTCCCGGATGAGATGAAATCCTCTACCTTGAGCCACAGATAGAATCCACCCTCGGGCTTTTTGAGTGGGAGGCCGATGTCCGCAAGGGCGGAGCAGAGTTCGTCCGTCCGGTTGGCGACTATTGATCGTGCGTTTTTGAGGAATTCGTCCGAAACCTCGGGTAGGGCACACATCGCCGCTTGTGCCGGTCCTGAAGCGGGATTGAGGAGGGATGAGTGGGTACGGGCTATCTTCGCAGTCAACGAAGCGTTGGCAATTATCCAACCCAATCGCCATCCGCACAAGGCCCAGCTCTTGGAAGCGCTGCGGACTCGGAGTACGGTCGAGAGATCCGGATCGAGATTGGCAGGCAGCGCGTATGGATCTCCGGTGAATCTGTAGTCCGTATAGGCCTCATCAATGATCAGGTGGATCCCGTGGGCGTTGCACAACTCGACAAGGGCGTGTGCTTCGGGTGCACCAAGAGTCGCGCCGGTTGGATTGGATGGGGAGGCGAGGACCACGGCACGGGTGCGCGGACTGATGTGGCGCGCCACGTCCTCTGCCCAGCCGGAAAAACTCCCATCTCGTTCCCGTACGGCTACCGGCCGCGCGCCAATACGATTGGCCATAGTTGGGTAAGCCGGGTAGAAGGGCTGGGGATGAATGAGCTCGTCGCCTGGTTTGAGCAGGGCTGAGAATAGGGCGAACAACCCGCATTTTGCACCACTGGTGATGGTGATTTGGTCTGGAGCGATCTCCAACCCTTCCTCTGTAAAGCGCTTCGCCAGGACGTTTCGCAATGCGGGTATGCCGCCTGGCGGTGGGTAGCGGAAGGTCGGTGATTTTGCGGCGCGGGCAAAGGCGTCGACCAGTTCTGGCGGTGGTTCGAAGCACGGCTCGCCAACAATCCATGACGTCGGTGTCCCGGAGTGCGCAGCGAGGGCCGCGACCACTGCGTCGACGGCTCTCATGGATTCGCCCCTCCTGAGTTCGCGCCGTCGAGATAGGCGTGGCAATCTTGCATCAGGGAGGTAAATCCTCCTTCGTCGTTGGACTCGACGGTGTTCAGCCATTCTTCGAGTGCCTGCCGCAGCCATTTCCCCGTTTCTGGAGTCAGCTGGTTGAGGGCCTGGATTTCGTAGTAGAGGCCGGGGTTCTCGGCAGTCACCTCGAGTGTGGTGCCGAGTTGTTTGGTGAATGTAACGCCGGCGACTTCACTGAGATCGGCGGCGCCGATCGATGAATGTGAGAGGGCACGCGCAAAAACCAGATTCGCGAGGTGGGTGAGGCCGAGGACCAACCCCATGCGGCGATCATGCTCGGCACTCGACATGTCCACTAGCCGAGCCGAGGTCTCGCCGAAGAGTCCGCGCACAACTTCCAGGTCCTTGCTTCTGGCTTCGTCACAGAAAACGATGGAGCGTCCTGAGAGCATTCGCACGTCGGGGCCAAAGAGGGGGTGAAATGAAACCAGCCGGAGGCCATCCTTGCGCAGCTGTTCGATGAGGGGCAGGAGGTGTCCCTTGAGACTGCACATCTCGGCGACAACACCCGTCACCCCGATCTGCCCCAGGTTTTCGAGGACCTCGGGACAGACGCTCATTGGCACCGCGATGATGATCAGGTCGGCCTCGGGGGCGGTGTCTCGGAGGTTTGTGATCTCGCTAAAGTCGGACTCCGCCGGATCAGGATCGTAGATCGTGACCCGGTGGCCCTGGCCGCGGAGGAATCGAGCGATCCATCGACCCATGCCACCTTTTCCGCCTACGATCAGCGCCCGCAGCGCGTTTCCCTGATACACAGTATCGCGGTGTGCAGCCTGTTCTTCGACGGCCTTGCTGATAAGGAATGTTGCGAGGTCGCGACCCAGGTCCTCGTCGAGGCCGAGCAAACGGCTCGCATCCTCGAAACGCGAATAGACCTCGGACTCGACTTTGAAGTTGCGCAGAGGAATCCCTGTGCTCTGCTTGAGCTCCCCGATCTGGCGAGCCAGATGGAGCCGCTCGCAGATCAGGTGCAGGATGCGCCGATCGAGGGCCTCGATGTCGCGACGATGCTGATCCAGAAGCGGTCCCGGTGCGTCGGTCGGTGGGAGTGGTGTCCGCATTTCTACCTCCATTGTGGGAACGCGGACGAAGGTGGGTTTGGGGCCCGCCGTCGCCAGCGGGCCCGGTGATCTACGATTCAGACACGTGGCCGCTGGCAGCTATTGAAGACGTAATAATAGCTTCGAAGCCGAGATGCAACGGTCTGATATTTCATGGTCACCGAATCATCCTATCAGACGATCTCTCTGCGGGCGAGGGTATGCTTGCGCTTGCCGTCCGACCTGGCGTCGGGCACGGAGGCGTAAGGTGACTCTCAAGAATTTTTTCTGGATTTGGTTGATTCTTCCGGCCCTCTTCCTTTGCGCTTCTTGTGCCAGCCCATCGGTTGAAGGTGATCCACCTCATTTCCTTCTGATTTCCATCGATGCGCTTCGCGCAGACCATCTCAGTTGCTACGGCTACGACCGGCACACATTGGCCGTGACCGGGGGCAGGTATATGTCGGGCAGGTACGGATTCTCTCGGGGGTTCGATGAGTTCGTCGATGTTGCTCGAGGAGCTCCGAGCGCTCGGCTACGTTGAGTAGGGAGGGCAAACGATGAGCGCCAGGCCTTGTCTGATAGTCGGCATGATGACGTCCCTCGGGTTGTTGGCAGGCTGCGGGCCTCAGAATACCGTCGAGGCGCCATTGGTCGATTCCAGACATCGGCCGATCATCTTGACTGAGCGACGAGCGCTGCGTTTTCCGAGCGCTCCGCCCGGGACCCGCTTCGTATGTGGGTGGCGGTTTACCAAGAGCAGTGACGGTCTCAGCATCCGGCCTGACGGGTCCACGGCCTGGCTCGAGATCGTGCAACTCGAGGCTCGCGAGCGCGCCCTTGTTTTGGAGATTGCTCGGGATTCGGGTGGGAATGAGGGTTCTGTCCGGGCGCGATGTCCGGGCCGGGATTTGGGCACCTTCAGCCTGAAGACCGAGGTCGTCATACCGCTGCCGGCGGATCTCGGTCCGGGGAGGGTGCCGATCGAGCTCGAATTTTCGAATGCCGCTGAGATCGTCGGCGCCTCCTTGAGTGCTGCCGCTCGTCGTGGCCGGATAGACTTCGATGGTACGGACGTCATCCAGTCGGGCTGGTCGGCGGTCGATTTCGTCCGCTGGGTGGACGGTGGTGCACGTCTCGTGGGCGGGTTGGAACTTCCTAGCGAGATGTCGCCCAATCAGAATTTCTCGGTCAACGTGGATCGCGGAGACGGCCAGGTCGAAACGGTTTTCGCGACGAGTGATTCGTATCCGATTCTGACGGAAGATGTTCGGTATTTTGACCTGCCGCTGCCCGAAATCTCGGGCCTGGTTCGAATTCGGCTGATGGCGGAGGGGCGTGGAGCAGTCGGAACATGGCGCAATCTGGAGGTGGTTTCGTCACGGTCTAGCGCTGAGTGCTCGCCGGTCACAATCCCGAAGCCCCCAAAGCTTGTCGTGCTCTACGTCCTCGACGCCTTGCGTGGCGACCATGTCGGCCACGTCGGTTCGACTTTGGGGGCGACGCCTTGCATCGACGGTCTCGCTGCCGAAGGCGTCGCCTTCACCAATCACTTCTCGGTCGCGCCGAACACCGGACCGGCTACCAAGTCCCTATTTACCGGTTATGGTTTCCTCGAAGGTCGTCGTTTGGCGGCTGAGGGCCCCGCGACCCTGGCCGAAATCTTTGCTGGTGCCGACTTCTTTACGGCCTCGATCTCGTCCAACTACCACGTCTCGCCGGGGTTGGGTATGACGAGGGGCTTCGGGCATATCGAGCTGGTTCCGTTGCACCACGTGCAGCGAAACAGCGTTGAGACAACGATCAACGACAGCGCTGAACGGATCCACGCAGCGGCCCTGCGCTGGATCGATCAACAACACGGCGAACAGCCGCTCTTCCTCTACCTCCATTCCCTCAATCCTCACAACCCGTACACCCCTCCTGCTCCGTTCCCGAGTCGATTCGTTGGCGACGATTCGTCGCCTGTGGATGGGCGGACCGAAACTCTGACGGCGATTCGCTCTCGAGAGTTGGAGGTAACGCCTCAGGACGAGGAGCGTATTCGCCAGTGGTACACCGCTGGGCTCGCATACAACGATGCAGAGCTGTGTGGGTTCGTGGACGAACTGCGTCGGAGATACCCTGGGGATGTGATGCTCGTCGTGACGTCGGACCACGGTGAGGAGCTCTTCGATCACGGCGGTGTACTCCACGGCCACACCCTCTATGACGAATTGCTGCACGTGCCGCTTCTCGTGTGGTGGCCGGGACAGGTTGCGCACAGGGTCGTCGATGAACCGACCGATACCCTCGATCTCCATGCTACGTTGCGCAGCCTGGTTGCGGAGCTGCCGCAGGAGCTTGAGGATGGTAACGATCTGTGGGGCGCGATTCTAGGATCCTCTGATGAAACGGGGGAGCCGAGCCTTCAGTTCGCGACAGCCCCTGGCCTGCGCTGGGCGGTGATGGCTCGCTCAGACCGTTTGAAGCTGGTTCGGGCTCCCCGGCCGCGATTCAAATGGGGGATGGGTCGGGGCCCGGGCCGGACCCACCAGGCTGAGTACCTGTTCGACCTCGAGTCCGATCCAGGCGAACACATCAATCTTGCTGGTTTGTCGTCCATCGAGGCCGATTGGCTATGGTCACGCCTGCAGGCGTGGCAGACAACCTGGAAGGCGAGACAGGTGCAGGAGACTGACCACACTGAACTCGACGAGGCCACTCGACTCCAACTTGAAGCGCTGGGCTACGTCGATTGAAGTGAGAACTTCTGGCTGACGACCTGCCAGTCACTGCCTTTGACGACGACCGAACACAATAGGCTCGGGAGCAGGTCTGGAAAGAGCAAGGACCAGGAATCGGTTGCATCCATAAGGCGGGAGAGTCGCGGTGCACCATTCGGCGGTATCTCCGCCTCGATGTTGCGAGCCCCGCCCGACAGGCCGATCCCTATCGCCTTGAGAGCCGCTTCCTTGCAGGTCCACAACTGGAGGAGCAGGGCGTCTCGTTCCCTCTCAGGGGTTTGCGAGAACATCTCGAGCTCACGATCCGTGCAGACTCGCCGGGCGAGACCGTCGCGACGGCGAACAACCCGTGCGAGCTCAATGTCGACGCCAACCTCAGCTGTGGCCAGAGCCACCACTACATAATCGCCAGAATCGCTTGCGTTGAAAAAGAGCCCTCCGTCCGGGAGCCGGGGTTTACCGTGCTCACTGAAGAGAAACGCCACATCGGCCGGCTTGGCGCCGGTAGCCCGGCCCAGAATAAACCGCAACGCGGCTCGCGCGCCGATGAACCGGCGGGCGGCCGCAGCAACCCGGAACCGCTCGGCACGGCCCAGTTCCTCCGGGTTCAGCATGCCGCGGAGCCGATCGATTTCAGAGTTATTCAGATCGAGCGACGCCCACCACAACTGCACCTGGCCGGGAAGCAACATCATCTTGCATTCATCTCGACGATGGTACTACCCCTGCCCATTTGGAGCAGGGGAGCCCGTGTTATGGTTTGAGCAACGATCGCCCTGACCTAGCACCAGATAAACAGAGAGCACGTAAAAGGTCCGACAGTCCGAAATCTGAAATCCGAAATTGGGTTGGTTGGGTACGGATTCCTGGTAACTGGTTACTAAATACTTGAAATCCGGTGCTTGCTAACCTGTCCGCCATGGACGGTTACCCATTCTCGTGTCCGATCCAGGTCCGATGGCGCGATCTCGACGCATTTGGCCACGTCAACAATGCCATCTTTGCGAGCTATCTCGAGATGGCGAGGACCGAGGCTTGGACTACGCTTTTCGGCGGCAGAGACGCGCTCGGCATCCCATTCTTTGTGAAGCGGCTCGAGATCGATTACAGGAGACCCATCGGTCTCGGCGATGAAGTGCGGGTGTGGCTGCGCGTCGGCGAGACCAGGGGCGCATCGTTCACCTTCAAGTATGTGGTGAAGGCAGCGGGAGTCGTAGCTGCAGAGGCGATGACGTTGCTCGCCTGCGTCGACAAGAAGACGGGCAGGCCGGTTCCGATTGAAGCGAGTGTGCGGGCAACGCTTGAGACGCTGCGGTAATCCCTAAGCATCTGATCCTCGATACTCGTTTCTCGATACTCAATCCAGCCGCCCGCCCTTGACATTCACGAGAATTGAGCCATCGCTAGCTTCATCGAGCATCGAGCATCGAGCATCGAGCCTCGAATGGGTGGGCTCTATTTAATTTCCAGCCAGGTGAACCAGATGGGGTGATTGGCCTTGTACCAGTCCAGGACCTCACGGATCAACTCTCTCTTGTCCCGAGGGAGGACAGAATCGTCGATCAGATCGAAACGCACCAACATACGGTCGTCTGGCAGGTACTCAATGGCTTCGGAGCACAGCGTCTGAAGCTCGTTGCGAATCCGGCCTGAGTCGGAGATTTTGACGGCGCGGTCGCGGTAATCCTGGCCCGAGTAGAAACGGTCGAGGAGGGGCGAAAAGACCATTCGCATCTGCTCGAAAGGTTCCATAAGCTGCAGTTCGAGAGTGACGTCGATGACCCCGAGCCGGGTCGCGGCGCGGGTCGTGACTCGGTAACAACCCTCGGCCACCTTTTCGACTCCATCGGCTCCGCTGTAAGGATCGGGGAGCATGTAGCCGTCGAGGGCCAAAACCCGCCACTCCTTCAGCGGGAAGAAATCGTCGGCGGTGATGGTGCGCCGGTCAACCGGCATCAGGGCCTCTCGCGCCGACTGGAGGCTCGTTCGATAGGCGTTGGCGAGATCTGGTGCGATCTCGGTTTCGAGGGTGGCGGCGAGCCGAGATTCGAAATCATTGCTTTCCGGGTCGAGACCGATAATGAGCTGTTCGCGATCGATAGACGCCTTGAAATGAGAAGAAAACAGGCACATCGAGGTGGAAAGATCGAGGATCGGGTCGAGGCTCGAGGCTTGCATGGCCTCGGCCGAGGCCGCATACCCGTCGCAAAGGAAAAGGTGCGTTGCACCGTCGTCACCGTCAAAGGTGCCGACCTGGAAAACCGGCGCGTAGGTCCCGGACTCGGTGAAGACCGGTAGGCCAGTTTGGGGCAATATCCAGCCATCTTCGACCAGGTGTACACCGAGCGATTGCCACTCGTTCCACAGCCCGCTCAGGCGATCGATGCGTGAGGATCCGCCGAGGGTCCACACGTGGACATTCTCGGATTGTATGCCGGGGTAGGTCTCCCGGATCGCCTCCATGACCTTGGCCCGTGGGGTCCTGAAATTGATCAGGATCGAACGGTCTGCCGCCCGTTCAACAACCTCACGAGGCAAAACGAGGTTTCCCATATAACCCTCGTAGGGACGGGCCACTTTGAGCGGCTGATCGAAGAGGTGAAGCACGGTCATCGCGCCGGACGCACTGCCCTTGGCAAAACGCGATGTGTTCTCCAGGGTGTCTACCGCCGCCCCCCAAACCGTGATCCCTGCGGTCTGAAGATCGAGCCAGAACTCCGGCCACTCGTAACTGGGATCATTGACCAGCCTGTGGACACGGCGGTCGAGAAAACGCGCCACCTGGGGCCGGGCGTAGACCCGCCCGAATCCGAGCAACGGGTTGGAGCCCATCTCGGGCGTTTCTCCCGCCTTCGGCATCAAACCCTCGCCGAGGGATATCATGACCGCGTGGTTCTCCGGAAGACTGCGCGTCAGGTACCACAGTGCCTCCGACAGTGCGTAGGCAGAGACCGCGTCAGCGTCCTTTTTGACGCGATTGATGCCCGCCTTGTCGAGACCAACTCCCTCGCCCCAACGGCCGAAGAGCTTGGTGCCGAGAGCGGTGACTGCCGTCGCCATCACGAAGGCCCGTTCCAACCCACCGCCGACAAACGAAATGCCTTCGGTGATGGAGTTGCCATTTGAACTCAGTTCGACGTCCTTCAACCACAGGTGAAAGCGACCGAGGATGGCCCTCGTGTCGAAAGCCCACTGGGCGATCAGGTGGCGGCGGTCCATGTTCATGAGGTGTGTCCCCTTTCCGCGCAACTTTGCCACGTCGGCGTCGGTGACTCAACCTCCAACTTAGAATATTCAGCCAGTTGGATGTTCAATATTTTGTCGCCACCAATCCAATAGGTCACTGAGGGTTTTCTCGAGCGGGATTTCGGGTTGCCATCCGGTGGCGTCGCTGAACCTCGAATGATCACCCACCAGGCACGGAATATCAGCAGCCCGCAATCGACTCGGGTCCACCTCGACCTCAACATCAACCTCAGAATTCTCGAGCAGCATGTCAAGCACCTGGCGAATGGTGGTGCCGCGGCTTGAACAAACGTTGTAGGCGGCACCCGGTTTGCCGCGGGTCGCGGCCAGCCAGTAGGCCCGCGCGATATCACGCACATCCGAGAAGTCGCGGACTGCTTCGAGATTTCCTACAGCCAGCCGTGGTGGGTCGAGTCCTCGTTCGATACGGGCAATCTGGTGTGCAAAGCTCGAGGCAACGAACTGAGTTGGGCGACGGGGCCCGGTGTGATGGAATAGGCGCAGACGTATCGTCGGCATTTCGTACCCGTGGTAGTACTGGGCGGTCAGCAGATCCTGTGCAGCCTTGCTGGCGGCGTAGGGAGAAAGTGGTTCCAGTGGCGAGTCTTCGGCGATCGGCTGCCGATCCGTCGGCACGGCACCGTAGACCTCGGCCGAAGAAGAGACCACCACTTTCGTCTCGAGGTCGAGGGCACGCGCGACCTCCAGCAGGTTGACCGTGCCGACCGCATTGACCTCGAGAAAGCGGCCCGGGTGGTCCCACGAACTGGCAACCGAGGAGGCGGCTGCGAGGTGGAAGATGATGTCAGGGCGTACGCGGTTCAATGCGGTCGTCAGCGTCGAAATGTCCGTAAGATCGCCGTCGACCAGTTGAACAGATGAGGAGGCTTCGGCGGGATCAGCCTCCCAGACCAGACCCCAGATCTCTGCCTCGGAGTCGGTTTCGGCGATGTGTCGGGCCAGATAAGGTCCTACAAATCCCGAGATTCCGGTGATCAAGATTCGCACGAAACCTCCAGGTAGCGCGCCAAAGCGTCTTCCCAGGACGGCATGCTATAGCCGAGTGCCGCCGAGAGACGTGATGTGTCAAGGACTGAATAGGGCGGCCGAGGAGCAGGGCGAGGGAAATCTCCAGTTCTGACCCGCAGTACCTCGACATCCTTGCCAAGGAAGCTCGCGATGGCGACAGCAAACCCGTGCCAGGTTGTCTCACCCGTGTTGACGACGTGCACCACGCCGTCGACTTCCGCGCTCATCAAGTCGAGTACAGTCTCTGCTAGATCGTCACAAAATGTGGGACTTCCGCGCTGATCGGCCACCACTTTGAGCGACTCGGCACCGCTGTGGATCTGGCCGCGGATGGCTTCGACGAAGTTTCGCCCACCATGCCCGTAAAGCCACGCGGTACGCACCACAATGTGGTTGTGGGCTTCCGCGGCCAACTCCTCTCCGCGAAGCTTGGTTCGGCCGTAAGCGCTGACCGGTGCTACCGGATCGTGCTCGCGGTAGGGTCGATCACCGTCGCCCGCAAAAACATAGTCTGTAGATATTTGCACGAGGCGGGCATGAACTGTATTGCACGCCTTCGCGATGTACCCCACCGCGGTGCCGTTGATCCTCAACGCAGACTGTTCGTCAGACTCGCAATCATCAACTGCGGTGAATGCGGCGCAATTAATGACGGCGCATGGTTTCGAGGTTTCGATCCACTCGGTAACGGCCTCGGCCGCGGTGATATCCAGCGTGTCGATATCGCGGCCCTCGAAATCGATCCCGCGTTCGGTGCAGACCCTGGCCAGAGCACGGCCAAGCTGACCGTGAATACCAGTTATCAGGACCCTGCCCTCAGGTTTCTCCGACATCGGTCGGATGGTAGCAGAACGCCTACCCGCCGGGCAGACGGCAGATCGGCTATACGGCTATACGGCTATACGGCTATACGGCACATACTCTTGAAAACACCGAAGCCAATCCCAATCGCAAGGCCGAAAGGCCGGGATGGGCGGATGGCCTGGAATACGATACGCTGTACCGCGATTGTTCGTGGGTGAAGGAGTGTCAGCGATGAGCGACCTCACAACTGTCAATGCCGAGCAACGCGACCAGAAGAGTGCCTCTGCCGCAAATGGCGATAATTCGATCCCTCGCGGAGACGACGAGAGGATCATCGAGGCCGTGGCCGGCCATATGGCGGCTATCATGGAAGAACTCAAGCTGGACCTCGACGATCCCAATTACCAACAGACCCCGGAGCGCGTGGCCAAGATGTATCTCGAGATGTTCCATGGTCTGCGTGAGGGCGCGGAACCGAAGATCACCACCTTCCCAAACGACGAGGGATACCACCACATGGTGATCGAGAGGGAGATTCCCTTCTATTCGATGTGTGCCCACCACCTTGTGCCATTCTACGGGCACGCCCACATTGCCTACATTCCAGAGGCCGAAGTTGTTGGTCTGTCAAAGCTGCCGCGGATTCTCGAATTTTATGCTAAACGGCCTCAGCTCCAAGAGCGGCTGACCGAACAGGTTGCCGAGTTCTTGTGGACCAATCTCGAGCCGCAAGGAGTGATGGTGGTCATCGAAGCGCGTCACCTGTGCGTGGAAATGCGAGGGGTCAAGAAAGCTGGCGCATTGACCACCACGTCGGCCCTCCGCGGCTGCTTCGCTGATCGCCTTGTTCGTGAGGAGTTTTTGGCGCTGCTCCGCCGTCAAACGACATGGTAGAAGGCCGTCAGCTCTTCGAAGTGAGCATTTCCTGGAGACCTCTGAGATTACGTTGAAAACCCAGAATGGGAGATCGACCGTTTCGGCGCTGATAGCTACCGCTCTACCTCACAGAAGAGGTACACCTTCCGCGTTAGCTGGAGGACTGCCCCGGGAACCTTGAACTTTTGCACCGATTCCTTGAGACGGTCGCTTCCGGCCTTGACCTTGGCGCACTCGAGACGATTGAGGGTCACCCCGTTTTCATCCTCGAAGAGTGCGATCACCAGGACCTTGACGCGTTCGGTGCTGGTGTTGACGAAACCGAGTTCCACAGTGACCGGAGTGTCTTTTTCCGGATCTATCTCACCGTCACCCTTGACGAAGATGCCGAATCGCGTCCATCGAACATTATCAATTTCCACCCTCGGTTGCAGGTTGGTATTGATGGCGAAATCGTAACTGTCCTGAAAGGGGCTTTCCACTGCGCGGTAATCGGCATCCTGCGCGGCGGCGGTTGCCCCCGTCGCGGCGATTACGATCATCATGAGCAGTGTCGTACGTTGCATCACGCTAGGCGCCCTCTCGAGAGTTCTCCAAGAAAATTATACACTGCGGGTGGCCATCAGTGAGATAAAACAAAACCGCCGTGCATCTGCACGGCGGTCGTTTCCAGAAAATTCGATCCTTTTCAGGGCTGGTGAATGGTCATTCCTTTGCCTACGGCTGCGGCATCGCCAGACGTGACGTCGCAGATGGAGAGCTTCTCCTTGACCTGGCTGACGGTGAGCCGCGCGACCTCAGTCATGCTCTCGTCCAGGATCTCTCCTGTGTCGGGATCACGAAGAACCTCGACGTCCCCGACCGTAAAGGTCTGGCCCACCGCCACACCCTCTCGAGTCCCGCGGTTGACGTAGACCTTACCGTCCTTCACCATCACAACCGAGCCGGTCCAGGAGAAGCTCGGAAGTTGTTCGATCATGAAATTGACGGCCGCGGCGCACGCATCCTCTACCGCAAGGCCGACATTGTCCTTTTTGTGACCGCCGAACGCGGCGCCCCAGCCGCCCGCGTTGTAACCGACACCGACTGACTTTCGTTTGTGGGTGCCGACCACGCTCTTCGACGCCATGATCTGGCCGGTTGTCGAATCGACAATGTAGATGGTGGCGTTGACCTCACCCTTGCCGCCGCCACCGCCAATCTTGAAGCCCTTGACGCGGATTCCGCCGTCCGCGCCGCCAGTGTCACCCTGGGCATGGGTGATAGCGCCTTTGACGAGCAACTGGGCCGGTGTCATCTGTCCGGTAACCGGAGCCTTCTTGCCTCCGGCCGTGCGACCGGATGCCGCGAAGTCCTGCTCGTCCAGGGAGGCAGCACGCATGTCTGTTTCGCCGAGGACGATGAACTTGCCAGTCTGGTTGAGCATGTCGGTGAGCACCGTGCCCCACGCATCGCCGAGATCCCAATAACCGTGCCAGCCCGACCGGTTTTCAAATTTGGTGACTGTGATCGTGTAGCGGAGCCCGCCGGTGGCTTCCTCCGCAATTGCCGGTACCGCGGTGCATACGACGGCAACAATGATCATGAGCGCGAGCGACCTCAGACAAACTTTCATGACGAGCCTCCGCCTTTTTCGTTGGTGCATACAAGTTTACACCCGCCTGGGCGCGTCCGATGAGGCGCCGGGTTGCGAAGAGATTTCGGAATTCGGATTTCGAATTTCGGATTTGTCCTCTGCCCGCCCGACAGTTGCCGGGTTAGTGGCTGGATACTCCTGATCCCTGAATCATGATTCCGAACCTATCCTGGGTACTTGCCTGTTATGAAATTCATCAGGTCCTGGATGTGGCCTTCCTGATTGCGACTCATCCTGCGGGTGAGATCGCCCGAGGACACGAGGCCCTTGAGTTCCCCATCGTCGACCACAGGCAGGTGTCGAAACCGCTTTTCGGTGAAGACGGCCATGGCCTCCTCAACGCTGGTCGACGACCGCACCGCAACCACTTCCTGAGTCATGACCTCGACGACTCTAGTAGTGGCGGGGTCACGGCCCTCTGCGACGACCCGGCAGAGAACATCGCGTTCGGTGAAGATGCCTACCATCTCACCGGAGGCGCAGACCAGCAGGGCGCCAATCCGCTCTTCATTCATTTTTCCTACCGCGTCGAGGACGGAGACTTCGGGAACCACATAATGGATCCCGGCCCCTTTACCCGTGAGGACGGTGTCGAGAGTATCCTGCATGTTTGCCTCCAGGATCTCTTGGACCCCCAAAAGGGTCGCTGAAACAAGAGCTCACTGTTTTCCGGTAACAGGCGGCCCCTGGGACTTCATTCCCGCCGGCTATTCGAGGCTCGACCCTGTTGCTCAACGGTCTTCTGTTCAGCTCACCGCCAGCGCTGTGCCTTGAGCACACACAGGGCCGCCATGTTGACGACGTCATTGACATCCACCCCACGCTGCAGGACGTGTACCGCCGCGTCAACTCCGATAAGGATCGGTCCAATGGCCTCCACTTTGCCGAGCCGCCACAGCAGCTTGTAGGCGATGTTGGCGGACTCGAGGTCCGGACAGACCAGAATGTTGGCGTCGCCTTGAATCCGTGACAACGGGAACGCTTCTGCGGCGATGCCTGGTTCGACAGCGGTGTCAGCCTGCATTTCACCTTCGATCACGAGGTCGGGCCACCGCTGCTCGGCGATCGCGACGGCATCGCGCACCTTCTGTGAACGCTGGTCGATATTCGAACCGAAGTTTGAGTAGGAGAGCATTGCCACCCTTGGTTCGATACCGAAATAGTGTTCCGCTGCCTGGCTGGAAAGCCAGGCAATTTCTGCCAGCTCATCGGCGGTGGGATCCTGGTTGACCGTCGTGTCTGCGATGAAGAGCATCCGATCCTCGAAGAGGAGCAGGTACATCCCCGCTGCGCGCTTGATGCCATCGCGCGTCTTGTGGATTTGGAGCGCCGGTCTGATCGTTTCGGGGTAGGAAATGGTGAGACCGGCGATGAGGCCGTCCGCATCTCCCCGGTGCACCATCATGTTGCCGAAGTAAACCGGATCCCGCATCGCCTTGCGGGCGTTTTCCATGGTGACACCGTTGCGCCAGCGGGTGCGTGCGAGGACCTCGGCATAGACCTCGGCGTCTTCGCCGACCGAAGGGTCGATAACCTCGACCGCGCCGTTTGGTACCTCGTGCGCAGTCAAAAGTTGATCTACGGTCGCGGCCGAGCCAAGCAAGACCGGCTTGCAGATGCCCTCGTCGGCTAGGATTTTAGCGGCGCGGACGATCTTGTCGGCTTCGCCCTCAGGGAAAACGATTCGCTTGGGATCGGCGATTGCCTGGTCGAAGACCCCATGCATGACTTGTCGAGTGCGAGACAGTCGATTTTCAAGCTCGCGAACGTATTCTTCTTTGGACGAGTAGGGTTTACGTGCCACACCGGAATCGATCGCCGCTTCGGCCACAGCGGGCGCCTCCCACAGCAACACCCGGTAGTCGAAGGGTTTCGGAATCAGGTAGTCGCGACCGAAGCGAAGTGGTTTGCCACCGTAGGCCCGGACCACCGAGTCCGGTACATCCTCCTTGGCGAGGTCTGCCAGCGCCCGCGCGGCCGCCAGCTTCATTTTCTCGTTGATGTGGGTGGACGCCACGTCGAGCGCACCGCGGAAAATAAAGGGAAAGCCGAGCACGTTGTTGACCTGGTTGGGGTAGTCTGAGCGGCCGGTGGCCATGATCACGTCGGGCCGCGCGGCGGTGGCCTCCTCGGGTGTGATCTCGGGTTCCGGGTTGGCCATGGCGAAAATGACCGGATTTTCGGCCATCGTTTTCACCATTTCCTGGGTTACGAGCCCCTTGACCGAAACCCCGGCGAAGACATCGGCGCCCTTCATGGCGTCGGCCAGGGTGCGCGCGTCGGTGTCGACCGCGAAGCGTTCCTTGTACTTGTTCATGCCCTTGGTTCGACCCTTGTAGATCACGCCTTTTGAGTCGACCATGAGGAGGTTTTCAGGCTTGACGCCCAACGAGAGGTAAAAGGTGGCGCAGGCGATACCGGCGGCGCCGGCTCCGGAGAACACGACCTTGATCTCACCGATCTTTTTTTCCGTGACCTCGACCGCGTTGAGCAGTGCGGCGCCGGAGATGATCGCCGTGCCGTGCTGATCGTCGTGGAATACCGGGATGTCGCAGCTTTTCTTGAGGCGCTCCTCGATTTCGAAGCAATCGGGCGCTCCGATGTCCTCGAGGTTGATGCCACCGAGGGTGGGCGCGAGAAGCTCGCAAAAGCGGATGATTTCCTCCGGGTCTTTGCTGTCGATTTCGATGTCGAAGACGTCGATGTCGGCAAAGCGTTTGAAGAGGACACCCTTGCCCTCCATCACCGGTTTACCGGCCATCGGGCCGATATCGCCGAGACCTAGGACGGCGGTGCCGTTAGAGACCACCGCGACGAGGTTTCCCTTGTTGGTGTACTCGTAGACCAGCTCGGGGTCTTTGGCGATCGCGAGGCACGGCTCGGCGACGCCAGGGGTGTAGGCCAGCGAGAGGTCGCGCTGGGTGATGCACGGTTTGGTGGCCACAACCTCGGTTTTGCCGTGTCGTTTGCCGGTGTGGTAGGCGAGGGCTTCCTCTCGGGTGATCTTTTTCATGATTGCGCTCCTCTTTTGTTCACGGAATTTCAGGTTTGAAATCCCACGCGCGGACGATAGTGCGTTGGCGGGTCGAGGTCAACCTGTCAAATTCTCTAATTTTCTGTCCTGGATCCCGATTTGTGATCAGTTGGACGACCTTGAGATACCCTGAATATGGAGTGTCAGAAGGACAGGTTCAGCGCTTCGCGCTTCTCGAGAGCGCGAGTTGAATCAGTTCATCGAGCAGAGCAGGATATTCAAGCCCCGAGAGTCCCCAGAGTCGGGGGTACATCGATATTGGAGTGAAGCCGGGAATCGTGTTGACCTCGTTGACCCACAGCTGGCTACTTTCACGTTCGAGGAAGAGGTCGATCCGCGCCATGCCCGAACAACCAAGGAGGCGAAACACCTTGACCCCGAGTTCCTGTGCGGCAGTCATCGTGCCTTGGGCAAGTGGCGCCGGCGCCAGGAGTTCGCACGTGGAATCCACGTACTTATCATCGTAATCATAGAAATCGTGTCCTGGAATGACCTCGCCCGGGACCGCTGCGCGCGGGTGCCGGTTGCCGAGTACCGCTATTTCAATTTCGCGGGCGTCGAGACCTTGCTCGACGAGCGCTCGCTCGCCATGGTCGAGGGCGAGTTCGATTGCCGCCGCCAAATCTACCTCTTCAGAGATCTTGCTGATTCCAACCGATGACCCCAGCCGCGCTGGTTTGACGAAGATGGGCAAGCCGAGCTCAAAACTGCGATGGAGGATGCCATCTCGGTCCTCGGCCCATAACCTGCTATCGAGCTCGACCCAGGCCGGAGTTGGCAGACCGGCCTGGGCGAGCAATCGCTTGCAGAAGATCTTGTCCATACACAGTGCCGACGATGTGGCGTCGCATCCCACGTACGGCAGATCGAGCATTTCGAACAGCCCCTGGATGGAGCCGTCTTCGCCAAAGGGCCCATGGAGGGCCGGAAATACGACGTCGAAGATGCCCTCGAGGAGACGTGAATCGAGTCTGTTGCGGCCCTCGAAATGTGCGACTTCGTCGGCTCGGTCAGACGATTCGTTCAGAACCCGGCGTGCGGTATCGGAGTCGGCCCACCGTCCCCGGTGGTCGATGGCCATGGGCACCACCGTGTATTTTTCGCGATCGAGGGCCTGGTCGACCGATCGTGCCGATACGATACTCACCTCGTGCTCGCCGGAGCGCCCGCCGAAAATGAGGGCCACACGCCGTTTGTCGGAGCCTTGAGGGTCGGTCATTCCTGATTCTCCCCACCATCAATTTACTGCTCCATTATGCCGAAGCAGTGGCGAGCGTGGGGCGGAAAGGGGATTGTTACGGGTTCGATTCGGCATTCTCGAACAGGGGGAGGTATTCGCCGTAGCCCTCGACCTCGAGTTCCTCGACCGGGACAAACCGAAGTGCGGCCGAGTTGACGCAATAGCGCATACCGGTTGGCGCTGGGCCGTCCTCGAAGAGGTGGCCGAGATGAGAATCGGCATTGGATGAACGGACCTCGGTTCGGACCATCAGCCAACTGCGGTCCTTTCTCTCGACGATGTTCTGATTCACCAGAGGTTGGGTGAAGCTTGGCCACCCACTTCCGGAGTCGAATTTGTGGATCGAGGCGAAGAGTGGTTCTCCTGATACGACGTCGACATAGATGCCGGCCAGGTGGTTGTCCCAGTACTCGTTCTTGAAGGCCGGTTCGGTGCCGTCCTTTTGGGTCACCCGGTACTGTTCCGGAGTGAGTTTCTCTTGAAGTTCTTTGTCGCTCATCTGCACGTCTCCCCGTTTCACCATAGTGTTTTCAGTATCGTTGCCTGCAGCGCACTGCGCCGATGCGAACAGTGTGCAACAGGCGGTAACGGCTACGGCGGTGGATATGATGCTCTTCATCATTTTTCTCCCCAGAGCTCTTTCAGTCGGCGATCCCGCCCGCAACTCTTGCGATAGTACGAGTAACGAATCGGGTTCTTCTTCCAATAATCCTGGTGGTATGCCTCTGCCGGATAGAAGGCGGTCGCGGCTGTGATCTCGGTAACGACCGGGTTGGCGAAGGGCTTGGTCTGATCGAGCACCGCCCGCGACCTCTCCGCCGCCTCCCGTTGTCCTTCGTCGTGGTAGAAGATCCCGGCGCGGTACTGCTCGCCGATGTCGCAGAACTGGCGGTCGGCAACCGTCGGGTCGATGTTGTGCCAAAAGATTGCGAGAAGTTGTTCATAGCTGATGATGCGTGGATCGAAAACGACCCGCACCGCTTCCGTATGCCCAGTCATACCTGCCGAGACTTGTTTGTAGGTTGGATTGGCGACCCTGCCGCCGGTGTAACCCGAGGTCACCGAGACGACGCCCTCGACCTTCTCGAGGTCGGCCTCGATGCACCAGAAACAACCGGCAGCAAGTGTCGCGTAGCCGGTCTCGCTGTCAGACGCATCGCCTGGGGCCGCATGGAGCGCTGCTGCTATCAGTAGGAGCGCGATCGTCCAGGGGTGTGTGTTCAATTGACGTACTTTCATTGTTCGTCCTCCGCTTCCACCACTAGTAATGCCGAAGGCATGTCAAAAGTTTCCCGATGCTTGAACTTTTTATGGGGATTCGCGCCGTGCACCAGGCTCACTGTCGGCCTCACGGCTATACGGCTATTCGGCAATATGGCACCTACTTCTCACAGCGCCGACGTAAATCTTTTTCGTTGTGCCGTCGAGCCGTTGGGCCGTACAGCCGTTGAGCCCTCCTCGAGATGAGGAGAAGGCGGGGTACGATATCGATATGAAACGCGTTCAAACAGGTTTGGAAGTGCTGATCGAAACACCGGAATTGATCGGCGGTCGCTCGTGGGCACTGCTGGCCAACCAGGCCGCCGTCACAGCCGACCTCGACCCTGCCCGTACTGCCCTGGTAGCAATCGATCCGGGACCTCTGGTGCGTCTTTTCGCACCCGAGCATGGTCTCGACTGTGTCTCACAGGACATGGAGGCGGTGGCGGACGTTCACGATGAGGTCACGGGCTGCGACGTGAGGTCGTTGTACGGGAGTAGCGCCGACACCCTCGCGCCAAAGAAGAAGGATCTCGAAGGTATCGAGGTCATGGTGGTCGATCTGCCTGACATCGGTGCCCGTTACTACACGTTCGCGGCGACCATGGATTGGGTGATGGCGGCGTGCGAGGATGCGAACGTAGAAGTCTTGGTGCTGGACCGCCCCAACCCCATAGGTGGTGTGAGGCGAGAGGGCGGGCTGGTGGAGAAGGGTTTCGAGAGCTTCGTATCGCAGCTGCCAGTACCAGTTCGTCACGGGTTGACCCTGGGTGAGATCGCGCTCTTGCTGCAGCGCGAGCGCTACCCGCGGCTCGAGCTGACGGTCGTTCCGTGTCGAGAATGGCGGCGGCGGGACTGGCTGGACGCCACCGGCTGCCCGTGGGTGCCTCCGAGCCCTAATATGCCAACCCTCGAGACCGCATCCCTCTACCCCGGCCTCTGTCTGGTGGAGGCGACCAACTTGTCCGAAGGGCGTGGCACGACGCGGCCGTTTCATCTTGTGGGTTCGCCGTGGCTCGATGCCGAGGAACTCGTTTCACGCCTCCGTGTGCTTGATCTGCCGGGCATTGCGTTCCGCCCGGCCAGGTTCCGTCCTCAGTTTGGGAAACACGGCGGCGAGATCTGTGCGGGTGTCGAGCTCCACGTCGATGATCGACAAAACCTCGAGCCGGTCGCGCTCGGCTTGCATCTTTTGAAGACCATCCACGATCTGCATCCCGAGGATTTCGCCTGGCGGTCTGATCCATACGAGTTTGTTCGCGACGTGCCGGCGCTCGATCTTCTGACCGGCTCGGTGGCCGCGCGAGAACACATCGAAAATGGTCTCGGTTTTGATCCGATTTTCGATTCATGGAGGCAGTCGGTGACGGAATTCGAGACTCGACTCGAAGGAGTCCTGCTCTATCACGACACTCGTTAGCGACCGGGTCTTCGCCTCAGGTTTCTCAGGCGCAGGACTTCTTCGGCAATGCGTGCAGCTGCTCTTTCAACCTCATCATCAGTTGAAAACCTTCCGAGGCTCAATCGCAGCGACGCTTTGGCGAGCTCCGGCTTGACCCCCATCGCGAGAAGCACGGGAGAAGACTCTGGATGGGACGATGTGCAGGCCGAACCACTGCTGACCGCGAGATCGGGGAGCGATGCGAGGAGCGCGTTTCCTTCGATTCCGGGGAACGAAAGATTGCTGGTGTTCGGAAGTCGGTGCTCGGTAGAACCGTTGACCAAACAACCATCGACCCTTTCTACGATCGTCGTCTCCAGCTTGTCACGGAGCGCGGTGATCCGTGGACTCTCTTCTTCGAGTTCTGCGTCTGCGATCTCGAGGGCCTGTGCGAGGGCGACCGCACCCGGGAGATTCGGAGTGCCGGACCGCATACCTCCCTCGTGACCGCCGCCCCGGATGTGGGGTGTCAGTCTCGATGGCGGGATCGTGCGCCGAACGTAGAGCGCGCCGATGCCGTTTGGAGCATAGACCTTGTGGCCTGAGAGGCTGAGTAGATCGACACCCAGCTCAGCAATATTGACGCCGATTTTGGCGACACCCTGGGCGGCGTCGCAGTGGATGAGAGCGCCGCGCGCGTGTGCCAGCTCAGCGGCTTCGTGAACTGGTTGCACGATCCCTGTTTCGTTATTGGCGAGCATCAGACTGACCAGCGCCGTATCGTCACGCAGCGCCGCTTTGAGCTCGTCGAGCCGAATCCGCCCTTTGAGATCGACCCCTACCTCGGTGAGGGTCCAGCCCTCGGCTTGGAGTGCCCGTAAGACCTCGAGCACCGAAGGGTGCTCGGTGGTCTGAGTCACGAGGTGCCGCCTGCGATCGGCGCGAGTCTTGGCGGCGCCGATCAGGGCCAGATTGTTGGCCTCGGTGGCTCCCGAGGTGAAGACGATCTCGGTTGCCGATCGGGCGCCGAGAAACCTGGCCACCGTGCTTCGCGCATCTTCGAGGGCGCTGAAGGCGTCGCGCCCCGGCCGGTGACTGCGACTCGCCGGATTGGCGAAGACCGAACCGAAGTAGGGCTGCATCGCTTCCACAACCCTTGAATCGCAAGGAGTCGAGGCGTTGTAGTCGAGGTAGATGACATCTGAATTCATGTTTACCGCAGTGATTCTACATTTAGACGGAATCTGCCAGCTCGCGGAGCATGGAAAAAGATGCAAGATACAGGATGCAGGGTACACGGGAGGGTGAGGGGGAATTCCTAATTCCCAATTCCTAATTCCTAATTTGAGCCGATCACGCTTGCAGCGTTATCGGCAAAGGGCTACCATGCGGGCTCGCCGCGCAGCGGGGCGGATGGGAGTGTGCATGACCGAAAGAGACGACGATTTCATCACGGTAGAGGAAGCGGTGGCGCGGATCGCTCGCGGTGAGCAGATCATTGTCGTCGACGACGAAGACCGTGAAAACGAGGGCGATTTGATCTTCGCCTCGGACAAGGTGACGCCCGAGGCGGTCAATTTCATGGCTCGATTCGGACGCGGTCTGATCTGCGTGGGCCTCACCGGTGAGCGTTGCGATGAGCTAGATCTGCCACTGATGGTCGAAAAGAACACCTCGACCCACGGCACGGCATTCACCATCAGTGTCGAGGTCAAAGAGGGAACGACCACCGGAATCTCCGCCCACGACCGGGCGGCCACGGTGCGGGCGATGGTCGACCCGAAGACTCAGCCCGCCGACCTCCAGCGGCCTGGCCACATGTTTCCCCTCCGAGCACAGGAGGGCGGAGTGTTGAAGCGCGCCGGACACACCGAAGCTTCGGTCGACCTGGCTCGCATGGCAGGTCTCACGCCATCGGGTGTGATGTGCGAGGTCATGGACGAAGATGGCCAGATGGCCCGCCTGCCCCGGTTGCAGGAGTTTGCTCGCGAGCACGGGCTCGGCATCCTCACGGTCGCTGACCTCATCGCCTATCGCATGCGGAACGAAAACCTGGTCGAAAGGGTGGCCGGACCCTCTCTGCCCACCGAGGCGGGGGATTTCCGGATCTACGGATATCGCAATCGGGTGTCGGGTGAGGAGCATGTCGCACTGGTCATGGGCAAGATCAACCCCAAGGACCCTGTGCTCGTTCGCGTTCACTCGCAGTGTTTGACCGGGGATGTGTTTGCCTCCCGGCGTTGCGATTGTGGATCGCAACTCGATGCCGCCATGAGGCAGATTGCCGGAGAGGGGAAAGGCATCCTGCTCTATCTCCTTCAGGAGGGGCGCGGGATCGGGCTCTTCAACAAGCTGCGCGCGTATGAGCTGCAGGACCAGGGAGAGGATACGGTGGAAGCCAACCTCCACCTCGGCTTCAAGGCGGACCCGCGAGACTACGGCACCGGTGCCCAGATCCTCGTTGATCTCGGTGCTCGGCGCCTGCGGTTGATGACCAACAACCCGAAGAAGTACACCGCGCTGCGGGGTTTCGGTCTCGAGATTGTGGAGCGTGTACCTCTCGAGGTTCCTCCCACCGACAGTAATCGCCAATATCTCGAGGCTAAAAAGCTCAAGATGGGCCATCTGCTCAAAATGGTCTAGGTTCGGTGCCAGGTGAAACAAAGTTAACAAAGGGGCAATAGCGAGGTCAGGTCGGTTTCTTTTTCTCAATCGAGTACGAGTGATCATCAGCCTCAGGGGTTTATGCCTTTGTTAACTTTGTTTCACCTGGCACCGCCTCCGGAGTCGACGTGACCACCTATCCACTCCCCGATCTCAGCACGCTGGCCGCCGAGCTCGAAAATGGCGTTCCCGGGCTCGCGGTCGGTGGCGTGGTTTCGGGTGCGCGAGCGTTGGCGGTCGCTGCGATTGCCGCCCGAGGATGGCCGAAGGGTCTGGCCCTGGTTGTGGTGCCGCACGTTGCGGAAGCTGAGGATCTGGCAGCGGGTCTGCGCCTTTTGGCGCCTGACCTGCGGGTCGGGGTCGCGCCGGCCGAGCTCGCGAGCCCCTATCTCGGCGCAGAACCCCCACTGGCAGCTCGGCTGCAGACCGTGGAGTTACTGCATCGGGTCGCGAAGGGCGAGGTGGATCTGGTCGTGGCGCCGGCCAGGCTTCTGGGATCGCCGGTGCCGATTCCGCAAGCTCTCGACGATTCCGCAATACGGATTGGCGTCGGGGAGCTGCTGGACCTGGGAGGGTTGGCGGCCGGGCTGAGTGCGGCAGGGTATCGACGCGTTGATCTGGTCGAGGAGGCGGGCGAGTTTGCGATCCGCGGCTGGGTCGTCGACATCCACTCCGGTGGTGAGGCGGGCCTACGCTTGCAGTTGGACGACGACCGCGTGGAGTCGATCAAGAGTTTTGACCCGACCAATCAGCGCAGCGTTGGTGAAACTGTTGAGGACCTGGTACTCCTTCCCCTCGATCCGTTTCCGGCCCAACCTGAACGTCTGTTCGAAATAGCGGCGCTGCTCGAGACCGAGTTTCCGGCCCTAGCGGTCCAAATGGCGGAGGGAGCCGAACAACGACTCTGGTGGGGTGCTCTCCATCTCGCCGGAGAATCGACCAACTGGCTCGAACTCGCCGACCACATAGTGGTTTGTGATCGCGATGAAGTCATGGGCGAGATCGCTCGCTGGTGGCAGGTGCAGGATCGCGAGTGGCAGGCTTTGAGTCAGCGGGTCATGGAGTTGCCGCCGCCCTCGAGACTATTGCTCGATTCTGAAAATCTGAAATCAGTGATCGAGAAACCGTCGCTACGTCTCGAACAGCTCGAACTGGTGGACGGATCGACGACCTGGCGTCGCCTCGCCACCCATGCGGCCGAGAATTTCGTGCGCCGTCTCCCCGATCTGGTTCCGAAGCTGCGAGTGCGTCGCGCTCAGGACATGACCCAGGTTTTGGTGGTGGCTTCACCCGGTGAGGGTCGGCGATTTGCTCATCTTCTGCGTGAGGGCGAAGTGGATCCTGTCTCGTCGCCGCCACCACCGGGCGGTGTGTCGATCGTCGAGGGCGAACTGCAGCACGGTTTCATCTGGCAGGACCACCTTGCCGTCTATGGGCGGCGCGATCTCACCGCCACCCCGAGACCTCGCCGGCGCCGCTCCGGGGTTGCGGCGTTCGCCTCTGACCTCCGAGATCTCCGTCCCGACGACCTCGTCGTCCATCTCGATCACGGAATCGGTCGCTTCACCGGCTTTCGAAGGGTTTCGGTCGAGGGGAGGGAGCTCGAGATGCTCGTTCTTGCGTATCACGGCGGAGACTCTCTCCTGGTTCCAGTTGAACGCGCGGATCTGATCCAAAAATTTGCTTCCGGCGAGGCCGATGTCAGACCCAAGCTCGATCGGCTGGGTGGTGGCAGTTGGCGGCGACGCAAGGCGAGGGTCAAGAAGGCGGTGCGTGAGATGGCGGCGGAATTGTTGCGTCTCGCCGCCGTCAGGCAGGCATCCAGGGGATTCGCATTTTCACCCGACTCGCCGTGGCAACGCGAGTTCGAGGATGCCTTCGAGTTCGAGTTGACGCCGGATCAAGAACGGGCGGTGTGCGAGATCAAGGAGGACATGGAGTCGGAGCGGCCGATGGATCGGCTGTTGTGCGGCGACGTGGGCTATGGAAAGACAGAGGTTGCGATTCGAGCCGCTTTCAAGGCAGTGCTCGAGGGCAAACAGGTTGCGGTTCTCGCGCCTACCACGATCCTGGTCGATCAGCACCTGGAGACTTTTCGTCGTCGATTCGAGGGATTTGCTGTGGAGGCCCGGATGCTATCGAGATTCGTGTCGAAGGCCGACTCCACGGAGGTTGCCAAAGGCCTCGCGGAGGGCCGGGTAGACGTGGTGGTGGGGACCCATCGGCTGCTCGCAGACACGATCCGCTTTCGCGACCTGGGTTTGGTGGTGCTCGATGAGGAGCAGCGTTTCGGGGTCGCGCAAAAAGAACGACTCAAGAAGCTGCGTACCGAGGTCGACGTCATTGCGATGTCGGCGACTCCGATTCCACGCACCCTCAATCTGTCGTTCAGCGGTCTCCGCGATATTTCAATCATCGAGACCCCACCCCGCGACCGCCAGGCGGTCGAGACGAGCGTGATTGAGTTCTCCGAGGAGGTTGTCCGCGAAGCAATCCTCTACGAAAAGGAGCGCGGCGGCCAGGTCTATTTCGTTCACAACCGGGTGCGATCGATAGGAGCCTTTGCCGACTGGGTGCGAAGGATTGTGCCTGAGGCAAGGGTGGTGGTAGCTCACGGTCAAATGTCGGAGCGCCACCTGGAAGGCGCAATGCGTACCTTTCTGGATGGTGAGGCAGACGTGCTGCTGGCGACTGCGATCATCGAGAACGGCCTCGATATCCCCAACGCGAATACACTGCTGGTCAACCGTGCCGATCGCTTTGGGCTTGCCCAGCTCTACCAGCTGCGCGGTCGGGTCGGCCGATCTGAACGCCTCGCCTTCGCATACCTCCTGGTGCCTCCGGGTCTGACCCTGGCACCGGCCGCACGAGCTCGATTGGCGGCCATTCAGGAGTTTTGCGAGCTCGGTGCCGGCTTCCGTATCGCTGCCCGTGATCTCGAGATCCGGGGCGCCGGAAATTTGCTTGGTGCTGAGCAGCATGGATTTCTCGAGGCGGTTGGATTCGAAACGTACTGCCAACTTCTCGAGGAGGCAGTGGCCGAACTCGAAGGCCGCCCGCCGACCGGTCATCGGGAGGTTGAATTGCGGCTGGGGATGGATCTCCAATTGCCGGAGCGATACCTCCCCGAGCCGCTGTTACGCCTGAGCTTTTACAAGCGTCTTGCTGCCTGTGACGATGAGGAATGTCTCTCTGCTCTACTTGAAGAAATGGCTGACCGTTATGGGCCGGCACCGCCACAGGTCAGAGATCTCGCGCGAGCCCAGAGGGTGCGTATGGCAGCTCGTCGAGCCGGGGTTGCATCGGTCAAACGCCGCGGTCGCAAGTGGAGGCTGCGGTTGGATTCGCAAATGAGTCCATCATTGAATCTCGGCCAAGCTCTCGCCGAATGGTCCGGAGCTCAGGTCAGCCCAGAAGGCGAGATCACACTCCCAATTGGCAGCAATGGGTCGGAACTCGAGAGGGTTTTGCGGTTCCTCGAGCAGGTTGGGAGTTCAGACTGAAGAGCCCGGACCGTGCTTCGGCGGCGAATCAGTTTCGGCTCCAAAAAAGGGCTTAGCTCTCAGTTCTTGACCCTGAACTCGCGATGGGCGATTTGACTGGTGGCTGAGCGCAGTACCATGTGGCCATGACCCACGAGCACGGCGAAGATCTCGGCCACGGCGTATTCGTGAGCTTGGGGCTCGGCTCTGAGCTCACCGTGACCAGCCCACGTCTCCACCTCGAGTGGTGCGAGGGCGCAGGACAGGTGCCTGGGACGGCCGTGGTGTGGCGGGAACGAACCTACAAAGTCGTGGGTCGGACAGAAGTGGGGCGAGGCGCGCGCTGGACACTGCAACCCTGGGACGAACTGGCAGCGATGCGAGGGGTGTTCAAGCTGGAACGCGAGTCGGTTCAGGAGATCGCTGATCTGGCCGCTGTCACAGTTCGCAGCATGCGAACCAGAAAATCGACAGCCTTGCTGCTGCCGGTGCTCGGTCTTGCGCCGGCGCGGTTGCAGAAGAAGTGGGCTGATGACTGGGGGTTGAACGCGGAGCGTGCGACCCAGATTTCAGCTGTCTGCGAGATGCTCTTTGGTGCGGTGGGCATTGTCCAGGTTGCAGCGAGTGCCTTTGGTGGTGAGTTATTCATGCCAACCTGGTTGGCCTATTCTGGGGTGTTTTTCTTTGCCTCCGGGTTCGTGCGCCTTGCTCTGGTGGCGGCAGATGGCGAGCCCGTAGGTTCGGTCCTCGGTCTCGCCCTTCTGCCCTGGGTGCCGAAGCCGAGCCCGGCCATCCCTGGGGTTGCCCCGTCCGTGAGGCCGTTCGACGAAGAGTCCGAGGTCCTCGTCCTGGAGTCTCCCATTCTTCGCCGCGACTGGGACCGAGATGGAATCCTGCTATTTCGCGGTAAATTTTTTCGCCTCGAACGGGCCGAGCACGAGGGACGGATCTGGGTCTATTCTTTTGCTCGGGAGGATCATGGAGATGGAGAGGACCGGGTCCTTCGGCTCGCTCCGCCACCCTCGCTGTCTTTGACTGCACCGGAAGCCGACCGGGATGCTCCGTCGTTCCTGCGGACGATGTTGACCACTGCCGCCGTGACCATGGGTCCAGCACCAGATCAGGAGCGTTGGTCGGTTGAACTGGGTACACGCGCGGTGTGGCTGACGGTCATGGGCGCCGGCGCGGAGCTCGTTGGAGGCATTGCGAATCTCCAGGGCGACCTCGGATCCACACACCAGTTGTTGGTCCTGCTCGACTTTTTCCTGGTCGGCGAGGGCCTTCTGCGGTTGGCGTCGGCCTTCATCGGGCGACCGATGGGCAGTGTTTTCGGCTGGATCCTTCGTCCTCTCTACCGCCCTTACCTTCCCCCACCTAACGAATGATCAGTTGTGGAGTCCGGCGGGATGGGCGGTGGGGACAGAATACCGATAACTGATTACTGATAACTGGGCGCGTTGGAACATGCTACTCTTTGCTGATGAGCGACTTGCGGTGGCATTGCTGCTCGCTTCTCGGGCTCGTTTTGGCTCTGACCGTGTCTTGCGGGATCGATCAGAGCACTCTTGCCAGCATCGGTGGCCGGAGTGTGGATATTGGTCCGTTTCAGACCTACGTCGGAGAGGTCACCGGTGAAGCATGGCAAGCGGTAGGCGCCCGGGTCACATCACGCCTGCTCGACCAATACCTGGACAGGCAGGTGGTGCTCGAGGCTGCTCGGCGGGGAGACGTGAATCTCTCAGCCATCTCGGCGGAGGTGGGTCCGTCGGAGGTACAGTGGCTGCTGGATGAGCTGTGTGGTCCGGCACCTGAACCATCGGAAGCCGAGATCTCAGCTGAGGTGGGACGCAAGGCAGAGGAAAGGCGGCCGGCGAGGGCACATGTCAGGCAATTGTTGGTTGACAGCAATGAACATGGTTTGGAGGCACTCGAAAGGCTGTCGGCGGGGGAAGATTTTGTTGAGGTCTCTCGCCAGTTGAGCCGGGCGCCAAATGCCTCCGACGGAGGCGAACTCGGGTTTTTCGACCGCGGAAGTCTGCCACCGGAGATTGACGAGGTGATATTCTCTCTCGCACCGGGTGAATTCTCGGAGCCCGTTCAAGGACCATCGGGCTACCACGTCTTCCAGGTTCTCGAGGTGGTCCCTGAGGGTCCCCCCGATCTTGCCGAAGTGGAGGCTGCGGTGCGCACCTTGCTTGCACAGAAAATGGTGCGCGAACACATTCAAGGGTGCATCGGTGGACTCGCTTCGGAAATTGGCGTTGAAATCTACGACAAACACCTGTGGTTTCCGTACACAGGACGGTATGCGGAGGAACGAGATGCGTGAGCGAGTGATTACAGTTTTGATTGGATCTCTGATGATGGCTCTCGTGGCGCATGGTGCCGAGAGGGTCGTTGTTGAAGGGGTTCTCGTGCGTGTCAACGAGCGTATCGTCACAATTTCCGATTTCACCGAACGGATCCGGCAGGAACTCACGCAGATGCCGACTCAACCGAACAGCGAGGAGCTCCAGCAGTTCACGGAGATGCTCCTCAACGAGATGGTGAGCGAACTGGTGCTGCTGGAACGAGCGCAGGAGAAGCGTCTCAATGTCGAAGATGAAATGGTTGACAAAGCGATCGACGATCTCCGCGAGGAAAACGGCCTGGAGGATGATCAGGCTTGGGAAGAAGCACTCTCGAGTGCGGGCATGACTGTTGACGCTTTGCGCGAGCGTTACCAACGATCGATGCTGCTTCAGCGTGCGGTGCAGGGAGAGGTTCGGCCGGTGGAGATCACCGAGGAGGAGCTCCGGCAACAGTACGAGCTCGACAAGGAGAATTTTCGAGTGCCGGCCAAGGTGAATCTCGAACAGGTCTACCTCGCTGATAACGGATCGAACTCTGCCGAGCTCTCTCGCCGTGCCCGCGGAATCGTCGATAGGGTGCGCACCGGAGCCGATTTCAGAGCTGAGGCAACTCTCGCTGGTGCCGAGCTTCAGGAACTCGGGGCGATCCCAGCGGATGATTGCCGACCGGAGCTCAAGCAGGCCCTTGAGCCGCTCAGTGATGGAGACGTCACGGATCCATTGATCATCCCTGGAGGAATCCAGATCGTGCGGTTGGTGCAACGGATTCCGGCGGGATTCCAGTCGTTTGAAGAGGTTGTCGACGGGATCAGGCGGCAACATTCTGCCGAGACATACGAAAGTCAGACCAGGGGGCTGGTGGAAAAACTCAAGAACCAGTACCTGGTCGAGGTACATCAAGAGTATCTGAGCGTCGTATTCGCCAATCTGGGTGGCGCCTGATATGCCGGCTACTGGCTCCAAGAAGCGAACGTGGGTCAAGGACCTTCGTGCAGGTTCTGACCTCGAAGAGTGTTTCGCGGTTCGCAGCGTTGATGTGCGGCAACGGCGTGGTGGCGGTCCGTACCTTGCCGCGACCCTCGGCGACCGTACCGGCGAAGTGACGGCGCTGGTATGGCAAAACGTGGATAGCCTTCGCGAGGCCCTCGAGCCTGGCGGTGTTGTTGCTATCAAGGGTCAGATCCAGCGGTACAACCAGCAGTTGCAGGTGGTCATTCGCCACGCCGAGTCTCTTCCAGCCGAGTCGGTGGAGGATGAGATCTTCGTACGTTCGTCGTCCGTTGATCCGGCGGTGTTGTGGAAACAGCTCATCGAATCTTTCGAGGAGATGTCCGATCCGAACCTGAGGCAATTGCTTTTTCGAATTTTCTCCGACCCTGAGACCGAAGTGCTTTTCCGGTCGGCACCTGCTGCACGCTCTATGCACCATGGGTTCCGCTCCGGACTGTTGGAGCACACGGTATCTGTGACCACCGTGGCACGGATGCTGGCGCGGCACTATGGGCTCAACAGCGACCTGGTTGTGGCGGGATGTTTGTTGCACGATTTCGGGAAAATCTGGGAGCTGGAGATCGGGGCGTCGATCGAATATACGGATGACGGTCGTTTGATCGGCCACATACCAATGGAAACCCTGTTCGTCGATAAGAAGATCGGTGAACTCGAGAACTTCCCGGCCGAAACCAGGCGACAGCTCCTTCATATCCTGCTCGCTCACCACGGTGAGTACGACTTCGGCTCGCCTCGTCGTCCCAAGACGCCTGAGGCCCTGCTCGTGCACATGATCGACAATCTCGACTCGAAAATGGCGGGGATGCTCGAGGCGATCGCGGCTCAGGGTTCGGACGACGAGGCGTGGACGCCATATTCGCGAATCCTCGAACGACATATTTATCGGCGGCAAATCCCGTCTGGCGACAACGAGAACGAATAAGTTCGAGCGCACCTGGGGTTTCTGCCGCCGAAGGCTGTCAGCCTTCAGCAATCAGCTTTCAGCTCATCGCAAGGCACATAGAGTCTGGAAAATCCAACTGATACTCTTGACTCCGAAATAGCCGAGATCGATCCATTTGTAGCTGATAGCCTACGATCCTACGAACGACCGCGAATATTCTCCGCGACCTCACCATCATTCGGAAAACGGCCCACGGAACGCTTCGAGAACACCGGGTCGCCATCTACGATGACCTCGAAGACTCCATTTGCGCCCTTGATGAGACGCGTCGAGGTCCGGAACTCCAGGTCCAATTCGGCCGCCAGCCCGGCAGCCCTTGGCTCGTAATTTCAAACAACGCAATATTCGATCGATATGTCCATTGTTCCTCCACGCTCCGTCACAGCATCATAACCCGGCGAGACTTCCGCATCCCACTTCGTGCTCGTGCCCGGAGCGGAGTAGAGGGTAACGAGTCAAGAGTAAAGACCTGAAAATCCAAGGCACGCTCGCAGAAACATTTTCATTCCCTACCCATAACACTTAACTCTTTACATTCCAGCTATTTGCCTCGAAAACAGATTGATGGTCTCCGACCAAGATCGATACCAGTACGCCTTCGGTGCTAGCATCGAGCAAGCTGAGACCAACGATGGCCAGCGGACCTCCGTAAACTGATACGGGGAAAGATGGTGAAGGAGAACCCGTGTGTTCAATTTGCAGGCTTCGGCAGCTGCCACGAGGTGGTCATGAATGACCGCCAGTGGATCCAGGCTGCAAAGAATGGCGATGAGGATGCCTACGCGCAACTGGTGCGACGCCATTCGGGAGGTTTGCACCGTACGGTTGCGAGGATCCTTGCTGACGATACCGAAGCCTGGGATGTGGTTCAGATGGCGTTTCTCAAAGCCTGGCAGAAGCTCGACCGGTACAACCCCCGCTACAGCTTCACCACTTGGTTGTACCGCATCGGTACCAACCTGGCCATCGATCTCCTGCGTTCCCGTACCAGCAGAGAGCGGGCGCACAAAGCGGGTACCGAGCATCGGCTTCGTCTGGTTGGAACAGGCGAGGGCGCCGGTACGAGGGCCGACACCAACGAGACCGACAACGTCCTGCAACAGCTCGTTGGAGTATTGACCCCGCAACAGCGCAGCGCATTCGTCCTCCGTGAAATGGAGGGTCTTGAGACCGCGGAGGTTGCCCAGGTGCTGGGCTGCTCCGCGACCACTGTTCGCAACCATATCTTTCAGGCGCGCAAGGCGCTTCGCCACGAACTCAGGGTACGTTTTCCGGAGTACCTGCCGGCGTCCGAGAGGGGATGAAATGAACTGCGAGATCTTTCGCGAGATGATTGGGTCCTATGTGGGCGAGACGCTCGAGGAGGGCCGCCGGCATTGGTTTCGCGCTCATCTTCGAGAGTGCCCAACCTGCCGCGAATCTGCTCTTCGAGAGGAACCCAGTTTGCTCTTTTCCATGGCTCCGACGGCGCCAGGCGAGCCCGAGGCAATTGAGGCGTGTGCGGCCGCTGTGATGGGTCGCATCCGTCAGGACCGTCTCGAGCGTCGCTTGTATCGGCGTCGTCGTCCGTGGCTGGCCGCGGCGGCGGCAGCCACGTTGGTCATCAGTGGCGGCATTGCCTGGCGCACCATGGTCAATGGCGGGAGCGAAACTCTCCTGCCGGTTGTAGAGGCCCGGCAGGACGTGGAACTGCAGAACTCTCCTCCCACCGTCGAGGTCGAAATGCAGGGGAAAGAAGTTCGTATCTACCAGTTCGCGAACGAAGAGGATGCGGACTCTGCCGTCTACCTCATTATTGATCCGGCTATGGAGCTCTGACCATGCTGCGGAAGACTCTTTTGCTGGTTGCCGTGATCGGGATTACAGCCTCGATTGCCGGCGCAAATATCGAGACCGTTTCCCGCGTTTTCAGGCTCGAACATGCCTCGATTTCTGATGCCTCTGCGGCGATCCAGCCGATGTTGTCTGAAGTTGGCAGTCTGACGCTGCAACCTAGGCTTTCGAAGATCGTGGTGCAGGATCAGCCCGAGATCATCGACCGCGTGACGGAGCTGATCAAAACTATTGACCATGTACCCGGGGTTTATCGCATCCGATTCGATCTGCTCAGAGGTGGCAAGTCGACCCCATACGGCACTGTCGACGAGGTTATTGTCGAGGATCGGCTGCGAAGGATGTTCAAAGTCGAGGCCTTCCGTCGAATCGGAAGCTCGACGATCGAAGGTGTATTGGGAAGTCCGACTCGGGCCGAACTCGGCACCTCCTACCAGGTATCGTTGCTCGCTCAGCGTCCGGAGCACTCAGAATCTTCACCCTGGGGAATTCCGGACCCGGGCAACCGCCTTCAATTGCGCCAACTGGTGCTGGAACGAATAGCGGTAGCCGCCGACGGCACGCTGATGACCGACGAACTCTTGCGGACCAATGTGCTGTTATCACCCGAGCAGACCGTTTACATCGGGGCTGGTAACTCCGAGGAATCCGAGGACGTCCTCGTTCTGATCGTTCACGCTGAGGAATTCGGGAGCCACTGAGTGCCGGAATTTGTCTGTCGGCTGGGCGCACCCAACGGTTCGGTTGTCGAACAGCGGCGGGTGGCGGCCTCGATGGATGCGCTCCGTCGAGAGCTCGAAGCTGAGGGTTTCCACATCTTCAGCCTTTTGGCGGCACGATCCCGGGTTCGTCTTCCTTTCATTTCGCGCTCGGAAAAAGTCAGCGGCCAGGATTTCCTGCTCTTCAACACTCAACTGAAAACATTGCTCCACGCCGGAATGCCGCTCGCCCAGTCACTCGATCTGCTCAAGGAGCAACAGACCAGTCCGCACTTCAGGGCCCTGTTGGAAAAGGTCCATCAGCAATTGACTACCGGGGTTGCACTTTCGGACGCTTTCCTGGCACTGGGAGACACTTTTCCGAGGTTGTACGCCAACTCGCTGCGCGCCGGCGAGCGCACCGGCGAACTTGAACAGGTCATTGGACGTTATGTCGAGTACCAACGGCTGGTGGAGGCGGTCCGGCGCAAGATTGTCGGCGCCCTGACGTACCCCGCGGTGTTGATCGTGCTCGCTGCCGGGCTGGTTGTCATCCTCATGACATATGTGATTCCGAGCTTTTCCCAGTTTTATGTCCAGTTTGAAACCGAGCTTCCGCTTCCTACTCGCGTGGTCATCGGGTCGGCCGACTTCTTGAAAAACAACCTGATCCTGATTGTCGTGGGTTTGATCGTCTTCTGGTATTTCTTTCGATTGTGGCGAAGCTCACCAAAAGGCCGACTTATCACCGACCGATGGAAATTGAAACTGCCGTTGATCGGTCGATTGACCCACCTCTTTGCTCTTTCGCAGTTCAGCCGATCGATGTCTATCCTCCTTGGAGGCGGGACACCCATGGTGCCGGCGTTGGAGACCTCCTCGACCTCGGTCAGTAATGCCTATATCTCGGAGCTCTTTCTCGCTTGTGTGCATGAGGTGCAGGAGGGGCGGCCGCTCTCCGATGCGCTCCACGATACCGGCTACCTGCCGGATATGGCAATGGCGATGATTCGGGTCGGAGAGTCGACAGGCGCGTTACCGGAAATGCTGACTCACACGTCCGATTTCTTTGATGAATCGATTGAGTTCACCCTTGGTCGTATCGTCACGTTGATCGAACCTATGATTCTGGTGGTGATGGGTCTGATCGTTGCGGGACTGCTATTGTCGGTTTACTATCCATTGCTCACCATCGTGACCCGGATTGCGTGAGGAATTATGGCCACTGATCCAAATCTCGAAAAACAGCTTGTCATGCTCGACGAGGCGGGCGAGGAAAAGGAAGAGGAAAAGAACGCAAGGGAGTTGGCCGAGCGCCTCGACCTTCCGTTCGATCCCCTGCACGAGTTTCACGTCGACCCTGAGCTCTTCCGCACCATACCGGTTGAAGTGATGCTGCGATATCAGTTCTTGCCGTTGCGGTCCGATGGGGAGCTTTTGTATGTTGTGATGGCCGACCCGTCCAACGTGGTCAGCCTCAACGAGATCGAACTTGGCCTCGCACGGCCCCTCGATGTGACGGTAGCTCCGGGCAACAGGATCGCGGAGATTTTGGAGAAATCTGAATCTACCCAGCGGGTCCTGGAAGAAGCGACCGAGGGTTTCAGCATGCAATTGGTGCAGGATTCGGAGGATGGGGAGGAGGTCCTCTCCATCGACAGCATCACCGATGACTCATCGCCAATTATCCGCCTCGTCGACTCCATCCTTTTCAATGCGATTCAACGCCGCGGGTCAGACATCCACATCGAGACCCAGGACCGAGAAGTTGTGGTCAAATACCGTATCGATGGAGTCCTCTATCAGGCGATGAAATCGATCGACAAGCGGCATCACTCGACCATTGTCAGCCGCATCAAGGTGATGTCAGAGCTCGATATTGCGGAAAAACGGATTCCTCAGGATGGCCGCTTCAAGGTCAGATTTTCAGGCCGAACTATCGACTTCAGGGTCTCGATCATGCCGACCGTACACGGTGAGGACGCGGTCATCCGGATCCTCGACAAAGAAGCTACAAACGCCGAATTCAAAACTCTCAATCTCGACGTGCTTGGATTCGAGGAAGATTCCAAACGCCAGCTGCGCAAATTCATCAACGAACCCTACGGAATGGTGCTGGTGACCGGCCCCACCGGTTCGGGTAAGACGACTTCGCTCTACGCCTGCCTTTCAGAGATCCGTTCCACCGAGGATAAAATCGTCACCATCGAAGATCCGGTCGAGTATCAACTCAAGGGGATAACTCAGATTCCGGTCAACGAGAAGAAGGGACTCACATTTGCTCGAGGTCTGCGGTCGATTTTGCGGCACGATCCTGACAAGGTGATGGTCGGCGAGATCCGGGACGAGGAGACAGCTCAGATCGCTGTTCAGTCGGCATTGACTGGGCACCTTGTTTTCACCACCGTTCATGCAAACAACGTGGTTGATGTCATTGGACGCTTCCTCAACATGAACGTCGATCTTTATAATTTTGTAGCGGCTCTGAACTGTGTACTCGCTCAACGGCTCGTACGCCGCATCTGCTTGCATTGCAAGCGACCCGCCCAGATCTCGGACATCATGCTCGAAGACTCCGGCCTCGACCCTGACCGCTACAGTGACTTCACCTTCTTCGAAGGCGGGGGGTGCATCGAGTGTAATGGCACAGGTTATCGCGGCCGGTTGGCAATCGCCGAGCTTCTGAATTTGTCCGACAATATTCGGCAGCTCATACTTGATCGTCGTTCCGCAGCTGAGATCAAGCGTGCCGCCAAGGCGGAGGGGATGCGGTTCCTTCGGGAGTCTGCTTTGCAGAAGGTATTTGCCGGAGAGACCTCCCTTCATGACATCAACAAGGTGACGTTTGTCGAATGAACTGGGAGCAATTTTTCACCAGCCCCCCGCCGTCAACCGGTTGGGTGTTCGACTCGGAGATGGTGGCAGTGGCGCATCGATCCAAGAACGAGGAGATCCATTGCGCGGCCGAAGACATTCCGGTTGGCGGGTTGGACGTCGGCCCGGTGGGCCTCCAAGCGATCCACGACGATGTGATGGGGCCGGTTCTTGCGAGGCTTAAAGGTGCGGCGGAAGGGACTGGTACAGCCGCGGTGGTTGTTCCCACCGGTTGGTTGAGAAGCTTCCTTCTCGATGTTGATCAACTGCCCCGTCGTGAGGACGAGCTGTTAGATGTGGTCCGTTGGAGACTCAAGAAGCTGCTGCCCATCCCCCCGACCGAGTTACGTCTTTCGGTCAACCGGTTGCCGGAATCTGGTGGACAGCGAAGGCTGTTGGTAATGGCCGGTATAGAGCGTGCGATGGCTGCGATCGAGGCCTGCTATGCCGCCATCGGAATCGAAGTAGGTCTGATTACGACTCGCTTGTTTGCTCTCGTGCCGCGACCCGCAGGGGCCGCACTCACAACCCTCGTGATTCAGCATGAGGAGAGCTTCCTTTCTCTGCTTCTGCTGGTGGATGGGGTGCCGCGGTTGTTGAGGACGAAACCCCTGCCGCACAGTGTTGGTGGCGGCGAAACCGTGCTGAGGGAAGCGACGCTGACACTCGGCTTCATCCGTGACTCTTTGGGAGTTGGTGGAGAAATTGAGGTCAGTCTGAACAGCGAGCGGCCGGAAATGGATGCAATAATGCGCGCTTGGCTGGCTGATCAGGCCGGTCTTGTACCGGCAGCGGAAATGGCCGGACCTCCGTGCGGGCCGACAACGGTGGTCAACCGGCTTGGTGTCGCGCGTTTGGCGCCCGTTCTGGCAGTTATCTCTGGAGAGCTTCGGTGATTGTGCCCAACCTCGCGATGCGTCCGTTTCTGAACACCCGGCCGGTGTGGCTGGTAACGGCTGTTGCGGGAGCGTTGACGGTTATCCTGCTCGCGTTCAACCTGCGGCTCTTTCTGGTCGCCAATCGAACCTTCGTCGACGAAACCTCGACACGGGATACCCTTCTCGCGAAACACGTGAGTCTGGAAGCCGCGGTGCGAAAAGATGTCGATGCCTTGGGAAGAGTGCCGTGGCGGTCGCTGACGCGCCGGGTCGACGCCACCAATCTCATCCTTCGGGAGCACTCCTTCTCGTGGCTCGGGATGCTCGACGACATTGAGAGGGTGATGCCGTACGATGTGCGGCTGACGAAGATCTCTCCAGGTGTGGGTGATGACGGGGCAATACTCTCGTTGGCATTGATCGCTCACAATCGGGATGCGATGCTCGAACTGCTCGATAACCTGGTTGCAGATCCGAAGTTTTCCGACCCGACACCTTCGACAGAGTCAACACCTGAGGATAGCGCTGCAGCGGCCTACGTGATGAATCTTCGGGTCAACTATCATCCGCACTTGGAGGCGATGTGACCATCGACCTCCGACCGTGGCGCCGTCTCCTCGCGGTGTGGCTGCCGGCTGTCGTGCTGTGTGCGGTGACTGCGGGCGCCTATGTTTGGCAGACATCTGAATCTGGCGGTCGGCGTGCCCAGATCCGCAACCAGATCGAAGATCTCGAGAAGGAGATCGCCCGGCTTGAGCGGATGCAGCGTGCGACCGCTTCCGATCGCCAAGCCGTAGAAGAGATCGAGAGTCAGTTCGACCTTCTGTACAACGACGTTTTCGGTGACCTGGACCAGCGGCTGACGAGAATCCTGCGTGCTGTCGGAACTGCGACCCGCGAAGCAGGAATGCTCCCGAGTTCGTTCGGCTACTCGGCGAGTGACGACCAGGTAACAGGGTTTATTCGATTCGGGATTCAATTTTCGGTTGACGCGGAGTACATGCAGATTCGGCAAATGCTGGCCACGCTGCAATCGAGTCCTGAGTTTCTCGTGGTCGACAACTTGAATCTCACCGGTGACGAAGATCCTGTGAGCCGGGAGCTGTCGATCTCGGTCCATATTTCAACCTTCCTCGCCGAGGCCGATGCGGGTCAGCTTCGCCGGCTGACTGGTGGCCTTGCGGCTGCCGCAGAGGATTCTGATGGCTAAAACCACACTCGGCAATGAGCGGGTCCGGCTCGCGGTTTTGTTGGCGGTGCTGGCTGTGGTGGCGGTTGTGGCTATTATTCGGATGCTCGGTGGTGGAGGCATTGGCGGCGGCGGATCGCGGTCAGGGGAGCTAGAATACGAGGCGCGAAACTTGCGGCTTCTCCAAACGGACGCGATTGGCAGACAGGGAGACGAGGTGGTGGAGTCAGGGGGTAATCCGTTTGCGTTCCGTGCACCACCGACGCCGACCCCGAATCTCACACCGCCACCGACTCCGATTCCTCGTCCGACGATGCCGCCCCGCCCGACACCGACGCCGCGGATTGGGATCGGTGCTGATGGCCAACCCAAGCCGCCTCCGCCGCCCTTCGACCGTGAGTATATCGGGCACTTTGGGCCTGGATTGATGCAAGTGGCAGCGTTTCGCAAGGAAGGCGAGGGAGCCGGCTCGAGCGAGATAGATGTTGCGGTGACGGGTACCGTGCTCGACGGAGTTTTTATAGTGCGTGAAATTGGACTGGAATCGGTCGTTATCGGCTTTGTCGGTTACGCCCCGTCGGAGGACACTCGTGTACCTTTGTCTGAAAAATAGCACCCGGGTTTTTGTGAGCTTGACTGTGTTGGCCCTGATGATGGGGGCGGTCGGCTGTTCGACCGCCAAACAGACGGCCGATGAGGGCGAGGACGCCTTCAAACACCAGAACTGGGATGCGGCCGTCTACCACTATCTCCAGGCATTGGCAGAGGATCCGGAAAACGTTGAATACAAGATGCAACTCGCGTTCGCGCGCCAAAAGGCCGCTCAAAAACACTTTGACAATGGAATGATGCTTCGTAAGTTGGGCCGTCTGCTATCGGCGCGAAACGAACTGGAAATGGCGGTCCAACTCGATCCATCGAATCAGTACGCGGAGCAGATCCTCGAGGAAGTCATCGAGGAGATGGTAATTCTTTCCGGGCCCGACGGGGAACGCAATCTCGAGCGGATGAAGGCGGAGGCGAGGGAAGCTAAGGTCAAGCCGCCGGTGCTCGATCCCACATCCAAAGAGCCCATTACCCTCAATTTCCCTCGGCCGAAACCGATCAAGGAGATCTACAGCGCGATCGGCAAGGCGTATGGCTTCAACACACTTTTCGATCCCAAGCTGAAAGACGACCGCCTCGCCATCGAACTCCGCGATCTGAGCGCTGAGCAGGCGCTGGAGATGGTGATGCAGGGAGCAGGCCATTTTTACAAGGTCCTCGACGAACACTCGATAATCATTGCCGAAGACACGCCTCAGAATCGGCGCGAATACGAAGACCTGGTCATCAAGACGTTCTTCCTCTCCAACGCCGACGTCAAGGAGATTGACAAGCTGCTGCGGTCCTTGATCGAGGCTCGTAGACTCTCCACCAACGAACAGCTCAACGCGATCACTCTTCGAGACACCGCAGACAAGGTGGCGATCGCCGAGAAGCTCATCCGCATCAACGACAAGGCCAGGGCCGAGGTGTTGATAGATGTCGAGATCTTGATCATGGCTACGTCAAAGAACTCAAATATCGGAACCGCGCTCTCGACGTATAACTTCAACCTCGGATTCGACCCCAGTGCCGTCAATACCAACCCCAATGCGCCCGACGGTACCATGGGACTCGATGACTTCTCGAACATCACCAGGAGCGACTGGTTCATCAATGTGCCGTCGATCCTCATCAACCTTGCCAAGTCGTCGGGCGATGCCCAGGTGCTTGCGCAGCCGCAGCTCCGCGTCAGCGAGGGCGAGAAGGCGAGCCTGTTGATCGGTGACCAGGTGCCGATTCCGGTCACCAGCTTCAACACGGGTAACACCGGCGGCGGTGGTCTTGTGGTGCCGATAACAGCCTTCCAGTACCGTGACGTCGGCATCACGATCGAGGTAGAACCCCGGGTTCACCACAACCGTGAGATTTCCCTCGATCTCAAGGTCGAAATCTCCAACGTCGGGGAAACGGTCAAGGTGGGTGAAACGGAAGCCATTACTATTGGAACCCGTACCATCACGTCGGTGATTCGGCTGAAGAGCGGCGAATCGAGCCTGCTCGCAGGACTCATCCGTCGAGACACCACCAAAGGTGTGACCAAGACGCCTTTGTTGGGCGATATCCCGGTCCTCGGCCGCCTGTTCAGGAACGAAACCACTACCGACAAAAACACCGATCTCGTGCTTACATTGACACCGCAGATCATCCGCTTCCCCGACATCGACGAAGAGGACCTGGCGCCGGTCTGGGTAGGGACTGAAAGCCGGATATCATTCACAGGAGCCCGACCACGAGTGGGATCGGGCCGTGCACCGACCGGGCCGTTTGATGAGCGATCACGAAGTCAAGGGGACGCAGCAGCTGGCCAGAGCGGAAACAGGCGGAACCCGAGACGGCCGACAGCTCCGCGCAGGGCCAGTCCCGAGCAACAGACTCCGAATACCGGAACGGAGCTCGTACCTGGGGCTGAAAACAAAAGTCTGTCGAACGGCGATGTCTCTTCTCAAGATGTCGGTTGGGAAGGCGTGCCCGAGTTCGAACCAACCGATGCCATTGATGTTTCGGTCCCGCCGATGCTGGTTGGTCTCGAACCGTCGGTGATTTCGATACGACCCGGCCAGGAGACGGTACTGCAGATTGTCGTCCGAGGCGGTTCGGGGTCCTTCCGAATGCCGGTGGGTCTCTCCTATGATCCGACGCGAGTTTGGATCCATGACATCCTGCCCGCCCCCGGGGTAGATATCCTGCGCCACGATGTGGATGCCGCGCGGGGCTGGGTGGATCTCGAGTTCGTGGTTGCGAATGCCCTGGAGAGTGGACAGGCGGTGGTGGCGCTGCACGTTCAGGCGCTCGATGCAGGGCCGGTGCCGTTGGTCCTCGCCGCCACCGAGGCCGTGACTTCGGAAGGCGTGCTGGTGCCGGTGGCGGCATCAGACGGCGCCCTCTTTGTGAATGGGAATGGAAAGGTCTCAGAGGAACCTTGAAGACAGGCTCGAACTTTCACCGAGGGTTCACTCTCGCCGAACTGGTGATGGTGGTTGCCCTGATCGCCGTTCTTTCAGCGATGGCTTTGCCGGTGGCCAAATTCACGGTCAAGCGGCAGAAGGAGGCTGAGCTTCGCCTTGCCCTGCGCCAGATGCGGACAGCGATTGACGAATACAAGCGGATGTCGGACCAGGGGCTGATTCCGTTGACGATAGGTGGTGAGGGTTACCCGGAAGAATTGGAAGATCTCGTCGAAGGCGTCGAAGTCGTTGGCCAGGAGACCAAGATGAGGTTTTTGCGTCGTATACCCATCGATCCAATGACCCACGACGAATGGGAATTGCGTTCCTATCAAGACGACGCCGATGGGACCGGCTGGGGTGGCGAAAATGTCTACGACGTTCGAACGAGTTCCGAGGGCACGGCCCTCGATGGGACAAAATATGCGGATTGGTGAAAACATGGAATTCGGAATTAGGAATTCGGAATTAGGAATTTCCAGACCAGACCTCATCGTGAATAAGGGGGTAGGTCAAAAAATCCGAAATCCGAACCCACCGGCGGCTGCTGTGGCGGATCAGGCCTCATCTGAAGGAGGAGGCCATGAGCCGCCCGCAGGCGACGGTGCGACGCGTCGGCCGGAGGCCGACAGCAAATCCGAAATCCGAAATTGCGCCCTGGGATTTACTCTCATCGAACTGATTGTCGTGGTAGCGATTATCGGTATTCTCGCGACCATCGCCCTGCCTGCGATGCAAACGGCACCAGTTCGGGCGCGCGAGGCTGTTATCCGCGCCGATCTCTATGAACTGCGTTCGTGCATTGACCAGCACCTGGCGGATAAGGGGATGTATCCCGAGAGCCTCCAGGCCCTGGTCGATAGCGGTTATCTGAGGTACCTCCCGGTGGATCCCTTCTCTGGCACCGCGGATGGAGCGTGGGAGGAAATCTTCGCCAACCCGGAGGAACTCGAGGATCTCGCGATGCTAGAGGATGAGTACTCGACCGGCTACCAGGTGATCGACGTTCGTTATGCCGACGATACCCGGGTCGCGCTTGACGGGACGATGATTTCCGAGTGGTGAGATGTTGAATTCGGAATTCGGAATTCGGAATTCGGAATCTGGCCAAAGGTCGCTTCCTGCCGCTGATCGAGCGGGGGGAAGGCGGAAATTCAGAATTCAGAATTCAGAATTCAGAATTCGAGCGAAGCGGGATATACGTTGGCTATCCTGGTCATGGTCATCGCCGTCATGGCGATCATGATGGCGGCGGCGATACAACTCGTCAGCTTTCAGGCTCAGCGGGAAAAGGAAGCCGAACTCATCTTCCGCGGCCAACAGTACGTTGAAGGCATTCGACTCTACCGAATGAAATACGGCCGTTACCCAATGCGGATGAAGGAGCTGTGGGAAGCGGATCCGAAGGTGCTGCGAAAGAAGTGGATCGATCCCATCACAGGATCCGAGGAGTGGGGCATTGTTTTCCAGGGCACGGGGGGTCGGCAGGTCCGTCCGCCCGGCACTGGCCCTGCTCCGACTCCGACCCGCACCCCCGTCTTCGAACGTGATCGGGGGAGCGAAGGCGAAAAGGTCGGACCGATCATCGGCGTCCACTCGTTGTCGACTGACACCAGCATCAAGGTCTACGAAGGCAGGACCCAATACGATATGTGGAAATTCGTATTGCAGGAGGAAGGGCCGGCCCCAGGAGCCGGAGGCGGTAGGGATCCGGGCAGGACTCCGGGCAACAACACACCCGGCCCCGATCGCACCGGCACGCCGAATTACTGATTGCACGCGGCAAAACGGCTATTCGGCAAAACGGCTATTCGGGTCACCCATTTTCAAAGCGGCGACTGAGCCTTTCGCTGCATCCAGTATCCAGCATCGGGTATCAGGATGATGCCTTGATGTAGTAGACTTCCGCGCCGTGCCGAAACGACAAGCCTCCATGCCTCCTGCTTTGCTCCTGCAATCCATACCCGGTCGTGAAACCGTTGCTGCCGGGGTGTGGATTACCCGCGGTGCGGCCCACGATCCACCGACGATTGCTGGCGCCACTCATCTCGTCGAACACCTGACTCTTCGCGCGTGCGGCGCGCACGATCGGCGAATGCTGGCTCGCCTTGTCGATCGTCTCGGCGGTGAGGTGGATGCGTGGACCAGTTCGGAGCTGATGGGAATCAGCATCAACACGACGGCCGATGCGGTCGGCGATGCACTCGACCTTCTCGTCGATGCCGTTCTCAGTCCGACCTTCGAGCCGGACGATGTGGAGCTCGAACGACGGGTGACGCGCGCTGAACTCGAGCTGGTTGCTGACGACCCGGCGGAGCGTGTTGGAGAGGCCCTGCTACAGGCAGCGTGGGGCAAGCACCCGCTGGCGCGGCCTGTCATCGGAACCATTGAGACTCTCGATGCATTGACATCCGAAGTCCTCAGGAGCCACCACGCAGCTCTCACACAACCAGGAGGGATGATGGCGGCTGTGGCAGGGGATGTTTCGCCTGCCGAGGTCGTGAGAAAACTCTCGCGCCTGCCTCTCGATCAGGTCCCCAGCGCTCCTGAGTTGCCACCGCTGAGCTGGCGCGGCGCCCATCTCGATCTCAGTCGTGAGGGCACCGATCAAGTACATGCGCGACTCGCCTTTGAGGCCCTGGGAGTTTCCGATCCGAGGACTCCGGCACTGGTTGTTCTCAACCGGACTCTCGGCGATGGTGCCTCGAGTCGGCTCTTCCAGCGCCTCCGCGAGGAAGAGGGGCTGACCTACGACATCTGGTCCGGTCCTGTGATGTGGAGGCTCGGTGGCTATCTCGAGGTTGGGTGGGCATGCGCACCGCAGGCTTTCGCTGACTCTTGGCGGCTGGTCCTCGATGAGCTCGTCCGAATCTCTCGCGATATCTCGGATGAAGAGGTCGCGGTGGCGAAGGAAGGCATTCTGAGGGGGCTACGCATGGATATGGAGTCTCCCGCAGCGTGTTGCTCGCTCGACGTCGGTGAAATGCTCGAGCGCAGGCGGAGATTTGATCCCGAGGTGGTTTGCCGCGAACTTGAAGCCGTCACCCGCGACGATGTCTTTCGTTTGGCGACCGAGATCTTGCGGCCTGACAGCTGTGCTTCGGCGGTCTGTGGCCCAGAAGGAGCGGCGATCCGCGTGGCCTGACGGCCACCCGCCCACCCACCCGACCGACGGCTATACGGCAAAACGGCTATACGGGCCACCCACCCGTCCCAAATCTGCCCGCAGATCACGCAGATTTACGCAGATAAAAGGGACATCATTTGTATGCGCCTGTGGAATCAGCAGGCTCGTTTTGTGGGGCAGGCGTCTCGCCTGCCGGGCGGGTGGTGGAAATTCCTCATTCCTAATTCCTCATTCCTAATTCGTGATGGCGTATCATCCCCCAGTGACGATCGAAGTCCGCATCCTCCGTCTCCCTCACGCCAAGGGGTTACCTCTCCCAGGCTACGCTACCGACGGCGCCGCTGGAGCGGATCTCTGTGCAGCGGTCGAGTCAGAGTTGGTCCTGCATCCGGGAGAACGCATCGCCGTGCCGACAGGTCTCGTGCTGGAAATACCGAACGGATACGAGGGTCAGGTGCGGCCGCGCTCGGGTCTCGCGATCAAGGCCGGTCTGACAATTGTCAACGCTCCAGGCACCATCGACAGCGATTACCGGGGCGAGCTTAAAGTGCTGATGATCAACCTCGGGTCGGATCCCTTTTCCATCCGCCGCGGGGCCCGGATTGCGCAGCTCCTGATTGCGCCGGTTTCCCGCGCATCGTTCATCGAAACCGAAGACCTGACCACCTCCGTACGTGGAGAGGGTGGCTTCGGCTCGACGGGCATGTGACTGTGGAACTTTTTGTTCTCGCCTCGGGTTCGTCCGGCAACGCTGTCCTCGTGACGTCTGGAAGTACTACCCTGCTGGTCGATGCGGGTGTTACCGCCCTTCAGATTCGGAAACGCCTCGAGGGATTCGATAGGTCCCCGGACGAAATCGATTCGATCCTGTTGACCCACGAACACTCCGACCATGTGCGCGGGCTCGATGTCTTTCTGCGCCGGCACCGGGCGGTTCCGGTTTGGACCTCCCACGGCACCTGGTCGAGAATTGATGTTCGCAGCGACGGCGGCGGCGAGCTCAGTTCGGGCACGACGGTTCACTTCGGCTCACTCAATGTCACCCCCGTCGCCACCTCCCATGATGCCGCCGAGCCGTTAGCCTACGTTTTCGACGATGGTGACCATAGCGCGGCCGTGTGCACCGATACCGGGATCGTCACGCCGCTCCTCGAACAACGCCTCCAGGGCTGTGAGCTGCTCCTGCTCGAAACCAACCACGACAAGGACATGCTGCGCCACGGTCCCTACCCCTGGTCGCTGAAGCAGCGTATCGACTCCCGCACCGGCCACCTCTCGAATCACCAGAGCTGCGAGGCCGTCGACCGGATTGGTTCCAAGGTCCTGAAGGCTGTGGTCGGCATGCACCTCTCGGCCGAGAATAACTGCCCGAACCTGGTTTGTGAGAACCTGCGGCAAACTGTCGGCAACGGCACACAGGCGACTGCAGTCACGCGAAACGAGATGCTCCGGATCATCCTTGACGGGAAGGGCGTTGATTTCGAGAGTCGCGATCTGCCTCGGTAGCGCTAGGGTGCCAGGTCCGTAGTTCCGTCGTTAAGGTCTTCGATGTGGCGAGCCCAGGACTCGTGCAGCTGCAATCAGTACGCTGCGGAACTACGGACCTGGCACCCTCTTGACCGTCTCGCACCACTCCCGGGCATTCTGGAACATTTTCAACCAGGGAGAGACCTCGAGGCCCTGGCGCCAGTCCGGTGGCATCCAGCCCCACTGCCAGAGGGTCGCGGTGCGCTCCGGGTGCGGCATCATCGCGAGGTGGCGGCCGTCCGACGAGCAGAGCCCGGCGATGCCGTGTGGGGAACCGTTGGGGTTGTGAGGGTAGGCCTCGGTGATCTCGCCGCTGTCGTCGGTGAAGCGGATCGGCGCGAGGCCCTCTGCGCGAATGCGGCTCAAGATTTCCTGGTCTGGAAACAGAGCACGGCCCTCTCCATGAGCTGACCAGATACCGAGGGTCGAGCCCTGCATGCCGCGAAGCATGATGGCCGGGCTCGGGCGAACGGTGACGGTGGCGAAGCGCGATTCGAAGCGGCCTGAGGCATTGCGCACGAAACGTGGTTGGGCGTTGTCTTCGATACCACGCCACGGCACCAGACCGAGCAGAGCAAGGAGCTGGCAGCCGTTGCAGACGCCCAGGCTGAAAGTGTCTGGGCGGTCAAGAAAGGTTTGGAACTGTGACCACAGATCGCTGTTGAACCTGATCGAAGCCGCCCAGCCTTTGGCGGCGTCGAGAACGTCAGCGTGAGCAAAACCACCGACCGCGACCAGGCCTCGGAAGCGGTCGAGGGTGATCGTTCCCGCCAGTAAATCGGACATTGCCACATCCCAGGGCTCAAAGCCCGCCGCAAGGAATGTCGCCGCCATCTCGCGATCGCCGTTCGAACCTTCTTCGCGTAGGATTGCGACCGGGACCTTGGAGTCCCGCGACATCACCGCCTGCGATGTGGGCTGGGGAATGAAGGACAGGGCGTAGGGTGGTGCGGTGCGGGCTCGCAGCCCATCTCTTTCGGCTGTCACACAGTCGGGATTTGCCTGCTCGAGCTCGAGCCGGAAGGAGGTGGCCTCCCAGAGGTCCCGCAGATCCCGCATGTCCGCGGACAGAACTTCGCTGCCGTTGACAGCTATGCGGACCTGGGGCTCGATGACGGTCCGTCCGATGACCTCGCAAGGGACCTCGGCCAACCGGAAGACTTCGACGGTTGTTTCCACCTCCGACTCATCCACTTCGAGAACCAGACCGAGCTCTTCGGCGAAGAGGCGGGATATCGGGTCGACACCCGGCCTCGCGCCCAGCGCCACTTCGATGCCGCAGTTTCCGGCGAAGGCCATCTCGAGCAAGGTCGTGATGAGCCCACCGTCGGAACGGTCATGCCCGGCAGTTACGAAGCGGACGGCAATCAACTCCTGGACCGCCTTGAATGCCCGCGCCAGAAGGTGCGGGTCGTCCATATCCGGGGGGGTATCGCCAAGCTGTGAGTAGACCTGGGCGAGGGCGGATCCTCCGAGTCGGTGCAGGCCTCCACCGAGATCAACGAGGAGCAGGCGGCCGGCGCCCGGGAGTTCGAGACTTGGGGTCACTGTTTGCGTGATATCGGGACAGCTGACGTAGGCCGAAATCACCAGCGAGCCCGGTGCCTTTACGAGCTCCTCGCCGCCGTCCGCGAGCGGCGCTCTCGCCGCCATCGAGAGACTGTCCTTGCCGCCGTCGACCGCGATTCCGAGCTCGACCATCAGGTCGCTCATGGCGACCGCGGCGTCATGCAGATCGGCTCCTTCACCGGGGAGTTTGGCCGCCCACATCCAGTTAGCCGAGCTGCGAACGTCCTCGAGCGCGGTTACCCGTGCCCACACCAGATTGGTGAGGGCTTCGCCGACAGCCATCCGCGCCATCGCGGCTGGGTCAAGGAGCCCCTTGAGCGGCTGTTCACCGATGGCGGTCGCGGCGCCGGTGGTGGCGAAGTGGCTCTGTGCGATCACCGCAACATCGGCGACGGTGAGTTGGAGCGGACCGGCGCATTGCTGCTGGGCCACCAGACCGCTGACGCTGCGGTCGACCTTGGTCGTGAGGAACCGTTTCGAGCCGACCGACAGAAGGCGCAGCACCCGGTCGAGGGCCTGGTCGACGTCGGTGCCAGGTGGAAGCTGCAGCGGTTTCGGGCTCGATCGTCTGCGCTCCATTTCAAAGGTCTTTTGTGGCACCTCACCGAGCACATCGTTGAGCACCAGGTCGACGGGGGTCGAATCGTCGTGTTCGTCGTGAAGGACTGCCCTGCCGTCACCGGTGATACGGCCGACAAACGACACCGGCACTCTTTCCCGTTCGCACAGAGCGCGAAAGACGGCCTCGTCGCTCGGTCGAAGGAGCAGGGCGTTGTTCTCCTGATACTCGGCGCCCCAGATTTCGAGCACCGACAGACTGTCGTCTCCGATCGGGATCTCCCGGATTTCGAGTCGAGCCCCGGCCGGCTCGACGATCTCCTTGAGAACGTTGCAGTTCCCACCGGCGCCCTGGTCATGGATGCTGACGATCGGGTTGTCCGGACCGAGCTCGGAGCAGGCGCGAATGACGCGATTGACCTTCTGTTCCATCTCCGCGTCGCCGCGTTGCACAGCGTTAAAATCGAGGTGTTCGGGGTTGTCGCCCTGGACCATGCTCGAGGCGGCGCCGCCGCCCATTCCGATGCGGTAGGCAGGTCCACCGATTTTGACCACCCACATCTGTGGTTCGGGAGCTTCCTTTTCGGTGTGGCGGGAGTCGATCTGACCAATCCCACCCGAGAACATGATCGGTTTGATCCACTCACGACGCTCCCCGCCAGGAAGACGCAACCCTGCTGACCGGGTAAAGCCGGCAATCACCGGCTCGCCGAATTTGTTGCCGTAGTCGGAGGCGCCGTTCGAAGCCTCGATCTCGATCGCTCTTGGCGACGCGAGGTTTTTGGGATAGCAGAATTCAGGGTCCTCCCAGGGAAGCTCGTAATCGGGCAGCCTGAGGTTCCCGACGCAGTAGGCGGCGGTGCCGGCGACTACGAGTGCGCCGCGGCCGGTCGCCTGGACGTCGCGGATACGTCCGCCGGTTCCGGTCTCGGCGCCCGGGAAGGGCGCGACTCCTGAGGGGAAGTTGTGGGTTTCGGCGGTCAGGATGATATCGAGGCCGGTCTTGCGGCCGACAAGCGGTGCAGGACCGCTCGGGTCGGTGCTGACCAGGGCGACCGCCGGAAAACCGCGGATTGCGCTCGAGTTGTCGTGGAAGGCGATGATGCTGTTGTTGGGGTTGGCTTCGTAGGGCCGACGCACGATGTCGAAGAGGTGATCCGGCATCTCCTCGCCGTCGATCACGAGGCGGCCCTTGAAGAACCAGTGTCTCGAGTGCTCACTGTTGGACTGGGCGATATCGAAGCACTCGACGTCCGTCGGGTCGCGGCCGATGCGATCGCGGAACAGAGTGGTGTAGAAATCAAGGTCCCAATCGTCGAACGCGAGGCCGAGTTCGTTGTTGATGCGTTCCAGCGCCGTCCGGCCTTCGGCCATCACCGGCACCGTGCCGACCTGCGCCGGGACGGCACCAGAATCAAAGTCGGTCAACGGTTCGGAGTAACAACACTCGGTCATGCGGTCGTGCATTGCTGTCAGGAGTGCAGTCACGCTCTCTTCGGCGATCGGTTTACGGGTTCTCAGCAGGTAGCGCCTTGAGCGCTCGATACGACGGGCCGCACCGAGACCACAGGCGTGGCAGATCGAAACCGCGTTCGTCGACCATGCGGTGGTGAAAGTCATGCGGGGGCCAACTTCAAGGATCTTCCCAACTCGGTCGTCGAGAAAGCTGGCGAGGCCATATCGGTGGGGTTCGTAAGTCTCTGTGAGCAGCCAGTCGAGGATTCTCAGCTCCTCGTTCCGCAGGTCGCGGGATGTTTCAATGTAGAAGCAGTGTTCAGCCTCGATCCCATCGATTTCAGCTCCAAGAGCTTGCCGGACAGCGTCGAGTAGGTTGTTGAGGGTGGCAACTGGGAGGTTGTAGCTTCGATATCGTCGGAGCAGCGTCATGGGGAGGTTGTAGCAGGTATGAGCTGGTTGTGCCAGTTCGGACCCCTCTCCGTCTCCGTGCCCGTGTCCGCATAAGACCTTCGCCGTGCTTGCCACCACCATCGCAGCCGGGTAAGGTCACACGACAACATGCTGCCGTCTTCGAAATCCGTCGGGCACGGAGACGGAGACGGGCACGGAGATAGGGATATGACCACCTACCGCGACGCCGGAGTTGATATCGATGCCCAGGACCGAGCACTTGCTCAGGTCAAGAAGATGGTCCGCAACACCTACACCTCGGACGTTCTCTCCAACCAGGGAGCCTTTGGAGGACTGTTCCGACCACCCCTCAAGGGGCTCAAGGAACCGGTGTTGGTGGCGTCGGCGGATGGCGTCGGTACCAAGCTCAAGGTTGCGTTTGCCGCCGAACGGCACGCGACTGTGGGGCGTGATCTTGTCCACCACTGCATCAACGACATTCTCGTCCAGGGGGCAAGACCACTGTTCTTTCTCGACTACCTGGCCACCGGCCGCCTCGAGCCCGATGTGGTTGCGGATGTGATCGGGGGAGTCGCGGAGGCCTGCGGTGAGCACGGCCTCGCGCTAATCGGCGGCGAAACAGCAGAGATGCCGGGTTTCTACGACGATGGGGAGTACGATCTCGCAGGTTTCATCGTCGGCCTCGTCGACCGTCGTCGAATCATCGATGGGAGTACGGCGAAGGCGGGTGATGTGCTGGTCGGATTGTCGGCGACGGGTCTCCATACGAATGGCTACTCACTTGCTCGGAAGGTATTTTTCGAGCAGATGAAGCTCGAGCCAGGTGATACGGTCGAAGAGCTTGGCCGCACGGTTGCCGATGAGTTGCTGGCAATACACCGCTGCTATCTCGAGCCCGTTTGGCCGTTGGTCGAGAAAGGCTGGGTGCATGCCATGGCCCACATCACAGGCGGAGGTCTGACCGACAATCTGCCGCGGGTCCTGCCCGACGGGTTGCGAGCCGTGATCAAGGTGGGTTCATGGGAGATCCCACCGGTCTTCCGCCTATTGGCGGAAAAGGGGCAGGTCCCGGAGGACGATATGTGGCGGACTTTCAATCTTGGTGTCGGGATGGTGCTGGTGGTATCGCCCAAACAGCTCGAAAAGGTGCTGCGCAGTCTCCGCGAGTCCGGCTGCCCCGGATTCCCGATGGGCAACATCGGCAAGGGCGAGTCGGGCGTCGAGTATGACCATCCCCCGGAGGGCTTTCCGACCGGCCTGCGCTGAACCAGGGTTTGAGGGGACGAGGGCCTGAGGGCCGCCCGCACTCCCGGACACTTCTTCCGTTTCTTGACATCACGAGCCGACGTCAGCTTGGTTTGAAACCGCGAAGACGCCTAGAGCGCAAAGAGGTCGCAAAGATATTCTTTGACTTGGTCAGAATTGGACTTTGCGGCCTTTGCGTCTTTGCGGTTCCAAAGCGGTTCGCGTTGGTATGCGTCCGTTGCGGAAACGTGATTCCGTTGAACGTCCGCCTAACCCATCTCTTCCCGGCCTGCGTCAATGCTCATTTGAGCATTTTTCTATCTCAAAACAAATGATTTACGATGCATCCGATTGAAGAAATTGGGGAGGCTCTCAATGGCGAAACGCATCGGTATGATCTACTGCGAGCGGATTCAGGATGCGAGTTGTGTAGGCTGCGCCAAGTGTTACAAGTCGGTTAACGAAAACACGTTTGCCTTCGAGGATCAGGGTGAAGTGCGCGTAGTCTTCAAGACCGGCTGTGGTGACTGCCCAGGTCTGGTGGTGCCGAGGGTCGATCTCCAGATGACTGTCCTTGAAAGCCTCGGCGTCGGTGTCGATGAGATCTACTTTGGAACCTGTGTCAAAAAGGCAACCGGGCTCATGAACTGCCCAATGAATGTCGAAGGCGTGACGCGCGTCCTCGAGGAGAAATTCGGCGTACCAGTTCATATGGGAACGCATGATTATTGAGGGCCGCAGGCCCGAAATCCCGTTCCCGCTCCCGATGAGGGGCTATGCGGCCGTGCGGCGAAGCGGCTATACGGGCCACCCACTCACCCGGACACCTCTTCCGTTTCTTGACATCACGAGCCGACGTCAGCTTGGGTTGAAAACGCGAAGACGCCAAGAGCGCAAAGAAGTTGCAAACGTTTTCTTTGACCTGGTCAGGATTGAACTTTGCGGCCTTAGCGTCTTTGCGGTCCCACAGTCGTTCACTCGAGATTCTGCCTCAAAGAGACGCGAAGAGCTTCTCGTCGGTCTATCTTCCAGGGGACCCGCCCAGGGGCCGTAAAGCCGTAGGGCCGTAAGGCTGTAAAGCCTTTCCCCCTTGATTTACGCTCAAAAATCCGTACAATACCGACTCCCGGTCTGACCGGGAAATACAACTCCTTGCTCCGGACAGCGATTCGGAGCCAAAGGCCACGAGGAGAACGACATGCCTCTTTATGACTTCGGGGTCATTATCGACCCTGAGATTCCGCCCGAGGAAGAGACCGCGACTCTGGAGCGTCTCGAGGGCATCATCACCGATGGCGGCGGCGAAGTCGCTGAAAAGGACACCTGGGGACGGCGTCAGCTTGCCTACCCGATCGACAAGAAGAACCACGGTGTCTACCACTTCTGGAAGGTGATCGTTGGTGGCGAAGTCCTCGAAAAATTGAACTTCGAGATGCGGACCAACGATGCGGTTATGCGGTCATTGATTCTTAACATGGACCGCGAGCTGCGCCGCAAACGCAAGATGGACGCCAAGTACGAGGCGCGTGCTGCGAAGAAAGCAGCAAAGGCCGCGGCCAAGGCCGAGAGCGCGGCGGACGAGGGCTGAGGGGGCTGCAATGAGACCAAATAGGAAACGTTTTCGTCGTCGCGTCAAGGTTTGCCGATTCACGGTTGAGAAGATTAACTACATTGACTACAAGGATGTTGACCTTCTCCGTGAGTACACGCCGACCAACGGCAAGATTCTACCGCGCCGGGTGACCGGTACCCGCCCCGCCTTCCAGCACAAGCTGACCCGGGCTATCAAGCGGGCGCGGTTCATGGCGCTAATGCCGTATACGGGCTCCTGATTCCGGATCATGCCGGTCCCCAGTGGCCGGTGGTCAACTGTACTGCCGTTGAGTGAAAGTCCGATCCGGCTCGAGGATGCTTTGGATACGCAAAGACGCGAAGACGCAAAGATGGCGTTGAGACGACATTTTGGTATTTCTTTGAGTGGACGTTCGCATCTTCGGGTTTCGAACGCCGCTTGTGTACGTCTTTGCATCGACGAGGGTCGGTTCGGCGATGATCCGACGCAACCCCTCATTCACCCAAACCTGAATTTCGGAACGTGGGCGGTGAGATGACGATCGAGCAACCTGACACGCCGGAGGTACAGGCCCCACGTCCGCCGATCCCCCGTCTTGGTGCGGCGGCATCGGGGCTCGTGGCCCTGTTGTTGGTGGGTGGGTTGTTTGTCATTCCGCTACTGGGACTGCTGATCGCCCCGCTTGGATCGCTTCCGGTGCTCCACTTCCAATCCGGCGGCTCGCCGGGGTACCGGGCGTGGGGGCCTGTGGCGGCGCTCCTTGTCGTGGCGGCCCTTGGTGGCTTTGCCGGGTTCGCCCTTCCACTCCTATCGACCTATTCTCTGCTCGTCATCCTGCCGTCCGTCACTGTTGACCTTTGGATCCGGTGGCAACTGAGCGAGGGCCGGTGGGTGGCAATCACAACCATTTGTGGTCTCCTCGGGTGTCTCGCGTCGGTCGTTGCGATTGCCTCGCCTTTGACCCCCATGGAGGCGGTCGCGGGTTGGATGCGGGCAGCGTCGGAGGATGCCGCCGAAATCTATGCCGCTTGGGGCCTTGCCCAGGGAAGTGTGGAACTGGCCCTCGATGCGGCCGAACGCGCCGCCGCCTGGGTGCTGCCGAGCGTCCCGGTGGCCTATCTGGTGCTTGTTCTATTCTGGGTGCGGCCACGACTTCCGATGCTCGGCCTGCCGGTGTCGGTCGCGCCGTTCGAGGAGTACCGAAACGATGAATGGCTGGCCGCTCTTTTCGTGCTTGCCGGAGGTGGTACGTTGCTCCTCGGTGGCACTTTGCGGTGGGTGGCGATCAACCTTCTGGTTGCGGTGCTCATCTTGTATTTTGTCCAGGGTTTAGCTATGATTCGAGCCCACCTCGCGCGCTGGTTCGGGCGAGGATGGCTCGTACGCTGGGGTGTTGCCCTGCTGTGCCTGCAAGGACCGATGCCGCTGCTGGTTGCGGCGCTCGGTGTTGCGGACAGCTTTCATCCGCTCCGGCCCCAGGTTGACGACGACGGAGGAACGAAATGAAGGTGATTCTGAACGACTACATCGAGCACCTCGGAGAACGAGGCGACTCGGTGGTGGTTAAGCGCGGTTACGCCAACAACTATCTCCTGCCCAAGGGGCTGGCCTATCCGGATAGCGCCGGCAACCGGCGCCGGTTCGATCAGGAACAGAACAACTGGGAAGAGATGGATCTCGAACGCCGTTCGGCTGGAGAGAAGCTTGCGGCCTCACTCGAAGGGACCAAGCTCGCCTTCGAGCGCCGCGCAGGTGAGAAGGATGTGCTCTTCGGTTCGGTGAGCACCGCGGATATTCATCGCGAGCTCCAGGAGCGTGGTTTCGATCTCGACCGGAAGCGGATTCTCCTCGAGCACCCAATCAAAGAGCTCGGGGCAGTTGACGTCACGATTCAGATTCACCGTGAGATCACTGTCAACGTTCCGGTCAGGGTCGTACGTCCCGGCGAGGACCCTGATGCCATTGCCCCCGAGTTCGTGGCCGAAGGTCGGCTCGAAGTTGCTGACGAGGAGCTGACGGCCGAGACCGAGATTGCTGCCGAAGTCGTTGAGGACACCGAGGCCGCGAGCGAGGTTCCAGAGGCCGAAGACCGCTCCGAGACCGGTACGGTTGCCGAATAACTCATGGGCGGCGATGATCACGCCGCGCCTCCAGACCCGACGCAAACCGACGGGCAGGATGAAAACCCTCTTTATAGCTGGGCGAAATCTGTCTTCGCGCTGACGCCGTGGGGACTTCAGCGACAGCTCGACAACCAGCGAGCCGATCTTCAAAAAGCCGAAGAACGAACCAGCCGCGCCATCCGGACGATTCAAAATGAACTTGCGGAGGTTCGGGAGCGGAGGATCGAGCCGGTTGAAAAGCGCGCCGACGCTGTCGAGGACGCCCTCCGCGACGTGTCAGGAGAAATCGGGCGCTTGCGGGACCAGGTCTTCCCGGCCTCGGTGGCGCGGACGGACGCTCTTCTCGAGAGACTCGCGGAGGAGCTGGAAGAAGTCGCGTCGCTGACCGAACGATCGTTGCGCGGAGAGCCGTTGCCGGTTTCGGGCGCCTCCCCAATCGACGAGGGTCGGCTCGCCGATGCTCTCGCAGAGGTTCAGCCGCTCCTGCTCGAGAGCTTCCGTGGCAGCGAGGATGAGATCCGGCACCGTTTGGACCGATATCTGCCCGATCTCAAACCAAATGCTCCAATCCTCGATCTCGGTTGTGGCCGCGGAGAGCTGCTATTGCTGCTGCGGGAGGCAGGAGTCGAGGCAACAGGGATTGAAGGTGACCCGGCTTTGGCTGAAGCGGCACGCCGGCGCGGCCTTGAAATCGTCGAAGGTGATGTGCTCGAAGTGCTCAAAGAGCAGGAGTCGGAAAGCCGGGGCGCGGTCACCGCTGTGCATCTCTTCGAGCACCTGACCGCTGCAAAACTGATGGCGTCGTTGGCGGAGATCCGGCGGGTTTTGCGGCCCGGGGGTCTACTGATCGTCGAGTGCCCGAACCCGCACAGCCTGCGGGTCGGTGCGTCGCTTTATTGGCAGGACCCGACTCATCAACGGCCACTGCTCCCCGAAACCCTGGAGCTGATGATGACGGCGGCGGGATTCGTATTCGACCGCCGCGAGACGTTTCATCCCTTTCCGTCCGATCAACTGCTTGCGGATGACGAGGGCGGCACCGGGGCGGTCACCGACCCCGAGATCTCAATGCTGGCCGAACGGGTGGACCGGCTTCGAGACCGCCTCGACGAAATCCTTCACGGCCCCCGCGACTTTGCGGTGTGGGCCACCAAACCCGATTAGGGAAATGACCACGGAGGTGCGTGATGTGGCAACGAGGAGTCATGGTTTTTCTGTGTGGCCTGATTGTTCTCGCCTGTGGGCAATATGAAAGTTCACAGTCCGGCGGAGGATTGATGGTTGCGGACGATATCGTCGAGCGTCGTGCGCAGTTCGTCGAGCGGTCGCTGACCGCAGACGTGTCCCACCTCTCGGAGGGCGATCGTGAGGCGTTGACTTATTTGGTTGCTGCGGCGCGAGCGATGGACGAGATCTTTCGTCTCCAGGCGTGGGCTGGCAACTCCGATTTCGCCCCTGAGGTCGCGGCCCTCGAGGGCGACAGAGCCGAGGCAGCCCAGGATTATTACCGCATCATGTATGGGCCTTGGGACCGACTGGTTCACCATGAGCCGTTCCTCGGCGACACCGCCCGGCCGCCGGGTGCGGGTTACTACCCGGAAGACATGACGGTGGGAGAATTTGAAGCCTGGATCGAGGAGCACCCCGAGGATCGTGATGCATTGACGTCGCTGTTTACGATCGTACGCCGGTACGGGCCAAACGGTGAGGAGCTGCGAGCGGTGCCATACTCGACGGCCTATGCCGTGCAACTTGACATCGCCAGGGAGGCCCTGATCGCTGCAGCGGAGGCCACCGACAATGAGAGTCTCGGTCGTTTTCTGAGGCTTCGGGCCGAGGCCTTCTTGACCAACGACTACTACGAGTCTGACAAGGCGTGGATGGACCTGGACTCGGCGATTGAGGTCGTCATCGGTCCCTACGAGACCTACGAGGATCATCTCTTCGGTTACAAGGCGGCATTCGAGTCCTTTGTCTGCGTTGTTCAACCCGAGGACTCGGCTCGCCTCGAGATCTTCAAATCGCAACTGCCGTTCCTCGAGCGCAACCTGCCGATTCCGGACCGGCATAAAAACTTCGATCGTGGCTCGGAATCTCCGATCCGGGTGGTCGACGAGGTCTTCACGGGCGGCGACACTCGGGCGGGGGTCCAGACAATCGCGTTTAACCTTCCCAATGATGAGAGGGTCCGTGAGGAAAAGGGCTCGAAGAAGGTGCTGTTGAAAAACGTCATGCGTGCCAAGTACGACGCCATCCTTACCCCGATCGCCGGTCGTGTCTTGCCGGCCGACGAGGCGTATCTTATCGATTTCGAAGCCTTCTACCAGTTCACCCTTCACCACGAACTGTCGCACGGCATTGGCCCTGGCCAGATCAACGTTGACGGCCGCGACACCGAGGTTCGGCTCGAGCTCAAAGACCTTTACTCCGCGTTCGAGGAGGCCAAGGCCGACGTGCTCGGTGTTTACGACATCTATGCCCTGGTCGAGAGTGGGGTGATGCAGCCCGAGATCCTCGAAAGCCTGCCGTGGACCTATACCGCCGGGATGTTCCGCACAACCCGCTTCGGGGTCGCGGAAGCGCACGGCCTGGGGATGGTCCTTCAAGCAAATTTCCTGCTTGAAAAGGGCGCTGTCGATCTCACCGAGGACGGTCGCTTCCGACCCGTCCCGGAGCTCTTCGAAGAGACTTTCCACGACCTCGCTCACGAGCTCCTGATGATCCAAGCACTTGGAGATTACGACGCTGCGCTCGGCTTTGTCGAGAGTTACGGCACGGTCCACCCAGCCATGACTGCGGCGATTAGAGCCCTGACCGATTTGCCGGTTGACGTGGATCCTTCCTATCCGCTCGAGGGTCTCCAGTGATCGCCGGCGTAGACGGCCGGACCGCGATTGTCGGGGGTTCCTCTTCGGGACTCGGTTATGCGGTGGCCGAGTTGCTGTCGCGATCCGGTGCCCGGGTCATGGTGGTCTCTCGTTCTGAAGAGCGGGTGGCGAAAGCGGTTGCCGGTATTCGAGTGGCTGGGGGGAAGGTCGTCGAGGGGTGCGCGGCCGACTTCATGGACGCAGATGCGCCGGCCGCGGTTGTGGCGGCGACCCGCGATGCCTTCGGCCCACCGGATATCGTTGTCACCAACGGCGGTGGCCCGCCCGGCATGCCCGCGGTATCTGCTACGGCCGAAGACCTCAGCGCTGCTTGCGAGCTCCTCCTTCTGCCGGTGCAGCGATTTGCCGAGCTGACGCTGCCGGAAATGCGTTCTTCAGGCTGGGGACGGTTCGTCGCCATCACCTCGATTGCGGCCAGAGAGCCGCTGCAGGGGCTGGTGCTGTCGAATGCGCTCCGCGCCGCTGTCACCGGCTATCTCAAGAGCGTCTCGGACGAGGTCGCGGCCGATGGTGTGACTGTCAACAGTGTCTGCCCCGGGTTCACCGCCACCGATCGCCTCGGCGTGCTGGCTAAAAACGTCGCTGAGCGCGAGGGATTGACCGTCGACGAGGTCTTTGCCGGTTGGGCGGAGACCGCTCCTGTCCGGCGCCTGCTGCGCCCGGAAGAGGTGGCGGCGGCGGTCGGATTCCTGTGCTCGGAAGGTGCCTCCGGTATCACCGGTGTTGCCTTGCCTGTCGACGGGGGATTGGGGCGAAGCCTGATCTGATTTTGAATGGTCGTCCCCAGATCTTGCAGGGTCCGGCTGTACAAAGACTCGGTACGAATCTTGAAGTTTTAACCGGTGGACTTTTGATGTGAAAGGGTTCACAATCTCTTGAGGCGGGTTAAGACCCGCCGTTTCGTAAAAACGTGTTCTAGGGAGGAAAATCCATGCCGACACGGGACTTGACGTTCGCGATCGTCGGATCCGGTGGTGATGGTGTCATCACCGTTGGAGACATGATGGCGCAGGCTGGAGCGTCCGAAGGGCTCCATGTCATGAAGGTGGAGGCCTACGGGCCGCAGATCCGCGGTGGCGAATCATCGTGCACGGTACGTCTGAGTGCCAATCCGATATTCGCCCAGGGCGATCTGGTGCAGATACTGGTGGTCTTTAACTGGGCGGACTTTGCCCGCTTCCGTGGTGAGATCGTCTGCGCCGAGAACGCGGTCATTCTCTACGAAGCGACCGACGAGACCCCGCGCGACCAGATCGACCTCGGGACGATTGAAGAGGTCAAATGGGTGCCGGTGCCGTTCATTGAACTCGCCAAGGAGTCGGCGGGAACTACCCTGGCCAAGAACATCGTGACCATCGGCCTCTTGAGCGAGCTCTTCAACCTCCCCAGGAAGCCCCTGGAACGGGCGATCAACAAAAAGTTTTCAAAGAAGAAGAAAGAGGTGCTCGAGGCCAACGTCAAGGGCTTCAACGCCGGCGTCGAGCACGCCTCGAAGATCGAGGAGGCGGCGACCGGTATGCGTCTCCAGTACACCCCCGGCGAGCCGATGCTCCTGATGTCGGGCAACGAACTCTGCGCGGTGGCCGCCCTCCATGCCGGCTGCCGCTTCTTTGCCGGTTACCCGATCACTCCGTCGTCCGAGGTGCTTCACCTGTTGTCGGAGTGGATGCCGAAGGTGGGTGGCTACCTGGTGCAAACCGAGGACGAGCTTTCGGCCATTGGCGCCGTTATCGGCGGCTCATTTGCCGGTGTCAAATCGATGACCGCTACCTCCGGCCCCGGTCTCGCTCTGATGACCGAGATGCTGGGTCTCGCCTCGATGGCCGAGATCCCGGCGGTGATCATCGATGTTCAGCGCGGAGGTCCCTCGACCGGACTACCGACCAAGTCCGAACAATCGGATTTATGGCAGGCGCTGTGGGGCTCCCACGGGGATGCGCCGAGGGTCGTTCTGGCTCCGGCCGATGTCGAGGATTGTTTCCACGCTACCGTCGCGGCCTTCAACATCGCTGAAGAGGCGCAGATGCCGGTGATTGTCCTGTCAGACCAGTTCATCGCCCAACGTCGCGAGACGCTGTCGATGCTGACCCTCGATCACGAGGTCATCGGGCGTCAGGTTCCGTCGGCCGGCGACCTCCGGGAGTACAAGCGCTACAAAGACACGAAGTCGGGGATCTCACCGATGTCGTGGCCGGGTATGAAGGGTGGCGAGTACCAAACCAATGGACTCGAGCACGAGGAGGACGGTTCGCCGTCCTCGATGTACCTCGTGCACGAGAAAATGAACGCGAAACGCTACCGCAAGCTGCGCGCGGTGCGAGCCAAGTACAGCTTTTACAGGCGCTACGGCGCCGAGAAGGCGGATGTCGGCATCATCTGCTGGGGCTCGTCCAAGGGTCCGGTGAAGGAGGCCGTGCAGAAGGCGACTGCGCGCGGCGAAAGGGTCTCTGCCTTCGTCCCGCAGCTCCTCTACCCGTTCCCGTACCACGAGTTCAACGAGTACTTGAAGACGGTCGACAATGTGGTCGTCATCGAACTTTCGTACTCGGCCCAGTTTTACAAATACCTGCAGACATTCCTCAACCTGCCTGAGGCGCGGACCTTCGTCTACAAACGGTCCGGCGGCAAGAATCTGACGGTCGGTGAGGTCGAGGACAAGATCCAAAAGGTGCTGGAGATGGGTGCGCTCCGGCGGGAGGTTCTGGTATGAGTCCGCCAACCAAGGTCGAGTTGAAACCCGGTGCTTACAAGACTGATCTCAAACCGGTGTGGTGTCCGGGCTGTGGTGACTTCGGCGTTCTCAACGCCCTCTACCGGTCGATGGCGGCGCTCCAGATCGAACCATGGAACACGGTGATTCTCTCCGGAATCGGCTGCTCATCGCGGTTGCCGGGCTACGTCACGACATACGGTTTCAATGGCGTTCACGGACGCGCGTTGACCCTCGCTACCGGCGTCAAGATGGCCCGCCCTGAGCTGACCGTGATCGCGGTCGGCGGCGACGGAGACGGCCTCGCCATCGGCGGCAACCACCTGATCCATGCCTGCCGCCGCAACCTCGACGTCACCTACATCCTGATGGACAACGAGATCTACGGTCTCACCAAGGGACAGGTGGCGCCGACCACGCCCATCGGCGACAAAACGAAATCGACCTTTTGGGGCAACCCCGAACCGGCGTTTGATCCGTGTGAGCTCGCCATCTCGACTGGTGCGTCCTGGGTCGGGCGAGGGTTCTCGGGCGATATGAAAGGCATGACCGAGCTCATTTCCGCTGCCATCGAGCACGACGGGTTCTCGTTTCTCAATGCGATGTCGCCCTGCGTCACCTGGCGCGGCGACGATGAATTCAAGAGGCTGAAGGCGATGCACCAAAAGCTGCCGGAGGATCACGATCCGTCGAAGCGCGCCAACGCCATCGCTTACACCCGTGAGAAGGACGTGATGACGACAGGAGTGCTGTATGAGGTCGATGTGCCGACAATGATCGATCGGGTCGAGACCATTAAGGCTGAGGCGATGGACGGCAAGCCCGCGCCTTCGACCAAAGAGATGCTGAAAACCTTCTATCCCTCGTTCTGACGAGAGATCTGATCAACTCCAAACGGGCACGGGTCCAACCCGTGCCCGTTTTTTCATTCGTTCCCGTTCCCGTCTCCGTTTCCGATGGACCGGTCACCGCAGCGCGGTTTCGCCACCGAGTATGAGGAGCCACCTTTAGCATTGTTGGCCTCAGCGATTCAATGACTTCGTCGAAGGGACTCCAACAATGCAAAAAATGGCACCTGGCGCTTCCCATCGGGGGGCGCTGTTCTCGGCAAGCGGGAAGTGGGTGTTGCGCGAGACTTTCGTGTCGGAAAGCCCCTGCGACTTTGGCCTTGAATCCGTTGACTCATCAGATATGGAAATCTGAAGACAGTGCCGGTGCCTACCTTCTCCCGGCGTAGAATCTGATGACTCAGCGAATTTCTGGAGTTTTTGGCGCCCCCTGCGCGAATGGGTGTAGCATCCTCCTGGAAGCCCCTCTTTCTCGGAGAAAGGAGCATCGAATGTGGCGCAACATGCGAACCGGATTGCTGGTCGCCGCGACAGTGGTGCTTGTCTGCGCTTCGTTCCCTGTTCGGGGAGACGACAGCACGGCCATGAGCGACAAGGTCGAAGTGCCGTCGTTCCAGGTCGAGGTCATGGTGAGTCCCGCGATGGGGCTAATGAAGATCCCACCGGCAAACCCTCCCTCGTTCTCAGAAACTCCCCGGCTGATTTCACAATACGACGGATATTTTTCATTGTTTCTAGGGCCGTATTGAGGGTTTTCTCTGTGCTCTCTCTGTGCCTCTGTGTCTCTGTGGTGATGATTTCTCGCATCTCGCATCTTGCATCCGGGAGGATGGGCGGGAACCGATATCAGCGTCTATCTGCGTGATCTGCGGTTTTTCCTGGCGGAGGAGCCCCCCTTAGCATTGTTGGCCATCGGCGATGAATTGACTTCGTCGATGGGACTCCAACAATGCAAAAGATGGCACCTGGCGCTTCTCGGCGGGGCGTCCGAGTTTCAGTCTCAACTTCAATATCGCGAAAACACTTGACGTCTGTGAATGAGGCACTAAATTGTTAACGGCGGAAAATATTCGCCACGTGAAATATGTCAATCGGCGACAATCACTTTGATTCGCTCGATGGACCCGCGAACGCGGGCGTGCCGAGTGAGTACTTCTACCGCTTCTTACGATCAGGACATGTACTGCGATCGCTCTTGCGAGAGTTCCTGGAAGAAGATTTTCTGCACAGGGTGCCGCCGCACCGTCTGACCCGATCCCAGTTTTGTTTCCTCAAGCTCATCGCCGCCAAAGCGGATCTGCAGGTTGGCGAACTCGCCCGGGCGCTCGGTGTCTCACCGGCGGCGAGTAGCAAAAACCTCGACCGACTGGAACGGCTCGGTCTGGTCAATCGCGAAAGCTCAGACCAGGACCGTCGGGTGATCCTTCTGCGCGCCAGCGCCGAAGGAGAGAATCTGGTACGCGAGTACGAGAGTCTCAAGGCGGCCTACCTGGAACCAGTGATTGAATCGCTGGGACGGGAGAAGACGGAACTGCTCTGCGATCTTCTGGAAGAGGTGTGTGGTGCCGTCTTGGAGAGGGCCGAACACCCTCGCCAGACATGCCTCCGTTGTGCCGGATACTACCTCCCTGGTTGTTCGTTCGAGAAGTTCCAGGGGGAGTGCGCGATGCGGCCGCGGGAGGGTGATGGGGAGGTGGAGGCGTGAATTTTGAATTAGGAATGAGGAATTCCGAATTAGGAATTCCCGCCAGCCCACCCATCTCGGGGACGCGGACGGACCGGACACGGACGCGAGATTGGAAGATCGTTATGTCTGAGGAGGGATCTCGGATGAGGAATTGGAGAACACCGCTGGACGCGGACAAGGTGAAGGTCCCGGTCGGACGGGTGGTCGTCATCAATGATCGCTGCAAGGGTTGTGCCTTCTGCGTCGAATATTGTCCCAAGGACGTGCTCGTCATGTCCGAGGGTTTCAATCGTAAGGGCTACCACCCGCCGGAGGTGGTCAAAGACGGTGAATGCGTGAACTGCAATCTCTGCGAAATGATCTGCCCCGATTTCGCGATTTTCTGCCTGCCGGCGGAAGACGAGGCGGCGGCTGACGAGGGAGGTCCCAATTGAAGGCCGATCCTACTGGTGTGCTGACCGGTGTCCATTACCTCGACGGTGACTACGCCTGTGGCGAGGGAGCGATGGCGGCGGGCTGCCGCTTTGTGGCCGGCTATCCCATTACGCCGTCCACTGAGGTGGTGGAGCGCATTTCACAGAGATTTCCCATGATGGGTGGGACCTTCATTCAGATGGAGGATGAACTGGCGAGCATGGCGGCGGTGGCCGGTGCTGCGTGGACCGGTTCGAAGACCATGACCGTCACTTCGGGACCGGGCTTTTCACTGATGATGGAAAACATCGGGCTTGCGACGATGATGGAGGCGCCGTGCGTGGTCGTCAACGTCCAGCGCGGTGGCCCCTCCACCGGTCTGCCGACCATGGTCGGACAGGCCGACATGATGCAGGCTCGATGGGGCTCGCACGGTGACTACGAGCTCATCGCACTGTGCCCACAATCACCTCAGGAGGCCTTCGATCTCACCATTGAGGCCTTTAATCTCTCCGAGACCTGGCGGGTGCCGGTGATGTTCATGATGGACGAGTGTGTCGGGCACATGACCGAAAAGGTCGTGATCCCGCCTGCTGACGAAATCGACGTCGTTCCTCGCACGTTGACCGACAAAAAGCCCGGTGACTACAAACCCTACGAGGTCAACGGCAAGCCGGTGCCGGAGATGGTCCGAGCCGGTGACGGCTACCGCTTTCACACCACTGGTCTGACCCACGATGAGCGTGGCTACCCGGTAATGTCGGTCGAGTGCCAGTCGGTGAGTGTGAAACGGCTGATTGACAAGATTCGCCTCAACGCCGACCAGATCGTGCGCTATGAGGAAGAGGACATTGAAGGCGCCGACGTCGTGGTGGTGGCCTACGGCATCACCGCGCGGGTGACGCGTGCCGGCATCGACATGGCACGAGCGAAGGGCATCAAGGTCGGCTTTATGCGGCTGATCGTCGTCTGGCCCTTCCCGGAAACCCGCATCCGCGAGCTTGCCGGCCGGGTCAAGGCATTCGTCATGCCGGAGATCAACTACGGGCAGATGGTGCTTGAGCTCGAGCGCTGCGCCGGAGGCCAGGCGACGACGACGCTGGTCCCCCACGGGGGTGGAGGCGTGCACGACCCGGCAGACATCTGTAAAGCCATCGAGGAGGCCGCCAAATGAGCACAGAATCTGACGCGATCCTTGCCCAGGAGCACCCGATTGCGCCTTTTTTACGGATGGATCGGATGCCCCATATCTGGTGCCCAACCTGCGGAATCGGCACCGTCGTCAAATGCTTCGCCACCGCCCTCGACGAAGCCAAGGTCGATCTCGATAAGGTCGCCATTACATCCGGCATCGGTTGTACCGGACGCGTGGCGGGCTACATGAACCTCGATGCCTTCCACGCCACCCACGGCCGGGCGATCCCCTTTGCCACCGGTCTCAAGCTCGGGAGGCCGGAGCTCGAAGTAGTGGTCTTCTCCGGTGATGGAGACCTGACCGGGATCGGCGGCAACCATTTCATCCACGCCGCCCGACGCAACATGGACATGCTGGTCATCCTGGTCAACAACTTCATCTATGGGATGACGGGTGGCCAGAATGCGCCGACGACCCCGGAGACCGCTCGCTCGTCGACGATGCCATTCGGCAACTTCGAGCGCCCATTCAACCTGCCGCACCTGGCCGCGAGTTGCGGCGCCTCCTTTGTCGCACGTTGGACATGCCTCCACATCCGGAGGCTCACAAAAACCATCCGCACGGCCCTCAACCGTAAAGGCTTTCGATTCATCGAGGTCATCGCGCCCTGCCCGACCCTTTATTCGCGGCTCAACCGATTGGGGAGCGGCCTCGATCTGGTCAAGTTCTACCACGACAACTCGGAGATCAAGCACGGCGCGGATACGCGCGAGCTCGACATCGCTTTCCAGGATCGATTCATCTGCGGCAACTTCATCGACGAGGAGCGCCCGACCTTCCTCGACATGATGCATGCGCATTACACGGAAATCCTCGGTGACCGCTATGTACCCATGTCGCCCGAAGGGGGGTGGCTCCATGAGTAACCGTACTGAGATCCGCATCACCGGATTCGGCGGCCAGGGGGTGGTGCTCGCCGGCCACATCATCGGCCATGCCTGTGCGGTCAACGGCGGGCTTCACGCCACCATGATTCAGAGCTTCGGACCGGAAGCTCGTGGGTCGGCGTGCTCGACGACACTCGCGGTCTCAGACACCGAGGTTCTTTATCCCTACATCAGCCGGCCCGACATTTTCGTCGTCATGTCGGCCGAGGGTTACGAGAAGTACCGCGACGAACTCAAAGACGAAGGCACGCTGGTCTACGAAAAAGACCTGGTTTCCTTCGAACCCAAGGAGGGCCAGCCGGCCTACGGCGTGTCGTCGACCAGGATCGCCGAAGAGATTGGTCGCGCCATCGTTCAGAACATCGTCATGCTCGGGTTCTTTGCCGCCGCCACCAAGATCGTGCCGGTCGAAACGATGCGGCAGGCGGTCGAGGAATCGGTTCCGAAGGGTACCGAGGAACTCAATCTGCGCGCCTTCGACGCGGGCTGCGCTGCCTTCGAGGAGAGCTACGGCAGCAAAGCCAAAAAAGATGAGGCAGCGCCGGTGGGGGGCTGATATGGCAAAGGTCGGCGTCTTCGTCTGTCATTGCGGCGAGAACATCGCCCGTACTGTTCAGGTGCAGGATGTGGTGGATTTCGCCAACGATATCCCAGGGACCGAAATCTCCCAGGATTACCCGTATCTGTGCTCTGCACCAGGACAACAGATGGTGATCGATGCCATCAAAGAGCACGATCTCGATCGAGTGGTGGTGGCGGCCTGTTCGCCGCAACTTCACGAGCCCACCTTCCGTGCTGCTGCGGCGCAGGCGGGCCTGAATCCTCACCTGGTCGAGATCGCCAATATCCGTGAGCACTGCTCGTGGGTCCACCACGACAAAGACGAGGCCAGCGCCAAAGCCTGCCAGACCGTCACCGCGGCGGTCGAGCGGGTCAAACAGGCACGGCCGCTCGATCCGGTGGAGGTGCCGGTGACCAAAAGGGCGCTGGTCATCGGTGGCGGCGTGGCCGGCATCCGATCCGCCCTCGACATCGCCAACGCCGGCCACCCGGTGGTTTTGGTCGAGCGACAGCCTTCTCTCGGCGGCAACATGTCGAAGTTGTCGGAGACTTTCCCAACCCTCGACTGCTCGCAGTGCATCTTGACACCGCTCATGGTGCAGGTCTCTCGACACCCCAACATCGAACTCCTGACCTACTCCGAGATCGAGGAGGTGTCGGGCTATGTCGGCAACTTCAAGGTCCGTATACGCCAGAAACCGAGTTACGTAGTGGCCGAAGACTGCACGGCCTGTGGTGACTGCGCCGAGGTCTGCCCGCAGCCGAGCGGTAACGAGTTCGATATGTGGTTGTCGAGCCGCAAGGCGATCTACATCCCATTTCCACAGGCGGTGCCCTCGGTTTACACACTCGACGCGGACCGCTGCCTCAACGCCAACCTCGAGTCGCCGACCGGCTTTCGTGTTCTGGCGTGTAACAAGTGCGACGAGGTTTGCAAGCCGCAGTGCATCGACTTCGATATGCAGCCGAAGATCATCGAGCGCGAGGTCGGCGTTATTGTCGCTGCCACAGGGTTTGACATGAAGCTCGGCCAGCAAGCCGAAGAGAGCGGCTACGGCAAATACGTCGACGTGATGGACGGCCTCGAGTTCGAACGCATGCTGTCGGCGTCTGGCCCCACCGAGGGTGAGGTGCGACGCCCGTCCGACGGCAAGACTCCGAAGGACGTCGTCTTCATCCAGTGTGTCGGCTCCCGTAACCCCGAGCACGGAGTGTCGTACTGCTCGCGCATCTGCTGTATGTACACGGCCAAGCACGCATTGCTGCTGCGCCACAAGGTGCCGGATTCACGAGCCTTCATCTTCTACATGGATATCCGCGCCGGCGGCAAGGGCTATGAGGAGTTCGTCCATCGAGCGATGGAGGAGGAGCGGGTGATGTACATCCGCGGCCGTCCGAGCCAGATCATCGAGGAAAACGGCAAGCTCAGGGTGTTGGGGGTCGACACACTGTCCGGCAAGCAGATTGAGATCGATGCCGACATGGTGGTGCTGGCGGCCGCGATGGAGCCTGCCGATCACGGCGAGATCGCCGGCAAGCTGCGGATTGCCGCGGACACAGATGGATTTTTCAAAGAGGCTCATCCCAAGCTGCGGCCGGTCGAGACGCTGACCGCGGGGATATTCCTCGCTGGCACGGCACAGGCACCGAAGGACATCCCGGACACGGTTTCCCAGGCTTCGGCAGCGGCCTCCAAGAGCATGGAAATGCTATCGAGGGACGTTCTCGAGCGCGATCCGACGAATGCTCACGTCAACGAGTCCGCCTGTGCGGGCTGCTTCGAGTGTCTGGCGGTGTGCCCCTATGGGGCGATCGAGCGCAAGCAGCTTCTCGACGCCCAGGGCGAGATCTACCGCGAAGTGGCTTCGCCAAACCCGGCAATGTGCGAGGGCTGCGGGCTGTGCACCGTGACCTGCCGTGGGGGATACATCGACCTCGAGGGCTATAGCGACGAACAGGTCTTTGCCCAGCTCGGGGCGTTGGGCCCGCTGCGGGAGGTGATCGAACGATGACTGAAGCGAATGTCAGCGCCGCCAAATGTGGAGCCGGTTCGGTTCCCGAGAACTGGAAACCACACATTGTCGCTCTGGTATGCAATTGGTGCAGCTACGCCGGCGCCGACATGGCCGGCACCACCCGGCTCGAGTACCCGGCAAATGTGCGCATGGTGCGATTCCCCTGCACCGGCCGCATGAGCCCGCTCATGATCCTACGGGCCTTCGAGCAGGGCGCCGACGGGGTGCTGGTCTCGGGTTGTCACCCGGGAGACTGCCACTACGTTCAGGGAAACCTCGTTGCCCGGCGCCGTTTCACAATTTTCAGGTCTTTGATGGACTTCATCGGCATCGACCTCAAGCGGCTCCACTTCGCGTGGGTGTCGGCCGCCGAGGGCCACAAGTGGGCAAAGGTCGTCAACGACGTGACCGCGGCGGTTCAGGAAGCAGGCCCACTGCCGAGCTTCGAACATCCGAAAGGCTGGGACGGCATCGACCTCCCGGTGATGGAGGGCAGCGGTCCGCAGGAGCTCGACCAGGGCCAGCTCGAAGCCATCCGTAGCAATCTTCGCAAGGCCGCGTCCGAGGTACTGAAAACGGAACGCGTTGGTGTGGTCATCGGTTACGGCGCGGGCGCCCTCCCCAACCAGACCCATGCAGTTCTGATCACAGACGCCGCGGACTGCGAAAAGCTCGAGTGGGGCCAGGAGTGCCGCAACAATCTCAGCGCCTACATCGGCTCGGCCCTCGAAAAACACGAGCGGGTGGCGGTGGTAGCCAAGACATGCGATCTGGGTGCTATCAGCGGGCTTATCCGGGAGGGTCAGCTGCGACGGGATCAACTGCTGGTCATTGGGGTCCAGTGTCCGGGAGTCCTCGACGGTTCGGGTCTTGCCACCAAATGCCTCTCGTGTTCAGGGGACCCCCATCCGATTTGCGACCTCGTGGTCACTGTGGACGGCGTCCACGAAAGCTGCAAGGACCCCTCGGCCGCTGCGTTTGACACACCGGACGCACGCGACCAGCAGATCGCTTACCTGGAATCTCTGCCGCACGACGAACGATGGAAGTATTGGCAACGGCAGTTCGGCAGGTGTCTGCGCTGCTACGCGTGCCGCGCCGTCTGTCCGATGTGCTACTGCGCCTCCTGCATCACCGATAAGCACCGTCCACAGTGGGTTCCGACTGCCATAGACCACCACGGAAACAGCGCATGGAACATCATCCGTGCGGTCCACCTGGCGGGACGCTGCTCGGGTTGTGACGAGTGTGCGCGTGTATGTCCGGCCGACATCCGGCTCGATCTGATCAACCGCAAGCTATCGCTCGAGGTCGAGCGGCAATACGGGAAGATCGGCCTGGATCCCGCGGAGAAGTCGGCGTTGGTCGACTTCCGGATGGAAGATGCCGAGGAGTTCATCCTGTGAGGAGAGTTTGATGGATTCATCGTGGAAGCTGACCGACGCCCAGCTCAGGGAGTGGTTGAGCGGACTTATTGAAGGCAACAGCGTCGTTGCGCCGGTCGAAGAGGACGGCGTCCTGCTGTTCCGCCCGATTGCATCGGAGGAACAGGCCGTCATCAAACCATCGGGCAAGACCAGATGGTCGCCAAAAGAGTTCCTCTTCCCGCGCTCGGAGGCCTTGTATAAATATGCTTTCAAAGGCAGTACGGTCCTGCTCGAGGACCCGGCGGCGCCCGAACCCCCCCAGGTTCTTTTCGGGGTTAGGAGCTGCGATGCTTCCGGGATCGTCCGCCTCGACGAGATCTTTCTGAGCGGCACCAGAGACCGCCTCTATGCCGCCCGCCGGGAGAACACGACGGTCGTCTCGACGGCCTGCGCAGCGGCCGATGTGGAGTGTTTCTGCACCGCAGTCGGCTACTCACCTGTGGGCGAGGAGGGGAGCGACATCCAGCTCGTGCCCCTTGGCGAGGACTGGATGCTGAGGGCGCTCAGCGACAAGGGTCGGGACCTGGTCGGCGCTGCCGACGACGGTTGGACGGCTGCGACCGTCAAGGACGGCAAGCGCATTCCGGAACTCGAGAAGGCGGTCTCGGAGCAAGTCGAGCGGAGCCCGGTCAATCGGGAATGGTCCAAAGTCCTGGAGGAGGGCTTTGAACACGGCGCCTGGGACCGGCTCGCCCAACACTGTCTCGGTTGCAGCGTCTGTGCCTATGTGTGTCCCTCATGCTCGTGCTTCGACATGAACCACGAGGCCAACGCCTGGTGCGGAGAGCAGTGCCGTTCGTGGGATGCCTGCACCTTCCCTCTCTTCACCCACCACGCTTCCGGACACAACCCGCGCGGCACGAAGCAGCAGCGGTACCGGCAGCGGGTGCTCCACAAGTTCGCGTTTAAACAGGAGGACGACGAGCCCTTCCGTTGCGTGGGCTGTGGACGCTGCGTTGCGCTGTGTCCGGCCGGGCTCGATATCGTCACTACGGTGGCCGCGGCGGTCGAGGCCATTCGGGAGGAGGGCGCAGATGCCGCTCGCTGAAGTAGTTCCCAACCCCTATCAGCCGAGCCTGGTTCGGATCCGCGACTTCTTCGACGAGACACGGGACGTCAGGACCTTGCGGTTGCAGTTCGTCGACGACAATGAGGCCGGTGCCTTCGCCGGTTGGGAACCGGGCCAGTTCGGTCAGTTCACTGTCTTCGGCGCCGGCGAGTCCGTTTTTGCTCTCGCAAATGCCCCCTGGCGGCCGCATGGAGATCAGGCGGGTGCGCCTACCATCGAGTGCACCTTCCGCATGGTTGGCAAAGTGACCTCGGCCCTGCGCGCGATGTCCAAAGGACAGGTGATCGGTTTCCGTGGCCCGTACGGCAATCACTTCCCGGTCGACGACTGGAAGGGCAAGGACCTCGTCTTCATCGGCGGCGGCATCGGCATGGCGGCCTTGCGCTCGGCCATGCTGGATGTCATCAATCGAAAAGAAGAGTTTGGAGAGGTCGTGATCCTCAACGGGGCACGGTCGGTGGCCGACATGGTCTACACCGAAGAGATGCCGGCCTGGCAGGAGGTCGACGGGGTGCGGGTGGTCCGGACGGTGGATCCGGGTGGCGAAAACGACGAGTGGGACGGCGAGGTTGGCCTGCTGCCCAACGTCTTCGAGGGCCTCGGCCTCGACCCGAATAGACGCATCGTCATCGCCTGTGGTCCGCCGATCATGCTTCACTACCTCTTCCTCAGTCTCGGCAAGGTCGGATACTCACCTGATCAGGTGGTGACCACCCTCGAGAACAAGATGAAGTGCGGCATCGGCCACTGCGGTCGCTGCTACGTCGGGCCCTTCTCGGTGTGCCGGGACGGGCCGGTCGTGACCTGGGCCGAGCTGAACGAGCTTCCAAAAGACTACTGATGATCGGAGCTTCATCCTCATGAATGCCAGAATCAGACCCGACTGGGACATCAGGGACGCCATCCTCGAAATGGGCGGCACCGACGCCTACAAGTGCTACCAGTGTGGCAAATGCATGGCAGTGTGTCCGTGGACTCATGTCGAATCGGTTGTTTTCCCCGTCTATCGGACCCCTCAATCCGTAAAATTCGGCGCCATCATGTCGTCCGAAGACACCGACGAGATCGAACGCGAAGTCACCGAGGTCTATCGCTGTGTCGGCTGCGAGTCGTGCAGCACCTGGTGCCCGCACGGTGTCCACATGCCGGACATCATGCGCGGTATCCGCCGTATCCTCGTCGAGTTCGGTTCCTATCCGTCCGAGCTGTCGGAGTCGGTATCCCGAATCCACAGCTCGGGCAATCCGTTCGGCGAACCAAGGGAAAAGCGGGCAGGGTGGACAGAGGGGGCCGAGGTGCCGCCCTTCGAGACTGGCATGGACTACCTCTACTCGCCGTGCTGCGTGCCGGCCTATGACCCTCGCGCCGTCAAGGTGGCGAAGGCTTCGGCCCAAGTCTTGAAAGCTGCCAATGTCAGCTTCGGGATCCTCGGCGACGGCGAATCGTGTTGCAGCGAGGCGATTCGACGGGCCGGCGCCGAGGAGGTCTTCCAGGAGGTCGCCGGCGCCAATGTTGCCGCGTTCAGCGAGGCTGGGGTGAAAAAAGTGGTGACGACATCACCACACTGTCACCGGACCTTCGATCAGGAGTACGGAGAACTCGGAGCGGAATTCGAGAGTGTCCACCAAACACAACTCTTCGCCAGGCTCATCGATCAACAGCGGCTGGAGCCGAAAAAGGCCCTCGATAAGAAGGTCGTGTATCACGATCCCTGCGCGCTAGGCCGCGGCTGCGGTGTCTACGACGAACCCCGCGAGGTCCTCAAAAGCATTCCTGGACTTGAGTTGGTCGAGATCCCCAACTACTCGCGGGAGTACAGCCTGTGTTGTGGGGGCGGGAGTGGCGGCGTGTGGTTGGAGAGACCCAAGGGTGAACGTTTTTCCGACATCCGCGTTCAACAGGCGGCGGCGACCGGGGCCGAGATCCTTGCTGTTGCCTGTCCCTACTGTCTGCAGATGTTTGAGGATTCAGTCGGAACCCTCGAACTTGATCTCGAGGTCAAAGACATCGCGGAGCTCCTGGCCGACTCGCTGGAGTAAACGGCGCGACTACTGCTTCGAGTCGCTTGGGGTACGCTTGCGTACCGCTCAGGTTGATGCTCATCCTAGATGCTCGATCCGCTCACCCACCCGCCAACGTTTGTGTGAATCGAGTTTCGAGAATCGAATATCGGTGGGTCGTGCGGCCGCTAGCCTTCGCCGTTTTCCGGGTCGGCGGTCTCACCGAAGAAGTTGACGCTTTCGTAGCGCGAGGCGTCCTCACCAAAGCGGTTGACTCCGTCCGGGGCCCTCAGGAAGGTGGCCTGTTCGCCGAAGACGCGTGAGAAACTGACCCGAACCATCACGTCATCATCGGACTCGGTCAGAATGTCGACCAGTTTTTCGTCGAGGCTGGAGGTCAAGTCGGAGCGACACATCGGACACCGGAAAGTGTAGATCTTGCCGTCCTCGAATCTCATTGATCGTGAGTGGACGACCGAGTATTCGCCGAGTTTGGCACTCAGTAGCATCAATTCAACCTCGGCGCCGTTTTCGACGAGGAAAATGACCTTGGTGCCGGGGTTGAGCAGTCGGCGACAGTGCGGGCAAAAATACGAGCGGCCCATGTTGTCCCTCCAACAGGCGCTCGCGATGAGTGTCGCAATCGCCTATTCGATAATGATAACTCCTTTTAACAATTATGGATACAGGATCCAGGATCCAAGATGCAAGGATCAAACTTCCCCCGAACGATACTGGATACTCGATCCTCGTTTCTCGATCCGTCAACCCACCCAATTTGCCGCAGATGATGCAGAGAACGCAGATAAAGGCTTGGGATGTTTCGTAGTGTCATCTGCGGCAATCTGCACGATCCGCGAGGAAAGAATCAAATTCGTCAGTAGGTAAATCGATGAAGAGCTGACGGACGGTCAATATGAAGGCATCGAGTATCGAGCATCGAGTATCGAGAAACGGGCCTGGAGGGTGGATAATGGCGCCGTGAGTTCAGCCGATCATCTTCTTGCCATCGACTTTGGAACCCAGAGCGTGCGCGCCCTGCTCTTCGATCCGCGAGGCGGCCTGGTGGCCGGGAACAAGGTCGATGTCGAACCCTACTTTTCCGACCGCCCGGGGTGGGCTGAGCAGGACCCCATCTATATGTGGCGGTCGCTGTGTGAGGCCTGCCGGGGTCTGTGGGATCAGAGCCCGGTCGGGAAAGAGGCTGTGGCGGGCGTAGCGCTCACAACTCAACGGGCAACGATGATCAATGTCGATGCAGATGGCGAGCCGATGCGTCCCGCCATCATCTGGCTCGACCAACGACGGACGGAGGGCTTGCCTCAGGTCGGTGGTCTGTGGGGCTTGGCCTTTCGGGCGGTGCGAATGCGCCAGACCGTTGCCCACTTCCAGGCCGAGGCGGAAGCCAACTGGTTGCAACGCCACCAGAGGGAGATTTGGGATCGGACCCATAAGTACCTCTTTCTTTCCGGTTTTCTGGCTCACCGCCTCAGCGGCCGGTTCGTTGATTCGGTGGGCTGCCAGGTCGGCTATGTCCCCTTCGACTACCGCCGTCTTCGGTGGGCCGGGTCACGAGACTGGAAGTGGCGGGCAATTCCTGTTGATCGCAAGCTCCTGCCGGAGTTGGTGCCACCCGGTGGGCAGATGGGTGAGATCACCGGAGCGGCTGCCGAAGCTACCGGCATTCCTGCGGGCACCCCTTTGATCGCCGGTGCCGCCGACAAGGCCTGTGAGGCGCTCGGTGCGGGGTGTATCGAGCCCGATGTCGCCTGTCTGAGCTATGGCACCAGCGCGACCATCAACACCACCCACCAAAATATGTCGAGCCGGTGCCGATGCTGCCGCCGTTTCCGGCGGCGGTGCCGAACGCGTACAGCCTGGAGGTGCAGATCTACCGCGGCTACTGGATGGTGTCGTGGTTCAAAACCGAGTTTGGCCTGCGAGAGATGCGGATCGCCGAAAAGCGTGGGATCGAGCCGGAAGCCCTCTTTGACGAGCTCATCGTTGACGTCCCGCCGGGATCAATGGGTTTGGTGTTACAGCCCTATTGGTCGCCGGGGGTCAAGGTTCCGGGGCCGGAGGCCAAGGGGGCGGTGATCGGTTTCGGCGATGTCCACACCCGTGCCCATTTCTACCGCGCCATTCTCGAAGGGCTGGCCTATGCTCTGCGCGAAGGAGGCGAACGCTGTCAGCGGCGCAGCGGGGTTCCGTTCTCCGAGATTCGGGTTGCTGGTGGTGGTTCCCAGAGCGACGCCGCGATGCAGATCACTGCCGACATTTTCGGCATGCCCGCATCGCGCCCGCACATCTACGAGGCCTCGGGTCTGGGCGCGGCGATCGATGCTGCGGTCGGTGCAGGGGTACATCCCGATTTCACCACCGCGGTCAAAGAAATGACCCACATCGGCGACACCTTTGACCCGGACCCCAAGAACCGGGCGATCTACGACGGTCTCTACCACGAGGTCTACCTCAAGATGTACCGTCGCCTGCAGCCGATGTATCAGAAGATCCGGTCGATCACCGGTTACCCACCCTGATTTGGTGCCTGATTCCGTCGAAACCAGGCAGCGGCCACGAAAATCGCCCCGCCCACGAGCCCGAGCAACAGATCCAGGAGTGTGTCCTCCAGGCCCTTTTGGGTGTTGGTGCCGAGGTACCTGTCTGACAAATACTCTGCGAACTCCCAGAAAACGGCGCAGGCCGCCGTCGACGTGAAGGTGAGCGCAGCGATTACCGTGCTGTTAGGCCGCCCGAAGGTGCCGGTACGAGCAGCGATGGAATAGGCCGCCCAGAGAAAGAACGCGATCGCCAATCCGCCGAGGATATGCATTGGAGTATCGAGGGGAGGAAAAGTCTTCGTACGCGCCGACCCCTTGCCAAAGAACCATGTGGGCCACGAACACCAGGATCGGTGCCCAACCTGCCTTGAGAAGAGATTCGATAAGAGTGTTCATGACATTTGCGAGCTTTCCAGATAGCCAATACCAGCTTAGCTCCACCGAAAACAGCGGACCGGTCCCATCGATGCGCTCATCGAGGTCGCTGGAAAGGGGAGTCGGGCATCCATTTACCGTCGAGACCGTAGCCTGCTGCGATCTGGAGAGCGACTCATCATCAAATTATTGCTTTTTCTTCTTTGCCTTCTTCTTCACTTTGGGTTTTGGAAGTTCTTGTTCCGTCAGCCGCACGAGAGTGCTCAGCCAATCCTTGTCTTCGATCTGCTCCTCAATGAGGAACGAGGGTTTCGCTCCCGGATAAGGGGGAGCCTCGACCACATCACCGATGAACGACCTCCCCGCCTCGGTGGGTTTGATGAAGAGCTGGTTGTCGCAGACCAGGACTACAATCTTGCCTTCGCAGTAAAGCGCATATTCCCCGAACATCTTTTTTGACGTGATGCCGCCTACACCCTTGAGTTGATCGAGCACGAAATCGACGAATTCCTGATCAGATGCCATGCGGGTTCCTTCCGACTAAAAATTTGCCTGTAGCCTGTCCAACCACGAGCAGGACTTCAGGGATTCCGCGGGGCGGCGACGATCCTGAACCCGACGTCGCTCTGACGGTGGTCCGGTTTGAAGAAATCTCGGAAGTAGGGTCGTGCACGGTTGGCGTGGATAAACCAGGAACCCCCCCGCACCACCCGGAACGATCCGATGGATGGCCCACGGGGGTCCGTGACTGTTCCGCCGGGATATGCACCCTTCCAGTCCTCGCACCACTCGTATACATTCCCGAGCATGTCATACAGGCCCCAGGCATTGGCCTGCTTCTGGCCAACGGGGTGCGTCATGCTTCCACTGTTGGGGTCGTACCACGCCGCCGAACCCAGATTGCCGAGGCGATCCCCCGTTGTTCCTGCGCGACAGGCGTACTCCCATTCGGCTTCGGTGGGCAGGCGATATTGGATTTCTCCCTTTTTCGAACTCAGCTTCCGGATAAACTCCTTCGCATCGTTCCAGCTCACCTGCTCGACGGGTAGGGAATCGCCCTGGAATTTCGACGGATTGGTCCCCATCACGGCCATCCATTGGGCCTGAGTCACCTCTGTCTTGGCTATGTAAAATGACCTGCTGATGGTCACCACGTGGGGCGGCTTCTCGTGGCTTCCAGCTCCGCTGGAGATCGACCCGATGGTGAATGAACCGGAGGGTATCCGGACGAAGTTCATTCCGATGCTGTTGGTCCAGCGCTGACTGTCTGGATCCGAAGCGTCCGATCTGGCGGGGAACTCGTTTGGCTCAGATTCAGATCGACAACTCGCAGACACTCCTGCTATGCCAAGCGCGACAATCGAAGAAAGAACCAGAGATCGCGTGATTTCAAAAACTTTTACCATGTCAGTACAGCTGCTCGAATCTAAACCGGTCACTGAGCCTCAGATCCAGGCCACACTTCGAACTCGGGCCCATCGAACTCCAGGAACTCGATCGGAGCGCCGTTTTCGACGATGAACGCCACCGTGACGCCTTCGCTCGGACTGTTCGGGTGGATCAGGATCTCTCGACCTGCGATGGCCTCTTCAAGATCGTCGACGACAAAGGCGACATGAGGGACCGTCTTCACGATCTCAGGGAACGGAGCATCCTCTTCGAACCGGATCCACTCCACACCGAATCTGCTGGTCTCGAACCCCGACACAAAAATTCTGAACTTCTCCAGATACACTTCGTCGTCTCGAGGAATCTCGGTCGGGATCCCGATGTGGTGGTATTTCAATTCACTGCTCCGAAGTCGACCCGCTCTAGTTAACACCGGCTGTCCTCAACACCTTCACAAAACACAACAGATACGCGACCACCCTGGATGGTGTGGCGATCGACAGCATGCGACGGGTCGTGTCTTTCGATAGCGATAGCGATCCCGATAGCGATACCAAAACACGATAAAGGTATGATCACTCTATGCGAGCGACCGCTGTTGCCCACCCGAACATCGCCCTGATCAAGTACTGGGGCAAATCGGATATCGAGCGGAACGTCCCGGCGGTGGGGTCGCTTTCGATCACGCTCGATGGACTGACCACGACCACGTCCGTTTTCTTCGATCCAGATCTGGAAGAGGATCAGTTCCACCTCGGCGGCCAGCGAGCGCCCAAGATGGCCGGACGGGTGACCGGCTGCCTTGACCTCATTCGGGAACGGGTCGGCATCCAGACCCGGGCGAGGGTGGAGAGCGATAACGATTTTCCGACCGCCGCGGGGCTCGCCTCGTCGGCGTCGGGCTTCGCGGCACTGGTGACCGCGGCCGATGCGGCGTTGAACGTCACCATCCCTCGAGTCGAGCTGGCGGATCTGGCCCGACGGGCATCGGGCTCGGCGGCGCGGTCGATCTTTGGTGGTTTTGTCGAGCTTCGCCTGACGCCCGGCGGACCCAACCCTACCGAGACCCGGCAGATCCTCGAGCCCTCTGTTTGGCCTCTCCGGGTGGCGGTTGCGGTGACCGAAACCGGCCCGAAGGAGGTCGGCTCGACCGAAGGCATGGTCCGCACCGAACGCACGTCTCCGTACTACGAAAGCTGGGTGAATTCTTCGGTGGAAGATCTCGCAGCGGCGAGAAGTGCGATTGCGGGTCGCGACTTCGAAGCGCTCGCCGAGATCAGCGAATCGAGCTGCCTCAAGATGCACGCAGTCATGATGACCGCTCGGCCGGGGCTCGTCTATTGGAACGGGGCGACCGTGGAGTGCATCCGCAGAGTCCGTGAGCTTCGCGCCGATGGAGTACCGGTCTTCTTCACGGTGGACGCCGGTCCCCAGGTCAAGGCGGTCTGTCCGCCCGACGCATTCGATCAGGTGGCCGCTGAGCTTGCGGGAGTTGAAGACGTGCAGCGGGTGCTCGCGAGCGGGCTCGGCGAGGGAGCCCGGGTGGTTTCGGGCTGATGGAGCGCTTGATCGTTTCGGCTCCCGGGAAGCTGATTCTCTTTGGAGAGTATGCCGTCCTCTTCGGAGCGCCGGCCGCCGTTGCGGCGGTCGACCGACGGGCGGTCGTCACGCTTCGCCCGTACGTGGGCAACGGGTGGGAGTTCGTGGCGCCGGGCCTCGTCGCCCATCGGGCACGGCTCGAAGTGGAGCCCGACAACACCGTGCGTTGGCACGACGAGAAGCTCGGGCGCGACTCATTCGGTCTGATCGACAATCTGCTGCAGGGGATCGCGGAGACCGGCACGATCGATCTCGTCAACCTGCCGCCCCTCGAGGCGACCCTCGATACGAGAGCGTTTTTTGAATCTGCAGGCGGCTGGGAATCCAAGCTCGGCCTCGGTTCGAGCGCTGCCCTGACAGTTGCCTTTGCGTCCGCGATCGAGACCTGGGCCGGCGTTGAGCCAACAACAAATCAGAGGGGGCGGCTCCAGCGGTTGGTCGACCTCCACCGGAGCGTACAAGGAGGAGCCGGCTCGGGGATCGATGTTGCGGCGAGCCTCCTCGGGGGCGTCATCCGGTACCAGCTTGGCGGTAATGGATCGGTGGCCGAGGCCACCCCGTTGGTCCTGCCAGAGAAACTACAAATGGTGTTTGTTTGGACCGGACGGGCGGCCAGCACCGGAGATTTCCTCGGGCGCCTCGAAGACCGTCGCAGCCTGGCGCCCCAAGAGGTCAATCCCATCCTCGACGAACTCGGTGCGATCTCGTCCGACGGCGTTGCCGCCCTCGGCCGAGGCGATGCCGGGGGATTCTTGGATCTTGTTGATGCCTTTTGGCACGCACTCGATCAGCTCGGCACCGTGATCGGGATGCCGATTCTGTCGGAGGAACACCGCACCCTGCGGAAGATTGCGACCGATTGCGGCGTCCGCTACAAACCGAGTGGTGCGGGTGGTGGGGATTTTGGAATCGGATTCACCACCGACCCGGACGCAGAAGTCACGCTGAGAAGGAGGGTCGGGGCGAGCGGATTTCGGGCCCCGGATCTGGGTATCGACCGGACCGGTCTCCGCTGATCCGGTTTTTCCAGTCGAAAGGTGACCGATCGGGTGGTGACGGTGTACTCTTTCGGTGAACTCACGAGGAGGGCAGCATGAGGATCGAGAAACCCAACAGGGTCAGCCGGAGCTTCAATCAACATCTGTGCTCGCCACCGTCAGCGGTCTTCGAGCTGTTGTGTCCGGTGCGCGAGGCTGAGTGGGTCAACGATTGGAGACCGAAGGTGGTGTTGTCGGATTCTGGCCTTGCCGAACCGGGCTGCATCTTCATCACTCCGGGGATGCCCGAGGACGCCCTGTGGTTGATCAATGAATACGATCCTGAGGCCTTCCGGCTCGAAATTATCAAGATGATCCCCGGAGTCGTGGTGGGGCGGATCTCGATTTCGCTCGAGGCAGACGGCGAAGAAGCCTGTACCGCTGAGATCACCTATGCCTATACCTCGATCTCTGACCATGGCAACCGCGCATTGGAGGAGTTCACCGACGACCACTTCAAGGGATTCATGGAAACCTGGGAGAAGGAGCTCAACCACTTCCTCAAGACGGGGACCCGGCTCGAGCTCCCGGAGTGAAAGGCTTCCACCTCACGATTTTGCCGGGAGAGTTTTCCGTGTGGCGCCTCCCTCCGGATGCGCCGTTACCTCCGCTCGACTTCAGCAGCTTCCTGTCCATGGCCCGTACCGATGAAGAGCTGTCAATCGTGTCGTCTACAACCGATGTTCCTGCAGGGGCGAAAGCCGAGGCGGGCTGGCGTTGCCTCAAGGTGGAAGGCCCGCTCGCCTTCGAGATGACTGGCGTCCTGGCGGGACTCAGCGCTCCACTCGCACGCGCCGACGTCCCGATCTTCGTAGTTTCGACCTACGACACCGACTACCTGCTGGTGAAGGTGGTGAATCTCGAGAAGGCCTGCTCAGCCTTGGGCGCTGCCGGGCACATTGTCCAGGACTGATCGCCCGAATCCACCACATGCCGTAATTTGAACCGCGAAGAACGCGAAGAGCGCAAAGAAGGTCTTTGTGTTTGCCTGAGGTCAGAGTAGATCTTTGCGGCCTTTGCGTTCTTAGCGGTGTTGGGTGGGGGGGTGGCGGAAGAGCTATCCGCCTACCTGACGCCAGGAACCAGCAGGAGAATTCCCAATATGACAAGCGCGGCGCTGACAAGGCGGCGAAAGGTGTCCTCTTCGATGCGGAGGTGAATGCGATTGCCGATCAATGCGCCGAGGATCACGGCCGGAAGCACCACCAACGCCGACCAGAGACGCGGTTCGGTGATGAGACCGAAGGCCGCATACGAGGGCACCCTGACTGCGGTCATGAGCAGGAAGATCGCCATCAGGTTGCCGCGGAAGGCGGCCTTGTCGAATCCCTGGAGTCGGTAATAAAGGATCAGAGGCGGGCCGCCGGTGCCAAAGAGACCGGTGAGAACCCCGGAGGTGACGCCGATCGGACCCGCGATCCAGCGCGGTATCTGTCGATCGCAAGTGTCCCTGATGAAAAGAAAAACGGCACCGACGGTAACCAGGAAGACGCCAAGGACAATGAGCAGAAAACGCGCGTCACCCCACCGGAGCAAGAATGTTCCGAGGGGGGTTCCGATGGCGACGCCAATGAAGATCACGAGCACCCCGCGCCACGAGATCCGTTGCCAGGATGAACGTACGACCCAGAGCTCTGCGGGTAGATTGACCAGTAGGAGGAGGACGACCGCGTCCTTGAGCTCGGGCAGCAGAAGGGCCATCGTTCCGACGGCGATGAGGCCGGCGCCGAAGCCCAGCAGAACGTACACGGCCTCGGCAATTGCCAGGATCAGACAGACGATGAGGAACTGGGGGAGGGAGTCGAAGATGGTTTCGATGCCGAACATCGTAAGAAAGTGTACCCTCTTCGTCGGAATTGGTCGGAGTGGTATTCATGGGGAAATTTGATCTCAACGCGGTCGTGCAGCAACGTATCGAAGTCGCACCGGGACTGATAGTCATCAGGATCGCTCCCGAGGGTTGGGAACTTTCCGAATTCACCCCCGGGCAGTTCGCCGTCCTCGGCCTGCCGCCGGAGGCGCCGCGCTGCCAGCTGGCCGATCCTGATGAGGAAGAGCACAAGCCAGGGGCCCTCATTCGCCGCGCTTACTCGATCGCCTCCTCGTCGGTGGCGCGCGAACACCTCGAGCTTTACATCACGTTGGTTCGTTCGGGCGCGCTGACGCCGCGTCTCTTCGCCCTCGAGCCAGGGGATAAATTGTGGCTGGGGCCCAAGATCACCGGCCGATTCACCCTCGACGATGCTCCGGATGACGCCGATCTGGTGCTGGTCGCTACCGGGACCGGGTTGGCGCCATACATGAGTATGCTTCGGACCCTGCTTCCCGGTGGGGCAAAACGGCGGATCGCGGTATTCCTCGGGGCACGTCACTCCTGGGACCTCGGGTATCAGGCTGAGCTGATGACGATGGCGAAGCAGAACCCTTCTTTCACCTACCAGACGATCATCAGTCGGCCCGCCGAGGAGCCGGTGCCGTGGGGTGGACCGGTTGGCTATGTACAGGACCTCTGGCAGAGCGACCATCTCGACCGTGCCTGGGGATCTCACCCGGAGCCCGATGCGACCCGGATCTTTCTGTGTGGGAACCCGGCAATGATCGAGGACATGGTGACGATTCTCGACGATGAAGGATTTCGTGAGCACAGCCGCAAAGTGTCGGGTCACGTGTTTGTTGAGAGATACTGGTAGCGTTCTAGGGAACTTGTTCGTGAATTCCTCCGAAAGCAATCAGCCGTCAGCAATCAGCAATCAAGTTTCTCCGGGTGGTTTGGCAAGCTGATCGCTGACAGCTGCGCCTCACGCCATCTCGATGAGGGCGGTGACGGTTTTTTCGATACCTTCGGCGGCATCAGAGATATTCTGCGCCAGCATGTATGCGGGGCTGCTGACTAGCTTGCGGTCGCGGTCGATGACAAACTCGGTGACCGGACACTCGATATGGACGGCACCCATCTTTGCCATTGCCCCGGCAGTGTCAGCGTCGGTGCCGATGGTCAATTCGGGTTTCTCGTCCCCAAGGACTTTGGCCAACAGCGCTGGGGCGATGCATACCGCTGCGATGGGTTTGCCCTGCTCGTGGACAGCGCGCACCAGCGCCGCGACTCCCGCGTCGACCTCACAGTCGGGGCCGTTGACCGCAAAATCGCAGAGGTTTTTGGCGGCGCCAAAGCCACCGGGCAGGATCAGGGCGTCAAGCTCGTCGGCCGACACGTCGGCGATGTCGCGAATCTCACCGCGGGCAATGCGAGCCGATTCGACCAGTACATTGCGGCTGGCGCCCTCATCAACCTCGCCGGTGAGGTGGTTGACGACGTGGAGCTGATCGACATCGGGTGCGCACATCACCGCCTCGGCGCCGTTGCGATCGATGGCCAGCAAGGTCACCACGGACTCGTGAATCTCGGCGCCGTCGTAGACGCCGCAACCGGAAAGGATCACACCAATCTTCTTACCCATATGATTGCCTCCTTCAGCCACTCTGTGCCAGGTATTGTAACCCCCTCCCGTATCGGAACTGGATCAAGTGACCAGTAACAAGTGACCAGTAACCAGTAGGGCGCCGGGTTTCACGAACTGATTACTGGTTACTGATAACTGCAAACACCGGGAACGAGACACGTGCGGAAGGTGTTGATCATCTCGAGGAGCCAAAAATGATTGATCTCTATACTTGGTCGTCCCCCAACGGATCTAAGGTCGGGATCATGCTCGAGGAGACCGGACTCGACTACGAGCTTCATCCCGTCAACTTGGGCGAGGCGGAGCAGAAGACACCCGAATACCTGGCCATCAACCCGAACGGCAAGATCCCGGCGATCGTCGACCGGGATGGGCCCGGGGGAGACGAGGTCACGGTCTTCGAGTCGGGAGCGATTTTGCTCTACCTGGCTGATAAAAGTGGAAGATTTCTACCCGAGGACCCCGCCGGCCGGTGGCGAACGGTCTCCTGGCTGATGTTCCAGATGGCCGGGATCGGCCCCTCACTCGCCCAGGCCGGTTACTTCCTGAACCGGGCGCCGGAGCCGGTGCCACACGCGGTCGAACGATCCATCAACGAGGCTGAACGACTCTACGGAGTAGTCGATCGACGGCTGACCGATTCCGAGTTTCTTGCCGGCGACTACTCGATAGCCGACATCGCCAGTTATCCATGGATGCGGAACCACCAGCGATTCGGTCTGGACATCGCCGAATTTCCCAACGTCGCGCGATGGCTTCAGGTGGTAGGCGAGCGTCCCGCCGTACAGCGCGGGCTCGAGGTTCTATAGTCCTTGGCTCATCGCTAGTGTGGCGGCACGATCATCTTTGGCGGTGGGTTTTCACCGTGGACGTATTCCCACTGACCTTCGATGTGCCTCGCAAGGACCGAGTAGTGGATCACGCGAAGGTCTTCTTTGTCGGAGAAACTCTCGTCCAACATGATGACCGCCTCGCCATTTATCACCTTGAAGGCCGTAATGGACTCTCCGGTTGCCCAGTCGCTTCCGCCTGACACCAGCCGGAACCCGCTCTCCGGGATGAGGACCCAGGCCGTGTGCTCCCTGACAACAAATCGGATGCCCTCACCCCGTCGCGCTGTGACGGGCTCGATCGGTCTCCACTGGACCTTCCCCTTCACATCCTCCATGTTGACCACCACATCGTGGACGAGAGTTGGTTTTTCTTGAACGACCATTTTCGTCGCCTCCTCTGTTTTTTCCTGCTGTTCAGGGCTGGGTCGACACGCCGGTCCAGCGACCAGTACCGCCAGCATTACAGTTGCCACCACGATCGAATTCCTGAACGGATTGCTCATCTCCACCTCCAGACCCGGGGTCCCGGGCATCGAATCGAGGGCTCATTTCTCGAAAGGCTTTAGTTCTTATCCTCCCTGTCGTTTGGTCGAGACTCGGCGTAAGTCTCGGCCAGAAGACCGAAACGAGGGTCGGCACATAAGGCGGCAAAGGCAGCGTAGTCCGCGATTACATCGAGTGGGAAGCCCGCCTTCAGGCTACGCTCGACCCACGCCAACGCCTCATCGCGTTCGCCGAGGACCTCGAAGATCTCGGCGAGGGAGAACATCATGTCGGCAGAAGTTATCTCGTCCAACCGCAGATTTTCGATGATCTCCTCGGCCTCTACTCGCTGATCGAGCTGAAGTTTGAGCCCCGCCAGATCAACGAGCAGACCGAGATCGCCAGGCTCGGTCTCAAGGCGGCGTGAAACCAGTTCGGCTGCCCGCTGATAGGCTTCGCGAATCCTTTCCGGCGGGCTGCCGCCGAATTTTCGGGCCTCAGCGAGGCCGAGCCACACCATGTTGTCGCTGTCATCAAACTCGAGCGCGCGTTCGTAGAGTTCGGCCGCCTTGGCGAATTTCCCGTCGTAGAACTCGAGGGTCGCGAGGTTAGAAAATGCCTCGTAGTCAGAGCCGATCGCCACCGCACGTCCGAGTTGCTCGCGAGCCCCGTCGCGGTCACCGAGATAGAAGAGGCTCCCACCGAGGGCGCTGTAGCCAATGCTGCTGTCCGGAAGAAGCTCGACGACCTTTTCGAAATAGCCAGCCGCTCTTTCGTAGTCACCGCGTTCGGCGAAGTAGAATGTGCCGATCTCGTAGTAGGTCAGCCAATCCTCGGGCCCGGTCCGGACTGCGCGGGCCATCGACTCCTCTGCAGCTTGCGATTCCCCGACCGCCTCATAGGCCTCGGCGAGGTAGAGGTAGGCAACGACTTTCAATGGGTCGAGATCAATCGTTCGTTGCAGATGATGGATGGCGTTTTGGAAGGAGGAGTTGGCGAGCTCGAAGCGGCCGGCCATGAACTGGGCCGCGGGGAGTTCAGGGGCAACAGAAACTGCGCGCTGGGCGTAGTTGGAGCCGTGTTCGAGCCAAATCGAGTCGCCTTCGAGTTGATATCGCTGATCGCACGCGTCGGCAAGCTGGACCATGGCGTCGGCATATTCTGGATCGATTTCGAGGGCCTCTCGGTAGAGGCTCATGGCCCGAGTGAGATGGACCTCGGTCGGAGTCTTCCCGGCCTGTCCCCGAGCCTCGAGGTAGAGCCCTGCGGCTTCAGCGTTGCTGGTGCCGCCGGCGGCCAGAGTCTGGCGTTCAGCCGCTCCAAGCTCGAGATCGAGCATCTCCTCGAGGGCGGCAACAACCTCGTCCTGAAGGACGAAGCCTGCGCCGACTTCGGTTGTCAACAAACGGGAACGAATCTGTCGAAGTCGAACCGCATCAACGAGTTCGAGAGGAATGCGAACGCTGTCACCAGAACGAACGAGGGTGCCCGAAACTACCAGATCGACTCCGAACATGCGGTGCGCATCCTCTGCGCTTCGAATTTTCTTGCCCCGAACCTCAGAGGTTGGGACCACCGAAAACTCAGATCGAAAGCGTCCGAGCTCGCTGAGTTTGGCGGTGACGGTTTCGAGTAGACCCCTGCAAAGGTAATCAGCCTCCATCGCCTCTCCGGGACAATTGAAAGGCAGCACCAGAAGATGACGTGTCGGCGACCGACTGAAAGTTGGATAGAGAGTTGCTGCGAGGACGACTGCGGCGAGCGCCGCCACCAACGGCAGCAACCGGTGTTTGAACGTCCAATGACGGCGAGCCCGAGCTGCCGATGGCAGGGTCTGGGTCACGATCTCGGCGGGTGTCGGATCGCCACGAAAACGCTTGAGATCGGCTACCAGTTCGCCGGCCGTCTGGTAGCGCTCCTGAGGTTTGCGTTTGAGACACCGTCGAATGATGCGTTGCACCTCTGCCGGGACCTCTGATCGCAAATTGTCGATTGGTGTCGGATCGGAGGTTGTGATGGCGAGGAGAATCGCCTGCTCATGGTCGGCCGCAAATGCCCGCCGGCCTGTCACCATCTCGTAGAGAATGGCGCCCAGAGCCCATAGATCGCTACGGCCGTCGGTCTCATCTCCGGTCGCTTGTTCGGGCGACATATAAGCAGGGGTGCCGATCACCGACCCCTGTCGGGTGACCGTCGCTTCTCCGGCGAGCTTGGCGAGGCCGAAATCCACGACTTTGACCTGGTCACGATCGGTGATGAGGATATTGGCCGGTTTGATGTCGCGGTGAACGGTTCCACCCGCGTGGGCTGCATCGAGTGCCTCGCCGATCTGGATGGCGATGGCGATCGCTTCATCAATCGGCATCGGACCGCGGAGGATCCTCTCCTTCAGGGTATCGCCCGGGCAAAAGGCCATGGCGATGAATAGCTGGCCTTCGGGAGTCTCGTCGATATCGAAGACGGTGCAAATGTGAGGGTGGTCGAGGATCGAGGCTGCGCGAGCCTCGCGGGTGAAGCGCTCACGAAATAACGGATCCTGGCACCACTCGATGGGCAGAAATTTAAGGGCCACTGAGCGGTCGAGGCGGGTGTCCTGGGCGCGGTAGACGATTCCCATACCGCCGCCACCGAGTCGTTCGACGATCCTGTAGTGGGATACCGTCCGACCGATCACTCCGCCCCCTCTTGCAAGCGTTTCTGACGGGAAGCGCTCCTCGAGTGCAGGAGGGACTGCCGCCAGCCGCCACTTCGCCCTCCCACCATTTTCTGGATCCTCAAGGCATTGTACACAAGCGCTGCTGTCAACGGGCGTGTACCCTTGGTGCGATGCGGGAGTTTTTCGTTAACGCCGACTTCGACCTCAGCCTACGTCCATACCGAAAAGCGGAGACGGTCGATGGCAGGGGCCAGCAGGCGTCGGAAATGCCCTACCACCTGTTGTTCTTCGGCACCGAAGGCGACTCGCTACTGGTCGATGTGGCTCCCGACGAGGGTTTTCTGGCCTATCTCGGGAGGGCTGGTCTTTCACAGCCTGTGACCGGAACACTGCCTCGGTTGGCGTCCGAAGCGCAGTTTGTGCCGTTTGGGTGGAACGACGAGGCGGCAGAGATCAACAGGTCCTACGCCCGACCGGCTACCCATCCACCTCTCGATACCATCAAACGGGTCAACGGACGGCGATTCGCGGCGAAACTCGAGGAGGAACTTTTCAGCTGTGATGAGATCATCGGCGTCTTCGATGCGTTGGAAGAGATTGAGGCCTGTGTTGCTTCTCGGCCACCCGACGAGCAGTGGTTGCTCAAATCCGAGCATGGCAACGCCGGCCTTGGCAACCGACGCCTCCGCTCGTCCCAACTCAGTCAACCGGATCGCGAGGTAGCGCGCCGCCTTCTCGCCGAGGACGTTTGCGTGCTCCTCGAGAGATGGCGAAATCGGGAGATCGACGTCGCAACGGTCTTCGAGATTGCCCGAGGCGGCACGGTGAGGGATCTTTTTGTCTACGAGGTCGTGAATACCGCGGATGGGGCCTACATAGGGTCTATCTTCGACCAAGCATCGGATACCCTCGCTCCCTGGATCCCTGAGGTGAAGGAAGTCGCGCTGAAGGTAGCGGAGCGGCTCGCCGACGAGGGATATTTTGGGCCAGTCTGCCTCGATCACTTTGTCTGGTCACAAGGAGTCGATCGGCGGCTTCGACCGCTCGCGGACCTCAATGCTCGCCTCCAGGTTTCGGCGCCGATCCTCCGCCAGTGGCGGTCCTGGGGATCTGACGGCGTGGTGTACTGGCGTCTCTTTGCGTCGCGAAAGCTGCGCCTTCCGACCGACTACATCGAGCTTGAGGCGGCCCTGGGTGGTGATGCCTTTGATGCCACGAGTCGACGGGGAATTCTGGTCACTTCACCATTTGATGTTGCGGGCAAGAGGTTGCGGCGTTTTGGGGTACTTCTCGCGGGGGACAGCCGGCCTGAAGTCGATGAGATGGACCGGAGATTGAGGGAGCGGTTTGAAAAATGAACCTCCACGTGGTCGCAATCGTCGGACCAACCGCCTGCGGTAAGACCCGTCTCGGGGTCGAGGTTGCTCATCGCCTGGGCTCGGAGATCGTGTCGGCCGACTCCCGACAGGTCTACCGTGGCCTCGACATCGGAACGGGAAAGGACCTGGATGAGTACGCCGAAGTCGATCCGCCCGTTCCCTACCATTTGATCGATATCGCCGATCCAGATCAGGTCTACACTCTTTTTCATTTCCAGCAGGATTGCTACCGCGTACTGCGTGAGTTGGCGTCACGCCCTCCGTTTGCCGACCGCTCGGCACCTGTGATCATGGTTGGTGGCAGCGGTTTGTATGTCGAAGCCGTTGCCCGCGGCTACCGGCTCGCCGATGTGCCGAATAACGCTGACCTCCGCATCCGCCTCGATTCCCGAAACCTTCAGCACCTGGTGGACGAACTGAAGCAACGATGGCCTGATCTCGCCGTAGAAACAGATGTGACGAACAAGCGGAGAGTCATCCGAGCTTTCGAAATTGCAGAGTTTCGTGAGAGGCATCCGGTGCCCTACGGCGAACCCCCGGGCGTGCCCCTACGGTTTTCGGTCTTTGGGATCAAGATTGAGCGCCACGAGCTTCGGCGCCGAATCGGTCTGCGATTGCGGGCGCGGCTCGAAGAGGGCATGGTCGAGGAGGTACAGGGTCTACTGGATCGAGGTCTTGGACCGGGACGTCTCGAGGACCTGGGTCTCGAGTACCGCGAAGTCGCTGCGCATCTTCTGGGTAAGAAGTCGCGTGATGAAATGGTCTCGGACCTGGAGAGTGCGATCGGTCGCTTTGCCAAGCGCCAACAGACCTGGTTTCGAGGGATGGAGCGTCGAGGGACGCCGATCCGGTGGATTGAGGCGGATGATGTCGACTCTGTGATCAGCGCATGGAGTTCATCGACATGAGGCGTTTTGCGAAGATTGCTGGGGATGTCATCGAGAATCGGCCTCTTGCAGGACAACGGTCAATTGACCGCCAACGGCTGGCTGAGTGTAAACTGCCCGATCTTCACCCAGAAACGTTCGCCGTCCTCGGTCACCATCTCGTAGCTGCCTTCCATGGTGCCGAATGGCGTGCCGAGCGGACAGAACGAGGTGTACTCGTGAGACTCACCCGGCGCCATCACGGGCTGTTCACCGATCACGCCGGGCCCCCGAACTTCCTCGATTTTGCCGTGCGCGTCGGTGATCACCCAGTGCCGGTTGAGGAGCTGAACGGGCACCGAACCGCGGTTTGCGATTCGAATCCGATAGGAGAAGAACCAACGACCCTGCACCGGCAGCGAACGTTCGGGAACGTAGCTCGAGCGGACGGTGACCTGGATGCCCCGGGTTGTCGCTTCGGAATCGACCATCAGCCGCCGCCTTTCTCGTGCACTCGCAGAAACCAACCGCTTCTACTACGCGGAGATTCCCGATCGAGCGGTGTCTTGAATCTCAGCCCGGTCATACCAACCTTTCAACGGGCACCGGCATCTCAATGGATGTGGAAACAATGGCGACCTTCCCCGTGTCCAAGCCGGTGCCGCCCAGGGCGGCCATGCGTGTAGCCGGCAAGCCTGAAGGCCTCGAGAATCTCGTCGATCGGGCGGCCGCCGGCGAAGTCGATGCATTTGAAGAGCTTTATCGGGAAAATGCAGGCAGGGTCTATCTCCTCTGTCTGAGGATGTGCAGAAATCCTTCCCTGGCCGAGGAGTTGACGCAGGAAGCGTTTATTCGTGCCTGGCAGAAGCTCGGCTCATTTCGTGGCGACAGTGCTTTCTCCACCTGGTTGCATCGTGTCACCGTCAATGTAGTGCTTGGTGACCGGCGGAGCACAGCGCGACGGGAGGCCCGTATCCTGCCCGCGGGAGATGACTTCCCGGTCGATTTATCGGTGTCCGAGCCGTCCCCCGGCCAGGCGCTGGACCTTCAAAAATCGATTGCCGCCCTCCCGGACGGAGCGCGTGCGGTCTTCGTCCTGCACGACGTCGAAGGATACCGCCACAAGGAGATCGCACGCCTGATTGGTGTCGCGGAGGGGACTTCGAAAGCCCAGCTGCATCGGGCTCGAAAGTTGTTACGAAAGGCTTTGGCATCATGAATTGTCTCGAATGGACCGATCGATTTGACGACTATCTGGATGGTCGGCTCAACACGACCGAAGCGGAAGATCTTCAGGCGCATATCGCTGGCTGCCGCTCGTGCGCAGGCGAGCTGGAGAGTATTCGCAAGCTGAGAGATCTTGCTGCCACTCTGCCGCGCTCGCTCGAGCCTCCGCGTGACCTGTGGCCTGGTATCGAGACCCGGATTTCCGCAACAAAGGTGGTTCGCGGCGGCTTCGGACGCCGCGCCATTCTGGCCGCTGCGGCGGCAGTTGTCATCGTATCGTCGGTGGTGACGGCGTACTTCATCGGGCGATCGCAGGCGCTCGTGGCAACTGCAGAGCCTGCGGCGGTCGTTGAAAGCGGGCCGTCCGAGGTGCTGCTCGCCTCCTTCGAGGGTTTGGGGGTCGACAACTACCTGGACACCCGCACCGTGCTCCTGGACGCCCTCGAGGCAAGGAAACACGAGCTCTCTGGCGAGACCATGGAAGTGGTAATGGACAACCTCCTGGTCATCGATCAGGCGATGGACAGGATTGCCGAGGCTCTTGGTGAGGATCCAGAGAATGAGTTTTTGATGAAGCAGCTGGCCGGCGCCTATCGGCGACAGATTGATCTGCTGCAGCGCGCCGTCCGCATGCCGGCTGAGGTTTGAACGAAATGCCCGGGGAACCGGGAGTGGAGGTTGAAATGAACAGAATCGCGAAGAACACAGTTGTTGCAATGGCTTTTTTGATGGCGGTCGGAACAGCCTGGGCCGCGCAACCGGTCAGCGAGACCTACCCGGTCGGTCCGGGCGCAGAGATCGAGATCGATGTCCTTTCGGGCACTGTGACGATCGAGGCATGGAGCCAGAATCTCGTCGAGGTCACCGGGACCCTGGGCGACGGGGTCGAGAGCCTCGAAATCGATGGTGACGAGGACGGCGTTTACATCGAGGCCGAATACGATGAGCACTACCACGGTAAACAGCAAGTCGACACAGACCTGACAATTCGGGTGCCCGCAGGGGCAATATTGTCGGTCGAAACGGTGAGCGCCTCGATCTCGGTGGCAGGCGTCACCGGTGAGCTCGATCTCGAAACAGTGAGCGGCAATGTCAACGTCGCGACCATGCCCGCCGCACTCGACGTCGAGACCGTGAGCGGAAATATCTCCATTGAATCCGCCCCGGCCGACAGCGACCTGTCGTCGGTCAGCGGCGCGATCGAGATTCAAGCCTCTGGGGGCTCCATCGATGTCGAGAACGTCAGCGGCAAAACCATGATCCACGGCGGCGTCATCGATGACGGCGATCTCGAAAGTGTCTCGGGAAACATCACATGTCACGCCATTCCGGGCCCGGACGGCAGTCTCGATATTGAGACGATGAGCGGGGTCATTACCCTGATGATTGATCCGACTCTGGTCGCCTCCTTCGATCTTTCTACCTTTTCGGGGTCGATCGAGAACCAGATCGGGCCGGAGCCAACCCGCACCAGTAAGTACACGCCGGGCAAGGAGCTGTACTTCAACACTGGCTCTGGCGGACCGAACATTTCACTCGAGAGCTTTAGCGGATCGATAAGACTCATTACCCGTTGACGGGCCAGCCCTAGGGCTACGATTCGACTCACTCCTCCGCAACGGGAAGGTAGCGTGGCTGGGCGACCAGCCACGCTTTTTTTCGCCCGCCCACCCCCGATTTTCGCTACTGGATACTCGATTCTCGATCCACCCGCCCACGCCTTGACATCGCGGTGGGGAATTTCATCATGCTCGTTAGCATCGAGCATCGAGCATCGAGCATCGAGCATCCTGATACCATAGTTGGGTGCCTCTTTTAGTTGGGTGCCTCTTTTGGTGTGGGGAGGGATAACGGATGCGTAAACAGCTCGTTCTCACCGCCTCCGGGCGAGATTGTGTTGGCATCGTCGAGCAGATGACCGAGCTTCTTCTCCAATTCGACGGAAATGTCGAATCGAGCCGCATGATGCGGCTCGGCGGGGACTTCGCGATGCTCATGTCCATTACAGCGCCAGATGAGAAAATCGAAAAGCTGCGTCAGGCCGTCTCCGAGTTTCACTATGCATCATTCGACGTCCACACTCGTCTCAGCGAGGTTTCGGAGCCTGAGGAATCTTCGGCTATTCCCTGCGCCATTACGGTTCTCGGGGCCGATCACATGGGCATCATCCATCAGATCTCGAGGTACCTTGCGGAGCAGGGCCTCAATCTTGAGACTGTAACCACCGAGGTTGTTGCGGCGCCCATGAGCGGGTCGCCACTCTTTACGATGTCAGCGGTAGTCAAAGTTCCACCGCAGCTCGAGGTCGGTGATCTGCGTGAGGCGTTGGAGTTTATCGGTGATGAGATGGGCGTCGACACCAAGGTCTTTGCACACGTGGACGAAGAGTGACCGGGTGCCGTCCGGCAACCGAATCAAGGGTAAAGAGTTAGATGTGTTCTGTTTTTGCCGAACCGAGCCGGAAGGGTCTTAACCCTTAACCCTTAACTTGCGTCAGTACGCAAACGGATCTGCACCAGCTGGTGCCTCCCCGGTTGGCGCCTCGGCTGCCGCCGGCTTTTTCCGCGATCGTCGTGGACGCCGCCGGCGCTTCTTGGCTGGCGGCTTTGCTTTGGCATCCTCTGCACCAGCGGTCGCTTCAGGCTCGGTTTCCTCCGGAATCTGCTCTGGAGAGGCTGATTCCTTCGGTTCGCTCGCTGTATCGGCGGTTTTCGCCTTTTTGTGCTTGCGGCCACCGCGACGGCGGCGCCGTGATTTCTCTTTCGCGGCAGGAGGTTTGGATTCCTCGATACTGGTGACAGCCGCATCGCTCTCGTCCGGTTGCGGTTTTTCACCTCGACCCCGTTTCGATCCATTGACCCCCTCGGCGAGATCTGCTGCGCTGACCGCCGGGGCGGACACCCGCTCCTCGCCTTTGGATCGTTCTCGCCAGTCGATACGCTCCTCGGCGCGGTGGAGACCGGAAGCCGCGATGATCTCGATTTCGATGTCGAACTCCCGCTCGAGCGCCGCGAGTTCCTGCCGGCTTTCGTTCTGTAGGGCATCGGCCAGCTCCGGATGGAGCTCCACCCGGACACCGCTGAGGCGGCCCGTGACTGCACGGGTTTCGATACGGCGCAGAATGTTGAGGCCGACGAGCTCGGGGCTGGCGATTGTCCCGGCACCGCTGCAGGTTGGACATGGGCGGTGAGTGCGAAGTTGGAGGGCCTTTTTCAGACGCTGGCGGTTGATTTCCAGGAGGCCATTCTCCGACAGCCTACTGGCGTTTGTTCGAGCTTTGTCGTCCTTCATCGCGTCGCGCATGGTTTTTTCGACTTCACGCTGGTGCTTTGCCGCGCGCATGTCGATGAAGTCGACGACGACCAAACCACCGATGTCGCGTAGTCGCAGCTGCCGTGCCACCTCGCGAGCCGCTTCGAGATTCGTGGCGTACGCGGTCTCCTCCTGGCTGCCACCTCGGGTCGCGCGACCGGAGTTGACATCGATAGCGGTCAGTGCCTCGGTGCCGTCGATGACGATCGATCCTCCGCTTGGAAGCTCGACCTTGCGCTGATAGATGCGGTCAATCTGCTCCTCGAGGTTGAATCGGCTGAACAGCGGCATTCTGTCGGTGTAGCGGACGAGGCGTTTGCCCGATCTCGGCATAAAGGTCCGCATATAGCCCTGGGCCTTCGCAAAGGCCTTGTCGTCATCGACCAGAATCTCAGAGATCGAGCTGTCAAAGGAATCGCGCAGTGCCTGAACGATCAGATCCTGATCTGAGTAGAGGAGCCGTGGGCCATGGCCGGTCGTTGCCTCCTGGCGAATCTTCTTCCATAGCCGGAGCAAGGCGTTGAGATCGCGATTGAGCGTCTTCTGTGGCTGATCAAGGGCGTTGGTGCGCAGAATCACTCCGCACCCTTCCGGCAGCTCCAACTTGCTCACGCGGTCTTTGATGGCTTGTCTGTCCTCGTCTTCGGCCTTTCGCGAAATGCCGCGGACGTCATCGAACGGCATCAGGACGAGGTAGCGCCCGGCGATGCTGAGATTGGTGGTAACCAGCGCCCCTTTGCGGCCGACACCATCACGAATGACCTGAAGCAAGATCGGTTTGCCGCGCTCGAGGATTCGGTCAACGCGAGGGTGTTTGCCGGCCTTTTCCAACTTCTTCTGATAGGCCGAAGGCACGACGTCATCGGCCCGCAGGAGGCCGTCTCGATCAGCACCGAAACCGACAAAAGCGGCGTCTAACGACGGTTGAATGTTGGCAACAATGCCACGGTAGATATTTCCACGATAGAGGCCCGACTCGGTGGCCGAAACCTCGTACTGGTCGAGCTTGTTTTCCGAAACGACCGCGATGCGCACCTCTTCGGGGCGCTGGGCGTTAATGAGCATGCGTCGTGTCACGACGTCTCCTATTCGTTGAATTCAAGCGGGGGAGAGGCCGGGGGGACCCGGATCGGTCGTCCCACCGCGCGCATAGAGTAGCATAAGTTACGATTTTTGTTAGGTTTCGCGACCCAGCCCGCCTCCGCACTCGATTATTGTTGAACCACCAAGAAGCGCCCAAAGGTAATTCGAGGTGTTTCCTCGCTGATCGGAATGAGATGGCAGGAAACTCGAGCAAGCCTCACTCAATTTCGGATTCGCGATGTGATGGACCAGGTATCTCTTGGTGTCTTGGTGGTGATCTGGGTGGGCGGGGGTATCAACACCGATAAAGAACAGCCCCCCAATTCAATCCACTTCCAAGACCAACGAAGGCCACCAGGTCCCCGGGTTTGACCCGACCCTGCTCGAGAGCCTCGTGATATGCGATGGGGATGGTTCCGGCGGTGGTGTTGCCGTAGTTCTGGATGTTGTTGAAGACTTTCTCGTCCGGCAGCCCCAAACGCTTCTGAACTCCCTCGTTGATGCGCAAATTGGCCTGGTGCATGATCACAAGATCAAGGTCATCGAGTGTGAATTCATTTTTTTTCAGGATTTCGAGTGTTACCTTCGGCATGAAGGTCACGGCGAGGGCGTAGACCTTCCGACCCTCGACAACCGGTGTGACGTCACCCGAGGTGATCATTTCGTGTGTTATGTATGGACGGTAGGAGCTGCCTGCCGCTTTGGTCCATAGCCGCTCGGCCTCGTCACCGTTGGTGTGGAGGAGACAGTCGACGACGCCGCTGTCGCCCCCTTCACGAGCCTCGACGACGACTGCACCGGCACCGTCACCAAAGAGCACGACTCGATCTCGAGTTGCAGTGTTCTGCTCGTACTCCTCGGCCGACACCGGGCCGCTTTCGTGCCCCAGTGCGACCTGCCACGTTTTCTCACTCCACGGCACCAGCGACGCGTGGGCTTCGCCCCCGACGACAAGGACACGGCGGTGCTGACCGGAGCGGATCAGCGCGTCGGCCAGTTGCAGGGCATACACAAAACCGGCGCACTGCTGGCGGATATCGAGGCACGGCACGTGCTCGAGGCCGAGCTTTCGCTGCAGAAATGGTGCCGATCCGGGGAAAAAATAATCTGGCGTCATTGTCGCGAAGACCAGATAATCGATGTCTTCGGGTTTGAGGCCGGCGTTTTTGAGTGCCTGGCGACAGGCCGGAACGGCGAGGTCGGATGTTGCCTGGTCGGGCGCAGCGTACTGCCGTTTGACAATACCGGTCCGGACCTGGATCCATTCGTCCGAGGTGTCCATGATCTTTGCGAGCGCGTGGTTATCGACGCTGGCCTCGGGAATGTACATGCCGGTTCCAGTGATCACCGAACGCATGGGCGCCTCCTTCGAACGGCATGATAGCTCACCCTGTGATTCCCGCGGGAACTGAGATCGTTACGATCCAGAAGGCTTCAACACCTTCGTCGGGAACGTGATTCGTAGTGACATCTGCCGGCTTCTTCACCTCTGCAACCGCGAAGACACGAAGATCGAAATGATCACGACTCCAGTAGGTTGGTGGAATCCTTTGCGCTGTCTTTGCGTACTTGGCGTCTTTGCGTTTACAAATCGAATTGAAACCAGGTGGAGTTGTCCGCAAGCGACGGTTCGAACCGTCCAGATGACTCCGAGCCTGGCACAGGTTGTTCGTCAACGCCAGCGGATCGTCACAAACTCGCTGATGGGGTAGTCCCGCAATTGGCGTTCAGGCTGCCAGTTGGAGGCCTTGTAGGTTCCCAAAGTCCGGTCCCAGATGCTGACACCAATGCCGAAGTTGTGGTGCCACATGTTTTCGCGGTGGTGGAGGTAATGGATCGGCGCTCCGAGCCAAAAAGCGAGGTCGGGTTTTTCGTGTTGGACCTGGTGCGCGTAGGCCGCAAATGCGGCGTAACCGACGGTTCCGAGTGCAAAACCGATCCCTGCGGGGATCGAAACCAGGAATCCAGCCCAGGCGATCAACAGCCCTGGCAGGGAGTAGTCAGTGAACTCGCCCCACCACCCCTGGGCCTCGAAGCTGCGATGGTGTTTCGCATGTCGCTTGCCCAGGAACTTCCCCTTGTGCATGAGGCGGTGAACGGTGTATTCGACCAAGGAACCCAGCAATAATCCGATGACGAGTGCGATGGTGAAATCGAGGATCGCGTTGTATTGAGTCATCGTGACCTCCAGTGGCTTCCGCAGCGAAACACCGGCGGGATTATAACCATTCCCACCGTCTGCCCGATGCTGGATGTTCGATCCTGGATCCTCGATCCGCCCGCCCACCCGTTGGAAACCCACAGTATTTTGATCGAGCAACGAGCATCGAGTATCGAGAATCGGGCGGGTGGGTGGTATCGTCAGGCGATGGCAGACGGCGTCCGAATCTCGTTTACCGACGTGGCCAAGCGCTACGACCTGAGGGTGGTATTCCGCTCGGTGTCGGGTGAGGCCTTGCCGGGTGAGGTATTGGTGATCACCGGGCCCAACGGCTCGGGGAAATCGACCCTCCTTGCAATTCTCTGTGGATTGCTTCGCCCGACCCGCGGAACGGTCAGTCACATCCTGAGTGGCGACGAAACGGCTCGCGAGGATTGGCGTCAGCATCTCGGGGTGGTGGCGCCGGCGATGTCGGTCTACGAAGAGCTCGATGCGATGGAGAACCTGCGTTTCTTTGCTCGTGTTCGCGGCATGGATGAGGCCGATCAGCGGTGCCGGGAATGCCTCGAGCTGGTGGGTCTCGAATCGGACCGGCGAACGCCGGTCCGCGGCTACTCCACGGGTATGGCACAACGGCTCAAGATTGCACAGGCGCTCCTCCATGACCCTGAGGTCCTCTTCCTCGATGAGCCCGGGTCAAATCTAGATCCGGCGGGCAAATGTTGGCTCGGAGAGTATGTCCATGGTCTAGCGGCAGTCGGCAAGACGGTTGTGCTGGCGACCAATGATCGAGACGAAATGAAGTGGGGACAGAACCATGTCACGCTTACTGGTTGAGGCTCTGGCAGTCGCTGCCAAGGATCTGAGGACAGAGTTTCGCACGCGGGTCGCGCTGAACGCCCTCGGACTGTTCGCGTTAACTGTCCTTGCCGCAGTCTCCTACACTGTGGGCCCCTACCGGATCACTGCCGAGGACCGTCCGTTCCTGCTCGCAGTCTTGCTGTGGATTGTCATTTTCTTTGCCGCGCTGGCGGGCCTCGACAGGTCCTTCGTCAAAGAGGAGGAAAGCCACACCGCGCCGTTGTTGCGTTTGGCAGCGTCACCAACGGCCGTGTGGTTGGGCAAACTCGGTTTCAATCTCGTCCTCATCTATTTCCTGATGGCGATCCTGGTTCCGCTTTACTGCATCCTCATGGGTTACAAAATCCTGTTGGTGGGTGGATTCGTCCTCATCCTTGTTTTTGGGGGCTACGCACTGGCGGTCATCACGACTATTGTTGCCGCAATCATCGCTCGGGCACTGACTCGCGGGGCCCTGTTTTCGGTCCTCTCCCTTCCGCTTCTGCTGCCGCTACTGATTTTTCTCATCCAGGGTACGGCAGGCGCAGCTGACGGCACTGCCGAGACGGTGACCAATACTCTTCGCGCCGTGCTTTCGATGGGCGGCATTATGACGATTGTTTCGGCGATGCTTTTTCCGGTCGTATGGGCGGACTGATGCAATACCTCGCCGCTGCAGATTGTTAATTCCTGAGATCGGGTATAGTCTTACCGATCGCATTGAGATTGTGAAGATGCTGGGGGTTGCCTGAAGGATGCGGGTTGCCGACATTTTGAAGTGGTTGCTGTTCGTGTGGCTGGCTGTGGTGATTGTCGCGGCCTTCTTCTACGTGCGGCCAGCCGAGGGTTTTATCGGCGAGTCATCGAGGATTGTCTTTTTCCATGTCCCGATGGCGTGGATTGCCGTGCTCGCCTTCCTCGTCTCCTGCGTCACCTCCGTGATGTACCTGAAGAGAAGAGATCCAAAGGACGACATTCGGGCCTCAGTCAGCGCCGGCCTCGGTCTTCTGTTCGCGGTGCTGGCCACAACAACGGGTGCGGTTTTCGCTCGCATCATGTGGAACGCATATTGGAACTGGGACCCGCGCCAGACTTCGATTACGATTCTTCTCCTCATCTATGCCGCCTATCTCGCCCTGCGAGGGGCGATCGATGACCCCGAGCGGCGTGCCAGTCTGTCGGCGGTTTATGCGATTCTGGCCTTCGTCACGGTGCCCTTCCTGGTCTTTGTCGTACCACGAATCTATTGGTCTCTGCACCCGGATACGATCATAAACACCCGTGGATCCAACGACTTCGACTCGCGATACACGCAAGTGTTGATGGCTTCGCTCGTAGGATTTACGGGCTTGTACATTTGGTTATATACTATCGGCTGCCGTATCGAGGCGATCCGGCAACGGCGCCGGCAGGAGGTGCTGTAAATGACGGATCTCATGGGAATCATGGTGGTCACCCTGATGATTTGGGTTGGCCTTTTCGCTTACGTATACCGGCTCGATCGCAAGGTCAGCCGTCTGGAGGATTGAATGACAGATTCACGACGCCAACGTCGCATCTGGTACGCAGTGGGCGCCGTGTTAGTGGTGGCGTTCCTGGCATATGGAACGACTTCTTTCAAATCGAACCTGACGCCGTACGTCAGCTTCGAAGAAGCATCCCGCTCGGAGCGCAAGGTCCAAGTGGCAGGTGGTCTGGTAGAGAACTCGACAAAGTACCTGGATGCCTCTGAAGAGCTTCAGTTCGCCATGGTGGACGAAGATGGGCATACCCTGACCGTCCACTACAATGGCGTCAAACCCGGCAACTTCGAGGAAGCCGTCCAAATTGTCGCAGTTGGCAGCTATCGAGAGGGCGTTTTCTACGCCGAACAGTTGCTGGTCAAGTGCCCCTCCAAGTATCAGGGGCTCGAAGATGACATCAGAGAGTACGGATCCGAGACCTAGATTAGGCTTGCCCTTGAAGGCGGCCCTAACGCTCGATGCTCTCGTGATCGAATAGGAGAACCCATGTATCTTCCAGGAACAATCCTGATGTGGACGGCGTTGTTCGCCGGTATTGCCTCGACTATCACCTACTGGCTGTCAATTCGAGAGCCCGAACGCTGGCGAGGCCCGGCGCGGCAGAGTTACGTTTTGATGACCTTTGCCATCGTCGTCGGTTCGGCGCTGTTGATGTACCTGCTGGTCACCCACGACTACCGGTTGCATTATGTCTGGGCTTACTCCGACAACCTCCTACCCCTGCACTACCTGATTTCCACATTCTGGGGAGGCCAGGAGGGCAGCTTCTTGCTGTGGATCTTCTGGGGGGTCCTGCTCGGGCTGCCGCTGATGCGTTTCGCGCGCTCCTACGAACCGCGAGTCATGGTTGTCTACAACTTGACCCTCCTGTCGCTCATCCTGCTGCTTGTCAAGCAGGATCCCTTCCGATTCCACCAGGGATTGACGGCGGCGATGACCCCGATGGATGGGCAGGGGCTCAACCCGCTCCTGCAGAACCCTTGGATGGTCATCCATCCGCCAATCATGTTCATCGGGTATGCCTCATTGGGGATCCCGTTTGCATTCGCGATCGCCGCTCTGTGGATGAAACGCTACGACGAGTGGACGATGGTGTCGATGCCCTGGGTGCTTCTTTCGCTTGGATCTCTCGGGACCGCCATCATGCTCGGCGGTTACTGGGCGTATGAGACTCTCGGTTGGGGTGGATACTGGGGTTGGGATCCGGTGGAGAATGCTTCCCTGGTGCCCTGGTTGGCAACTCTCGCCCTGACTCACGGAATGCTCCTGCAGCGCGGCCGTGGGCGTTTTCGACGGCTCAATTTGGTGCTCGCCATTGCTTCTTTCCTGCTCGTCGTTTACGCAACCTTCCTGACCCGTTCGGGGGTTTTGGCAGACTTCTCAGTCCACTCCTTTGTCGATCTCGGCATCACCGGGATGTTGGTCTTCAACATGGGATTCTTTCTTCTGCTGTCGGTTGGCCTGTTGGCCTACAGGTGGCGTGAGATCCCGGCGGAAGTCGGTGACGAGCCCTTCATGTCTCGCACGATTTTCTTCGTAGTCGGCATCCTTCTGACAATCCTGATCGGCGTCGTCGTGCTCTTCGGCACCTCGGCACCTCTGATCTCGAGGTTATGGGGCGCGCCGGCGCAGGTGGGTCCTGATTTTTATAACCGGATGGGCTTTTGGCTGGCGGTCGTCTTTGCTCTCTTCCTGGGCGGGACGCCGTTTCTGGGCTGGAGCCGCGCCCGCAAAGGGGCGGGCCGCATCTTCATGGTGACCCTGGCCATCACGGCCGTGTTGGTGGCTATCGGCCTGGCCTTCGGTCTGCGGGGCGTGCCGGCAACGATTTACGTCGCCGCCGCACTGTTCGCCATCGTCACCAATCTCTGGGCGACCGTCGAATCAGGGAAGGGCGGCCGCTGGCGAATGGTTGGCGGGCCGGTGGCCCACGTCGGCTTCGGTCTGCTCCTGCTCGCTTTCCTGACCACCGGGTGGTTCGACCGCCAGCAAAAGGTTCGGCTTGCTGAGGGCAGCCCGACCGAGGTGCTGGGCTACACGTTGACCTTCCGGGGTGTCGAAAAGCCGACCCCGCAGGCGCGAGACGCGATGGTGGTCGAGGTGACCTCGCCCCGGGGGAAGAACTTCGTCCTCAAACCACGAATGTGGGTCAATCAGAAGACAAACCAGCTGATTGCGAACCCCGACATCAAGGCCTTTTTCACCAAGGACCTTTACATCGCTCCGGTCGAGTTCGAGCCCGGCCAGGATGCCCCGGTTTCGGGGCGATTGGTGCTGGCCAAGGACCAGCCCACCTCGTTCCGCGATTGGACCCTGACCTTCCGAGGCTTCGATATGTCGCGCCAGAACGCGGTGCCGGGCGCCCTCACGGTGGGGGTCGTCATAGGGCTCGATCGTCCGGGGTCGGAGTCAGTCATTCTCGAGCCGTCGATGGTCTCGACCGACGAGGGCGTGCAGCCGGTCGCGGTAGAGATCCCTGGCATGGCCGGAGGGAGGCTCCGCGCCACCGGTATGAGCGTCGATCAGGGTGTGGTGCGGGTCGAGATCCTTGGCCTCGGTGGCGGAATCGGCCGGACTGTTGTGCTCGCCAAGGGTGAGACGCTCAATTATAAGGGTCTCGAGATCGTCTTCGACGATTTTGATATGTCGGATTTTGACCCGGAGGCGGGCAAGATCAACTTTGGCGTGGTCTTCAACGTCGTAGTCGATGGACAGACGATCGAGGTCATCCCGACCTACCGGGGCGGGATGGGCGGTGAGCCGGTGATCACACCGGCCGTTGTGCCGGGTACTGGCGGCATGACCCTCAGCCCGGGAAGAATCGATGCCGAGGGCGGGACTGTGCAGCTGCAGGTCTACGACCCGGCGCTGGCGCCGGAGAGTGCGACCCCGGCGAGCATTGTGCTCGACGTCTCGACAAAGCCCTTGATCTCGCTGGTGTGGATCGGCACGGTAATGATCATGATCGGGATTTGCATGGCGATCGTTCTCCGCCGCAAGGACGTGGCTACGATTCCAGTTGAGGGCTGACGCGCTCCATAGTTTTGAGTTCCGTGGCAACATCCTAACCCGCGGTAGACACTCGGTGAGACATGCGGGCTAACCTCAACGAGGGCGAGAAATGCGGGTTAGTGTTGCATTCTACCCATCGGGATGCAACAACGTCTCGTAATCATCCATCCCCTCGAGCGGCTCGAAAAGCACCCGGTGGATATCGTGGAAGTAATAGAACGAACCCCATCCCTCGGCGCGGGATTGGCTCAGCAGGTCCATGGCCTGGTCGCGGTGACCCAGCCAGGCCGCGATCCCCGCGCGGTAGTGGACCGGCCAGCCCCTCCGTTGCTGTCCATCGAGCCCTGCCAGCGTACTGTCGATGGCGTGGGCCGTCTCGAGGTCGCCTCTTCTCGCCGCCACCGCCCCGAGCCATCCGTCGACCCCGAGCGTCTGGTATGCGGTCCCCCCATCCTTCATCGAGCGAACGGTCTCGAGCACCGCCTGCGCCCGGTCGAGCTCGTCGGCCAGCACCAGGGCCTGGGCTCGCAGCCAACCCTCGACGAAGGCTTCGTTCGGGTCGGCACGATTGTCGAGCACGGTGAGGGCCGTGCGGGCGAGCTCGCGGGCCCGGTTGGGACGGCCGTGGGCCCGTGCCGCAGCCGCAGCCTCGATCAGCAGATTGGCGGGTGTCAGGCCGGTTGGAGTGGACAGCACCTTGGCGACCACCTGTTCGAAGCCCATCTCGTCACCCAGGACGGTCAGTGCCCGCGCCTCGGCCACCAGCAGATCATGTTGGGTTGGGAAAAACTCCAGTCCGGCACGTGCAACTCGAAGCTCTTCCTCGTGATTGCCGAGGATGTGGTGCGAGAAAGCACACCGCAGGAAGCCTCCAACGGCCAGCGGATTGTGGACAAAGGATTCGAATCCTCTGCCCTCGATCATGGCCGAAGTCGCGGCAACGACCTCCCGCGGCCGGTTGAGCTGAAATGCGTTGTTGCCAATGAGATGCTGAACGACCGGGTCATCGGGGACAATGTCCTCGATACGCCGAAGCAGGGCCAGGCGATCCCTTCGCCGGTTTTCCTGCCCCGCCAAGAAGTAGTCGAGCCAGAGTCGCTCGAACTCGGTGAGAACCGGTCGGCGTTCTTCGAGACGGACGAGCACATGGGCGGCATCCGCTTGGCGTCCCCCGTTTCGATACGCCGCTGCCAGGCGAAAGTGGGCGGAAGTGAAGTTCGGGTCGAGCTCCACCGCGCGTTCGAGATGGCGGATCGCTGCGATCGTGTCGACGGCAAACAGCTCCGAGCCGGTGATGAACTCCTGATAGGCCCCGAACACCGGCACGTGAGACATCAGTTGAAAGTGGGCGTGGGCGCGGAGATGGGTCGCGACGACTCCGACGGTTCTTTGGACCACCTGGTCCAAAGCCTCGGATATCCTGTCCCGGTCGGCGATGAACGCGGGGACCGCGTACAGCAATGCCGACTCTCGCACATCCACCAATTGGGCCTGCACCTCCACCTCGCCCTCATGAAGATAGAGCGCGCCACCGATGGCCAACCTAGCCCCCGAACCCCGTGCCGCGGAGCACAGCGGATCGATCGCGTCGCCGACGTCATCGATGTTCGATGGAATTGTCCGAACCAACCCCGATTCAGAAAGGCCCGTCACCAGCCGGTCGCGAGCGAGCAGTGCCGTGGCGTCGAACGACTCGTCTCCGGTTCGGTTGACGAACGGCGCCACCAGAACCAGTTCAGGGTCAAGCGGGCTCCTTCGCGTCTGCACGACGAAGGCCGTCACCACCAACGTGGCGAGCAGGACAGCCGCGATCGCGGAATACAAGATTGCCCTTCGTCGCGGAGGTGAGGTTCGCGCGTCGTTGCTGGTCGATGACGAGACCGGTTCGACAGCCGCTACCAGGCGATATCCGCGTTTGGGGATGGTTTCTATGTAGCGCGGGTGGCGAGCGTCGTCGCCCAGCGCTCGGCGAAGCTCGGCGATGGTATTGGTGAGTGTCCCCTCGGAGATAATGCGCCCTTCCCAGACAGCGTCGATGATGGCGTTCTTCGACACGACCTCCGGGGCGTTCGATGTCATGAATACGAGCAGATTCATCGCCTTCGGCTCGAGGTGCCGCGTTTCCTGCCCGGATTTCAGCTCATTGCGGCGCGGTCTCACTTCCCAGTTGCCGAGCCGGAAAGGTCCGATCGGCTCCGCCGAGGGTGCTGTCTCGGTTTGCATGGCGGCCCCATTGTAGTCTCTTCCCAACGCTCGGTTCGCCGGGAAAGGAACAATCACGCCGCCGAAGCCCGCGACCGTCCGACCAGAATGCCGTCGCCCACGCACCATCGTTCCCCCGGGAAATAGCCGGACCCGGGCGCTGGGCCCGGGTCCGCCATCAATTCCTATCGGCCCGGTACGAAGATTGCGTCGTTGGTGTCGTTGTCTACCACAGAGGCATAGGTGAAGAACGCTGCTCCGATCGTTGAGGAGCTGACCACCGCGTAAGCATCGTGCAACTCGTCGAGTGCCTTCGTCGAATCAAGGCTCGAAAACACGTTGTTGATCTGACGCGATTCGAAAGGCTCGATCTCGAGCAGGAGATCGCCGAGCAAGACGCCATCCGCAGCGAATAACTGCACAACGACCGAGGTGGGGGTCGCCGATGCGTTGACCACGCCGATATTGGTGCGGGCGGCATCGTCATTCTGCAGCTGGGTCAGGTGCAGGTCGTGTCCTGCACCGGCAGCGGTCGCAGCATCCATCCCGTCGATGTACACACTATGGGAGGACCCCCCCCCGGAAGTCGCGGTACGGGCCGATGCGATGAGGTCCCCGCGAACCGAGGTGATCCTCAGGGTGCCGGCGCCCGAGGTGTCGAAAAGACTTTCGAGCGCGTTGGTGTATCTCACAGTATGGCCCGGTGCCAGTTCGAAGGACACCGACTTCGGAGAGAGATTCGCTTCGCCCCGAACCAGGAGATCCACTGTGTACGATGCGGACATGGAACCGCAGTTCATGACCTCAAGATCTGTGGTCCAGCGGCTGTCGTTAGCGCCGTGGACCTTGGCGGCCCCCGGAATGTACACCGTCCGTGGCACCAGCCGGTAGACCTTCACACCCAGGTCGCCGGACACGTAGAGTGCCCCTGACGGTCCAACCGCGATCCCGTTGAAGGTGGAGAACGGCGGGAGCATTCCGGCCCCGGTTGCTGAGAGCTCGAGGCCGCTCACCACGGGGGTGACCGCACCGGATCCCAGGCGGATGCGCGACACACGGCCCGCCGTTCCCTCGACTACGAGCAGCGAACCGTCGAGATCAAACGCCATCCCCTCGGGACCGCTGAGCCCAGCAGCCGCCGGGATCGGGTTCGCCAGATTTTGACCGTCGGCGATCAGCTGCCACACCATACCGGTGTACCAGTCGCCAACCCATAAGTCATCGTCCCTGGCGGCAAGCCCGAGTGGGAGCACGATCTGATCGGTGATGTCTGCAAGCACTGTAGTGCCACCCTCTCCGACTCGGACCACCCGCGCCTGGCCCTCACCCATACCGAGGTCGACGACGATCAGGTCGTCACCAAAGGCGATGGCGTTCACGACCACGGGAAAGTCGAAATTGTCGGTGACCACCTCGCCGGTCTCCGGGCTCCAAACCTGCACGCGTCCGGTGGGGAAGAAGTTGGTCAGGACCAGATTGTCCCCGGCATCGGCGACCGAAATGGCGCCGCCGAATTCGACGGCGGGGAAGTGGAACCGCTCGATACTCAGCAGCTCACCGGTCGCGCCATCGTACTCGTGCAACGAAAACAGATTGCCCACGAAGACTGACTCCCCATCAACCCGTTGCTTGACGGCGATCCCCGAGGGCATGGTCAGGCCACCCGGCACGACCGTCTGAACACTGCCGTCGGGCATGACCACGGCCACGAGGCCATCGCTGTAGCTGGTGACGAACAGGGCACCTGTGGGGGCGAAAGCGATGCTGTCAGGTCCGAACGGAAGTTCCGCGTAGGTCGAATGGACGCCGGTGGCGGGATCCATGCGCTGCACGGTGAAATCAGTGCGCTCGAGGACGTAGAGCATGTCGTCCGGCCCGAACTTGACGTTGAACGGCCCGGGAATATCGTCGGCGATCGTCTCTACGGTCAGTGGCACCACACCGACGTCGATCTTCACCACCTGAGCCTGCATCATCAGCGCGCCGTACATCAGGCCGTCCGGTCCGAACTCCGGGTTCTTGAGCCCGCCCAGGCCCTGGGCGATCAGCTCTGGCGTCTCGGCAAAGGTCGGGTCGACCTCGTACAGCGTGTCGGTGTTCCAGGGCTCGGTCACGAACATACGTCCATCCGCTGAAAACACGATCGAGTTGACGCCGAAACCGATCGTCTGCATGGCCACTGTGCCGTCCGGCGTCATGCGCCCGATCTCGCCAGTGAACATCTGTGACCAGTACATGGACCCATCAGGACCGAAGTTCACGTCCTCCGGGCCGTTCACTCCGCGCTCCGGACCGATCAGGTCCACCATCTGTCCGAGGCCGACGTCGAGGACCACGATCCCGGCCATGGAACATACGTAGAGGTTTCCATCCGGTCCGAAGCGCAACCCGAAGGTGGCGGGCAGATTGCCCTGGGCCAGGACATCGCTCTGGGCCGCGGCCGGCCCCGCGCAGACTGCAGCCACGAGGCCGCACAACACCAGTGCTCCGACGAACCGACCACGAGTATTCTCATACATCTTTCGCCTCCTTTTTGGTTATGGAGGCAATCTAGTGCGGGGATTTTCCAGAGTCATCGGGATTGTCCAGGGAAGTTCCAGGGAAAACAGAGTGAAGCCGCAACGTCGGCATCCTTGGAGGGAGCCAAACCTCATCACTCGTCCTTTCGTGCGGCCTCTGTAAGATGGCATCGTGACGAAGCGTAAGGTTCTCTTCTGGATCGCCGTTCTCTACTTTGCCGAGGGCCTGCCGTTTGGGATTGCCTACGACGTGTGGCCGGTCTTCTTCAGGGTACATGGGGTCTCTTTGCGCGAGATAGGGCTCATGAGCCTGCTCTCCCTACCGTGGACATGGAAGATCCTATGGGCGCCGCTGGTCGACCGGTGGGGTAGTCGCCAACACTGGATCACGGCCTGTCTCTTCGTGCTCGGAGCGACCACTCTCGCGATCATACCTCAGGACGCCTCGCAGCCATCCTTTCTGATGTGGTCTCTATTGCTCCTCTTTACCACCGCTTCGGCCACTCAGGACATCGCCATTGACGCCTACGCGGTGGATGTGTCGACCCCGAAAACCGTTGGCAGTATCAACGGCACCAGGGTCTCGGCGGCCCGCGTCGCGCTCTTTGTCGGTGGCGGAGGATTTCTGATCCTTGCCGATTACACCGGCTGGGGTCTTCTCTGGGTGGCGCTGGCGATCCTCTTCTTCGCACTCGCGGCGGCCGCGTGGTTGAGCCCACGGGTGCCTCTAGAAAATACTGAGCGTCGCCACGTCCTGGCACCGGTCCTGCGCTGGCTCCTCCGTTGGGAGATGGTGCCGGTGGTGCTTTTCGTTCTGCTCTTCAAGGTTGGCGATTCAACGCTCGGCCGGATGGTCAAACCCTTCTGGGTCGACCGGGGGTACTCATTGACCGAAATCGGGTCGATCTCGGTCACGCTCGGGGTGGTGCTGACCGTTCTCGGTGCGCTGGCGGGAGGCTGGATCGTCAACCGCATCGGGATCTTCCGCTCGCTGCTGTGGCTTGGCCTCGCTCAGCTGGTGTCGAATGTCGGCTACGTGGTGGTGGCGGCTGTCGATCTGCCGCGCGAGAGCATCTATGTGGCATCGATGATCGAATCCTTCACCCAGGGTCTGGGTACTGCGGCCTTCCTCTCTTTCCTCATGAACCTCTGCGACAAGGAGCACGCCGCCACCCAGTACGCCCTCCTATCGGCCCTCTTCGCCCTCACCCGTGATGTAGCGGGCGCCTTCACCGGGATCGGCGTTGAGAGTCTGGGCTACGCGGTCTTCTTCGCCATCACCACTGCTCTTGCGCTGCCAGCTCTGGCTTTGTTGCCGTTGATCAGGCCGAGGATCCGGGAAGGCAGCGAGCTGTCACCTTCTGGCGGCGAATGAGCCGATGAACTCCTGCTCGCTGGCACGCTCGGCGCTGGTCGGCTGACCCGCCTCGAATCGGATCCCAAGCTCAGCCGTGAATGCCTCGACCAGAGATCTTTCAAGAACCTCACGTGGAATCTGCCGGCCGAGTTCGGCTGCAAGGGTGGTGACATGGGGCCGGAGGTTTGCGTCGTTGGGAAGTCCCATGGCACCTGCCTGTAGCCGGCCGTCCCAGTCCAGGACGATGGCGCCGTGCTGCAAGATCGTCCCGGCATGGGCACGCATGGCGGACCCGATGAGTTTGCGGCCATTTACTACGACCTCACCGCCTGCTGAAGCCTCGAAGCACGGTACCGTCGACCGGGGACCGGGGAGCTGCAGGTTGACCTCTCCGCCCGTGAGCTCGGCTCGGACGCCGAGAGTCCGCATCGCCTGCACCAGCGCCCCGCAGATCAAATGGTACGCATCCTGCAGGCCGCGCGGTAGCTCTCCCTTGCCCAGGGGCGCCATCACCGCATACGTGAGCTCGAGGTGGTGGAGCAGAGCCCGGCCGCCGGTCGGACGGCGCACGACGTCTATGCCTTCTGCTGAGCAGAAATCGAAATCTGCGGCATCGGCACCCTGATGGCGCCCGAGGGTCAGGCACGGTGGGTCCCAGCTGTAGAGGCGCAGGGTTGGTGGCGAATCACCGTCCGATACGGCCTCCAGCATCGCCATATCGCGCGCCATGTTCCGCGCGCCGGGAAGGTCACCGTCAACGATCAATCGCCATTGGGTGGATTCGGCGGTCATGCGATGCAGAATAACAAACACTCAAAGCGCTTCTCGCATCGACGAGTCAGGTGCCACCTTCACAATTGTCAGCAGCGCATTAGGGACGTCGGGGCGCCGGTGACAATTGTGAAAGTGGCACCGGTGTCGCCGAAGCTGGTTCGCGCTTCTCAAAAGGTGTTGTCGAAGCGGCAAAGTGCCTCTCACTGGTGTCGCTGTGTCGATGAAGCCCCGACGCGCATTTCATTGACGAGTGGCACCGGTGTTGCCGACGCAGCATCGCGCACCCCATTTGGGGGCGTCAGTCTTCTACGCGAACGGAAACAACCTTCGATACGCCAGGCTCCTCCATGGTCACTCCGTAGAGGAGATCGGCCCGGGCCATGGTGCGGCGGTTGTGGGTCACCAACACGAACTGTGTGTGTTCGGTCATGGCCTCAACAAGATCCGAAAATCGCTCGACGTTTGCGTCGTCGAGCGGCGCATCCACCTCGTCGAGGATGCAGAACGGAGACGGCTTGATCCGGAAGAGTGAGATCAGGAGCGACAAGGCGGTAAGGGCCTTTTCGCCACCCGAAAGTAGTTGTACCGACTGGTTCTTTTTGCCTGGCGGTTGAGCGGTAATGTCGATTCCCGACTCCAGCGGGTCGTCTTCATCGACCAGATCAAGGCGCGCGGTGCCTCCCCCAAAAAGGGTGCTGAAGGTCTCGGCAAAGACTTCGTTGACCTGCTGGAATGTGGTCACGAAGCGCTCAGTACAATTGGCGTCGATCTCACGAATTGTCTCATCTAGTGAGTGCAGCGCCTCGACGAGATCCTTGCGCTGGTGGGTGAGGAATTGCGATCTTTCCTCCAATTCGTCGAGCTCCTTGAGTGCCAGGAGATTGACTGGGCCAAGCCGGTCGATCTTGGCGCGCAATCCTTCGATATCGGTGCGCAGAGCCTCCGGTTCATCGTCCGGTTCGGGTTCTGCTTCCAATAGTGATTCGACTGCGAGACCGAGTTCGTCCGCTGCATGCTCTCTGAGGCGGTCCCAGTCGGCTTCGGCTCGGGTCTGATCAACCTCGATGCCGTGCAGGACCTCTCGTTCCCGATCGTGGACTTCGCGCCGAACGCGGACCTCTTTTTCGAGTTTCGAAACGCCGGCGATGATCTCGTCGACCTTTTCCGACAGGCGGCGTTCATGTTCGCGGGCTGCTGCCAGCAAACCCTGTTCTTCGGCCAGACGGGTCCGGGAACGGACGACTTCCTCCTCAGTTCCAGTTTGCTGATCGTGAAGGCGAACAGCTTCCGCATCGAGAGTGCCGACACGACTCTCGAGGACACCCGCCTCCTCGTCGAGACGAGCACTTTCAGTTCGAGCGGCTTCAGTTCGTTCTTCGGCCAGTCGTGCTTCGGCGCGCCTCCGATCGAGTTCGCGCAATGCATCGCCGGTATCTTCGCGGCGGCCGGCAAGGTGGTTGGCGGCGTCCTCGACCGCTTGCTCGAGCTCGACGCTGCGCGCCTCGAGTTTGGAAACCTCCTCTTCGAGGCGGGTATGACGCTGGTCGATCTCCTCTGCCTGTGTGCGGCAGCGGTCTTCCTCTGTGGCCAGAGAATCAAGCTCACGTTCGATGCGCCCGAGCTCCTGTATCAGCGATTCTTCAATGGTGGAGGTACGCGCGCGTTCCTGCTCGGCGGATACAACTTCGCTGTCGAGGGATGTCAGCTGGTTGGACTGGTCCTCGAGTCGTCCAACGGCCTCCTGGTGGCGTTGGGTTAACTCTTCAGTGCGGGCGCTCACATCGGAGATCTCTGTATTCAGCTCTTGCTCCATCGTGCGGAGCTGGAGAGCGCCTGGGTGTCGATCCCCACGGGTGGTCGGTTCCAGAATCCGACCTTTTCGCACGACGCCGTCTCCACATACGATCACCGCGTCAGGTAGCTCGTCGGCGAGTTCGCGAGCACGGTCGAGATCGTTACAGCGTAGGGTGCGGGGGAGGGATCTGGCTACCCATCCGAGGTTTTCAGATTCGATTCCGGCCTGGAGTAGCAGATCTTCGGCGCCCTTTGGCGCCGGTAGGTCGCGGATGGCAGGCGCCTCCGCGGCTGCGACCAGCCGTATCCGCCCGTCGAGGCCGGCCAGTGTCTCAAGCTGCTCGGATGAGAGCGTTGTGGTTCGGACGACGGGCAACTCGAGCCATTCGCGCCACACACGGTCCAGTACGGGCGCGAGTTCCGCAGAGGGGTGGAGATAGTCGCCGAGCTGACCGGCCATCTGATCTGCCGGTGCCAAATTGCCCAATTGTTCGGTGGCAGCGGCGTGGCGTGCGATTTCTCTCTCAACTCCCTGCAAGCGATGTCGGAGTTCCCACAGAGAATGTCCCAGGGACTCTGCTTCCTGTTTGGCGCTGCTGGCTTCGTCACGTAGCCGTGCACGCTGGTCCGAGAGTTCTCGTCTCCGCGAAGCCAGTTCCTCGGCGATCTGAGAAGCGCCCCGGCTACGATTGGTCGCCTCACGGACGCTTCCTCCGAGCTCCTCGTGTCGTTCCTCGAGGCGTTTTCGATCCTGTGCGAGTTGGCCTACAGCATAGGCGAGCCGGTCACGTTCGCGTTCGAGATCTCCGAGACGATTTCGGCTGGAGGTCAGGGTGGATATGGTGCGCAGCAGGTCCTGTCGTTGCTGGGCGGCTTTCTGCTCCGCTTCTGCCCGCCGGGAGTCTGACTTCAGGTGAGCCTCGTCGGCCTCGGTCACGCCCTTTTGGACTGTCTCGAGCTCCGCCTGGAGAGTCTCGGTCCGTTGGCGAGCCTCGGCGATGCGGTTATCTAGAGATCCTCGACTCGACCTCAGGGTTGCGGACTCGTTCCGCGCGTGATCGAGGGAGGCTCGGAGATTGTCGAGCAGGTCGGCCGATCGTTCGAGAAAGGCCTCCAGGCGCTCCCTGGAACCCAGCAGCGTTGCCACTTCCTCTCTGGCACTCTCGGTCTCGGATCGGCAGGTCTCGAGTTCCTCTCGGGCTCTTCCGAGGTCGGCGTCAGAACCGGCAAGGGCTGCTGCTGCTGCTGCAACCTCGTTTTGAGCCAGGGCGCGACGCTTCTGGATGTCACCGCGCTGTGCGTCCAGCAGGTGGGCATCGATGGTAAAGAGTCTCTGCAGATGGTCCCTGAGTTCGTTCTCGAGCTTCTGATGGCGTTCGGCCTGTTTGGCCTGGCGTTTGATTTGACGCAGAGTCCGCATCACTTCGCCGATCACGTCCTCGAGGCGAAGCAAGTTTTGCCGGGTGTGCTCGAGCTTGAGTTCTGCTTCGTGTTTACGAGCCTTGTAGCGGGTGATGCCGGCCGCTTCCTCGAGCAGGGAGCGGCGATCGATGGGTCGGGCAGAAAGGACTTGGCCAACGCGACCCTGTTCGATGATCGAATAGGCACGAGTGCTCAAACCAACATCTGCGAGTTCGTCGAAAATGTCTTTCAGCCGTACGGAGCGTCCATTGAGACGGTACTCCGATGGGCCGGTTTTGAAGACGCGGCGCCGCACCTCGAGGCAGCCGTCGGTCTCTTTCCAATGGCCGTCGTCGGATTGGAGAACGAGGGTCACTTCGGCCGCGCCTGATGCCGGTCTCGAGGAGGCGCCCGAAAACACGACGTCTCCCATCTGCTTGAGACGCATCAACGATGGGCTCTGCTCACCCAATACCCAGAGAATTGCGTCGACCAGGTTCGATTTGCCGCAGCCGTTCGGTCCGATGATTGCCGACACCTTCCCCGGAAAGGCCAATTCGACCTCGTCCGGGAAGGACTTGAAGCCAGCGAGCTTCACCGAGCGCAAACGAATCCGCGCCATTGCGGGCGCAAAGGTACCAGAACCGGCCGCCCCTTGGTAGCGATTGCGGTCACTTGGCGTTGAATTCGGTCTTTGTGTTAGGCTTCGCGCCATGAATGGCGATTTGACACCCCATCGCATGAGGAGTGTGGCGGACGAGTTTCTCGACCGTTATCGCCCAGGCCGAGTGCGGGCTTTGCTGGTTGCGGGATCCGGACTCGACCTCGAGGTTCCAGGCTGGGAAGCCGCCGAAGAGATAGATCTCGAGGACGTCCTGCCCTTTGCCATCCACACCTTGATGGGACACCGGCAGACCGTGACCCTGTGGCGCCGGGAGGACGAGAGTCTGATGGTCCTCAACGGTCGTTTCCACCTCTATCAGGGTTATCGACCTGAAGAGGTGGTCGCACCGGTTCGTTTGGCGGGCCTTCTGGGTGCCGAGGTCATGATCGCGACCAACGCCACCGGGTCTCTGGATCCGGCAATCGAGCCGGGATCGATCGTGGTCGTCACGGACCACATCAATCTGCAGAGTTCCAATCCGTTGGTCGGGGAGTGGGGGACGGAGTTCGGGTCTCAGTTTCCGGATATGAGCGCGGCCTACGATCCCGAACTTCGAAAGCAAGCTCTGTCGGCAGCCGAAGAGGCAGGTTTTTCGGTTCACGAAGGCGTCTACATTGCGCTTCTCGGCCCGTCTTTCGAAACCCCGGCGGAGATTCGGATGTTGCGATCCGCCGGCGGTACAGTGGTTGGGATGTCGACCGTCCCCGAGGTCATTGCCGCCCGCCACATGGAGATGAAGGTCCTGGTGCTCTCCTTTGCCGCAAACCCCGCGGCCGGTCTCGTTGACCGTCCCCTGACCCACACGGAGGTCCTGGAAGAAGGGGAAAAAGCTGCGGCCAAGCTGGCGACGATGATGGGGTTGATCGTCGGGAGAGTCTTCGATTGAATTCGGAATTCGGAATTCGGAATTCGGAATGTCGATCGCGGCACGCCGGGTCGGGTGGAGCGGAATTCAGAATTCAGAATTCAGAATTCAGAATTCGCAAAAACGTCAAACGGTGTTTTCAGTGACGGCCTCGCTCTTCCTGGACGTTTTTGCGGTTGGTCCCATCCAGGCGAACTGTGTATTGCTGGGTGATACCGAAGCGCGCGAGCTCGCGGTTATTGATCCCGGGGAAGAAGCGGAGAAGATTGCTGACCGCGTGCGCGCCACCGGTCTCAACCCAACGATGATTCTCCACACCCACGGTCATCTGGACCACGTGGGTGGCACAGCAGAAATCCTCCGTCTGCTCGGAGGGAAGCTGCCGATTGGGCTCAATCCCGATGAGATCGATCTCTATCGCAACGCGCCGATGCAGGCACAGATGTTTGGCCTCGAGGTGGAGGCGCCACCAGAACCCGATCTGATGTTGCGACACGGCGAGACGGTGTCAGTTGGGGGGCTCGATCTCGAGGTGCGGCACACCCCCGGCCACTCGCCCGGCGGCGTCTGCTTTGTGGTATTGGGTAACGGAGGTCCGCTGGCAGTCGTTGGCGACGTGCTCTTTGCAGGATCCATTGGCCGCACCGATCTGCCGGGGGGCTCCTTTTCGGTCCTCGAAGCGTCGATCCGCGAGCAGCTCTACACCCTGCCTGACGAGACCCGTGTTATCTGCGGCCATGGGCCGGATACGACCATCGGTCGAGAGAAAGCGTCAAATTCCTTCGTGTCCGGATAGGTGTCACCCATCGCGGCGTCTCGCTTCGGCGGGCGTGGTGCCACCCTTCGCATTGTTTGCCCTCGTCGTTTCCCGTAGAGGCTTCGCGTTAACGGCAAACAATGCGAAAAGTGGCACCTGTGTCGTCGAAGTCTCATTGCGCTTCCCAATTTACGAAGCGGTATCGCGCGCCTCACTGGAAGCAGCTAAAAGCTATACGCAATCCCGACCGAGAACGAAAAGGTGTTGAAATCAAAGGTCGCGGCGTTTTCCTGGGTGATCTCGAGATCTGTCCAGAGGTAGCGAAGGCCGCCTACGGCAGCCCAGCTGCTGTTCTTACCGAGTGCGATATCGAGACCGGCCTTGGCGGAATAGCCGACGTCATTGCTGACGCCGAGGTTCAGAATGTCTCCGTCCGGTTCTGTGTAGCTGAGATCGCCGTAACCCATGCTGGCAATCCCGGCGCCAATGTAGAAGTCGAAATATTGGCTGTTGGGTGTCAGGTGAAAGTCGAGGTCGAGGGTGATGGCCCGGGTCGACATCGAATCTTTAAGCAAGATGTCGCCATAGCCCGGAATGTCATCGGCCCTCAGCACGATCGTGGGGCTTGCCTGCATATACCCCAACTCGAGCCCAAAAAGTTTGTTGAACTGGTACTCGAGGCTGGCGCCCCAGCCGAGATCAGAATCGGCCGTCACCCGGACCATCTCCGGGTTTTCTGCCGGAACCATCACATCGAGGTCCGGATCGAAGCCTGCGGCGAATGCCCGGAAATGCCATCCCGTTTCGGCCGCCACTGCTGGTGCGGCAATGGAACCGCAAAGTGTGAGCACTCCAAGGATGATCAGTGAGCGTTTCATGATGTCCTCCAGTTTTTGGTCTCGGGAATCCCTGAAATCATCGATCCCCGATTCGCATTTCGTCTTTCAACCGGTAACGCGGATTCTCGACAGGAACCCCGCAACCCTGAAACGGACCGGGGGGTGACCGCGTAAGAAACTAGGAGGAACGATATCGCAAGGCGTGCGTTCCCGTAGAATGGCCGGGAAACGAAGCCGACAGATGGAGGCAGTGGGTGACGACGGACCCGAAAACCCTCGTGACGGAGATCATCTCCGGTCTGAGCGGGAGCGGAGAGGTCGATCGTGCGACCGCGGAGGAGCTGTTCCCTGTCGTCTACGACCAGCTCAGGCGGCTCGCGAAGGGATACATGTTCCGCGAGACTCCGGGCCACACCCTGCAGCCGACTGCCCTGGTCCACGAGGCCTACCTGAAGCTGGTCGACCAGACCCGGGCCAACTGGAAAGGCAAAACCCACTTCTTTGCCGTCGGAGCCAGGGTGATGCGTCGTCTGCTGGTCGACCACGCACGCGAGCGCGGGGCTCAGAAGAGAGGCGCCGGGTGGCAGAGCGTGACCCTCTCGGAGGCCCTCGATCCACTCGGCGTGGAGGTGCTCGATCCCGAGCAACTCCTCGACCTCAACTCGGCCCTCGAACAACTTGCAGAGATCGACGAGCGAGAAGCGAAGATCGTGACTCTCCGATTCTTTGGGGGGCTGACGGTTGAGCAGGTTGCCGAAGTGGTTGGCGTGTCCAAACGCACCGTAGAAAACGATTGGCGTCACGCCCAGGCCTGGCTGCGGCTCAGGCTTTCGGAGGGTGGGCCGTCATGACTGTTGATCGTCACCGCTGCGCCAAGGAAATCTTTCTGGCGGCATGTGAGCTGCCGATCGACGATCGCACTGCATACCTCGACCAGGAATGCGCAGGTGACGACGACCTCCGCCGTGAGGTTGGCGCCCTTCTCGAGATTGACTGCGCGACAAAGGACCCATCGGAGGAACGACGTCCGCCCGAACGGATCGGCAACTTCCGGCTCCTGCAAAAACTCGGCGAAGGCGGCATGGGCGAAGTATGGGAGGCCGAGCAGGAGGGTCCGGTGCGGCGCAGGGTGGCGTTCAAACTGATCAAGTGGGGGATGGACACCAAGGAGGTCCTTGCTCGCTTCGAATCCGAACGGCAGGCCCTGGCGCTTATGAACCACCCCACAATCGCCAAGGCCTACGAAGCGGGTTCGACCGACGAGGGTCGACCCTTCTTCGCCATGGAGTATGTCAGGGGGGTGCCCCTGACCGATTACTGTGACGCGCAGCGCTTGAGCACTCAGGAGCGGCTGACGCTCTTTATGGATGTCTGCGGGGGAGTGCAGCACGCACACCAGAAGGGCATCATCCACCGCGACATCAAGCCGTCAAACATCCTCGTCGCGGTCGAGGACGGCAGGCCGATTCCCAAAATCATCGATTTCGGGGTCGCCAAGGCAACCTCTCAACGTCTCACCGAACGAACCCTCTTCACCGAGCTCGGCCAGTGGATTGGCACCCCCGAGTACATGAGCCCGGAGCAGGCGGAGCTCACCGGGCTCGATGTCGACACCCGATCCGATGTCTATTCCCTGGGCGTTGTGCTGTACGAGCTGCTCGCCGGGACCCAGCCTTTCGATTCAAAGGAGCTGCGGACCGCCGGCTTTGACGAGATGCGCCGGAGAATCCGAGAAGAGGAGCCGCCACGACCAAGTACGCGGGTCTCGAGTCTTGGTGACGCCTCGCTGACAGCAGCTGAACAGCGCCGAACCGACATTCAGGGTCTGACCCGGACGTTACGCGGCGACCTCGACTGGATAGTGATGAAGGCGCTCGAGAAGGACCGCACCCGTCGTTACGGCTCACCGTCCGAGCTGTCGGCGGACGTCCGCCGATATCTCAAGAGCGAGCCGGTCGAAGCGAGCCCGCCGAGCACGGCGTATCGGATCCAGAAATTCGCGCGGAGGCACAAAGTCGGCGTCGCCGCAGGGTTCTTGGTGACAGCGGCGTTGGTCGCAGGCTTTACCGGCACGGCGATCGGACTGGTGAGGGCGCGCAGCGAGGCGGAGACCGCGCACAAGGTGTCGGAGCTGCTGGCGGCCGTTTTTTCCGATCTCGATCCCGGCACCCAGATGGGGCAGATTCCGTCGACCGCGGCGATGCTGGACCGCGGTGCCGATCGGATTCGCGACGAGCTCTCCGAACAGCCCTTGTTGCGGGCGCGGCTGCTCGATACGGTCGGCAACGCCTACCGCAACCTCGGCCGAAACGGCGATGCCAGGCTCCTTCTCGAAGAAGCCATCGAGCTGCGCGCGGCACAACTGGGAGCAACCTCGGTCGAGGTGGGCCACAGCACGGTGTCCCTCGGTTGGGTCGCATTCAGTACCGGGGCCTTTGACGAGGCCCTGGGCCTTTTCGAGAGGGCGGCGATCATATATGAGGAGTCGTTGGGCCCCGAACACCGTTTTGTGGCGACGAGTCTCGGCAATGCGGGCAACGTCTATTGGCGGACGGGCAAGTATGGCGAGGCCCGCGAGGCCTTTGATCGCTCGCTCGAGATCCTGGCGGCGATCGGGATGGAAAATGATCCGATAGTGGTCAATACCACCTGGCCTCAGGCCATCATGCTCATGGATCTCGGCAGACACCTGGAGGCGCAGCCTCTTCTCGAAAACGCGTTGAGGCTATTTGAGCAGCAATTTGGCCCCGACCACCCAGTCGTCGCGGGGCTCTGCGGGGCTCTCGGACGTTGTTACGTGGAGACCCTTCAATACGACGAGGCGCGTCAGTATTCCCGACGAGCCGTCGACATCATCCAGAATACCCTCGGGACCGAGCACCCGAACCTCGTGTGGCCGCTGACGATCCTGGCGGATATCAGCCACCGGCAGGGCGATGACGAGGCCTCGGACGAGGGTTTTCAACGAGCGCTCAGGATAGCCGAATTGAGCTTCGGGAAGGACCATCCCGATCTGGCCTGGATCCTGAACCCGTACTCCCAGACTCGCCTCGCCCTCGGCGATGCTGCTGGAGCGCAGAAAATGCTCGACAGGGCTCTGTATCTGATCGAATCCAATTTCGGGCCTCACCACCTCGATGTCGCACGCACCCTCGAGCGCTCCGGTCTTCACGCTTATGTGGCTGGGAACTACGATGAAGCTCTGCGCGATTACCGGCGAGCTTTGGAGATCAGAGAAGAGATCTTCGGTGTTGAGGACATCGCCAACGGCTGGAATCTCTATGACCAGGCCTGCATTCTGGCCCTCTCAGGCGATGCCGAGGGGACCGTCGCCACCCTCCACCGCGCCCTCGCGACGGGCTGGGCGCACCGGCGGATCTTCGAGGATGACGACTTCGACTCGCTCAAGGGCGATCCGGAATTTGAAGTCGTGCTGGAAGAGGTGCGCTCAAGGCTTTGAAGCGCTCCCCATAGGGAGGAGCATGCTAACCCGCTTCGGCGAAGCCGCCAATGGGGAGCGCTTGGAGGCATCGACGACACAGGTACCACCTTCACATTTGTTGGGGAGCGCTGATCCATCAGGAGCTCAAAGAGCAACAAATGTGAAGGTGGTACCACGCACGTCGAAGCGTGGAGCGCTCCAAGGGATTGTCGCCGAAAAAGGGGCGGCTTGCGCCGCCCCTTTGTGTGCTGATTGAAAAGCGCTACTGCTGCCAACTATCTAGCATCTTCATGTAGTTGGCGCGGGTGAGCTTGGCCGCATTCGGAACCTTCGACATATTCATCGAGCCCTGCATCTGGCGCAATGATTCGTATTCATGCTCGGTGAGCCAGAAATCAATCGCTTCGAGGGTGCGCTTGATGTGCTCGGGACCGTGGATCAGCAGGGCTGACACCATCTGCACCGAGTGGGCTCCCGCCATCACCGCCTTGATGACGTCGACCGCGTTGTGGGCGCCGCCGGTGGCTGCCAGCGACAATTCGACCTGGCTCGAGAGGATCGCCAGCCAGCGCAGCCGGAGGCGCAGCTCGTCGGCGGTCGAGAGGCGCAGGTTGGGCACCACGTCCAGCTCCTCGATATCGAGGTCCGGCTGGTAGAAGCGGTTGAAGATGACGAGCCCGTCGGCGCCTTTATTCTGCAGCTCTTTGGCGAAATTCGCGAGGGAGGAGAAGAAGGGCGACAGCTTGACCGCAACCGGAATGGAGACCGCTTCCTTGACCGCGGTCACGATGTCCAGCGTCCGCTTTTCGACATCGCTGCCAGGCTCGGCGACGTCGGTGGCCATGTAGTAGGTGTTGAGCTCGAGCGCGTCCGCGCCGGCCTCTTCCATTTTCTTGGCATAACGCGTCCAGCCGCCGGGGGAGGTGCCGTTGAGCGAGGCGATGATCGGGATCGATACCGCCTCCTTGGCCGCTCGCACATGGTCCAGGTATTGGTCGGGTCCGACGTGATAGCCGTCGGGGTTCGGGATGTAGGACGAGGCCTCGGCGAAACCGGCGCCTGCCGATTCCATTTCCATCTGTGCCGTGGCCGCGGCCATGATCTCCTCTTCGAAGAGGGACGGCATGACGACGGCGGCAGCCCCCGCGTCCTCGAGGAGACGGACGGTGTCGAGATTGGCGCCGAGTGGGCACGAACCGCTGACGATCGGGTTGGCGAGCTCGAGTCCGAGATAGGTGGTTTTGAGGTCCATAGCTCCCTCCCTCAATTCGTTTCGGTGTCGGCGTCAGAGCCGTAGTGCAGGTTTGCGAGCTGCTGATACATATCGTGCTTTGCCTGGACGACGCGCTGGGCTTCCGCGAGCAATCTCTTCGACCGCTCGGGGTTGGTTTTCATGAGCATCCGGAATCGGGTCTCGGAGAGCGCCCACTCTTCGAAGGAGATCTTCGGCGCGCGCGAATCGAGCTTGAGCGGGTTTTCGCCCATTGCCGTCCGCCTGGGGTCGAAGCGGTACATCGGCCACGCGCCGCACTCCACCACCGCCTTCTGATGATCGAGGCCATCGGACAGGTTGTAGCCGTGAGCGATGCAGTGAGAGTAGGCGATGATGATCGAGGGACCATCGTAGGATTCGGCCTCGAGGAAGGCGCGCACCGTCTGGCTGTCCTTGGCGCCGAAGGCGACCGAGGCCACGTAAACGTGGCCATAGGCCATCGCCATCATGCCGAGGTCCTTGGCGGGGATCTCCTTGCCGCCCATCGCGAACTTGGCGGTGGCTCCAAGCGGCGTCGCCTTCGAGGCCTGACCGCCGGTGTTGGAGTAGACGCCGGTGTCGAGGACCAGCAGATTGACGTTGCGGCCGATGCCCAGGGTGTGATCGAGACCGCCGTAGCCGATGTCGTAGGCCCAGCCGTCGCCGCCAACCGCCCATACGCTCTTTCTGACCAGGTAGTCGGCGATGTGGGCGAGGGTCTTCGCGTCGGGGCTGTCGATGCCCTCGAGCTTTTTGCAGAGGGTCTCCACTCGCGCGCGTTGCGCGGTGATGCCTTCTTCGCTGAGTTGATCGGCAAGGAGAATCTCGTCAACGAGCTCATCGCCCACGATGGATGCCAGCCCTTTGAGCATCCGCTTTGCGGCGCTCGAAGTCTGGTCGATGGCGAGGCGGAAGCCGAGCGAGAACTCGGCAGCGTCCTCGAAGAGCGAGTTGTTCCAAGCGGGCCCACGTCCATTCTGGTCGACTGCATACGGTGTTGTCGGCAGGTTACCGCCGTAGATCGATGAGCAGCCGGTGGCGTTGCCAACCAGCAGCCGGTCGCCGAAGAGCTGGGTAAGGAGCTTGACATAGGGCGTTTCGCCGCAGCCTTCGCAGGCTCCCGAGAACTCGAAGAGGGGCTGGAAGAACTGTGAGCCTTTGACGTCGATCTTGATCTTGGTGCGGTCGGCCTCGGGCAGATCGAGGAAGAAGGAGAAGTTCTCGCGCTCCTGCTCGCGCAGGGGCATCTGCGTCGCCATGTTGAGAGACTTGTGCTTGGGGTTGGACTTGTCCTTTGCCGGGCAGACCCGCACGCAGAGTTCGCAACCGGTGCAGTCCTCCGGTGCAACTTGGATTGTGTATTTCGAGTCGGGAAAATCCTTGGCCTTGTAATCAACCGCCTTGAAGGTCTCGGGCGCTCCGTCGAGAGCGGATGGGTCGTAGACCTTAGCGCGGATCGCAGCGTGCGGGCAGACGAGGACGCACTTGTTGCACTGGATGCAGAGCCCTTCATCCCATACCGGGATGTCGATTGCGATGTTGCGCTTCTCCCATTGGGTGGTGGCGGTCGGCCAGGTACCGTCTGGCGGGAATGCGGAAACCGGCAGCAGATCGCCCTTGCCTTCGAGCATCAGGGCCGTCACCTTCTTGACCAGGTCTGGAGCGTCGTCGGAGACCGTTGGTGGCCGAGTGAAGGTGGCGGTGACCGTGTCAGGTACCTTGACCTCATGGAGATTGGCGAGCGTACCGTCAACCGCGTTGAAGTTGAGCTGGACGATTTCGTCGCCCTTGGCGCCATAGGTCTTCTTGATCGCGCCCTTGATCTTTTCGATCGCCTCTTCACGGGGCAGGATGCCGGAGATGGCAAAGAAGCAGGTCTGCATGATGGTGTTGGTGCGGCGCCCCATGCCGGTTTCACGCGCCACGTCGGTGGCGTCGATGCAGTAGACCTTGAGGTCGAGGTCGATGATCGCCTGCTGTACTTCGCGTGGGAACTCGTCCCAGATCGCCTCCGGGCCGAAGGGGGAGTTGACGAGGAAGGTGGCGCCCTTCTCGGCGTAGGCCAGCATGTCGAGCTTCTCGACGAAGACCCACTGGTGGCAGGCAACAAATCTGGCCTTGCGGATCAAATAGGAGGATCGGATCTGGTCGGGGCCGAAGCGGAGGTGCGAAACCGTCACCGCGCCGGCTTTCTTCGAGTCGTAAACGAAGTAGCCTTGAGCGAAGTTGTCGGTCTCCTCGCCAATGATCTTGATCGAATTCTTGTTGGCGCCGACCGTGCCGTCGGAACCGAGACCGTAGAAGAGGCCGCGGAAAACGTCGTCGCCGGCAATGGTGAAATCGTCGTCCATTGGCAGCGAGGTCTGGCTGATGTCGTCGACGATGCCGATCGTGAAGTGATTTCGGGGCTTGTCAGCGGCCAGGTTGTCGAAGATCGACTTGACCATCGTGTCGTTGAACTCTTTCGATGAAAGGCCGTAGCGGCCGCCGACAATCAACGGTTCGGAAACGAACGGGCTCGCGCCTGCGGCCCGCGACTCATGCAAGGCGGTGACGACATCGAGGTAGAGCGGGTCACCGAGGGATCCCGGTTCCTTGGTGCGATCCATGACCGCGATCTTTTTGGTAGTTTTCGGTAGCGCATCGATGAAGTGGCTGGCCGAGAACGGGCGGTAGAGCCGGACCTTGAGGACACCGACCTTCTCGCCCTTGGCGTTGAGCCAATCCACCATTTCGTGGACCGCCTCGGCGCCGGAACCCATGATGATCACCACCCGTTCCGCTTCCGGGTCGCCCACGTAGTCGAAGAGGTGGTATTCGCGTCCAATTTGCTTGCCGAAGGCTTCCATGGCGTCGGCGACGTGGCCTGCGCATGCCTCGTAGAAGGGGTTGATGGCCTCTCGCGCCTGGAAGAAAGTATCCGGGTTCTGCGAGGTACCACGGATGACCGGCCGGTCCGGGGACAGGGCGCGGTCACGGTGGGCGCGGATCAGGTCGTCGTCAATGAGGTTCTTCAAATCGTCGTCTTCGAGGTATTCGATCTTCGATACCTCGTGCGACGTACGGAATCCGTCGAAGAAGTGGACGAAGGGAATACGGCTCGCGAGCGTCGCCATCTGCGAGATGCACGCCATGTCGTGTGCTTCTTGGACCGAACCCGAAGCAATCAGTCCCCATCCTGTCTGGCGGACAGCGTTGATATCCGAATGGTCGCCGAAGATCGACAGGGCGTGGGTTGCGAGCGTGCGCGCCGAGACGTGGAAGACCGAAGCGGTGAGCTCACCGGCAATCTTGTACATGCTCGGGATCATCAAAAGCAGCCCCTGAGAGGCCGTAAAAGTGGTGGTCAGGGCGCCGGCCTGGAGAGAGCCATGCACCGCTGCCGATGCGCCGCCTTCGGACTGCATTTCAACGACGTCGGGCACGACGCCCCAGATGTTGGTCTTTCCCTGTGCCGACCACTCGTCGGCGAATTCACCCATATTCGAGGAAGGGGTGATCGGGTAGATGGCGCACACTTCGTTGATCCGGTGTGCGACCGAGGCTGTGGCTTCATTGCCGTCAATCATCACGGTTCGTCTTTTTGTCATGGAAAACCTCCGCGGTCCTCGCCCTTGGTATGGGCGGTCAGGTGCTGTAGTGCGGGTATCACGCGAAATAGATCACGTGAACAAATTCACAACGCGTAGGATAACCCTGTTGTCGGTTGGTGGCAAGGGCTGGATTGGGTTGATTTTGGCGTTTTTGGCCTATCGATTGGTTTTGGGCTCGCGTATCTTGCCGACCCACACGTTGAGCGGGTTTTTGCGCGAAAGAAAGGAGAACATGAGCGCCTTGCGGCGGCCGATCTCCCTGAAGATCTTGTTGATCCTTTTGTTCGACGGCTGCAGCCGAAGCCCGGCTTCGAGGTTCTTCACTGCGTTCTTGCGGTCATCCCGTTCCAAATAGACGAGGGCAAGGTTGATCCGGTGCTCTGGATCCATGAAGTTAGCTTTGACCGACACGTTGCAGTACTTGACAGCGTCGGCGTACTTACGCCGAACCATCGCCACACAGAGACCGTAGTAGGAGAAGGCCGAGGCGGCGAAGCGCTTGTCCTGTAGGTCTCCCTCCGTGGAGAGCACGGAAAGGAAATCCTCAAACACGGTGATGGCGTCTTCGTATTGTTCCATCCGAGTCCAGGAGATGGCTTCCTGGATCTTGTCGCGCATGGCGCCGGGGCTGACCGGATTCTCACCCATATCAATGGATTATAGCTTGACCCTGAGTTTCACGAAAGATTGACAGTGATGGAGCGCACGGTCGCTCGATGGTTCATTTGAGTTTCTTCTGCCAGTCGTTGCGATAGGACGAAACCACTTCGAGCAGTTCGCGATGCACTCCTGGCGTGCCGCAGACCACATTGCCAGAGCCAAGAAAATCCGTTCCGCCGTCCATGCCCGTGATGACGCCCCCGGCCTCCTCGACCAGAACCAAACCCGCTGCGATATCCCAGGCCGAAAGCTGAAACTCGAAAAACCCGTCGAAAAGGCCGCACGCTGTGTAGGCAAGATCGAGGGCGGCCGCCCCGGGACGTCGAATCGCCTTGCATCTGAGGAAGACATCGCGAAAAATTGCCAGGTAGGGGTCGAGCAGGCGATGGGCTTTGAATGGGAAGCCAGTGGCAAGCAAGGCTCCCGAAAGGCCTTTGCGTTCGCTGACCCGGCAGACCGCACCGTTCCATCGCGCGCCACGGCCGCGGATCGCCGAAAACAGGTCGTTCTTACAGGGATCGAGGATGACTCCAAAATCGATACGTTGTTCCACCGCGACTCCGATCGAGATTGCGAATTGGGGAATTCCGTGCACGAAGTTGGTTGTGCCGTCGAGCGGGTCGATGATCCAGGTCGGCCCGCCATCCGTCGGCGTTGAGCGTCCGGCCTCCTCGGAGAGGATGTTGTGATCCGGGAAACGGGAGCGGATAGCGCCTATGATCGCCTCTTCCGAGGCGAGATCGGCTGCCGAAACCAGGTCATTTCTCGCTTTTTCATTGATCTGATCGGGCTCGAGAGCCCGCCAGTGGGCCATCAGCTGCTCGGCGCCGAGGGCGGCGATCTCCTCTACCTCGGCAAGAAATGCTTCAGGATCTTGAAATAGCACTCTGATTTCTCCGGTTGACTGTTGGTGATAGTGCTGACATGACGACCGATGATTTTTGTTCCATAGCCGATGCGCGGTGCGAGCTGATGCTCGATGTCACCCGCAAAACGCTCGAAGAGGACCCGGATCTGCGCCTCTGTGAGGGGCTGCGCCTGATCGAAGCGACCCGAAAGGCTGTCGGCCGGCTGGCCCCGGAAGCAATCGAGGCCTTCGAGAACAAAGAACTCCCCGGTCTTCGGTCCATCCTGATGGAGCGTTTCGGGCTTTCGGAGCTGCCATCCGGACCGATCAACTGACGCTGGCGACCTCGGCCCACTCGGGCAGCTCGTGGAGAACCTCTGGTGGCAAGTTGGTCTCGAGTTCGACCGTGACCTCTTCGTCGTCGAGCAGCTCGACGCCGGGCAGGGTAGCCGAAACCCGTGCGCCGACTCCGAGCTGTACGTCGCTCATATCGAGGGTTACGCGGCTGGCGTCCTTCTCAGCCCCGGAAGCGTCGAAGACTCGCACCAGGACGGTTAGCTTGTTGAGAACCTCGGAGCCTTGATTGGCGACTTGAAGATCGACCAGCAGTGTGGGTTGGCCTTCCTCGCCGTACATGGTCTTGGCCGCCACCGGGTAGATTTCGTGGTTATATCGCAACCGTTCGAGGCGCTGTTCGGGGGTTTCCTTTTCGCCACATCCCGGCAGTAGGATGACCGCCATCAAGAACACGATTGAGACCAGCATGGCTCCCTTATTCAACATCGTCCTTCTCCTCGCGCGGAGTTTACCACCCACCTACCCGCCCGGATACAGGGGTCAGGGCTCACCCGTCCACCAGGATATAGGGCACAGAGCCGCCCACCCACTCGAGTACGGGACATGCTCTCGGTGCATCCTGGATCCTGCATCACTGCTGTCCAAAACAAATCCACAGGTGACATTGCCCATCTGATAACACAAGGGTTACGGGTCGATTTTCAGCCTTTCCAAGGCGAGGTTCCCTTCAACCAACTGATGCTGTCCAAGGCGCGGGCGACCGCGACAGGTAACAGCGGCAGTATTCAGCGGCAGCGACAGGGAGCAGCAACAGGAAGCAGCGGCAGCGTCAGAGGGCAGGGGCAGAGGGCAGAGGGCAGGGTCCCGTGACGCCGGCATGATCACCTCCGGGTCGTTCAACGGGCGAGATAGCTGCCGAGTCGGCCGGTGTCAAGGGCGGGCCGGTCGAACCACTGGAGAATCGCCTACGCCTCGGCCAAAGAGGTCGACAGCCACTTGAAGCTCCTCGCGCACGCCGGGGCGATCAGTCAGACAGCCGCCCGTGACGTCATGAAGGCCTTCGATCAGGTCCGTGCCATGACCTGGCGATTGCTCAACCCGAGGTCATGATTTCAGTTATTTATCCCAGTCAGACTGGATGCTGTCGCTGCCGCGGCCTCTGATCGCTGACGCTGATTGCTGTCGCTGGTGGCTGCCACTGCACCTGCCGCTGTAATGCCTCCGCCAGTCAAATCTGAGTCGGTTTCCCGAGACGCTGTCTTGGACAAGAGTGATCCTGCATCCTGCATCCTGCGCCCTGCCCGGTCATTCCTCCGGACAGAAGAGTGCTAGGACCTTGCGGACATAATTCCTGGTCTCTTTGTACGGAGGTATGCCGTTGTACCGCGTCACGGTTGTGGCACCGGAGTTGTAGGCGGCGAGAGCGAGTGGGAGAGACTCAAAACGATCGAGCATGATGCGCAGGTGCTCTGCGCCGCCGCGAAGGTTTTCCGCGGGATCGAAGACGTCATGCACCTCGTGTTCCGAGGCAGCCGCTGGCATCAGTTGCATGAGCCCGGCGGCTCCCGCCCGCGATATCGCTTGCGGGTCGAAGGCGGACTCGGTCTGCACGACCGAAGCTACCAACCGCGGATCAAGGTCAGTGGCGCGGGCCGCCAAGACAATGAAATCGCGGTAGGGGAGGTCCTCGGGAAGTTCCAGGTCGCTCCAGGAGACAGGGCAGTCGAGTTCTCCGAATGGCAAATTTTTTTCAGGCTCGACAACCTCGTCGGCGATGACCCTGTCAACCCGGACCGCTGATACCCGCAGGGTTCCGCCCCCTTTGAGCTCAAGGACGATTTCGGAGCCTTCGAGGCGCACGTCTTCGACCTTGAGTACGCGACCATCGGTAAATATCGCCAGCTTCGCGGCGACCGGCCCTGAGCAGAACAGGGCTCCGAAAAGAAAAACCGCGACGACCAAGATTTCGGATTTCGGATTTCGGATTTCGGATTTCCAGCCCCTTGACCCTGATCGCTGCGGGTGGGTGGACGGCATTCCTAATTCCTCATTCTGTTTACGCGCGAGGATGTTTCTCGTCGTATAAGCGGCGTAACCGCTCACGCGCGACATGGGTATAGATCTCAGTGGTCGTGAGTGAGGCATGGCCGAGCATCATCTGCACGGCCCGCAGGTCAGCACCGTTTTCGACCAGATGGGTGGCGAAGGAGTGGCGCACGATATGCGGGCTGAGGGGCGATCTGATCTGTGCTCTCTGGGCGTGGCCGCGGAGGATTTTCCAAAACCCCTGGCGAGTGAGGGCGCCGCCGCGATGATTGAGAAAAAGCTCGGATAAGCGTTGCTTGTTGAGCTGAGGCCGGGCGTGACCAAGGTAGTCGTCAATCCAGGAAATGGCGCTTTTGCCGAGCGGTACGACTCGTTCCTTGCGCCCCTTGCCGATGACTCGCACATAACCGGGGTCGAGCCGCACACGCTCCGTTGTCAGGCCTACCAACTCGGAGACCCGGAGGCCGGTAGCGTAGAGGGTCTCGAACATCGCCCGATCGCGCAGGCCGAGAGAGGTTGAGGTATCAGGGGATCCCAACAGGGCTTCGATTTCGTCGGTTGTGAGGACATGGGGGACCGTTTGCCAGAGGCTCGGTGAACGAAGATTAGCGGTCGGATCGATAGTCTGGATCTGTGTGTTGACGAGGAAGCGGAAGAAACCACGCAGAGTGGACAGCGCCCGCGCCGCAGAGCGCGCCGATAACCCATGATCGCGGCGGCTACCGAGGTAGTTGCGCAGGGTTGCCCGCTCCACCTCGGAGAGATTGATCGATTGCTCCTCGAGCCACGATGTGAACTGAACGAGATCACGTCGGTAGGATTCGATTGTGCGCGGGCTCAGGTTACGCTCCACCGCCAGGTGAGCGAGGAACTCGTGAAGGTGATGTTCGGCATCGCGTGCCATAGGGCTATCGTAACCCCAAAGTGGATCTGGGTTCGAGTCCGATCGAGTAATCAGCAACCAGTCGCCAGTAACCAGTTTGAGAATTGTAGGCCCCTACTGATTACTGGTCACTGGTTACTGGTTACCATTGTCTGTCTATTCGATGATGCCCCGTAGCGGTTTCAGGGACGGTTGCAGGAACGATGGGCCCGTTGTTCCGTATACTGGTTTGAGGGGCGGCGATGCCGCCCCGTTTCGTAGGAGATTGCATGAATCCGGTATCAGACACGGTTCTGAAGCGACTCGAACGGCTGCATGAATCGGTTGTGCGCGTGATTCGCGGCAAGGCCGAGATCGTCGATGCGTTGATCGCGGCCCTTCTCGCCCGCGGCCACGTGCTCCTCGAGGACGTGCCAGGTGTCGGGAAAACGACTCTTGCCCAGGCGCTCGCTCGTTCCCTCGATCTCGACTTTCACCGCATTCAGTTCACTTCGGATACGTTGCCATCGGACATCATCGGCATCTCGGTCTACCGCCAGGACAGGGGCGAGTTCGAGTTTTTGCCGGGTCCGTTGTTTTCAAACGTCGTGCTCGCTGACGAAATCAATCGAGCAGCGCCACGCACCCAGTCGGCGCTGCTCGAGGCGATGAGCGAGCACTCGGTCACTGTCGAGAAGACCCGTCACCGCTTGATCGAGCCCTTTTTTGTTGTCGCGACCCAGAATCCGGTCGAATCCACCGGGACGTATCCTCTTCCCGAGTCGCAGCTCGATCGCTTCCTGATGCGCCTTTCGATGGGCTATCCGGGTCGTGACGAGGAGCGCGAGCTTCTGCGAACAAGCGGCGCGGAGCCAGAACTGGAGCAGCTCGAACCTGTGATCGATGCCGCTGAGGTCATCGAGATGCAAAACCTGGTGCCTGAGGTTCATGTTTCGGGAGTGCTCCTCGATTACCTGCTCGAGGTCGTCGAGGCGACGCGCTCCCACCCTGCCCTTGCCCTTGGCGTCTCGACCCGAGGTTGTCTTGCCTGGCAACGCTCGGCCCAGGCGCTGGCGCTGGTTCGAGGTCGGGCCTTCGTACTCCCCGATGACCTTCAGGACACCGCTGAAACGGTGCTTGCACATCGACTCCTGCACGCCGACCCATTGGTCGGCGACGGTTGGGAGCGGAGCCGTTCCGAACGCGCCGTCATCCGCGCCATCCTGGAATCGATTCCGGTACCACGATGATTCTGCAGGCAAATTTCGGATTTCGGATTTCGGATTTCGGATTTTTCCGCCACCCACCCGATGGTACTCACGAGGACCGGGGGGGCGGGCGGGAACTCCTAACTCCTAACTCCTAATTCCTAATTCGAGAGATGGCTTTCGCCAACGCCTTTCCCGGTTTCCGCCTCCGACTCACTCGCTGGGGCTTCGCCTACCTGGTGGCGAGCATTGTGCTGGGTCTGGCTGCAGTGAACACCGGCAATAACGCCCTCATGGCCCTTCTCGGTCTGGCCCTCGGCAGCTACGTCGTGTCGGGGGCCTGGTCGCGTCAGGTCCTGGGAGCGATTGAAGCGACCGTTGATCTGCCGCCGGAGATATACGCCGACAGGCTGGCAGTGGTCGATGTCGAGCTCACGAACACTTCCAGTTTCATGCCCGCCTATGGACTCGTGATCCGCGATGCTGCGGGCCGCTCTGTGGTCAAGGAGATCTATCTCGCAGCCGGTCAGAAGCGACGGCATGCGGTGGAAGTGAAATTCCCGAAGCGGGGTTGGCAGGAACTTGGACAGTGGCGACTCGAAGTATTGCTGCCACTTGGCTTCTTCCTCAAGTCGAAAATCCTGATTGCCGGGCGTCAGGTGCTGGTCTACCCCCGGCTGCTTCCCGCCTCGCTCGCCTCGGTGAGAAGGGGTGGGGGACGTCGTTCTCCAGATGCCCTTGAATCGCGCGGGCGCGAGGGCGACGTGACCCAGTTGCGGGATTTCCACGAAGGCGACGAGTTGCGAGCAATTCACTGGAAACAAACCGCACGCCAACAGCACCTGGTAGTTGTTGAACGCCAACGGACGACCGAAAAGCCGGTTTTTTTCGTTGTCGATCCGAGGCTTGAAGATCCGACGGACCTACGCCAGCTCGAGCGGTTCGAACGCCTCGTATCGGAAGTAGCGACAGGGGTGGTGCAAAGGCTGCGCGAGGGTGTCCGGGTTGGGATTGTTGTCGGATCGCTCGTGGTCCCGCCGGTTCGAAGCGTCCGTCGAGCGCCAATGTTGCTGCGTCCGCTTGCCGAGGTTGAGCCGTTTTCGATGGCCGAGGAGGCACCGGTGGCGTTTGAAAGCGGCCGCAAAACGTTGTTCAAGGTCCGGGAGGCCGGTCGCAGATGACGGTAGAGAGCTACCGCCGGTTGCTCGGTATCCTATTTCTGTGGGCGCTCCTGCCCTTTCCCTTCCTCTACATCATCATGCCACCTTTCTGGCTGGCGGCGGCTACGGTGGGGCTATTGATGAGTCTGCGTCCGTCGTCGATGGGACGGCCATCGAGCATTGTTCTCAACTTGGTTGGCGTTGCCATCATTGTTGCCGTGATTGCGGCGGGCGGCATGCGAGTCGGTCCGCTGCGACCTCTCGGCCATCTGCTCCTGTTGTTGACCTCGGTGAGAGTGCTGATGGTGGTGGATCGGCGCTCGTTTCTCCGCGCCATTCTGTTGGTCTTCCTCGTGTGGGTGGTTGCGATCACCACGTCGACTCACGTCATTGTGGCCCTGTATTTCGCCGCATCGGCGGTCCTGTGGTGGTGGGTCGGAATCAGGATCCATTTCGCGGGACGCGGCTTCGAACGACAGGTGATCCCCTCTATTCCGCGGCCCCGACATGTTGTGGTAGCCGCGATACTGGCATTGCTGGTGTCGATTCCGATCTTCCTGGCGCTGCCAAGGATACGTTCGCCATGGATCTCGGGACGTGGAGGTCTCAGCAGCGTCACGGGTTTCTCGAGCCATGTAGATCTGGCTGGAGTCGGGACTATCACCCAGTCGCGCCAGGTGGCGATGATCGTGCGCTCGGTGTCGGGTGAGGCGATCCAATCGGAATGGATTCGCCTTCGTGCTACGGCGTTGCAAAGGGTGACCCTCAACTCGTGGGCACCTCGAGGCGCCCTTCAGCAACCCGACGCTCCTGGAGGCCTGATTCGATTGCACGGGGAAGCCCGAGGACTGGCCGATACGGTGGAGCTCGAAATCGAACTCGTTCGACCGCGGAGATATCTCTTCCTCCCCGAAGGTACGGTCGCCCTTTCTTCTCCTCTCGGCGTCAAAATGGATCCTACCGGTGGTGTAGCGCTTACCCAGCGGGTCAGAGGCCCCTTGGTTTACACCGTTTGGGTGGCCCGTGAAGATCCACCCAGGGCCGCAGATCCGCCATTTGAAGGCCCTCCTCGATTCGATCTCGACCCTGAGGTGCAGAACCTGGCAATGAGCGTCATCGACGGAGTCAGTTCCGATGCGGGTCAGGCATCAGCTATCGAGTCGTACCTCAGACAGAATTATGACTACTCGATGACAGGAATGGTCCACCAGCGGGCTGATCCCGTGTCCTGGTTTCTGCTCCACGAACGCCGGGGCCACTGTGAGTACTTTGCCGGCGCCATGGTCGCCCTGCTGACGGATCTCGGCATTCCGGCGCGGATGGTGACGGGCTTTAGCGGAGGCAGTCTTTCCATCGATGAACGAGAGGCGGTGATTCGGCAAGCCAACGCCCACGCATGGGTCGAGGCCTGGGTCGGAGAGGACGACACCTGGACGGTCTTTGACCCAACGCCGGAGGCCGACATCCCGAGCCTCAGCAGACCCAGCGGTCGAGATCGTCTCCGTTGGGCTGTGGACTGGGTGCAGTCGTCGTGGGACCGCTATATCTTGACCTTTGGTTTCGGCGAACAGGTGCAACTGGTGACGGCGATGGCGAACGTGGTTGACGCCCTGCTGCGACACATCTCTTGGCGCTATCTGCCCGTGGTCTTGGTGATCCTCGTCTTGCCGGGCGTCCTGTGGTGGGCAGCGAAGCACCGGAGTTCGTCTTCGCCGCATACTGGGCGCGTCGGGAATGGACCGGCCGCGATCGCAGTCGAGAGGGTTGTTCATCAGCTTGAACGATCCGGCATCGAGGTTCCTCCTCGCGCAACCATCCGTTGGATCGCGAAGCGTGCGAGAGATCTCTGGCCGGCAGCTGGGTCAGCAATCGGCGAAATCGCGTGGCTCGCGGAACGCGAGCTCTATGCGGCGGATGGCCCCGGGTTTTCAGATCGCTCGACTGTCCGCACCTTGTGGAGTCAAGCGAGACAGGGAATACGGCAAAACAGCTGATTTCGAATTTGCAATTTCGGATTTCGGATTTTCCGGGCCCGTGAGACGGGAATGTTCGGCGTTTTTCCGCCGTAGTCTGTATTGGAGGATTCAAATATGCGAAGCCTATCCGATTCTGGGTGTGTGCGGGAAATTTCGAAATCCGAAATCCGAAATCCGAAATCGATTGGAAAGAGAGGGTTTCCCTTGTTCCGTGGCCCAATCGGCCCTATCATCTTCAGTATGCAACGGTATCTCATATGGTTCTTGGTCGTGTTGACGCTGGCAGTTCCGGCTTCCGCCTCTAGCGGCGAGGTCGTGCGGATGCGAGTCGAGGATACGATCCAGCCCGCATCGCAGCGGTTCATCGAACGCGTGCTTGCGGAGGCTGCCGAAAGGGATGCCTCGCTGGTTGTGATGGAACTCGACACTCCAGGTGGGCTGGTGGACACCACCCGAGATATCACGACTGCAATCACCACGTCATCGGTGCCAGTCGTGGTCTTCGTCAACCCGCCCGGCGCTCGTGCTGCCTCTGCCGGCTTCTTCATCCTCCTCTCGGCGGACGTGGCGGCAATGGCTCCAGGCACCAATACCGGTGCCGCGCATCCGGTTGGTGGACAAGGGGAGAATCTGCCGGAAGATGTTCGTGACAAGGTGACGAACGACGCGGCGGCTATGGTTCGATCGCTGGCCGAACAGCGGGGCCGCGACCCGGAGACCGCCGAGCGAACCGTGAAAGAGAGCATCTCGTTGACCGCCGAGGAGGCACTTGAAGCGGGGCTCATCGACCTTATCGCCACCGATTTCAGCGATCTGCTGGAGCAGCTGAAGAGCATGGAAGTGACCCGGTTCAGCGGTGACGTCGTGAACCTGGATATCGACGAGCCGTTAATCGTAGAGATGGAGCCGAGCTTTGCAGAGCGCTTATTCTCGGTCCTTGCCAACCCCAACATTGCCTATCTCCTGATGGCGCTGGGAGCGCTCGGCCTCTATGTGGAGATCAGCCATCCTGGCGGAATCCTGCCGGGCGTGGTGGGCGTCATCTTCCTGCTATTGGGTCTGTATTCGGTTTCGGTGTTGCCGGTGAGCTGGGCGGGCGTGGCCCTGATCTTTGTCGCCCTGATGCTCTTCATTCTGGAGGTGAAGGTGACCAGCTATGGGCTACTGACTGTGGGCGGGGTGCTCTCCTTCGTGCTCGGCTCGTTGATGCTCTTCGATGGTCCGATTCCGGCCCTGCGGGTGAGCATGGGCGTGGTTCTTCCTACGGCCGTGGTGGTAGCGTTCTTCACCGTATTTCTGCTGACGCGAGTCTTGAGAGCGTACCGGCAACTGCCGATGACCGGTTATGAAGGAATGATCGGCGAGGTCGGGAGAGCTATCGGCGACCTCGCGCCCGGGGGTAAGGTGGCAGTTCATGGCGAGTACTGGGATGGGCGATCCGTCGGCGGAACAATCGCCGCCGGCAGCAGCGTCCGCGTGGTCGCCATTGATGATCGGAGAATCGACGTCGTCGCCGAGAGCGACGGCGAGGAAGGGAGTGCGTGATGCAGCTCATCGGTTCCGGACTCGGTCTTGCGGTTTTCTTCGCAATTTTTGTGATTTTCAAATGGATCAACATTCTCAATGAGTACGAGCGGGGTGTGATCTTCCGTCTCGGACGGGTACTCAAGGAGGCCAAGGGGCCTGGTTTCGTGTTCGTCTTCTGGCCAATCGATCGAATAGTCAAGATGAGCCTCCGCACTGTGGTTCATGACATTCCGCCGCAGGATGTGATTACGCGCGACAACGTCTCGGTCAAGGTCAACGCGGTGGTCTACTTCCGGGTCATGAACCCGGTCAAAGCGGTGGTCGAGGTGGAGAATTACGTCTACGCCACCTCGCAGCTCGCCCAGACCACTTTGCGGGCGGTGCTCGGCGAGGTCGACCTAGACGATCTCTTGAGCAAGCGTGAGGACGTCAACGTCCGCCTGCAAGAGATCATCGACCAGCACTCCGACCCCTGGGGCGTCAAGGTCTCGATGGTCGAGGTCAAGCACGTCGACCTGCCGCCGGACATGCAGCGCGCGATCGCCAAGCAGGCCGAGGCCGAGCGCGAGAAGCGGGCCAAGATCATCCACGCCTCCGGCGAGTTCGAGGCCTCGCAGAAGCTCGCCCAAGCGGCCGACGTCATGAAGGACAACCCGATTACCATTCAGCTCCGGTATTTGCAGACACTGACCGAGATTTCCACCGAGAACGCGTCGACCATCGTTTTCCCGGTGCCGATCAAAATGCTGGAGGCCCTGACAGGGATGGCCGACAAGAAAGAATGAACGCCGGTCCGCTGTTCTTCAGACAGAGACGGGGGCCCTGTCGCGGGCCCCGGGAAATCGAGAACAAGGAATGAGTCGTAGCTACTACGTCATTGAATTGAGCGCGCGCTGGCTGACGGTGCTCCTGGTTGCTTTGGCCCTGGTTATGATCGTGGCCTTCGCGCTCGGCTACGGGGCGGCCTGGTCGGTGCTAACGGCTGAGCAGCCGACGGGCGAGATGACCGCCCTGCAGGCAGCCGCGACGCCTACCGAGATTCCTGAGGTCGTTATCCCGACCGCCATTGCCGACGCGACCGCCGTACCGGCCGCGACCGCTACGGCGACCGCGACTCCGAGGCCGCCGGCGCCAACTCCAACGACGGCTCCACCACCTACGCCGACCCCGGCGTCCACCGATTTCTTTGTCCAGGTGCTGGCCTCTTCGAAGAGCGCATCGGTGGAATCGGCACGGACCAAGCTCGAGGGCCTCGGTTTTCCGCGCCAGAACCAACATCTCATCACGGTTCAGGATGCCAGCTCACCGACTCTGTACAAGCTCCGGCTGGGCCCCTTTCCTGACCGCGGCTCCGCCGACCGTGTTGCGCAGCGGATGAGTGCTGCAGGTTTCCCCGACGCCTGGGTGGTCGCACCGTGACCTTCGGTGGCCGCGCTCCCGGGCCGGCTCTGCCGGCCTGGATTCGCTCGCGCCGGATGCAACTGGGCGAGCTCCACCAGATCAAGAAAAGGATGCGATCTGGCGGCCTGCATACTGTCTGCGAAGAGGCGCGGTGCCCCAACCGAAGCGAGTGTTTCTCGCGTGGCACGGCGACCTTCCTCATCAACGGCCGGATCTGTACCCGCAACTGCTCTTACTGCTCGATCGCTCACGGAAGACCGTCCGCCCTCGACCCCGACGAGCCGCGGCAGCTGGTCGAGGCGGTTGTCGAGATGGGTCTCGTACACGTCGTGATCACCGCTGTCGATCGCGACGACCTCGAAGATGGCGGGGCGAGAGGTTTTATCGACTGTATCGAGGGCCTGCGTGCCCTCGAGAAATCCCCGGCGATCGAGGTCCTGACCCCGGATTTCCGCGGTGATCTGGCACAGGTGGATCGGATCATCGAAGCCGGGCCCGAGGTTTACAACCACAACGTTGAAACCGTGCCGAGGCTTTACCGGCAGGTGCGTCGCTCGGGACGCTACGAATGGGCGATGGAGGTGATCGGCCGGGTTGCCGAACGCGCACCGGAGATGATCCGCAAGTCGGGATTGATGGTCGGAATCGGCGAAACCGGCGACGAAATCGTCGAGGTGCTTGGCGATCTCCACGCCGCGGGTTGCCAGGTCGTAACCATTGGTCAGTACCTGCAACCAACGGCGAAGCAGATCGAGGTCGCCCGATATTGGAGCCCTGAGGAGTTCGAGGAGCTCGGCAGAGCTGGCACCGCGCTTGGGCTCGAGGTCTTTGCTGGTCCTTTTGTTCGCTCCTCGTACCGCGCCGAAGAAGCATTCTTACGAGTCGTCGGTCAGGGTTGAACCACCAAGGCACCAAGACACCAAGACATCACAAAGAAAACGCAGAGCCGCAGAGCCACGGAGGGCTTCCCGCACACCGAGACTGCCTATAGATCATCCTGATAGACCCTGGTCCGACCGCACACCCAGGAGAACCACCAAGATTTCAAGACACCATGGGAGGACACCAAAAAAACCACAGAGGCACAGAGGACACAGAGAAAGCTGCCCACAGATCACCCAGATAGACCCAGATCCACTCACCCATCCCAAAGAACCGCAAAGAACGCAAAGCCCGCAAAGAGGCAGATGTTGAGCGTGAAAGGCGGTCGCGCTTATTGACGGCAGAGCGACAGGCGACCAGGGATCGCCTGTCACCGGTGAGAACTGGGTCGCCTCCGGACGCAAGCGTCCGTCGACGTCCCACTTCACACCGGCCGACGTGCCAGGGGCACGTCGGTTCTGCCTCTCTCTCCTCTTGCGTTTTTGGTTTTGAATGAAGAAGAGGAATGACGAGACCTGCGCTCTTCGAGAGCGCATACCACCGGGTCGGGAAACCAATACGAGAGCTCGCTTTCGAAGCGGTTTCTCGGCCCAGCGGTTCCCGGCCGTCATCGGACGGCCGGGACCTCGCCGGACGAAACGAGGTGGTGTGGGCCAATCTGGGTCTATCTGTGTGATCTGCGGGCAAATTAGATGGACGGGCTTTGTGATTCCTTGGTGTCTTCGTGTCTTGGTGGTTGTGATGGAATCAGTATTAATCTCTGTGCGAACTCTGTGCCTCTGTGTCTCTGTGGTTCCTCGATAGCGACGGTTCGTCCGACGGCCGCGGCGCAGCTATACTCTCGACCATGTCACGTGGGTATTTCATTTCCTTTGAAGGCGGAGAGGGCACCGGGAAGAGCACTCAGTTGTTGCTCGTGAACGATTGGTTGAAGATCCTCGGTCATACGATCGTGATGACGCGCGAGCCTGGCGGAACCAGGCTTGCGGAGGCGGTGAGGGCGCTGCTCCTCGACCCAGAACTTGAACCGGATGGATTCAGCGAGATCTTCCTCCTCGAGGCGGCTCGCCGCGACCACGTCGAGCAGGTCATCCGGCCGGCGATCGAAGACGGCGCGGTTGTCCTGTGCGATCGATTCACAGATTCGTCGCTGGTCTACCAGGGTTTGGTTCGTGGTCTTGGCTGGGAGGAAGTGGCGGGACTGAATCGACTGGCCACTGGTGGGCTCGAGCCGGACTTGACACTGGTCTTCGATATGGATCCTGAAGCGGCGCTTTGCCGCGCCCACACGCGCAACTCGGAAGGGTCGTCGCGCGAGAGTCGGCTCGATGACGAGCCGGCGGAGTTCCACCGCCGGGTCCGTGATGGTTTTCTCGAGCTCGCGGAGCGCGAGCCGAGCCGGGTCCAGGTGATCCAGGCCGACGGCCCGCCCGAAAAGGTCTTCGCACGAGTCCACCCGGTTCTCCCCGAGGCTCTGCGATGAGCGACGAGGCGCCCTCCTGGTGGGATTCGGATGCGCTCGACCGAGAACGGTGGGGGCCGTTGGTGGAGCCTGGGCTCGAACGTCTGCTTCAGGCACGGGATCGAGACCGTTTCCCCCAGTCGGTTCTGTTGGTCGGACCGGCGGGACTCGGCCGCGAGCTCGCCGCTGTTGAAACCGCTGTCATGTTGACGTGTCAGAACATGAGCGCACCGTGGGGAAACGGCGGCTGCGCCGATCGAGTCCGGGACGGCGTCCATCCGGATGTCCAGGCAGTATTGCCGACAGGCGCAAAAAGGATCATTACGATCGCTCAGATTCGGGCAGTAGTGAATTCAGCTGCTGGACGGCCGTACGAGGGTGAGCGAAGGGTTTGGATCTTTGATGGCGTCGAGGTGGGTCATTTTGGTGACCAGGCGGCCAACGCGTTCCTCAAGACTCTCGAGGAACCGCCTGCACACGCGGTATTCATCCTCCTCGCCGCCAATCCCTCGGCGGTTCTTCCGACCATTCTTTCACGCTGCCAACAGCTGGCTCTTCCGGGCGCCGTGGCTGTCGCACGCCAGATGTCGGAGGACATGGTCCTACCCGAGCTGGCGGCTGCAACTTTGACGGATGGAGGCCTCGACGGCGTGGTCGACAACATTCGCTCGGCTCTCGAGTCGGGAATCGGCGGCGAAACCCGACAGCTGCTTCGATTGCCCTTTGTCCTGCCGGATGGGGTTCCGCCGTTTGCGTCGGTGGCGGCGGTCGCGTTGGAGATGGCGAGCGAGGCCGAGGCCGAGCCCGCGGGCGAGGAGCTGGCGCGGTTGGCCGCCGACCTCATGGTGGTCGAACGTCGCTCTCGCGCTCTCAACCTCAATTACCGCGGGCAGATGGTGTCGTGTCTGATGCGGTGGTACAGAGAGCTCTGAGTGTTGAGTCATGAGTTTTGAGTTATCCTCCGCCTACCCGTTGATGTCTAGCGGTTGGAGGGCGGCAACTCAAAACTCAAAACTAAAAACTCAAAACTGGACCTGCCCGAGGACCTGGCGGGCGAAGGCAGCTAACTGCCGACGAGGACGAATGCATGAATGAAACCTTTCTCCCCTGGGCCCTCCTCATCGCCTACGCCGCAGTGATCATCTTTCTCGCGTGGCGCAATCGGCGGAAATCCACCGACATCGAGTCCTTTTCTGTCGGCAGCCGTAGGGTGCCGCCGTTTTTCGTCGGTCTGTCACTGGCCGCCAACATGACTTCGGTCGCGACCTTCGTCATCAATCCGGGTCTGATCCACGCCTACGGCTGGTCTGGGGTCGTGGGCTACGGTTTGGCGGCGCCCCTCGGGATCTTCATCGGTCTGATCGTGACCAGCAAGAGGTTCCGGAGAGTAGGCGACCAATTCACGGTACTGACGGTACCCCAGTGGTTGGGTGAGCGTTATGGAGACCGGAGGCTGACCGTCTTCTTTGCACTTGCCAGCATGCTGCAAATCACATTTCTGGTCCTCATTGTGACTGCACTTGTGCTGGTTCTGATGACCGTGCTGCAGATCGGGATGTGGCCGGCGCTGTTGATGGTGGTTGTTTTTACCTTTGGCTACATCCTGTTCGGCGGTGCCAGCCTTCACATCTGGTCCAACAGTGTCCAGGCCATCACGATGTTGGCGGTGGCGGTGATCCTGGTTGCTTCCGGCGCAGCCCTTTTCGGTGACGGTGTGGGTGGATTCTTTGGCCATCTCGACGCCGTAGCGCCTCACTACGGCAGCATGACCAATCCCGATAGTCTTCTCTTCCGCGACATCTTCGAGGTGATCGTAGCCAATTTCATCATCGGGCTCGCGATCATCATGCAACCGCACATCATCTCGAAATCGCTCTATCTGCGCTCCGAGCGCGATGTCAACACTTACCTTGTGACAGCCATGGTGGCGGGCACGGTCTTCACCGCGGTGCTGCTGGTCGGACTTTATGCGCGGATCGACCTTGGCGGCAGTCTGCCGCCCGACCGGGTGGTGGCCACCTACATCGCCACGGCCTTTGCCCCGGGTCTTCGCGCCTTCATCATGCTCGGGGTTTTGGCAGCTGGCTTTTCGACGCTCGAGGGGGTGATCCTCGCCCTTTCGACGATCTTCGGCAACGATTTCTATGGCACGATCGCGAGGGCACGTGGGGTGGCGGCAGATCGATTGAACAGTCAATTGCTCAGGGTTGGAAGGATCTTCCTGATTGCATTGGCGCCGATCACACTGCTCCTCGCCTGGCGCCAAATCGTTGCACCGTCACTGTCGGTAGCCATCTTCGCCCAAAACGGAATCTACGGTCTCTTTGCCGCCACTTTCGCGCCGGTTCTCTTTGGCATTTTCTCGAAGCGTACTTCGGCGCCGCTCGCGTTCGGAGCAGCCGTCACCGCGCTGGTTGTTCACTTCGGTATGTACTACGGCGGTATCACCCATTACCACAACAATCCGGCGGTGCCTGCGGCCTTCGCGCTGGTGATCAGCACGCTTGTGATGGCCATCGGGGTTGCAATGCTGAAGGACGAAGGCGGAACAGAATCCGTGGATGAGGGGTTATCCTTGTCGGAGGAGAAAGCATGACACGAAGGTCGATTTCATCTCGATTCGCAGTAACGGTGGCCGTCCTGGTAGCTCTCGCAGTTGCCTCTTCCGTTATGGCCGGAGAGCGCATCGTTGCGATTGGCGACATTCACGGCAGCTACGACGGTTTCGTATCGATTCTGCAGCGCGCGGGGCTGGTGGATGACGATTTACATTGGATCGCAGGCGAGACGACTTTTGTCCAGACCGGCGACATCTTTGACCGCGGCGTCGAGGTCTTCGAGGTGCTCGATCTCCTGATGCGCCTCGAACAGGAGGCGGCTGCTGCCGGCGGCAAGGTCATTGTCCTGCTGGGCAACCACGAGGGTATGAATCTGGTCGGCTTTTTCCGCGACGTCAACCCAGATCTCTACGCAACCTTCGTCGACAAGAAATCCGAGAAACGGCGAAAAGCCGCGTACAAGGACTTCAAAAAATACTGGCGGGCCAAGGCCGAGGAAATTCTGAATGCCCCGGTTGCCGAGGTGCCCGACGATGTCAAAGAGCAGTGGATGGCCGCCATACCGTTGGGATGGCTCGAGTACAAAGAAGCGCTCGGTCCTGGAACGCACTACGGATCGTGGCTGCACCAACGCCCGGTGGTGGTAGTCATCAACGGGGTGCTCTTTGTCCACGCCGGTGTCGGCCCGGATCTTGCGGGCCTCAGCGTCGACGAGATCAATGCCAAGGTGGCGTCGGAACTGGCGATCTATCACCGCCTTCGAGAGGCCATGATCGCCGACGGTTTGGTGCCAACGACTGCGGAACTCGCCTCATTGATGAATGTCTACCTCGAGATGGATCCTCCTGATCCAAAGTACGCCGAGCTGGCGGACGCCGAAAGCTGGCTCGTGTTTTCCGAGGGCGGACCGTTGTGGTTCCGCGGAACCGCCAGATGGGATGAGGAAACCTCAACCGAGCAGATCATCGAGCTTCTCGCAGGGGTTGGTGCGCAGAGGGTTGTCAGCGGACACACCGTGCAGGATGAGGGGCGTATCGAGGTGCGATTCGATGGCCGGGTATTCCTCATCGACACTGGTATGTTGTCGTCCGTCTATACTGGCGGTCGTCCGTCGGCCCTGGTCATCGAAGACGGATCATTCACCGCGATCTATACCGACGGCAGCGCCGAAGTGCTGATTGACGAGGCCCTTCCCGAAGCGGCGTAGAGCGGAAAATCCCCCGTTGCGATAGCGCGCGGTCAATCGACCGCCTGGACCGAGACTTCAGAAAACGGAAATCCGGAAACCGCGGCAACCGACTCCCAGTCGTTGTACATTGAGCCGCAGTAGCGGTATCGCAAGCGAAGGGTGTCGTCTCTCGATGCCCAGATGACGGCCTTTGGCGAGCCATCGTGGCGTCGGATCACTATGTTGTCGAGATAGAAGTGGTAGCTACCCCTCTGAGAAGACCGCAGGGCGATGTAATCGACGACCTGCGGCAGCGGGGCAACCTCGCCGATACCGGCCGTCACGCGAATCCATCGCTGGCGAGGCCACACCTGATCAACCATGAGCTTCCCATCACCCGCGACGCCACTGGTTTTGTCGAAAATCGGTTTGAGTCCACGGCCTGGAGTTACGAAAAAGCCGCTTACATGATCCGAGTCCGATGCGACAAAGAGATCGAAAGACAATAGGTCGTTGGGCTCGAGTTGTTCGATCGCGTAGTCCGTGATCCCGGCGGTGGCAAACTTTACGAAGAGACCGCATGTATCGCCGTTGTCGATGGTGCTGGTCTGCGAAGCGCGTATCTCGAGAATGTCACCATCGGGGCGCGGCTCATCCGATTCGATCCATGTCGCCCGGGGCGGGAAGTAGGACATGGCCAGATGGCCCTCGTTCATGAAACGGTGGAGATCCCCGGAGAGACGCTCCGTGACTTCGGGGTGTGATGCTCTGACATTGACCCTCTCGAGCGGGTCGTTTTCGATGTCGTAGAGTTCGATCTTCTGCTGTGATCCGGCTTCGTTGAAGAGCAGTTTCCAATGCCCACTCCGTGCCACTGCCCACTCCTGGTTGAAGCTTATAAAGGTAGTTTCCTCGAGTGGGTGGGTTGGGCTTCGCTCGAGGAGCGCTGCAAAGCCGTCACGGCCGTCGAGATCGGAGGAGGAAGGCTCGAGGCCGGCCATCGTCATCGTCGTCGGGTAGACGTCGAGGTATTGAAAGAGGTGTGGGTAAACATTTCTCTCCGTGTAGGGTGGCGATAGAGCATCGAGGGTGCCTGGCCACCAGACGGCCGCCGGCACGCGGATCCCACCTTCATACAGTGATCCCTTCCTGCCGCGCAGTGGGTATGAACCCCACTCAGGGTCCGCGCCGTTATCGCTCATCAACCAGACGATGGTGTCTTGCGACAGACCGAGGGTTTCGAGAGCAGCCAGGATTTCGCCGATGCCCCGGTCCATGGCGTAGATGAGGGTCGCGCGAACGAGCGGGAAAAAATGCTTCCCATCTGGGTCGAGTACGGTGTGGTCGAACTCTTCACCTTTGCCGCAACGGAGCTCCTCAACGTCTTCGATTAGACGTCCAGTCGTGGGACTGGCACGCTTTCGCACCCTTCGCCACACGCCTGGAAACCGTGTGGTGAGTGACTCGAGGTCAGATCTGAGAATTTGGATCGGATTGTGGGGTGCAGGCATCGACACGAAACAGAAGAATGGTTCGTCCCGGTGACGGACGATGAAGTCCGTCGTTGCGGCGGCGACGATGTCGACTGTGTGGCCCGCGATACTCGGGGTATAGCGTCGGTTGGTCCACCAGTCGATGTCGTTGTGCCACGGGCTCCAGCGATCAAAATAGTCGGTGGCGCCACTATAGAATCCCTGCCATTCGTCAAACCCGTAGGCATTGACCCCGGGACCCCAGGGGATTCCCTTGTAGTTCTCAAATCTATCGTTTCCAGGGTCGGTCTGACCTCGGCCTGGCACCACAGCGCCGTTCCCATCGGCGGGAAAATTCGGATAGCCGTTGTGCCATTTTCCGAAGGCCGCGGTCGCGTAACCGTTGGACTGGAGGTCACTGGCCACGTTTGTAACGTCGAGGCGGAGAGTGCCGCCTACTTGAGGACCGCTACCAACGCGGGTGTAGTGGCGGCCGGTCAGCAGGCCGGCCCGGCTCGGCGAGCACACGGTGTGGGTCAGGTACTGACTCAACACGATGCCCTGCTCGAAAAGACGCTCGATATGGGGTGTGTGTCGGAATCCAACTCGTGCTGCATCGTCGCGTCTGGTAACCCCGCCATCGGACTCGTGCGGTGGAAAATCGGTCGGCCGTGTCCGAACCCGATGTCGACCGGCTCCGAACTCTGAGATGGACCTTGGCGATGAGCCAATATCCGCCCGGCCGAGGTCGTCAACCAGGATCACGACGACATTTGGTGGCCGCGTCTCGCGTTTTCCAGCGTCTGCACCGGAGGCGGCGATCAGCAGGGTCACAATTCCCAAGGTCTTGCACAACGCGATTGGGACGTGACGTTCCAAAAAGTTGCTCGAGCCGGACCTTCTCATCGTCTCCCCCGAGATTGCGAGATCCGCTCGCTACTGCGCGAGTGTAGCGTAGATCGGTGGGACGATGGAATCTTTAAGACTCCAATTTTTCAACGGTTTGACTTCAGACCCGAGATTATCCAGCGGTCCGGTCCGAGGTTGATGCGTTCGCATTCGTCGAGACCAGCTTCAGCCATCCAACCGCGGATATCGACTTCGGTCCAGGTGTCGCCAAAGGACCGCATGTTGATTGCGAAGAGAGCGCCAAGAAGGTGGTGTCGCTTTTTGTCGTCGATAGCGAAGTCCACGACCGTCACCCGGCCCTCCGGGGCGAGCGCCGCCGCGCCCCTTCGTACCAGCTCGCGCGCGCGATCGGCGGTTTCCTGGTGAAGGATATTGGCGAAGAGAACGAGGTCGTAGCCCGCTCCAAAACCGGTGGCGAGGTAGTCGCCGGGAAGGAAGTCTATGCGCTCCTCGAACTCGCTTCCGGCAAGCTCGGTGCGGGCCTTTTCGACGACCTCGGTTCGATCGAGGACGGTCGCATGGAGGCCCGGCCGGACCCTGCACATGGCTTGAGCAAAATGCCCCCATCCGCCGCCAACGTCGAGCATCCTCTCGACGCCCTCGAGGTCGAGGGCATCGGCCACCCGTCTCGCCATTTGTGCGCCCATCGCGCGCATCGCAGCGCCGAAGCGGCGGACCTCTTCGGGCGTGCGTTCGGCGACCGGCCAGTCCTGGCCCCGCACCCAGGGTTCGAGCGTCGCACCCCAGCTCTCGTACATCGCGTGCGAGTGCTCGAGGAACGGCACGACGTCGCGATCGCCTGGAATAAAATTTTGGTGGAGCCCTTGCGTCGCCCGGTAGCGCCCTCCTTCCGCTTCGACAACGCCGAGGGCGGTAAGAGCCCTCACCACTTTGCCCGCGGCGAGCTCATCCAGATCGAGCTCGGATGCTATCTCGGTAGAGGTGCAGTCCCTCTCGGCCAGCAGGTGCAGGATGCCTGTGCGTCCGGCAACGGTGATCACGCGGTGGCTGGCAAAACCCCATAGCAGGCGTTGGAATTGGTCGAGATCCATCTCGTCGTGCGGCATCGTGCCCTCCTCCCCATGTCAATATCTCACTCGACGAACCAATGTGCACGGATACCGTACAATGAGCAGGCCTCGAAGGGGAATCCCGACTGAGGCGTTTTTTGGAGGGGATTCAATGTACAAATTCACCCGTTGTATCGTCCTGATTGGTTTTCTGCTACTCGCAGCAGGTGCCGCCGACGCTCAGATCGATGCCCGCCTGTTGCGCCAACCCGATGTTTCGGCCACCGACGTCGCGTTCGTCTATGGCGGTGATATTTGGGTGGTCTCCAAAGAAGGTGGCGTAGCCCATCGTCTCAGCACGCCGATGGGGGAGGAGAGCTTTCCTCGTTTTTCCCCTGACGGCCAGCAAATTGCCTTTACAGGAAACTACGATGGTAACCGGGACATTTTTGTCATGCCTACGAAAGGCGGGCTGCCGACACGGCTGACCCACCACCCCGATCCGGACCGCATGATCGACTGGTACCCCAACGGCACGGATATTCTCTTTGCGACCCCGATGACAAGCGAGAAACAACGCTTCAACAAGCTCTACCAGGTGCCGGTGACCGGAGGCCTTCCCAAGGTCCTGCCGGTGCCGTACGGCGAGTTCGGGTCGATTTCACCGGATGGCGCCACCCTCGCCTATATGCCGCTGTCAAGAGACTTCCGTACGTGGAAGAGGTATCGGGGTGGTACGGCTCCAGAGATCTGGCTCTTCGGTCTGGGAGATTTTCAGGCGAAAAACCTGACACAGAACGCTGCCAATGACGGCCAGCCAATGTGGCATGGTTCGACGCTATACTTTCTGTCCGACCGGGACGCCAACCTGCGAGCCAACATCTGGGCCTACGAGCTCGACACCGACACCGTGCGCCAGGTGACTTTTTTTGAGGACTTCGACATCCATTTTCCGGCTATTGGTCCTGACGACCTCGTCTTCGAGAACGGCGGTCGGCTCTACGTGATGGACCTCGCGACCGAGACCGCGGAGCCGATTGATGTCAAGGTAGTGACGGACCGTGCGACCCTGCGTCCGTGGTCGGCCAAGGTCGGTGATCGGCTCACCGGTGGTGATATCTCCCCATCCGGCAAGCGGGCAGTGCTCTCGGCCCGCGGCGAGATCTTCAGCCTTCCCGCCGAGCACGGCGTGGTACGCAACCTGACCCGGACCTCGGCGTTCGCTGAGCGCCACCCTACGTGGTCGCCGGATGGCAAGACAATTGCCTACATCTCCGACCGCACCGGTGAGTACCAATTGACCATTCGACCGGCCGACGGGTCTGGAGAGGAAACGACATTGACCGAGCTCGGCCCCGGTTACCGCTACACGCCGATGTGGTCGCCCGACAGCAAGAAGATCGTCTTCATCGATAACCTGCAAGTGATCCACCTCTACGACGTCGAGGGCGGTTCACTGACCGAAGTGGACGGGGGCCGCTGGATGACCCATCCTCCACTGGACAGATTCGAGGTGAGCTGGTCATCCGATAGCCGTTGGTTCGCCTATTCTCGCGGCCTCCAAAATCGGCAGAGCGCGGTGTTTCTTTACGACTCGGATGCCGGCGAAAGCCATCAGGTTACCGCCGGTTACGTCGGTTGCTCCAACCCGGCCTTCGATCCCGAGGGGAAATATCTCTACTATCTATCCGATCGCACCTTCCAGCCCAGCTACTCCGACTTCGATCCGACCTGGGTCTACGCCAATTCCACGAACATCGTGGCTGTACCACTGCGCGCTGACGTGGCTTCGCCGCTGGCGCCGCGAAACGATGTCGAAGACAACGGTGACGACGAGAAGGAGGAAGGTGACGCCAAGAGCGAGGAGGAGGGCGAGAACGAAGAAAAGGACGACGACAAGCCGAAGAAACCGGAGCCGGTGAAGATCGATCTCGACGGCTTCGAGGCGCGCGCAGTGGTCCTGCCTCCTGATGCCGGCAACTACTCGTTCCTGGCAGCGGTCAAGGGGAAGGTTCTCTACCAGCGGCGTCCGCGTACCGGTTCCGACTCCGAAAAATCTCCGATCGTCTTCTGGGACCTCGAGGACCGTGAGGAGAAGACGATCCTCGACAATGCCGATGGGTTCGGTGTTTCGGCCGACGGCAAGAAGATGATTGTCCTATCGGGCGGCAGCGTCGCGATTGTAAAGGTCGCTCCGAAACAAAAAATGGATAAGACTCTCGCAACGTCGTCGATGGAGATGATTGTCAACCCGTCTGAGGAATGGCGGCAGATCTTTAACGATGCCTGGCGCCTCGAGCGGGACTATTTCTACGATCCCAACATGCACGGCGTCGACTGGCCGGCGATGCGCGAGCGCTACGGCGCCCTGCTCGACGACGTGATCACCCGCTGGGACCTCAACTTCATCATCGGCGAGCTGATCGGCGAAATGAACACCTCGCACTCTTACCGTGGCGGTGGCGATGTGGAGCGTGGCGCGCGACGCGGCGTTGGCCTGCTCGGCGTTGACTGGGAACTTGCCGATGGTGCATACAGGATCGCCAAGATCGTCAAAGCCGCGCCCTGGGACACCGAGGTCCGGTCACCGCTTGCCGAACCTGGCGTTGATGTGAACGAGGGCGACTGGGTGTTGGCGGTCAATGGCATGCCGATCGACACTTCGGCGGACCCGTGGGCCGCTTTCGAAGGACTGGCGGAAACTGCTGTCATCCTGACGGTGAACGGTCAACCAAACCTCGACGGTGCCCGCGAGGTATTGGTCGAGACCCTCGGCAGCGAGTCGAGGCTGCGCAATCTGGCCTGGATCGAGCGCAATCGCCAGAAGGTGGACGAAGCCACCGACGGTCGCGTTGGATACGCCTATGTGCCGAGCACCGGCAGAGGTGGCCAGACCGAGCTTTTCCGGATGTTCCGCGCGCAATACAACAAGGATGGGTTCATCGTCGACGAGCGCTTCAACAACGGTGGTCAAATTCCGGACCGCTTTGTCGAGCTCCTCAGCCGCCCGCTTTACAACTTCTGGGCTGTGCGATCCGGAGTTGATTGGCAGACGCCGACCGTCGCCCACACTGGACCCAAGGTAATGCTTATCAACGCGTGGAGCGGTTCGGGTGGCGACGCATTTCCCTACTATTTCCGTGCTGCAGGCCTCGGGCCCTTGATCGGTACCCGCACCTGGGGCGGACTGATCGGCTACTCGGGTTGCCCGGCGCTGGTTGATGGCGGCCGGCTGACCGTGCCGACCTTTTCGTTCTACGACGTCGACGGCGAATGGGCTGTGGAAAACTATGGGGTTGACCCGGATATCGAAGTGGTGGACGACCCGTCGCTGATGCTCGATGGCGGTGATCCGCAGCTCGACCGTGCGATTGCGGAGGTCCTCGATGCGCTCGAGAAAAATCCGCCGGAGCGGCCGGAGCGGCCGGAGTACCCGGTGCGATGACATAAACATCTGAAAGTTCTTAGCTTAGAACTTCCAAGATACAATTGAAGGCAATCGTGGGACGGTTGTCGATCCGTTGGTTGCTTTCTGAGCTCCCGAAGCTGGAGACTGAGGGGGTGATTGACGCTTCTGCGGCCGATCGTCTGCGGACGCACTATGCCGAAGAGACATCGGGTTCGGGACGCCGTCTCGTGGTCGCCATTTTTGCGGTCTTTGGCGCGCTCCTCATCGGTGGCGGCGTGATCCTCCTCCTGGCCCATAACTGGGAGGCGTTCGGGCGTGGAACGCGGGCCGCCATCGCCCTTGTCCCGCTGGCGGCATCCCAGGTGCTGGTTGGCTGGGTGTTGATTAAAAAGGGTGGGTCGACCGCCTGGCGCGAAGGCTCGGCGACCTTGCTCGCGCTGACTGTAGCGACCGCGATTGCCCTGGTCGACCAGACCTACCACACCGGGGGCGATCTCGAGTCCTTCTTGTGGCGATGGTCGTTACTGCTGGCGCCGCTGCCCTGGTTGCTCAACTCGACTGCGGTGGCGATGCTCTTCCTTGCCGCGCTCACCTGGTGGGCCGGTGCGGCCAAGGTGGAGGGCTCGCAGATCCTCATGATGTGGTCTCTTGCGGTGGCCGTGGTGCCGCACCTGGTCAAAATTCTTCGTACCGACCGCCGGGGTCTGCGCGCCGCCAATCTGCAGTGGGCGATCGCCATATTTCTCTGCGTCGCCGCGGGGCTCGGGCTCGATAATCGAGTGCCGGGCCTGTGGATCGTGATCTACGTCGGGCTCTTTGCCCTCATGATCACTCTCGGCGCGGTCAACCGGCGTGACGAAGAGGGTCTGTGGCGGCGGCCATTGGAAATGGTCGGCGTTTCCGGCAGCATCGTCACGTGGCTCATCTTGAGCTTTGACGAACCGTGGCGACACATCGGTTGGAAGCACATTTACAGCACCGAGAAATTCCTCGAGGTGACATCGCGGATGAACGAGGTGTTGGCGGTCGGCCTGCCGCTGGCGGCGATTGTGGCGATGGCGCTCCTCCTGGATCGTGGACGGCACCGTCTCTATCTCGTGTGGGGCCTTTCGGTACCGCTGGTCGCGGTCGTGTGGCCGCTGACCGCTGCGACCGACTCGAGATGGATCGGGGCAGCGGCATTCACCCTCCTCCTCTTTGTTGTCGGTGTCGCGACCATCGTCGAAGGTGTGCGCCGACAGAACCTCGGCACCGTCAACCTCGGGATGCTCGTGGTGGCGCTTTTGGTGGTGGTGCGATTCTTCGATTCAGGCTTCGGTTTCATCTTGAAGGGCTTCGCGTTCATCCTCGTCGGCTTCGGTTTTCTGGTCGCCAACGTCATGCTTTCGCGAAGTCTTCGAGCGAATGAGGAGGAGGCGAAATGAACCGTAGCCTCCGTCTGGCGCTGTTTGTGGTCGTGGCCCTGGTGCAGCTGGCGGTAGCCGGTGGAGCGATCGTGAAATCGGAGCTCGCGCTGCGCACCGGCGAGGAATTCCGTTTCCGTATCCAACCGGTTGATCCGGTTGATGCTTTCCGCGGTCGCTATGTGGCGATCAGATTTGCTGTCGATCGTGCGCCGGCACCCGATGACCTCGAAGTCAAGCCTGGCAAGCGGGTCTTTCTCCCGATGGAGATCGATGCCGACGGGTATGCGATCTTTGGCCAGGCGAGCGCCGAAAAGCCGATGAGTGGACCCTACTTGCGGTTGCGGGCGGGGGGTATCTACCCCGACGAAGAGGGGAATCGCTTCGTTTGGGTGACGATGCCCTTCCGGCGCTATTACATGGACGAGGATTTGGCTCCGGACGCCGGACGCGCCGTCTGGAGCGGTCGACAGGGTCAGCGAGAGGCCTCTGTCGGCGTCAGAGTTCGCGGCGGGGTCGGTGTGATCGAGGAACTGTACATCGACGATGTGCCGATCCACCAGTGGTTGGCCGAGAACGCCCAGGACCGTTAAGCGAACGAGATGGATCGTACGCGACGTCAGCAGATCGTTGAACGACTGTCTGAGGGCGAATGGGAGTTTGACGATCTGCGCCGCGATTTCGGCCTCACCGTCAAAGTGCTCGAGGAAGACCTCAGTCACATCGAGCGCAGCGTCCGTGCCGGTGGGCAACGCCTGGTTCTCAGACCAGCGTGTTGCGAAGCATGCGACTTCGTTTTCAAAAGCACCGCACTCCACCCCCCGGGCCGCTGTCCCTCCTGTCGCGACCGCCGCATCTCCGGTCCTTGGCTGCGCATTGAGTAGCGGGGCGGAGATCCGAGATACGAGGGTCTTCGAAGCCAGATGGTTGGCCAATGCCCACCCTGCGCCGGAACTCGGATCCCGGATGCTTACTCAGAGATCGTTGGCGCCCCTGAGTATGAGGAGCCACCTTTAGCATTGTTGGCCTCAGCGACGGAATGACTTCGGCGACGGGACTCCAACAATGCAAAAGATGGCATCTGGCGCTGCCAGTTTGATTGCGCTGTCCTCGGATAGCGGTTTCTCCCGGGTGGGCGGGTGGCCCGAATAGCCGTCTAGCCGTTTAGACGTTTAGCCGTCAGGCCTCGTCCTCCGGCGTCCATGTGACTTTGAGGTTGCGTGCCGCTCGGACCTCGTCGACGCGACCTACCGGGGTGTCGTGGGGCGCGGTTTTGACGAGCTCCGGGTCCGACTCCGCCTCGTTGGCGATCGCGATCATGGCCTCGCAGAAGGCCTCGATCTCCTCGGGAGCAACGCTCTCCGTAGGTTCGATCATCAGTGCGCCGTGGACGATGAGCGGGAAAGACATCGTCGGCGGGTGGAAGCCGTAGTCGAGGAGGCGCTTGGCGATGTCGATGTTGTGGACCTCGGAACGCGCCTGAATGCTGTCGTCGAAAACCACCTCGTGCAGGCTCGGAGCATCGTACTTCAGATGGTAGGCGCCGCTCAGTCGGTGGCGGATCAAATTTGCGTAGAGTACGGCGACATCTGACATCGAGCGCAGGCCGTCGGCGCCGAGACTCCAGATATAGGTGAGGGCCCGAACCAGAATCAAGAAGTTTCCGTAGAAACCGCGCATCTGGCCGATCGACGCCGGGTCTTCCCACTGAAGCTCGAAACCGTCGTCACCGCGGATCACTTTCGGTACCGGAAGGTGTGGGAGGAGAGCTTCGGATACCGTCACCGGGCCGGCGCCGGGCCCGCCGCCACCGTGCGGAGTGGAGAAAGTCTTGTGGAGGTTGATGTGCATGGCGTCGGCGCCCATCAGACCGGGCAGAGCCCGTCCGACAAAAGAGTTGAGGTTGGCGCCGTCCATATAGATGAAACCACCACGCCTGTGCACGAGATCCGCGATTTCGATTATTTGATGTTCGAAGAGGCCAAGGGTGTTGGGCACCGTCAGCATCAGGGCAGCCACCGTCTCGTTCATAAGGCGATCGAGCGCTCCGAGATCGACCGTGCCGTCGTCGGCCGAAGGGATCTCCTGCGCACGATAGCCTGCGAAAGTCGCGGTCGCCGGGTTGGTACCGTGCGCCGAATCGGGTGCCAGCACGACATCCCTCTTCTCGCCGCGTGCCTCAAGGGCCTTGCGGATCATGAGGATTCCGGTGAGTTCGCCATGGGCGCCGGCGGCCGGTTGCAGGGTTGCTCCCGGCATGCCGGTGATGGTTTTGAGTGATTCCTCGAGTTCCCAGATGAGGCGCAGGGCGCCCTGGATCTGCGATTGTGGCTGGAGCGGGTGGAGAGAGGTGAAACCCGGGAGACGTGCGGTTTGCTCGTTGATGCGGGGGTTGTATTTCATGGTGCACGAGCCGAGGGGATAAAGGCCCTCGTCGACCGCGTAGTTCAACTGGCTGAGGCGGTGGAAATGCTGTACGACCTCCATCTCGGAAATATCGGGGAAGTGGGGGTCTGGCTCGCGCAACAGTTCCGCGGTGAGCACCTCGGAGGGCTCGACCTCCGGAATATCAAACACCGGCAGGAGGTATCCCTGGCGCCGCACGCGTCGCGGGTTGCGTTCGAAGAAAAGTGGCTCGGAGCGGATCGCGCGCCGCTTCACGACAGCCCCTCCATGGCGCCGATGAACGCGTCGAGATCGGTTGCAGGGTTGCGCTCGGTGGCCGCCACCAGTATGCCGTCAGGCCAGGAACCGCCCCAGTCAGTAGTCGGGACACCGGCAAGCACGCCCTCGGACGCCAGTCGCTCCACCAGCTCTTTGCCATTGCCGGGGCCGATCAGCAAGAATTCGTTGAAGGTTGGGCTCTGAGGGTAGGCGATCCGCCACGGATCCCCGACTGCTGTGATGCGCCGTTTCAGCTCCTCGGTGCGCGCGAAACAGGAGGTTGCGAGCTCGCGCAGCCCGCTGCCACCCATAGCCTCGAGCCACACCGTCGCCGCAAGGGCCATCAAGCCCTGGTTGGTGCAGATATTGGAGGTCGCCTTGGCGCGGCGAATGTGTTGTTCCCGAGTTGACAGGGTCAGGCAGAAGGCTCGGGTGCCGTCCTCATCCACCGTCTCACCGGCCAGCCGGCCCGGCATCTGGCGAAGGTGTTTCGGGGCACAGGCAAAGAAACCGAGATGTGGGCCACCGAAGCCGGGGGCGACGCCGAAAGACTGAGCCTCGCCGCAGACGACGTCGAAGCCGAAGCTGCCACCACCGGCGAGAAGACCAAGCGACACGGCCTCGGTCACAACCTCCACCGCGAGGGCACCGCCGTCGTGGGCGGCGGCCGCCAGCCGAGGGAGGTCCTCGACGATGCCGAGGAAGTTGGGTGACTGAACGGCGACACAGCAGGCTTGATCCCCTGCCGCCTCGCGGACGCTGTTCGTATTGAGGCGGCCGTCGGTTCCAGGCGGGACGACCACAACTTCGATACCAGCGGCCTCCGTGTAGGTGTCGAGGACCCGCCGATACATGGGGTGGATGGTCTCCGCGATCACCACCTTATTCCGTTTGCCACGCAACACGCGATGGCTGAAAAGCACGGCCTCGACGAGAGCGGTTGCGCCGTCGTAGAGGGAGGCGTTCGCGACATCGAGGCCGGTGAGGCGGCTGATCAGAGTCTGGAACTCGAAGATCACTTGCAGAGTGCCCTGCGAGATCTCCGGTTGGTAGGGAGTGTAGGAGGTGAAGAATTCGGCCCGAGACAGGACCGCGTCGACGATGCTCGGTTGTACGTGGCGGTAGACACCGGCGCCCAGAAAGCAGGGGATCGAGTCCATCGCGACATTTGCCGACGCCATGTCACCGAGAGTACGGCGGATCCAGTCCTCATCCCTCGCCGGCGGAAGATCGAGGCCGTCGACACAAACACCGGCAGGGATCGATGAAAAGAGTTCGTCGATCGATTTCAGGCCGAGTTCGGAAAGGATATGCCGCCGGTCCTCGGGGCCGGCGCCGACCCATGGATGCATCAGGCGCTCTCCTGCTCCAGAAACTCCCCGTAGCCCGCGGCATCGAGGAGTTCCTCGCCTTCGGCCGAACCACGTATCTTGACTAGCCAGCCATTACCGTAGGAGTCGTCGTTGACGAGGTTTGGTTCGTCCTCGAGACGCGTGTTGACCTCCAGTACCTCACCGGCGACTGGCGCCAGAAACTCGGAGACCGCTTTCACGGACTCGAGGGTGCCAAGCTCGTCACCGACAGCGAAGGTGGCGCCCACATCGGGCAGCTCGACATAAACGACCTCCCCGAGCTGGTCCTGTGCGTAGTGGGAGATGCCCACCATCACTGAATCGCCTTCAGTTTTGATCCACTCGTGCGAGCGGGCGTACTTCAGATCTTCAGGAATGGTCATCTGTTCTCCTCCTTTTGGCCATCAATCTTTCTTCCGAGAGTAGAACGGCAGCTCGACCACCCGTGCGGGGGCGGTTCGGTTACGAATCCGAACAAAGAACTCCGTACCAACCTCGGTTGCCTCGATGGGAAGGTAGGTCATCCCGAGTGCCTTGCCAAGAGTTGGCGATTGAGTTCCTGAGGTGACGTGGCTGACCGGTTCTTTGTCGTCCTCCTTGAGTAGGACGGGATAACCGTGGCGGGCTATGCCGCGTTCGTGCATTTCAAAGCCGACCAATTTTCGCTCGACACCGTCCTCTTTTTGGTGCTCGAGTACGTCCCGGCCGATGTAGTCGCCTTTCTTGAACTTGACGATCCAACCGAGTCCGGCCTCGAGCGGTGTCGTGGTGTTGTCGATGTCGTTTCCATACAGGCTCATTCCTGCCTCGAACCGCAAGGTGTCGCGGGCCCCGAGCCCCGCGGGGAGCACGCCGTGCGGTTGGCCGCCGTCGAGGATCGCCCGCCAGAGGGCGGGAGCGGCCGATGGTGCGACGTAGAGTTCGAATCCGTCTTCGCCGGTGTAGCCGGTGCGGGCGACAATTGCTGCAGTGCCGGCGACGTCACCCTCGATGAAGCGGTAGTATTTGAGTTCGCTCAGGTCTTCCGGAGTCAGTGGCTGCAAAATCTCTTGCGCTAGAGGTCCCTGGAGTGCGAGCTGAGCGTAGTCGTCCGACAGATCGATGACCTCGACGCCGTCGATATCCGCAGCGAGCTCGCCGAGGTACGCAACATTCTTATGCCGGTTGGCGGCGTTGACCACCAGAAGAAACTTGTCATCGGCCATCTTGTGGACCAGGGTGTCGTCGACAAAGGTACCTTCGGGATACATGATTCCCGTGTACTGGGCCCGACCAATGGTCATTTTTTGGTGGTCATTGCACGAAATGAGCTGCACGAAATCAAGCGCGGCCGGGCCGCGGATCACGATTTCGCCCATGTGGGAGACGTCGAAGAGACCGGCCCTCGTTCGGACTGCGTGATGCTCTTCAGTGAGACTCGAATATTGAACCGGCAGCTCGAACCCGGCGAACTCGACCATCCGCCCTCCGGCCGCCAGGTGTTCCTCATAAAGGGGCGTTTTCGCCACTGTTCCGGACTCGCTCATAGGTTCGCGTCCCTCCCCGTCAGCGTCAGGGTGAAGATTACCATCGCCGAAGGCAGATGCGCGATGTGAGGTGAATCCAAGTGGCGATAATTCGGCGGAAATCGATATCAGCCATCAGCTTTCAGGTACTAATGTCGGTGGGACGAGGAACTGATCGCTGACGGCTGATTGCTGACAGCTTCTCAGGCTTGAGCCAACATCTTGGCAAGAATGTCCTGCGCTCGTTCGAGCTCTTCGGTGGGAGATTCTACCTGCGAGATCAGATAGCGATACTCCTCGCCGAGTTTCTCGAGGTCGTTACTCCGGACCAGCTCGAGAAGCCGGGCCAGCACTTCACGTTCGCCACTCTCTGATCCGGCCCTGCCGATTTCGCGTTCGAGAATGACTCGAACGAGAGAGAAGACTTCGCTCTGCTCCTGCCGCCTTTGCGGCGTCGGTTCGCCCTCGCCGTCGGGAGAAACGAATGGACCTTCGGACTCGGCTGCCCCTGGGTCGGTCCCGGACGTCCCGGAGGGAATCCTGGTGCCGGCCTCGTTCCCTGTGAAGATACCGTTGGGAAGGTCACGGAGTTCGCGGCTGAATCTGCCGAGCATCAGGTAGAGCTCCTTCTCGGAGGAGAAGTTGCCAACCAGACGAGCATTTCCGTCGAGCTCGAGGGATTCCGACTCCTGCAACATGATATTCGCTTGAGCGCCCCGTTCGAGAGTGATGGTGCGTGCGCGAACCCTCCACGCGGTGAGTTGGCCTGCCACAAAGCAGGAATCTGCCGCCTGCACGGATACAGCTTCCACCTTGACGTCCGGATCGATCCGGACCGAGCCACTGCAAGACTCGATCACCGAGTACACGCCCGAGTTCTGGATGACCAGGTTGCCGGGAGTGCGGATCGACAGTTGGCCGTGCTCGTTGACCGAAACATCGGTACCGTTGGGAATGATCATGGTGGGAAAGTTCTTGGCCTGTTCCATTGTCTTACCTCCCCCGCATGCGCGATGGCAGCGGGTCGAATGACGGTGCCGGGGCGGTACGGGCACGGACCAGGAGATCCTCGTGGCCAGTCCATTGGTAGTTGAGAATGTAGATCCGCGGATCCACCGGTCGTGGCTCGCTGGCGTCCTCGGGCCGGACCCGGACTTCGTAATGTAGATGCGGTGAGGTGCTCCAGCCGGTGTTGCCGACGGTCCCAAGCTCTTCGCCTCTTCGCAGGGTTGCCCCCCTCCGGACGGAGATCTCCTGGAGGTGGGCGTAGATTGTCAGGTAGCGTTCGCCGTGGGCCAACACAACGACGTTGCCGTAGCGCCACCAGCGAACATTGCGGCGCAGCGGATATCGGCCCGCAAACACCACCCGGCCGCCACCTGCGGCGAGAATCGGCGTTCCCTCATGGGCCGCGAGATCGAGGCCTGAATGAAAATCGACCGTGTTGGTAAACGGTGAGGTTCGGTTTCCGAATGGTGAGGTGAGAACGAAGGTCCCAACGGGTAGCGGACAGATTGACGGCACAGCCTGTGCGAGGTCATCGTTGGAGCGGGCAAAGCTTGTCAGCTCGTCGGCTAGAGTCAGAAGGGCCTTGGTGTCAGAATCCAACTTGAGTCCGCGCCGCACCGCAAGTTGCGCCTCAGGCACGAGGAGGTCGGTTGGGGAGGGTTCCGGATAACCTCCTGGACCTTCGGATCCCTGTGGAGAGCCGAGGATGAGCCCCATTTGTTGCTGCAGGGCTCGCGCCGAAGCCACATCCCGTTCGAGCCGGTTGAGGGTCAACGTTCGCTGTGCAAGCACCTCGTGGTGTAACCGATGTTGTTGACTGAGCGAATGGAGCCGACCGGTAAGGAGCAGGGACTGGATGCCGAGAGGGGCAAGGAGCAGGCCAGCAATCAGTACCACCGCGGCTACAACTCCTCCGGCGATAAGGCGACGGAAGCCTTTTCGGCCCAGGAAGTAGTAACGGACCTGTTTGCGGATGTCCGCGGGGTGGAATTGAATCTCGTACATAAAAGTATCCTATGATGGCGCAACCCGGTGGCGGCGGCTGTGGCGTTGCTCACGCTCGGCCCGAGATTGACGTCGTGATTCAGCGTAGCACGCGAAATTCCTACTGATGCCGGGTCGAGGTGTCAAGAATCGAAACGGCGACGCAATCTCTTAAATTTCCTCCGCGCAAAATAAGTGGGCGGGAAACTTATACCGCTCGGAGGGACGCGACCGGATCTTGCCGAGAGGTCTTCCAAGCCGGCCATACTGAGGCGAGAAAGACGATCACCAGGCAGATCGCGGCTACCGCCACGAGGTGAAGCGGGGAGGGGACCAGGGGAATCGAATCCACCATGTAGACACGAGCCAGACCCGGCGGGAAACGAACCGCCCTGGTGGCGGTCATGATCCAGCTGATGATGGACCCGAAGAAAATACCGCCAACGACCCCGGATCCGCCGAGCAGCAAGCCGGAGTAGACGAGCACTCTGCGAATTCGCGCTGGTGTCGCGCCCAACGCCTGGAGCATTCCCGATGACCGTCTCTTGTCGATTGCGAGAACCACCAGCGCTGAGCTGACCTGAAACGAGGCCACTGCGACCACCAGACTGAGAACGACGAAGAGCGACAGTGTCTGCCAGCGGAGAGCGGCGAAGAGGGAGCTGTTCATTTCACGCCAGTCGGTATAGAGGAGGCGCGGATCCAGATCCGAGAGGTGCTGGCGCACTTCCTCGACCGCCATCGGGTCGGTGAGTTCGATCTCGATACCGGCGATTCCCATCTCAGGCAGCATGCTCAGAGTTTCGGCAAGCGGCACCGTAATCCACTGCTCGTCAAATTCAGCAAAGGCGAGGCGGAAGGTGCCGACGATTTCGAGCCGAAGCGCAGGCAGGATCCACGAACCACCCTCTGGCGGCAGGCGAACAGTGGCATAGTCTCCTTTATCGAGACCCACTTTCATTGACAGGCGTTCACCGACGACCGCAACCAGCCTCTGTCCGGAAGGCCACTCGTCGAGTCCGGTATAGGACGGCGGTTCGGCAACCGCCTTGAGAGTGATGGGCACGGGATTGGTGGGCTCCGCAGGATCGTCCAGAAGCCCTGTCAGATAGGTCACTGGTGTCGCACGATGAACTCTGTCGACTGTCTCTATCTGGCTCGCGAGTTCAGCCGCTTCCTCAGGTTGGAGTGACCCGAGGGCGAAGCCCACCATATGAGCGTTCCCCCGTTGGAGAGCGGTGGCGATGGCCCTCGAATAGCCGTTCATCAGGGCGAGCGTAATGACCAGAGCGGCAACAGCGAGTGCAACACCCGAAAAAGCGGCCAACGCGGTGCCTCGCAGCAGCACGCCGGTGCGGCGCCGAAGAAAGCGCAACGCGAGTTCGAGTTCGAGGTTCACGGGAAGGAGTCTACTGTAGTCGATCCTTCACGGTGACCGGTGTCGCCACCAAGAATCAGGAGCCAGCCTTCGCATTGCCTGCCCTGGGAATCCGATCGTTTTGACGCGCCAAATCAGACAATGCGAAAACTGGCACCTCGCGATGCTGGCTGGACGCGCTGTTCTATCGACGGCATCAGGCTTTGCGTGCGCGGTATGTCACCGACCTCACGATGCCCTCAACTTCATCCCTGGAGATCCCTGTCTGCTCCATGAGTGACGCGATTTCCGCCGGTGAAGCCTTCTCGATCATCTCGAGGAAATCAACGTCCTTGAGGATCTCCACCTCACCCAGACCGGCCTCTGCCAGCATTTCAAAGTAGCGTTCCCTGCGCTCGGCGCCCGCCACGCATCCAACGTAGGCGAGGACACTGCCCCGGATTGAATCCGGGAGGTCCCCGTCGAGAACGATGTCAGAGACCACGAGGCGGCCTCCGGGTCGGAGGACGCGGGCGATCTCCGAAAACACGAGCCCTTTGTCCGGCACCAGATTGATGACGCAGTTGCTCGTCAGCGCATCCACGGAGGCATCATCCACCGGCAGGTCCTCGAGCCTGCCCTCGCGAAAATCAACTTGTTCGGCGCCGGCGGTTTCGGCGTTTCTGCGCGCTGCCGCGAGCATCTCCGGTGTCATATCGACACCGATGACCTTTCCTTCGACTCCAACCTGGCGGGCTGCGATCAATGCGTCGATTCCAGCGCCGGATCCGAGATCCACGATGGTCTCTCCGGCTTTGAGCTCGAGGTGCTCGAGCGGAGCACCGCAGCCGAGACCGAGGTTCGCGCCATCCGGCAGGAGGTCAAGATCCACGGAGTCGTAACCGAGACTCGTGGCGACGTCGCCGGTGGCGCAGCAGCTGGTGGTTTGCGGTCCGCAACACGAAGTGCCGGCGGACGCGAAGGCGCCATATTGTTCGCGAACATTCTTCACAACCGACTCGGCGTTGCTAGGAACCTTGTCGGATTGGTGGGGGATCTTCTCACTCATGCTGTCCTCCTGTGACACTGGTCTGGACTGAGCTGACGAGATGGTCGTAGGCGCCGGGGCAGCAAGCCTCCGAGGCACTCCGCACCGCGGTCAGCAAGTTCTCGAGGGTTGTCAAGACATCGGCCGTCGACCCTTGCGGCAAGTGGTCGAGAACCGAGCGGGCAAAAGCTTCCTCCTGACGCCTGACTCCGCCGGCCGCGGCGAAGCCGGCATCGGTCAACGCCACTCGTTGCGCGCGCCCGTCGATCGGATCGGGCTCTTTGCGGATCAGGCTTCGTTCTTCGAGGCGGGAGAGGTTGCGGGTCAACGTACTGGGCGCGATCCCGAGCCGCCTCCCGAGATCGCTCAAACGCAAACTGCCGTCGGTCAGGGCCTCGAGGGTGGCGGCCTGGGCTACCGTCATTCCGCAGCAACTCATATCCGCCCTCTCCGCAAGCGAGAATCGACGGACCAGGGCGCGAACGGCCTCGCGGAGTTGCTGGGCCTGTGAGTCCTGGAAATTAACGACTTCGTTCATATTCATCACGAAAATAGTTGTATGATACAAATAATATTTTGTCAAGACTGGAGTGTGGATACCTACAGACGTCGTGGATTCCAGACTGTAAAGATTTAAGGGCAAAGAGTTAAGGGTGAAGGTTGTGGTTGGCGGCTTGGGTCCGCAACGGTTGTGGATTCTACCCTTCACTCTTAACTCTTAACTCTTTACTCTCCTTCGGTTACGGCATCGAGGACATTGATGTACTATTCCCGCTTCATGGCAACGTGGTCACCATCTTCATGGATGAGCAAGCCTGCCGGGCAGCAACCGACCTATCCGGACCAGAAGGTAGTGGAGTCGACGGTCGAACAACTGGCTTCCCTGCCGCCGCTGGTCACCTCATGGGAGGTTGAACGGCTGAGAGTTCAACTTGCGGAAGCCGCGGAAGGAAAACGGTTCCTTCTCCAGGGAGGCGCCTGCGCCGAGCGATTCGATCAGTGCTCGGCAGAAATCATCACCAACAAGCTCAAGATCCTCCTCCAGATGAGCCTGTTGCTGACCTTCGGACTCAAACGCCGAATCACCCGGGTCGGCCGCTTTGCCGGCCAGTACGCCAAACCGCGCAGCGCTGACACCGAAGAACGTGATGGCGTGACCCTGCCGAGTTACCGAGGCGAGATTGTCAACGGGCCCGAATTCACCCCAGCCGATCGGATCCCCGACCCGGAACGGATGCTGCGCGGTTACGAACATGCGGCGCTGACCCTCAATTTCATTCGTTCGTTGGTGGACGGCGGGTTCGCCGACCTCCACCACCCCGAGTACTGGGATCTCGAGTTCGTCACCCACTCTCCTCGTGCGAGGGAGTACCAGGAGATGGTGAAGAGCGTCTCCGACTCGCTCCGCTTCATGGAGACGCTGGTCGGCGTCCAGGCGGGCGAAATCAGTCGGGTCGACTTCTTCACCAGCCACGAGGCCCTTCTCCTGCCCTACGAGCAGGCGGTGACGCGCCAGGTACCGCGGCGTGAGGGCTGGTACAACCTCGGCACGCATTTTCCGTGGATCGGTTTACGGACCGCAGAGGTCGAGGGCGCCCATGCGGATTACTTCCGCGGTATCCGCAACCCGATCGGTATCAAGATCGGTCCCGGTATGGACCGAGAGTGGCTGCTCGAACTCCTCGAGATCCTCGACCCCAACGCCGAACCGGGGCGAATCACGATCATTCACCGGATGGGGCACGACCAGGTCGCCGAGAAACTGCCGCCCCTGGTCGAAGCGGTGCAGCGCGCCGGCCGCCTCGTGCTGTGGTGCTGCGATCCGATGCACGGCAACACCGAATCGACTGCCGACGGCCACAAGACGAGAAAGTTCGACAATATCCTGTCCGAGCTCGAACAGAGCTTCGACATCCACGCCAAGCTTGATTCGTACCAGGGTGGTGTGCATTTCGAGCTTTCGGGAGACAACGTCACCGAGTGCATCGGTGGCGCTCGTGGGCTGACCGAGGTTGATCTCAAGCGGGCCTACGAATCGCGGGTCGATCCGCGGCTCAATTACGAACAGTCGCTGGAAATGGCGCTTCTCATCGGACAGAAGGTCGAGAGGATGAATGGCAAGGCGGGCTAGGCGCCCGCCCTGCGGGCAGACGGCTATACGGCTATTCGGCCGTACGGCACACACCTCTGAAAACGCTGACGCCGAGCCCAGTCGTTTCGCCGTAAAGCCGTAAAGCTATGAGCCCCCGTTATGCGCTACACTTTTTGCAGCTCGAGGATGGGGGGTCCTGATGCGTCGTCTCAGTTCAATCGTTGTTGTTTTTTCTCTTTTCCTACTTGGTCCGATCGCATCCGCCGGGGAGCCGGTTGACCTCGATGCGGTGACCAAGATCCGCTCCCAGGGCTTTCGCCACTCGGAAGTCATGGACCTCGCCTGGCACATGTCGGAGGGGGTGGGACCGCGATTGACGGGCTCGCCGCAGGAGCTTGAGGCGCACAGGTGGGCCGAGGCGACGTTCGAGGAGTGGGGCCTTCAATCATGGCTCGAGTCTTACGACTTCGGCCGGAGCTGGATGGTGGAACGAGCCCAGGTGCGGATGCTCGAACCCTACGTGCAGCCGCTCGAGGCACTGCCCGAAGCCTGGTCGCCAGGTACCGACGGTCCGGTTCGAGGGAGGGTTGTGCGTGCGACCCTCGAGTCCGTAGAAGATCTCGAGGAGTGGTATGGCAAGCTCGATGGCGCGATCGTTCTCCTGGGCGAGGTGGCGGAAACGACGCAGATCGATGCCGATCTTTTCCGGCGATATGACGAGGTACGGCTGGAAGAACTCGAGCAGTACGACATCCCAAGCGACCGTCCGAGTGAGTGGCGGAAACGGAGGCTGAAACGCTTCAAATTCTGGAAGCGTCTGGCCGCCTTTTTAGAAGAGGAAGGTGTCCTGGCAACCATCGAACCGAGCTCCCGAGATAACGGTCTGGTTCGGGTCACGGGGAACAGGGCCAACCGGGAGGGTGAAAGACCGCTTGGCGTTCCGGCTCTGGTTATGACAACCGAGCAATACAACAGACTTGTGAGGATGCTGGACAAAGAAATTGAACCGGAGCTCGAAATCGACGTAGCTGTGAGCTGGTTCGAGGAGGATGGTCAGGCCTACAACACCCTGGCCGATATGCCCGGTTCAGACCTGGCTGACCAGATTGTCATGGTGGGTGGCCACCTCGACTCGTGGCACACCGGCACCGGCGCCACCGACAACGGAGGCAACTGCGCGGTTGTCATGGAAGCCTTGCGGATCCTCAAGGATGCGGGACTGAAACCCCGACGGACTATCCGCGCCGCCTTTTGGAGTGGTGAGGAACAGGGATACATGGGCTCGAGAGATTACGTCAAGCGCCATCTCGCGACCCGCCCGGAGCCGACAGATCCGGAGCAACTCGCGCTGCCGACATTCGCGCGTGAACGAACCTGGCCGATCCAACCGCTTCCGGATCACGCAAAGGTTACGGCCTATTTCAACATCGACAACGGTGGTGGCAGGATCCGCGGCATCTATGCCGAGGAAAATGCTGCGATCGTGCCGATTTTCGAGGCCTGGTTGGAGCCGTTTGCCGACCTCGGTGCGGACAATGTCACGATGGAAACAACCTCGGGAACGGACCACCAACCGTTTGACTGGGTCGGCATCCCGGGATTCCAATTCGTTCAGGACGGCATGGACTATATGGGGCGAACTCACCACTCGAACGTTGACACCTACGATCACCTCGACCCCGACGACCTCAAACAGTCGGCGGTGATTCTGGCCTCGTTCATTTGGCACGCCGCCAACCGCGACGAGATGTTGCCGCGCAAACCGATGCCGACGGCGCCGAAGCCTCCGGAGCAGCTGCAGTAGCGCCAATTCTCGGTGAAACCTTGCGGCGAGGGTGGCGAGCCTTCGTGATGCGCTGTATCTTGAGATATAGAAGGGGCTGGAGCTGCCTATGTGGGCGACATCGGACGGACCCAGGATCGAGGACTTCGGGATCAACGAGGGTGATCTCGATCGGGCCCCGAAACTCTTTCTCTCAAACCATCGGCCCGGAGTGCTTGTCGGCGCCTACATCATCGCCGCGGTGGTGGTCTTCGCCGCGATATTCCATTCGAGTGGTTCGATGCCGGCCGCAGTCTTTTTTTCGGCCGTCACCTTGGCCGCGGGGTCGGTGCTCCTGGTGCCGGTCCTGATGCTGGTTCTGTGTGCCGGAGAATGGGCCGAGGAGCGTTGGTTCTGTCGCCGGGTTCCCATATTGCGAGCCTGTCTCGCATATCAGAGAGCAGTTGCCGAGCACCGCCGATCGACCGTCAACCGGGTTTCCCCTATCACCGCACCCGAGGGTTGGTCCAGCGTCTCCCATTCTGCATTTTTGGAGATGCTGAGCTCCGACCTCGATGGGCTTTTCGAGGCTTCTGTTTCCAGGGCCGACCGGGAGGAGACGGGGTTCGACTTTGTTGTCGAGCGGGCGGAACGGCGCCTCCTTCTGCGCTGCGAATCGGGCGTGAAACCGGTTGCCGCTGCGGTGGGGCGCGAGCTCGTCGCTGCCGTCGACGATTTCCGAGGAGACGCTGCGGTGATCATCACCGTTGCCGAGCCGACACCTGCCCTTGAAAGCTACATTGCCGACCGTCCGATAACGATCGCCCCCCCGTGGGCCCTGGACGCGGTCGTATCGAACGTCGGTCTTCGAAATTCTGATTGACTCACAACGCCACCACCAACAGAGTTGGGGGAGCGTTCGCGCTGGCAATTCCTCAACCCTGATTTGCGAGCAGTTTGACGCTCCCCGAAGAGGTGTTGACCTCGACATCCACCGCGTCGGGCCCGCCGTCGAACTCGAGCCTATCCTTACCCCGCACCAACGCCGGGAAGTCGCTATGAAGGCCTCCGGAGCTCACGTCGAGCGAGCCGGAAATCCGGGTGTCCTCTGGGAACCACAGGGTGACGCTGCCCGACGAGGCGCTCGCCCGCACCGTCGTCTGGGGAGGGATCGCATTCCACTGCGCTTTGATGCTCCCGGAGGATGCACTGAATTTTCCCTCGCCGAGCAGACCGGAGACGTTGATGCTTCCTGAAGACGATTCCACCTTCGCCGTGCGTGCGCCTCCGCTGAGGTGGGCGGAACCCGACGACGCGTCAGAGGTGAAGACATCCAGGGGCCGGCTCACGGTGGCGCGAACGGACCCTGACGAAAGGTCGGAGTGCAGTTCCCGCATCGCACCGTCGACCGTCAGGCTGCCCGAAGACGCGTCAAAAACAACCACGGCATCGCCGAAGTCGCCATCGATCCTGGCGCTGCCCGATGACGAGTCGATCGTCAGGTTCATGCCAGGCGGCATCTGCACCGTCACCAGGCCCTTGATCGAAACCGATTTCCAGCTCCAACCCTTTTTCTTGCGGATTGAGCGGATGATGAGTTTGTCGCCCTCTTCGAGGAATTGCGGCTTGTAGGCGTCGATGTATTTTTGGGTGCTCTTGCCGTTGCCGTTGACCTCGAGGTCAACCGTGACATCGACCGAGTCTCCCGGATTGACGGAAACTTCGACCTTGTGGAACGAAACGTCCACCACTACGGTGGCGCCTGGCCGAGCGTCGAAGCGGTGTTTCTCGTGGATCTCGATTTCGGCTGAAGCGCCGGTGGCAATCAGACACAGTGCCGCAACGGCGGCGATGGCGAATCGTACGCGCATGGAAAAGTCCTCCCTTTTCCTCTCTCAGAGATAAACGAAAAAAGTTGTCACAAAGTTACTCAACGCAACCGAAACGAGAAGTTGCGGCCGTTTTCATTGGTTACCTTGACCTTGATGGATGTGAGGGACTTGTCGATCGAGGTGCTTCTGCCGAGCATGCATTCGGCAACCGCCCAGGGCATCGTCGCTTCGATCTTTCCTGATTCGGCGCCGCGGATTTTGAGATCCAGCTTGCTACCGCGCCGCCGGCCGTCGATCGTGTTTTCGCCGTCCCGGTAACTGGCTTTGGCCCTCGGTCCGCCCCTGTCGAGCTTTTCGAGGAAGGCTCCGAATTGGCCTTCGGCTCCTTCGTCACACTCGAGATCGGCGCCGACCAGATCTTCCATCACACCCCGGGCAACAGCTTCCGACAACGCGATCGTGATCTCGTCGTCATTTACATCGAGCTCGAAATCGGATTTCGGCTCAGAGCTCGCGCACGCGAGGGCCAGAAAGGCAATCGCCAGTGTCAAGACACACACCTTGAAAAAATCTTTGAGCTGCATCAATCCTCCTGCCTGCATGGGACAACGCAAGCCCGGAGAAAAGGTTCAGTCAAGCACTTCGACCCGGATGACATTGGTGGAACCGGAGGACCCGAGGGGGAGCCCGGCGGTAATCACAACACGGTCGCCCTTTCCACCAAGTCCATAGTTCTCGAGCGCGGCGAGAATCGCCTGGCCGAGTATTTTGGTGCTCTCGGTTGCCTTGGCGGTTTCAGAAACCACGCCCCAGGAAAGGTTGAGCTGCCTCGCCACCGCTTCGGATGTCGTCATGGCGAGCACCGGAGTTGCCGGCCGGAGCCTCGCCACCAACCGGGCGGTGTCACCCGAGGCCGTTGTCGTGACGATTGCGGCCGCACCGACGTTCGCCGCGAGCTCACAGGCCGCACGGCTGATGGCGCCGGTTATATCCGGAACCACGGGGGACAGGGAGTCGGTCAGCATCTCTGCGTGATCGATCCTGGGTTCGGCTTCCAGCGCCACTCGGTGGAGGACGCGAACCGCTTCTGTTGGGTATTTGCCAATTGCCGTCTCCTCCGACAGCATGACGGCGTCGGTGCCGTCGAGGACCGCATTCGCTACGTCTGAAGCTTCGGCTCGTAACGGGCGCGGGCTGTCGACCATCGACCGCAACATCTGAGTCGCGGTGATGACCGGCTTCCCGGCGCGCCGAGCCGCGGCGATAATGTCCTTCTGGATCATCGGCACCTTTTCGGGCGGCATCTCGACCCCGAGGTCGCCTCGCGCCACCATCACACCGTCCACGGCTTCGAGGATAGGCTGCAGGCGATCCACCGCCTGCGGTTTCTCGATTTTGGCGATCAGCATCGGCGGACGGTCGAGCTGGGAGATACGCTCCCTGACAGGGAAGAGATCGTCCTCGTGACGGACGAAAGAAAGGGCGACAAAATCTACACCTTCCTCGAGCCCGACCTCGAGGTCGGCACGGTCTTTTTCCGTAAAGGCGGCGACCCTGAGGTTGGCCTGAGGGAGATTGACGCCCTTGCGAGAGGTGACCGTCCCGCCAATGACCACGCGACAGAGAAGACGGTCTTTCTTGACCTCGATCACTTCGAGCTCGGCGAGACCGTCGGCGAGAAGAATGCGCTCGCCGACCCCGACGTCTTCGAGTAGGTGTGGATAGTTGACCGGGAGAACCCCGTCTGCGGTCTTCCCGGCAACGCCGAGCGCGACGGTAGACCCCGCATCGAGATGGACTCCTTCTTCCGGGAGTTCCCCGAGACGGATCTTGGGGCCCCCGAGATCCTGGAGGATGCCGACCTTGCGATCGAGTGATTTCGAACCCTCACGAATTCGGTGGATCTTCTGCCGGTGGTCTTCTCGGTCTCCATGAGAGAAGTTCAGACGAACCACATCCATCCCGGCTCCGATGAGCGAGGCAATCCCTTCCGCGGATTCCGTCGCCGGTCCCAGGGTGCAGACAATTTTGGTCTTTCTTCGATTCATGAAGCCTCCGTAGAAATGGTACCTGTTCGCGGAGCTCAGAAGGGCGGAGATACCAGATACGAGATACGAAACCCCGACCAAACCATCGAGCATCGAGTATCCAGCATCCAGGGCTTCACCGGGCGTTACGGGGTGCATCACGCCGCCCGAGGCATTATCTTGAATACAAAACCCTATCGGAGGTGCCCCATGCCGCGATTTGTCCTCATGACCCGTCTCGCACCGGAGAGCCTGAAAGACGCCGAAGTTCGCCGCGCCATGGGCAGGGCATGGCTGAAAAAGGTCCAGACGGTCTGTCCTGAGGTCAAGTGGGTCGCGCACTACGCCATCCTCGGCCCCTACGACTTCATGGATATCTATGACGCCCCGTCGGCCGACGTCGCCCACAAGGTGTCGGTGATCACCCAGGCCGAGGGCGCCGTCTCCACCGAAAGCTGGCAGGCAATGCCGTATGACGATTTTCTTGGTCTCCTGGAGCAGGTCGAGCCGTAGGCCACGATCCCAACTCATCGATCGTCTCGCTTCGGCGTGCATGGTGCCACCCGTCGCATTGTTTGGTCTGATCGCGTTTCGTTTTGGCAGAGCTTTTAGGGCAAACAATGCGACGGGTGGCACCTGTGTCGTCGAAGCTGCAACGCTCTTCTCAGTGGGTGTGGATGAAGTGAAACGTGCTTGCCCGCTCAATCAAAGGGTAGCCCTACGTCCTCGCCATCTTTGATCGGCTTCTCGTCGTCGCCGTTACCGCCGTTGTCACCACTGTCGTTAGTCCTGATCCTCCGCACCTTTGACGCCGGTTTTGGCGCCAGGCGCCGGCCTCGTGCCGTGACCCCGGTCGGCTCGAGGATCGACAGATCAAACTCGGCCTCGTGCACCCGCTGGCGTTTCATCGGCACATAGTCAACGTGGATGGTGTCGTTGCAGTCGCCGGGAATCAGGTAGTCGACGCGTCCGGACTTACCCTTGATGAGTTCGTACTCGCGGCCCCGGATAAAGGTCCTGATGTGGATCTTCTTGCCCCACGCAATCTTGTCCTTGTCGCGGTAGACGACCGTAAAGGCCCCTCCCTGCTCCTGGTCGAAGATCTCGGCGTGGATTGCCTTGTCCGGGATCAACACCTTTTCCTCTGGGCCGATGATCCGGAAGGAACCGTCGCGGCTGACGATCAGGATGCGGTCGTATTCGCTGACCGTAAACTGGTATTTCGTTCCCTTGACGTCCGACCCGAAGAAACCGGTTTCCGGATCATAGGAAACCTTGATGTTCTGCCGTGCCACCGCGCGCACGTTGACCGCTTCGAATGAGCCGATCTCGGAACGCCTCGGATGTTCGTCGCCATAGGTCTTCAGCAGGTGTTCCAGATAGGCAATGGTCGTCGGCGTCAGCTTGCGCAGCTTGCCTCGAACCCCTTTGATGGACTTGAGAGTGGCTTCCAGATCCTGCCGGTTCTTGTCGATGTCGTACTGGGAGATGCGCCGAATCGGGATCTTGAGCAAGCCGTCGATATCTTCGTCGGTGACCTCTCGATCGAGCTCTTTCAGAAACGGCTGGAGCCCCTTTCGGACCTCCGACACAACGGTCTTGGCAGTCTTTGCCTTTTCGATCCGTTTGTAGATTCTGTTTTCGATGAAAATGCGCTCGAGGTCGAGCCAGTGCTTGCGGTCGGTCAGCAGACCCAGCTCGTGCTGGAGCTCGGCCTTGATGAGTTCACGCAGCTGATCGGTGAGATAACAGAGGATCTCGGAGACGCCCATCTCGACCGGGCGGCGGTCCTTGATCATCACCATGTTGGAAGTCAGCGAGACCTCGCAATCGGTGTGGGCGTAGAGCTGCGGGATGACCTCGTCGACGTAGACCCCGCGCGGCAGCTCGACTTCGATCTCGACCTCATCGGTGGTGAAGTCGTTGATCGTGCCGATTTTAACCTTGCCCTTCTGGGCTGCGCTTTCGATCGAGGCGATCAGGCTTTCGGTGGTGGTGCCGAAAGCGATTTCACGGATCACGATGGTCTTTTTGTCCCGTTTCTCCAACCTCGCCCGGATTTTTAGCTTGCCGATGCCGTCGGCGTACTCGCTGGCATCAAAAATGCCGCCGGTCGAGAAGTCGGGGTGGATCTCGAATGGCTCGTTCTTGAGGATCTTGATCTGGGCGTTCAGCAGCTCACAGAAATTGTGGGGAAGGATGCGGGTGGACATGCCGACCGCGATGCCTTCGGCGCCGAGCATCAGCAGCACCGGCAGCTTGGCTGGAAGCGCAACCGGCTCTTCGTTGCGCCCGTCGTAGCTTGGGCGGAACTCGGTCAGAGCCTTGCGGAAGAGGGTCTCCTTGGCGAGGTTGGTGAGGCGGCACTCGATGTAGCGAGCGGCCGCCGGTGAATGTCCCGTCACCGGGTTGCCGAAGTTCCCCTGCTTCTCAATGAAGTAGTCCTTGTTGGCCAGCACCACCAGCGCGTCGCCGATCGAGGCGTCGCCGTGCGGGTGGAGCTTCATGGTGTCGCCGATGACGTTGGCGACCTTGTGGAACTTGCCGTCGTCCATCTTCGACAGGGTGGCGAGGATGCGGCGTTGCACGGGCTTGAGGCCGTCGCGCACATCGGGGATCGCGCGATCGATGATCACGTAGCTTGCGTACTCGATGAAATTCTGGCCCATCAGGGGGGCGATGCGTGTCATTTTGTCTCCGGCAGACGCGGTGGGTTTTTCGTCGCCGATGACTCCGGCGACTGAGGACTAGATTGGATGGACACGAATTCGGAATTAGGAATTAGGAATTCTGAATTCCCGGCCACCCATCCCCAAGAATTGCAGGCAAAGTTCTGAAACTCAAGACTCATAACTCAAAACTCGAAATGTCACGCAATGTCTGCGATGAGATTCTCGATGATGTACTCCTTGCGGGCCGGAGTGTTTTTGCCCATGAAGAAGTCGAGGGCCCGCTTAACGTCGCCCATCGAACCGGTGGTGACCGGCATCATGTGTTCGTCGTCAGTGATGAACTGTTTGAATTCCTTCGGTGAGATCTCGCCCAGGCCTTTGAAACGGGTCACCTCGTGGTTGCGTAGGCGTTGGGTGGCCTCATCGCGCTCGGCCTCCGAGTAGCAGTAGATGGTCTCTTTCTTGTTTCGCACCCGGAAGATTGGGGTTTCAAGGATGAAGACGTGGCCGGTGAAGACCAACTCCTCGAAGAAGCGGAGGAAGTAGGTCAGCAGCAGGTTGCGGATGTGCATGCCGTCGACATCGGCGTCGGTGGCGATGACCACCCGGTTGTAGCGCAGGCCTTCGAGATCCTCCTCAACGCCAAGCGCACGCATGATGTTGTAGAGTTCTTCGTTCTTGTAGACCGCCTCGCGACCGAGCCCGTGGGTGTTGAGGGGCTTGCCCTTGAGCGAGTATATAGCCTGGGTTTGGACGTCGCGGGACTGGATCATGGCGCCGCCGGCCGAGTCGCCCTCGGTCAGGAAAATCGTTGTTTCCTCGCGCCTTTTGCCCTTGGCGTCCGACAGGTGGACCTTGCAGTCGATCAGCTTGGGGATGCGGATGGCCACCTTCTTGGCCCGCTCCTTCGCCTCCTTCTTGATCGCCGACAGTTCCTTGCGAACCCGCTGGTTGTTTTTGACCTTTTCGAGCAGTTTCTCTGCTTCCCTGGGCTCCTTGTGGAGCCACAAAACCACCTGGTCCCTGACCGAGTTGACGATCCACGAGCGGACCTCAGTCGAACCGAGCTTGTTCTTGGTCTGCGACTCGAATACCGGGTCCTGGACCTTGACCGCGACCGCCCCGACCAGACCGTCGCGCACATCTTCGCCGGCGAAGCCGTTCTTCGCGAACTCGTTGACACCCTTCAGCACTCCCTCGCGGAAAGCGCTCTGGTGGGTGCCGCCGTCGTTGGTGTACTGGCCGTTGACGAAGCTGAAATAGGTCTCGCCGTAGGCGTGGGTGTGGGTGAAGGCGAACTCGAGCCGGTCGAGTTTGCAATGGAAAGCGTCGTAGATTGCCGGTTCGCCGCCCAGCTCGTACGCCAGGAGATCTGCGAGGCCGTTCTTCGAGACGTATTTCTCGCCGTTGTAGTCGAGAATCAGACCGCTGTTGAGGAAGGCGTAGTAGCGCAGCCGGTGCTCGAGGTACTCTTCCTGCCAGCCATAGTCGTCGAAGATCTCGGGGTCGGGGATGAAGCGGATGAGGGTGCCGTTGCGATCCTTGCCCGCCTTACCCCCCTTCTCCTCTTTCTTTTTGCCCTGGCTGAAGAGTCCGCGTTTGAATTTGCCGTCGCGGTAGCTGATGACCTCGAACTCGGACGACAGTGCGTTGACTGCCTTGTTGCCGACCCCGTTGAGTCCGACCGAGAACTGGAAGACGTCGTCGTTGTACTTGCCGCCGGTGTTGATCTTGGAAACGCAGTCGATCACTTTGCCAAGTGGGATGCCGCGTCCGTAGTCACGCACCGACACCTCGGGTCCGTGGCGCTTGATGATGACTCGTTTGCCGTGGCCCATGATGAACTCGTCGACCGCGTTGTCGATGACCTCTTTGAGCATCACGTAGATGCCGTCAGCGGGGTTCGATCCGTCGCCGATGCGTCCGATGTACATCCCGGTGCGAAGCCTGATGTGCTCGAGCGCATCCAGGGTCTGGATCGTCTTTTCGTCGTATACGATTTCTTTCTTCGAATTCGCCATTTCGCCTCAGTTACACCCCTCGCCTGTGCCTAGAATAGCACTACGGCCATTGGCTCGTCAGGGTCGCTTTGGACGCAGCCGGGAAAAGAAAATGAACACGCACACCGTGCGCTTCGCCAATGATAGCGCAGCGATCGTAGGCGAGTATCGAGCAACGAGTATCGAGTATCGAATATTTTTCGTCTGGCATCCCGTATAATGCCCGGTCATGAAAACTAAAGAATCTCGATCTGTCTTGGTAATCGGTCTACGAACCGCCGCCGCCGTTGTCGTTGCGGGAAATTTGCTCGGATGCGGGGGCCAGCCGGAGACCGTTGCGCCGCCGGCACCGGAAGTGACGGTGGCAACGCCGACCCAGCGCGATGTGACCATCGTGCACGAGTTCGTCGGCACGACCCAGGCGCGGGAATCGGTGGAGATCCGCGCACGGGTACAGGGTTATCTGGAAAAGATGTCCTACGAGCCGAGCTCATTTGTCCGCAAAGGGGATCTGCTCTTCGTCATCGAGCCCGAGCCCTACCAGGCGCAACGAGACCGGGCCGATGCCGGACTCAAGGCGGCTGAGGCGGGATTGCGCCGGGCCGAGTCCGATCTCGACCGGCTCGAGCAGGCGGTCCGGACCAACGCGGTCAGCCAACAGGAGGTCACCCGCGCGCGCGCCGAACGCGACCAGGCGTCGGCGGCCATGCTCGAGGCCAGGGCGGCGCTGACCAACGCCCAGATCCAGCTCGACTACACCACCGTCGAATCGCCCATTGACGGCATGGTGAGCCGCAACCTCGTCGACCTCGGCAATCTCGTCGGTGCCGGCGAATCGACTCTGTTGACGACCGTCCGCCGGATCGATCCGCTCTTTGCCTACTTCGAGGTTTCGGAGCGTTTCATGGCTCAGATCCTCGAGCAGCGCGGCGGCCATCAGGAACCGGGTACGGATTCCGACCTGCCGGCGACTATGGTCCTCAAGGAGACCGGCCTCAAGATCGAGGGCAAGGTCGATGCGGTGGACAACACCGTCGACCCGGCGACCGGCACGATCCAGCTCCGCGCCGTTTTTCCCAACAGCGATGCCAAGGTCTTTCCCGGCTTCTTCGTCCACGTTCAGCTCCCGGGTGAGCTCCTCGAGAACGCGGTCCTGGTGGAGGAGACCGCTGTCGGGACAGACCTCGGAGGCCGCTACGTGATGGTGGTTGGAGACGGCAACGTCGTCGAGAGGCGATATGTAGAGCCGGGTCCGCTCCAGGAGGACAACACCCGCGTCGTGCTCCAGGGACTCGAGCCTGGCGAGCGCTACATCACCGTCGGTCTGCAGCGGGCACGACCGGGCATGCCGGTAACTCCGAAGGAAGCCGTGGGACGGTAGGAGATGTTCAGCCGCTTCTTCATCTATCGTCCGATCTTCGCATCGGTGATCGCGATCGTCATCGTGCTGGTTGGGGTCCTTTCGATTCCGCTGCTGCCGATCGAGAGCATGCCCGTGATCACACCGCCGTCAGTGCAGGTCTCCACTTCCTACCCGGGCGCCGGCGCCGGCGTCGTCGCGGAGAGCGTCACCGCACCGATGGAGGAGAAGATCAACGGCGTCGAAAACATGCTCTATATGTCCTCGAAATCGGCATCCGACGGCTCCTGCAACATTACTGTTACCTTCGAGGTCGGCACTGATGTCGATATGGCTACCGTGCTGGTCCAGAACCGGGTCAACGAGGCGCTGCCGGTGTTGCCAGAAGAAGTCACGCGCCAGGGCGTCAAGGTGGAGAAGCAGTCCACCAGCATCACCCTGATGATCAACATGGTGTCGTCCGACGGCGCCTTTGACGAGCTCTATATCTCGAACTACACGACCACCCGCATCAAGGACGTGCTCGCCCGGATCAACGGCGTCTCAAAGGTTGAAATCATGGGCGCCAAGGATTTCGGGATGCGGGTGTGGATCAACCCCGATCGGCTGCGCGCTCGCGACATGACCACGATGGATCTCACCAATGCGCTGCGCGAGCAGAACATCCAGGTCGCCGCGGGTCAGATCGGCGGTCAGCCGGCCCCCAAGGACCAGCCCTTTGAATACTCGATCTCGACCCTGGGCCGCCTGGAATCGGTAGAGCAATTCGAAAACATCATCGTCAAACGCGGTGAGCAAGGCCAGCTCGTGCGGGTCCGTGACGTCGCTCGGGTCGAGCTCGGCGCCCAGAGCTACAAGTGGTTTGCCAAGCTCGACGGTGCGCCGTCGATCGCCATCGCCGTCTACCCTGCGCCCGGCGCCAACGCCCTCAATATTGCCGAGGGCATCAAGGCCGAGATGGAACGGCTTGGTGCAGATTTTCCAGAGGGACTCGAGTACCGGATCCTCTACGACACCACCGAGTACATCCTGCAGTCGCTCAAAGAGGTGGTGACCACCCTCATCATCGCCATCCTACTGGTGGTCTTCACGGTCTACATCTTCCTGCAGGATTTCCGCACCACCCTGGTGCCGGCCATCACCATCCCGGTTTCGCTGCTCGGAACCTTTGCCGTGATGCTCGCCCTCGGGCTCTCGATCAACGGTTTGACCATGTTCGGCCTTATCCTGGTGATCGGTATCGTGGTCGACGACGCCATCGTTGTGGTCGAGAACACCCTGCGGATCATCGACACCGAAGGCCTCGATGCGAAGGCGGCCACGGCCAAGTCCATGGTCGAGATCACCGGCCCTGTGGTGGCGACGACGCTGGTGCTGCTGGCGGTCTTCGTGCCGACCATCGTCATGCCCGGTATCACGGGGAGGCTCTACCGGCCATTCGCCATCACGATCTCGGTCGCGACCCTCTTCTCGTCACTCAACGCTCTGACCCTCAGCCCGGCGTTGTGCGGCATGCTCCTGCGACCCTCGGTGGAACGCAAGAAGGGGCTCTTCGGACTCTTCAACCGGGTACTCGACACCGGAACCACTCGCTACGGTTCGATTGTCAAAATGCTCCTTCGCCGCTCGGCCTTTACCGCAATCATCGTCGGCGGTCTCCTCGTGGCCACCTACTTCGGCATGACGGCCATGCCGAGCGGCTTCGTGCCTTCCGAGGACGAGGGCTACTTCATGGTCGCGGCACAGCTGCCCGACGCCACCTCGCTCGGCCGTACCGAGGAGGTCATCGACGAGATTTCGGCGATCCTCGATGAGACCGACGGAATCCGTGGCGTGATCGCGGTCGGCGGCTACTCGCTGCTCGATACAGTGGTCTCGCCTAACGCTGGTGCTTTCTGGGTCGTGCTCAAACACTGGGATGAGCGATCGACACCCGAGACCCAGATCCAGGCGATCGTCGACGCTCTCAACCGGCGATTCTCCGCAATCCAGGGAGCGATGGTTTTTGCCACCCGGCCACCGCCGATTCAAGGCCTCGGCGCGACCGGCGGCTTCCAGATGGAGCTTCAGGATGTGGGCGGTTCGGGTCTCGAGCTGCTGCAGCAGGTGGCCTACGACCTCGTCGAACAGGGTCGGCAGAACCCGGTGCTGACAAGCATGAACACGACCTTACGTGCGGGAGTGCCGCAGCTTTTCGTGGAGGTCGACCGCGAGAAGGCCAAGCGCCTCGATGTACCCCTCAGCGTCATTTTCGACACTCTTCAGGCCAACCTCGGATCAGCCTATGTCAACGACTTCAATCTCTTCGGCCGAGTGTGGAAGGTGATGATCCAGGCCGACGAACCCTACCGGATCCATCGATCCGACATCACCAAACTCGAGGTTCGTTCCAACTCCGGCAGGATGGTGCCGTTGGCGACCCTGGTGGACGTTCAGGACACGGTCGGCCCGACGGTCCAGGCGCGCTACAACCTCTACTCTTCGGCCTCCATTACCGGTGACGCCGCCGCCGGCTACAGCTCGGGCCAGTCGATCGCCGCCATGCAGGAGATCGCGCGCGTGTCCATGCCGCCCTCGATGAGCTTCGAGTGGACCGGCGTCACCTACCAGCAGCTCGCCGCCGGCGGTGCCGCGGGATTCATTTTCGGGTTGGCCATCGTCTTCGTCTATCTCTTCCTGGCCGCCCAGTACGAGAGCTGGACCCTGCCCTTCGGCATCATCTTTTCGGTGCCCATAGCGATTCTGGGCGCGTCCGTTCTGACGTTGGCCCGTGGCCTCGACAATAATGTCTACACTCAGATCGGCTTTGTCCTGTTGATCGGTCTCTCGGCCAAGAACGCGATCCTCATCATCGAGTTCGCCAATCAGCTCCGTCAGAGCGGCAAGACACCGTTTGAAGCCGCCCGTGAGGCTGCACGGTTGAGATTCCGGCCGATCTTGATGACGGCGTTGTCGTTCATCCTCGGTGTCATGCCATTGCTGTTCGCCACCGGCGCTGGTGCTGCAAGCCGCGTCGCCCTCGGCACCGCGGTCTTCGGTGGGATGGCCTTTGCGACCGTCTTCGGCATCTTCGTCATCCCGTGGCTCTATTTCGTGGTGCAGAGCCTGAGTGAAAAGATCGGCGGAACCAAGACGCCCGCAGAACCGGAGCCGGTAACCGCCGGCGCCGAGAGCTGAGGAGCGAACAATGAAATATCAACGACTTTTGAGTCTGGTTGCCGTCGAGTGCGCTCTCGTATTGAGCGGCTGTACGGTCGGTCCAGATTACGTCGAACCAGTGAGCGAAGCTCCCGACGCGTGGCACACCGCAGCTGTCGAAGGCCTCGAGGATGGCGAGGCCACCCTCCAGACCTGGTGGACGGTTTTCGACGATGAGAAGCTCACCGAGCTCGTGATGCGTTCGGCCGAAGGTAACCTCGATCTGAATCGAGCGCTGTGGCGGGTCGAAGAAGCTCGCGCCCTCCGTGGCGTCGTCGCAAGTATCAAGAAACCGCAGGTCGGCTTCAGCGCCGACGCCAACCGATCGCAGGCGAGCGACAACGGGCCCCTGGGCGATTTCGCTCCGGAGGACGGTTTCGAGGCTGAAAATTTCTTCTCTGCGGGTTTCGGGGCCTCGTGGGAAATCGATGTCTTTGGTCGTATCCGCCGCCAGGTGGAGGCCGCAGACGCGGCGACCCAGGCCTCGGTCGAAGCCTACCGCGACGTGCTGGTATCGCTCTACGCGGAGACCGCCCTCGCCTACGTCAACGTTCGGGCGTCGCAGGAGCGGCTGCGGATCGCAAATGCCAACGTCGAGGGACAGGAGAACACGCTTCAGCTCACCAAGGACCGTTTCGACTCGGGTCTCGTGTCAGCCCTCGATGTGGCCCAGGCCGAGTCGAACCTCGCCAATACCTATTCGCTGATTCCGGTGATCGAACGGGAAATCAACGAGGGGCTCAACCGCCTCGCTGTGTTACTCGGTGAGAACCCGGGCGCGCTGCATGCGGAGCTCGACGACGAGATCCCGATTCCGCTCGAGCCGGAGGCGGTAACCATGGGGCTGCCGACCGAGCTTCTGCGCCAACGTCCCGATGTCCGCCGGGCCGAGCGGCTGCTCGCCTCCCAGACCGCACAGATCGGAGTTGCGACGGCGGACCTCTACCCGACCTTCTCACTGGCGGGTTTCCTGGGTCTGGAGGCGCTGAACGCAGGCGACCTCCTTTCGGGAGACTCTGTGACCTGGAACGCCGGGCTGCCGATCCGCTGGAACATCTTTGCCGGCGGCCGCATCCGTTCCCGGATCCGGGCCGAGGAGGCGAGAACCAACCAGGCCCTTGCCACCTATGAGCAGACCGTTCTCTACGCTCTCGAAGAGTCAGAGAACGCAATGGTGGCCTATGTTAAAGAGGTCCAGCGGCGAGAACGCTTATCGCAAGCGGTGAACGCCACACAACGCTCCCTCGATCTCGTCTTGACCCAGTACACCGCGGGTTTGACCGATTTCCAGAACGTCCTCGACACCCAGCGGACCCTTCTCTTGCGTGAGGATGAGCTGGCCGTGGCCGAGGGCCTCGTGATCGGCAATCTGGTTCGGCTCTATCGCGCCCTCGGTGGTGGTTGGGACCCCGACACGGCCCAGCCGCCGGTTGCGCCGGCTCCGGCCGAGGAGGCGAGTTAGGGCGAAGGTCCAAGGTTCAGGGCACCAGTCCTGTTCACCCTCGCGAAGAATTGAACAGCTTCGCTGGGCCTTGTGTCTTGAAACTGGAGAGGGTGGGCGGCCTACGGCAGGGCGATCGAGTGCGCCTCGCGGATGAAGAAGTTCTTGCACTCGGCCCAGTCAAAGGGTTCGAGCATTTTTGGCATTGGCTCGCGTTCGGCGTCTTCGAAGTAAGCGAGGCTTTTGAGCACGTGGTAGGTGTTGACCCGTCCTTCGCCGTACTTCAGCGGCAGCCACTGGAAGCACTGCTCGAGCGAGAGACCTCCAAGGAGGATGGCGTAGAGGTCGATGAAGTCCTTGCGGCTGCCACGACCCGAGATGGCGGCCAGCTTCATCAAGGCAATGTCCCGGGGGTCGGCTAAGTGAAAGAAGTGAAACGGCGATCCCGGAAACAGAAACTCGTCCGGGACGGAAAAAAACGACACTTTCGTCGCCGAGACAATCACAGTCAAGGTTCGATCATCTTCCTGAAGGGTTCCGACTGCGTCGACTCGGCGCAGGATTGCGTGCAGTCGATCTGGGGAGAAGCCGTCGGTTCGGAAGAAGTCGAAGTCCTCGGAGATACGGTGCCCCATCTGCAACGCCAGCCCTGTCCCCCCGGCCAGAGTCCAACCCTGGAGTTCAGGCGCGTTCAGAGATTCGAGCTTCGCCAGGAGCTCGCGGCTTCCTCGCGGGAGTACTTTCTCGTGCATTCCTTACCCTCTCTCTCGAGGACGTGTTGCCAGAATACCCGTGTTCTGTCTGATGAGAAGCGGGCTTCGCCGACCAGATTCAGGAGGACCTCGCGGCCGAAAAAGGCTGTGAGTATTCGGATATCGCCCAGAGAGCCGAACTCGAGTACACGCTCGACGACCCACAGCGGATGGTCCTCGAGGTGACACGTGTTGAGATCCAGGTCCCAGAAGAGCCGCCCGATTTGCTGAACGACGTTCTCTGCTGATGGCTGCTCCACCCAACGCGGCCTGGGCTGGAGCTTGACCACGAGATCGCAGTCGAGCGCCGTGGCCAGCTTGCGGAGCGTTGACACTTCGAACCGTGACCACCCATTCTCATAACGTGAAAGGGTGGCGGGGGAGGTGTTTGCTCTCCGCGCAAGCTGGCTGAGCGAGAGACCCAGCCTCTTGCGCCGAACTCCGATCTGTCGTGAGATGTCCCAGAGATTTTCCATTGTATTATCATACGTGATAATACTATGGAAAGTCAATAAAATGAGTTACTTCAGAGGCTTCGAACGTTCGCCAACGCGCCCGATCCTCGATACTCGATATTCGATCCACCGCCCATCCTTCCGCCCATTTCGAATTTCGGATTTCGGATTTCCGCTCGCCGACACCTTGACAATACGGTACGGGAATTCACCAATTTGCTGCATCGAGCATCGAGCATCTCGTATCAGGTGGTTGGGCTGCCGCTACCAGCCTCTCACCGGATGCCACTCGTCGACAACTTGGGTGCCTCGCACTACGTTGTAACGGTCAAAGCAGGCTGCTGAGAGGCACGAATGGTTGGGCACGACTCGGAGGCGGGTGCCGGGCTTGAGGGCTGCAACTCCGGGGCCGATCAGCGAGCCGTGCTCCTGGGTCAGGCCGACGAGTCGAAGGCCGGGCAGGGGGTGCTGGTCCTCGAGGGTCACCGGCAGGCCATAGCCGCACTCGGGGTCGACGTGGGTCGGACCGGGATCCTTGCTGAGGGCCAGTGCGCCAGCATCAACAATGGCGCGCGCCTGTTCGATGTCGACGCTGATGACCGTCGCCAGCACCGAGAAAGCGACGTCATCGAGGTCGCAGCTGCCGATGGCGGATTGGAAAAAGTCGTTGAAAAGATAGTTTCCGGGGCGGGCCTCGGTGATGCCGGTGAGGTCGTCGATAGCGCGCAGGGTCGGAGTCGAGCCGACGCTGACCTCCGCGATCTCAATCCCGAGATCACGCAATTCGGCAGCGAACGCGTTCATCAAATTGCGTTCCTCGCACGCCACTTCGTAGGCCTCTGAACGAGAGCGCGAGAGGTATGCATGGCCGGCATGGGTCAGGAGGCCGCGGAAGTCGATAGATTCGGCATCCTCCAGCCGGCGCACCAGGAGCTGGGCGATGTCGCTTGCCGGGTCGACTCCCGACCGGCCGCCGCCGCAGTCGATCTCGAGCAAGACGGGCAACGTGATGCCTCGGGATGCTGCGAGCTCTTCGATGGCCCGCACCGTGTCGGGATGGTCGACGAGCATGTTGAGGGTGCCAATCTCGACGTGAAGGTCGGCTGCCTCACCGATTTTCTGTGGGGCGATCGGCACCGCGTAGGTGATGTCGCTGAAACCGCCGGCCGCAAAGGCCTGGGCCTCGGCGAGGGTAGAGACGGTCAGGCCACCGAAGTGGAGATCGGTCTGGATTCGGGCCGCCTCGATACACTTGTGGGTCTTGACATGTGGGCGTAAGCGCACACCCAGTCGCAGGGTCTTCTCCGCCATCCGCGCGGCGTTGCTCTCAAGGCGATCGAGATCGACCAATGCTGAGGGAGTTTGGAGGTCGTCGATTCTCACGACGGCAGGGTAGCAGGAGCGCGCGATTTTGAACCACAGAGACACCAAGATCACCAAGGGTTCACGAAGGGACTTTTTCGAGTAAATACCTCGCTGATCGGGATGTGTTGGCTCTCGGACGTAGGGGACCGCTCCGAAAATGACCACGAAAACCCGGAAACAAAGGATTCTCTTGGTGTTTTTGGTGCCTTGGTGGCGTATTTGGAAATTGGAACCGTCGGGAACGCGAACGGAAAACGGCGCTACTTCGTGTATTGCCGGCGCAGTTCACGGCGCATGAGCTTGTTGGAGGCGGTGCGGGGAAGGGAGTCGACGATGACCAGATCATGGATTTTGAAGAGGGGGTTGAGTTCCTTGGCCAGGCTCTTCCCGAGATCCCGCAGCAACTCCTCTTCCGGGGCCTCATCTGAAAGCACCACGAAGACGACCAATTTTTCGGCCCCCTCGCCGCCGGGTTGAACCGCCACCGCTGCCGCTTCGTAGACTGCGTGGTGGTGCTCGAGCACCCGCTCGAGCTCGAGTGAAGAGACCTTGATACCGCCAAGATTCATGGTGTCGTCGGCCCGCCCCTGGGCTGCGAAGTAGCCACCTGGGAGGCGGGCGACCTGGTCTCCATGGCGCCGGAGCACCTCTCCGTTTGGACCCGTTGGAGAGTCGTTGTAGTAGACCGCATCGTGATCACGGTTGAGCAGGGTCTGCGAGAGACCGACCGAAGGCGGGACCAGGAAGAGTTCCCCCTCTTCACCATCCGGGACCGGTTTTCCCCGGTCATCGAGAATGGCGAGATCCAGACCGAGCGCGGCGGTTGAAAAACTGGCCGGTGATGCGGGTTGAATGACTGTACCCGTCAGATACCCTCCGCCGATTTCGGTGCCACCGCAGTACTCGATGACAGGCGCCCGGTAGCCGGTGCGGCTCATGAGCCACAGATAGTCGTGTCGGTTGGAGGGTTCTCCGGTCGAACTGAAGGTGTTGATCCTCGACCAGTCGATGCCGTTGCAGGCGTCGGAATCACGCCACGCCCTTACCAGCGACGGTACGACGCCGAGCATGCCGACCCCGGCGGCGTTGACGAACTCGGCGAATCTCTGGCCGGTCGGCAGACCTTCGTAAAGCGCGATGCATCCGCGGTTGATGAGGGTGGCATAGATCAGCCACGGCCCCATCATCCAACCGATGTTGGTCGGCCATGCGACCACGTCGCCGCGTTGGATATCGTGGTGGAAGTGACCGTCCATCGCGCACTTGATCGGTGTCAGATGGGTCCACGGGATCGCCTTGGGGTCGCCAGTGGTGCCGGAGGAAAAAAGAATGTTGGTGACCGTGTCGGGGGGGCCAGTGAGAGCTTCAAATTCGGTAGCCTCGCTGAGGAAGTCCCACCACAGGAGATCGCCGTCGCGAAGGGAATCCGCAGTGAACCCCTCGGTGGCGATCACGACTGCGCGCGTCGGGTCCGCTTCGCACACGGTCTGATAGAGCTCGATCGACCGCCCACCGCGTTGGAAGCTCGAGACCGTGATGATGGCGGCGGCGTTCGCAATCTCGAGACGGCGGGCTACCTCAGGCGCGGCAAAGCTATCCGCGATCGAAACGACCACGCAGCCCGCTTTGATGATCCCCAGATAGGCGGCAACGCACTCGAGGTTCATCGGCATGTAGAGGGCGATGGCGTCCCCAGGTGCAAAACCCGCGGCGGCGAGACCATTGGCGACCAGGTTGACCAGCATTTCGAGCTCTTCGTAGGTGACCGCCTCCATCTCGTCGGAGCCTTCACGACCCACCACAATCGCGATGTCATAGCCGTCACCCAGGAAGCAGCTCGAGACGATGTTGAGTTCAGCCCCCGGGAACCACTTCGGCTGAGACGGACCGGAAGAGAGGTCGAGAACCTCATCCGGCTGCTGTGAGAACACAATGCCGAGGCGTTGAACGACCAGATCCCAGAATTCGGCGCGGTTGTCACAGGTCCAGCGATGAAAGTCGCGGTAATCGTCGATCCCGAGCTCGCGCATCACCGCGGAGATGTTGGCGTGTTCCGGCCGATCAGCATCGGGCACCCATACCGGAGGTGGCGGTAGCGCTGGATCGCGGTCTTCAAAGATCTCGTTGTAGCGCGCCCATTGTTCCTCGAAGGCAACCTCGGGGTCTTGTCGTACGGTGTCGACGAATTGCTGCCAGAGCTCGGCCTGTGGGTCGGGAAGTCGATCCGTCACGATCGTTCCACTCGCACGACCTCCTCATCCTTCAAGAGATCGAGCAGCCGGTCGGTGGCTGCCGCCACGCACTCGCCGTCGACAGCCTCGATGCTGATCCACAGGCGGTGGTCGGTGTTCTCGCCGAAACGGGGATAGGAGCCGATTTTGACGTCCGAACACTCCTCGGCCACCTGGCTCAAAAGGGGAGCCACACGACTCTCGTCCGAGTTCAGAAAGACGCCGTACACGACCTTGGGTGTGCCGCTGATTTCCCCGCGCAGGCTCGGTAGCTTGGCCGCGAAGAGTCGCGGTACGCCGGGGAAGAGATAGACATTTTTGAAGACAACCAACGGCAGCAGACCATCGTCGCCGTAAAATAGTCGGGAGCCCTCGGGCACTTCCGCCATCCTCAGGGCGGACTCGGTAAACCTGTCGCCCCAGTAGCCACGAATCATCTTTTCGATGTCGGGGTGGCGGACGACCTCGACCCCGAAGGCGTCGGCAACCCCGCGCACGGTGCAGTCGTCGTGAGTCGGACCGACGCCGCCGGAGGTGATGACCACGTCGAATTTTTCGGAGCAGGAAGCGACCTCGGCCGCGATGCCTTCGAGTTCATCTCCGATGACAACGATTCGCTCGAGGTCGACCCCAAGCTCGGCGAAGAAATCGATGAGTAGCGGCGTGTTGGCGTCGCGCACCTTGGCGCTGAGGATCTCGTCGCCGATGATGATCGCCGCGGCAGTGGTCATCGGAGGAGTATAGCGTCGACCGAATGAGGAATTAGGAATTAGGAATTTTCGCCGACCCATGTCCTGAATTCGGATTTCGGATTTCGGATTTCGAATTTTCCGATCCAGTCATCCCTTGACACTGGCGCCGTAAATTTGACGCGATCGATCTGCATCCTGCATCCTGCATCCTGGATCTGAATGGGTGGAAGAGCGGACTAGAACAGCTCGCCGCCGAAGAAACGGCTGTGGAAAACCGTCAGGACGACAAAAACAACGACCGAGATGAATGCGAGTGGGAACGAGAGCTCGTCGAGGGCGAGGCGATTGCGTCGCCCGAGAATCGCCGAGAACGGGATCACAGATGTCTGCTTGCAGAATTCGATGAAGGGCTCGCCCTTGGTTTTCTTGAGGCGTGCGTCCTGATGATAGGCTCCGACCACGCCCAGGACGACAAACGAACCGAAGAACGCAGCGTCGCCGACCGTCCCGTTTGCCAGCAGGTGGGCCAGACCCCATAGAGCAAAGGCCATGTTCATCGGTTGGCGAGTCACGCGCAGAATACCGCGGGCCTCTTCCTTGGCCGGCGCCATACCGGCCGGGCTCGGTGTCGCCAGCGATTGAAAGAACAGGAGAAATGCGAAGAGCACCAGCACCCCAGCGACGATCCGCTCGGGCCAGAACGGAAGCTCCCACAGGACCGCTCCCAGGTGGCGGTTCTGCCACCACAGGACCGCTGCCGGTCCGAGCGTGAGGAATGAGATCAGCGAGTAGATGCCCCGAAACGGCCATTGCCCAATTTTTTCGACGATTCCTTTTCGGATCGAGCCGTGCGACAGCACGAGGTGGGTCACCACAAAGAGGGCCGAAAACAAAACAATCAATGTAAGAGTCATGGGGGGAGTATAGCTTTGATGAATTCGGAATTCGGAATTCGGAATTCGGAATTCAGGAATTAGGAATTAGGAATTGGGAATTCCCGCTGATCCATGTCCTGATTTCGGATTTCGGATTTTCCGACCCAGTCATCTCTTGACACTGGCGCCGTAAAATTGACGTACTGGATGCATCCTGCATCCTGCATCCTGCATCCTGCATCTGGACTGGAGCAGAGAGACGGCTCAGTCTTCCTCTTCCGGCAGGAAGAGCATCTCGATGGTCGCATCGGGTGGTGGGAGTGCCGGCGGGCCGGACTCGCGCAGCCAGTCGCCGGATCTCGACAGGTAGTTTTTGAGGAGCAGACCGTAGCCCCCCGTGATCAGACGGTTGCTCTCACCGAGCCGGGTCGCCGACCACACAGGTCCCCTGGTCACCGACCACACCACCTGGCAGTACTCCCTGAGATCCGGGTCTTCGATGACAAGCTTTCCAGATTGCAGGCTCTTTTCATAGCCCTCGGGAATCCGTCGTTCGAAGTGGCCGATCCTCGATCCAGACCTGGCCGGCAGCCGGCTCAGAAGCGGGTCCCCTATGGCGTTGACGTCGAGGACGTGGACGTTGGGTCCACCGTAGTAGCCGACGACACCGACCGCGATCGCTGGCATCACGGAGGAGCCGGTCTTTCCAAGCTCCTGTGCGGCGCGGACCCACGAGACTCGCTGTATCGGTTTGCCGTCGTGAACGGCTGCCAGTGAAAGGGCCGGTGCGTAGACCCGGCGTTCGTCGGCGATTCCGTTGCGGCTGATGTTGCTCCTCACAAACCCATCGAAACCGAAGAAGTGGATCACGACCAGTATGATGGCGGCGGCGGAGGCTCCGGGGAAGGAGTCGGCAAGGGGACGCGTGTTCTTTCCATTGGTGCGAATGGCTTCCGCGACGGCCAGAAAAACGGGGACCGCGAAGAAACGGCCGCTCATGAAGTCGCCACCGATCGCGACGATGAAGAGGACGTAGAGCAGGATTCCCGCGCAAACCGCGCGCGCCTGGAGGTCGTTGCGGCGGAACATGAGCAAGAGGACACAGGTCACGAGACCGACGGCCCCGGCGGGATCACGGAGCAGGAAGTCAGTGATGTAGCGAAGTCCCTGGAGGACGCCGTCGAAAAACGGTAAACCAGTGTAGAGCTTGGCGAGTGCGGTGTTGGGGAACAGGATCCCGTAGTAGACAAACGAGAAGATCTCCCAAATGACGACGACGGCCGCTCCTGCACCGATCGAACCGGCCGCTCGACGAAATCCCTTGCGGGCCACCCAGGCGATGCCGAGGGGCGCCACGATGAGGATGAGATCCGGACGCGCCAGTACGATCGCGGCGCAGAGGAGCGGGACCCAGCGGTCGTTCCGTTGCCAGCCGGGCTTGAGTCCGCCACCGGCCAGAATCAAAAGGACAAGAAGGAGGTAGGCGAGCGGTCCTTCGAGACCCGAGGTTGCAAATTGGACCACTGCCTTGGAGGCGGGAATCAAGAGGGCGAGGAGAACGAGGTCCCAGTTCTCCCGCCCGGGCTTCGGCACGATCAAGAGGAACGCTGCCACCGACACGACAACGGAGAACCAGATTGCCGCGAGGGGGAGATTCCCGACCAGCCAACCAAGGGCTACCAGGAGGAAGCACCACAGCGGGTGAGTGAAGACCTGCACCCGATCGATCACGTTCCAGCGCAGCCCGAATCCGTTGTGAAAGTTGTCGATGACGCGGAACGTGATGAAGGCATCGTCACAGAGCCATGCGTCGCGGATCACCAGCCAAACGAAGACAAGGATGACTACGGTGAAGAGGGCCCAGGCGTGGCGCCGCTGGCGGGTGGTGGATTCTTCGTTCACGGGTTCCAATAGTAGCCGATGCTAGGCGTATTCGATCGGAAATGCGAGAACGTCTGAGATATTTCGGCTGCCGGAGGCAAGCATGATGAGCCGGTCAACGCCGATTGCGACTCCCGCGCAGTTTGGGAGACCGTGCTCGAGGCCCGCGAGCAGCCGCTCATCAATCGGGACGGAGGGCAGTCCCTGACTTTCTCTCGCCTGAATATCGGCCTCGAATCGTCTCCGCTGCTCCACGGCATCGACGAGTTCGTGATAGCCGTTGGCGAGCTCGACGCTTTCGGCGAAAACTTCGAAGCGTTCGGCCAATGGCGGATCGCCATCCCGGATCCTGGCCAGAGATGCCTGCGAGGCCGGGTAGTCGTGGATGAAGGTCGGTTGGCAGTGGCCCAGTTTGGGTTCAATGACGTGGGTCAGCACGAGGTCGAGTAGATCGTCGCGGGTGAGGTCGTCGGCTGAAGAGACGCCGAAGTCCCTGACCCGGTTACGTAGCACGATATCGGGTTCGCTGTGGGGATCAAAGCCTGCGTAACGGGAATACGCTTCGGCGTATGACAGCCTTTCGCTCGAACGGCTGCCGAGGGTTGCGGCCAGCAGTACGTCCACTTCGTCCATCAGCCGGTGGTGATCCCATCCCGGACGGTACCATTCGAGAATGGTGAATTCTGGGTTGTGGCGCCGACCCGCTTCGCCGTTTCGGACGGCGCGGCAGATCTGATAGATCGGGCCGCTCCCGGCGGCCAGCAGCCGTTTCATGGCGAACTCGGGCGAGGTCTGGAGATAGAGCTCGCGTCCTTCGTCCACACCGGGGCCGCGGTAGCGGCAGCTCAAGGCGTGGAGATGGAGATCGGTGACCGGGGCTGAGCCGAGAAGCGGGGTTTCGACCTCCATCACCTCGCGTTCGGCGAAGAAGGCTCGAATTTTGGCCAGGATCTCTGCGCGGAGACGGAGGGCGTCCATTGAGGCTGTCGGGCGCCAATCGTCTCTGCCCGAAGTCACCTGCGTGCCTCTTTTGGTGGAGTTTTGAGTTTTGAATTTTGAGTTTTAAGTTCCCACCTGCCCCCCAACGCTTCAGTGAGAGCGGGCGGAAATTCCGAAATCCGAAATCCGAAATTCGAAATTGCGACAGGGACGAAGACGGGCACGGGGCTACGCCCTGGAAACGTAGTCCCCAGTTCGCGTATCGATCTTGATTTTCTCTCCCTGTTGCACGAAGAGCGGTACCCGGACGACCGCGCCGGTCTCGGTGGTGGCCGGCTTGTTGCCGCCCGAGGAGGTGTCGCCCTTGACGCCGGGGTCGGATTCAGTGATCTCGAGGACGACAAAATTGGGCGGCGTGACGACGATGGGGTTGCCCTCCAAAAGTGTCAGCTGGCAGAGGTCTTCCTCCTTGAGCCACTGCCGCGAGTTGCCGACCGCATTGCTATCTGCTTCGACCTGCTCATAGGTGTCCTGGTCCATAAAGGTCCAGGTGCGGCCGTCCGTGTAGAGGTACTGCATCTCTTTCTCCATCACGTCGGCGCTCTCGAAACTGTCGGAGGCCTTGAGGGTCTTTTCATTGACCCGTTGGGTCTTGTAGTTCTTGTATTTGACTTTGGTAAAGGCCTGGCCCTTGCCGGGTTTGACGACATCGGTGTCGACAATGACGCAGGGGTCGCCGTCGACCAGGATCTTGAGCCCGACTTTGACCTGGTTGAGATTGTAGGAAGCCATTATCTGTTCTCCTTGCTTGCGCTGATCATACCGAAACTGAGAGACTGCGCCGGATGGCAAAGAGAAGCAGTGCCCCCTGGCCTACCGGTGCGTGGAGGAAGGGACTCGCCGATGTCGTGACCGATGTCGACGAGTTGCTGCGTTTACTCAACCTCGAGGAGCGTCCCCCGATCACAACCCCCTCCGCGCTGCGCAGATTCCCGGTCAGAGTACCACGGGCGTTTGTCGACCGGATGGGTCCCGGCGATCCGGCCGATCCGCTGCTCCGGCAGGTGTTGCCGGTGGCGAAGGAGGACGAGCTGGTTCCCGGCTTCACCAGCGATCCGGTGGGCGAGCTCGGATCACTCCCGGTCGACTCCGTCCTGCACAAATATCAGGGGCGCGCCCTGGTGATGGTGACCGGCGCCTGTGCTGTTCACTGTCGGTATTGCTTCCGACGTCATTTCCCCTACTCAGAGCTGGGATCCGCGCCGCCAGAGTGGGACGGCGCGATCGATCGGATCGCTTCAGATCCGGCGATTTCCGAGGTCATCCTCTCGGGTGGCGACCCTTTGACGGTGACCGATTCCCGGCTGGAAGTGCTCGGGCGAAAGCTGGCGGCGATGCCGCAGCTGAAGCGGCTGCGAATCCACACACGCATGCCGATCGTGCTGCCGCAGCGGGTCGATGGGGCGCTGACGTCGTGGATCGGTAGTCTCGGGTTGCCGGTTGTTGTGGTCGTGCATGCCAACCACGCCAACGAGATCGACGACGACGTTCGACGCGCGTTGACCGCGCTCGACGCGACCGGTGTGACCCTCCTCAATCAGGCCGTGTTGCTGGCGGGGATCAACGATTCGGTGGATGCCCTCGCCGATCTGAGCGAGGCGTTGTTTGCCTCCGGTGTGTTGCCTTACTACCTTCACATGCTCGACCCGGTTTCGGGAGCAGCTCATTTCGAAGTTTCGGGTGACGAGGCAAAACGACTCCATCATGAGCTGACGAGTCGACTGCCCGGGTATCTGGCACCAAAGCTCGTTCGAGAAGTCCCCGGCGCCCCGGCGAAAGTCGGTGTCGATCTGTGGCGGTAATGACGGGCTGTACAGCTATGCGGGTAAACGGTGCAACGGCTCCTGTGTACTATTGGCGTTCGGGCTTCGCGCCGTATTGCCGTCTATCCGGATAGCCGTGAATCCGTAACGATCACTTTTCACGATCAAGTATCCGAGCTGGTTCGGAGAATTGGTCGCGTCAGACAAGTGGCTCCGCCCTCGGCCTTGAGGGAAAGTTCCTCGCCGCGGTAGGTGAGGACCTCGCAGCCCGCGGCCTCGAGCCGTTCTCTGGTGACCGGGTTGCCCTCGATCATGAGGCAGCGTCGCGGCGCCAGCGCGAGCACGTTGGGGCCCATCGTCGGATATTCCTCGGTGGGGACCTCGATCACCTCAATGCCACGGTCGGAGAGCAGCTCTACGAATGGGACCGGTAGCAGCGGGAGATGGACCACCGCCAGGTCGTGGTCGAGCATCGAGATCATCGACATCAGGTGAAGGCATGAGACCGGGCCGTCGCCGTGCGGGAGCTGGACCTCGACCGTTTCGACGCCGAGAGGGCGGAGGGCGGCGGTGAGCTGACGGAGGCCCTCGGCGTTTGTTCGGTAACCGCGACCGACCGCCAGCGTGTCGTGGTCGAGCCACAGGAGGTCGCCGCCCTCAGCTGTCGCCTCGCCCTCGAGAGTGGCCAGGGTCGGGACACCAAACTCCTCCAGGGCTGTCCCAATGGCAGTCTCTTCGCCGCGTCGTCGGTCCTTACCCATGCGCAGGATGATCGATCCCTCGTCGGTGACGATCACCGGATCGTGGGTGAAGATGGCGTCAGCGTGTTCGGGCAGCTCCGCCTCGTGGTAGAGCACCTCGCAACCGGCTTCGCGAAGGGTGGCGACAAGCGCGTCGTGTTCCACCCGTGCCTTTTCGAGTTCGGGCTGCGAGACATAGTGCCAGTGCGCCGGGTCAGCATTGCCAAAGGCCTCGTCGGGTCGACGCACGAGGACCTTTTTCAGGGGTTCGACCATGCTCTGCGATCCGAATGTCTTCACTTCTCATCTCCCTCGTCTTCGAGCCGGAGTGCGCTTGCGCTGACGCTCGAGAAGCGCCGCAGGTGGACCTTGCCGGCGGCGAGGCCGCGTGGTTTGGTGACATCTCCAGCGCGGGCCATGTGGACCGCCACTTTGCCGCCACGCCTCGCCTTCGAGTAGCCGGCGGCCAGGCCGGCCGCAAAGCGCTTGGTCTCCCGCGGCAGGGTGTTGATATTGTTCGGGTTGCGGACCACCACGTGCGAGCCCGACTCGCCGGCGACGTGAAACCAGAAGTCCCTCGGCGCCGCCAGCTTGATCGACAGGATATCGTTGTCGCGCGCGGTGCGACCGACCAGAACGATCATTCCATCCGGGCTCTCCGCAACCCTCGCCACCAATTGGCCCTGCCAGATCCCTTTGTCGGGATCTGATGGCGGTGGCGGTCCTTCGTGCTTGCGACCCATGGATGCATCATAGCGGTCTCTGGGGAAGAGTAACCAGTAACCAGTATCCAGTACCCGCCAACCCTCTTGGCGAAATGTGGGGACAACTGGTCACTGTTTACTGGGCGGGCGCGTGGGGCTGGTTACTTGCGCCCGGCGAAGACGGGCGCGATAAGGGCGGGATCGTCGCTCATGATCCCGGTCGCTCCGAGATCCAGCAAACGGCGCGCCTCCTCGGGATCGTCGACGACCCAGTAGTCCACCCGCAGATCGAGGGCCCGGCAGCGCGCGATGAATTGGCGACCATCCAGTCGTATCCCGGTGTGGACCACTGGGATGTGGGCGGCATTACCCCTGACATACCGTTTCGCGAGCACTCCCGGGAGGAATCGGAGCAGGGCCACCTCGGTTTTTGAGAGCGTTGTGCGCCCCGGGTAGCCGAGCTGCCGGATGCGGTGAACCACCCTGTTACTGAAGCTCGCCAGGGTCACCCGGTCCTCGGCGCCGTGGCGGGCCACGACCTCGAGCAGGGGAGCGACCGCATCCGGTTCGTCAGGTTTGAGGTCGATGCTCATCGGTACGTCGGGGAAGGCCTCGAGGGTCTCTGCGAGAGTCGGCACCGTGTGTTGGCCAAGGTCATCGCGTCCGATACCAGTCGCGACGTTCCATTTCCTCACCTCGTCGAGGGTGCTCGTTCTGATCTGCTCGAAAACGCCGGCCGTCCGCTGACCGTCCGGATCGTGGGCAACCACGAAGTGACCGTCGGAGGTCGGGTGGACGTCGATCTCGAGAGAATTTGCACCATCGGCCAGCGCCCGCTCGAAGGCGGGCAAGGTGTTCTCCGGAAGGTGTGCGGGGGCCCCGCGATGGCCGTAAAGACGAAGCCGATATTCCCGATGACTCATGACGGACATTCTAGCCTCATTGTTCATGTGTTGTTCGTAGTGGCCGATGATCAAATCCACTCGGCCGTCTATGATGAGTGGGTTCGCGAATCGCGTCGGAGGTGGCTATGTCGGATCGAATGCTGCGGCAGTTCATGCAAATGGTTCAGATCGATTCCGAATCGGGCAATGAGGCGCGGTTCCTGGACTACTTGCTCGAAGAGGTGACGGCGGTTGGCGGCAATGCCGCACTCGACGATTACGGCAACCTCATCGCTACCTTCGATGCGGTGGGCTGCGAAGGCGTAGAACCGATTCTGCTGTCCTGCCACGGCGACACGGTGAAGCCCGGCGTCGGTATCGAACCGGTTCTGGAGGAAGGTGTCATCCGTTCCAAGGGCGAGACGATTCTCGGCGCTGATGACAAGGCCGGCATCGCCGAGGTGCTCGAGGCGCTGCGGGTCGCGCCGATTCGCCCGCCGATCGAACTCGCCGTGAGCCGCCAGGAGGAGGTCGGTCTCCTGGGCGTCAAAGAGATGGACTTCAGCCGATTGATTGCGCGTCGAGGCTTCCTGATGGATAACGACACACTGGACACGATCATCATTGGCGGACCCACATACTTTGCGATCGATGTTGCGGTGGGCGGCCATTCCGCTCATGCAGGGATGGAACCCGAGAAAGGAATCAACGCCATCGTGGCGGCGGCCAAGGGCATTTCTGCGCTGCGTTTCGGCCGTATCGACCACGAGACCACCGCCAACGTCGGCGTAATCTCCGGAGGCATCATTCGCAACGGTGTGCCCGACGCGTGCTCTTTCCTCGCCGAATGCCGCTCGGCCGACCACGACAAGGCGGTCGCGCTCTCCGAGGAGATGACTTCGATCCTAGAACGCGAGATCGAGGCCGCTGGCGCCACGGTCGAGATCCAGGTGGACGAAATGTGCCGGGCGGTGCAGATCCAGGAGGACGCGTGGTCGGTGCAGATCGCAAAGCAGGCGCTGGCCAGCGTCGGCATCGACGCGAGCGCCGTCTTCATGACCGGGTTCACCGATGCTTCCATCTACAACAATCGCGGCATCGAGATGGCGGTGATTGGCATCGGCGCCCAGAACGAGCACTCCACCGAAGAGTGCATCGAGGTCACCGACATGGAGAAGGCCGTCAAGATGCTGGTCGAGATCTTCAGACTCGTGGCGAATACTGCCTGACGGTCTCGGACGGACCGGTGCCAATTTCGTTTGATGGATTTTCGTGTCACACCAAATTCGGCCCCCTGAGGCTATCCCAAGGCACCAAAGAGACTGTCTACATCGGCGGATGAAGGAGATGGAATTCCGTAGCCTCCTGATAAGCCCTGGCCAACAGCAATGCCTCCGAATCCCGGAATAGATTGCCGCAGAAGGTGATGCTGGTCGGGGTGCCGTTGGTGCGGAAGCCGTTGGGCACGACCACCGCCGGGTGGCCCGTGAGGTTGGTGATGCGGAGGTTGTCGCCACGGGTCGGTGAAAGGTAGACGTCGATTCCGTCGAGGGTACGGGCCATCTCACGCATCGCGATGCGGCGTACGCGGTTAGCCTGGATGTACTCGACCGCAGGGACGGTGCGTGCGGTGCGGAGTCGGTTGGGCCAGGCGCTCGGGTCCTGGCGGACCAGGGTGTCGTCGAGGTTGGTTCGCGTCATCTCGTCGAATGCCGCCGCCGCTTCGACCCTGAGAATGAAACCGAGTGCACCGATTGGAACCTCTGGCAGCTCGAGAGGAATGAGCTCGATGCCCATTGACCGCACGGATTCAAGGGTGGCCAGGCTGAAGTCGTGCCATTCCTGCTGGCTCTCGCTCGGCTCGGCCTCGAATGCCGACCGCAAATAGCCGATCCGGAGATCGCGGGGGTCACGACCGACGTCCCAGCTGAATGGCATGTCGATGACGGTTTCGTCGCGACCGTCTGGACCGCAGATGGCATCGAAGACGAGGGCGCAGTCCTCGACTGCCCTACAGATGGGGCCGATCTTGTCCATGCTCCAGGACAGCGCCATGGCGCCGTGGCGGCTGACCAATCCAAAAGTCGGCCGGAGACCGGTCGCGCCGCAGCGGGTACACGGCGACAATATCGAACCACGGGTTTCGGTGCCGATCGCGAAGCCGACGAGGCCGGCCGCTACTGCGGCAGAGGAACCTGCTGAGGATCCCCTCGATCCCTCCTCGGAGTTCCAGGGGTTGCGGGTCTTGCCGCCGAACCAGACATCGCCGTTCGCGAGCGCGCCCATGGTCAGCTTGGCGATCAGGACCGCTCCCGCGTCATCGAGTCGGCGGACGACGGTCGCGTCATCATCGAACCGCTGCTCCTTGTACGGCGTCGCACCCCAGGTCGTGGGGTATCCGCTCACCGCCAGCAGATCTTTCGCACCCCACGGGATGCCGTGCAGCGGACCGCGATAGCGGCCATCGGCGAGCTCGCGATCGGCGCGGCGCGCCTGCGCCATCGCCCGATCCTCGGTCAGGGTGATGACGCAGTGGAGGGTCGAATCATGGCGCTTGAGACGTTCGATATACATCTTTGTGAGGGTGACCGAGGATATCTTGCGAGTTCTTATGAGCTGTGCGAGCTGGGTGACGGGGAGAAAAGCCAGCTCCTCAATGTCGTTTGGTACAGAGATCGCCGATGGACGGCTCGGCTGGAATCGGCGCGGACCCGATTCATATTTGAATCCCGGCAGCCGTGGATCGAAGTGGAGGGCCGGCGTGACGCTGTTGTCGAGTGGCACCGCTCGGATTTCGACATAGTCCTGGCGGAGATCATCGAGCCCTTCGAGCATCAGATCGCGCTCGTCTTCGGTGAAGCTGAGTCCTGCGATCCGCGCCAGGTGGTCGATATCTGACGCCGTGATCGGGCCCTGCGCGGCCACAGCCCACAGTTGTTCGGCGGTAAGGCCAGCCACCCCGAACCCGCCGAGAAATGCCAAGAACCGCCTACGATCGAAGCCCAAATCCGCCGACGTCGTTGTCATCGTGGAATCCCCTCCTGGGAGCAAGGGTAGCAGGAGAGGACAGCACAAATTAGGAATGAGGAATTAGGAATGCCGTCCACCCACCCCAGAAATCAGAGATTGACAACGGGTGAGATGGCGGCGGCAGCCGGAGGCAGTTGCTGCACTTCTGTGCGGCGAACGGGCGCCACGGAAATGCCGTCGGCCGCCTCGCGGGCGACGGCGGCAGCATGGAAGCGGGTGACAATCGTCTTTGGCTGCAGGCGGTCACCAAAGACCTTGATCCGAAGCTTCCAGAGACTCGCGAGAGCGATGGTGGCGAATCCTGCGGCGCGCTCCCAGAGTTTCCGGCCGAAAAGCCGGTCCGCGCGGGCATAGAGTTCAGTTGACCGGCTTGTTTCGAGAGGGTTCACCGCATTTCGCGCCACCGCCGGAAGGATCACGCTCCAGCTCCGCGCCTTCTCCCTGTACTGGACCAGCCGGACCTCCAGACAGACGTCACGGTCGGTCATCGCCGCAAGGTGCTCGTAGCCGCGCACCGCCGTCTCCGCCATGCGAAACATAGAGCTCGAGTTCTCCTCGTAGTCCTGGCGAAAGGCGCGGTTGATCCACTTCTCCGAATCGTCGTCGTTGAATGCCGGGTGGTGGTAACTGAGGAGTTTCTGGCCATGCCATTCCTGAAATGGCAGGTCCGTCCGCAACAGCCCTCGTCGTTGATGGTCCTGGTAGAGGGCAGTCACCGGGATTGGGGTCAGGAGCATGAACTGTGCGAAGTCCGATTCGAGACCCACCAAGAAGTCGATGTCCTGCTGCATATTTTCGGGGGTGTGATGCTCCATGCATAGGATGCCTGAGGCGAGGACGGCGATGCCGCGATCACGCAGGTTTCGGACCAGCTTTTGGGCGTCGATGCCCTGGTTCTTGGCAAAGGCAGACTGGCGGCTACGGCTTTCAAAACCGATCCAGACCAGGTCGACCCCCAACCGGACCAGGTTGTCGAGGCCGAAAGCATTAATCGCCTCCGCTGACGAGAAGATGTGGAAGCGGAAGAAGCGTTGGTGTCGCTCCATTTCCGACAGTAGATCGAGGGCTCGTTGGCGATCCTTGAGGAAGTTCTCGTCCATAACGAAGAAGCTGTCGGTGCCCCGCTCGTCGGCCACTCGACAGGCGGTCTCGAAGAGGGCCTTGCCCGAGTCGACGAAGGGGGTGTAGCGCTTGCCGAAAAAGTGCGATGTGGAGCAGAAGTTGCAGCCGTTGACGCAACCCACCCCCGGCACGAGCAGACTGGATGCGGGGCCCTTCAAGGGAACGCCGAGAATGCTCATCCACTCGGCGCTCGGCAGTGCGGGGTGGTGGATCGGTGCGTCCGGGTTCTGGCCTAGGTGCTCGCGCATCCAGCGGATACCCTCACCCTTGACCACGTGGTCGCAGTCGATCAATCGCTCCACTCCTTCGATAGCCGCGCCGTGGCCACCGAGGATGATCTCAGCTTGGGGCGATTTCTCGCGAACGATCCGAGCCATCTCCCGAGCTTTGTCGACATTTGGCATGATGAAGGAAATCCCCACCATGTCGTAGTCACCCGTTTCGATCTCGCGGGCAAAGCGTTTGCGGCCCGGAAAATCGAGGATCGTGACGTCCGCGTCGATGTTGGCGGCGATAAAGTAGAGCCCGAAGGAGCGATGGTGAAAGCGGAACGAGGCCGGCCCCTGCGCCTTCGTTACCTGATTGTGATAGAGCTCCATGATGTTTTCTTTGCGGCCGAACTCGTCATCCACGCCATACGGCCCAAAGACCCCGCTCAGAAGGATTTTCCGGGTCTTCTGTACTTCTGTAAACGATCCCAAGTTTGTCTCCTCGCGTACAACTCGTGGCCACACTGCTGGCGGCCTGTTCAGATGAGCGTAGGAAAAGGAGGTCATGAAAATGTCATGGCTGATCTGAGACACCAGCGAGACCGGGAAGGTGTGACATCGAGGGCGGAGAGCGCAATACTGTGAATGATGGAATCGGGATCCGATCAACGCTCCGATAGAGACCCAGCGGCGACCGCGAGGTCCCGGATTTCAGCGATGGCCGCCGACGCCCTCGGCGATCGCCCCGCCCAGGTGGTCACCCGGCTGCGGAAGCTCGGCCCCAATTTGAGCCTGACCGGCGTGATTGTGACGCTCGCGGTCGGGGTGATCCTGCCGGTAATTCTCTTGACGTCGGTCGGCATCGTCAGCATCGCACTCGGCGAGAGAACCAACAATCTCGTAGTTGGCGTCCTGGTGATCTGCTTCGCCGTCGCATCGACCGGCGGTGCCGTTACGGCGACCGTCCTGCTCGGTCGCAAGGCACGCATCGCCAGGCTCCAGGCCGACTTCCTCGCCAACGTGAGCCACGAGCTGCGCACGCCGCTGTCCGCTATCCGGATGTATGCACAGACCCTGCAGACCGGACGGCTGGAGGACGAACCGGAGAAGATCGAGGCGTGCCTCGCCACCATCGTGCGCGAGACCGAGTGGCTCGAAACGATGGTCGACCGGGTCCTTACCTGGCGCAGCGCCGCCAAGGACCGGCTGGTGATCGAGTTGAAGATCGCTTCGTTGGCCGGGGCCGTGCAAACGGCGCTCGATCGTTTCTCTCTGTTGACGGTGCCTGGAGAAATCGAGCTCTCTACCGAGGTGTCGACTACCGCCCCGGTTGCTCATGACGAGAATGGAATTGTCACCGTGCTGCTCAATCTGCTGATCAATGCCTACAAGTACACCGGCGAGAACAAACAAATTTCTATGCGGGCCTTTGATCAGGGCAGGGAGGTCGTGCTGGAAGTCGAGGACAACGGGATCGGAATCCCGTCCAAAGACCGGCGCAGGGTGTTCGAACCATTCTTCCGAATCGACGACAGGTTGCGCGCGAAGTCCTCCGGAGCCGGGCTCGGGCTCGCCATTTCCAAGGCTTTGATCGTCGCCCATGGAGGGACGATCGGGGCACACTCTCGCGAGGGAAAGGGGACCCGCATGACGGTGTGCCTACCGGTGGTCGTGCCCGAGAATTCCGAGGCAGAGGGTCGATGACGAATCGTGGCGCGACGATTCTCGTGATTGAAGACGACCGCGCGCTGCGTGAAGGGCTGGTACTCAATTTCGAGCTTCATGGATACCGGGTGGATGCCGCGGCGGATGGCGAAGAGGGCATGCAGAAGGCATTTGATACCCGTCCCGATCTCATCGTGCTCGACATCATGCTTCCGGGATGGAGCGGCCTCGATATTCTGAGCGAGTTGCGTGACCACAACGAGAACGTGCCGGTTTTGATCCTCTCCGCTCGTGGGACCACCGACAACAAGGTCGAGGGCCTCAACATTGGCGCCGACGACTACCTGGCCAAACCATTTGAGCTGCCCGAGCTCCTGGCTCGTGTCGAGGCGATGCTCCGACGCCGCATCATCGACCAACCCGCCGAGCCACCATTCACCTTCGGCCACGTTGTACTTGATCGGATCAACCGCCAGGTCACCGTGCGCGGTGCCGAGGTTGCGTTGTCGGCCAAAGAGTTCGATCTGCTCTGCTTCCTCGCGCTGGCCCCGGGACGGCCGCGGACCCGTGAAGAGATCCTCGACAACGTATGGGGTTGGGACTTCGAAGGCTCGCCCCGTACTGTCGACAACTTCATCCGATCGCTGCGGAGGAAGCTCGAGGCGGTCCCGAGTCACCCACGCCACATCCTCACCGCCCATGGAGTGGGTTACAAGCTCCAGCCATAAGCGAACCGGCGCATTCCAGGCCATGTGCTAGGCTCGCGCCGATGGCGGGACAAGGGAACAGCATTGGCAAGGGTGGACCGGGGATGGTCGAGAACGCCATCAGTTCGCTCAATGCCTGGATTGGCGACTACCTCTCACAGACGGGCAACGAGCTCCAGCAGCCGATGGCGTTTTACCGGGACAACAAGCCGATGGCGCCGGAGAACCTCGCGGCACCCCCGACGGGAAAAGTATGCGTGCTGGTCCACGGGCTCGGGTGCAATGAGTCGTTGTGGGATTTCCAGGTGACCCCCGAGAGAGGAGATTACGGCGAGTTGCTGGAGAAGCGGTGTGGATACATGCCGCTGTATCTGCGATTCAATACCGGACTCCACGTCTCTACCAACGGCAAGCAGTTGGCCGGTCTTTTGGAGCAATACTGCTTGAGCCACGACGGAGCCGTCACCGAGTTGCTGCTGATCGGGCACAGCCTGGGCGGGCTGGTCATCCGTAGCGCATGTCATCTGGGCGACAAAGCGGGCCAGAACTGGGTGTCGCGGGTGCGTCACGTCGTTTACCTTGGTTCGCCTCACCTGGGAGCGCCGTTGGAGAAGACAACCAACGTCGCGACCAATGTGCTGGGCCTTTTCAACACCACGGCCACGCGCGTCATCCGTGAGGTCCTGAACACTCGCAGCGCCGGGGTGAAAGATCTTCGCTATGGAAACCTGGCCGACGAGGACTGGCTCGACTGTGACCCGGACGAGCTCATGAACAACCGCCGAGTACCCATCCCCTGGCTGGCGAGTGCCCGCCACCATCTCGTCGTGGGTCATGCGCTGGCTGGAAAGGAGAAATTGGGAGACGCTATGGTGCGCCCGGAGAGCGCCGCCGGCGGATCCCGCGGCTCGCAGCCTGGCGCGCCGGTAGGATCGGACGTTCAGGTGATGCCGGGGCTCAACCACCTTGTTCTGGCACGGGACACTGCCGTCTACGAACACATCGAACGCTGGGTGAGGGAAGATGGATAGAGAGGCCTGGAATCGACTCAGGGGCCTCAAGCGCCTGGTCCACGACGGCGTGAAGCGCGGCGCGGAATTTGTTGAGAAACACCACCGTCATGCGGCCGATAAACCATTTCAGGTGCTCGAGTCCATCGCACCGATTGCGGCGCCCACGAGGGTTGTGAGGAGCGTTCACGATGGGGTGCTGTCGCTGACTTACGGCAGCATTCGCGCCATCAATCATGCCGCCGAGATGGCGGACAGCTGGATTGTGGACAGGTTGGTACCGACGAACGAGGATGACGGGGATCCGCTCGACCGCAACCACGAAGGCACAAAGACACGAAGTACTTCACCAAGGGAGATTCCTAAGTAGGTTCTTGGTGTCTTTGTTTCTGGTTGGTTGGAAAATCCGAAATCCGAAATCCGAAATCAAAAAAAGCCCAGCTCGAGCTTGGCTGCCTCGGACATCATCTCCGGGTCCCACGGCGGATCCCAGGTGACCTCGACTCTGGCCGACGCGACGCCATCGATGGCGGCGACCTTTTCTTCTACTTCTGGCGGTAAGCTTTCTGCTACCGGGCACATCGGTGAGGTCAGCGTCATAACCACGTGGACATTCGAATCGTCATCTACGTTGACCTCGTAGATCAGGCCGATCTCGTGGATATTTACTGGAATCTCGGGGTCGTAGATCGTCTTCAAGACCTCGATCACTTTTTCGCGGAAAGCTTCGTTCATGCTCTTTCCAATTTTGAATTCTCAATTTTGAATTTTGAATTTCCATTCACTCGATCCCGAAACTCGGGGGTGATGGGTGAGAATTCAAAATTCATAATTCAAAATTCATAATTTACTCGGTGGTGACCGCTTCGTCGTCGCCATCCATCGCAGCGTTGAGTGTGTGCCACGCGAGGGTGGCGCATTTGACGCGCACCGGGTACTCGCGGACGCCCTCGAAGACCCGCAGCTTGCCGAACTCGAGGCCCTGCTCCTCGGCGACCCCGGTCAGCATCTCGTGGAAGCCTTCGAAGATCTCCCGAACCTCGGCGACGCTTTTACCCTTGACCGATTCGGTCATCATCGACGTCGAAGCGGTGCAGATGGCGCAGCCATGTCCCTGAAAGCTGATCTCTTCGATGATGCCGTCTTCAATCCGTAGATAGACTTTGACGATGTCCCCGCACAGGGGATTGTGGCCGTCGGCGCTGCGGGTCGCGCAATCCATGACATAACAGTTTCGAGGCTTTTTGTTGTGGTCGAGGATGACCTCCTGGTAGAGTTCGCGCATGTCGGACATCAGCCGAAGACCTCCCGGACTTTATTGAGACCCGCCACCAGGGCATCGATCTCGTGATTGGTGTTGTAGAGAGCGAAAGAGGCGCGCACCGTAGCCGACAGGCCGTAGCGCGCCATCACCGGTTGCGCGCAGTGGTGGCCGGCGCGGACCGCGACACCCTCCGAGTCGAGAATGGTGCCGATGTCGTGGGGGTGGACGCCATCCATCACAAAGGACAGTACCGAAGCCTTGCGCTCTGCAGAACCGATCAGCCGCACTCCGGGCAACGCGACAACCGCCTCGGTGGCATCGGCCAGAAGCTGTGCCTCATGCTTCGCGACGATATCGAGACCCCGGGCGTCGAGATACCTCAAGGCGGCAGCAAAGCCGATGGCTCCCTCGATGTTGGGAGTGCCGGCCTCGAAACGATGTGGCGGTTCGTTGAAGGTGGTTTCCTCGAAGGTCACCGACAGGATCATGTCGCCGCCGCCCTGGTAGGGGACCATCTCCAGAAGATGCTCGCGCTTGCCGTAAAGTGCGCCGATACCGGTCGGGCCGTAAACCTTGTGAGCCGAACAAACGAAGAAATCGCAATCGAGTTCGCGGACGTCGACCGGGAGATGAGGCAGAGCTTGTGCGCCGTCGACCAGGACCGGTATGCCGCGGGAGTGTGCGAGCTCGATCATTTCGCGTACCGGGTTGATGGTGCCGAGGGCGTTGGAAACGTGGACCACTCCGACAATCTTGGTGCGATCCGAAAGCAGCCGCACGTACTCCTCGAGGATGATGTCGCCTTTGTCGTCGATTGGAATGACCTTGAGGTTCGCCCCGCGCTCCTTACAGAGGAGCTGCCAGGGGACGATGTTGGAGTGGTGCTCCATGGTCGAGATCAGAACCTCATCGCCGGCCTCGAGGCGGGGGCGGACAAAGCTCGCGGCGACCAGGTTGATGCCTTCAGTGGTCGAGCGGGTGAAGACAATCTCGCGGCTGTCGGCGGCGCAAATGTGGTCCTTTATTGCGGTTCGGGCTTGCTCGTAGGCGACGGTCGCGCGTTGCGACAAGAGATGAACGCCGCGGTGGACGTTTGAACAATCCCGTTCGTAGAAGTTGCGAACGGCGTCAATCACGACCTGCGGCTTCTGGGTGGTTGCAGCGTTGTCGAGGTATACCAGCGGGTGGCCGTGCGATTCCTGGTGAAGGGCCGGGAAGTCGGCGCGTACGGCCTCGATGTCGAGGGCCGTTGGGCCGGCTGCGGTCGCGGCCGGAGTCGTCACTCGATCCCCTCGGAGTCGGCGACTGCGGCGAGCCGATCGGCGACCACCTTCTCGAGGCGCTCGCGAAGCTCAACCACTGGGACCCGCTCCAGGATCTCGCCGGCGAAGGCGAGGGTCAGGAGCTGGATCGCTTCATCGCGTCCAATGCCGCGCGAACGCAGATAGAAGACGGCCTCCTCGTCGAGCTGGCCGACGGTCGAGCCGTGGGTGCAGCGAACGTCATCGGCGAAAATCTCGAGCTGCGGGTTGGAGTTGACAACCGCGTCATCGGAGAGCAGGAGGTTGCGGTTGGACTGTTTGGCGTCGGTCTTCTGCGCGTCCTGATCGACGATGATTCGCCCGTTAAAGACGGCCTTTGCGCGACCGGCGAGGATGCCCTTGTAGAGCTGAAAGCTGTTGCAGTTGGGCGACGCGTGGCGCACCGTGAGGTGGGTATCGGCCTGCTGGTTGCCGTCACCCAGGTAGAGCCCGTCCAGCGATGCCTCCGCGCGCTCACCCTTGAGTACAACCCCGATGTCGGTGCGGGCAAGCGCACCGCCGAGGGAGATGGCCTGGGCGGAGTAGCGGCTGTCCGCGGCGAGCTTCATCTGACGCACCGCAAGGTGGTGGGCAGAACGATTTTCTTCCTGGACAACGATGTGATTGAGGGAGGCATTTTCGCCAATCACGATTTCTGAAACCGGGCAACTGAGCGAGGCGCAGTCACCGACATGCTGCTCGACCACTGTGGCCCGGCTGCCCGCTTCGGCGACGATCAGGATGCGAGGCGCGCTCAGAGTTGCTCTCCCGTTGGACCCGGAGACAAAGATGATTTGGATCGGCCGATCCAACTCCATTCCTGCTGGAACGTGAATGAAGGCGCCGTCGGCGATAAGAGCGGTATTGAGGGCGGCGAATGGATGCTCCTCGAGCGGCGCCAGGCTGCCGAGGTGCTGAGCCACCGCCTCGGATCGTGATGTGGCGCCGAGCACGAGGTTCGATACGACGACTCCATCGGGGAGGTCTCCGATTTCGGAGATGTCGGGGGCGAAGATCCCGTCGACAAAGACCAACAAACGGGCATCAGACACTCGCCACGGTGTGACGTCAATGCGAGGCGCGACAGACGTTGGAGATTCGAAGATTTCGCCTTCGATTCCTTTGAGCCCGGTGAATCGCCATTCCTCCTGGCGCCGGTTCGGGAGACCGAGGGTGGCAAAGCTCTCGCGGCCTCGGGTTCGCAGGTTCTTGAGCAGCTCCGGTGCCGGCATTCCGGCGACGGCACTGAGGGCGCTTGCGAAAGGTCCAGCGTTGGTAGAGGCCAGGTTCATGCGCCGGCCGCCTGGGCGGGCTCGACCTCGAGCCACTCGTAGCCCTGGTCCTCGAGCTGGAGAGCGAGTTCGCGATCTCCTGAACGAACGATGCGCCCGTCGATCAGGACGTGGACGAAATCCGGAACGATGTAGTTGAGCAGCCGCTGATAGTGGGTAATGAGAACAAAGGAGCGCTCAGCATCGCGGAGAGAGTTGACGCCGTCGGCAACGATCTTGAGGGCATCGATATCGAGGCCGGAATCGGTCTCGTCAAGGATTGCCAGCTTGGGTTCGAGGACCGCGAGGTGGAAGATCTCGTTGCGCTTTTTCTCTCCGCCCGAAAAGCCCTCGTTGACCGGCCGTTTGAGGAGCGTCTCGTCGAGCTTGACCAGTTTGACCTTTTCTCGTACCAGGGCCAGAAAGTCCATGGCGTCGACCTCTTCCTCGCCGCGGTGGGTGCGGATGGCGTTGAGCGCGGCGCGGAGGAAGTAAGTGTTGCTGACTCCGGGAATCTCGACCGGGTACTGGAATGCGAGGAAGAGTCCCTCGCGGGCTCGGGTCTCGGCGTCCAGCTCCAGCAGGTCCTGGTTGGCGTAGTGGATCTCACCGGCAGTGACTTCATACTCGTCGCGTCCGGCGAGGACGCTGGCCAGGGTGCTCTTTCCGGAGCCGTTGGGACCCATGATCGCGTGTACCTCACCCGGGTTGACCGTGAGGTCGATCCCCTTGAGGATCTCGGTACCGTTCACTGAGACGTGGAGGTTTTTCAGTTCGAGTAGGCTCATGAGTTCTCCAGAAATAGCTTCGCGGATTCGTGGGTGGCGGTGCCAGGATGTCGGTGCCTGGCTTTAGCCTGGCACCGTTTCCATCGCGATGATTTCATCCCACACTCCCTTCCAGGCTGACGCCCAGGAGTTTCTGGGCTTCTACAGCGAATTCCATCGGTAACTCTCGGAAGACTTCCTTGCAGAAGCCGTTGACGATCATCGACACCGCATCCTCGGTCTCGATGCCACGCTGGTTGCAGTAGAAGATCTGGTCTTCGCCGATTTTCGACGTTGTCGCCTCGTGCTCGACCTGGGCCGAGGGATTGCCGATTTCGATGTAGGGGAAGGTGTGGGCGCCGCAGCGGTCTCCGAGCAGCATCGAGTCGCACTGCGAGAAGTTGCGCGCGTTGGTTGCCTTCTTGCCGACTTTCACCAATCCCCGGTAGGTGTTCTGTCCTTTGGCTGCCGAGATCCCCTTGGAGATAATGGTCGAGGAGGTGTTCTTACCGAGGTGGATCATCTTCGAACCGGTATCGGCCTGCTGGCGGCCGGCTGTGAGCGCCACCGAGTAGAACTCGCCGACCGTGTTGTCACCCTTGAGGATGACACTCGGGTATTTCCAGGTGATTGCCGAACCGGTTTCGACCTGGGTCCAGGAGATCTTCGAGCGGTCACCCTTGCAGATGCCGCGCTTGGTGACGAAGTTGAAGATTCCGCCTTGGCCGGTTTCTTTGTCGCCGGGGTACCAGTTCTGCACGGTCGAATACTTGATAGTGGCGTCCTCGAGGGCCACGAGTTCAACCACCGCTGCATGTAGCTGGTTCTCGTCCCGCATCGGCGCGGTGCAGCCTTCGAGGTAGCTGACGTAGGACCCTTTATCGGCGACAATTAGGGTGCGTTCGAACTGGCCGGTGTTGGCGGCGTTGATCCGGAAGTAGGTCGACAACTCCATTGGGCATCGCACCCCCTTGGGGATGTAGACGAAGGAGCCATCGGAGAAGACCGCCGAGTTGAGTGTGGCGTAGAAGTTGTCGGTAGTGGGGACAACCGAGCCGAGATATTTCTTAACCAGGTCCGGGTGTTCGCGAACCGCTTCAGAGAAGGAGCAAAAGATGATCCCGAGCTCACCCAGCTTTTCCTTGAACGTGGTTGCGACCGAAACGCTGTCAAAGACGGCGTCGACCGCAACCCCGGCGAGAATCTTCTGCTCGTCAAGGGGAATACCCAGCTTCTCGTACGTCGCGAGGATCTCGGGATCGACCTCGTCGAGGCTTTCGAGTTTTTCCTTGGGTGCGGCGAAGTAGGAAGCGGCCTGGTAGTCAATCTCAGGGTAATGGACGTTCGGCCATTTTGGTTCGGTCATTTCGAGCCAGTGACGATAGGCCTTGAGGCGCCACTCCAGCATCCACTCGGGCTCTTCCTTCTTTGCGGAAATAAAGCGAACCACGCTTTCGTCGAGGCCGGGCGGGAGCGTATCCTGCTCGACGTCCGTGACGAAGCCGTGTTCGTATTCGCGGTTTGCGAAATCTTCGATGAGCTTGTCCTGGGTTACCATCTCCCCCTCGATCCCGTAACGCGGCCTGAGCCGCGGTGCCGTCAGTAAATCGCTGGTGTCCTGCTGGAAAATTCCCTGCATCACACCGGCACCTCTTAAAATCTCGATTTGGCTGAACATATTCCTCGGATCTGGTCTCCCGACCGGTCTCCGTACCCGATCGGGTCTGGGGCTTGAGGCCAGGGGCCTGAGGAGTGCAAAGAAATCCCCTGGTCGGCAAGCCACAAGCCACAAGCCTCGGACGACTTCGGATTCCAGACCGATTCCTGATGGAGACGGCGAATCCGGCCGGTTTGAAAGCGGGATATAATTGATCCGCATGCCGAGGGAATCCCTTTCACAGGCGAGCTTGTGAGCACCGTTCTGATCACCGGGTCGAATGGACTCATTGGTTCCGAAATTGTGGCGCACTTCGATGGCAGGGGCTGGCGTGTCGTCGGAGTTGACAACAACATGCGTGCCGAGTTCTTCGGCCCTGCCGGCGATACCCGGTGGAACCAGAAACGGTTGCAACAGACATGTCGTGACTTCACGCATCGCGAGCTCGATATCCGAGATCGTGATGGCGTCCGGGACCTGATTGAGGAAATCCAACCGCAGCTGTTGGTCCACACCGCGGCTCAGCCGAGTCATGATCTCGCCGCCTCACGCCCGTTCGAGGATTTCGACGTCAACGCGGTCGGAACTCTCAATCTCCTCGAGTCCTGCCGTCAGACCTCGCCGGAGACGGTCTTTGTCCACATGTCCACCAACAAGGTCTATGGCGACCGACCCAACACTCTGCCGCTGGTGGAGAAAGAAACCCGTTGGGACTACTCTGACTCTGCCGATCTGGACGGGATTGACGAGTCGATGTCTCTCGACGGCTCTCAACACTCTCTCTTTGGAGCTTCGAAGGTAGCTGCGGACGTCATGGTCCAGGAGTATGGCCGTTACTTTGGGATCCGCACCTGCTGTCTGCGTGGCGGATGCCTCACCGGTCCCAACCACTCCGGGGTGGAGCTCCACGGATTTCTCAGCTACCTGATTCGCTGCAACCTCGAGCAACGCGAGTACACGGTCTTCGGCTACCAGGGCAAACAGGTGCGCGACAATATCCACTCCTTCGACGTTGCGCGCTGTGTCGAGCTTTTCTTTGAATACCCGACTACTGCGGCGGTCTTCAATCTTGGTGGTGGCCGCGCCAATTCGATCTCGATCCTGGAAGCCTTCACGAAGGTCGAGGGCCTGACCGGTACGCCGATGCGCTGGAGGTACGTCGACGAGGCCCGGCGCGGCGATCACATCTGCTACATCTCGGATCTTAGCCATCTGCGATCTTCGCTCCCGGAATGGGAGCTGACCAAAGGGCTTGACGAGATCTTCGAAGAGATTGTCGAAAGCTGGCGACAACGCCTTGTAGAGGAATCTCTGTGAAGCTTTCTCTGGTCATCCCGGCGCGGAACGAAGCGCCGCACATTGGCGCGACGATCAATGGCCTCGTCAAGGCCCTCGATGCTGATGGGATAGAGAGTTTCGAGTTGTTGGTCGTTGATGACGGCAGTACGGACGACACTACAGCGATTGTTATCGGGTTGGCGAGTGCGGACGACCGCATCCGGGTCGAGCAAAATCCAGGACCGCATGGATTCGGGCGTGCGGTGCGGGTTGGACTGGACCGATTCACGGGTGACGCGGTGGTGGTCACCATGGCGGATGCGTCGGATGACCCGAGGGATGTGGTCGAGTATTACCGAATTCTCCGCGATCGGGCCGAGTGTGCCTTTGGGTCGCGATGGATTCGGGGTGCGCGACGCAGCGGCTACCCCGGGCTCAAGCTCGGCATCAATCGTGCGGTCAACACCTTAATTCGACTGATGTTCGGATTGCGCTACAACGATGTGACGAACGCATTCAAGGGATACCGGCGGTGCGTCATCGACGGGTGCCGGCCATTCGTTTCACCCCACTTCAACCTCACCATCGAGATTCCTCTCAAGGCGATCACTCGCGGCTATTCCTACGAGGTACTCCCAATCGGATGGCGCAACCGTGCGGTAGGCACCTCGAGCCTCCTCCTCAAGGAGCAGGGGAGCCGATACCTCTTCGTTCTGCTGAGCGTGTGGTTCGAGTGGTTGCTCGTTCGTCATGACTACCGGCGCCCGTCATCGGATTCCTTCAGTCCATGGAGCGATGATGAGGCTGGCGCGCACGAGGACAAGAGTTGACTCAACGTAGAGTTCTCGTGACCGGCGGGGCCGGGTTCATCGGTAGTCACCTGGTCGACGGTCTTCTCGAGGCGGGTCATTCAGTGTGCGTGATTGATAACGAGAGCACCGGCAGTCAGGACAATGTTGCTCCGGCCGCTGATTTTGTTCACGGTGATGTGCGTTCCGGCGACGACCTGAGGAAGGCCTTCGATCCGATTCCGGATGCAGTCTTCCACGTTGCCGGGCAGGCATCGATCAAACTCGCCTATGCAGATCCCGGGGAGGATCTTGGGGTCAACGTCGGCGGCACGATCAAGATCCTCGAGAAATGCCTCGAGCTCGGTGTGTCGCGACTCGTATTTGCCGGCTCGATGACCATCTACGGCAATCCGGCCCGGGTCCCTACTCCGGAAGACGAACCACCGGCTCCTGTTTCCTTCTACGGAACCACCAAGTACGCCGCCGAGCGCTATGTCCACCTCACTGGCGTCCGCACCGACCTCGACCCCGGTCTCTCCGTGACCTGCTTGCGTATGTTCAACGTGTTTGGTCCCCGGCAGAGCCTGTCGAATCCCTACCAGGGGGTATTGGCCATCTTCCTGGGCAATCTGCTGCGTGGCGAGCCGATCAGGATCGACGGTGACGGCGAGCAGTCACGTGATTTCGTTTTCATCGATGATGTTGTGCGAGCCTGGATCGCGTGCCTCGATGAGCCGCGATCGGTCGGCAAAATTCTCAACCTGGGCAGCGGAACCCCGACCACGATCAATACCCTGTGTGATGCGGTTCTGGATCAGTTTGGCCATTCGCGCTCGACATACTCCGTGACGACGTGGGAACAACAACAGGGCGACGTCCGGGCTTCTGCGGCGGACATCACGGCGATACGCGAGATCCTGGACTGGGCTCCGAAGGTAGATCTTGGGGAGGGTCTCCGACAGACGGTGGAGTGGGCGAGGCGATCTGCAGCTCACGCCAGGTGACAGCGGCGCTAGGACGGAAGGACGAGGTCCCGTCGCCGCTGATGGCTACTCTGACCACTGGGTCGTCCTGCACGCCCTGCCAGAGCCGCCGGTAGCCCCGGAAGTCACGTGGGAAGCGATTGATGAGTAGAGAGTTGCCGGTGGTACCGGGGATCAATCGGCAGACCGAAACGTGACCGCTCTCATGAGCCATGACCAGAATCACCGCAGGTACCCTGAAGACGCTCTTTCGAATCCGGCCAAATCCGTTGAGCCGGAGGTCGATGTCTGCGAAGAGGAGGTGGTTGGTTGTCGGCACCGGAATCGATGCGCCCCCGGGGGCGATGGTGCCCTGTGAGATCTCCTCGAAATTCCACTGCAGCGGATCTTGACGGCGTTCGAGCAACAGGGCTGGCTCCGGCTTCCACCCGACGGAACGTAGTTTGTAGTTGAGAAAGACGGTTCGCCAGGTGGCGGGCGCGTCGAAGAGTTGACGGCGCATTCCGACCGCCGCGAACGAATTGATGATGAACTGGGGGGCGTCATCACCGGCATAGTGTTCGGCGCTCCACAGATCGAGATCACTAGTGTATGCGGAGTATAGCTGCAATGTTGGTGTGGGATTCCATTCGAGCCCGTTGGCCGGGCAGTACTGGATCTCCCATGGGAGAGTTCCTACGCCGTTGTGTGATCCCTCCAGGAGAACCAGCAGGTCGTCACCGAACCGCAGTGGTTCCAGGTTGGCAACGCTTTCGGCGGCGAGCTCCGCACGTGTTTCCCTGAGGTGCAGTAATCGCGAAAAAGATCGGGCTCCCGAACCGCCGCTGATCAGGTTTGCTGGTACCAGGCCTCGCTCCACAGGGTCGACGAGGTTGGCCAGGGCACCACCAATCAAGATCACCGCGAAAAAGGTGACGTGGGCTGCGATCTGTCTCCGGCGGTGTGCAAAGAGTGAGGACATCGCGATCAGAGCGAGCATGAATGGAATGAACTGGTATTGGTGAATATCGTGACGAACAAAGGCGAGACGAAACTGGATCAGGACCACCAGTGCGAAAACGAGATGGAAGGCGAACAGACGCCGATCGCGGCGGAGCAGAACCATAAATCCGAGCCATGCTCCGACTATGATCGCCCCTATCACGACCTGCAGGGCCGGGCCGGTATCGGCGTTCGTGATGCTATTGGCGATGCTGTAGCCCGATACCACCTGCAATGAGAGCTGGACCCAGTGGAAGAATGTGCCCGGCCGGTCGAATAAAATCGTCGCAAGGACGATCAAAGTAACCGGAAATGAGAGGAGACCGAGGCCGAGTCGATAGGGTCGGTCAAAGAGGAAGCGAGCGACGATGGAAGCCACCGCGAGGATGGCCAACGACGCTATCCCGAGCGACATCTTTACCATCAGCAGGACTGCAGCAAGAACTGCCGCCACCGCAATCGGAAGCCGGCGGTCGCCGAAGACACCGAGGAGGGCGAGCAGACCGACGACGAGAGGTAAGAATCCCTCGATTCCGAGTCCCTGATTGCGAGCGATGACAAAGAGAATGGCGAAGGCAGCGACCGCCGACACCCTGCGATCACGAACGAACAACACCACCAGTGCGACGGTGAAGAGCGTCTGAACCACAAGAAGGAAGATGTTGGCGACAAGGAGGTTCGAGGACACGTCGAGTGGCACCATGAGATAGGCGAGGGGGCCATAAGTGAAAACGATGTCGCGCCCAAAGACGAGGCCGGCATCGGCGGCTTGATTTGCCGCCCACTGCCAGCCAGGGTCGATGCCCGGCGGACCGAGGGGCCGGTAGATGCCGAAAAGCGTCGTAAAACCAACGAGGAGGACAAGGGCGAGACCGATGAAGAGCTGGATTTGGCGTCTACGTTGGGCCGTGGGGGCCGCTGTGTCCCCATTTTCAGCGGCGGCAGATGACATGCTTCAACTATAACGTTTGCGTCGGAACCGCGTCGAGGTTGTGATGAAATAGCTCCCATGAAGATTCATCTCTCCCGATGGGTATGTGTGGATGTCGAGTCGAACCTCCAAAGATTGAGGCAGGAAGCGCTCGCGGCGGCAAATGGCGGCGCCGAGATCGTGGTCTTCCCCGAACTCTTCCTGACCGGCTATACGAGGCCGTTGGATCCGCAGAGTGCACGCGAGATCTTGGCCGAGGTCTCGGCGGCCGCACCCGACGTCCTCTTCGTCTTCGGCTCGATCAGCGAAACGCGGCGCAATCGCGTCACCGTGTGGAGCGGCGGCTACCAACTCGCAATCTATGACAAGGTCCATCTCTTTCGCCCCAACGGCGAGCACGAGCTGTGGGACGCGGGCGAAAGCTATGTCGCCTTCGAGTGGCGCGATCTTCGCATCGGGCTCATGAACTGCAACGACATCCGATTTCCGGAGCAGGCGCGGGCGCTCAAGCTCGAGGGACGCTGCGATCTGTTGGTGGTGCCGGCGTGGTGGCCTTGGCGCCGAGATCACATCTGGAGCACCCTGCTCCAGGCGAGGGCGGCCGAAAACCAGCTCTGGGTCCTGGGTTGCTGCATCGCCGGTTCAATTGAAGAGATCGAGTTCGCGGGCGCCGGCAACCACGTCTTCGATCCGTCTGGCGAGCCGGTGCGCACCGCCGACGATCGCACCTACGAGCTGGACCTCGAAAACCCGCCGCCGTCGATCGTTGATCCAGTTGAGCAGTACGTCGCGATCGATCGGGTCGAGATTATCCGAGGCTGAGGGTGCGCTGGCGGCGGTGCCAGGCTGAAGCCAGGCACCGCGGAAGACCATGCGCATCGAGAGACCGGGTGCCAGGCTTCAGCCTGGCACCCTGGCAGACCGATCAGTGTTGAAGGTTTGTTGACGAGCCCTTCTTCGGTGCTGCGCCCGAAAACTGCAGTCTGCCCTCGCGGAACTCGCCGCCGCGCAGGGTGTGAGCGAGCGCCTCGCCCAGCTCCTCCACGAGGTGGAATGTCAGCGTGCTGCTGATCTCCTCGGGCAGGTCCTCGAGGTCGGCTTCGTTAACCTTGGGCAAGACGATCGTCGAGATGCCGGCCCGAACCGCGCCCAGGACTTTTTCCTTGAGGCCACCGATCGGAAGGACCCTGCCGGAGAGGGTGATCTCGCCAGTCATTGCCACATCGTTGCGCGCCGGTCTGCCGGAGAGCGCCGACACCAGGGCTGTCGCCATGGTGACACCGGCGGAAGGTCCATCCTTTGGAATGGCGCCGGCGGGCACGTGGATGTGGACGTCCTGCTCGAAAGCCTTTTTTGAAATATAGAGGTCGTCCGCGTGGGCCTTGGCGTAGGACCAGGCGGCGCGTGCCGATTCCTTCATGACATCGCCGAGCTGGCCGGTGAGCACGAGCTCGCCCTTGCCCGGCATCGGCGAAGCCTCGACGAACATGATGTCGCCGCCGACCGGGGTGTAGAACATCCCGGTTGCGACCCCGACCTGGTCGCTGTCGGCCGCCTGTTCGGGATGGACCTTGGGTCGTCCGAGGAGCTCGGCAACTTCTTCGGCCTTGATTTCGGCTTGCTCCAGCTCCTCGGCTGCGATTTTTCGTGCCACCTTGCGGGCAAGACGGCCGATTTCACGCTCGAGTTGGCGCACACCGGATTCGCGAGTGTAACCGGTGATGACTGCGCGCACCGCGTCATCGGTGATCACGATCTGTTCATCGCTCAGACCGGTTTGTTTGATCTGCCGGGGAGTCAGGTAACGCTTGGCGATCTCCAGCTTTTCGGCCTCGGTGTAACCAGCGAAATCCACTACCTCCATGCGGTCCTGAAGCGGCCCAGGGATGTTCTGGAGGTAGTTGGCTGTGCATATGAACTGCACCTCCGAGAGATCGAAGGGCACACCCAGATAGTGGTCGGTGAAGCTGTCGTTCTGGGCCGGGTCGAGGACCTCAAGCAGCGCCGCGCCGGGGTCGCCCTGATAGGACGCTCCCAGTTTGTCGACCTCGTCGAGCAAGAAGACAGGGTTCTTGGAGCCGGCCTGTTTCATACCCTGGATGATGCGGCCCGGCATGGCTCCGACGTAGGTGCGACGGTGGCCACGGACGTCGGCCTCGTCGCGCACCCCTCCGAGTGAGATTCGAACGTACTCGCGGTCCATGGCGCGGGCAATGGACTTTGCGACCGAGGTCTTGCCAACCCCCGGAGGGCCGGCGAAGAGCAGGATCGGGTTGCGGCTCGCGGTATCGTGTATCGAGGTCTCGGATTCCCCATCGGTCTCGACAGGTTCGGCCTCCGCCTCCGCGTCTTCGGCCTTTTTCTGCAGTACCCGCACCGCCAGGAACTCGAGTATTCGATCCTTGACGTCACCGAGGGCGTAGTGGTCCTCTTCGAGAATCTCGGCTGCGCGCGGAACGTCCATTCGTTCCTCGGAACGTTCGGCCCACGGCAGTTCGCAGATGGTTTCGAGGTAGGTTCGAATGACCTGCGCCTCCATACCTTCGGGACCCATGCGCTCGAGTCGATTGAGCTCGCGCTCAACCTCTTGGCGCGCAGCTTCCGGGAGCTCCAGCGCCTCGAGCTTTTCTCGCAGTTCCTCAAGATCCTCGCGGCCGCCGTCGTCGCCGAGTTCGCGTTGGATGGCCTTGAGTTGCTGGCGCAGAAACATCTCTCGCTGACGATCGCCGAGCTCTTCCTGGACCTGGCTTTTGATGTCCTCCTGGGCGTCGAGGACCGCAACCTGCTTTTGAATGTGGAGGAGCACAGCACGCAGGCGATCTTCTACTGAAAGTGCTTCGAGGAGCTTTTGGGCTTCGCCGGGTTTGAGTTCGAGATGGCCTGCCACGAGATCGGCGAAGCGTCCCGGCTCTGTGGTCTCGGCGAGAAACTGCTGGACGGCCTCCTTGGGCATGCCGGCGCGACGGCCGAGTTCTGCGGCGCGTTCGCGGGTCTCGCGATAAAGTGCGGTGAAGGTCGCCGCCTCCGGGTCGATCGGCGGCATTTCCTCTGCGCTGTGGACGGATGCCACCAGGTACTCATCCTGCTCGTCGTAGCGGACCGCGACGGCTCGATAGTCTCCGTTGAGGAGCAGCCGCATTCCGGAAGGGCCGCGTTGTACCGGACCGATAGTGGCCACCGTTCCCATTCCATAGAGAATTTCAGGGGTTACATCTTCGAGGTTTTCGCGCTGCGAGACCACGAAGATCTGTTTGTCCTCGGTCCTGAGGGCGGCCTCGATGGCGCGCAGGGTCCCGGGCCGGCCGGCCGCGATCGGCGAGGTGACTTCGGGGAAAAGAACCGCTTCGCGAAGCGGAATCACTGGCAAAGTCGTCAAATCAGTCATATATGCCTCCTGTGGTGGGGCGGCCACCACGTAGTGCTCAAGATGATGCCCCGCGCCACTCGGGTCAAGCCCTTGGACGTGGGTATTAAATTAAACCTGAGTACAACTCGCTCATATTCCCGTTTTTTGGAGAAATCTCCTCAAGTGTTGAATTTTGAGGTATGAGTTTTGAATGATAGACCCGATAACCATGTCCAGGGAGGATGAGGAAAACTCAAAACCTAAAACTCAAAACTGGTGAGGGTGTTTGGGAGGACTGTTAATATGCTCGCTCGGAGGATTCGTTGATCTATCGACCACAAAATCAGGGTGGCGCGGCATTCGGCGGTTTTGGCGGTTCCGGCCTGCCGGTACCGAAGGACCTCATCGGCATCCTGGTTGCCCTCTTCGTCACGTACTCACTTCAGTTCTTCGAAGGGGCTGCGATCATACCCGCACTCCTCAGGTTGACCCCCGCCGTTCTCCGCGGGTTTGTGTGGCAGGTCTTCACCTACCCCGCGATCGGTTGGGGTGGATCGGGGTTGTGGTTCCTGCTCGAGCTCCTGATTCTTTTCTGGTTCGGCCGCGACGTTTTCTGGCGGCTCGGTCGGCAGCGCTTCTGGTTGTTGATCGTGCGGGCGGCCGTCGGTGCGGCGTTGTTGGCAGTGGTCGTGCAGTTCATCCAGGGTTTCGCCGGTTTCGGAGCCACTGGCTTTGCCGCCTTCCAGCTGATGCAAGGCCAACGCATTTTGTTGGCGATCGTGATCGCGGCCTTTGCCACCCTCTGGGGGGAGTCGACGATCCTTCTGTTCTTCGTTCTGCCGATCAAAGCGCGCTGGTTTCTTTGGCTCGAGATTCTCTTCGCCTTCATCGGTTTCCTCGAGTCCAAAGACTTCGCAGGGTTTTGCGGGATCTCGTCGGCGGTTTTCCTGACCTATACCGGGCTCAAGATGGGCGGTGCCGGTAGCGTGTTTCACGATTGGCGCAAGCGAGGCGAGCGATTCATCCTCGAACGTCGCCTCGAGCGACTCAAGCGCAAACGCCGATTCGACGTCATCGATGGCGACAAGGACGATTACATCCACTAAAAAAGCCCGGGCGAGGGCCCGGGCTTTTTAAACACAGATGAAAGTATCAGGGTCGTGTCGCCGGTTTGACGCGCATGTCCCGTCCTGTGAACTCTGGGCGATCGGCGCTTGGCCGGCGAATTCGTGGCGCCTGGTCGAGTTTCGGCGGGAAGAGTTCGTAGAGCCGCTGGAAGGCCTCAGCCGACATGACGGTCTGTTGTGCCTTTGCCGGCGAGACGGCCGGGCTCTGCCAATCGCCCTCGAAGAGCACTTCGGCCATGTCGACCCTCGGGATCTCGGAACCGTACTCGGCATTGATGAACTGGATCAGCTCATCGGCCATCAGGGCATAGCCGATGCGCTGCGGGTGAATGCCGTCATAGGAGAAAATGCCGCCGAGAAGGAACTCGGTCGAGAGAGTTGTTCCGCCAAAGGTCGGTACGACGGCGCCGCTCGATATCGCAGCGAAGAAGGCGTTGACATCGAAGACCGGGTAGCCAAAGGCGGAGGCGGTCTGGTCGATGGCCGCGTTGTAGCCGTCAACTTGAGCGTTGATCAATTCGACCTCGGCCGCGCGCAAAACGACACCCGCTTCGCCGGTGAAGAGGTTCAAATTATCCGGCAGCGGGGGTCCGCCGGGAAGACCGTAGCCCATCGCGATCAGTTCTCCCCCATATAGGGTCACAAAATCGTCGTCGGTCAGCGGCCCGGTGTCGGCCATCAGATACCAGCGACCGACGTCCGGAATGTCGACGAACGGATCCACACTGCTGGTGAATGGTATTGCCGTCGGGTAGGGAATGTTGATGAGCACAATGTCTGCAGTTGTGGTGGTGTTGAGGGCTCCAACGGCGTTGCCGTACAGGCCGCCAAAAAATTCTACTGGCGTCATGGTCACACCGTCGATGGGGGTGGCGGCCAACACAGCTGGCAGCACGTCGTTGGATCCGATCCAAACCGTCATGAAGGAGGGTTGCATGCCGATGGCTTGCTCGAGGGCGGTGTTGATGCCGTTACGCAGCACGATGTCGAAGAAAACGGTATCGAAATTACCCGCAATGAGGTTGTTGATGTCGCCGGTCTGGAAAATCATGTCGTAAAGGGTGGAGGTGGGGATGCCGAGATTGTTGTAAATGCCGGGGTACTCGGCGTTGGTTGGGAGGCCGGGAATGAGGCCGACCGGCGAAATCTCTGGTCTGATTTCCCCTTCCTCCAGCAGACTCACCAGCTCGAAAATCGGACCGATTCCGGGCTCGGAGATGTAGGGCTGTTCGAAATCTGTACCCGCCTGTTGGGCGAGGATGGCCGGGTAGGAGCGATCCTGATACCAAGCCATCATCGACGCCGAGGCGAAGCCTACGGTCATGCTGTCGCCGAGAGCCACATAATTGCTGAGGTCGACCTGCGCCATCGTGGGTGCCGCCGCGAGGAGGGCGACCAGGCTGATTGCGAAAACTGTCTTTTTCATTGGTGTCCTCCTTTTCAGAACTTGAGGGTGATGCTCATGTGGAGCAGGGGAGATTTGCCTTCGTAGGTGCCGTCGAATCCCTCTTCACTCATGCCCTCGGTTGACCTCTCCAGGATATTGACCTGCTCGTACGCGATGTCGAAGCGGAAGCGGTCGGTGTGGTAGCTAAGACCGCCCATGTAGGCCGTGCGATCACTATCTGCAAGCAGCGGAGACATCCCTTCAGCGGGCTGCGGACTCTCGTCCTCGAGATAACCGAGCCGGAGGTCCCAATGTTGGTTCGCTCGAAACTCGACGCCGACGCGCCACTGCGACGCATCCTCCCAATCTTCCTCTCGCACAGAGCTGAACTCGGGATTCTCGGGGAATATGATCGGAAGGGTTTCGTACACGCTCCAACCCATGACCCCATACTGACCGGAAACTGTCCACTTCTCGTTCTGCCACGCAAGTCCTACATTCCAGAAGTCCGGGAACGCGATCGTGGCTTCAATGGGCACCTCTTCGTCAAATGGGAAGAAGGTGTTGAGGAGCCCGTCGAAGTCCGCATAGCCGGTGGGCATCTGCGTGAAGTCGGCCTTACCGTCTCCGTTGACGGTGAATTCTGAGCGGTACGAGGCGCCGAAGCTGAATCCGCTGCCCATCTTCCAGAGAATGCCGGCGTTCCACGCCCAGGCCGAGTTGATACCGTCGCCCTCGAGACTGGCTTCCGCCACACTCGTGAGGCGCTGATCGTAGGGATTGATGAGGCCGATGTCCCGGGTCAGCTCGATGGTGGCAACCATGTAATCGACACCGATGCCGAAAGCAAAGTTCTCGCTGATCTTGTAAGCCATACTGACGCCGAGATCAAAGACCATCAGGTCGGTCTTCTTCGCGATGTAGTTGCCCGAGAAGTCGTCCTCCCATCCGGTGCCGAGACCGAAGGGGGTGTAGAAGGCGAAGCTCAACTCGAGTCGATCGCTGACAGGGATGCCGAGGAAGATGTGCGGTGGATAAAATGTCTGCTCGATCTGTGAGGCCCTGTAGCCGTCGCCGGGGTAGGGCGACATTCCGATAAAATCCTGCTCCGGCTGGATCAGGGTCACGCCAAACATCAGTTGGATACCCTCGTCGGTTTGGAAGGCCATGCCGGCAGGGTTCCAGAAGAGTGTCGAAAGATCGTCTCCAACTGCGGTGATTGTCCCAGCCATACCGCCAGAGCGACCGCCGACCTCGAACAATGCGAAGCCGGAACCCAGGGCGAGGGTCGGAACCACCATCACCATCACCGCCACTAGAAGAACGCGTCCGCGATTCTTGGCGATCACATCGAACCTCCTTCCGCTGCTGTGCATTCGATGTCTCAATAGCCGTTCCATGCTAAGGCGGCGAACCCGGGCCGTCAATTATTTCAGGGGAACATACGCGGATCGAAGGAGGTGCCTGTAACTGAATGGCGGCGCAGAGAAAAACAAGGGCAGGAGCATCCCATGAGATCGATTCTCGATCCTCGATACTCGATCCTCCTGTCCATCCAATCATGCCCACAGATGACGCAGATAAAGCAGATCCAAACAAGGAGAAAAAATCTGCGTCAATCTGCGTGATCTGCGGGTGAGTTTCTGTGCTTTTTGGCTAACAGGGCCTCGACGAACGGTGGGGATACCAGTGAGTGGCATCGGGCATCGGGCATCGGGCATCGAGCTTCGAGTATCTAGTATCGGGTGGGGGGCGGTTCAGTGCCGGTGAATGTCCTTGTGCATCAGCTCGCGGGTCGCGGTCAGGCGTTCCTCCGCCGGAAGCTTCGAGAAGTCGCTGTTGAGATGCTCGTCGTTTTCCTTCATCAGGAGCTCGATCTGGTGATCGATGACCTGTTGCGGAAAGACGCCGAATTCTTCGTACATGTCCCGGCGCTCGCTCAACAGGCGCGCACAACGCACGCAGCTGTTCGGGAGCGCTTCGAGGTGGCTCATCTTTTCTGCATCGGAGAAGACGTTGCCGTCGGCATGGGCCCGCTCGGCGACCTCGAGCATTCCATCATGTGTCAGCCCATACTCGGCGGCGGTCGTGAGGCCAGCCAGGAGGAGGTGAAAAGAGGCGGAGCCGTCGGGTGAGCGAATTTCGACGGTCTGCCGGCCGCGGGAATCGACGTACTCGTCGGTGTCGGCCGGGTTGACCACGCTCGCGAGGTGGCTCTTTTGGGTCCAGCCGAGTGGGACGCGGATCAGTGCAGAGCGGTTGTTATCGCTCCAGCAGATACGGGTCGGCGCCTCCTGATTCGGGACCAACCGGAGAAAGGACGAGGCAACGGTATTTCCGAACGCCGACAAGGTCGAAGCGTAGTGCACGAGCCCGGCGATCAGTTTACGCGCCTCCTCCGTCAGAGAACCGTCCGAGGTCGACATGATGTTCTGGTCGTCCTTGATCAACTCGAGGTGGAAGTGAAGGCCGTTGCCGGCCACGCCCTCCTCGATCTTCGGTGCGAAGGTTGCGAGCATCCCGTTGCGATGGGCGACGTTGCGGATAATCCATCGTGCGAGGCCAACGAGGTCTCCCATCTCCTCAATCGGACGGGTCTGGAGCTCGATTTCGTGCTGCTCGGCCCGTCGCCCCGAAAGTAAGGGTAGATTCGAGCGGACCGAGTCGATGTATCCGACTTCGGCGTGGGCATACTTGACTGCTCCAGTGATCTGGGTGATGTACCGGACCATTTCGTTGACGATGTCGCCGCCCTTGAAGAAGGGCGAAGAGGCGTGATAACCGGTCTGTCGCAGAGCCGCAAAATACTCGGGACCACCCTCGCGAACCAGGAAGAACTCGAGCTCTCCGAGAGCGTGCAGCTCGAGCCCGGTGCGTTCCATGAAGCGCTGATGGGCAATGGTCAGGATGTTGTCGGGCGTGAATGGCGCGAGCTTGCCGTCTCGATCGAGGAATCGGCAGATGAAGTTGAGGCTTGCCGGGTCGAACGGGCTCAAAAAGGCGGTTGCGTACTTGGGTACGACGTAGAGGTCCGATGATGCCGTGTCGACCAGCCCCGGGAAGAGCGACGACCCGTCGACCCGTTCGCCAGAGGCGAGGATGCGCTCGGCCTGGGCATGGTCGCTGACCGGGAGCTTGAGCTCGCGAAGCTTGCCGTCGAGGCTCGTGTAATGAAAGGTCAGACGCTCGATGTCCTTTTCCTTCAGTACACGCAGCATGTCCGCACGGGTGAATTCGTGCCGCTCCTTTTCGAGGAGCAAAGTAAGGGGGTTGGCGAGAGCAAAACCTTCAGTCACGTCGATTCCTCCACGGCAAAATGCCGATTTTCTGTGCCGGATGGCGCAATAGCTCTACCGCCAGTCCGGTTCGGGTTCGGGTTTGTTACCGACAATCTCCTCGATGCTGTCGATGACGTCAGGAGTCAGGTTTTCGAAGACCTCGATCGCTTTCATATTCTCCTGGACCTGTTCGACCCGCGAGGCGCCGGTGATTACCGTGCTGACGTTGGGGTTGACCAGGCACCAGGCGATGGCGAGCTGGGCCATAGTGCAGCCAAGCCCGTCGGCGATAGCGGTAAGCTCCTTGACCTTTTCGATCTTGGTTTCGGCCTCTTCGCCCTGGAGCCTCGAGCTCAACCACTCGTAGCCTTCGAGAGTGCTGCGGCTGCCCTCGGGGATGCCGTTGCTGTACTTGCCGGTCAGAAGACCGCTTGCGAGTGGTGACCAGGTGGTGGTGCCGAGACCGATGCGCTCGTACAGGGGAGCAAACTCGCGCTCGACCCGGTCACGGTGGAAGAGGTTGTACTGCGGCTGCTCCATCAACGGTGGAATCAGATGTTCCCGTCGAGCCACGTGGTAGGCCTCGAGTATGCGTTCGGCAGGCCATTCGCTGGTCCCCCAGTAGAACGCCTTGCCCTGGTCGATGACGTGGTTCATTGCGCGCACGGTCTCTTCGACCGGGGTGTGGAGGTCGGCGCGGTGGCAGAAGATGAGATCGACGTAGTCGAGCTGGAGGCGTGCCAGAGCCGCGTCGGCGCCTTCGACGATATGCTTGCGCGACAACCCGCGGTCGTTCGGCCCCTCGCCGCCCCAGTAGATCTTGGTCGACACGACGTAGTCTGATCTTTTCCAGCCCGACTTCGTGAGCACCTGACCCATGAGCTGCTCGGCGACGCCATCGGCGTAGACCTCGGCGTTGTCAAAAAAGTTGACTCCGGCGTCCCACGCGGCGTGCATGCACTCGCCGGCCTTGTCTTCGTTCATCTGAGGACCGAATGTGACCCAGGCACCGAAACTGAGAGCCGAAACCTTGAGACCGGAGTCACCTAGAAAGCGGTATTGCATCACACATCTCCTTTCGGGCTCATGATCATACCAATCCGTACCCGTCTCCGCTTGTCACGGCGAAGCCGAAGGCGGAGCGGGATCTCCGTTTCCATGCCCGACCCCAACTCGTCGATTGTCTCGCTTCGACGCGTCAGGTGCCACCCTTCGCATTGATTGAATTCGTTGCTTTCCAGTTCAGTAGAGCCTTCGGGGCAAACAATGCGAAGAGTGGCACCTGTGCCGTCGAAGTGGCAATGCGCGCCTGATTGGGTGTGGCTGAAGTGACAAGCGCTTGCCCGCTCAACTCTTAGCTCGCATCGCAGGTGCGAGGTAGAGGTTTGCTCCGATGCGCCCGATAAGCAGCGCGGATGCGGCAGCAACCGCGCCAACGGCATCGAGGACGGAAATTGCCACCCACATGACGACCACCGTGCCAACAACCTCGATGATCGTCGCCAAGGTCACGCGGTTGGTGGTGCTTCGGATGACCATGACCGCGCGCTGGAAGGATAAAATCGTGGTCAGACCGGGGATGACAGCGAGGATCCGGGTTGGGGTGAGAGCAAAAGCAGCGAGTTCATCTGTCAGACCCGAGACATTTCGGAACCATACCCCGGCCAGCGGTGTCCATGCGATCAGCGATAGACCGACGGCAACACCGAGGCTCAAAAGAAGACCAAAGGTCCGCAACGGTACATAGCCTTCCTGCTCGTCGCCGATGAGGGCAATCACGACCTCCTGGTAGGCGAGGCCGAGGCTGCGAAAAATGAAAACCAGTGAACCAATTACGGGAAGTACGGCCAACGATTCCAGCGACATCCGCGAATTGCCGACAAAGAAGGTCACGACTGGGTGGATGCCAAGGCTGAGGAGGGTGGTCAGGGCGAGAGGGTAGTAAAAACGGGTCAACGCGACCCAGCTCGCCGCGGCACCCGTAGCAACTCCCGGAACCGCCATGAGTTTGCGGAGGGCCCTAGCTGCCATGAATCGGCTGGCCACCCCTTCGCAGCTGACCCCCATTGTCAGAGCGGCGGCTCCGACCCAGGCGCCTTCGACCCGACCGTCATGGGCGAGCGCGAAGGCGGTGGCGAACATCGCGGCCAATCGAACAACGGTTCCGTAGGCAACGCGTCGGGTGAGACGGTGACGAATCAAAACCCCCTGGTAAAGCCGGCGGATGCCGATGGCAGCGGGCCAGGGGAGGAGGATCAAGAGGGCAATGTGCGTCCTCGACGCGACCTCGGGCGGGAGGCCGATGAGGCCGTACGCGATGGCGTTGAAGATTGGTGGCAAAAGTGCAACGACCATCGCCAATGTGACACCTGCGCTGAGAGCATGGGTGAAGGTGCGGAGGCGGATATATGAGAGTCGATTGCGGGCAAGGGCGGTGGCGGCCGACATGATCATGATCACCGGCGCTTCGACCACGAGAGCAAGTGAGAAGGCGACGCCATAGGCTGCGAGGTTGAAAACAGGTTCCGCGAGACGCGCGATCATCGCGGCCAGGAATGGCCCTTCGACGGCCATCATTAACCACGTCGCCGCCAGCGGCAGCCAGAAGCGGAAGATGCGGGGCTGGGTCAGGTTCGTCTCGATCATCGGACGCGGAGAATAGCAGCAGTGCGTCGAGACTGGAACGATGTCCCGTCATTTGATGCTGGATGCTCGATCCTGGATGCTAGATCCGCCAACCCACCCCCAGGCTTCTTATCCAGCATCTAGCATCTAGTATCCAGCATCAGGCTGGTGGTCGGCATTCCGAATTCAGAATTCAGAATTCCGAATTCAAAAAAAGGGGGCCTTGCGGCCCCCTGAAGCGATGAGGTGATTGCGATCTGCGGCTACTGCCGCCAGCGTAGGAAGAGGCCCCAGCGCGAAGCGTCGTAGTCAGCAATCGGGAAGAGATTCTCGCTGTAATCCCAGCTTTCGTACTCGCCTGCGAGCGCGAAGTTCTTCGTGAGGTCAACCGCGATGCGCGCAAAGGCCCGATCCATCTGGAATGGGAAGCTGCCGACGTTTTCAAAGGTCGAGTACGCGGCATCGATCGTCAGGATCGAGATGAGCCACCGCAGATCGGCGGTCAAGAGTTCGCCATCTTCGGCATAGATCGACTGTGCCGTTCCCAGCGTCTGCGGGACCCGGTACGGGATCTCGGTGTCCGTCTGGTAGGTGTCCCAGGCCACCCCAAACATGAAGTTCTCGGATGGGGTGATGTCCAGATCGATGGCATAGCGTTTGGTCTCGGCCTCGTAGCCGACGTCTGACGATTTGTTGTCGGTGTTGATCGACTCGGCTGTGGCGAGGACCCTGAAGACTTTGCTGATCGACCAATCGACCCGACCACGGATGCGGGAGCGATCGTTGAAGTCGGTCCGCATGATGATCTCGTCGGCTTCCTGTCCACCAACGTCGAGGAGGATCTTGGCGCTGCCGAAGTCCAGCTTCCCGCCGACCTCGAAGGTCTCGATCTGCCGGTCGAAATCGCCTTCTTGGCCCCCGGGCAAAACGATCTGTGCGACATCCTGCGAGACGTTGAGACTCTGGTTGTTGGCCGCGTACTCTCCCCAAAACGACAAGATGCCAAGATCGCGAAAGTCGAAGCGGATATTGGCAATACTGTCTTCTCGCTTGTAGCCTGATTGGGAATCGACCATGACTTCGATGTCGCGCGGATCGAAGCCGCCGAAGTTCAAGGTATCCATGAACAGGCTCGAGACCATTGCCCAACCCTGGAGCTCGCGTTCGCGGAACTGGTAGCCGACTTTGAGGCCCGCTTTCTGGCTGAGATCGAACTCGAACCTGACCTCGCCGCGGGAGTATGGGTTCTCGGTGCGGCTCTCGATGGTCTGATCCAGCCCCTGGAAGAACCTGGAGAGCTGGAACGACACCAGGCTGCCGGAGAGCATCTCATCCATCGATGTGTCGCCTTCAGCTTCCGCGCGCACGTAGGAGCCGATGAGACGGACCTGGTCACTGGCGCGAGCTGTGATGTGGAAAGTCGTGACCGGAGTCTTGGCCGAGGTCTTGGTGGTCCTGGCGAACGAATCGAGCTCCACTTCCTGACCGAGGGTCGTGCCGGGGTTGTTGCCGACACCCTCTCCGGGCGCGAGATCCTGGCGGTCTGTGCCGCTGAAGTCACGCCAGCCCTGGATGAAGGTACCGAAAACCGCTTTCGTTGCAAAGTTCAGGCCGAGGTAGAACTCCGACTCGGTCTGCTCGAGATCCGAGGCGAGCTCGAACTCGTCATTGCCAACGCTGTAGGTGGTTTGACCGGGCCCTTCGTAGCGATTCCATCGGTAGCCGATGATCGGCGTGATGGTCTTCCAGATCGGGAACTCGAGCTGGATGTCGAGGACGTTGCGAGTTCGGTCCCAGGTGTGCTGGCCAGGCACCACCCCGTCTTCAAGCATCGGGTTGGCGTATGCCGGGAGAGCGCTGTAGGTCTTAAACTCCTGATAGAAGAGGCGCAAGCGATAGGTTTGACTGCGGCCCATGTCAAGCCGCAGGCGGCCGGCCGGACTTCCGCCGAAACCGGAAGCGTCGACCCGGAGCCGATCGGCAAAGCCGGACTCTCCGGTCGGGTCGATGAAATTGATCGAGAGATTGCGAAGGACAAAACCGCTGTCCTGGTTGATCTGGGTCTTGAACATATCCTCGCTGCCGTTGACATCGACATTCTGATAACCGAGCTCAATGTCGAACGAGGTCGACTGAGCGACGGCCATCGAGCTGGCTGCGAGGATGAAGAAGGCGGCGATTGAAAGACGGAGTGTTTTCATCGTCTCACCTCCTACTTCAACAACAACGGTGAGGTGTTGGAACCGTGCACCGTTATGTGGCAGGTCGTACAGTTTTGGTACCTCGGGCTGCGGAGGTCGTGGAATGACGGCGGCTGCGAACCGAGGGTCCCGCCGTCAAAGACGCTGTGACACTCGAGGCAGAGCTGATCGACCCGTGCCCGCTTGAGGGCCATCGGGTTGGTCGAGCCGTGCGGCTCGTGGCAGCTCAAACAGGTCCCAGCGACGTCGGACACGTGGGGAAAGACGAACGGTCCCCGCTTTTCGGCGTGGCAGGAAACGCAGACCACATCACCCGAACGATCCACCTTGAGGCTCTGCTCGCCCTGGCCGCCGTGAGGGTTGTGGCAGGACACACACTGGAGCCCACCACGATCGAGGTCATGGCCAAACGCCTTGTTGAAGGAGCCCGCCTCCGATGGGTGGCAGTCCGCGCAGAGGCTATTGGCCGCCTTGGTGAGCTGCACCGGCTGCGCCCGGTCCGTCGAATGGACCGAATGGCACGAATCGCAATGAACACCGCTATCGGCATGGACCGAGCGGCTCGAAAACATCGTGTTGACCTGTCCGTGGCACTGGTTGCACGTCGAATCAACCGAGGCTCCGCGGGGGATCTTGATCAACGCCGGGTCACCGTCGTTCTCCATGTGCTCTGCGCCATCGCCGTGGCAGGTGACGCACGACGGGGCGCCGGCCCGATTGGGGGAGTGCACCGTCATATCGAACTCGGCGGCCACGGTGTCGTGGCACACGGCGCACATCTCCGACGCCTCGCGGTCGTCGTCAGCTGCCTGTACCACTGCCGCACCCCCGAGCAACATGAGCAGGGCGCCATAGCTCAGTAGTCGAATCGTCTGTCTCATGCCCGATCCACCTTTCGCGCTACGCTGCGACCCCCGGCCGAAGCCGGGGGTCGATTGGTTTCATCGTTCGTTAGTCTGCGTGCACTTCATCGACTGAATAGTCACGGTTGTCACCGTGGCACGCGGCGCAGGACTCACCAAACGGTGCCGTGTTGACATATGCGTGAGCGGCGGCATCGACACTGCTGTGGCACGCCAAACAGGCGGCTGCTGCCGGCTGCAGGGGCGTGTAGTAGTTGCGCAGCGTCTCCACCTCGGAGGAACCTGCGGGCGCCGGCACCCCATAGGTGCCCGAGTCGTGGCACGCGATGCAGTTGCGGAGGTCACCCGGGTAGACCACTCCGTTGTAGTTGTGGACCGAGCTGCGGTAGCCGTAGACCGTGAAGTCGTTCTCGAGGCCGGCACCGGTGTGGATACGATGGATCATCCAGCGCATGTCGATCGATTCCGCCGGTCCCTCTTCTTCGGGTCGGACCTCGTGGTCGTTATTGTTCGGGCGGTGGCAGATGAGGCACTCCTGGACGTTGAAGCGTTGTCCGCCGTGAAGGGCGAGTGTGTCGTGGCAGGTGTTGCACTTCGCCATCGACACGACCTCTCGCCGCCCATCGACCTCGGTGTCGGTCACGGTCGCGTAGAAGATCGGGTTGAAGGCGCCCTCGGTGACGCTCATCCCTTCATCCGACCCGTCATCGATGACGCTGTCCCGGCGGACATCGGCGGTGAAGGTCCAGGTGCCGGTGGCGTCTTCGGGGAGCGGCGTTTCAAAGGTCGCCATGTACTCGTCGCCGGCCATGGTCGCCCCGCGGCCGTCCTGGGACATGTCGACCGTGTAGTCGATGGTCTCGCCCTGCGGACCCGCGGCCCTCAGGGTGAGCGTCCGTAGTCCGGCGATGTCGTCGACCATTGACCCATCGTCGTTCTTGAGCGTGAAGTACACCGTCGGCGTACCGCCGGGTGCGGCGTTGGTGACATCGGTGATGTCCATGTTCAGACCGGCCAGCTGGGTTGATTTTGTGGGGATCGTGTGTGCACCGAGCACCGAGATGTCGAACTCGTGCTCACCCTCGGGACGGTGGCAATTGGCGCAGCTTTCATCGTTGAACTGGGGCACCGGGTGGCCCTCGCCGGTTTCCCAGACGATGTTGTCGTGGCACGATCCGCAGGAGGCGCGGGTCGGCATCGTCATGAACTGGAAGCCCTTGGGAGCGTCGTCCCTGTGGCAGGTGTCGCAGTTGCGGATGTCTTGGGGAAAGATGACCTCGGAATAATCGTGAACCGAACCGCGGTAGCCGACGATGAAGTAGGGGTTCCCTGCCTGGACGCTCGGCAGATTGGCGCCCATGTGGATCTTGTGACCCATCTCCTTCATGTTGACCGTGTTGCCGCTTTCGGGATCGGTAGACTGCGGGCTGTGGCACATCATGCAGCCCTTGAGGGCGCGACGGTGGCCGCCGTGGAGGGCGAGATTGTGGTGACAGCTATTGCAGGTTGACTCGAGCATCGAGCCCCACTGCTCTGTGACTTCCGCGCCATCGGGTCGAAAGTCGTACGTTGGGTCGGACTCGTAGTCCTTGCCGATGTACTCTTCGGAATTTCGCGTTGAGTATACGTACATCGTGTGGGTCTTGGTCATGTCATAACCCTCGGGCAGCTGGGTGCCGAAGGTGTAGAACGAATGACCAATCATCAAGTCTTCCCAGCTTCCACCGGAATCAGATGTCGCCTGCTGGTAGTCTCCGGCGGGCCGGACGGTATAGGCCGTGTACTGGTTGAGAGTGCCGTCATACCACGCGAAGACGAAGCTGAAGCTGATCGTGCCCGGGGTTTCAATGCCCGCACGATCCAACGGCTGGCCAAGATCGTCGTAGTACATCAGCTCGACCACCGGGTAACGGTCAGCCGTGATCTCGACGTCAACAATCTCGGTTGTAAAGCCCGGACGGGCCCACGATTTCTCATCTTCACTCCAGTAGAACTCTTTCTGGTGCTTGTCGTACTGCACCTCTTCACCGGAGTGACTCGGGATCAACCGGCGTGCCGATGCCCTGACCGGCGCGGGTGCTCCGGGTTTCCCGTGCGCTCCCACCGCCTCGCCTGCCCCGACCGTCTCGACGGCCTGGATCGTCGGCGCGGCCATGAGCCCTACGGCAGCCAGCATCACCAGCGTTTTTTTGATCGTGATCATCTTCCTGCCTCCTTGCTTTGACTCGACGCGATTCGCGCAGAGGAACCGGCTGGCCGGCGCCTCAAAAACACATGATTCGTAGCTTTGAATGATCGGTCGATGTCGGCGCTGGGATGAATTGTCTTGAGAAGAGAAGCCTCTGGCCCCGTCTCATCTCGCATCAACATCTCAAGCCGACCACGTGACACTTCCATGACTGGAGCAGAATGAATCAATCTCGTTTCGTTGTCAACTCATTTGTGAGACTAAACAAATGTACATATACGTTAAAGATTGTAAATAAGAGACTTTCCTTCAGAAAAAATAGTGACAGTTGATTTTCTTGCAAGACGCCGTCTCAATATCGATCGATTTCACGAAAGGTGCAGGGTGCATCGTCGATAACGGTTTCAATTTCAGATCTCCAAATTCACGCATCCAACAAATCAAACTCGTACAAACGCGAATTTCAGTACTCCCGCCGGTGTCACTTCGTTGAATTCTGCAGGGCGATGATGTGGGGGCGGCGGCCCGCCGTTGACCGCGACTTGCGAAGTCGCGGCGGGCAGGTGACACTGCCGTCCATGCCGAATCATTCGAGGTCCTTTGTCGTTTCAGTCGTGATCGCCATCCTCGTCGTTGCGATTGCCGCGTTGGTTCTGCGAGACCAGATGCGGTGTGCGGGCTTCGCAGGTCCGTCAGTGAAGTCAGACGAGTTGCCGGGTACGGCGCCAGGCGAAGGGAACTTCCGCATCGCGTCGTGGAATGTTCGCAACTTCCCGCTCGACGAGCGTCCTCAGGTGGACGACCTCGGCTACTCACGCCGCACCAACATCTGCGATTTCGAGATCGCATTCGGTGGCCTCAACGCAGATATTTATGGTTTGCAGGAGGTCAACGACATTCGCCGCTTTCAACCGATTCTCCGGCGTGCCTGTGGCGAGCGCTCGATGGATGTCAGGTACTCATCCAGTGGCGGCCGACACGGCCAACATCTCGCGATTGCATGGGACAATTCCATGCTCGAGCTTGTCGGGCAACCGATAGAGGTCGATGAGCTCGTGCTGGAACCCGGGATGCGGCCAGCCTTTGCGGGCTATTTTCGCAGCCTTCGAGCCGGTGGTATCGACTTCACTCTGGTGGTGGTGCATCTGGAGTCGGGGCCGCAGAACTTCGCGGACCGGCGGCGCCAGAACCGGGAGTTGGCGAAGTGGATCGAGGCCAGGATTGAAGATTCAGGCGATCCGGACGTCGTCGTGCTCGGCGATTTCAACACCACAGGTTCGCCCCGCGGTGGCCTCGAGGGTGAGCTGCAATCCGTCGACTCGATCCTCGGGCGGGTTGGGCTCGAACGGCTCGACAACCCTCTAGGCTGCACGTCGTACTGGGAGGGTGGGGGTGAGCGGGACGGCGCTCACGTGCCGTCGATGCTCGACCACGTCTTTGTAGGCGGGTTCGGGCCCGACCCGATTTCCAGTTCGCTCGAGACCTGGCTCCACTGTTCGCGGTGGCAATGCTCCGAGCTCATTTCGCGTGTCGGTGAAGAGGACGGAACCTTCTGGGATGTGTCCGATCACTGCCCATTGACTTTCGAGATCAGGGACGCTGTTGATTGACTCATTGCCACTGCGGAGGAAAAACAGTCTCACGGCAATACGGCTATGCGGCCAAACGGCGCGATGCACCAACAATCCACAACCTTGAATCTGCCGGGTGGTTGAGCGGCCCGTATAGCCGTCTTCCCGTATAGCCGTAAAGCCCCTCGGACTGCGCCCCTGTATGATGGCCGCGGATTCTGAGATGACTAAACGTTTACCCCGATGCCATTATTGTGCGCCGCGCGAGTTTCACGTCTCGCGCGGTGTGCGCGAAGCCTATGGGTTGGACGAAAGCCTTTTCACAGTTTCCGGCAATGTGGTCTTTGCGAACTTTCACGCGGCGAGGACCTTTGCCCACAGCTTGAACGAGCATCGCCCTGCGGAGCGGGCGGTAAGTGCGAGTGATATCTATGCTCTCGGCCTGATTGACGAGGCGCTCCATCTTGTAGTGGCACGCCACCGCCGTGAAAGCGCTCCGCAACTGTGGACGGACGCCATCGCCCTTCTCAAGGAAGAGATTGGCCAGGACCCGTTCGACGAGCTCCTGACGGCCTTTGTCGAGGAGTTTCCTCCAACGTCGGTCTTCAAAGGTGAGGTCACCGTAGAGGAGTACCTCACCGGAGAGACTGATGGCGAGGATCATCGCGAAGCCGCTCTCGAGGAGCTGGTGCTGATGTGGCTTGCCAACCGCAATCCAGCATTCGAGCCCTTCCGCGAGCTCTTCGATGACGACAATCTTCGGCAAACAACGGCGTATGGGACAGCGGTGCGCAGAATTGAAAGTTTCCTTTCTTCTTCCGAGACATCCGGCCCACCCGGCAACAGTCTCCTTGACCGTTTGCTGGCCCCGGTGCGAGCTGCGCCGGATTCGCTGCAGGGACAGCTCGAGTTCATTCGCACCACCTGGGCGGAATTCCTCGGTCCCGACCTCCATCGGGTCCTCGGTGGGCTCGATTTCCTGGCCGAGGAAAATCGGGCCTGGTTCCCGGCCGGACCCGGACCCGTCGAGCCGCCCGACTACCGGGTCCTCGCCGAAACCGGTGAACGCTACTCTTCCGACCGCGATTGGATGCCGCAACTGGTGTTGCTGGCGAAAAATGCCCAGGTGTGGTTGGCACAGCTCAGCGAACGCCACGGTTTCGAAATATCGACTCTCGATGGAATACCTGATGAGGAGCTCGAACGGTTGGCGAGTTGGGGTTTCACGGGTCTCTGGTTGATTGGTGTCTGGGAGCGGAGTCGAGCTTCGGAGCAGATCAAGAAGAGAATGGGCGACGAGGAAGCGGTTGCGTCGGCCTACTCGCTCGAGGACTACCGCATCGCGGATGCCCTCGGTGGCGAGGCCGCCTACGAAGATTTGCGGGGACGTGCGTGGCAATTTGGAATCCGGCTGTCTACCGACATGGTTCCCAACCACATGGGCATCGATTCGCGGTGGGTGATGGAACATCCGGACTGGTTCCTCTCCCTCGGCCACTCTCCCTACCCGGCTTATAGTTTCGACGGCCCCGATCTCTCGGACGATTCCAGAGTCGGCATCTTCATCGAGGACCATTACTGGGACCGTTCCGATGCGGCGGTCGTCTTCAAACGGGTGGATCGGGAGACCGGGGACGAGCGATTCGTCTATCACGGCAATGACGGGACCTCGATGCCTTGGAACGATACGGCCCAACTCGATTACCTCAATCCCGAAGTTCGAGAGGCGGTCATTCAGACCATCCTAGCGGTCGCGCGACGATCGCCCGTCATTCGCTTCGACGCGGCAATGACCCTGGCCCGTCAGCATTACCACCGGTTGTGGTTTCCAGAACCGGGGGCGGCTGGTGCGGTGCCGTCACGGGCCGAGTATTCGATGAGCCGCTCGGACTTCGATCTTGCGATGCCACGCGAATTCTGGCGCGAGGTGGTCGAGCGCGTGGCCGAGGAAGCGCCAGATACCCTTCTCCTGGCGGAGGCGTTCTGGTTGCTCGAGGGCTACTTTGTTCGCACCCTGGGTATGCACCGGGTTTACAACTCGGCCTTCATGAATATGCTCCGCGACGAACGCAATGCAGAGTATCGGCAGCTGATTCGTTCGACCCTCGAGTTCGACCCGCAGATCCTCAAACGCTACGTCAACTTCATGTCCAACCCCGATGAACGCACCGCTGTCGACCAGTTTGGCACTGGCGACAAATACTTCGGGGTCGCAACACTGATGGCGACTATGCCCGGGTTGCCGATGTTCGGTCATGGCCAGATCGAAGGACTGGAGGAGAAGTACGGCATGGAGTTCCGGCGCCCACGCTGGGACGAAACTCCGAACGAGGGGCTGGTGTGGCGGCACGAACTGCAACTCTTCCCACTTCTGCGGCGGCGCCGGTTCTATGCCGAGGTTGATCACTTCCTGCTCTATGACCTCGTGGCCGACGACGGATCAGTGGATGAAAATGTCTTCGCCTACTCCAACGAAATCGATGGTGAGCGCAGTCTGGTTGTCTTCCACAACCGATATGCAGAAACGCGGGGCCGACTCCAGCTTTCGACTGCGGTTGCCCAGGGCACTAACGGTGACGAGAAGAACCTGGTTCGGACCACCCTTGGCGATGGCCTCAGGCTGCCCGAGGGTGAGGGTCTGTGGGTGGCCTTCCGCGACGCGGTATCTGGTCTCGAGTATCTGAGATCGTGCGGCGAGCTGCGGTCGGATGGGTTTTTCTTTGATCTCGACGGCTACCGTCTCCACTGCTTTCAGGATTTTCGCGAAACGGCCGAGGATGAGGAACACCCGTGGCACGAGCTTGCCCTTCATCTCGACGGCCGAGGTGTACGCAGCGTTGACGATGCCCTCGGTCAGTGGCGCATGACGAAGATTCTGCAGCCGTTCAGACGCATGCTTTCCCCGGAAATCATCAAACGGCTGGCATCGGACGATGATCGGGAAGAGGCATTGGTCGAGCTTCTCGAGGTGGCGCGCACTGAGGTCGCGTTGCTGCTTGATGCGGCGCTGGCGGCGGCGGGAAGCGAGGCCGGGACGAAGACTGCGCTGGTTGAAAGTCGAATTCTCACTGAGTTGGAGACCGTGCTCGAAATGGCGCAGCATGTCGGGAGAATTGAGAAGGGTCGTGACGGGGAGGAGGGCTGGGAAGTTAGACTCACGCACGCCCTAGGCGACCCTGTCACCTGGATGACTCTGGTTGCCTGGGTGCTCGTTCGCCACCTTGGCGAGGTCGGTGGTCGTGACGATCGTCACGAGATGGCTCGCCAGCGATTCACAGAGTGGTTCATGGAATCGGCCCTCGTCGATCTCGTCGTCGCTCTTGATCGCTCTGAGGACGAAGCTCGGCGAGCCGCCCTTGGCGTGGACCTGATGATCGCAACCGGCGGGTGGAGATCGAAGGTCAACGGTTTCGAGGGCATGGGACCGGCCTTGACCGAGATCGTCGGCGACGAAAAGGGCCAGGAATATTTGAAGGTCAACAGCCACGCCGACGTCCTGTGGTTCCAGAGCGAAGCATTTGAAGAGCTGCTGCAATGGATGATCCTGGCATGGGTCTCAGATGGAATTGTCGAGGACAGCGAGGGCGCGCCGGCGACCATCGATTCAGCGTCCGCCGTTTGGGAGGCCCTGGTATCGGCTGCAAAAGGTTCGGGATTCCGGCTGGCCGAATTCCTCGAAATATTGACTGCCGCAAATGAGTTCGCGGTTTCGCAAGATTGATGGATTTCCGTCGACTTCTTCGGCCACTGCCTCTGATTTTGATCTTCCTCTTTATTTCGGTGGCGGTTGCTGACCTGGTTCAGAAGCTGACTGAGGAGCCGCCGCCGCCTCTGGAGATCGCGGGTACGGCGATGCCGCGCTTTGAAGTCCTGGAGCCAGTCATTGATTTTCGAGCCGGTGGCGGGGAAACAGCGGTCGAAATTCTGCCGATTCCAGAAATGGAGAGAGGTCAGTGGTCTGTTCCCAAGATTCAGGGGACCTGGGCGAAAGGAGCCGCCGCCAACTTCCATCTCGAACTCGCGGCCGGCGGCCATCGCGTATTGATTCTCGAATGTCTGCCGGCAAAAGGAAAAAGCCCCGTACGTACCTTTCACCTGACAATGAACGGAATCGACTGCGGTTCAACCGAGCTTACAGCCGAGTGGAAACGATATCGGCTGGCCCTCCCGGAAGGTGTTGTTCGTCCCGGGTCCAACAGCGTCAGTCTCCGTTTCCCCGACCGGGACCCGGCCGCGAGACCCAGGCGCGCGCTCCTCATCCGGAAGCTCGGTTGGTTTCTCGATGACAGTGTCGACGTCGAAGTCCTCGACGGACCGCACCCAGTTTTTGTCGATCTCGACGCCAATCGGGTCAACATCCGCCGGTCGGGAATACTGGAGATACCTGTTGTTCTGGACGACCGGACCGACGCTCTCAATATGCGCTACCGATTTCCTGCCGGTGCCGGCCGCGCCGAGGTGGTGGTGGAACAGTCGGAAGACGGCGGCTTCGATGACGTTATGAGGGCAGCCATGAGGCCAGACAAGAGTAACTCCGGGCGGGTCCGGATTCCGCTCCACGGCCGGCGCGGGCCGTTTGTGATTCGCATCCGTGCAGACCTCGAACCATCGGGCTCTCAACTCCTGATTTCTTCCTTACAGCTGGTCGAGGAGGGTGATCCTACCCGCCGTCCCTGGGCCGCGAATCGTTCCCCGAACTGAGCGCCTGCGGCTCTTCCTCTGGCGGCGTGATATCCCGCGGTTCGCGGTCCTCTTCTTGACGTGTCGAAAAGGCGGCGGCGATGAAGGTGAGGACTGCGAGCAGGATCTCGTCGACGAGTGGGATTGGGTCGGGGATGATGAGGTCGACCAGGAATAGGCCCCCAAGGATCAGAAAGAGATAGGGATAGCGCATCCGCGGTAGGAGGCGATTGACGAGGGAGGTCAGCGGTGACGACATTGTGTCAGGTGTCCTCCTCCTCTCCTGAGTCGATGGTGCCTGGTTTGGGCTGGTAGGAAGAGTAGACATTGGGTTTGCCTGAGAGCCCGGAGACCTTGATGACCAGTACCTGGCCGAGCGGTATCCCTTCGATCCATCTCAGCATTTTGTCGTGAAGGCGTCGCAGGTCGCGGCCTTCGATTTCTATGTTTTGAATGGCCAAAAACTCATCGAGCGTTTCCTTCGACTCAATCGTGAGTTCCGTGACCCCCTGAAATTTTCGGACCAGAGGATTGAGCTCGCTCGCCTCGAGGATCAGGCGGGCGTTCGGATCCACCTCGAGAACTGGCAGATCATCAACTTCGCCGATCAGATTCTCAACTTTAAGCGGGAGATCGCCTGGCGTCTTCACACGAGCCAGGAGACTCTCGACGGCAGCGCATACGTGCGCGAGCGCGCTATGGACTGATTGAACCGCTTCGCTACTGCCTTCCGGAAACTCGACATCATTCTGCGAAGAGAACCACTCCTGGAGCTGATTGAGGAAGTCGGCAAATTTGGACAGCCGGGCGGCCGATATTCTCGCGTTTGGCGTCAGCTTCGGTGGCAACTTCAATTCGAGATCGGGATCTGGATCTACTCCCGACCTCTCAGCCAGTTTGATGGCGAGTAACCTGGCGCTGCCGCGGATAGCTATCGCGTTCGTCTCACCGCCCTCGGCGACGATCCAGTCCCGCCTTTCACCAATGAAAGCGGAAACGCGACCCAGGTTGCTTGCCGCCTTTTCGAGCTCTTCCCTTGTGATGATCGACATTTCTCACCCGTCTTTCCTGGGTCGTTGCATTCTAGCCGATTCTGCGTCTAGCCGGTACTCCCCCTCTCAGAAAGTGTGCGATCATGCGAACGGTTGAGTTTGATGCAACTGCAAATTGCCGTACCGGATGACTGGCATCTCCACCTGCGTGACGGCGGGGCTATGCGCGACGTGGTCGCCCACAGTGCCAGTAGATTTGGCCGTGCGGTCATCATGCCCAACCTGCAGCCGCCGATCACGACTGTTGATGAGGCGCGTGTTTACCGTCGACGCATCGTCGACGCCCTGCCCGAGAATTCAGCCTTTGAACCGCTGATGACGCTCTATCTCACCGATCTGACCTCACCAGATGAAATTGTTGCGGCTTCGGCTGACCACACGATTGTGGGAGCCAAGCTCTACCCCGCAGGAGCCACCACCAATTCGGAGGCCGGGGTTACGGACCTCGATCTGGTGATGCCGACTCTCGAGGCGATGTCCGACCACGGTCTCCCACTGCTGGTCCATGGCGAGGTCACCGATCCAGAAGTTGATATCTTCGACCGCGAAAAGGTCTTTATCGAACGCGTCCTGGCGCCGCTCGTCGAACGGGTGTCCGGCCTGAAAGTTGTATTCGAACACATCACGACCGCGGATGCTGTCGCATGGGTGCTGCAGGCGCCGTCGCGTGTGGCAGCCACCATCACGCCCCATCACCTTTTGCTCGATCGGAACGCGATTTTCAGCGGTGGGATTGCCCCGCACTTTTACTGCCTTCCGGTGCTGAAGCGAAATACCCATCAGGATGCGTTGGTGTGGGCCGCTACCAGTGGCAATCCGCGCTTCTTCCTCGGCACCGACAGCGCACCACATCCGCAACACGCCAAGGAATGCGCGAACGGGTGTGCGGGAATCTTCTCGGCCCACGCCGCGATCGAGCTGTATGTGGAAGTTTTCGAAGACGCCGATGCCCTCGATTTGCTCGAGGCATTTGCCTCGCACCATGGAGCGGACTTCTATGGGTTGGCCCGGAATGAGGGCGAGCTCGTCCTGGTTCGCGAGGAATGGGCTGTTCCAATGACCTACGCTTTTGGCGATGACGAGGTGGTGCCGCTCAGGGCCGGCGGAACGATTCGCTGGCGGGTGGCGAACAGGACGAATCCAGGTTAGATTTCCAGTCTTAGCGCGTTCGGAAATTCCGAAATTCGGATTCGGAGCGCGTTGAGTTCGATTCAAGGAGTGACACATGACAGATACCAAGAAATACCGGGGGACGATCGGCATCCTCACCGGGGGTGGCGATGTGCCCGGGCTCAACCCGGCCATCCGGGCGGTCACCGTGAGGGCGCTTCGCGAGGGTTACAGGGTGCTCGGGATCCGCCGCGGCTGGGCCGGTCTGATCGAGATCGACCGCGATCGCAAGAATGGATCCGACTTCGTGATCGACCTCACCGAGGAAGTGGTCAACAAGGTCGGCCGCACTGGCGGGACCTTTCTCCATAGCTCGCGGACCCGACCCTCGCACGTGCCTCAGACCGCGCTCCCCGACCACCTCCGGGAGCGCTACACCGACGAGGCCAACGACCTCACTGAGGAGGTGCTGGCCAATATCGAATATCTCGGCATCGACACGATGGTCCCCATTGGTGGCGATGACACCCTCTCCTACGGGGTCCACCTGCATCAGCAGGGGGTGCCGGTGATCGCCCTTCCGAAGACCATGGACAACGACGTTCCAGGCACCGACTACTGCATTGGCTTCTCGACCTGTGTCACTCGCACCATTGCCATGACCCATGCGCTTCGCACGTCAGCCGGAAGCCACGAACGGTTCCTGGTGATCGAGGTATTCGGGCGCTACGCTGGTTTCACCGCCCTCCTGCCAACGATGGCCGGCGCCGCCAACCGTTGCGTCATCCCCGAGCACCCCTTCGACATCGAGGTCCTGTGCGAACGCATGTCGCGGGATCGTGAACGAAATCCCTCTAACTACAGCGTGGTGTTGGTGTCGGAAGGCGCGACCTTCACCGGTGAGAGCGAGATGGTTTACTCGGACCAGGAAAAGGACATGTTTGGCCACAAAAAGCTGGGCGGTGTCGGCGATCGGGTGGCCCGCGCCCTCAGAGAGGTGTCTCCGAAATACAACAACGGTCGCCGGATCAATGTCATCAACCAGCGCCTCGGCTACCTGGTGCGCTCCGGCGATCCCGACGCCCTCGACTCCGTGGTGCCGATGGCTTTTGGGAATCTCGCCATGGATCTGATTCTGGACGGTGTGGCAGGAAGACTTGTCAACGTCCGCAACGGCCGCTACGACAACGTGCCCATCGACGTCGTGACGAGCCGCAAAAAGGTGGTGGACGTCGGCAAGTTCTACAACACCGAACGGCTGCGGCCGAAGTACACACGCTTCGAAGGCGCACCGGTGTTTATCATGACGAGCGACTACTGATTACGAATTAGGAGTTAGGAATTAGGAATTTGGAATTCCACCCGCCTGCCCTCGAGGACATTCCGCTACCCGGTGGGTTGGACGGGAATTCAAAATTCGTAAATTCAAAATTGTAACCGGGGGTTTCATGAGGCTGCTTCACACGATGATTCGCGTTGGTGATCTCGACAAATCGATAGCTTTTTACACGGAGGCGCTGCGGGATGGAGCTTCTGCGGAAGCACGACTACCCGGAAGGAAAGTTCACACTTGCATTCCTCGGCTACGGAGACGAGGACAAGAATTCCGTCATCGAGCTCACTCATAACTGGGACACCTCGAACTACGATCTCGGAAATGGCTTCGGCCACATTGCCATAGGCGCGTCAGATATTGTCGGTGCCTGCGAACGGGTGCGCGAGTACGGCGGTCAGGTGACCCGTGAACCGGGTCCAATGAAGCACGGCACCACCGTCATCGCGTTCGTAAAGGACCCGGACGGCTACACGATTGAATTCATTGAAAAGTAGATTCCGATTTGAATTCCGAATTCCGAATTCCGAATTCGAAATGTGCGCTTGTCCTCCGAAGCGCGCTTCTGTAGTGTGCGCTTGTGATCGAACTCGGCAAGAACCAGCCCCTAACTGCAACCTGCGCCCGTGGCCTCGAAATGGTGCTGGCCGATGAGCTGCGCGCGATGGGTGCCGCCGCCGTGGCACCGGACCGCGGTTCGGTCCTGTTCTCGGGTGATCTGCGAACCGTCTACGACGTCAACCTCAGACTGCGGACCGCGATGCGGGTCCTGGCTCCGCTGGTTCGTGGCGAGGTGAAATCGAGGAAGAGCCTCTACGAACTGGCGGCAACTGTGGCGTGGGAAGAGGTGATGGCGGATGGTCAGACATTTGCGGTCGAGGTCGTCGGACGTCACCGGGAATTTCGTAACACGACCTTTGCCGGTCAGGTTGTCAAAGACGCGGCGGTCGATCGTCTCCGCTCCAAACGCGGCCGGCGACCGAATGTTGACCGTGACCAACCCGATATTCGCCTCCACCTGCGACTTGTCGAAAAGGGTGCTTCCACCCTCAGTCTCGATTCCAGCGGCGAACCCCTTTCTCACCGCGGCTATCGCCCGAGGGGTGGCCCCGCGCCTTTGGCCGAAACGCTGGCCGCCGGCATTCTTCTTCTCGCCGGCTACGACGGCTCCGAGCCGCTTCTCGATCCGATGTGCGGCACAGGAACTTTTGCCGTGGAGGCGGCGCTGATCGCCACCCAGACCCCGCCTGGTCTCCACCGAGAGTTCGCCTTCGAGCGTTGGCCTGTCCACAGCCTCTTGACCTTCGAGGAGGTTCAGCACGAGGCGAGCCACGGCCACCGCGAAGCGCCGCAGCCGATCATCGCGCGCGATCGTGCCGAGCGATCGATCCGTTCTACACAGCGCAATCTCAAGGCGGCGTGGATGGAACAGTGGGTTGAGCTCGAGCAGCGGGACGCCCTCGATCTGCTCCTGCCGTGGGGCTCCGGCGGCGTGATCGTCGCAAATCCTCCGTACGGCAAACGGGTGAGCGAAGTTGAAAAACTCTTTGGGCTCTATCGCCGCTTTGGCGACAGCCTCAAGAATCAAGCCACCGGTGCCACCGCCTGGATCCTTGCCGGCGAGCCACGGCTGGCCAAGGTGATTGGCCTCAAACCGTCACGGCGCATCCCGCTCTTCAACGGTCCGATTGAGTGCCGTTTGTTGAAGTTCGAGATGTACGAGGGGACAAAGAAAAAGAAGGCGGATCGCTAAGCGCTTCAGCGGATACAGGGTTCAGGATGCAGGGTACAGGGCCGCGTGCCCACCCGGGACAGATGATGTTTTCGATGCATCCTGCATCCTGCATCCTGCATCCTGGATCTGGAATCTGAAACCGAGTGTCAGGAATCCAAGTTCTCCAACTCAACCTCGAGACGATCTACCAAACCATCCATCTCTGCAACGAGCGCTTCCGTGGGTTCGGTGGTCGTGAAGTCGACGCCCGCCTTCTGGAGCTGGCTGATCGGGTGGTCGTTGCCGCCCGATCGCAGCAGTTCGAGATATGCCTCGACGGTTGCGGCACGCTCTTCACCGTCTCCCTCCGTCATCCTGCGGTGGAGCAGGACTGCCGCTGCCTTCGAGGTCGCGTACTGGAAGACGTAGTAGGGCGAACCGAAGAAATGCGGGATCCGGGCCCAGGTGTTGCGATACCACTGCTGATCGTCGAGTGCGTCGGCGAAAAAGCTTGCCAGGACTTCAAGGTAGGTTTCCTGCAGAACTTCGGCGGTGATCGGATGGCCACCTTCGACGAGGCGGTGGGCCCGTAATTCGAAGTCCGCAAACATTGCCTGCCGATAGAAGCCGGCCGCGATGTCGTCGATGGCGTGTTGGAGTAGGGTCACCCGCCGTGCCGGGTCAATCTCTTCGGCGAGCAGGCGATCGAGGAAAAAGGACTCATTGGCCATCGACGCCACCTCGGCGACAAAGATCGAATAGGACGAGGTCGCAAAGGGCTGGTTCTCGTGGGAGAGAACTGTGTGCATGGTATGGCCCATTTCGTGGGCGACGGTAAAGGCATCGTTGAGAGTATCGGCATAATTGAGAAGCATGTAGGGGTGGACGCCGTAAACCCCGGCTGAGAACGCGCCCGAGCGCTTGCCCTCGTTTTCATAGACGTCGATCCAGCGTTCGTCGAACGAACATTGGACCGTCCGTTGATACTCTTCTCCGAAAATCGCTACAGAGTCGATGATGAGCCGACCGACCGCGTCGTAGGGGAGGGCCCACTCGATCTCGACCAGTGGCAGGTAGGCATCGAAATATCGGTATCTTTCGAGTCCCAGGATCGCCTTGCGAAGGTGATGGTATCGCTGGAGGGGGCTGCCGCCAGCTCGCGCCGTGTCGATGAGGTTCTCCACCACCGTCGCGGGAATGTCGTCGTCGTCGAGTTTGGCCTCGAGAGCGGAATCGTAGCGACGCGAACGGGCGGTGAACCAGTCTTTCTGCAATACCCCGTTGTAGATCGAGGCATAGGTGTTGGGGTACCCGTCGTAGACAGAGAAATGCGCCTTGAAAAGCTTTTCTCGGTCATCCTGATCGCGCAGCGTGTGCAGGCCCTGCGAGAAGTTGGCGTGGCTCGCTACCAACTTACTGCCGTCGGACAGGGTGACGGTCGGAAAGTCGACGTCTGCATCGGCCATCATCGAATAGGTTTGCGCGGGTGTGCCGCCGAAGGTCGAAGCGAAGGCGAGAAGGCGTTCGCCGTCCTCGTCGAGAACGTGAAGCTGCATCCGGTAGCTCTCCTCGATGCCAAAACGATACGGCGCCAGCTCCGGAGTTTCGTTGAGCCAGCCCTGCATCGTTTCCTCTGGAATTTGAAGCAGCTCGGGTGTGTACCAGGCGGTGGCCTGGCGGAAGGCGGCGAGCGCCAGCCGCACTTGCTCGAGCCGCGCTTGAACCGCGTTGTCGCGAGTGTCCTGGCTCTGCATCAGTCCCGGGTACTGGTAGACACGATAGGCGAGTTGACCGAGTTCGTCCGAGGCCTTGCTGGCTTCGAGGATCCGCTGTGGGCCTTCGGAGAGCGTGCCCTTGATCTCCTGGTAGGTGTCCATCAGATTCTGCAATCCGTCGAGACCCGCCTCCCATTTCTCCCAGTTGGAATAGATCTGGCTGAGGTCCCAGGTGTATTCCGCGGGGATCTTGGTGCGATCGCGGGTGTCGGGTTTCAGTGCGTTCTCAGTGCTCATTGTCGGGTCTCCTGATATTTGTCGCCGGCACACGGTAACCCCACATCCGCAGAGTGTCTAGCCTGCATATCTCACTAGCATTCGTCGCGAGGGTGGCGAGGTGCCGTGCCCAGTGGGGTTTTCGATCCGAGGGGCGCGGAGCGCGTACTTGCGGTACCTCGAGCACCCCGAGGCGAAAAAACACCGCTGGGTGCAGTGCATCGGCGCCCCGCAGCAGGAGGTTGGTGAGATATGCAGGCTAGGAAGGCAGAGCAGGAACGGTAATAATCCTGCGCTTGGGTATCTGCCGCCCCCTCCCCGGGGCTTTCTTTGCTTTTTGTCGTTCTAACCCTGGGGCTCACGCCCCAGGCTATGCATATGTCGCGCCTCCGGCGCTCCGTCCCCAAAACCTCCAGACACCCCCTTGAAGTGCATCCGTCGTCCCGTCCGAGCCGCGGAGCGGCGAAAGATATTTAGCCTGGGGCGTGAGCCCCAGGTAAAGGGAGATCAAACCAAGATTCAAGCCCCCGGAGGGGGCGACAGATATCCAGCGTGGAAAGCGGACTCGCGATTTAGCCCGGTCTTCTCACCGGGTGTCGTGACGAGGGCGGCGAAGTGCAAGGACCCGTTGGGTTTGTCGTGAATCGGGCGACGCAGTCGTAGCTGCGCTACGTCGAGGTGCACGATTTGCGACAAGCACGGCGGGACGCCACGATTCGCCGACCGCAGTAGAGACTCGGTGAGAAGACCGGGTTAGCGGCAGAACTCCGCCAAGCACCGGTGCCTCCTCCTCGACGTAAACGCCGTTTTTCGTTCGGCGATTCAGGTCAGCGAATCCCTGCTTCGGATTTTCCGGGGTTCACCGGGAGGCGCCGCGAAGGACGGTGGATCACTGAAGGGTAGAGAGTCACGTCGACCACCGTCGCTTCACCATCGATCACGGCGACTCCATCGATCTCTTGAGCATGGTAGCCGTTGGCCTCGATTCTGATGTCATAGAGGCCGGGCAGTAGGAGTCGGTGGAAGTCTCCGACCGCGGGGTCGGTGCGCGCCATCGATCCGTCCTCTTCACGATCGACCCCAACTACTTCGATCGTGGCGGCAAGCGGTGTGCCGTTCCTGTCACTCACGATCCCGCGGATCCCCTGGTGCGCGTGGGCGATGAAATCGAGCAACGCACGTCGGTTCCACGACCAGAGGTCGTCGAGCTCTTCCGCAGGTAGGAGATTGGTTTCGGAGATCTCGATGGTGACCTCGCGCCCGCCGTGGAAGAAGGTCATGAAATCCTGGCGGCCGCCGTCGACCGGATACCAGTCCTAGCCGTTGGTGATGCCGTTATCGAAATCCGTCATGTAGCCGCCAGGGCTGTCCGCTTGGGCGAGGTCGGCAAAATCGCGCGCCAGGGCCTGAAACCAGGAATCATCCGGATGGCGTCGCACGTCCGAATCCCACGGGTAGTTCACGACCTCGACACCATCGTGGAAATTGGCAGACAAAACAAAGGTCTGGCTTTCGGCAAGCGCGATCATCGCCTCAGTTTCGGGCCACCACGGGTTGCCGTCTGGGTGATCGCCGTCAACAAAATCAGGGAAGTTCCGATTTGGGTCGACCTCCGAATTTCCGCCATCGTTGGTGGTGTAATAGCGAATCGCGTCTCCTACCGTGTCGTCCCCCCCGAAGTAGGTGCCGTCGGGGTTGGCGAGGGGGTTGATCCAGATCTCGGTTTCGTCCACAAGTTGCCGTGATCTCGGGATCGACGCCATATCCCTGCAAGAGATGGTTTATCAACCGAAGCATTAATGCGAAGCCCGTGGTCTCGTCGCCGTGCATAGTCGAGGTCAACAGGACCTCGGGTTCGTTCTCCTCGTCGCCGGGATTGTCGGAGACGATCAACGCCCATAGACGGTGAGGGCGAACCAGGTTGGTGGTCGGCCCGAGGTCCACCAGCCGACAGAGAGACGGGTTGCCAGCAGCAAATTTGTGCAACAGGGCCTCGTATTGCTGGTAGCTCGGGTAACAGTTCCAGGGTCGGTCGATATCACCCACCCATCCGTCGCCGCACATTCCGGGTTCCGCGGCGAGGCTCGCCGCCGGAAGGACCTGCCAGTTCCACCCAGCCTCCCTGAGCTTTTCGAGCTGCCCGGGGGTTGCGAAGGCACGCACCTCGTGGCCTCGGACGTCGTCAATGCTGACCAGCCGGGTGAGGTTTTCGAGCTCCGAGCGGCTGTTGATCTGGAGTTGGATCGAAACCGGTGAATGCGAACCGGGTTCGCCATCTTCGTTGGCGCCCGCGAACGGCGAGAACGCCAGGAGCAGTGCCACGATCAAAGACGATGTCGAGTGGAGGTGGGAGGGCATCAGGTCAATCTTACGCCATCGACGCCCGATGAACTTTCAGCGCCATCGTTCCGGCAACCTGAAAATCGTCGATGTGCTGACGGTGACGGTGACGCCGGTACCGTCGTCGGGGACCGCAACGTCAACCCGGAGCAGGGTGCTGCGACCGACATGAGAGAGGTCGAAGAGAAGGCCTGCGCCGGCGTCGAAGCGAACACCCTCCGTGTCCGGGCCGACCCGTGGATCCCAGGTTTTACCGGTATCGCCGAAGAAAACGATACCGAGCGAGAACAGACCCAGCACATCCTTTTTGAGGAGCTTGCGCCATTGCACGTTGAGGAGAGCGCGCCCGCTGCCATCGAAGTAGTTGGGATCCCATCCGCGCAAGCCGATATCGGCGCCGAGCGTCAGCTGTCGGTCGCGGTCGAGGCGGCGTGATCCCTCGACGAAAAGGCGAATCTGCCAGCCACTGATACCGAGCTGGGCGGCTCCAATCTGAAGTCCGGCCACCAGATTGTGGGTGCTACCATCCTCCAGCCGACCCGAAATCCAGGTGTCGCCGAGCAACAGCCATCGTCCGCGTTGGCGCGCGGCATGCGCTCGACCGGCCACCAGCAGACGCTTGCGGTCGCCCCCGAACGTGGGAGCTGAGAAGATCGTGGTCAGGCTGAAGTTGGGTCCGAGCGGGACGTCCTCCTGGACAGCCCACGCCCGGAAGCCCTTGACGACGATGAAGCGATCGACGACCTGCTCGTAAGAGAGGCGGGGACCACTGATGAGGCGGTCCTCGGGTTGTGGGTAGGGCGTTCCGGTATCCTCCCACACCCAGTCTGAATAGAGATTCTGGCGGTAGTCCCAGCCCGCGATGAGGCGCCGCGTGATGTCGTCACCTCCTGGCAATCGTGCGCCTCCCCAGACGCTCGCCATTTCGCTCTCATGGAGGCCATCCACAACCGATTCAGACTGCGAGTAGAGGTGGTCGGTCATCTCTAGCCGGAGACCCGAGGCTCCCCAGGTCCACGGCGTCATCAGCGAGTAAAAAGGCCGGTCGACCACAACCCGGTCGTGAAACCCGTCGGAGTAGGTCGCATGAGCAAGATTGACTCTCCATCGGCTATTGAAGACGTTGGGATCGAAATATCCCAGCGACCAGCTGTTTCGTTCGACGTCGGACTCGTATGCCACGCTCACAGCTTTGCCCCAGCCGAGAAGGTTCTCTTCTTCGAAGTCGACTTTGTAGCTGGCGTTGCTGCCAAAAACGCCGAGGCTGGCACCCGCCTTGAGGGTCCACTGGTCGCGGGTCTCGACCGTCACGTCAACGCCGCCCTCGACACAGTGAGCGGTGATATTCACTGGGTTCATGATGCCCAGCCCGCGCAGCATGCGGGCGCTCTCGGCGGCGCGGCTTGCCGAGAAGGGATCGCCCTCTTTGAAAAGAAGCATTGAGCGGATGAAATCCTCTTTGCTAATGATGTGGAGAGCGTTGGCCCAGCGGTAGAACCAGGCCTTGGTCTTTGGATCTGTGGTATCGAAAATGTCGTTTCGTTCGACGTGGATGGCGACGATCGGCAGACCCTCCAGAGTCGGGTCGGCCGGAGGGTCGGCTATCGCCTCGTTTGGAAGACTGAGAACAAAAATGCAGAGAAGGCAGGCCCACTCGAGAGAACGGTTCACCGCGCTTTTCGCTTGCGTTCGGCCTCCCGCTCCCGTACCAGCTCCGCCACCTGCCGGATGCGTTTTTTCTCACGCGCATCGCGCATCTTGTCGGCGCGCTTGCCGACGATTTGGAATACCTGGCTGAGCATAAGGAGTAGCTTGAGATGCCCGACCGAGGAGGGCAACTTGGTATTGCGGACCTTGCAGCCCCACAGCTTGGTCTTGTTGAGGTTGGCTTTTGTGAGGTCGGAGTTGCGGAGATCGGAGTAGCGGATGTCCGCATTCTCGAGGTCGATTCCGACCGCATCGGTGAATCGAAAATCCACACCGATCATCTTGGCGCCGCGCGCTTTGACGAGAATCATATTGGTGCCAGAAAGGTCGGCTCCCTGGGCGATCAGGTCCTCTAAGTTTGCTTGCTTGAAGTTAGCGTGGCGGGCGCTGGCGTCTACCAGATTGGCGCGGCTCAGATTCGATCCCTCGAAGATTGCGTGGCGGAGATCTGCCTGTTCGAGATTTGCCTCTACGAAGTTGGTCCCGCGGAGCTCACAACGCGAAAAGACCGCTTTGCGCAGATTGGCGTGGGCAAAGGAAATACGACCAAGGCTCGGTGATCTGAAATCGAGCTCTGCGAGCTGGGCGCTGATGAGATTGCAGCCGTCGAAGACGGCGCCGATGATGCTGGAGTGGCGGAGGTCGGCGCTCGACAAATTGGTGCGCACGAAGCTCACCTTTTCGAGATCTGCATAGCTCAGGCTCGCTCCCTCGCACTGGGCCTCGTCAAAGATCGCCTCACACAGGACCGACCCGTGAAAGTTGGCATTCCGCAATGTTGCACCGCGAAAATCCGCCCGATGCAGCCGGCAGTTTTTGATTTGTGCATTGTCGGCCTGGGCCCCGCTGAAGACCGCCCCCTCCATGCTGAGACTCTCGAGCTCGACCCCATCGAGAATGGCTGACGCTCCCTGGACGCCGCGCAGCACCGCTCGGTCAAAACGGCCGCCCCGCAACGATGTTCCCTGGAGTTTCGCCCCTGAGAGATCGGCCTCGTCGAAGAGTGCGCTCTCCAACTGCGTCTGTGAGAGATCGGCATGACGGAGGTTGGTTCGCGTCAAATTTGTACCGCGCAACGTGGATCGATGAAGGGAAGCGCTCGACAGGTCGAGATCTGTGAGATCGAGGAAGTCAAGCTGGACGCTTTCAATCTTGGCTTCAGTCAGCGAGGCGTTGGTCAGGCGTGCTCCCTCGAGAATCGACCGCGAGAGATCGGCGCCGTCAAGTTGTGCGCCGGTGAAGTCCGCTCCGCGCAGATGCGCTTTCGAAAAGTTAATCCCCCGGAGATCCAGTCCGGCAAGCTTGGCGTCGATGAGATCAGGCGAAAGCGTCGGATTCGCGGTGCGCCACTCATTCCATTGGCCGGCGTGCAGCTGGTTGAGATGTTCTGGGTTGGCCATGCAGCAAGCTCCTGATTCGCGAGTGCGGAGTCCATTATACGGTGAAGCAAGGGCAAGGGTGCCACGTTCAAGGGTGCCAAGGGTGCCACGTTCACCATTGCTCCATTGTCCCTCGATGGGTCCGTGGAGTGAGCGCCTTCTGACAATGGTGCAATGGTGAACGTGGCACCCCAGCACGGGTGGAGTGCGATGAAGTTATTTATCGCGCTTCCGATGTCGTGCCCGATACTGCCTCGGAGTCAGCCCGACGGTTTTCCGAAACACCCTCGAGAAGGCACTCTGATCAAAGTACCCACAGGAGTACGCAACCTCAGCGATGGGTGTGATTCCATCCCTCAGCATCTCGGAGGCGGCATCGATGCGGCTCTTGGTGATCAACTGGCTGACGGTGATCCCAAAGATTGTCCGCAGGCGCCGGTTGAGCTGGTAGACGGAAAGACGGCAAACCTCGGCAAGCTCCTCAACCCGGATCTCCGATCCGTAGTTGGAGTGTATGTGGTCAAGGGCGGAAGCCACATCGGCGAGATGACCGGCCTCGACGCCAGGCGACTGGAGGTCGCGCGAGATTCCGGCAATGCCGGTGATCTGACCATCGTCGCCGGAAAGCGGCAGCTTGTCAGTCAGACACCAACCCTCTATGCGTGTCGGATAAAGATGGAGCTCGAGGTTTTGGACGATCGGGATCCCAGAGGCCAACACCCTGCGATCCTGTTCGAAAAAGCGGTTGCCGAGCGGAGAGGGAAAGACCTGACGTGCGGTCTGGCCCAGAAGGTCGTTCTTGTTGCGCCTGCCGCAGCGCGTGACAAGGGTTTGGTTGACCACCACATAGCGACCGCCGCGATCCTTGATGAAAAAGACGACATCGGGGATGCGGTCGAAGAGGGTTTCCGCAAAAGAGGGCTCATCGAGAATTTTCTGTAGTTCTGGTCCTGTCGTCATAGAAAATTGTGCTGAAAATGAAGTCTCATCTTTTGAATCATACTAGACCAAGTCATTCTTGTGAAGCATCTTATGTGTTGAGAGATATGACGACGAGCGCAGTTTCCGTAGAGCCGATGACTCGCACCGGGAGGATCTTCAACCTTCAGCGGTGTTCGGTGCACGATGGACCGGGCATCCGCACCACCGCCTTTCTCAAAGGCTGTCCTCTCTCCTGTAGCTGGTGTCACAATCCGGAGGGTATCGACGGGGCTCCGGTTCTGATGATCAGCGCCGACCGTTGCCTGAGCTGTGGTGGCTGCTCTGAGGTTTGTCCGGTGGAGATCGGCGGAGCGGTGCCGGCGGGCCAGTCCTGGGATCGCAGCGCCTGCACCAGATGTGGGTCGTGCGTTGAAGCATGCCCGGCCGATGCTCGCGAACTTGCCGGCAGGGACTGGTCGGTCGACGAGCTCGTCGATGAGCTCGAGCGAGACCGGGTCTTCTTCGACACCTCCGGTGGCGGCGTGACCTTTTCGGGCGGCGAGCCGCTCGCTCAGGTCGGATTTCTGAACGACTGCCTTCGCGAATGCCGCCGCCGTGGCCTCCATACCACCGTCGATACCTGCGGTCTCGCACCGAGGGACACCCTCCTCGAAGTGGCACAGACTGCCGACCTTCTGCTCTATGACCTCAAGCACATGGATCCGATTTGCCACCGGTCAGAGACCGGCGCCGACAACACTCTCATCCTCGACAATCTTCGTGCGCTGAGCGAGAGCGATGCTGACGTTTGGATCCGTTTGCCTCTGATTCCGGGCTTCAACGATGATGCTGCAAATATCGAGGCGACGGGTGCCTTCCTCGACGGGTTGCCGAGAAGGCATCGCGTCTTCGTGCTGCCCTATCACGGCATCGCAAACGGTAAGAGGTCGCGTCTGGAAGAGGCGGCCACCGAATCTGGGGTTCAGGCTCCGGGGGCGGGAGTGCTTGGTGAGGTTGCCGAAAGACTTTCGAAACACAATCTTGAAGTGGTTGTTGGAGGCTCTCCATGAACGATCGTGTACAGAGGCTGAGGCGGCAAAGCCTGGACGCACACCCCTCGGTTTCGATTGAACGCGCGGTGCTGTTGACCGATTTTTATCGCGAGAATATCGGTAAGTACCCGCATCCGGTGCTGCGAGCCAAGGCCCATCATCACCTTTGCGCCAACAAAACCGTTTACATCGGCGATGAAGAGCTGATCGTGGGCGAACGGGGCCATGAGCCCAAGGCCGCTCCGACCTACCCCGAGATCATTTGCCACACCGTCGACGATCTCCGAATTCTCGACAGCCGGGCGATGACCAGCTATCGCGTTGCTGCCGAGGACATCGAAACCTATGAACGCGATGTGATCCCTTTCTGGCAGGGGCGTTCGCTCCGCGACCAGATATTCGATCTGCTGCCCGAAGAGTGGCATCAAGCGTTTTCGGCCGGGATCTTCACCGAGTTCATGGAGCAGCGTGCGCCCGGCCACACCGTTGGTGACGGCAAAATATTTGCCAAGGGCATGCTCGATTTCAAAGTCGAGATCGCAGCAGAAATCAAAGACCTCGACTTCGAATCCGATCCCGAGGCTACTGCCAGGAGAGATCAGCTCGAAGCGATGGACATCGTTGCGGACGCAGCCATTCTTCTGGCCAATCGTCACGCCGATAAAGCGAATCAGATGGCCGCGAGCGAGACCGACTCGAAGAGGCGGTCCGAGCTTGAGAGAATCGCCGAAGTCTGCCGGCACGTGCCCGCTCACGCTCCTCGGGACTTTTGGGAGGCTCTTCAGACCTACTGGTTCGTCCATCTCGGCGTAATCACCGAACTCAACGGCTGGGATGCGTACAACCCGGGCCATCTCGACCATCATCTGGATTCGTTCTTCGAGAGAGGCATCGCCGACGGCAGCCTCGATCGGGAGACCGCCAAGGAGCTGTTGGAGTGTCTGTGGGTGAAGTTCAACAACCACCCGGCGCCGCCCAAGGTCGGGGTCACCGCTGAGGAAAGCGGCACTTACACTGACTTTGCCAACATCAACATTGGTGGTGTTCGCAGCGATGGGTCAGATGGGGTCAACGATGTCTCCTATCTCCTGCTCGAGGTCATCGACGAGATGCACCTCCTGCAGCCGTCGAACAACATCCAGTTGTCGCGCAAGAATCCCGATCCCTTCCTCCAGGCCGCTCTCAGGGTGATCCGCAAGGGTTACGGTTTTCCGTCGATCTTCAACTCCGACGCAGTCGTCGAAGAGCTGGTCCGTCAGGGCAAGACGGTGGAGGACGCTCGGGAGGGCGGGACCTCCGGCTGTGTCGAGGCTGGCGCCTTCGGCAAGGAAGCCTTCATCCTGACCGGCTATTTCAACCTCCCGAAGATGCTCGAGCTCGCGCTCCACGACGGCGTCGATCCGCGCACCGGTGCGCAGCTCGGTCCGTGCACCGGTGATCCGGCAGAGTTCTCGTCGTTCGATGAAATTTTTGCAGCGTGGCGAACTCAGGTGCGTCACTTCGTCGATATCAAATACAAAGGCAACCTGATTTTTGAACGCATGTTTGCGGACTGGGCGCAGGCGCCGTTTTTGAGTATCGTCACCGACGATTGCATCTCGAAGGGTCGTGACTACAACGCCGGCGGTGCTCGCTACAACACCAGCTACATTCAGGGTGTCGGCATCGGCAGCCTCACCGACAGCTTCTCCGTCCTCAAACATCATGTCTTTGACGACGGGTCGCTCACGATGCAGGAACTCATCGACGCCATCGCCAGTGATTTCGAGGGCCGCGAGGCTTTGCGACAACGCCTTCTCAACAAGACGCCCCGCTATGGCAACGACGACGATCGCGCCGACGACATCATGGTCCGTTGTTTCGAGACATACTTCGATACTGTTGAGGGTCGGCCAAACCTCCGCGGCGGCGAATACCACATCAATATGCTGCCCACCACATGCCATGTCTATTTTGGTGCGGTGATTGGCGCCATGCCGGATGGACGCTGCGCGGGCATTCCTTTGTCTGAAGGGATTTCTCCCGTCCAGGGCGCGGACCGTCAGGGACCGACCGCGGTCTTCAAATCGGCCGCAAAAATGAATCACCTCAAGACCGGCGGCACGCTCCTCAATATGAAGTTCTCGCCTCGCCTGCTCGAGGGTTCAACCGGCATCGACATGCTGACCTCTCTGGTGCGCGGCTACTTCGGGATGGACAGCCACCACGTGCAGTTCAATGTCGTCAGCGCCGAGACCCTGCGCGAGGCGCAGGCAGACCCCTTAAATCACCGCGACCTGATCGTCCGTGTTGCCGGTTACTCGGACTATTTCTGCGACATTTCGCGCGAACTGCAGGAGGAGATCATAGAGCGCACAGAACATGAGGGATTCTGAGGGAGTGCGTGAGTGGGTATCTGTCCGTTGATGAGACAGCACCACGGCTATTCGGGTAAACGGCTATTTGGCCCACGCTTTTGACTGCGCCTGCACCAAGCCCAATCGTAAAGCCGTAAAGCCGTTAAGGCGTAAAGCCGTGAGGCCGATTCGCGTTGGCACAAAGTCACCCGTAACGAGCGCGTCGAATACACTGTGTTAGCTTTCCTCCATGCGTCCAATCGCGTTGCTGACCGACTTCGGTCTCGCCGACCACTACGTCGGTGTCCTGCACGCAGTGATCGAACGCGAGTCGCCCGGTGCCGTTCGCATCGATCTCGGCCACGGGCTGCAGGCCGGCGATATCTGGGACGCGTGCTTCCAGCTCCGTTGCGCCTGGCCCCATCTGCCTGCCGATTGCGTGGTTATGGTTGTGGTCGACCCCGGTGTGGGAACGGGACGACGTGCGGTTGCCTTGACCATAGGATCTCGATCACTGGTGGCGCCCGATAACGGAATCATCTCCGCGGTTCCCGGAGCGAGCGATGCGGCGGTCCTCGACTGGCGTCGAATGGGCCTGAATGAGCCGTCCAAGACTTTCCATGGCCGCGATCTCTTCGCTCCGGCGGCTGCGCGTCTGGCCAGCGGAGCCGATGTGCGAGATTTCGGCGAAGAGATCGAAACCAAGACTCTGATGTCTTGTCCATTACCGGATCCTGTGATCAACGGCTCCGAAATCGAGGGGGTCATCCTGCACGTGGATCGTTTCGGCAACCTCGTGACAAATGTTCGTGGAGAGGACTTGGGAAGCTCGGCGACGGCCATCTGGCGTGCGGGCCGCACATCGCGCAGGGTCGCGACTTATGGCGAGGCGCGGCCGGACGAAGTGGTGTTGATCGAGGGTTCGGCCGGCTATATGGAACTCGCCGTCGATTGTGGTTCGGCGGCCGAGGCGACTGGACTCGAACGTGGCGACGCAGTCGTGTTCTCGGATGGTGATAACTGAGATTCCGAGCACAGCCAAGCGGAACTGTTGCTAGATGCTCGATACTGGATACTCGATCCGGCCACGTGCCCCTTGACATGTCCTTTCGACAATCAACCATCCGGTCGCATCCTGCATCGAGAATCGAGTATCGTGTATCAACGCAACGCGAACGGAGATAGGCTATGACCTACGGATGGGAAGGCGAGAAGGTGCGGTTGGTGCCTCTCGACCGCGACAAGCACCTCGACAACGCGCTCAAATGGTTCAATGATCCGGGCATCACGGAGTGGCTCGAGACCGGTGACTGGCCGTTGACCCGGGGTGGCGAAGAGGATTTCTTTCGCGCCGCCGAACGCCAGGATCGGGGGAGTGTGCAGTTTGCGGTCGAGAGTCTGCAGGGGGAGCACGTCGGTTTTTCGGGTCTGAGGAGCATCGATTGGCAAAGTCAGGTTGCGGTCTCGGGCAGTGTCATTGGACGCAAGGATATGTGGAGTAAGGGACTCGGCGGCGACGCTGTCACAGTTCGTAACCGCTACGCCTTCGAAGTCCTCGGTCTGCGTCTGTTGATCGCCACGGTCATCGCAGACAACTCTCGCTCGCTCGCGATGCTGGCGAAAGCCGGCTACGAGGAGGTCGGTCGGGTCCCGGAGCGCTATTGGAAGCGCGGTGCCTATCGCGACCAGATCATCCTCTCCCTCCACCGCGACGCGTAATTGCTGCTCATCCCGACGGCCATCGAGTAGGTGTCTGTCCGGAAGAAAACGCAAAGGCGCAAAGGCGCAGAGTTCTTAATAGAGTCGAAAAGAAAAATGGCGTGAGAGCACGCTGTTCACGGTTGGCGTCTGCAGAGAATCCGCTTGATGTCCGAGGTTTTTGTCCTCTTTGCGTCGAGGCGTTTTGTGTTCAATAGCGGAGAAAATCCGAAATCCGAAATCCGAAATCCGAAATTTCGATAGGATAGCTGTCATGAACGGCGACCCCACCTTTGAGGATGTGCTGGCCGCGGCAGAACGGGTTCGTGGACATATTCACCGGACGCCGGTGATGACATCAAGAACAGTCGATGATATTGCTGGGGCCGACCTGTACTTCAAATGCGAGAATCTGCAAAAGGTCGGCGCCTTCAAGGCGCGCGGCGCGACCAACGCGGTGCTGTCGCTCGACGACGAGGCCGCCGGACGCGGGGTGGCCACCCATTCATCGGGCAACCACGCGGCAGCTCTGGCTTATGCTGCCGGGATCCGCGGTGTGCCGGCGCACGTCGTCATGCCATCGTCGGCCCCGCCGGTCAAGAAGGCGGCGGTGGCCGGCTACGGCGCGTTGATCACCGAGTGCAAACCAACCCTGGAGGCCCGCGAAACGACCCTCGATGCGGTTGTTCAACGTACCGGCGCCACATTCATCCACGCGTATGACAACCCGAACGTGATTGCGGGTCAGGGAACGGCATCGTTGGAACTTCTGACCGATGTCCCGGACCTCGAAGTGGTCATTGCGCCGGTCGGCGGTGGCGGCTTGATGTCGGGGACCGCCATTGCAGTCTCTTCATCGCGGCCGGACATCACGATCTGGGGCTCCGAACCGGCGGGGGCGGACGACGCTTTCCGATCGCTCCGCGATGGCACGCTCTATCCGTCAGTGAAACCCACAACCATCGCTGACGGTTTACTGACCTCGCTGAGCGACAGGACCTTCCGCATCCTTAGTGAACGGCTCGAGGGCATTCTCACGGTCAGCGAGGAAACCATCGTCCGAGCGATGCGCCTCCTCTGGGAGCGCATGAAGCTGGTAGTCGAACCGTCCGGGGCGGTGCCACTGGCCGCTGTCCTCGAGCATCCCGACAACTTCGCCGGTCGCCGCGTTGGTTTGATCATCTCCGGAGGCAATGTCGATCTCGACCACCTGCCGTGGTGATTTTTTCCGTGCGCTTTTCTGAGAAGAATGAAGGGCCGCAGCACAACGGGGTTCTGGGTCGACTCCTTGCTGAGGGGTCCTCGAGGTTAGTGGATGCCCTCCTGCGCCCACGAGATCGGAAAATCCGCCGATAGGCGCTGGAGTTCGGGCAGCACAGCGATGAACTCATTGTTCTCACCGGCGAGATGGGGGTTGTAGAACTCCCAGACGATCTCGCCGTCGGGTGTGATCTCAAACGCCCTGCCGTTATCCGACTCCGTCACGAGCGTATTTCCGCCCGAGAGGCGCTGGGCAGAGCCGCAGGTTCGCGAGTAGAAGGGCTCGGACTCACTCCCCCGATAGGACCAGACGAGCTCCATCGTGCGGGGGTCGTACTCCTCGATGCTCGATTGGTGGTATTGATCGTGGTTGTCGAAGAGGAGGAGGTTTCCGTTGTGGAGGATCTGGGGATCGTGCTGGGCGTGGAAGCCCTCTCCCCAGGCCCACACCACCTCGCCTCGCTCGAGGTCAATCACTGCGATCATGTCCGTGAGGAGGGCCGAGACCAGGACGTTGCCTTTCTTGAATGCTGAAATGTCGTCTTCGATACTCCCGTCGAGCACATGTAGGGTGTTGGTGTGGAAAAGCTCGCCCGCTCCGAGGGCTCGCTCCTCCCACGACCCGCGATAGGTTTCGCTCCTCTCGAAGGCCTCGAGGATCGATACGCTCCGCTTCGTTTTCCCGTCCGAATCGAGGAGCGTCACCCGGTCATCCCGCACCGGCATCTCTGCGTTGATGCGCGGAATCATCTCGATCTTCGACGTGAGGATGTAGATGTCTCCCCCGGGCATCACCTGCAGGTCGTGGTGGGCCATGTTGGGCCGAGCCCAGACAACCTGCGAGTTTCTGTCGATCCGCGCGATCCCGACACTGTCCCAGACAGCGAGAATGTCACCGTTTTCGAAAAGGTGCGCCCGGCGAATAAAATGCGTCGACTCGAGGTGGTCCTTCTTTTCCAGGCGCGGCCAGACATCGTTAAAGTCAACCGACCAGCGATGCAGGACATTGCCGTGCATGTCCGCGAGCGCGGCTTCGGCAGCGTGGCCCGAGAGGTAGAAATTGAGCCCCGACTCGGCGCGTTCTTCGTCGAAGACGGTGACGTTCTGGAAGCCCGCTGACGGGATCGAGCCGCTCACGTATCCGATGACCGAAAGGCGGTCCAACTCAGCGATCTGTTCCGGGGTGTATTCGTTCCGGCGTTCGACACCGCGAAAATTCTTGAATTCGCGGAAGCGGCCCTTCGCGCCCTGGAGCTTCTTCGGCTGCTCGGCCAGGCCGCGTGGGATGGTGTGCCTCGCGGGTCCAATGTCGGTTGACGCCGGCCCCTGACTCTCTGCTGTGGGCGGGAGTGGGGTCTTCTCCGCAGCCGTGAGGCGGGACCCGTCGTCTCCGCAACCGGCCGCGGTCAGCCACAGGAGCGCGCCAAGGCAGAGGACCCGAGAGTTCGTTCTCCTCAATCTGGCGTCTCCCGAATCACCAATCACCACCAAACGCCCACCATTCGCGTTCATATTGAGAGCTTCCAACGCTACCCCATGCAGTTCCGAGCCTGTGGAGAACCACTGTGGCGGTCCCCAAGGCTGTCCTGCCCTCGCCCAGCTGTTCGATATTACCCTCGTCGAGCCCCATCTCGAAAACATCCGCGGGATAGGTTATTCTATCGCTCGTTGTTCAGAGGCGATGGTCGCAGGGCGAGCGACATCGTTTCAGCAAGGGAGGCGGGAGTTGGGGCTGTTCCTCAGACAGGATCAACCGTGGCGCGCACCGCGCCGAGAAACCGCCCTCTCAGGCATAGCTCTCTTTGTTGTCCTGATGGCCGTCTGGTTGCTCAACTCCGGTCACTACACACCGCTCATCATCGGGTTCGGTGTCGCCTCGTCGCTCTTCGTGGTCTTCTTGAGCTGGCGCATGGGGATCGTCGACCGTGAGGGCCTGCCGGTTCATTTGCTGCCGCGCGCTGTGCTCTATGCGCCGTGGCTCTTCAAAGAGATTTTCAAAGCAAACGTCGACGTCGCGAAGCGGATCTTGCCTCTGTTCGAACCCGATGTCAGTCCGCGCCTCTTCGATACCGGGGTCACCCAAAAGAGCGATCTCGGGCGCGTCATCTACGCCAACTCGATCACTCTCACCCCGGGTACGGTTTCGATCGGTGTCAAAGGCTCGTACATCACGGTCCACGCGATTGCCGAGGATGTGGCCGACGGTCTTCTGGAAGGTGAGATGGACCGGCGTGTTTCCTGGCTCGAGGGGGACGGATCGTGATCGACCAATTCGGCGCGGCCACCGTAGCCCTCCTCGTATGCATGGTCATGACCCTCATCCGGTCAATTGCAGGTCCGACAGTTTTCGATCGGGTGCTGGCGGTCAACAGCTTCGGCACCAAGACGGTTCTCCTGATAGCGGTCTACGGCTTTCTTTCCGGCCGCCCGGATTTCCTCGACCTGGCCCTGGTCTATGCATTGATGAACTTCATTGGCACCATCGCGGTCATGAAGTTCACTCGTTTCGGCGATCTTGCCGGGATGGAAGAAGACGACGAGGAGATCCTTTGAACGGCGCACTGGTAGCCGAGGTATTGAGCTGGGCGTTCATCGTCGCCGGCTCCGTCTTCGTACTGATCGGCGGCATCGGCCTCATTCGATTGCCGGATTTCTACACTCGTATCCACGCTGCCGGTATTACCGACACGATGGGCGCGTGGCTGATCTTGATCGGTCTCATTTTTTCGGCGGGATGGACGCTGATCACGGTCAAGCTCCTCATGCTGCTCTTCTTCCTCGCCGTCACCAGCCCTTTGGCCAGCCATGCCCTCGCCAAAGCGGCCTTCTTGCGAGGGCTCGAACCGATGTTGGGACGCGGTTTGGAGATCGAGGGCGACAATGATTGACATCATTCATGCCGTACTTTTCACCTTTTTGGCGGTGATCGCAATCGCCATCATCCGACTGCGGGACCTCTTTGCCGCGGTCATGCTGATGGGCATTTTCAGTTTGCTCTCGGCCTCGCTCTTTACCGTGATGGATGCGGTCGACGTCGCCTTCACCGAGGCCGCAGTTGGGGCCGGGATATCAACAATCCTGATGCTCGCGACCCTTTCTCTGACCAGCAGCCGCGAGAGCTCCCGCTTCGCGCGACCCCAGCCGATGGCGTTGGTGGCCGTGGTACTAACCGGCTCTGCCCTCGTCTACGCGACCTTTGACATGCCGCGCTACGGGGATCCAGCGGCGCCCATCCACCACCACGTGGCGGATGATTACATCGAAGAAACTGACAACCAGATCGGCGTACCCAACATGGTGACCGCCATCCTGGCATCCTACCGGGGCTATGACACGTGGGGCGAGACGACCGTGATTTTCACCGCCTGTGTCGGCGTGATGGTGCTCCTCGGCGGCGCCAGGACTTTCTATCGCTGGCGACGCCGCGAGGAGGACGAATTGGAGGAGGAGGGAGAGGCGTTGTGATTCGCCACGTCATCCTCCGCGCGCTCTCCAAGCTTTTGATCCCACTGATCATGCTCTTTGCCCTCTACGTCCAGTTCCACGGCGACTACGGCCCGGGCGGCGGTTTTCAGGCGGGCGTGATCTTCGGTGCGGCGATCATCCTGTACGCCCTGATGTTCGGGCTCGAGACGGCCAAAAAGGTCTTTCCACCGCGGGTTCTCGAGTTTTTCGTGGCCTTCGGATTGTTGCTCTATGGCGGTGTCGGCATCGATGCGATCCTGTTGGGTGGCAACTTCCTCGATTACGGGCGCCTGGCCCATGAGCCAGTCCACGGGCAGCACCTCGGTATTTTGCTCGTTGAGCTCGGAGTCGGCATCACGGTTGCTGCGGTGATGGCTTCAATCTTCTTCCTCTTCGCTGGGCGGGGGCGTTCCGATGTTTGAGGGTGGCCTCTATCCCTATTGGATCGTCATCTTTCTGATGATGACTGGTCTGTACGTGGTCATCTCCCGCGACAACCTGGTCAAGAAGGTGATTGGTCTCAACATTTTCCAGGTCTCGGTGATCATGTTCTACGTTGCCATGGGCAAGGTTCGCGGCGGCACGGCGCCGATCGAGGCCGAGGGATTCACCGTCTTCTCGAACCCGCTGCCGCACGTTCTGATGCTCACCGCAATCGTCGTTGGGGTCGCGACAACGGCTCTCGCCCTGGCGCTGGTGGTGCGGATCAACGAGGCCTACGAAACCATTGAAGAGGACGAGATACGCGAACTCGAACGGGAGGAGGAGGCGTGACCGGCGGCGAGGTTGATCTCATCACGCGGGTGAGCGACGACCTCCCGGCTCTGCAGATCGCGTTGCCATTGTTGTCGGCCGCGGTCTGTCTTCTGGTGCGACGAGCGCGCGCCGCCTGGGCGGTGGCAATGGTGGTCGCCTGGGGATCATTCGCGAGTGCATGCGTGCTGTTGTCGCGGGTGGTCGAGAGTGGAACGATCAGCTACGCCGAGGGCGGATGGACCGCGCCGTGGGGTATCGAGCTCCGTATCGATCTCCTCAACGCTCTTGTGCTGCTCGTGGTGACCTTCATTTGCGCCATCGTGTTGACGGCAAGCCCCCGCAGCCTCGATCAGGAGATATGGCGCGAGAATCACCACAAGTTCTACGCTCTCTATTTGCTGTGCATGACCGGTCTTGCAGGGATGACGATCACCGGCGACGCCTTCAACATCTTCGTCTTCCTCGAGATTTCCTCGCTGTCGTCGTATGCGTTGATCGCCCAGGGCACGACGCGTCGGGCGTTGACCTCTGCGTTGCAGTACCTGGTAATGGGGACGATCGGCGGCACCTTCATTCTGCTCGGTATCGGCATGATCTACATGGTCACCGGCACCCTCAACATCGCCGATATGGCGCTGCAACTGGCGGCGGTCGGACCGAACAGAACGGTCCTGGTCGCGCTGGCCTGCATCGGCATCGGCACCGGCATCAAGCTGGCGATCTTTCCACTCCACATCTGGCTGCCCAACGCCTACACCTACGCGCCGGCCATTGTCACCGCCTTCCTCGCGGCGACCGCGACTAAGGTCGCCTATTACGTGCTGGTGCGCTTCGTGTTTTCGGTCTTCGGCGAACCGCTGGCCTTTGGCGAGCTTCGCCTCGATGCGGTGCTGATGCCACTGGCGATAGCGGCCATGTTTGCCGGCTCTTTCGTGGCTATCTTCCAGGATGACATCAAGCGCATGCTGGCCTATTCGAGCGTCGCCCAGATAGGCTATATGGTGCTCGGCCTGAGTCTCGCCTCGGTCAGCGGCCTGACCGGCGGCCTGGTCCATCTCTTCAACCACGCCATCATGAAGAGCGGGCTCTTCCTGGTGATGGCAGCGGTCGTGCTGCGGATCGGTTCGACCCGTCTCGACGCCTTTGCGGGCCTCGGGCGGCGGATGCCGTTCACCATGGCGGCCTTTGTGGTCGCCGGTCTGAGCCTGATCGGAGTTCCGCTCACGGTCGGGTTCGTTAGTAAGTGGTACCTGGTGATGGGCTCCCTCGAAGCTGGATTGTGGCCGGTCGCCTTACTCATCCTACTGAGCTCGTTGCTCGCCCTGATCTACATCTGGCGGGTGGTGGAGGTGGCGTATTTCAGACAGGCGCCGGACGACGCGCCCGATGTCGATGAAGCCCCAATCAGCATGCTGATGCCGATCTGGGTTCTCGCCGGGGCCGCCATATTCTTCGGCGTCTTCACATCGCTGTCGGTGGGCCTCGCTTCGGCCGCGGCGCGAATGCTCCTGGGGGTGGAGCTGTGAGCGCCGAGACCGCTGTCGGCCTAGCAGTCGTGTGGCCGCTCTTCGGCATCGTCCTGATCGCCCTTCTCAGGCGCTGGCCGAATCTCCGTGAGATGGCGACGCTCCTGACCGCCGGTTCGCTCTTTGCAATCGTCGCAAAAGTCATCCTGCCTGTAGTGACGGCGGGAGGCAGGCCGCGCCTCGACATCATCGAGGTGCTGCCCGGCCTGAATCTCGCGTTCGAGGTCGAACCGTTGGGCATGCTCTTCGCTCTGGTGGCGTCAGGTCTGTGGATCGTGACAACGCTGTACTCGATCGGCTATATGCGTGGCCACCACGAGGAAAACCAGACACGATTCTATATCTGTTTTGCCCTCGCCATTTCCGGTGCGGTTGGCGTTGCATTTGCCGCCAATGTCTTCACCCTCTTTGTCTTCTACGAGGCGATCACTCTCTCCACTTACCCGCTGGTCACCCACCACGGGACCGAGGCGGCGAAGCGCGCCGGACGGATCTACCTCGGAATTCTCATGGGGACCTCGGTGGGCTTCCTGTTCTTCGCGCTGGTCTGGACCTATCTTGCTGCCGGGACCACCGAGTTCCGCCCGGGCGGGATTCTCGCCGGCCGCGTTGACGGGTGGCACCTTGTCGTGCTGCTCGCGCTCTACGCCTTCGGTACCGGCAAGGCGGCCTTGATGCCGTTCCACCGCTGGCTGCCGGCAGCGATGGTGGCGCCGACTCCTGTCAGTGCCCTGTTGCATGCGGTGGCGGTGGTCAAGGCGGGGGTCTTCACCGTTCTCAAGGTTCTGGTCTATGTCTTTGGCATCGATCTGCTGGCGTCTACCGATGCCAGTCGGTGGCTGATGTGGGTCGCCGCCTTCACCATCGTCGCCGCTTCGATCGTCGCTCTCACCAAGGACAACCTCAAGGCGAGGCTCGCCTACTCGACGATCAGCCAGCTATCGTACATCGTGCTCGGGGGTGCCCTCGCGACGTCGGCCGGTGTCCTCGGGGGTGGCATGCACATCGCGATGCACGCGATGGGGAAGATCACACTCTTCTTCTGTGCCGGCGCGATTTTAGTAGGCGCTCACAAGACCGAGATTTCCACGATGGACGGCCTCGGCCGCCGAATGCCGTTTACCTTTGGTGCGTTCTTCCTCGGCGCCATGAGTGTCATCGGCCTGCCGCCGATGGGTGGCTCGTGGAGCAAGTGGTACCTGATGCTGGGCACGATCGAGGCGGGTCAGTTGGCCTTGATGGTGGTGCTGATGGCAAGCTCGCTGCTGTCGATCGGCTACCTCATGCCGGTCGTGGCGCGAGGCTTTTTCCGGCCGCCACCTGACGATGGGCACGGCGATCCGGGCGATGGAAGCAAATCGGGAATCAGTGAGGCGCCGCTGCTGTGCGTGCTGCCACCCGTTCTGACTGGCATCGGCTGCGTAGTTCTCTTCTTATACGCCGAGGACATCTATCTATTGCTGATGGGAATCGTGACGCCATGAACGAAGAAAAGAAGTACTGGCTGGACGATAGAAAAAACGTCAACAAGATCATCTACGGCCTCTACATCGTTTGCGCCGCGGTTGCCCTGATCGATCTCTTCCCGTACAAGCACCACCTCCATTTCCGCTTCGAGTACTGGTTTGGCTTCTTTAGTTTTTATGGTTTCGTTGCTTGCGTCAGCCTCGTGTTGGCTGCCAAACAGCTGCGGAAGGTCGTGATGCGCGACGAGAATTACTATGATTGACGTCTTGCCGCCAGGCCTCATCCTGATCCTTGGCGGGCTGCTGATCCCGTTGTTGCGGGGACGGGCTCAAGCGATTGCAGCCGTGGTGCTGCCGGTGCTCGGTTTTGTGCAGCTGGTCTTGCTCGAACCGGGTTCCTATTTCCAGCTGCATCTCTTTGATTACCAGCTGACGATAGTCCGGATCGATCGATTGAGCCTGGTCTTTGGCTACATCTTCTACATTGCGGCGTTCCTGACGGCGGTGTACTCGCTCAACGTTCGCGACGGCCTCCAGCACAGCTCGGCGATGATCTACGTGGGGTCGGCGGTGGGAGCGGTCTTCGCGGGCGACCTGATCACCTTGTTCATTTACTGGGAGCTGACCGCGGTCGGGTCCGTCTTTTTGATCTGGGCGAGCCGTACCGAACGGGCCTACCGGGCCGGAATGCGCTATTTGATTATCCAGGTGGGATCCGGTGTGGTGCTGTTGGCAGGCGTTATCCTCCATGTCTACGCCACCGGCTCGCTCGATTTCGGCCAACTGATTGGCGACGACGGGCTGCTGCGTTCAGCCAGCGCCGGGGTTTTGCTGATCTTTCTCGCCATCGGCATCAAGTGTGCGTTTCCGTTGCTTCACCCCTGGCTCCAGGATACCTACCCCGAATCAACGCCTACGGGAACAGTGTTTCTCAGCATCTTCACTACCAAGCTCGCAGTCTATGCGCTGGCACGGGGCTTTGCCGGGACCGACTCCCTGATCTGGATCGGCGCCACCATGACCGCCTTCCCGATTTTTTATGCGGTGATCGAGAACGACCTGCGGAGAGTCTTGACCTATTCGCTCAACAACCAGCTCGGCTTCATGGTGCTGGGCATTGGTATCGGCACCAAGATGGCGATCAACGGCGCAGTCTCCTACGCCTTTGCCAACATCATTTTTGAGGGGCTATTATTCATGGCCATGGGGGCGGTACTGCTGCGTACCGGGACCTGCCTGGGCTCGGAGCTCGGAGGGCTCTACAAGTCGATGCCATTGACAACGGCGTTATGTATCGTCGGCGCCGCGTCGATCTCCGCCTTTCCGTTCATGAGCGGCTTTGTCACGAAGTCGATGATCCTGGACGAAACTGCGGCCGGCGGCCACACCATCGCCTGGCTGGTTCTGCTCTTTGCCTCGGCCGGCGTCTTTCACCACTCCGGGATCAAGATCCCTTTCTTCGCCTTTTTTGCGCACGACGCCGGATACCGCGTCAAGGAGGCGCCGCGCCCCATGCTGATCGCCATGATGGCGATGGCGGTGGCGTGCGTCGTCATCGGCATCTTCCCGGGGCTGCTCTACTCGATCCTGCCGTATGCCGTTGACTACCACCCCTACACCACCACACACGTGGTGACGCAGTACCAGCTGCTGCTGTTCTCCGCCCTCGCCTTCACCGTGCTCAAGGTAACCGGTATTTATCCGGCCGAGCTGCGGTCGGTCAACCTCGATGTCGACTGGATCTACCGAAAAGGTCTGCCGACCTTGATTCGTTGGCTTGCTCGAGTTGGCGGTGGAGTCGGCGAGCGCTTGCATGCGGGGGTTTCTTCGCAGCTCGTCGACAGGACGTACCGGTTGATCTATCGCCTGCACGGACCGACGGGCGTGTTCGCCCGTACCTGGAGCACCGGCGCTATCGCCTTCTGGGCGGTCGTCGGCCTCTTCGGCTTCCTGCTGCTCTATCTCTGGGGCCGATAAACCGCCAGACGAGTGTTGATTTTTGAGTTATGAGTTATGAGTTCCCGCTCACCTTCCCCGATTCTTGGCGGAAGAGAGAACTCAAAACTAAGAACTCAGAACTCCACTGAGATTGTGCTTTTTTGATGTGATTGGGGAGTGGATGCGGTTCAACAGAAATGTAGTCAAGACGGAAATGCCGCCAATGGTCGAGCTGGCGCGGCGGTCCGTGGAGTTGGCCCAGCAGGGCGCGGATGTCATCCGTCTCGATCAGGGCGCGGTGGACATCGGGCCGCCGCCAGTGTTCGTCGAGCGCGTGTTCGAAGCACTGACCGACCCGGATGTTCATCGCTACTCGCCGGACCCAGGGCTTCCCAAGTTGCGTGACGCCCTGGCCCGATACGGTTCGGAACACTTCGGCGTGGAGTGGGAACCTGGGAGTGAAATCGTTGTTACGGCCGGCGCAAATCAAGCCTGCTTTGCCGCTTTGATGACGTTGGTCGAACCTGGAGACGAGGTGTTGCTTCCGGCGCCGTGGTATTTCAACCACGCCATGGCGGTGACGGCCTTCGGTGCGATCCCGGTGCCGGTGCCGACCCGGGCGGAGGAGGGATTCGCTCCGACCGCTGGAGAGGTGGCGCGAGCGATCACACCCCGGACCAGAGTTCTGGTTCTGATCAACCCTAACAATCCGACCGGCGCCCGCTACAACGACGATCTGATTCGGAAGCTGGCGGCGCTCGCTGTTGAGAAGGACCTTTGGATCCTCTCCGACCAGACATACCACGAGCTGCATTTCGGAACTTCGCCGCCGTTGAGTCCGGCTGCAGTGGCCGGTGCACGCGACCGCATCGTCACCGTGGGCTCATTCTCCAAGTCGTTGGGTCTGGCCGGTTGGCGGCTCGGTTTTCTCGCAGGTCATGCGAAGCTCGTTGCGGAGACAATGAAGATCCAGGATTGCTCGGTCATTTGTGCTGGACGGGCCGGCCAGGAGGGCTTGCGAGCAGCTCTTCCGGATGCCCAGGTACATGTGGAGCGGGTGCGTAGCGTTCTCCGCGAACGGCGCGATGGCCTGATGGCTGCATTGAAAGATGCAAATCTCGATTACTTTGTCGAGCCTGGTGGTTCGCTGTTTCTGTTCCTTCGTGTGCCGGGTGTGAGAGACGACTGGACATTTTGCCGCCGGCTCCTGGAGGAACAGCACGTGGTCGCGGTGCCGGGAAGAGTCTTTGGTCCCGGAGGTGAGGGCTCGATCCGTCTGAGCTACGGTTCGACGTCGCCGGACGGCCTGGCTCAGGCAGCCACGCGGGTCGCGACTGCGCTCGACGGACCTTCAATCGCATCCTGAAGGGCAGCAACCAGGCCACTACCAGAAATCCGGTTGTGAGGAAACCCCAGGATATATAGTTGTTTCAGCCTTTGTCAGGGGTTAACCTGCATGTCTCACCTGCTGTCGTCGCGAACCCGGGAAGCTGGTGAGATGGGCTGGTTGGCCCGGGAAAGCCGTTCGCAATCGTAGGGAGACAGCTGAATTGGGTAAATCCGACATTCCGTCGTTCCACAAGCTCTCCGTACCGGAGCGGGTGCGAGCCGCCCGTGACCATGGATTGCTGTCGTCGCAGGACTACAAGGCCCTGCTCAACGGTCACAATGTGCTCGACCTGACCAACGCCGACAACATGATCGAGAATGTTATCGGCGTCATGGGCCTGCCGGTCGGCCTCGGTCTGAACTTCCTGATCAACGGACGCGATTACGTGGTGCCGCTGGCGGTCGAGGAACCGTCGATCGTTGCGGGTCTGAGCCACGCCGCAAAAACAGCCCGCTTGGCGGGTGGATTCGAGACTTCAAGCACCGAACCGATTCTGATCGGACAGATTCAACTGGTCGACGTTCCACACCCCACCAAGGCGCGTCAGCAGCTCGAGCGGCGCAAGGAAGAGGTTCTCAACCTTGCCAACAGCCTCCACCCGAGGATGGTGGCGCGCGGCGGCGGTGCGACTGATCTCGAGGTCATTCTCCACCCTGCCGGTCCAGACAACGTCGAGATGATGGTCGTACACCTGATGGTGAACACATGCGATGCAATGGGGGCCAATCTCGTCAACACGATGTGTGAGGGCGTCGCTTCCTTCATCGAGAGCGTCACAGGCGGCAAGGTTTTCTTGCGAATTCTATCCAATCTGGCCGATCGATCACTGGCACGGGCCTCGGTGAAGATCCCGGTGGAGATCCTCGAAAACAACGGCTATGAGGGAACAAAGGTCCGTGACGGTATCGTGATCGCGAGCCAATTTGCTGCCATCGACTCTTACCGAGCGGCCACTCACAACAAGGGCATCATGAATGGCATCGATGCCGTCGCCCTTGCCACCGGCAACGACTGGCGCGCGGTCGAGGCCGGCGCCCACGCCTACGCCGCTCGAGGCTCGAGGTATACATCGTTGTCGCGCTGGCATAAGGGCGAGGATGGGGCCTTGGTGGGTGAGATCGAGCTTCCGATCCGGGTCGGCATCGTCGGCGGCCCGCTGCAATCGAACCCATCCGTCGATCTGAACCTCCGTATCACCAAGGTTGAATCCTCGCGTGAGCTGGCCGAGGTCATGGCTGCCGTCGGGCTCGCTCAGAACCTCTCCGCTCTTCGCGCCCTTGTCACCGAGGGCATTCAGAGCGGTCACATGACCTTGCACGCCCGCAGCGTGGTGACCGCGGCGGGTGCGCCCCCGGAGATCTTCGACACCGTGATCGAACGTCTCGTCGAATCGGGTGAGATCAAGGTGTGGAAGGCCAGGGAGCTGATTGAGGAGGTCGAGGTCCAGATGGGTCGGTCTTCCAGTCAGGCGGACCACGTCGAAATGGCGGCCGGCCACGGCAAGATCATCCTCTTCGGGGAACACGCGGTCGTTTACGGCAGCCGGGCAATCGCTGCTCCGGTACCGCTCGCGGTCCGTGCCCGGGTCGTCGACGAAACTGACGGCGTTTGGCTGGTTGTTCCCCGCTGGGGGGTTGAGCTGCGCCTTCGCGCGGACTCCAGCAAGCGTCATTCGTTCGAGGAGTTCGCGGCGCTGGCCCTCGAGGAACTCGGGCTGACCGACCGCTCGATGCGCATTGAGGTCTGGTCGGAGATCCCCCGCGCCATGGGTCTCGGAGGCTCAGCAGCGGTCGCAGTTGCCATCATTCGAGCCGTAGATCGCCATTTCGATCTCGGCCTCAGCGATGACGATGTCAACGCGCTCGCGTTCCGAAGCGAGCAGGTGGCCCACGGCACGCCGTCGGGCATCGATAACACAGTGGCGACGTTTGGACAGCCGCTCATCTATCGCAAGGGCGAGCCTCCACAGATCCAATCGCTGGATCTGCCCCAGCCAATCAACTTCGTGATCGGAATGACTGGGGTCGAGAGCCTGACCGCCAAGATGGTGGCTCGCGTTCGTGATGGCAGGGCCAGGAACCGGGATGTCTACGACACGATGTTCAAGGGCATCGACGCCGTTACCGGGCAGGCGATTGGCGCGCTCAAGCACAATGACCTCGAGCGTCTCGGCGAGTTGATGAACGTGTGTCAAGGTCTGCTGAATGGCCTCCAGGTGTCGAGCTGGGAGCTGGAGGAGATGATCCAGATCGCTCGCGAGAACGGCGCCCTAGGTGCCAAGCTGACCGGCGGTGGTGGTGGTGGATCGATGATCGCGCTCTGCCCGGACAACGCTGCCGAGGTCATGCAAGCCATGCGAGATGCCGGTTACCAGGCAATGGATGTTCGGATCGGTTGAGACCTGCCTGGCCCAGGCTAGGACAAAGCTCGAGCCAGTCTTCGGCAGCCTTCTTCGATAGCCTCATCGTTGGCGAAGGTGAAGCACAGGCGGGCAAAGCGATCACCTGTCAGAACATCGCCAACTTGTTCGTCGGCGTCGGGGTAGAAGGCTCGGCCGGGAACAAAGGCAACCTTCTCTTCAACCGCCCGATCGAAGAGCGATCGGCTCGAACCTCGGGCCAGCTCCAACCAGAAGAAGAACCCACCCTGCGGCACGTGCCAGGTTGCGGCAGCGGACGGCAAATGAAGCTCGAGGGCGGCCTGCATCGCCCGGCTCTTGCGGGCATATGTGTCGATGATGTGCTGCAGATGCTCCTCGAGGAGACCGCGAACACAGTACTCGGCCACCAGAGCCTGGGTGACGGTCGAGGTGCAGAGATCCTCGCCCTGTCGCATCAGCACCATCGCCCGGATGAGTTCCGCTGCGGCGACGGTCCATGCGACCCGAACTCCAGGAGCAAGGACCTTTGAAAACGACGAGGCATAGATCACCTGCGGTGCATCGCCGACCAGGGACTTGAGGGTTGGAAGAGAATCGCCGGAAAAGCGGAGGCGGCCGTAGGGATCGTCCTCGAAGATCGGGATCGCCAACTCGGCGGCGAGTTTGACCAGACGCTGTCTCCGCTCGAGGCTCATGCAGGCGCCCGATGGGTTGGAGAAGTCCGGCACGGTGTAGATCAGCTTGGGGCGGCTCCCGGTCTCGGCAACGACTTTTTCGATGACTGCCGGGAGAGTTTCCACGACCATCCCTTTCCCATCAGTGGGAACGGTGGCGAATCGCGCACCTGCGTTACGCAGGCAGTGGAGGGTGCCCGGATAGGTCGGCGCTTCCACCACGACCACGTCGCCGGTGTCGAGGAGAGCACGGGCGATGAGGTCTACGGCCTGCTGCGAGCCTGATGTGACGAGAATCTCTTCAGCCTGCGGACGATAGCCGAGGCGGTCAGCCATCATGTCGATGATGGCGTCGCGCAGCGGTGGGTAGCCCTCGGAAGCTCCGTATTGCAGAACCGTCCGGCCGTCGCGCTCGAGCACATTGGCGCACGACGCGAAACTTTCGACCGGAAAGGTGTCGGGGTCGGGGAGGCCGCCGGCGAATGAGATCATCCCCGGTTGCTGGATGACTTTGAAGAGTTCGCGGATTGGCGAAGGTTGCATCTTTTCGGCCAGCGCCGAGAAACGAAACAGCGAGTCAATTGATCATTCATACGGCGGGAATTGTACTCTCAATCCTTGGACCGCGCTCGAACAATCTGATGGGCGATTCGCCGCAGGGGCTCTGGAATGACCCTCCCTCTCTTTGAAACCGCCAAGACGCAAAGAGCGCCAAGAACATCTCTTGAGTGAGTTATTCAAAAACCTCTGCGTCCGTCTTAGCGCTCTTCGCGTCTTTGCGGTTCCAGAGCTTCCGAAAATCGAAACGGCGAGTCAATTTGATTATGAGGAGCCACCCTTCGTATTGTCTGTTTCAATGGCAAGGCAGCTTCAATGGCAGGATCCAGACAATGCGAAAAGTGGCACCTGGCGCTTCTCGGTAGTGGGCGCTTTTCTCCAGAGGCGCTCGAGACTTGCGACGCTTTTTTGGTGGCCCGAATAGCCGTTCGGCCGTTGAGCCGTATAGCCGTAAAGCCGTAAAGCCGTGATGTAGTTCCAGGATCAGTCCTCAGTCACGAACTTCCGATATTCCTCCGCGAGATCTGCGGCTACCGCCTCGATGATCCGTTCGCCGGCATCGACCGAGGCTAACTCCGGGTGGGAGCCCATACGGCCCTCGGGATAACGGCGTCGAAAGTCGGCAGGCCCAAAGACGTGGTTCGAGGGCGGAACTTCCGGGTCGAGATCGGCGAATTTGAGGTGATCAGGATAGGCCGCGGAGGCAATCGAGACCTCGGACGCCGATGCGTGGTCACCGTCTTTATTGCCAAAGAGTTCCGCACTCAGCTCCTGCGCCGACGGTGTTGCCCACCACTCTCCAGTGAGACAGCGCACGGCATCCCCATCATCCAGGAGGCGGGGCGCCTCGGCATAGGCTTCAAAGAACGCTGCGTTGATCGATGGTGTGTTGCCGCCGTGGCCATTGACGAAGAATATTCGCCGGAAGCCGTGGCGTGCCAGCGACAAGATAACGTCACGAACAACGGCGATCAGGGTTGTCGGTCGCAGGGTGACGGAACCCGGGAAGTGCATGTGGTGCTCGGACATACCGACCGTCAGAGTCGGCCCCACCACTGCGTCTACCAGCTCGCCCGTCCTCCAGGCGAGGGTCTCGGCGCAGATGGCGTCGGTGCCGATCAGCCCCGTCGGGCCGTGCTGCTCGGTGGATCCGATCGGCACGATCACGCCATTCGTGCTCTTCAGGTGCGCTTCCACTTCGGGCCAGGTCATGAGCTGTAGACGCATGGTGCCTCCTTGATGAGAGTTTAAACGGGCCGGACCGTTCATCGCTATCGCTATCGAACGCCGATCTCAAGGCGCAATTCATCGATAGCGATCCCGATAGCGACCCGGGAGTGGTCTACTGCGTGTAAAGTTTAGAGATGGCGACTTGGGCTATCGGTGATGTTCACGGCTGTTGGCTGACCCTGCAGCGGCTGCTCGAAAATATCGAGTGGGACCGGGAGCGTGATTTCCTGTGGTTCGTTGGCGATCTCGTCAATCGCGGCCCATCTTCCCTCGATGTCTTGCGTTGGGCGTATGAGAACAGAGGTCGACTCTCCGTCGTATTGGGCAATCATGACCTTCATCTCCTCGCCCGCGCCGCTGGCGGGGCAAAAGAGAGGGAAGAGGACACGCTCGACGAAATCCTCGAATCCCCCGACCGAGAAGAGCTTTTTGGGTGGCTGAAATCTCTTTCCCTGATGCATCGTTTCGGGCCCTACGTGATGGTACACGCCGGGCTGTCACCGGACTGGAATATCGAGCTGACCACTGCTTTGGCCGATGCTGTGGCGACGAACATTGAGGGTCCCGACGGCGATGAGGTGATCCGGAAGCTGTACGCCAATCGTCAAGCCGCCTGGGCGGCCGATCTGCGGGGCGACGAGCAGCTGGCTGCAGCCGCCGCCATCTTCACCCGGATGCGCATGGTTGATGCTGATGGGTGTGCTCGACTCGATTACGCCGGACCACCGGGTGCCGCGCCTGATGGCTGGAAACCCTGGTACGCCCGATCTTCCGTTCGAAGTCAGGGGTATCGGTTGCTCTTCGGTCACTGGGCACAGTTCGGTTATTACCGTGCTCACGACGCGGTGTGCCTCGACTCGGGATGCGTCTATGGTGGACGACTGACCGCGCTTTGTCTCAACGACGGGCGGGTCGTTCAAGAGCCGGCAATTGACTGTGTGGACAAACCGGAGTGAAGGCGGAACGATGAAGACCCTGCTCGTGATGCGACACGCCAAATCTGATTGGGGAACGGCGTCCGGCGACGATCACGATCGGATCTTGGCCCGTCGCGGGATCAAAGCGGCTCGGAAGATTGGACGGTTCCTGACCGAGTCGGGGACAATTCCCGACCTCGTCCTCAGCTCGACGGCGGTCCGTGCCCTCACCACCGTCGAGCTTGCGAAAGAGGCTGGAGTGTGGGGCTGCGACATCGTCGCCAATCGAAATCTGTATGCGAGCGACCCGGAGCGCGTGCTCGATGTAATCCACGAGACCGGGAACGGTGTCCAACGACTTTTGATTGCCGGTCACGAGCCCACCTGGTCGACGCTGGTTGGCTGGTTGATCGGCGGCGGCAGGGTGGGAATGCCGACCGCCGCCGTGGCGTGCCTCGATCTGCCCCAGGGAGACTGGCTCGATCTCGCGCCCTCTACCTGCCAGCTGCGGTGGCTGGTTACGCCGAAATCGCTGAAGGCAATGTAGCTCCAGACCACCCGATCCAGATACGAGTTTCGAGATCCCCCCGCCCGCCCTGACACTGAACTGACCCGCGGCAACGCTTCTTTGGATGCACTTCTGATTTGTGGCAGCTTTGGAACCGCGAAGACGCAAAGGGCGCCAAGATCGTCGCCAAGAAACACGGAAAAAATCCTTTGCGTGGGCTTTGCGCTCTTTGCGTCTTTGCGGTTTCAACGATGTAACGGCCAGCGATTTCAATTAAGAAATTACTGAACGCCACAATTGCTCGGATACGAGATCCCTCCCGCCCGTCCGACCAAGTACGAGATATGCCCGCCTGCCCCTCGACACGAATGCGAGGGGGATCGATGAATTGGTCGCATCTCGCATCTCGTTTCTGTGTGACTGGGCGGTCGCGTTAGAATAGCCTGTACACAATGGCGAATGCGAAAAAGAACAAAAAGAAGTCCAAACCCAGCGGCGTGAGCTTTCCGCTGCGAGTGGCCTGTGTCGATATGGGTTCGAACGCAATTCGTTTTCTTGCTGCCGAGTTCAGAGATGAAAACGAGTATACGACCCTGGCGGCCGAACGACGCCCGGTGCGCCTTGGTCACAGCGTCTTCCTGTCCGGTGCGCTCGATCCCCGGGCGATGGATGAGGCGGTCGCAGCTCTTTCTGACTTCAAAAACCAGATGGATACTCTCGAGATCGAGCACAGCCGTGCAGTCGCTACCAGCGCCGTTCGAGAGAGCAAGAACGGAAAGGAATTCGTCAAACGTATCAGGGACGACGCGGGGCTCGAACTCGAGGTGATCAGTGGGTCGGAGGAAGCTCGCCTCGTGCACGTGGCGGTCGCGACGCGGATTCCGCTCGGGAGTCGCAAGTGGCTACTGGTCGATCTTGGGGGTGGCAGCGTCGAAGTATCGCTCGTCGACGAGCACGGCGCCTACTGGAGCGAGTCCCACACTATGGGTTCGGTCCGACTTCTCGAGGAGTTGACCGAAGCGGGCGCTGATCCCGGTCGTTTTCGGCGGCTTCTCGCCGAATACATTTCGGTCCTCAAGGTTCCGGCGATGGCCGACGGCCAGCAGGTAGCCGGGTACATCGCCACCGGCGGCAACATCGATGCACTTGCACGGCTTGCGGGCTTCGAGGACGAGATCGGGGTCACTCGGCTGACGATCGACACGTTGCGCTCGCTGATCGAGCAACTCGCGCGGCTCTCGTACAGGCAGCGGGTGGACGAACTCGGGTTGCGCGATGACCGCGCCGACGTCATTCTGCCTGCCGCAATGGTCTACGAACGGCTCGGTGAGTTGTGTCAGACCAGCGAAATCCTGGTTCCCCGCGTCGGCATCAAGGAGGGAGTTCTCTACGACCTCGTCAACCGTCTGACGAAGCGCAGTGATCACGAAGATCGTCAGGAGCGTGAGATTCTGAATAGTGCTGCAGTACTGGGCCGCAAATACCTCTTCGACGAGAAGCACGCACGCCACGTGGCATCGCTCGCGACCTCCCTTTTTGACCAGTTGAAATCTCTGCATGGGCTCTCGGGCCTGGATCGGAAAATCCTGCTGGCCGGAGCAATGTTGAGCAACATCGGTCAGTTCGTGAGCTACAAGGGCCACCACAAGCACTCGCTCTACCTCATCTCACATTCCGAGCTCCCGAGTTTCGGTCAGACCGAAATGTCGATGGTCGCAAACGTTGCACGGTACCACCGAAAGGCCCACCCGCAGCCTCACCACTACGCCTTCACGGCGCTGGCTCCCGAAGAGCAGGAACGGGTGGCGAAACTGGCGTCCATCCTGAGGATCGCTGATTCCCTTGACAGTGAGCACAAGCAGCGGGTCACGGGAGTCAACGTGATGGTCGGGGAAGACGAGGTTTCGCTGTGGCTCGACGGGACTGCGGGGCTTCTCCTCGAGGGTTGGACCCTACAGAAAAAGGCAAACCTTTTTGCCGAGGTATTTGGGCGCAAGGTAGCTCTGCGATTTCTCGGCGAGGAGCAGATGATCGAAAAGGCGAACCCATGATCGTGGAAAGAAGTCGGTGTGGTTGGTGCGGGAAAGAACCCCTCTACGTGGCCTACCATGATGAGGAGTGGGGAGTGCCGGTCTACGACGACCAGACTCTCTTCGAGTTCATCACCCTCGAAGGAGCACAGGCGGGTCTGAGCTGGTCGGCGATCCTCAAAAAGCGTGAGGGCTATCGTCTTGCCTTTGACGGTTTCGATGCGGAAAAGATCGCCCGCTACGATGGGGTCAAAGTATCGGCCCTTCTATCCGACCCCGGAATCGTCCGAAACCAACTCAAGATCGGTTCAACAGTCACCAACGCGCAGGCCTTTTTGAGTATTCAGGATGAGTGGGGTGGCTTTTCGAACTACATTTGGTCGTTTGTCGATGGGCGACCGATCCAAAACGCGTGGCAGTCTCTGTCCGAGATTCCGGCCAAAACCCCCCTCGCCGAAGCCCTGTCCAAGGACCTCAAAAAACGCGGTTTTCGTTTTGTTGGTCCGACCATCATCTATGCCCATATGCAGGCCACAGGGATGGTAAATGACCACCTGGTGGATTGCTTCCGATATCCGGAAATCATTGCGATGTCCGAGAGGAAGTAGCCAGTTACGAGTATTCAGTAACCAGTAACCAGTAACCAGTAACCAGTGACCAGTAACCAGTCGTGGTCGCGTCCCGTGAAAGCTCGACATCTGAGAATTGATCGCCGCCTCACCGAATGAGCGAAATGAAGAGAAGCGCCGGAGGCGCGACAGATTCTTAGCCTGGGGCGTGAGCCCCAGGATGAACACGGCAAAAAAATGAAAGCCCCCGAAGGGGGCGACAGATCATTTTTTTGGCGTGAGCAGCGGGCATCACCGCGATATATCTATCGCCGCTCCGCGGCTTCCTCTCTTTTTTCTCATCCGTATCCTGGGGCTCACGCCCCAGGCTATGTATCTTTCGCCGCTCCGCGGCTCGCGATTGCATGACAATTGTTCGTCAGGACTTGACCGTTGCCACAGGTGCGCGGGAGGGTACTGGCTACTGAATACTGATTACTGGTTACTCTGTGTGGTGGGCGGGAGATGCCCCAGCATGATCATCTTGCGGATGAATGCCTCCTCTCGCTGAGCCGCGAGGTTCTTCCACGCGGCGCGCATCTCCTCGATCTCGGATTCCAGTCGCGAGAGTCGTTCGGGTTCGGCGTTTCGCATCTCCTTCTTGATCTTGGTTGAGCGATCGCGAAGGTCGCGCATGGCGGCAAGCAGCGCCGCCTCTTCATTTGATACATAGATTTTGGGCGAGCACGAAGACTCGGTTTCGTCGAGATCGGATTGAACCACTGGAAGATGTTTATCGCCGTTTGTCATGTCGCGATTCTACCGTGCTAGCCTTCGTAAATGGGGGGAGATGTTAATCCGGTCGCGATACCGGGGATCCTATTCAACGAACGTCGCCTGACGGTAGAGGACGGTGTCCGCCTCCGCCTCTATGAGTGGCGTCCCGAAATCGACAACGGGGCCGACCCGATACTCTTTGTTGCCGGCTGGATTTCACTCGTCACTGGATGGATGCCGTTGCTCGAGAAGCTGGTTCGATCTCGGCCGGTCTTCTACCTCGAAACCCGCGAAAAGGAATCTGCAGAGATCTCAGCGAATATGATGCGGCCCTCCAGTTTTTCGGTACCCCGGCTGGCCGAAGATCTCGTCGAGGTATCGAATCAACTCGATCTCGATTGTGATCGAACGGTTCTCTTTGGCAGCTCGATGGGTTCCAATGCCATTCTTGAGGCTCTCAAAGGCGGGCGCTTGAAGGCCAAGGGCGCTTTTGTGGTCGGGCCCAACGCCGAATTCCATTTTCCGTGGTGGGGTCGGCCGCTGGTCCATCTGCCGTCGTGGGTATACAGCGCGGCCAAACCATTCGTCCTCTGGTACCTTCGCACTTTTCGGGTCAACGTGCGCGAGGACCCCGAGCAGATGGCCCGCTATGTGCGCACGGTTCGAGCGGCAGATCCGAAGCGCATCATGCTGTCGGCGAGGGCGGTGATCGACTATGACGCGATGCCCGGTCTCGACACAATCTCACCACCGGTCGCCGTTGCCTACGCAGCCAACGATACTTTGCACGGAGCGGAAGAAGTTCAAAGAATCGTGGATGCCATGCCGCGAGGCGTCGCGGTGAGGTGCCCTTCGAATACGTACATGCACACCGCCGAAGTCCTCAACGATCTCGACCGCTTTCTTTCCGGATCGACTGCTACAACGGGGCGAATGTGAAAAGAAAAGGTTTCCCGCGTTGGTTGAAGATCCTGAGCATCTGCGTAGCGGTTGTGTTGGTCGGGTTTCTCGCCCTCCTCATCAGTCTCGGTTGGTACGTCAAGAGACAGATGCTCGAGTCGGGCGGAGGGTTGCCAGCTTCGATGGCGGCCTACGACGTCCGTCACTACGATCTTGCGGTACAGGTCGATCCGACAGAACAGTGGATCGATGGTCAATCGACGGTTACCGTTATTGCACTCGAACCGGTCGAGGTCTTCGAGATCAATCTCGATAGCCGCCTCGAGGTGGTGTCAGCAAAATCGGACAACACCGTGTGTGCATTTCAACACGCCGATGGTCTGATCACCGTCGAGCCGCGAGAGCCCTGGGCAGTGGGAGAACGGCACGAGGTGACCATCACCTATCGAGGGAAGCCGAAGGTGGCCCTGCGACCGCCGTGGATCGACGGGTTCGTATGGTCGGAGACACCTTCAGGAGCACCCTGGATTGGCGTCACGGGCCAGGGCGATGGCGGCGACAACTGGTGGCCCTGCAAGGACCATCCCTCCGACGAACCGGACGAGGGTATGGACATTTTGCTCACCGTTCCGTCGGATCTGGTGGGGCTCTCCAATGGCAGGTTGATGGACCAGATCGACAACGGTGACGGCACTGTAACCTCCACCTGGCGTGTGAGCTACCCGATCAACAACTACCTCGTGACGGTCAATATCGCACCCTACGTCAGGATTGAGGAGCGCTATCGCGGAGTAGACGGCTCGCTCGATGAGCCATTGGTTTTCTGGGCCGTTCCAGAGTACGAGCAGTACGCCCGGGTCACGTGGCAGCAAATGCCGCGCATCCTCGAGGTCCTCGGCAGGCGTTTTGGCGAGTATCCCTTCTTTGACGACAAGTTCGCGGTCGCTCATGCCCCTTATTACGGCATGGAACATCAGACGGTCGTTGCCTACGGAGCGCTTTTCACTGATAACGAATTTGGGTTTGATGATCTCCTATTGCACGAGGTGGCGCACGAGTGGTGGGGCAACAAGATCTCTGTCTCGGACTGGGCCGACTTCTGGCTTCAGGAAGGCTTCGCAACCTACGCGGAAGCGATCTACGTGCTCGACACCCTCGGCGAGGCTCGTTACCTCGATTACATGGCCCGTCTTCGTCATCGGATCGACGATCGCCATCCTATGGTGCGTGGAGAGGACCTGACTTCGTCCCAGGCCTACTCGAGCGACATCTATTTCAAGGGTGCGTGGGTGCTCCACTCCCTCAAATGGCTGCTTGGGGACGACGACTTCTTTACCGTCGTCTGGAGGTTTGCCAATGACCCTGAGTTCGCCTATGGGCTTGTTTCGAGTCAAGCTCTCGCCGAGTTGGTTCTCAAGGTGAGCGGGCGGGGAATTGGCTGGTTTTGGGAACGGTATCTCTATCGGGCCGAGGAACCGGTGTGGCGAATCAGACGGCGCATCGACGGAGACCGCGAGCGGATCTCGATCAGCTGGGATGACCCGGATTTCGAGATGCCCCTTCCGGTTGAGGTGGGCGGCAAGGAACAGCGGGTTGAGATGGCGGGCGGCCGCGCTTCATTCCTGGTCGATCCCGGCGTGACCGTAGAGGTAGATCCGCTCGGCCGGGTTCTCGCTCGAGCCAAGGACTAGCCGGTCGCCTCACCGGGTTAAGAGTTCACTCTGACCATGCGTAGGCGGTGGCTGAATCGAAATCGTCTGCAAATATCATTGGCGACGGGGCGAGCCCCCGTTCCGGCCGCGAGAATGAATGGCACCATGAACAATCGTAGCCCCGGTGCTTGCTATGGAGTTCTGTGAAGCTCTTGTCTTCCTCTGACCCGTGACATTGGTAACAGATTGAGCCTTCCGGGCCTCTGAGGCCGTAGCCGAGATCAGCCTCGAGATCGATCCTCGCCCCGCTTCCGTGGCAGTCGTCGCAGTCCAATGCGGCACTTGCCGGCGAGACCTCATGGTTGAGCATCTGCAGGGTGTCTGTCTCGATCCAGGAGTACGGCTCGGTATCTTCCAAGCCCATGTTGAGGAGTCCTTGCTCAGCGGCCGCGGCATGATCTCCGGTTGCGAAGTACACCGAGGTGTCCAGGGCGAGGAGCTGATTCGTACTGTTGATGATCGGCTGCTCGGCGGTCTTGTACTTGAAGGCGTACAGCTTGCTGTCGGCCCTCGTTGAGTGACCGAATGGCCGCGAGGTCGGGTAATGACTGGTTCGTGGATCGGTCCGAGCGACGTCACCGAGTAGGTAGTTCTCGTTCTCCCGGTTCCAAAATCGGTATTGAGGAACGAGGTCATTCGATTTAATCGCTGCCGGGTGGTAGGGAGCAGATGTGCTGGGAGTGTCGAGCCAGGTTCGATGGGTCTCTGTCGCTTCGGTGGCGGCGCCACTGTCGGAGGCGTTCTTGGCGTAGACGGGGATATGACAGGTCTGACACGCGATCCGTGCGACGTGGCGGTCAATCGTAGAGCCTTCATGACCACTGGGTGTCGCCATTTCAGCGTGGCAGTTCGTGCACTCGAGAATCACCTCCGAGTCAGTCGGCCGAAGATCGGAACCGCGACCCGCAAACCGGTGGCCGGTGACTGTGTGGCAGTCCTGACATTGCAGATCCTCACCGGTGGTCGCCATGTGAACGTCGAATACGGAATCACCGGTTGATGCGTGCGCGAGACTGAGATCCCCACGCTTCACGGAATCACCACCGCCAGCCTTGGCGTGGCACTGGAGACAATTGAAGCGCGTAGGTTGATGCACTGTTTGCACTGCTTCGTCCATCGTAATGGTCATGGTGTCGGTGTCGGGAACAAAGGTCTCACCGACCTTCTTTCTTCTATAGGCCTGCTGGTGGCAAATCAAGCAGTCGATGTTTTCAAGTTCGGCTTGTGTCGTAGCTGGGCCGGGTTTGGCGCCGAGGCCGATGTGACAGTTACCGCATACGTTCCAGTTTCCGAGGATGTTGATGCAGTAGCTGTTGACACCGCCAGAGATCTTTCCTTGCATCGTCGGCCCCGTCACCATCTGCGGCGATTCGCCCTGCCACTGGTACATCACCGATCCATGAACCTCGACTGCCTCGTCCTGGTGGCAGGTGAGGCAGGTTTCGGGTCCGGCCCAGGTGAGCCCGTCGTGCTCCTGGGCGACTGCTTCTGGTGCTGACGCCGCCCCAATCAAGAGCAGGGCCGCCGTCTGAAATGCGGATAGGGTCCAAGTTGTGAATGCCGGGTACTTGATCATGTCGCCTTCCCCAATAAACGCTGTTTATTGGTTATATGCTCATATATCGAGAATAGTGAGTGAGTGAGGTCACATCGGTGATCCACTGCTGGGAAAATTCAGCGAGTCAACGTACCGAGACCGACTCTGTTCAAGACGCCTTTGCTCTGCGGGAGAAGGTCACAACAAAGATGCACAGCGCGACCAGCACGATGGTGCCGACGATCTCACCCGGGATGCCCTCGAAGGAATGATCGGACAGCACATGAATCGAGTTCTTGGCCGCCGTCGAGCCTGTGATCTGCTTGACTATCGCGCTGCCTATGGCATCGAAGGCACCGATTATGGCGCCACCCGCGATCAAACCCGAGGCCATCAGCACCCCTCGATCGGTTCGCGCCTTGACATCTTTTTCGGAATCGTCAGCACGTCG
>CAVZOK010000002.1:2500-169357 GCA_963776765.1 Candidatus Sulfomarinibacteraceae bacterium
ATGGAACGTTAAACGCCTTCACACAATCCCCCATCTGAGGGGATTTTTCTCTTAATCAGGAATCGTTCCTGGTTTTGCTGAAGTCTGTGTGAAATTCAACCATATACAACCCGCCTGCCGTCGAGGCTCCAAGGTTGCGTCAGAAGCACCTTCAGGGCTTCAGGGTAGGCGATGTGTTCCTGTTCCAGGATACGGGCTGAGAGCCGGTCCGCGTCGTCGTCAGGAAGGACCGGAACACTCCTTTGAATCACGATCGGACCGTGGTCGAGTTCGAGATCCACCAGGTGGACCGTACAGCCTGAGACTTTGACCCCGTACTCCCACGCCTGTCGCTGCCCGTGCAGGCCAGGAAATGACGGCAGCAGCGCGGGGTGGATGTTGAGGATACGGTTGGGATAGGCCTCGACGAATACCGCGGACAACAATCGCATGTATCCGGCGAGGCAGATCCAATCCACACCGGCCTCCTGAAGCCGTTCGACTACCGCCTGGTCGTGGGATTCGCGGTCGGCGAAGTCCTTGTGGGAAAGTACAGCCGTCTCGAGGCCGTGCTCCGCGGCCCACTCGATGCCGGGAGCGTTTGCCCTATTAGAGATCACGACGCCGACTTCTGCCGGCACCTCGCCAGACTCGCACGCGGCAACGATGGATTTCATGTTGGAGCCGGTGCCGGAGATGAGGATGCCGAGGCGCGGGAGGGCCATGGCGGGATGATACTCGATGCAGACTCGATTCCCGTACTCGGATGCAGGATGCATGGGTCGCAGAGTTCTCTCTGATGCCACCGAGTATGAGGAGCCACCTTTGGCACTGATGGCTGAGGTGCTCTTGACGCCACTGAGTATGAGGAGCCACCTTTAGCATTGTTGGCCCACGATGGCGTATGATTTCAGCGATGGGAGCTCCAACAATGCAAAAGATGGCACCTGGCGATGCTGACTTGTACGCGCTGTTGTTCGCGCAACCGAGCTTGGAGAAAAGCGCGTTCCATTGAGTAGCGCTAGGTGCCATTCTTCGCATTGTCTGGCTTCGTCCACCGAATCGTCTTTGCCCTCTGGGCAGACAATGCGAAGGGTGGCTCCTCCTAGAACGGTGGGCAGGGCGCCGGAAACGTGGCTTGAACGCGCCCGGGACACGCGGATTTTCCTCTTCGCTCCGTGGAGCCTCGAAGGCTCCACTCCGCTTCGAGCCGTCCGCTGCGGATTATTGTGAGGGGCAAGCCCCTCACACTCCCCTGTAGAGCAACGGTCTGAAAATCCGCATGTCCCGCGTGCAATCCGGCGGCGGGCAAAAGCAATTTGCGCCGAGGTTCTCGGAAGAGCCTCGGCGCAATTGGTGGTGCCCAGGCGCGGAATCGAACCACGGACACGCGGATTTTCAGTCCGCTGCTCTACCGTCTGAGCTACCTGGGCACACCAGGTTCGAGCGTTATAGCGCAGGGTTCATTGACTGTCAATTATCGACAACCGAGATCTGCGTGTTCTTCGTCACCATCGTGTGGGCCGTATAAGTCGCAAGTCGAGACGAATGACATACAATACCGGCCGTGGAAATCGTCAAATTCTTTTTGCAGACCGGCTGGGTGGCGAAGGTCGTTCTCGTCATCCTGATCATTTTCTCTCTCGCCTCGTGGTCGGTGATTCTCGGCAAGTGGCGAGAACTCGGTGCCGCGCGACGCGCTTCAGATCGCTTTCTCAAGGTCTTTCGAGACGCTGCACGGCTCAACGAAGCAGCGGCGGCCGCGCCCAAATATCGCTCTTCACCACTCGCGGGCATGTTTCAAGCCGGCTACACCGAGCTCGAGGCACAGATGCGCTCAATTCGGCGCAACACCGAGACTGGCGAAACGCTCAAGCTGAAGAGCCTTGACGGTATCAACCGCGCCCTGGAACGGGCCATGGGGGCGGAGACCGAGAGCCTGCAGCGAGCTCTGCCGATGCTCGCCACCACCGCCAGCGCGACCCCCTTTATCGGCCTCTTTGGCACTGTGTGGGGGATCATGAATACCTTTCACGCGATTGGTGCCACCGGTTCGACCTCGATCGTAACCGTCGCACCCGGAATCGCGGAGGCCCTGGTGAACACGGCAGCCGGTTTGCTGGCCGCGATCCCGGCGGTAATTGCTTACAACCATCTCTTGGCTAAGGTCCGCATCATGCGACGCAGGATGGAAGATTTTCAGCTCGAGTTCTTGAATCTGGTCGAAAGGAACTTCACATAATGAATTCGGAATTAGGAATTAGGAATTCGGAATGCCACCCACCCACCGCAATAACGGGAGGGCGGGCGGGTAAATCCGAAATCCGAGATCCGAAATCCGAAATCGGGCATTTGGTTGGTGGCGATGGCAGGTAAGATCACTGAAGACCTGGATCAAATGGCGGAGATCAACGTCACTCCACTTGTGGACGTGATGCTTGTCCTCTTGATTATCTTCATCATCACTGCACCAATGCTGGTCCAGGGCCTCAAGGTCAACCTCCCAAAACAGGATGCTCCCGCCCTCAACACCGACAGCGACGAACCGGTCATTCTGACGCTAACCTCCGATCAGATCATTCTTCTCGGCGACGAACCCATCCATATCAAGCTCCTACCAGATCAGCTCGGAGCGATCCTTGCCGGGAGTCCGCGTCCGGTCTACCTCAAGGCGGACGAGAACCTGCCCTATGGCTTCGTGATTCAGGTCCTGGCGGTCCTCGATCAGGTTGGAGTAGAACAGGTCGGCATGGTCACCCACCCCGAAGGCACTTGAGTTCGCATGGACCCGGTCACCAAAATCCTCATCGATCGCGAACACGCACGCACGCGACTTCTGCCATGGATCGTTCTCGCGATTGTGATGCACGCCGGTTTAGCTGCCGCCACGTACTTGGTTGGCCGGCGGGCAGCATCACGGCCGGTCCAGTTGCCGGTCGTCTCGGTCAAGATTGTCAGACCGCAGGCTCCGAACCGACAAGCACCGTCACGTCAACCTGAGCGCCGCGCGACCGCGGTTCCCCAACCCACCAAGGCACCACCCACAGCAGCCCCGGAACCCGAGCCCGTTGCGCCGGCGCCGCCCAAAGAGGACACGACGAAGGCCAGCGCCGACGCCATGCGGGCCGCCGACTCCGTTGCCACCCCTGCACCGACTCCACCACCCGTCGATACGGGTGGCGGGGGTGGGCGAGGTCTCTCGGTGGGAGAGAACACCGGCGGCGAAGCTCCCGGGATTCCGGCCGATTTCCACTTCACCTACTACATCGAACGAATGCTGGCCCTTATCGAGTCGCGCTGGTACAAGCCGTCGGTGCCACCGGGCGCCCGCGCCAGAGTTCGTTTCGTCATCCTCAAGAGTGGTAAAGTCGAGGGGATTCAGCTCGAGGAGAGTTCCGGAATCTCGAGCTTCGACCGCGCCGCACTACGAGCCATGTACGCGGCCAACCCATTGCCGCCATTGCCGCCCGCCTACGGCAAACCGAGCCTGACCATTCATCTGAGTTTTGCGGAGTAGCACATGATCCGTTTTCGAAGTCTTTTCACCTTTTGTCTTGTTCTTGCCGGGTTCTTTTCCGTCCCGGCACACGCACAGGATGAGCTCTATCTCGAGATCACCCAACCCGGTCTGCGCCGGGTAGCGGTTGCAGCCCCTCCCTTGATGGTGCTGCCCGGAACTCCAGTGGAGGCCGCCCGCGGGTTTCAGGAAACCCTCGACAACGACCTCGCTGCGGCCGCGCCGATCGCCGTCGTGGACCCCAAGCTCTACGCGTTGGTGGAGGATGACCCCCGTCCCGAGGTTCTCAACCAGCGCTGGCGGGCAATTGGTTCCCAATTCCTTCTCAGTGGCACAGTGGTTCGTGCAGGCGGACAGTTGGTTGTCGAAGCTCGGCTGGTCGACCTCGTTTCCGGCGAGTTCGCCTTTGCCAAACGATACCGAGCAGGTATTACGGCATCGCCGGTCGTGGCGCACACCCTGGCCAACGATATCGTTCAGGTCTTCACCGGGCGAGCCGGACCGTTTCTGTCACGGATCGGATTTATCTCAGACCGCGCCGGTGAATCCGAAATCTGGATCATGGACTGGGATGGCGACAACCCCAAGCAGCTGACCAAGCACGGCGCGATTGCCCTCGCGCCCATCTGGTCCCCTGATGGACAACAGATGGTCTTCACGTCGTTTCTGCGAGGTACACCGGCGCTATTCGTGCTTACACCACACGAGGGCTACCTCCGGCTTCTTTGGGACAAGGGCGGCGTCAACTCGTCGGCCACCTTCTCTCCAGGCGGGAAAAAGATCGCCTTCGCGTCGAGCGTCGACGGAAACACCGACATCTACTCGATGCCGGTCGAAGGCGGCACGCCGCGACGACTGACAACCGCGCGCGGCATCGACACCCAGCCCTCCTGGGCCCCAAACGGACGTCAGATCGCATTCACTTCAACCCGTTCCGGCAGCCCACAGATCTATCTCATGGATGCAGATGGCTCCAATGTTCGCCGCTTGACCTTCGATGGTGGATTCCACGACGAAGCAACCTGGGCCCACGATGGCACTCGTCTGGCGTGCACCACCAAGGTTGGCAGCCGTTTCCAGATCGCCACAATCGACACCATCACCGGCGAGCAGACGGTGATCCCCGGACCGGGCAACAACGAATCGCCCTGCTTCTCTCCAGACGGTTCCATGCTGGCCTTCGCATCGGACCGCACAGGCTCGGCACAGATCTTCATCACCGACGCCGATGGCGTGCCGCACCAGCTGACGTCGGAAGGCGTGAACCACTCGCCAACCTGGACTGCGGCATCGAAGTAGGAGATTCGATGCTCGATACTCGATCTAAAAAAACGTCGCCGGATGAGTGGCCGGAACGAGCATCTAGTATCTGGTGACGCTAAAATATGAGCCTCGAACCCTCGCAGAAGATCCCCAGGGAGCAAAGCCATGAGCGACCGCAAATACCGACATCGCGGCTACCAGGACGACGATCGGGACCGCGAACCTCAGAAGAAACGTGAGCGGCCGAAGACCGATGGTGTTCGTCGATACGACAGCGCACCGCGTGGGCGCGGCCTGGGTGCTCCGACTAAAGTGTCTTTCAAGTGTGCCCGTTGCGGACACGAGTTGGCCGATCCAAATATTGCCACCGACACGAATTGCACATCCTGCGGGGACGCCTTGCACTCGTGCGCGAACTGTACATTCTTCAACACCGGGTCGCGTTTCGAATGCCAGAAGCCGATTGCCAAGCGAGTGGAGAGTAAGGCGAAGGGCAACAAGTGCAAATTCTTCAAACCGAAAGCGGTTCGCGATCTCAAGGTCGAGACGCCTGGGGCTTCGTCCAACGATCCACGGGCAGCGTTTGACGCGCTCTTCAAGAAGTAGAACTCAGAAGCGCTTCTCGCTTTGGCGAGTCAGGTGCCACCTTCACCATTGTCACCAACGCGCTCGGGACGGCAGGGCGACAACGACAATGGGGAAGGTGGCACCGGTGTCGTCGATGCCTCATCGCGCTTCTCACTGGGAGTCGTCGAAGCGATTTCGCGCTTCTCTTGACAATGACAATTGTGAAAGTGGCACCGGTGTCGCCGAAGCGGCACAGCGCCTCTGATTGGCGCGGTGGGGCACCGGTGTCGTCGACGTCCCCTCGCGCTTCTCGTTGCTGTCGTCGAAGTGCTGTCGCGAGACTCGTTGCAGCTATTCTATCGCGCTGCTGGCGGTGATCGTTTCCAGGCCGTGGGCGTTGGGTCCTGTCTCTTCCCTTCGCAGCATGATGGCGAAGAAGAGCGCCAGAAAACCGAGGATGCTGAAGGCCCACATCCCCGCAATATGGCCGGCAGGATTTTCAGCGCTCGCCTGATAGTGGTCGTTCAGGAAACCGATGACCAGCGGCACCCCCATGACGCCGAGCTGTTGGACCAAGGTCATGAGAGCGTACGCGGTTCCGAGCCGTTTCTCGTCCACGATATAGGCGACCGAAGGCCACATCACCGCGGGGATCAATGAAAACGCGATCCCCATCATGGCGACCGGCACCGCGAGCGGAGTCACCTGGTAAGCCATCATCAGAAAGACCGGCATCATCAAAAACGAACCGAAGACCATGAAGAGCGACCGTTTGCCCACCTTGTCCACCAGCAGACCGAAGATCGGAGTTGCAAACATGGCGGCCAACGGGAGCACGCTGTTGTACTGTCCCGCAGCTTCACGGGTGAGATTCCAGGCTTCCATAAAGAACTTGATGGAGAAGCCCCGGAACGGGAAGATCGCAGAGTAGAAGGTCACGCAAAGTGCCACCACAAACCAGTACGACTTGGTGAATCGGAAGAGGTCCGAAAAAACCAGCTTGTCGGTCTCGCCTGCCTCGCCGAGGCCATAACGGCGACTCGCACGCGCCTCGAGGGCACCATAAGCAACGGCAGATACCACAACAAGTGTTCCGATCGCAGCCGCGATGATCAGCGGACCTCGCCAGCCCACAAAGGCCGACGGAACCCATGTGGGCATCCAGTCGGCTGAAAATGAGCCAAGGCGAGCGATGGTCAGATTGATGCCAAAAGCAAAACCGAGCTCCCGGCCCTTGAACCACTTGGCGAGGGCGCAGGTGATGGCAACGATCAGAGGCTCGGAACCGAGCCCGAGGAGGAACCGGGCTGCCACCATGACCCAGAAATCCGATGTCACTACCATCAGGATCCCGGCAAATGTGCAGATGGCACCGAAGATGATGGTCGATTTGACGGTACCGTATTTGTCGATGACCACCCCGCCGAGCAACAGAACGATGACCGCCGCCAAACTGTAGACCGAAAACAGCATCCCGTAGTTCGCATCGGTGAAACCGAGCTCGGATTTCAGAAGATCGGCGATCGGGGCGATGGAGTCGTAGACGTAGTAATTGGCGAACATCGCCAAGCTGATCACGATCAGTACCACCCAGCGGTACATCGACGATGGCTGCGGGGCGATCGGCTCTGCAGTGACCTGTGAATCTGTCATGGATACCCCTTTTTGAACCGGTTTGACTCAACGTTGACACAGTATTGTAGCCCTACCGGAAGACTACATAGCCACCTGGTGTTATAATAAATCGATTCATCCGTGGCGCCATGGCGACCGCGGTCGCCGGAGGTCCTACGGATATTGCTGACCCGAAGAAAATTCCTTAAGAGCGCCAGTCTGACTGCAGCCGGAACGTTCGGTTTTGCCGGCTACGGCTTTTCCAACGCCCTCGACCTTCCCGGTGTGCGGCAGCGGCGACTCGATCTCCCGAGCCTTCCTCCAGAATGGGAGGGGCTCAGGATCCTCCAGATCTCTGATGTTCACGCCGGACCCTACATGGACGCCGACCGTATGATGCGGATGCGAGACATGGCGGTCCGTCTTGACCCCGACATCATTGTTTTCACCGGCGATCAGATGGACCGCCGCGATTCCGACGCCGGACTCTTCGTACAGGGATTCTCCGGGATTACGGCACCGATGGGTGTATGGGGCATTCTCGGCAACCACGATCACTTCATCGACCCGAAGCGTTCGGAATGGGCGCTCGAGGCAGCCGGAATTCAACCGCTTATCAATAGCGCAGTGACATTCGAGCGCTCAGGAGCTTCTCTAGCACTGATCGGCGTCGAGGATTTACAGGCGCGTAGAGGGCGGACAGCGGACTTCTCCGTGATCGAAAGGTATCCGGCGTCATTCAGGATCTGTCTCTGCCACCAGCCACAAGGCTGGCACCAGGCAGCGGCGGCGGGCGCCCATCTCACACTCTCTGGCCACACCCACGGCGGCCAGATCGCGCTCACCGGTCGCAACCTCAATGTCGCCCGCTTCAGTACTCGCTATGTCGCAGGCCCGTACCGCCGCGAAGAGGCCTTCCTCTACGTGTCACGGGGCGTCGGCGTAGGCGCGGTACCGGTGCGGGTCGGTGCGCCGCCGGAGATCGATCTGCTGACGCTGCGAAGCACAGCTGCAAAAGTAGGCGTCGCAGCGTAGCTGCCACTTCTGAAGCGCACACCGCACCGCCCATATTGAGCGCTTCTCGCTTCGACGTGCAAGGTGCCACCTTCACCATTGTCATCGGCGCGCTCGGGACGGCAGGGCGACAATGACAATGGTGAAGGTGGCACCGGTGTCGTCGACGTCCCTTCGCGCTCCTCATTGGGGGTAACTACATCGGATAAAGACCGCTGTCCCGCGTCGGAGGAGCGCCCGAGAATCCACCGCCGCCATCGTCACCCATCTCTTCTTCGAGGGCATCACCGAGCTCTTCTTCAACTTTCTCAGGATCTTCTCCGGCCTCCAGACGGCGGATCATCTCCTCCATCGCCGGAGTCACCGGCTCGCCAGCGATCTCGGTCATCTTGCGTACCGCCGCCGCCATCGCCCTGGGATCATTTTCATCCATGCCTTCGAGTTCTGAAGCAAAACGCATCATCTCTTGTTCCATTCGGGGATCGTCGAGACCGGCACCCGCGTCGTCACCCTGGGCCACCGACGCCTTGGACGCCGTAGCCACTCCGAAACTCGACGGCACCCGCCGCAGATCGGCATTGCTGCACTTGGGGCATGATGGCACCTTCTCCGTCGCTACTTTGAAGGAATGAAAACTGAAAATCTTGTTACAGGACTCACAAAGAAACTCATAAACAGGCATCACCCACCCCCGTCACTGCCGCCACCTCTCCACGAGTGGACCTGGTATCCCTCGAGACCGGCCTCCACCAGAAACCTGGTGTCCACTCGCAGAGCGAGTTCGACCGTCCCATCGTCAAATCTCCGTGCAAGCTGGTGAGGCATGGAAACTGCTCTTCGCACCAACTCAGCTTCCTCGAGCGGCACCCGAAGAATCGCGACCCCGGGAGCCGTCAACAGAGTACCGCGAATCACCGCACGAAGCTGCCCGATTCCATCACCAGTGAGGGCCGACACTGCGACTGAACCGAAAAGTCTGCCGCCGGCACCGTTTGCTGCGAGACCGAGAAGGTCGATCTTGTTTCGAACAACCAGGGTGCGATCCCGATCCACCTCGAGACCGTCAAGGACCTCCTGCCCAACCCGAAGGTGCTCCTCCCATGTCGGGTGGGTCGCATCGACGACGTGGAGCACGAGATCAGCATCCGTGGCCTCCTCGAGGGTCGAGCGAAACGGCGCCACGAGGTCATGGGGCAACTTTCGAATAAAGCCAACCGTGTCGGTGAGGACGGCCGTCACTTCCTCACCCAACGCCACCCTCCGCGCACGCGGATCGAGAGTGGCGAAGAGCCTGTCCTCCACCACGACCTTGGCTCGTGTCAGGCGGCGGAAAAGCAACGACTTCCCGGCATTCGTGTAGCCGACGATGGCAACGGTCGGGAGGTCGTCTCGGCGCTCGCGGCGAAGCCGCCGATCCCGCTCGATGACCTCCAACTTGCCGCGGAGTTGGGCCATGCGGCGGTTGATCAACCGGCGGTCGATCTCGAGCTGGGTTTCTCCGACGCCACGGGTACCAATGCCACCGGCCTGCCGAGAAAGGTGTCGCCAACGACGAGTGAGCCGCGGTAGCAAGTAGCCGAGCTGCGCCAGCTCGACCTGTGTCTGAGCTTCTCGGCTGCGTGCACGAAGGGCAAAAATATCGAGTATGACCGCTGCGCGATCGAGCACCTTGACATCGTCCGGGATTTCGCTTTCGATGTTTCGTACCTGTGAGGCTGTGAGGTCCTCGTCGAAGACCAGCGACATGACGTCTTCGTCGGTGCATCGGTCGGCGATACGCTGCAAAAAGCCCCTTCCGACGAGGGTGGCAGCTGCTGGTTTAGCCCTCTCCTGAACCTCCCGGCCGACGACTTCGCCGCCCGCCGTGTCTACCAGGCGCTCGAGCTCATCCAGGTGTTCCTCCACCACCGAACGCGGCAGACCGGGCACCGCCAGCCCGATCAGCAGGGTGCGCTCTCTTCGATCGCTATTGGGTTCGTACATCGAGGTCGGACTCATCCGCTAGGAGTCATCTTGGTGGAGGTTCAGGAGAACTTTTTCGGTCGCTGCCAACGTCTCTTCGACATCCTTTGCACCATGGGTACTGGAAATGAAGGCAGCACAACCGGGCTCCCGGGGCAGGAGGATGCCCTCCGATCGCAACAGGCCTGCAAAACGACGGTAGCCGTCGCGGTCGGACGCCCTCAGCCCCATCTCGTCCACAACCGGCTTGTCGGAGAGGTAGAGGCCGAAGATCGAACCGACCCGATTGATCGTCAACGGCCATTCGAAGCGGTCGGCAAGCTCGAGGAAACCATCCACGAGTTGATCGGTACGTTTTTCGAGATGCTCGTAGACGGCATCGTTTTTGAGAATCGAGAGGACAGCATCGGCCGCGCCGAGGGCCACCGGGTGCGGGGCCGGCAGCAGATCGAATCCATCAAGCGGCGGTGGTTCGTCGCGGAAGGCGACTGTTCCAATGGGGAAGCCTCCTCCCAGGGCCGCTCCATAGACTGCCGCATCGGGAATGATTCCGGCGAGCGCACAAGCACCACCACGATGAACGCGAAAACCCGACACTCGCTCATCCATTACCAACAAGACACCGTTGTCCCGGCAGGCCTCGGCAATCTCGTCGAGCACACCGTCAGGGGGAGGCACAACACCGAAACGGCCCATCAATGGATCAACGATGAGCGCCGCGAGCTTGCTGCTCCCGCTGGTGAGGGCAGCGAGGATCTTTGGCACGTCCCAGCCCTTTACAGCGCGGATAGGATTATCACCTCCAATGGTGAGCTCGGCAGGAGCGCCAACCCGTAACGGCGCACCGCCATCGAGGGTCAGAAATCGTTTTTTGCCGGTCGTCTGGCGAGCCCATTGGAGGACATACCGGAAGGCATCATCCTGGCTTCGGCAGAACCACCAACTCTGGACCCACGGTAGGAATCGGCTCAGGGTCGCAGCGAGATCAACCTCCTGCGGAACGTGAAACCCTTCCGGAACACCCCCGGCGAGGACCTTCCGGACCGCATCGAGGACAAACTGATTGGCGTAACCGAGGATGGTGGAGCCGCCAGCACCGATGTAGTCGATGTAGCCGACGTTGTCGACATCAAATACCCTCGACCCCTCGGCCTTCTGGGCAACCAACACTCCATCGGTGGCCGCACGAAACATCGGCACCGAAACTGCTTTGTCAACCAATTCGTCTTGACGTCGACCCATTGCGATCAGTAATCCTTCTCATCCTGGTCGCCGTCTCCCCAGAAAAAGAACCCCCGACACCTGACGCTACAGAATACCCGACCAAAATCCAACTTCGAACAGTATTCACAGTGCTGCTGCGAACAAATAAAGCAGGTCTCCAGCTGACTCTCAGGCACCTGAAGGCCACAAAGAGGACACTTCACCAATTCCTCTTCAGGTGTTTCAAATTCCATCGTTTTGAGTATATCGCTATCCCGCAGGAGCCGGAAACCGGTTCCTGCGGTAGCAGTCAGCCATCACCTTTTCACTTATCAGCTGTTGGCCATTTAAAGGTGCGCGGTGGAGTTGATTGCTGACGGCTGACGGCTGACAGATCTGGAATGTGGACGCAGCCGCTGTCTGCCGCTATAGTACTCGGCTGGGCGGTGTAGCTCAGGGGTAGAGCAGGGGTCTCATAAGCCCTGTGCCGGTGGTTCAAGTCCACCCACCGCCACCACAAAAAACCGGCCAAGGGCCGGATTTTTGTAAGCTATTAGCTTTTCGCCTTTTAGCTATTAGCTCATCACATCCGACCGAAATCACTCCGTTCGGCTCGAATTCCCTCGCGATCACTCGTTGCGCGCGCGATGAATCCTCTGCAAACGAAAAGCTAATTGCTAACAGCTGACAGCTAAGAGCAACTATCATGACGCATGGCCCTCGCAAGATTTACGGAACACTTTCTAAGCACCTTCCCTGAGCTGGTCGGACAGCGGGTTCTGACAGCCCTTTCCGGCGGCCCGGACTCGGTCGCTCTCCTTCACCTTCTGCAAGGGAACGATCTCGCACTCGACCTCGAGGCGGCCCATGTCCACCACGGTGTCCGCGGTAGCGAAGCGGACGGCGACGCATCATTTTGCGAAGCCCTTTGTTCCGAACTCGGAATTCCGTTCCACCTCCTGCGGATCGATGGACGGGCACCCCATGTTTCCGGACGCGAAGGGACCTGGCGTCGCCTCCGCTATGGTGCTCTACTCGGCCTCAAGCAGGCTCATGACTTCAACGCCATCGCCACCGGCCACCATCGCGACGACATTGCCGAGGGAGTTCTGGTTCAGCTTCTGCGCGGCGGCGGCCCCCGTGCGCTGTCCGGGATCGAGGCTTCGACCACAGATGGGATCATTCGACCGCTTTTGCCATGGTCTCGGGAAGAGATTCGATCGTGGCTCGACGAACGATGTTTCGCGTGGCGGCAGGACGGTTCGAACTCCGACCTCGGTCTCTTGCGCAACCGGGTACGACTGGACCTGATGCCGGGACTTGAATCGGTGAGCCCATCCATTCGTAGCCACCTCGTGCATTTGGCGCACACTCTGGCTGCGGACGAAAAATTCATTGCAGGCGAGCTGGGCGCGAGAGCCCGATGGATCGATCCCTGGGATCCGCAAGGCGGCATTCCCGTAGTCTCGATTCACGCGATGCCACCGCCGCTCCGAACGCGATGGCTGCACGCCCAGACATCCCGCATCGGACTCGAGAGGGTCACCCGCCGCCAGGCGGCATTATTTCGCGAAATGATCGAGGATGGTCACCCGAAGGCGGTTACCCTGGGTGGTCGCTGGCGACTCCGCCTCGCGCGCGGACATCTCTGGTTGGAGTCGCCGACTGTTATCGACGGCTTTGATAACCCGATCGTGGTTGGCGAAACCCTTCAACTCCCGATTCCCGGATGGCAGGTCAGAATGGGAAGAACCACCGCTCCCCCCGCCGAGGTGCGATGGTCCTGGTACTCGCCTTCGGACGCTCGGTTGCGGGTGCGTAACGTCAATTCGAACGACCGGATCGGTGTCGACAGCTCGGGACCGCGAGCTGCCAAAATTCTCGCCCGCCGACTCCCGCGCCACCTGCGATCGATTTGGCCGGTAGTCTGCGAAGATGATAGAATTTATTGGATTCCAGGCGTGTGGCAGGACGAGGCTGTCGAGGACCGGGAAGGCCATGTTGTGGAGGTGATGCGTTGTGAGCAATCTGCGGGTCATTTATAACGCCGACCGCATCGGCGAGCGTCTCAAGGAAATCGCTGATGAGATCGCCGGCGACTACTGCGACCGGGAGCTCGTCCTGGTCGGCATGCTCAAAGGCGCCGCATTTTTTCTCGCCGATCTTGCCCGGCTCATCCCACGTCCGGTTGACTACGAGTTCGTCTCCGTCTCTTCGTCGATTGGCGACCACGGCGAGGTCGTGAGTCTCACCTTCGCGACTCAAGTTGATGTTTCAGACCGCCACGTGTTGGTTCTTAAAGACGTGTTTCATTCGGGAGTGACCGAGAACTACCTCATCACCCATCTCAGCCAGCAGAATCCGGCCTCCATCGAGGTCGCGGCACTCGTGGACAAGCCGCAGTTGCGAAGCGTCAACCTCAGCGCGCGTTACGCCGTGTTTGACGATGCGCCCGATGGCTTCCTGGTTGGCTACGGTCTCGGACCGGGGCATGGAGAACACACCAATCAACCAGATCTTTGTATCAGCGACGAGGGCTGACGGCCACAGCGGGGAACAATACCGGCGGGAGTTAATGTTCTCCCAAGGGCACCGCCCACAGGGACGGGCGCCGGAGGTTATTTAGAGTGAATCAGACTGTTCGAACCGTATTGATGTGGGTCGTAATCCTGATTGGGGTCCTGCTCATTTTGCAGGTCCTCCGGGGCTACGACACGACCAGCCGCGAGATCTCCTTTTCTGAGCTGCTCGATCGTGTTGCTGACGGGCAGATCGAGAGGGTCCTGATCAAGGGCGATGAGATCTTTATCCGATCCACCGAGGCAGTGGATGAAAGCGCGACCAGCCCACGCTACGACCTCTACACCTACAACCCGGGATACGACGATTTGATCGGGGACCTGCGGTCGAAAAAGGTCGAGATCAAGGTCGAAAAACCGTCCGACGGGCGCATGCTGACGACCCTTCTGGGGTGGGCGCCACTGCTCATCCTCGTGGCTCTGTGGTTTGTATTCTTCAGGCAGATGCAGGCCGGTGGCACCAAGGCGATGTCCTTCGGTAAGTCCAAGGCTCGCCTCCTCACCCCCGACCAGAAGAAGGTGACATTCGCCGATGTCGCGGGGGTCAACGAGGCCAAAGAGGAACTCGAGGAGATCATCGAGTTTCTCAAGGATCCAAAGAAGTTCCAGCGTCTCGGCGGGAAGATCCCCAAGGGTGTTCTGCTGATGGGCGCACCCGGGACTGGCAAAACCCTGCTTGCCAAGGCAGTCGCCGGCGAAGCCGGAGCACCTTTCTTCTCCATTTCGGGCTCCGATTTCGTCGAGATGTTTGTCGGCGTCGGTGCTTCTCGGGTCCGCGACCTCTTCGAGCAAGGAAAAAAGAACGCACCGTGCATCATCTTCATCGATGAGATCGACGCCGTAGGACGACACCGAGGCGCGGGGCTCGGAGGCGGACACGACGAGCGCGAACAGACGCTCAATCAGCTTCTGGTGGAAATGGACGGGTTTGAGTCTAACGAGGGCGTCATCCTGATCTCCGCAACCAACCGACCTGACGTTCTCGACCCGGCGCTACTCCGCCCCGGACGATTCGATCGACGGATCGTCGTCAACCCGCCGGACGTCAAAGGCCGCGAAGGAATCCTCAAGGTCCACACCACTGAGATCCCCCTCGCCTCGGATGTCGACATGGCGCTCATTGCCCGCTCCACGCCGGGGTTTTCGGGCGCCGATATCGCCAACCTCGTCAACGAGGCCGCGCTCAGGGCCGCCCGAGTCAACAAGATGAAGGTCGATATGGAGGACTTCGAGTTCGCCAAAGACAAGGTCATGATGGGTGCGGAGCGCCGGTCGCTGGTGATGTCGGAGGAGGAAAAGCGGCTCACCGCCTACCACGAGGCGGGGCACGCGCTGGTGGCGGTACTGGTGCCGGAGGCCGACCCTCTGCATAAGGTCACAATCATTCCCCGCGGCATGGCCCTTGGTCTCACCCAGCAACTGCCGCTGAAAGATCGCTACACCTACCCCCGCACCTATCTCGAGGCCAACCTCGAGGTTCTGATGGGTGGTCGATTGGCCGAAGAGTTTGTCTTCGGATCCGCCAGCATGACAACCGGCGCCGGCAACGACCTCGAACGTGCCACCGAACTGGCCCGCAAAATGGTCTGCGAGTGGGGCATGAGTGAGGTCATGGGCCCGCTGACCTTTGGCAAGCGCGAGGAATCGATCTTCCTCGGCAAGGAATTCGCCCGTCACCAGGATTACTCGGAGGCGACGGCGGTTCAGATCGACGAGGAAATCCGGCGGTTCATTGACGCCGCGTACAAAGGCGCCAGACAACGTATCGAAGCGCACGGCGCGGTTCTGGAGGCGATCGCCGCAGCTCTCCTCGAACACGAGGTCCTGGACGGCGAGGAGATATACGACATTCTTGGCGAACACTCGGACGTCGACGTCGAAGAGATCAGGAGACAGAAACGTCGGGCTGAGCAGGAGGTGGCGGAATCGGTGTGAAGGAGAATTCGGAATTAGGAATTGAGGATCGGGAAATAGGAATCGAATTGACCCAGCACGCATCGACCCGGACACCACGCCGTGAGGCTGATAGTGCCGCGAGCCCTCAGCGAATCGACCGGCTGTGGCTACAGGCGCAGCCGCTGGTCATGGGCATCCTCAACCGCACTCCCGATTCGTTCGCTGATGGCGGCCGTAGTTTCGAATTTGACGACTCTCTCCAGCATGCCGAGGACCTCCTCGCGGGCGGGGCTGACATCATCGATATCGGTGGCGAGTCGACCCGGCCAGGCGCGGATCCGGTCACCGTTGCTGAGGAGCTTCGACGAGTGGTGCCGGTGATCACCGAGATCCGCAAACGCTGGCCCGACATCGTCCTCTCGGTCGACACATCGAAGGTGGAAGTGGCGGAAGCTTCTTTCGCTGCCGGAGCCGATCTGGTCAACGACGTCACCGCGGCCTCTGCAGACGGCATGCTGGAGCTGGTTGCCCGTTCCAACGCGGGCATCGTGCTCATGCACATGCGCGGCGAGCCACGGACCATGCAAACAGACACCACCTACACAGACGTCGTCGCCGAGGTCCACGCACATCTGAGATGTCGTGCCGCAGCCGCTGTCGCCGCCGGGATCCCGGCCGAGAGAGTTTGGCTCGACCCGGGCATTGGGTTCGGCAAGGATGATGATGGCAACCTGGCATTGCTCTCTGCACTGCCCGATCTCGCGGCGGTTGGTCACCCGGTACTCGTCGGTCCATCCAGCAAGAGCTTCATCGGTCGACTGACCGGCGCTGAAATTGGAGATCGAATCCCCGGCACCTTGGCAGCAATCTTGCCGGCGGTCGGCATCGACCGCGCAGTGGTCCGGGTCCACGATGCATCCGCCGCTGTCCAATTCCTCAAGATCGCCTCCCGCCTCCATGAGGTTTCTGCATGAGTTGGCTGCTCGGCGTCCTGCGGGAAATCACTGACCTCCAGGTCTCGATCGCGGACGTCGCCGACATTCTGACCGTGACAATCCTCATCTACGCGCTTCTGGTCCTTTTCCGCGGAACGCGTGCGATGCAGATGCTGTGGGGCATCGTCATCATCGTCGGCCTCCATATCGCAGCCCTGTCATTCAAGCTGATCACATTGTCGACCATTCTCGGGGGGTTGCTGACTTTCCTGCCGATCGCGATCATTGTCCTGTACCAGCAGGAAATCCGCCGTATGCTGACCGCGCTCGGCTCAACCGCTGGATTCCGATGGGGCCGTCGACCGGGAGAGGGCCCGGTGGTGCTCAACGAACTGGCCCTTGCCGTCCAGGCTTTGGCTTCACGGCGAATCGGCGCACTGATCGCAATCGAGAGACGCGACTCACTCGCAGCCTGGATCGACACCGGGATCCCGCTCGAGGCTCGGTTTTCCTACGACCTCATGCTCAACATTTTCATCCCTGGAACCCCCCTGCACGACGGGGCGGTGATCATCCGTGGCGAGCAGATTGTTGCTGCGTCGTGCTTTCTGCCGCTGACCACAAGGCATGAGCTCTCGACTGAACTCGGCACCCGCCACCGCGCTGCCATTGGCCTGACCGAAGAGTTGGACGCCCTGGTCATCGTGGTTTCAGAAGAAACCGGAACTATTTCTCTGGCCGTCGAGGAACAGCTCTTGCGGCCGCTGGACGAGACCACCCTGCGAAATGCTCTCGCCGAGCACCTGTTCCAGACGAGAGCGTCGGAGGAGGCGAAGGCGTGAACCTCAAACCGCGGTATCCCATGCAGTTTCTGATCGCGTTGATCGCCGCCTCTCTGCTTTGGTATGCCCTGGCCGCGCAACGGAGCGAAAACATCTCGGTTCGCGGAGTCCAAGCGCGCCTGACGCTCGTCAATATGAACAGGGACCTCATTCTGATGTCGAGCGTGCCCGACACTGTTTCACTGCAACTTCGAGGACCCCTCACCCGCGCGCTCAGCTCGACGGCCCCCCCCGAGGTTCTGCTCGATCTCTCCGACGCGCGACCCGGCCTCAACTCCTACCCGATCAACCCGAGCGACATTCCGTTGCCGGCAGAGGTCGAAGTGGTTAGCGTCGATCCCTCGGCAATCACCCTCGAACTGGAGCGTCAGGAGAACCGGATAGTACCCGTGCGACCGTCGGTCAGTGGCGCTCCGGCGCCTGGCTTCGTTATCGTTGAAGTGCGCGTTATGCCGGCCCAATTCACGATTCAGGGTCCGGAGAGCCTGCTCATGGCCCTCGAATATGTGGAGACCGGTCTGATCTCGATCGAAGACGCCGCAGGACCGGTGGAAGCCATGGTCGAGCCGCTGCTGCCTGACCCGCTGCTGCGCGCAATTGGTTTGGGCCCGATCCGGGTGGTCGTAGAAATCGGGCCCGAGAACCCCCCGGAAGCGGAAGAAACTCCCGGTGACTAGCGATCAGCTATCAGCCTTCAGCTATCAGCTGGTAAAATCAAACTCTTAGCGTCGCGCTGACTCTCGTTCGAGATAACGAGAATTGAATTGTCGTTCGAGAGATCATCGTATTGAGAACATATTGGGTGAAAGCTGGAAAACAAGAGCTGAAAGCTGATGGCTGAATGCTGACAGCTTTGTAGGCTCGAGCTTGGAGTGAAGCAGAAACGTGGAAACTCTATTCGGAACCGATGGAATTCGAGGGCGCGCCTATGAGGCGCCGCTTGATGAGGACACCGTCCGCCGTCTCGGCGTAGCGCTCGCCAACGACCTGGCCCTCCAATGTCAGGCGCCACAGATTCTGCTTGCGGGCGATACGCGGGCCTCAACAACCGATCTCGCCCGGTGGCTGGCGTCGAGTTTTCAGGCAACCGGTGGTACCGTCCGGTGGGCAGGTGTGCTACCGACACCTGCGGTTTCCCAACTTCTCAGGCAGGACGAGTGCTCCGCCGGAGTCGTGATCTCAGCATCCCACAATCCTGCCGAGGACAATGGCATCAAGATCCTCGGGCCCGGCGGAGAAAAGCTGGCGGACGAGATCGAGCGCCACATCGAGGGTCAGATCGTAGAGGTCACCCCGCAGGAGGGGCCTGGTTTGCCCGCTGTCGACAGCTCGCTCGGCAATCAATACCTCGATCTCCTGGTGGCGAGCCATGTCACTGAGCAGCCTCTCGCCGGCCTCCACATCGTAGTGGACGCGGCGAACGGCGCCGGATCGGCCTTCGCCCGACCGCTGCTCGATCGCCTCGGCGCTCGAGTCTCGACGATTGCAACAGATCCCGACGGCTACAACATCAACTCCGACTGCGGCGCAACTGCTCCGCAGCGACTCGCAGAAACGGTTCGCGAACGCGGTGCGGACGGTGGCCTTGCCCTCGACGGGGACGCCGACCGGGCCGTGTTGGTGGACGAGACAGGCTCGGTGCTCGACGGCGATGACATTCTCCTCGCCTGGGCGCGCAAACTGCAAGAAGACCGAGGCCTCCCCGGAGGCCGTGTGGTTGCCACTGTGATGAGCAACTTCGGTCTCGAGCAGGCCCTCCTCAACGATGGGATGGGGGTCATCCGATGCTCGGTTGGGGACCGCGAAGTCTGGATGACCATGAAGGAGCACGGTGCGGCCCTTGGTGGTGAGCAATCCGGGCACATCATTTGCTCTCACTTCGGAGTGTCGGGCGATGGACTTCTCACCGGCACCCATCTCCTCGCGATCGCAGCGGACCGGGGGGTTCCTATCTCCGATCTATCGGATATCGTCCGTCTTCCCCAGGTTCTGCTCAACGTTCCCGTATCCCGCAAACTCCCATTCGAGGAACTCCCCCGGGTGTCCGCCGAGCTGGCCGAAGCCAACCGGCGCCTCGACGAGCGCGGGCGAGTCCTGCTGCGATATTCGGGCACCGAGAGATTGGCGAGGGTCATGATCGAAGGTGAGGACGCCGACGAGATCAATGCCCTCGCCAACAGCATCGCCGACGCAATTCGATCCGAGCTGGGCTGACCAAACTCGGGAGCGCTTCTCGCTTCGGTGAGTCAGGTGCCACTTTCACAATTGTCATCGGCGCGCTCGGATCGGCAGGGCGACAATGACAATTGTGAAGGTGGCACCGGTGTCGTCGAAGCGGCTTCGCGCCCCAAATGGGTGTCGTCGATGCCGCAAAGCGCCTCTAACGGCCAGCGCTCCCCCGCTCAGCCTCCACCGAGCCGAACAACTTCAATGATGGCGCGCGCAACCCGGTCAGGTTCTTCGAGCGGTAGGAGATGGCCGCAGTTTTCGTAGAACTCGATCCGGCCACCGGGGATCCCAGTGGCCGCTTCCTCGGCGTAGGCCCGGAAGCCGGGCGTTTCGCGGTCACCCGCGATGACCAGCGTCACCACATCGATCTCGGACAGACGCTCCGGCACCGTCCAGTCTCGCTCGATCCGATCCCTTTGAGTCGCCAGGTATTCGGCGCCCGGAAAATCGCGATTAATGGCCATTGCGGCCTCTCTTACATGCGGTTTCGAAAAGGAGAACTCAAAGAGGGGGTTGGCCGCCCACGGACCGACCATGGCCGCCTCGATTCCCTCACTCCTCGTGACGCGGGCCACCTCTCTGAGATTGTCCATAAAGGCGGCTTCGAAGGAACGATCCGGCATCACTGGAGACATCAAGACCAGGCCGCTGAGCCGACCGGGCAAGGTCAAGGCCATCTCGAGGGCCACGCCGCCTCCGATCGAGTAACCAACAACAGTGGCCGAGTCGATTCCCGCGTCGTCGAGGACCGCCGCCATATCGGAGGCATGGTGGCTCACGTGGTAACCAAAGTCGGGTCGGGTGCTGAGTCCGTGACCGCGAAGGTCCGGCCTCAGAATCCTCAAATTCGCTGCTCGCAGACCCGGCATCACGGGATCCCAGATGCGCCGGTCCATGGTGTGTCCGTGGATCAGCAAGGCCGGCTTGCCTGCCCCTTCGTCTTCATAGTGGATCGTCACATCGCCATTGGTTGCTTCAGGCATCATTCCTCCTGAGATCCAATTGTAGGCCCTCCCGAAGAACTCGGGAGCGCTTCTCGCTTCGGTGAGTCAGGTGCCACTTTCACAATTGTCATCGGCGCGCTCGGGTCGGCAGGGCGACAATGACAATTGTGAAGGTGGCACCGGTGTCGTCGAAGCGGCACAGCGCCTCTGATTGGCGTCACCGGTGTCGTCGAAGCGGCACAGCGCCTCTGATTGGCGGAGTGGCACCGGTGTCGCCGACGCGGCAAAGCGCTTCTAAAGGGCAGAGATGCGTTACACTCTCTGGCCGTTGCCGATTGGTGCATAGGAGGTTTCATGGCCCTGACCCAACAGACAATTCTCGAGAAATTGAATGACATTCAGGCGCCCGGTGGGCGCATGAGCCTCGTCGAGGCTGGAGCAGTGCGGGGCATCGAGGTGGGGGATGACGGATCCGTCACAGTCGTGCTTGCAGTGGAGGCGACGGACCCGACGGTTGCCTCTGAGGTTCGCACCGTCGTCGAAGCTTCGCTCGCCCAGATAGAGGGCGTCGAGAGCGTCGAGGTCACGGTCCACCCTCTGCTGGCAACCGTACAACCAGGACCGACTCATGCTCCCGAACCACCGCCCACCTGGGCCGATAAGATTCCGGGAGTCAAAAAGGTGATCGCCGTTGCCTCGGGCAAGGGAGGCGTCGGTAAGTCGACTGTCTCGGCCAACCTGGCCCTCGCTCTGGCCGGTCTCGGTCATGATGTCGGCCTGCTCGATGGAGACATCTACGGTCCTTCTCAGCAGATGATGATGGGTACCCAGGCCGAACCGATGGGCGACCCTGACGGACGGATCCACCCAGTGGAGTCTCCTGGTGGAGTCAAGGTGATGTCCTTTGGATTCCTGGTCGATCCCGACCAACCGGTGATCTGGCGCGGGCCGATGTTGCAGAAGGCCCTCGAGCAATTCGTCGGTGACGTTGTGTGGGGCGATCTCGACTTCCTCGTCATCGACCTCCCCCCGGGCACCGGCGACGTCGCGTTAACCTTGTGCCAGAACGTTCCGATGGCTGGAGTCGTAATCGTCACGACGCCGCAGGACGTGGCCCTTATCGATGCTCGCAAGAGCCTTCATATGTTCAAAAAGCTCGAGGTGCCGGTCCTCGGCATCGTCGAAAACATGACCGTCTATCAGTGTCCTGAGTGCGGACACGTGGAGCACGTCTTCGGGTCCGGTGGCGGTCAGCGCACAGCCGAGGAATTGGAAGTTCCGCTCCTCGGCTCGATCCCACTTGATCCCGCGATCGTCGTCGGCGGCGACACCGGAAAACCGGTTGTTATCGATCGTCCCGATTCTCCCGCCGGCAAGGCGTTCGCCGAGCTGGCAGAGAAACTGGCCGAATCGATCGGCTAGCCCGCTTTTCTCACCGCTGTGAGTACTGAATCACAATCTTTGTCGGCCCACCGCCGTCGGAACTGAAGATCGCGACCACATTGCGTCCCTTCTCTCCGTTTTTGCCGTTGACCATGCCGCCTTCGCTCTCTTCCTGGGTGAAGGTGTTGACCGCAACCTCATAACCTTCGTCAGTGAGGGCTGCACGGTAGAACTCGAGCGCTTCGTTGACTGACGCTGGAGTTTCGAGCTCGAAGCCGCCGGTCTGCTCCTGCTCACTGCGCATGGTGTGGCGATTCGTTGGCTCGCAGCCCGGATAAATCGGCACCCAGGCGACGATGTCATCGGACACGACCCCACCGGTGGAAAAGACCACCCCGCCTTCGTCATCGGTGACGTTGATCGTACCGGATTCCTGGAGTTCGCTGGCATCGACCCTGATCTCACCCTTGTCAGTCGTAAAACTGAACTTGCCCTCTTCGATGTCCTCGAAATTGACCGTGATCTCCTCTCCGGTTTTGGTGTTACGGACAGTCATTGTGCCCGCTTCCTCGTCGGTTGAAATCTCCTCGAGTTCAGGGTTGATTTTGACGATCATACGTGCCGTTGCCATTGCCGGATTGTCCTCGAAATCGGCGGCAACGTCTTTGACCTTGCGCGCCACGAAGAATCCACCGACCATGACCACAACCAAGACCAGAATCATCAGTGCCCCGCAGCCAATTCCGACCCATGCCCAAACCGGGAGACCCTTGCTTGTCGGTGTCTGCTCGCCGTTGCTCATTGCAACCTCCCCTTCGGTATTCTGAACCGTTCTTTGTTCGTCAATGTGGGCAAGGATATCACTGCAGCGCAGCTTTACGGCTTTACGGCTTTACGGCTTTACGGCTTTACGGCTTTACGGCTTTACGGCTTTACGGCTTTACGGCAAACGGTCCGGTTCGGCGTCGGCGCTGTCAAGAGCAGGTGCCGAATAGCCGTCTACCCGAATAGCCGTCTATCCGGGGTAGTGGAACTCCAACCTCGTTCAGGCTACGATGAGATGTAGTGGAACTCCCATTGAGAGACTTTCTTGGATACTGACATCATCGCGGTCATCCTCTGCCTGGTCGGGTCCGGCTTCTTCTCTGCCTCTGAGACCGCGCTGACGTCTCTCCCGGTCACGCGACTCGAGGCCCTGCGCACCCGTAGCGGCAAATTGACACGCGCTGGCCTCGATCGTTGGGCTTCAGCACCCCAGGATTTTCTGATCACCATCCTGGTCGGCAACAACCTGGTCAACGTGCTCGCCTCAGCTCTCGCGACAAAGATCGCCTACCGCTACTCCGAAGATGGCGGTCTGGCGGTGGTCGTGGGTCTCATGACCCTCGGGATTCTGATCTTCGGCGAGATCACGCCCAAGACCCTTGCCCAGCGCCACGCCGAGGCAATTTCGTCCAGGGTCGCCCCGATCCTCTATGTCCTCGATTTGATTCTGACTCCAATGAACAGGATTCTCGGGCTCCTGGCGCGGTTCCTCTCCAGGGGCGAAGGCCCCGAGCTGCCAGTGACGGAGGAGGACCTCCTGTTCATGTTGCGGCTTGCTCACCGCCACGCCCATCTGCCGCGGGACTCCCGGCTCATGATCGAGTCAGTTCTGCGCTTTCAACACGCCGTGGCCCGTGAGGTCATGGTGCCACGGCCGATGGTCTCTACTGTGGATGCGTCGTGGGACATTGAAACCCTGCAAGAGGCAATTGTCGCGACTCCCCACAGCCGTTTTCCAGTTGTCTCCGGTTCTCCCGACAACATTGTCGGCGTTCTCCACGCAAAACACCTCTTGCGTCTCGACTCCGGGAAGCAGTGGACCGAACTGGTCGTGCAACCCGTGTTCATCCCAGAGACACGGTCGCTTCCCGATCTCCTTCAGGATTTCCAACGGTCGGGTCAGCACGTCGCGCTGGTCCTCGATGAGTTTGGCGGTCTCTCAGGTCTCGTGACCCTGGAAGATGTATTGGAGTTGGTGGTCGGCGAAATCGAGGATGAGTTCGATCTCGGCCACGAGAGTGCGATCGAGGTGGAAGACGGCTGCTGGCATGTCGCAGGTTTTCTTTCCTTGAGGCGGCTCGAATCCATTCTTCACCGCAACATCTCCGAACCGGAAGGCATCGACTCGGTCGGCGGTCTCATCGGTCACCTGGTCGAGGAGGATGCGGAACCCGGCGCTGTCATCACATGGGAGGGACTTTGCCTGGAGGTCGAAGAGGTTGAAGACGGTCGAGCAACTCGGGTCCTCGTGACCAAGGCGGAGCCGACCTCCTGACCCTTGATTCACCACCAAGACACCAAGAACACCAAAGGTATTCTGGGTTCGTATTTTCTTGGAATCACAGGGTTTCACGAACACAGTCGACCCTGCGGAATCTAAATACTGGTGTTCTCTTGGTGACCTTGGTGCCTTGGTGGTTCAGCCCTCAGGGTCTGCTCCTGTGTCCGTCGCCTCATCCGGAGCCTGCTCCTCAACCGTAGTCGATGCAAGCGGTGGTGGATCAGAACCACTCAGGGGCGTGATGCTGAGGATCTTGTCGCCCACCTGCAACGCGGTCAAGACCTCCCGCCCTGCCACGATCTCACCAATATTAGTGTAGTGGCCGGTCAGGTGGTCGGCAGGAAGGAGGGTGAAAAAAAGCTGGCAGCCGCCGGTCTCTGGACCCGAGGTGGCCACCCCGACCCGCCACGAATCGAATGGTTCGAGTGAAGGCTCATCCGGCAGGACAAAACCCGGCCCCCCCCAACCATCGCCCCGTGGGTCACCACCCTGGACTACAAAGTTGGGAACTACCCGGTGGAAAGCGAGACCGTCGTAGAAACCGTCCGTCGCGAGGTCTGAAATTTCACGCGAGGTCAGGGGCGTTACACCGAGATCGAGGCGGATTCGGAATGAGCCGCGGTTCGTCGAGACATCGAGCCACCGCGGAGTGTCGACCCACTCGGCAAGCTCCTCATACCAGCGGCTCCCATGGCGTGGCTCCCGACTCGGCAATGTCACCTCGAGGTCGAGCGACCGCGCACCATTGATCACCATCGCCGCCACTGCCGGATCAGAATCGGTCAGTCCGAGAGCGATGATCGCTGCCCGATCTTCGGTGCTGCCCGATGCAGCGACTGCCGCGATGAGGGCTTCGGCACGCGCATCGGGCATCGAATCGCGACTCCACTTTGAATAGAACCCAACAAGATCTTCAACACCTGGCGCCATTCCGGCGGGCCGCAGGAGCGACAAAATGTTGGCGCGAACGGCAGGATCCGGGTCATTTTCAACCAACCTCATCAGGATTTCCCGTCGCTCCCTTGTCGCGCCTTCATCGAGGGTCGATAACCAAGCCAGTCGGACGGACGGCTCGGCGTCAGACGTTGCCCGCTTCTCAAATTCTGGCCCCAGCTCGGTTGCAGTCCTCGCTGCGGCGCGCCGACGCCATAGATCGTCTGATTCGGACCAGGATTTTGCCACCGCCACCGCCGCCGGCGCATCTCTCTGTGCGAGTGCGACGAACGCCTCGGAGGCCAACCAAGTCTCCTCACCGTGCACGAGTTCGAGCAACTTGGTGGCAGTTTCAATCCCGGTCTGACTCGCTGCGGCTGCTATCGCTGAGACTGCGAGATGTGGGTGGGGTGATGAAAGGGCATCGACGACCCGTTGTGCGGCCTCAGGTGACAAGGCGACCGGACCCTGGGCTGCGAGTGCCCGGCACGCCGCTGCGCGTACCCGCCAATCCGTATCACCGAGCGTGCTCAGAAGCGCCGCAAGGTCCTTTTCGTCAAGTGTTCCCTTTTCAAATCCACGCACCGCGGTCGCTCGGATGACCGGCTCAGGGTCAGTTACGAGCCGCCGTTGAGCAGCGCGTGCCGTTTGGTCGCCGGAGCGCGACAACGAGAAAGCGGCCGCCCTTCGTAAGTGAACGTCGTCGTCGCCAGCGTACGAGGCCGCCCGGGCCTGCCAGGGCGCACCCTCGAGCCGCCAGAGGTTCGCAAGGAGGGTTACGCGCACCGCCCGGCTTTCTTCCTTCAACAGATGCCCCGACAGCAGCTCAAAAGCCTCTGGACCGCCGTGAGCAGCCGCCCAGACCGCCGCCTGCCGCACCAGAGGTGTTGAATCCGCAAGGCCGCGGATGGCCAATTGGAGCCCCGGCCTACCCATCCGGCCTGCGGCCAGCATCACATTCTCCCTCACCCGAGCATCGCCGTCATTCATGTATCGGACGAACAGCGGCAGTCTTTTCGGATCGATATTGGATGCCAATACACCGGCCGCCTGAGCCCGAACCGATGCGAACTGGTCCTGCTGCATCATCACGGCCTGCGAATTCGGAAGCGACCAGCTATCCAGCGCACGCCACAGGAAAGCCTGGCGCGACGCCGTTCTCCCCGGGGATTGTGCGGCGGCCGCCACGGCAACCAGGATCGCTGCCAGAGGGAGGGTTCCGCGCAGCCTCATGGTTCAGGCGCCGTACAAAAGACGGTCGCCGAGCACAGGTGGCAGACCAGCATTGAGAATTCGCCGCCGGGTCACGGAGACCCGGTAGGTAACCCGGTAGAGGTAGATCCGACACTGATCACTATCGAGGATGGCGTAACAGGCACGTGGATCGCGATCTCGCGGCTGACCGACCGATCCCGGATTGATCAGGTAGCGGTTTCCCGGGTCGAGATCGAGGACCAGTCGACGTCCGGCGAGGAGACGAACCTTGAGGGTTTGCTTGCCGTTGTCTTCGCGCAGCATGAAGAGCGAAGGCACATGCGTGTGACCGAACAAGATCAGCGGGTGCGGCGTTGCGGCGAAGGCAAGCTGCGCATCGTAGGCCGAAAAGATATAGGCGTCCTCATCGACGCTCGAACCATGACAAATCGCTACACCTTTCTCGAGATCGATCGGGCCCACAGGAAATGATTGGAGGTACTCGAGGTTGCGCTCCTCGAGGCGATTCAGCGTCCACTCGGCCGCCTGCCGGGCATAGCGGTTGAAGTGCTCCGCGCTGTCGAGACCTGAACACACACGATCATGATTACCGCGCACTCCAACCAGAGTGTTTCCGAGGGACCGCAGCCAATCCAACACCCGGTTCGGTGATGCACCGTAGCCGACCGCATCTCCGAGAAAGACGACACGATCGAACCGTTTGCGCCGAACGTGCGCGCGAACCGCTTGCAGGGCCTCCCAGTTGGAGTGAATATCACTCAGGATCAGATAGCGCACGGCGCCTCCCGGAGTGTTGCCACCACACGCTCCGCAACCTCGTCGGGATCCTCTTCCCCAGCGAGCGATACCCTCACCAAAGCACGCTTGTAGTGCGGCAATCGCTCCTCAAAGAGGAGCCTCGCCTGGTCGGTGTCGTTATACATGGGGCGGTCGGAGTGATCCCGCAACAAACGCTGCCGTAGCACCGCCCACGGCAGGTCGAGAAAGACCGAGACACCGCTCGACCGGTGGATCACATCGCGGTTGGCATCGCTGCAAAAGGCACCGCCTCCGGTAGCAACAACAATATCAACCGATTCGGCGCACCGCGCCAATTCTTCGTGTTCGGCGGTCCTGAAAGTTGCCTCGCCGAATCGCGTAAATATCTCCGGGATCGGAGCATCGAGTCGCCGGCTGATCTCCTCATCGAGATCGATGAAGCCAAGGCTCAAGCGATCCGCCAGTGCGGCTCCGATCGAACTCTTTCCGGCACCCATGAAACCGACAAGGAAAATGCGAGGCATACTCATCTATGTTATCACTCAGAGCCTTAACCACTTGTTATGTCTTTTTTCGGCCCGGGCTTTTCTAAATTCTCAATTTTGAATTCTCAATTTTGAATTCCCCCATCCACCAGAAACGGCCCTCCAGGAAATTGGGATGGCGGGCGGGAATTGAGAATTGAAAATTGAAAACTGAGAATTCTCGCTATGCGAGGAAGCGCTCCATGAAGTGGGTGTCTATGCGACCCGCTACGAATTCCTCTGACTCGAGGATTCTCATGTGCAGTGCCACGGAGGTCTTGATGCCCTCAATCTTGATCATGGAAAGCGCGCGGCGGCTGCGGACAATGGCCTCGTCACGATCACGACCCGAGACCAGGAGCTTGGCAATCAGGCTGTCGTAGAAGGGCGGCACTGTATATCCGGCATAGACATGGGTGTCGACCCTGACCCCCGGCCCACCCGGGAGGACGAGTTTTGTGATGCGGCCTGGAGACGGGGCAAAAGTCTCCGGGTCCTCGGCGTTGATACGAAACTCAATGGCGTGCCCCTCGGGCCGGACCTGCTTGCGTTTTGGCACCGTCATCTCTTCGCCGGCGGCGATCAGCAGCTGTTCCTTGACGATGTCGACGCCGGTCACGATCTCGGTCACCGGGTGCTCGACCTGGACTCTTGTGTTCATTTCCATAAAGGAGAAACTGCCATCCTCGGCGAGGAGAAACTCCACCGTGCCGGCGTTCTCGTACTTGGCTGCTCGCGCGGCCGCCACAGCCGCCTTTCCCATTTCCGCCCGAAGCTCGGCGCTGAGCGCCACGGATGGAGCTTCCTCGATGATCTTCTGGTGGCGGCGTTGGATGGAGCACTCGCGCTCCCCGAGGTGAACGACCCGACCGGTCGAGTCCGCGAGTATCTGAAACTCGATGTGTCGTGGTTTCTCGACATACTTCTCGAGATACAGGGTGGGATCGCCGAATGCCCGCTCCGCCTCGTTCCAGGCGGTGGCGTACGCGTGTTGAAGCTCGTCGGCATCCCACGCCAGCCGCATCCCGCGCCCGCCGCCTCCGGCCGAGGCCTTGAGGATCACCGGAAATCCTATTTCCTTTGCCAGCACGAGCGCATCGTCGCTGGACTGCAAGGGCCCATCCGAGCCGGGGAGGATCGGCACCTCGTTGGCGGCCATCGTTCGCCTCGCCTCGGACTTGTTTCCCATCAGCCGGATGGCATCGGCCGACGGTCCGATGAACGTGAGACCGCACTCGCCAACAATTTCGGCGAAATGCGCGTTCTCCGCCAGGAAGCCATAACCCGGATGGATCGCATCGGCGCCGGTGATCCGGGCCGCGGACATCACCGAGGTGACGTTGAGGTACGAGCTTGCCGAATCCGAGGGCCCGATACACACTGCCTCATCGGCGAGCTCTGCGTGAAGGCAGTCACGATCCGCCTCAGAGTGAACAGCGACTGTCGAGACGCCCATCTCACGACAAGCGGCGATGATTCGCACCGCAATCTCGCCGCGGTTGGCAATCAGAACTTTTGCAAACATCTCAGGCCGGTCGCACCATGAACAAGCTCTCGCCGTATTCGACCGGCTGAGCGTTCTCCGGGAGGACCTTGACGACCGTTCCGCTGATATCAGCCTCGATCTCGTTCATCAGTTTCATGGCCTCGACGATGCACAAAGTCTGCCCCTGCTCGACAAATTCGCCGACTTTGACGTAGGGATCCGCATCCGGGTTGGGAGCCCGGTAGAAGGTGCCGACAATGGGTGAGCTGACCGCGTGCAGGTCATCCTCTTCAGGAATTGCGGTGCCGGACTCACCCGCAACAAACGCTTCGGGAGCGGGCTGCGGCGCCGGGGAGGCCGCTGCAACGGACGGTGCCGTCTGGGCCGCAACTACCTGCGTCCGGCCCTCAATGCGCACGCGGGATCCGGCGTGCTCGACCTCGACATTGGCCACCCCTGACGAGCCGACCAATTGGATCAGTTCACAGATCTCCTCGAACTTGAACATGAATTTCACCTCAGATGAATTCGGAGTATAAGCGGGTACTGGCCAGCCGGCTCAGAAACCGACCCTTTCCGGCGAGCCCGTCGCGGCCGATAACCAACACCAGAAAGTAGCCGGCTGCGATGGTCGTCAAAATGATGATCGCATCCTCCGCAAAGACCGAACACTGTTCGAGTTGTCCATGCTGGAGCTCCCTGGCCGCCTCGGCCAGATCGTGGAGTATGGTCGCCAACTCCGCCCCCAGGACCTCGAGAGAACCGTCCTCGGGGCTCACCACTACTGGTATGCCATCAGGGTCCACAATGGCCGCACCACGGGCCTCTGGACAGCTCTCCAGTAGCTCTTTCATGGATTCTTCGAAGGTCACGTCTTCAGCCTCTCCGAGGCCAGTCTAACCGCGTCGAGCCAGCGCTGCAACGCTTCTACCTTGGTGGCGGAGGGATCCGTTGGTTCAACCGTCGAATCTGCCTCCGGCGGCCCGGCGATCAATGTCTCGAGAAGCTCTGCGGCCTCGCCGTGTTCCGGCTCTCGCTCCAGGACTCCGCGGAGTGTCCGTTCAGCAAGATCGAGGTCGCCCTGGTCGAGCGCCAGCTGCGCGAGTGTCATGGTAGGAAGAGGAATGCCGTCTGCGTCTTTCTCGAGTTCGGGCTGGACATCGGATTCCGGATCCGGCCACGATTCGGGCAGCGGTTCCGGTTCATCCTCAGGAGCGGGCTCTGGTTCCGTCGCCGGATCCTGCTCATCTTCGTCTTCGTGCTCCTGCTCGTCCTCGTGCTCGGATTCGTCATCAGACACGTCGTCTGCACCGCTCTCGTCATCTTCGCCGAACTCAGGTTCGAACAACGGCTCAGTATCTGGCTCGGGCTCCGGTTCGGGATCAAGCTCTGATTCGAAAACGGTTTCCGCTTCGGTGTCTTGCTCCATTTCGGGCACGGGCACGGGCTCGGGCACGATGAAAGCGCTCTCGGGCGCTTCCGCGTCCTCGGCCTCGTAGGGCTCTCCCTCATCCGCGACGGTCTCCAGCTCGGCGGTTTCAAAAGTTTCGTTGCCGTCGACGATGGAGGCGACATCGTCCTCGGTCAAAGGTGGCGGTCCCGCATAGGCGTCGGAATCATCGGTTACGTCAACGTTATTTTCGGGCGGCGATTCTTCGCCTCCCGCGTCCTCTTCTCCGGCATCCGAAGCTTCATTGTCTTCGACCATCCCGGCGGCAAAGACGTCGTTGGCGTCATCCCACATACCGGTATCGCCCGCGGAATGGACGGCGAAGGGTTCGTCGCCAGTGGCATCTCCGCCCTGGCCACCATCCTCTGGAGCCCCTGTCCAGTAGCTGACGACGGGAGGCGGCTTTTTGAGGAGGCCGAGCTCGTCGAGATGCTCCTCGACAAAGGTGATGCGCTCGTCGAGAGCATCGTCCTGGGGTGACAACCCTCGCGCCCGCTTGAGCGCTTTGACCGCCGTCAGCCAGTCGCCGTTGACAATCGCCGCTTCGCCCATGGCCCTCGACGCGACCGCGTTCTCCGGATCGAGCTGGAGGCTCCGTTCGAGCGATTTCTGGGCCTCCTCGGCATTGCCGTTGGCGAGCTGTGCGCGGCCGAGGCTGACCCAGGCCGCGACGTAGCGATCGTGTTTCTCGAGACCGGCACTCAGGATTTCGATCGCCTCGTCAAGCTCCCCCTCCCGGCGGAGGTGCTCACCGAGTTTGAAGAAAACCCGGGAGGACGGATCCTCCCGGAGTTCAAAACGCAGTTGTTCGAGACGGTAATCCATGAAATTTACTCCCGCCGGCCCACGGTGGGCCGGCGGGAAAATTCCTCCGTTAAGGTGTCAGCTTCGAGTCAACCGCTCACGATCGGTACTGCAATCAGGCCTTCAGTCTGGATCACCGCTGAGGATCGCGAGTCGTTCCATGGAGTTCTGTCCGTAGTGTCGCGGGAAGCGGCGTGACCGAAGTAAACGTCGGCAGGTATCGGAGCCACGACCCAGGGACAGCTCAAAGTGGGGATGCCGAGATTGTGACACTCCCGCGTTTCGAAGTAGAACTCACCCGCTAAGTCGTGCAACAACGTCGATGTTCGCCGGAACCGTTGTTGATGATCAATCACATCTCGGTTGACGGCCGCACACCGCACCGCAGGCGGATCCGCGAAGTTGGGACTGAACGCGGTACATCGACTAGCAGGTGCTATCGACGCAAGTAGTATCGAACGGCTCGATCAGGACAATGCGCCGAGCAGCGTGTCGGACAGAGTCCCCGGGAAGTTGGTGACCGTCGACGTTGACAGCGAGTTCGACATTGCTGAGCACCGCTACGGACCTGGTTGATCACCAGGAGTGAACTGGTGTCGAAGTGACGAAGATGACCCCAAGGTCGCACCGGCGCCCGGCAAGTTCTGACATCGATCGATGGTCGATCTCACTGATCCGATCAACGTCACTGCTCGGCACGTACGTATCCGCCGACCTTCACCAGAACCTCTTCGGCGAAGTCGTTGGCCGGTAATCGTGATCTCGTCATGGTACCAAATTCGATGGACTTGCACCGTCCTCTTGCAAGATCACCGGGCTCACCGACAGCACCGTCGGGTTGTTGCCAAGGATAGTGAAGTTTCCGCCTTCGCGCTCGATACCGACTCTCGAGGAGTACGACCTTAAATGATCCAGCCCGTACCGCCGCATTCGGTTGCGAGATCGTCCGGGATCTTGACCACGAGCTCGGTGCCGGAGACGCTGATCAATTCCATCAGTTCGCTGCCCAGGAAGACCTGCAACGGATCCTCGAAGCCGGAACCGTAGATGATCACCAGATCGCCAAGGCCGCCCTCGGTCGGGCTGTTGCCGGTGATATAGAGCGCGTCACCGTAGGTGAAGCTGCTGTAACTGGCGGACTTCCCAGAGGTCACGTTGGTGACCTCGACGCTGACCGACACCGGCGGCACCTCGCCCTGCTGGCTGTAGTCGGGCGTAGTGCAGGTGATGCGGTCGTTGTCGGCCGGGGTCGTATCGTTGAAGACATTGACATCCAGCGCGGTGAGGTTGCCGAACTTCACCTGCACAGGAACCTGGAAGCCGCTACCGAAGATCGTCACCAGCGTACCGCCATCCAGCGGTCCTGCGATGGGCGAGACGGAGGCGATCTGAGGTGTCGGTTCGTCGGCGAGGACGATGAAGGCATCTTCGAGCGAGATCACGCCGTCAAGCGTCGCAACCGTGACGTCCTGCGGCTGGTCTACCTCGAGCGGAATGGTGCTGAAGCGGGGCGTTTCGACCTGGATCTGGGTGCCGTCGGGCGAAACCGCCATCACCGTGCCGAGCTTCACCAGACCGCTCGGATCGGCAAAGCTGACGCTGAGGTCGGAGGCCACCGAGCCGAAACCCTGGCCGAGGACGTTGACCACTTCGCCACCCGAGGACCGGCCGGAGCTCGGCGACATCCCATAGATCTGCGGCCCGCCGCCGGGAAGCAACACAAAGGCATCGGGCAGGGTGTCGGTCTCCTGAGAGCCGGTACCGGCGTTGGTGTTGACCCTGACATCGGCGGTCTGCTGAATGCCGGTGTTGGTGCCGGTGAAGGCCGGGGTGATGACAGTGATCGTCCCGTCCGCACTCAGCGGATCGCTCGGGGTGACCCCGACGATGATCGCCTGGTAAGCGAAGCCATCGAGATCGAAGAAGACATCGACCGGAGTCTGGATGCCCTTCCCCGTGACGACCACCTGGTCGCCACCGGCGTAGGAGCCTCGGCGGGGATCGACACCCGTGAGTTGGAGGGCATCCGTGGAGGCACGGTCCTGATATTGGACGGTCACCTCACGGCTGGCGCTCCTGATGCGAGCCCTGATGACGTAGGCCCCTTCGGTCTCCGAGAAAAAGGCGACCGAGGCGGTGCCTCCTTCAGTCAGCACCGAGGCGGAGGTGGTGCCGTTGCCGAACGCGCCGCCACTGGCCTCGAATGTGATCGCCGTGTCATCCGGCGCCGGTGAACCGTCGAGAGTCACCGTTGCCTCGACCAGGATCACGGTCCCGACGAATGGCGCGGTGTTGGATGCGTCCAGCGAACTCACATTCCACGCCTCGGGCACAACCGTCGGTGCCGGCTTGGCGCGAGGGCTGTCCGCCGAGCATCCGACCATGGCGACCAGCGCCAGGAGAGCAATGTACGGAATAAACCTCTTCATGGCTTCAGACCCCCACTCATTACTGGCCCAAACAGTAGAAATTGAAATCGATCACGACCGGCACGGTGGCCACGTTCTTGCCCGAGACCGTTTGACCGAAGATCTGCAACTCGAAGCCCTGCCGGATGGTGCTGTTCCCGGTCTCCGGGTCGAATCCACCGTTTTCAGGCAACAAGTTCGCCAACGGCACTTCTCCAAGATATGCGAGCGGATAAACCCTGTAGTTCTCGAGGCTCGCGTTCCCATCGGCGGGAACGTACACTGCGGTGTCGTACGTCCACTCGGGCGAAGCAGCCGAGCCGCCATCCGTGCGATACGGTTTGATCACCCAGCGATTGAGATTGACGTCCTGAGCGGCTCCGAGTGAAGCTTCAGGGTTCTTTGCCTGCGACGTGATTTCCATGCTGGAGATCGCGATGTCGGTCTGCTGCAGACAGATATCGATGTCCGGGTTGTACTCCGAGATATCGACCGTCAGGTACACCGCCGCTTCGGTGTTGTCCAGAGTGCTGTTGCCACCGCAGGACCACACCATCAGGGCGAGGGCGAGCGTGACGAAGACGGGAGTGATGCGCTTCATCTAATCCTCCACCTAGTACTTCACGATTCTCGGGGTAATGAAGATCAGGAGTTCGTCATGATCGTTCCTGATCGTCTTGTTCTTGAACAACCACCCGAATACTGGAATATTGTGCAGGCCTGGAACGCGGCTCTCCCCTTCTCCAGAGGTGATTTCATAGATCCCACCGATCACCGTCGTGCCGCCGTCGCGAACCAGAAGCTCGGTTTCGGCGTCGCGCGTGAAGATCGGCGCGTTCTGACCCCCGGCCACCGCAAATTCCGGTGCCGGGCGCTGCTTTTTGATTGAGATGTCAAGGTTGACTGTGCCCTCGGCGGTGATCTGCGGCGTCACCTCGAGGCGCAGGGTCGCGTCCACGTACTGGACGGTCACCGTGTTGTTTGCCACCGTCTGCACCGGGATTTGCAGACCCGAGCGGATCGATGCCGACTTGAGGTTCTGGGTCGTTACCCGCGGAGTCGACACCACCCTGGCCTGGTTGTCAGACTCGGCAGCATTGAGCATGAAGTCGAGGTTGAAGGTGTTGAGAATGTCACCAAATGCCATCCCGAGCACGCCATTATTGGCAGCTCCTGGCAACGTGACGCCGCCCTCCACGCTCATCTCGTTGGGGAACTTGAGACCGGTGTCATTGCCGTGCTCCGCATCCATCACGCCCGTGAATCCCCACACGACGCCAAGCGAGCGCGAGAACTGCTTTGTCGTCTCGACGATTCGACCCTCGATCACCACCTGCGGCGTCGGCAGGTCAAGTGAGTCGATGAGGCGCAGTATCCCTTCCACCCGATCGGTAACGTCGCGAAGGATGAGGGTGTTGGTGCGCTCGTCCACGGTCACCGATCCTCTGGAAGACAACAGGTAACTGTCGCTGGACAGCAGCGCGGCGATGTCGCTCGCCTTGGAATACGAGATCGGTTTCAACATCGTATTCATCGGTTTGGCCTTCTCCTGTTCCAGTGCGAAGGCCGCTCGTGCGCTCTTTTCGGAGGCGAGCTTCTGAATCGGTGCCACTCGAAGGACGTTGTTTTCAAGCACGTAGTCAAGGCCATTGATCTTGAGGATCAAATCTAGGGCCTGGTCCCACGGAACGTCTCGAAGTTCAACCGTTACCGATCCGCTGACCGAGGGGTCGAGGACGATGTTCATCTCGGTGAGCACCGAGAAGGTCTTGAGCACGTCCTTGATATCTGCATCCTTGAGAGTCAGGGTGATTGGCTCCCCGGTGAACTGCTGTTCTTCGGTGGAAACCTCGGTCGGCGCAAAACCTTCGGCTGCCGTCGTCGGTCCCTCGAGGACCGTCACAGCCTCGGCCTGCTCGATCAATTGCGAATTATCTGCAACCCAAGGGCTTCGTTCCGTCGCCGAAGAGCTGTCAACAACTTCGGCCTTCACCGTTTCGTCCGGAAGATCGAATAGGGACGAAACCATCTCCTGCGCAGGCTCGGGTTCTTCTGATAGCCTCTGGCGCCGAACGGGTGATCTCGATGGTGCCCGCCGCCGCTACTTCAATTGACTCCGTAATGGCCGGGAGCGGAACGCCATTGGCACCGACGCTGACCGACGCACCGAAATTGGTCTCATCGATCGAGTAGTCGGCTTCGCTCCTCAGGTCAATCACAACCCGAGTAATCGGTACCGGGGTGGCCTGGAACTGTGCCACCCGCACCTGGCTCACCAGCGGTGAGTTCACCGGCAGCAGATGACGGTCAACCCTGTTGATAACGCCATTGAGATCGAGAACCAGACGTCGCGGTTCGGGAAGGGTAAAGGCCCGGACCGAAATCGGACGGTCCGACCTCAGCTCGACAACCACCCCATCACCTGTCCGTGTCGGCACGATTTCGACCAGGCTCGGCGTACCACCCGCCATTGTCAATGCGGCAGCTTCCGCCGGAGCCGGGTCGCTCTTCGATGCCACGACCACCTCTTCGCGAGAAACGGTAGCCGGAATCCCGGGCTCCCTTTCACCAAATGATGTGAAGGAGAGCTCCAACCCACCAGCGAATCGGTCCATTGTCAGCTGCGCCGGCTCGGCCAACCACACGGTGAGGCGGGAAACCCGCTTCCCAAATTCGTCAACGTGGTTGAGCTCCGCACGTTCGATCCCGAGATCGGGATCAACGATGAGCCCGGCGCCCTGGTCCCAGCTCGCTTCTGGCAGCTCCACTACCCACACGCCAGGTTGCGGCGAGTAGTGGACCGTCTCTAGCTCCCCTGCCGCCCGGACTCGGAGTACGGGCCCAGATGGCCCCGCCTCCGCACCCATTCCCAGGATTTCCGGAACGGGCTCCTCGGCGAGGAGCGGCATACCCAGCAGGACGCAGGCTGCAGCCGCCACCAGGATGCGGACGTTTTTCATCATCATGCCGTCCCCCATATTTCCTCTCAAATCACGGCTAATCCGTGATTTCTCGCACGACTTCCTCGTACTGCTTGTTCCGATTGGGGTCATTCACGTCTTTCCTGAAGACTACCTTCTTGGGCTGAATCTCCCCGACGTCACCGTTGAATAGCTTTGTTCCCGGTCGGATGATGTAGGACACGTTGTCGCGCCCGAGAACGAAGGCCAGAATGCCGCTCGGCGTTTCAATAATACCCTCGAGCCTCAGCTCTTCGATCATCATTCCCGGCAGACCGGGCGGGCGGGCTTTGGCGGGTCCCTCTTCACTTTCCTCAAAACCATCGAGGAGTGACCGGAATGGATCTCTCCGACCCGCGGGGTCGTAGCTGAACATCCGGCCTTCCAGAACCTCTTCCTCGCCGCGCAGGATCTGCTCGATTCCCGACACGTCGACCTCTTCGTCGACCAGCAATGAAGTTTCCTCTTCGGCCGGCGCCTCTGGCTCCTGGGCCACAACCGCGCCCACGGCTGCCAAGAACACAATCAAACCACACGACAATAAGAAATTGCGGTTCATGGCTGCGTCTCCGGCGCTGGCGTCTCTTCCTTGAAAATATAGGTCCTTTGAACGAACTCGGCGTGGATGGTGAAACCCGAATCGGAATCTTTGGTTCTTCTGGTTGGATTGATTGTCAACTCAGTGACATTGATGATCCGCGAGAACCGGCTCAGCCGATCGAAGAACAACCCGAGTTCGTGGTAGGTTCCGTCCAGACCAACCCGAATCGGCCACTCGATAAAGAAGTCGCGATCCTCGAAGGCCCCCGGCGTGAACCGGGTCAATCGGAACCTCCCGCGTTCTGTGAGCTGTTTGGCCCGCTTGATGAGATTGTCCGTCTCACGCTTGGTCGGCAAGATTTTGCGAAGTCGCTCGAGCTCGATTTCGTAGTTGCGGATGTCTTCCTCGAGCCGCGGCAGGTCCGCCTTGGCCGCACGTCCCTTCTCGATCTCTCGCTCGAGCTCATCAATGCTGGTCTCGAGGCGCTCGATCTGAGTACGAATATCTTTAAAGATGTAGATGTTCATCACCACGAACATCGCAATGCCGAGAACGACGCCGACGATGGCCGCCACGTACCAGGGCTTGGAGTTGAGATCTATCGCCATGGTGTCAGACCCCCGTCCTCATTGACCGGAGCTCGCTGCTTGCGAACCCTCGGCCGCCTCAATCTCCGGCGGAGCATTGTTAAATGCAAAACTCAAAGAAAATCCGAACGTGTCACCTCGGCCTCGAGACAGGTTCTTGAGCACCGGCTCATCGAAGAAGGGAGAAGCGTCGAGATTCGAGATGTAGTTTGCGACCGCATTCTCGTCCATTGCGCTTCCCCCAAGCTCCACGTTGTTTCCAACCAGCTTGAGACTGCCCAGCCAAACCAATTCTGGAAGCGCCCGCGAAACCTCGTCCAGAATACGGACCGGTCCCTGCTGGTTGCGCTTCAGCTCGTTGATGACGTTGATTTTGTGGCGCAACATCTCGCGTCGCGCTTCGAGTTCTTCGACCTTTTTGATATAAACGAGCAGCTCGTCACGTTCACGACGCCTCTGGCTTTCGACCTCTCTCAGACCTGATCGTTTGCTCGTCAAGAGAAACCACTGGGTGCCGATAACGACCAGGGCGAGGGCGAGCACAATCAACAAAATGACGTCGCCCTGTTTGGCCCCCAGTGAGAATTGCGGGCGTTCGGCCTGAACCGACGCCGCCGCCGGAGTTTCCGCAACCAGATTAATCTTGATCATCGCGTCATTCTCCGACCCTGCGTACCGCGAGGCCTACCGCCACCGCCATTGCCGGAGCGTGCCTATTGATCCACTCGGGATCGAAATCGGACTCGCTGTAGCGAATGTTGCGGAACGGATTCATGACTTCGACGGCGACTTGGAAGCGCTCTCTGAGTACTTCGTCGAGATTCAGGATCTGAGCGCTCCCGCCAGCGAGAACGACCCGATCGATGTGATCGACCGACGAAGTGGCGACGAAGAAATCGATGGTTTTCTGGAGTTCTGCGGTGAGATCCTCGGAAACGCTATTGAGCACACTGAGGACCTGTTGCAGGGTGTTTTCTCCAACCCTCTCCCCGAGCTTCAATCGTTCAGCATCATCTCGCGACAAACTGAGCTCGCGCTGAATGGCCTCGGTGTACTGATTGCCACCGAACGCCACGTCGCGCCAGAAGATCGATGTTCCGTGGTAGAGAACGTTGATATTCATCACCGACGCGCCGATGTTGACCAGCGCGATTGTCTCCGGATCGACGTCATAGTTGGCCTCGAACGCATTCTGAAGAGCAAAGACATCGACATCAACCAGCACCGGATCCTTACCGGCCTGAACAATCACCGAGGTGTAATCGGCGATCCGATCCTTCTTCACCGCCACCAACAACACATCCATGGTGTCACCGGAGTCGGACTCCAGGACCACGTAATCGAGATTGACATCGTTGATGTCAAACGGAATGTACTGCTCCGCTTCCCATTGAATGGACTCGGCAAGCTCGGCATCCGTCATGGACGGGAGTTGGATTTTCTTGATGATTACAGAATGTCCCGACAATGAGCCACCGAAATTCGCATTCTTGATATTGTTTTCGGCAATCAAACGGGACAATGCCTCGACAACAAGTGACGAGTCCATTATCGCGCCGTCAACAATCGCTTCCGGCGAGAGATCTGCAATTGCCGCATGGAGAAGTTGAAATTCACCGCTTTTGAGCGGCTTCAACTCTACGATCTTGATCGCAGACGATCCGACATCGCAACCGACGACTTGTTTTTTAGGCTTACCAAACATGGCTTACACCTTGATCTCAGAAGTTTTTCTGGACAGGACCATAAACCCCTCTTACTTTGAAGGCTACCAAAGGCCTCCTCTAAGGTCAAGAACAGGGATCACAACAATAAAGGCTTTGAGTGACGTGCAACATACTCTGTAGGTACTCGCACGAAAATTGCCGCACGAGTCGGTGACACCGTTTGGTGAATTCTTGGCACAACGCCGGACGTCTATTTCGGGCAACAATTCCTCATCCAGCAACCAGTATATCAGCCGTGACGTCTCGCCTTTCAACACCGAAATATCCCCCTCATTTCACGTCTGAGTCGCCGCCTCGACGGCTTGTTAGACATAAATATGGGACTGAGAGCGACGCTCGTACTTGCAAAACTGAGTCACATGTGTTAAACAATTCAACCCCCAAGTGGGGACCTCGAGGAGGAATTCGACGATGGCGCAGCGATGTGAAATCTGCGGCAAAGGGCCGATGACCGGAAGCAATATTTCTCACGCCCACAACGTGACCAAGCGGCGGTGGCGGCCAAACATCCAGCGCGTACGCGCACTGGTCGACGGCAAGCCGAAATACGTCAAAGCGTGCACCCGCTGCATCCGTTCGGGCAAGGTTACCAAGGCTCCCCGCATCTAGTTTTCTGCGGCCGGTCACGGGCTCGCTCCCGCTTGCCCGCGCCGCTCTACCCGCAACATCCCCTTCAGATCCTGGAGACGGCTGAGGATGCGGGTGAGCTGCGCCTTGTCGTGTACGACGATAGTCATCGCCGCAAAACCGGTATCGTTGGGCTCGGTGCGAAGGCGGCAGCTGAGGATGTCGCTGCCCTCCGTCGAGATAGCCTGCGAGATAGACGCCAGTATCCCGGAACTGTCGTTGAAGGACATATCGACGTCAACCTGCGATGTGGGTGCTTTGGTGGCCGGCGCGGTTGGCGCCCACTGAACCTCGATTTCACGCTCCGGGTGATAGAGGAGGTTTCTGACGTTGGGGCACGAACGCGAATGGACGGCCACCCCTTTCCCCCTGGTGACAAAACCGACGATCTCCTCGCCCGGTAGAGGCTTGCAACATTTCGCCAAATAGACGAGAAAGTCGGCATCACCACTGACCTCGAGAGCATGGTCGGTTTTTGACGCTGGGGCCGGCTTCTTCTTTCGAGCGAATTCTTCCTCTTCTGCCGGGGTTTCGCCATCCTTACGAAAGACTGTAGTGAGAGTGGTTACCGGGATCTTGCCAAATCCAATGGCCGCGATCAGATCATCTTCATTGGAATACCCACTGGCCCTGATCACCTCGGCCAACTCGTCACTCCTGCTCGCAGAGCGCAGCGAAGTGCCGAGCTTCCGCAACTCCCGGTCAACCAGCTTCCGTCCAACCTCGACCGCCCGCGCCTTCTCTTCGCGCTTGAGCCAGGCTCGTATCTTCGATCGTGCACGATTGGTTCCGACGATACTCAACCAATCGTGGTGGGGCCGCTGCTTGTTAGAGGTTGTGATTTCGACGATGTCGCCGTTGACGATTTCAGTCTTCAGAGGCACCCAACGACCGTTGATTCGGCCGCCTACGCAGGTGTGACCGACCTGGGTGTGGACCCGATATGCGAAATCGAGGACCGTGGCCCCGCTTGGAAACGAGAAGACATCTCCGCGAGGGGTGAAACTGTAAACCTCGTCCGGGTAGAGGTCGACTTTAAGAGAATCGATGAACTCTCGAGGTGACGAGCCCTCTGAGTTGTCGAGCAACGCCCGCAGCCAGGCCACCCGGGAATCCTCAGCGGGGGCATGCGAGCCCCTCTCCTTGTAACTCCAGTGTGCTGCGATGCCGTACTCGGCGATTTTGTTCATTTCATCGGTTCGGATCTGGATTTCGAACGGATGGCCTTCGGGGCCGATCACCGTCGTATGCAGCGACTGGTACGCATTGGGCTTGGGAATCGCAATATGGTCCTTGAGCCTCCCCGGCACCGGCGGCCATTGTTGGTGGATGAGACCGAGCGCTGCGTAACAATCGGCGACCGTCGACACGATGATCCGGAAGGCCAGAAAGTCGAAGACGTTCGCGACGTCGACCCCCTGCCGCTTGAGCTTCTCGAATATCGAGTACAGATGCTTGATCCGGCCATGAATACTGCCCTCGATACCATTCTCTTCCAGAAGACCACCCAACACGCCATGAATCTCGGCAAACCAGCGATCGGCCGCTTCCTTGCGGTCTTCGATTTCGTGATCGAGCTTTTCCGCCTCTTTCGGGTGCAGGTACCGGAAGCAGAGATCCTCCATCTCGACCTTGATGCTGCCGATACCGAGGCGATTGGCGATCGGAGCAAAAATATCGAGGGTTTCACGGGCAATGGCAATCTGGCGATCGCGTCGAAGGAATACCAGGGTCCGCATGTTGTGCAGGCGGTCCGCGAGCTTGATGAGGATCACGCGCAAATCGTCTACCGAAGCGAGCAGCAGACGGCGGAAATTTTCGGCTTCGGTGGCCTCGCGGCTCGAATAGCTGGATTCGAAATCGGCCATCTTGGTCAACGCGGTCACCAAACGCTCGATCTCGGGACCGAACTCGACCTCAATCTCTTCCGCCGTCGTCGCCGTATCTTCGAGCAAATCGTGGAGTAGCCCGGCGGCCACCGTCTCCTCGTCCAGCTCCATGTCAGCCAGGATCCAGGCAACGGTCAAGGGGTGGGTTAGGTAGGGTTCGCCTGAACGCCGGATCTGGCCCTGGTGGCGATTGGCGGCAAAGACATACGCGTGCCGCAAGAGGTCCTCGTCCAGGTCAGGACGATACCGTTCCATCCGGTTGAGAATGTCCTCGATGCGGACCTTCACCTCAACCTGCGCAGTTGCGACTCCACTCGCCATTCATCTATTTTATCCCTAGGGTCAAGAAACCCCCGAATCCGCGCTCACTTCGGCGCACGATGTGATGTGGAATACATAGGGACAGGGACGCACCACGGGGTATTTGAATGAGGAATTAGGAGTTAGGAATTAGGAATTCCCATCCACTCCCAGTGACTCCAACCTCTTCGCGGGAGGGTGGGCGGCATTCCGAATTCCTAATTCAGAATTCCTAATTCGTTCTAGCGGCGTCCCTTGAGGCGTCGACGCTCACGGCGTGAAACCAGCACCCTGTTTATCGCCAACGCCACGGGCGAGGCGACAAAGATGGATGAGTACGTACCGACGAGGATGCCCACCAGAAGCACGAAAGCGAATGTATTGATCACGTCGCCACCAAAAATGTAGAGGCTCAAGACGACGACCAGCGTAGTTCCCGAAGTGATGAACGTCCGCGACAGAGTCTGGTTGATTGACAGGTTCATCACCGACTCGAGCTCCTCGCCACGGCGCAGTCTCAGATTCTCACGTACCCGGTCGAAGACCACCACCGTATCGTTGACCGAGTAACCAACGAGGGTCAGGAGGGCCGCAACTGTCGGCAGGTTGATTTCGCGGTGGGTCACGGCGATGGCAGCGAGAGTGATCAGCACATCATGGAACAGGGCTGCAACTGCGCCCACCGCGTAGGGCAATTGGAATCGGATCCAGATATAGACCAACATGCCGACCAGTGAGAAGCCGATCGCCAGCAATGCCTTTTTCTGCAGGTCCGCTCCGACCGCCGGGCCGACACTTTCGGTCCCGAGCAGGGAGAAGGCGCCCGTCACAGTGTTTGCCTCGAGATAGGCGCGTGCGGGATCGCTCAGCTCCTCGACGTTCACGAGGTCGTCAGTTGAGTGAAAGATCCCTTTGTGCTCAGCCTGGGTCCGATTTCGATAGTCGAGCACAGCCTCCGCCATCGGCTCGTAATAGAGCCGACGCGCCTCGTCGTCGCCGCCCATGCCATCGGGGTCGGACGCCACCAAAAGGCTGGTCAGGTTGATCGAGCCCTTGGTGTTGAGGTCAAAACGATCGCCGATATCGGCGTTGAACTCACGGTTGAGAAGCTCGAGAATCGGGCTCGCGAAGTCACCCTCTTCTCCCTCGGGATTCTCGACACGGATCAGAATTTCGTTCTTTTCCGCCTCGTCGAAGCGCTGGAGGGTCGGAGTGCCTGTCGTGAGCTCATCGACAGCGGAGCGCAAAGCGCCAAGGTCCGGCTGCTCGCGGAATTTGAGGGTGACCTGGGTCCCACCCACGAAATCGATGCCGAGATTGAGCCCCGGGCCGAGAAACTCATAGGCCAGGCCGCCAGCAATCACCAACACCGAAAGCGATAGGGCGATTTTGCGGTAGGAAAGAAACGGGATATTGGTTTCGCCAATGATGCGCATGGAATCATCCAATCAGATACTGAGGCTCTCGACGCGCTCGCGGCCGGCAAGAACAATCATGTAGAGAGTGCGGGAAACAAACACGGCCGTGAAAACACTGGCCAGAATGCCGATTGATAGGGTGACAGCGAAGCCCTTGATCGGCCCGGTGCCGAAATTGAAGAGGAACAGAGCGGCAATCAACGTCGTCAAGTTGGCGTCGAGAATGGTGCCAAAAGCCCGGGCGAATCCGGTGTCGATAGCCGCCCGTACGGTCTTGCCCACCCGCAACTCTTCACGGATGCGTTCAAAGATGAGCACGTTTGCATCGACCGCCATACCGATCGTCAGAATGACTCCCGCGATCCCGGGCAAAGTCAGTGTCGCACCGAAATAGGCCATAGCGCCGAGCAGGATCATGATGTTGAGGATCAGCGCGACGTTGGCGTTGAGCCCAGACATCCTGTAATAGACGAGCATGAAGATCATCACCACCAACAGACCGGAAACCGCCGCCCGCACTCCACGGACCACGGAATCGCGCCCGAGGGACGGACCGACCGTCCGCTCTTCGAGGTAGATGATAGTGGCCGGAAGGGCGCCGGCGCGTAGCTTCAGGGCCAGGTCCTCGGCGCCCTCGATCGTGAAGTTGCCGGTGATGCGACCCTCACCCGGGATCCGTGATTCAATTGACGGCGCCGAAATCACCTTGTTGTCGAGTACGATCGCCATTCGGGTACCGATATGGGACCCCGTGTATTGCCCAAATTTTTCTGACGCATGCGGTTGGGTCGCGAAATTGACCACCGACTGGCCGTACTCGTCCTGGCTCCGCCTGGCGGATCGCAGCTCCTGTCCGGAGATGATCGCCGCCTTCTTGAGCAGATAGTACTCGACACCGAGCACCTGGCCGTCGAGCCCCTCCCGGTCTCCCGGTAGGATCTCCGAGTCGGAGGGTGTGACTCCACCGATTGCCGCGAGCAGGCTCTGCCGATCCGGTGCTGGCCCCGCAACCACCTCCTGGAACTCCAGAAACGCGGTCGACGAGATCAGGTCCTTGACCCGCGCCGGGTCATCCACTCCGGGCAGTTGGACGAGGATGCGATCGCTCTCCAGACCCTGGCGTTGGATGACCGGTTCGGCGACCCCGAACTGGTCGACGCGATTCCAGATCGTCTCCAACGACGCCCGGACGGCCATGTCGCGCACTGTACGGTCCATGTTCGGCGGCAGCTTGAAGGTCCACTCGCCAACCCCGGGATTCGCGTTGTAGCCCGGTACCCAGCTGTCTGCAAGCTCACGAAGGGCCGCAGTGTCGGTATCAGCCGGTACGTCGACCGAGAAACTCAGGTTGCCGATGTTGCTCTCTCCCTGAGAGAGCTCCAGGCCTTGCTCTAGTGCCCGGCTCACAAGGCGCTGAGCGGCATCGTCCAGCTCCGCCTTGATAGCGTCGTCGGTCTGCACCTGCAATACCAGATGGATACCGCCTGAGAGATCGAGTCCGTAGTGGATCTTCTCTCCAGGTGGGTACAACGACCACACGCTGAGGGCTATCACTACCAGAATCAGTATTACTCGCCAGAGAATCTTCGAGTCCACACTCGCCTCCGCTTCAGGAAGTGCCGTCGTCTGCGCCGACGGGTCCGCCGATGGCGCTCTTGGCTATCCGGATCTTGGTGTTTTCAGAAATCTTGAGCAGCAGCGCCTGGTCCTCGACCGCGGCCACCGTGCCGTAAATACCGCCGGAAGTCACCACCTTGTCCCCCTTTTTGAGGGCCCCAATCATGGCATCCTTCTTCTTCTGCTGCTTCTTTGCGGGCATGATGACGAGGAAGTAGAAGACCCCGAAGATCAGGGCAAACATCATCACCATCGACAGGGGACCTCCCCCGGCTCCACCTTCCATGATTCACCTCTCGTATTCAGTAGGCGCTGTCATTTCCCGCGCGGAGTCGCGATCATTCTCCACCCGGGTGCGAAACCGCGTATAGCGGCCCGTCATAATAGCCTCCCGAGCCTCACGCATCAAGCTCAAGTAGAACCATAAATTGTGCATCGTCAAGAGGACCACCGAGGTGACCTCGTTGGAGACGAAGAGATGGCGCAGTGCCGCGCGGGAGTAAACCGCACAGGTGGGGCAATTACAACTCTCATCAAGGGGTTTTGGATCATCGGCAAAGCGGGCATTTTTGATCACCAAGTCGCCTCGCGAGGTGAAAACCTTGCCGGTCCGCGCGGACCGTGTCGGTAGGACACAATCGAAGAGATCGACTCCACAACTGATCGCCTGCAGGATATCCTCCGGATACCCTACGCCCATGAGATATCGTGGCCGGTGGTCTGGCAGTAACGGAGCCGCCATCGCTACCCCGTCATAAAGGGCATCGGTTGGTTCCCCCACGGCTAACCCCCCGATGGCAAAACCGTCGAAGTCCGCAGCTGCCAGGGCTTCACTCGAACTCCGGCGCAGCGCCGAATCAAGCGAACCCTGTTGGATGGCGAACACACCGCCGTTCCAACTCGAGTCCCCATGCCGTATCTCATGTGCGCGGGCTAGCCCACGCAGCGCCCACTCGACGCTAGTTGCCGTCGACTGCTCCGCCCGCTGGCGATCCACCGGATAGGGAAGACACTCGTCCAATACCATCGCCACATCGACCCCAAGCGCTGCCTGGGTTTCAACGACGTTCTCAGGGGTCAGGCGATGCTTGTCACCGTCGATGTGGGATCTGAAGGTGACGCCATCGGCATCCATCGTGCGGCGGCCGGCAAGCGAAAAGACCTGAAACCCCCCGGAATCGGTCAGAATCGGGCCGTCCCATCCCATCAGCCGATGTAATCCCCCGAGGCGCCCGATGCGTTCGGCACCTGGCCGCAGGAGCAGGTGGTAGGTGTTGCCGAGAATCATTTCGGGAGCGAGACGCTCGAGCTCCCATGCCGCCATGCCCTTGACCGTCCCCGCTGTCCCCACGGGCATAAAGGCAGGCGTTCGCACAACCCCATGGGGCGTGCTCAGTGCAGCGGCCCGAGCGGGGCTCTCAGGATGCTTACCGATGATCTCAAAGGGCAACATATGGAGGGGTCCGATCCTACAGGAGCCTGTAGTGAATAGAATCAGCCGATGCCGGCAGAGGCGTCGAGGGTCTCCAGCTTCACATCGGCGCCCAGTTCGAGGTCGAATCGCGAATCGTCAATCTCCGGGTTGATGACCAATTTCTTGAACTCGTAGCGAGTCTTGTCCCCATCGGCCTCGTTGTACTTGATCACGACCGGCAGAAAGAGCTTCCGGTCTACCTCGATTTCTACAGATTGCAGCTTTTTGGACAGGATGTTCCCTACCGGCCGGAGCGTCAACCGGTAGTGGGCCTGGCCACCGGGATCGGCGAGGGTAATGCTGAAGTGCGAGGTCAGATCATCCAACGGCTGGGTCCCGGCCAGGACTCGCACGAATCGGCGTTGTTTGTTGGACACTTTGATTTGCTCGGCTCGGGCCTGCGATGGGTGGTAGGTGGTGACAGTGTCCTCAGCGAAGAGAACCACCATGGAGTCTGGTCGCCGGTAGTCCCAGCGCACCAGATCCGGAGCACGGAACAGAAAGACTCCAGTCGACTCCACCGCTTCGAGCAGCAGGGCGCTCTCCTTGAGCTGAACAAACTCCGCTTCGAGGGTATGAAGGGTGCGTTGCCGTTCGACCACCCTTTCGATCAATGCGTCGAGCTTGGCGCTGCCCTCGAGATCATCGATCGAAACCGTTTTGGGGGCCGGGTCTGCGGCCGACAGAGGCACCGAAACCAGAGCAATCGCGGTCAACAAGAATCGTCGCAAAACTTTCACAGGGCGTACTTTAGCACAGGAGCGCGTAGCAATCAGTTATCAGCAATCAGCTGACAGCTATAGCCTCTGAAAATTCCACGCGTCGTCAACCCGGATCGGTGTTTGAGCCAAGAGATAACATTGCGGTCAGTCGCGTCCAATCGGCGTGCGATGAGCTGACGGCTGATAGCTGATGGCTGACGGCTACTCTGTGACGCGGGCTGTGACGAGGTCGAGGGGTACCGCTTCGAAGATCGGCCACTCGCGGTCGGGGGCTTCCACGTGGAGTGGCGACAGACCGACGATTTCGTCCAGATCGTCCTCCTCGACATTCTTTCCGGAGTCCGCGACCAGCACGGCTTCCCCTGCCCGTATCCGCGCCATCTCGAGAAGGTCTTTCGTGCCCGCAGAGTTGACAAAGCGGCGCCGGCCAACTGCGTCGGCGCCCACGAGTACAACAACCCCGGCCGTGTCCAAGCACCTGGAAGCGTCGGCATCGGGCCGGGAAATGGCTCGACCCGAAGCTTCCAACCGGCGCGCCTGGTCGGCACCATGGCCCGATGCTGTGCCGTCAAGCACTATCACCGACCCAACCCAGCCACGGCCCCACGCTCCCTCCACCACTGCGGCGACTGCGGATGATCGTGAGATCGTCACCACCGTCTGCGAGTTTTCCAAGAAGAGCCAGGCGTTGGCTGCAAGGCGATCGGGGAGCTCCTCGAGCACGGCCGCGCGGCGAGCCAGCCGGGACACACAGGAGGCCGGGCTCTCAACCGCCGCCATCCACCCAGCCATCGCCCGCAAATTGGCCATCGCCGGCTGGCCCTCGGCAAGCATCTTCAAACCCTTATGGAGGCTTCCAAGACGCAATCCGGTCTGGATGTCGAGCAACCCACGTATCAGCGTCCCCTCGATTTCGGCCGCGCCGTGTTCGCGATCCGACGCAGCAATCCGGAAAAGCTCGGTGATCTCGTCGCGATACCATGGGAGGATTGTAGACGGTGCCACAAAACTGGCACGCTTCTCAGAGAATCGAGGACAGGTGCCACTTTCGCAATTGTCACCGGCGCGCTCGGGTCGGCAGGGCGACACTGACAATTGTGAAGGTGGCACCGGGGTCGTCGAAGCGGCCAAGGCGCTCTCCATTGGTCGTCGAAGCGGTCTCGCGCTCTCCATCCGCCTCCCGCAGCGTGCTACCGTGCTCAAGATCAAAAACCAACTCCCGAGGGAGGTACCATGAGCGACGACACCCCAAAGATCCCGAAGGCACCCAAACTGACCCTGACTTCAGAGATCGGCCTCGGCCACTATTCGAACTTCGTCAGCATCGCCCACAACTTCTCCGAGGTGTTGTTCGACTTTGGCCGCACATTGCCCGGCCGCGAGGACATCCCGGTGGTGGCGCGAATCATCATGAACCCATTCCAGGCGAAACAGCTCTTGCGCGCGCTGAGCCACAACGTGCAAATGTATGAAAGCAATTTTGGGCCCATTCCCGACCCACCGGAGGGAGCGGCTGACTCGCCACCGAGTGGGACGAACTGAAGCAAGTAATCAGTATCCAGTAATCAGTAACCAGTACCCACCCCACGGACTCTCACACTGACTTTTCGTCACTGATATCTGATCACTGGCCACTGGTTACTGGTTACTTCAAAAAAAGGGCGCACCCGAAGGTGCGCCCTGTTGATGGTGAAGCCCGCTCTATTCCTCAAGCCTCAGAATCACAAAGCGATAGGCATCGGCCCTCGGAATGAAGACATAGAGCCGCAGATAGCCGCCGGCATCAACGTCCTCGATAACTGCTCCGAGATCCGACGGACGGGTCACCGGTGTCCCGTTGGCCTCGGTGATCACGAGTCCTGGCGTCATGCCCTCCTCGCCGGCAGGGGACAACGGCCGCACGCGGGTCACGACGACTCCCTCAATGTCCTCTTCAATACGGAAGCTCTGCCGCACCGATGCGTCGAGTTCGGTCACCGCGACGCCTACACGCTCGAAGACATCACCCTCGTCACCTGGGCCTTCAGCCGGTTCCGCGCCGGCGGCCGCATCGTCACGTTCTTCGAGGGTCACGGTGAGCGTCTTCGCCTTTCCGTCCCGTATCACCACGAGCTCGACCTCGGTGTCCGGAGGCATCATCGAAATGGTGTCGATCAACTCGCGGGTGTTTTCGATCGGCTCACCATCAACCTTGACGATGACGTCGCCGTGCCGAACGCCGGCCTTGTCAGCCGCGTGCTTGGGCACCACCTGCACCACCAGCGCACCATCGTTGCTGTCGAGACCGAAGGCCTCGGCCTCGCCCGGGTTCAGGTTGTTGATGGAAACACCGAGATAACCACGAACCACCCGTCCACTCTCCCGCAGCTGGGGCAGGATCCGCCGTGCGACATCGATCGGAATCGCAAACCCGATGTTCTGTCCGGCTGCGTTGATGGCGGTGTTGATACCGATGACGTTGCCAGACAGGTCGACCAACGGTCCTCCTGAGTTGCCAAAGTTGATCGCCGCGTCGGTCTGAATGAAATTCTCGAAGGAGTTCGATTCGGCCGACAGACCAAGGGCTCGGCCCTTGGCCGATACCACGCCGACAGTCACGCTGTGCTCCATCTCGAGGGGGTTGCCGGCTGCCATCACCCACTGCCCGACACGGACCGCGCCCGAATCGCCAAGAGCGAGATGTTCGAAATCACGATCGGGCTTGACCACGCGCAGCAAGGCGATATCGGTCGCCGGGTCCATGCCAACGACTTCCACCTGGTATTCCACGTCGTCCACCAGACGAACGCGGATCTTGTCGGCGTCCTCGATGACATGGTGGTTGGTGATGATCTCGCCGGTGGCTGTAATGAAGAAACCCGAGCCGGAAGACCTGCGGACCTGTGGCTCCCGCTGGCGGCCGTTATCCCGATTATCCTCGCGGGGGCCGAAGAAGAAGTGAAAGGGATCGTTCGGCATTCCACGACGGTTTTCCGACGGGTCGCGAACCTCATCCGAGTACACCGACACCACCGAAGGTACGACGTGGTCGGCCAGGTCGGCAAAGTCGGGCAGGACCAGGCCGCCGGATATGGCCGCCGGCACGGGCTCCGGCCGATCGGCATCGACGCTTTTTGTCATGTCGAGTCCACCGGACAAGATCATGCCGAAGAGAATCGCGGCGACAACAACCGCCGCGAGTGAAAATACTTTCTGGGCGTCACTTTTCATTCGAGAACCTCCAAGGACCGATACGTATGGGTGCACCGGCATCTGTCAGACCATGCAACAGCAAAAGGCTTGCCAAGTTTCCGGATGAAGGCATTTTCGCAGGAATTTCTCGAAAAAGGCTCGAATTTCACAGGATTTTGCATCCGATGGGCCGTCCTGGGCAGAAGTACGGCAGTGATGATGGTTGGTTCTCTGCCATTTTGACGCGCAAGAAGGCTATGCGGCCCTACGGCTATGCGGGTTTACGGCTGGCTCTACGGCAAGGAGAAGCTACGGGCTACGCTCTGTATAGCCGTCCTGCCGTATAGCCGTACGGCCCGCTAGTCGGCGATGCGGATCTGGTTCTTGCCGTTTTCTTTGCCGCGGTACATGGCGAGATCGGCGGCGCGAAGGAGGAGGTTCTTCTTCAGATCGGTCGTTCCCTGCCGCGGGAGGTGGTGGGGATACACGGCAACGCCGATGGAGGCGGTGAGCGGCTGGCGCCAGTAGACCGGCCCTTCGGACCAGGAGAAGGAACCCTGTAGAAAATTGGTATTTGCCAGCTCTGTCTGGATCCTCGTCGCCACTTCGCACGCCATCTCCAGATCATGGTCCGGCAAGATCACGACAAACTCGTCCCCACCATAACGCGCGAGAGTTGACTTCTCGTCGATCACGGCACGGTTCAGGAGCCATCCGAACTCCTTCAACACCTGCGATCCGGCAAGGTGGCCATGTGTATCGTTGACGGACTTGAAGTTGTCGATGTCGAGGAAAAGCAGAGCGATCGTCGAACGGGTCACGTCAGCGCGAATGAGATCTTCACTCAGACGGTGATGGAAGAAGCGATCGTTATACAGACCGGTGAGATCATCGCGACGCGCCATCTCGGTTGCCCTCTGGGCATCCAGGAGATTCTCGATCGAGATCGAAGTGTAGCGTGCAAATATCTCGAGCATCTGCATATTGCGTTCTGTGTAGGGTTTGCCATCAGAGCGGTTGAGTAGCTCGAGAACACCACACACGGTACGCTCGATTCGGACCGGTACCGCAACCACACCAGTGGTTCGGAACTCGTGATCTTCGTCAAACTTGGAGTAGAAGTTGGGATCGCTCTTTGGATCCGACATGAGGTAGGGCTCTCCGGACCGATACACATTTCCGACCACGCCACGATCGGCGCGAAGGCTTTTTCCGAGAAGGGCCGACCCCGATGGACCAAAGGCGGCCACGAAGTAAAGCTGAATATCAGACGGTGTCTCGCCCCGCTCGATTGGCCGATCCATGAGAATCGACCCCGCCTGAGACGGCACGAAATCGTTCGCTTTTCTCAAGATCTCGGCGAGGAACGAAGGCAGCTGCAGCTGCGACATGGCAAACGCCGAGTAGCGTTTGCGGTCGAGGAAGGGCTCTAGATCGCCCAGTGGCAGGCTGTGGACCTCTGGTGCGCCCATCAAATCATCGTATCACGCGCGACGCATCAGCCCCCTCAGACGTTCCTCGAGGTCTTGCACAGTCTCGGTATGATCAGCGCGACCAGGTGCAAAACGGATGGCCTCGAGCTCGCGCCGCAGTTGCTGCATCTCCCCTTCGAGAGCGCGGCCCTTGGCGCGACTTCGCGCATCCATCCACCAACGCTCGAGAGCCACCTGGAGCTCACGAGCACGCTCTGCGGGGCTCTCCCCGGCGCGGCGCGGAGGAAGCGCTCCTTTGCGCCTCCGGGCCATGAATAACGGTACGACTCCACCGACAGCGAGACCAACGATAAGGGCCCCGACAATCCACGCCCACAGAGGCGTGCCGGGTTCGACACCGTCCGTCGTCGGCGCCACCCCAGCCGAATCATGTTGATCGACACTCCGATCTACCTCTTCTACCTCCGGAGTCGGTGTCACCGGTGGTGGCTCTACAACCAGGCGCAAAGGGCCGAGGGTCTGTTTCCGGTAATGACCGGCCGCGGGGTCGAAAACGGCCAGCATCACCGATTCGAGTTCGACTTCACCCGAGGTGTGGGGTACCAGGGTCGTTCGCCAGAAACGACTGCCGTGGATCCCACCATCATCAACCACCACGTTGCTCTCTTCCTCGGGTGGATAACTCTCACAGTCCAGGCATGCCGGCCATATGGTCGGGGCCTCTACGAGGGGCAAATTGCCGTTTCCACGGAGCTCGATGGTCAGCACGGCCGACTCTCCGAAGCCGATGGTCTCAGGTTCGATCGTAGCCGCGTAGTGAAGATCACCAACCGCGCCGGAGAACCCCGCCGGTGGGCGGGGCCGCTGTGACACCTCAACGATTCTTGCCTCGGTTGCACGCTCTACGACCTGTTGCGGTGAGAAAAGGCTCGCAGTTCGAAATCCGATCCTCGCCTCGACGCGTGGCACCTCGAGCTGGCCGGTTTTAAGGGGAACAAGTACGTGTCTCGCGACCACGAATCGGTTGAAGCGGACTCCTTCAACCTCCACCACGTCTCCAGTGACTCGCTCGGGCGGCTCGATTTTCTGGGCCCACCAACCGGGATAGGAGGGCGGAGTTATCCACTCGAAACCGTCGACGCCGCCCGCGGTGGTGTCGAGGACAACTGCCACTCGAACCGGTTGACCGAGCACCACCTGAGTTTCGTATACAAGTTGTCTGAGGACGACTCGAACTGAGCGGGTTTGCTGACCACGTTGTGCGAAGTCTTCGAACGGATCAAGAGAAAACGGTGAGCGTCGCCGCTGCTGCCGTTGTGGAAGGATGCTGCCGGGGACAATTTCGGCCCTCACGATCTCGGAGCTGAGTTCGGTTCCAGCAAACTTCACCGTCACAGGGCCGATAGCAGCCTCCCCGACATCCAGGCCCTGCACGACATAGCTGTAGCTGACGGCTCGGGTGGCTGCCCCATTGATCCACGAGAACTCGGTCTTGGTCGATGGCCCGGAGACGACCTCGAGATTTTCAAGCGCGCCGAGATCGACCTCCGGCGTCCCCTCCGGCTCGAGGATTCGAACAACGAGAACGGTCGCATCCTCGAGCCCAAATTTGCGTGGGTCGAGTTGGACCTCGAGACTGGGATCAGCGGCGCCTGCAACCGTGACTCCAACGACAAGGAATGCGACCGCGGCAAAAAGGGCTCGCCTCACCAGTCTTTCTCCACCTTGCCCGCCTTTGGTGTCGGCGAGCGAAGGGCCTCCCTCGCCTCAGCCTCAGCCCTTTCAAGAGCCGCGAAGAGCGGTTGGTTGGGATCTGGCGTTGGTGTCGGGACTGCACCCTGGCCTTGCGACGGGGTCGGGGTTGGCTGCTGCTCACCATCCCCCTCTTGTTGCTCCTGCTGTTCTTGTTCCTGTTGTTGGTCCTGTTGTTGCTCTTCCTGCTGATCCTGCTGCTGTTGCTGCTGGTCGCGCATCCTCAAGGCGAGTTCATAGTTGTGCTTGGCCGCGAGATCGTCGGGATCAGCCAGCATCGCCCGCCGCAACCACTCGAGAGCGGCTTCCGGCTGTGATTGCACGAGTGCAGCGGTTCCCGAATTGTAAGCTGCAAACGGAACCCCACTCTGGTCCGCCGCTGCCAACAGCGGCATTGCGGTCTCGAGCCTGCCTCCGGCCGCGAGGGCGGTCCCGAGGTCATAGAGCCTCTGTCCGTTGGGATCGAGATCGGCAGCGCCGGCAAAGGACACCGTTGCCTCGTCTAGTTTCTGTTGGCGCCACTGGCCAACACCTCGGCGGGCAAGGCGGCGGCTTCCACCAGGGATCAGGCCCTGCCACCACGAGGCCGATGGCAGCGCCTCGTCCGCCACCGATTGATCGTCTGTCACCGGAGGCGCACCCACGGGCGGCGCAGAGGCCGCAGGGGAAACGGTCTGAGCAACAACCAATGACGGCGCGACAAGAACCACGATTGCGGCTGCCGTCGCCAGCCGACGCCACGGGGACATCGCGAAACCGAGGAACAGGAGAATCGCCGCCACGGCAAGGAATATCGGAAATCGCTCAACCCGTCGGATGTTGCGTGTCTCTTCGACTTCGCGCGTACGGAGTTGTGTCACCGCGTCTGCAATCTCGTGCACGACATCCGGGTCCCCGAGAGACACGACTTCGCCATCAACCCTCTCGGCGATCTCGGCCAGCACCTCCGGGTGGGCGCGGGTCACCACAGGCTGACCGTTTTGATCCCGCTTGTAGTGCACGCCACCACGCTCATCATGTTCGGGGATCGGTCCGCCTCGCTCCGTACCAGCCACAATCCCGAGCAGTCCAACAGAGGCCTCCGAGAGGGCCTCTGTGGCAGCGTTCACATTTCCCTGCAGATTCTCTCCATCGGTGAAGAGGAGCAAGACACGCCCTTCCCCTTCGGGAGGCAGAAGCTTTAAAGAACCGTCCACGGCACGCTCCAGGTTGGAGCCGGGGAGGGCCACCATGCCTGGCCCAACTCCTTCGAGAAAAACCGCAACAGCACTCAAATCGGTGGTCAATGGCACCAACGAGTACGCCTCACCCGCAAAGACCACCACCGCCATCCTGTTGCCCTCGAGCTGGGGAAGGAGCCGAATCAGGGTCTCGACGCTGCGGGTCAGACGAGACGGTCGCAGGTCCTCGCAGAGCATGGAGTCGGACACGTCGAGAGCGATCACCAGATCACGGGTTCGAATCGTCTCTTCAGCCGGTATCTCGCCCCACTGCGGTCGAGCCACTGCCACCACCAAGAGGACTGCCGCTACGCTCCAGACCATCAAACGCACCAGGCCGGTGGCAGGAATGCCGCCCAACAACCGCCGCCATACCCCTGGCGATGCGAGCCGACGTTGCTGCAAAAGCCGTCGGCGATGACGGTAGAGGGCGAGCGCCCCCGCCAGCGCCGGCAGCGCGAGAAAGGCCAGCCGTGCGGGTTCAGCGAAGGTCACCACGGAGTCCTCCCGGCCGCCCCCTCGAGAATGACGCCTGCCACCAGGAGGACCAGTGCGGCAAATGCCCACGGTTCGAACCGCTCACGGTAGCGGACGAGTCGCGTCGACGTGAAGACCGTCTTCTCCATGCGGTCGATCTCAGAGAACACTTCTTCCAGCGCTTCCGGGTCGCGGGCACGAAACGAAGTGCCGCCGGTACTTCGCGCGATCTCCGCCAACAACTCCGGATTGATATCCACGGCCACATTTTGGATCTGCGAAAACTCTCGGCCGGTTCGCGGGTCGCGCATGCGAACGGGGATCGGCACCTCTCCACCACGCCCCACGAGGACCGTGTGGACCGTGATTTTCTCGTCCCTCGCCAGTTCGGCAGCGGTTTGCGGATCGAGTTGACCGGCGTTGTTGGAGCCATCAGTCACCAACACCACCGCCTTGGAGTCAGAGGCCGATGCCCGCAACCGGTTGACAGCCGTCCCGAGGCCGAGGCCGATGGCGGTGCCGTCCGGAAGGGTGTGCAGTTTCACCTGTTCGAGCAGATGGTCGGCGACCTCGTGGTCTAGAGTCAGCGGGCAGATTGTCACCGCCGCACCGGCGAATATCACCAACCCTATACGGTCGTGTGGCCGCCGGTCGAGAAAGCGAGCGATCGTCTCCTTGGCAACACCGAGACGGTCACTTGGCTGGAAGTCGAGTGCTGCCATCGACCCCGAAACATCGAGGGCGATGATCATATCGACGCCCTCCGCATGCTCGAGCTGTCTCGACAGTACCTCCTGCGGACGAGCCAACGACACCGCGAGTGGCACAAAGGCCATGGCGGCCAGGACACCCGCGGTCGAGGTTGCACTGAAGCGGCCGGAGCGACGCTCTGCATTTCGCCCGCCAAGCGGAAACGGATATCGTTGCCAGCGCCGACGAAGAAGCCAGACGATCCCGGCAATCGCGCCGAAACCGCCTACCGCCAGCCACATTGGTGCCGCCAGCCGGATCATCCCGTCGCCTCCATGTCCACCGCATCCTCTTCATCGACTGCGCAATGATCCTCGAGACCCCGCCCAACGCTGCGGCTCGTTTCGATTGTCCGCTGCAGCTCGCTGTCATCGGCTGCAAAACGGCCGAATCGTACCCTGTCCGCGACATTCATTACGCCCAGAATGCCTCGTTGAACGTCCTCTGGCCATTCCTGCTTGCGCGCGAGAAGCCTGAGCTCGAAGGAGGTCATCTCCTCTGCCGGCTCGGAGCTCACTCGTTCCAGGTAGTGACGCAATCCACCCGCCAAACGATCGCAAATGCTCTCTCCCGGCTCACGGCCGATCCGCCCTTCGAGGCGATCGAGGAGAGCCGTCAGCTCTTCAAGCGGCGCCAACACCGATACACCAGCTACGTCTCCCCGCATTCGACGGCGGCGTAACCACCAGGCGAACACCAGCGCAGCTCCGAATGTCGGTATCACCAGCGGCAACACCCACTCCCACGGGAATCCGCCCACCCCTAACGGGTCCCGCAGCGGCACCGGTTGCACCTCTTCTTCCGCAGGAAGGACCGAGACAACGTTGACAGTCGGCAGTTCCAGGACCGCAACCTCTTCCACCTCGCCATCGGGACCGCGAACCCCGGCGCCGAGGGCGGGCAGACTCAGTTCCCCAACTTCCAACGGCGCCAAAACGAACTCCCAGACCGGGGGGCGGGCCCCGGTCATTTCGTGAGGGCCATCCACGACCGCCCACGGACCTTCTGCCACGATAGACACGGTCAACTCACCCCACATCAGATCCTCACCGCCGCGGGCGGTGACTCGAACCGGCACCCTATCGCCAATTCTTGGCGAATTCGCCGAAACCGTCACCTCGAGCGTCGCTGTAGCTGCGAAAGAGGTTGCCGCCGCCGACAGCAGCATCGCCAGGATGAGAAAAGTGCGGGCTGGCCCCAACACTGTTCTCATATTTGTGCAGGCGAGACGCCTGCACCACAAGGGCCCGAGGTCATTATTGTGGTGCAGGCGTCCCGCCTGCACATGCCGGCGTTCATTGAGCAGCATGAGAGCAAGTTCAGTGCGCACGGCGCCGCTCCCGTCGCTCGAGCATCGCCCGTACCGCCGGCAAGTAATCCTCGCCAGTGTGGAGTTCGATCAGGTCAATCCCAGGAGGCGGTGATTGTCGGTTCACCGAACCCGGCCCGCGAACCACGCCACGGTAGCCGGCCTCGGAATCAACTACGGGCAGGCTCGCGCCGTCAAGTCCGCTCTCGAGCAAATCGTCTCCGAGACGAACGACCACCACCTCGTGGCGTCCAGCAAGGGCGACCAGCTCGCGGCGCGGAAGAGGGCAGGCCTGGTCGACGAGAATGATGACCACCCCTCGCCGATGCAGCATATGACCGGCCGCCCGTACCGCCTGGTCAAGGGCGGTGCCGTGGCCTCGCGGCTCTGCGCCAAGCACCTCGCGCACTACCCGGAGACCGTGCCGCCAACCAAGACGTGGCGGAATCAAGGTCCGCACAGTATCGTCGAAGAGAATCGCGCCAACTCGATCGCGGCGGGCGGCAGCCAATGCAAAGAGGCCAGCCACCTCGGCGATAAGGTCATGAACAGTCATCACCCTTGAGCCAAACCGGGTTGAGGCCGAAAGGTCAACAAGAAGGAGGACGTTGAGGTCGCGCTCTTCGCGGTATCGCTTGACGTGAAGGAAGCCGGTCCTTGCGGTCACATTCCAGTCGATAGTCCGGACGTCGTCGCCGGCCCTGTATTCACGCACCTCCTCGAACTCCAGCCCGAGTCCCCGGAAAGCGCTTTGGTACTGGCCCGCCAGCCCCGACTCCATCGCCTGACGAGCGCGGATCTCGAGCCTACGCACCTGGGCGCGGAGCTCTGCTCCAGCCTCGCCCGAGGTTGCCTGCGGACGGGGCCGACCGAAGAAGGAGGCGAAACTAATGGGCAACTCTCACCACCTTGATTTCGGATTTCGGATTTCGGATTTCGAATTTTCCATCCCCATTTTCGGGAACGGGATTGAGAATGGGATCGGATGAATCAAGGGACCTCCACCGCCAACAGGATCCGATCGGTGATCTCTTCGACAGTCGCACCCTCGGCTTCAGCCTCGTAGGTGAGAACCAGACGATGGCGCAGCACCGTCGGCGCCAGCTCCTTGACATCCTCGGGTGTGACATAGGATCGGCCGCGGACCAGCGCCAGCGCACGGGTGCCGATTGCAAGGGCAATGGATGCCCTCGGGGAGGCCCCGAAAGCGAGCAGTGGAACCAGATCACCAAGACCGACCTCGGCCGGATCGCGGGTCGCGGTCACCAGATTGACGATATAGGAGCGAATACGCTCGTCGAGGTAGACCTCACGGACAACCGGTTCGAGGCCTAGGAGCTCTTCGACGGAGCTCAAACGTTGCGGTTCAGGAAACGACTCCGCGAGGTGGTACTCGAGGACCTTGCGCTCCTCCTCCGGCGCCGGGTAGTTGACCAGCACCTTGAACAGAAAGCGATCGAGCTGAGCCTCGGGCAGAGGGTAGGTGCCCTCCTGCTCGATCGGGTTTTGGGTCGCCAGCACGACGAAGGGCTCCGGCAGCTTGTGGGTGGTGTCACCGATCGTAACCTGGCGTTCCTCCATCGCCTCGAGCAACGCTGACTGGACCTTGGCCGGTGCGCGGTTGATCTCATCCGCCAAAACCAGGTTGCAGAATATCGGACCGCGATGCGGCACGAACTGCGAAGTCTTCGGGTCGAAGATCTGGGTGCCCGTGACGTCAGCAGGCAGCAGATCGGGTGTGAACTGAAGACGCTGGAAGCTCCCTCCGATCACACCAGCCAGGGTCCGCACAGTGAGGGTCTTGGCGAGACCGGGCACGCCTTCGAGGAGCACATGCCCGCGGCACAACATCGCCACCAGCAGCGATTCCACGAGGCGGTCCTGTCCCACCACCACTTCGGACACCGCCCGCTGGATCTCGCCAAGTCGCGCTGCGGCACGATCGATTGCCTTTTCATCACCTCGAGCTTCGTAATTTTCCATTTTCCCCCCGCAAGCCAGTTGGCCCGGAGTGGCAATAAAGCAAGTATCGTGCCCACAGCTGTGCCTGGGAACGCCCTTCCGCCTCCTGTCGTTTCGGCCGTTCGAGCGCCAGAAAGGCACGCAATGGCTTTTCGGCTTTGCGGCATTACAGCTTAGTGGCAATAGGACTAAGCTTGGCGTCGGCGTTGTCCAGAGTGTGAGCCGTATGGCCGTATAGCCGTGTAGCCGTATTGCCTGCACCGTATCGAGCGCGGACCCACCTTCGAGAGGCATGCAAGTCCGGATACAATAAGACGTGATGTCTGAGAAACGAATCGGACGCTATGAGCTCGAAAAGACCCTCGGACGCGGGGCGATGGGGGTGGTTTACCTCGCCCGCGACCCGATCATCGACCGTCTGGTTGCGCTCAAGACCCTTCGCGTCGACCTCGATGCCGACCATGCCGAAGAGTTTCGTGAGCGCTTCGTTCGCGAAGCGCGAGCGGCGGGCCGGCTCAACCATCCGGGGATCGTCACCGTCCATGACGTTGGCGAGGATCCGGAGACCGGTCTCATGTTCATCGCCATGGAACACGTCGAGGGCCGAGACCTCAAACAAATCCTTTCGACAGGACATACCTTCAGGCCCTCCGAAGTGGCACGGATCGCAGCCGACGTCGCGATCGCCCTGGACTACGCGCACTCGCTCGGGGTCGTCCACCGAGACGTCAAACCGGCCAATATCATATTGACCGCGGATGGTACCGCCAAAATCACCGACTTCGGCATTGCGCGTCTCGAAACCTCGAACCTCACGGTCGACGGTCAGTTCATCGGCACTCCCAATTTCATGTCACCGGAACAGATCACCGGCAAGGGCATCGATGGCCGCTCGGATCTCTTCTCCCTCGGCGTTGTCCTCTTTACTCTTCTCACTGGCCAACGCCCATTCGGCGGCGACACAATGCATGAGGTCACTCTCCGGATCGTCCAGGAGCCAAGCCCGATTCCATCCACGGTCAGCACCGAGATCCCAGCAGCCTTCAATCCGATCGTCCTCAAATGCCTCGAGAAGAACCCTGAAAAACGATTCCAGACCGGCAAAGAACTGGCGAAGGTGCTTGCAGCCCTTGCCCGCTCGCTCGTTCAGCGGCATCCCGACGACACCGGCAGCACCCGTATCCATCAGCCCGATCTCGAGACCCGCATCCACGCCAGCACTCCGCCGCCAGCCGTACCCGCATCGCGGATTGCCGGACTCTGGCGAGGATTTCATCAGAGGATCCAGCTGCCCGAGTGGGCCGGTTGGGAAGTGCAACCGCGGTGGGCGTGGATCATCATTTGCGCGACGGTCGTCCTCGCCGGATTGACGGTCGCCGGTCTGCGCATGAAGATTGATCGGGGCCCTTTTACCGCACCGTCCGTCGCCTCGACTCGCAATCTCAACGCGGTGGTCAGCTCTCTCCAAACCGCCTCCTCGCGTCTCGGTGCGGGAGATCTGACAGCAGCGAAAAGCACCATCCAGGCAGCTCTTGACCAGGTCCCGAGCTCCCCAGCAGCTCGACGAATCGCGCGTGGCATCCATAGCGCGATCGAGGCAGAACGAACGAGTACCGAAAATCAACGGCGGGTGGCGGAGCTGGTGACCGAAGGCCGGCGGCTTTACCGAGCCGGCGACTACGTCGTTTCCGGGAATATATTTCGCGAGGCTCTCGAACTCGATCCATTGAACGAGATTGCCGCGTCCTATCTCGAGCTTTCCGAAGAGAGAATTCAGCGCGCTCAAACCCGTCGCACGACCAGCCGCTCGACCCGGGCCACCGGGGCCACCGGGGCCAGCAGCGTAGCCTCCGCGCCACTCCCAACTCCGACTCCAGCTTCTGGAATCGCCCGCGTGACACTGTCTTTCGATTCCCCGCTCACCTCTGGCGCAGTGGCGATCACCCTCGATGGCGAAACCCTTGCGGAAGTGCCCTTTGATTTTTCATCGAAGGGTGTTCTCGGATTCAAACGCAAAGGCAGCGGCGCTGTCCGTCGGGTCATCCTGACCCCGTCCGGCACCTACGAAGTCGGCGTGCAGCTCTTCGGTGAGGAACGGAGCCTGCTTGGCTCCAAGAGCTTCAAGAAGACGCTGGCGCCTGACAGCCGGTGGACGCTACGTGTCGATCTTCCAGGCAAGCGCTCCGATCCCGGCTTTTTCCTCGTACAATCCGCCAAGTGAGTGGATCCAGCCTGCGTCGTCTCCAGCTCGACACCTCATGGGGAGAGCTTTTTATCGTCGGTGGATCGCGGGCCGGGGACGGAACCCTGATTCTACTGCCACAGCTGCATCTCGCCCTCGACGCAGGTCGCCCCCACCGCGCGCTGCCGGCCATGACAACAGTCGTAGTCAGCCACGGCCACGTCGACCATCTCGGAGGGATCGCCTACTGGGCAAGTCAACGCCAACTCCAATCGATGGGTCCGGCACGACTCCTCGCGCCACGCGCTATCGCGCCCGGGATTGGGGACCTGCTCACCACACACGCGCATCTCGAGGGCGGCCAACCATACGATGTCGAGATGATTGCGGTGCAAGCGGGAGAGAAATTTTCTCTGCGCCGGGATTTCGATCTCGTTTTCTTTCCAACCGACCACTGGGTGCCCACCATCGGTTCACGCCTGGTGTGGCGCCGCCACCGCCTACTGCCTGAATACGCGGCTCTTCCAGGGGAAGAAATCGCGCGCCGACGCGGTCTCGGAGAATCCATCACCGCGGAAATCAAGACCGACATTCTCGCGTACTGCGCCGACTGCGGCCCCGGGGTGTTGGAGGATCAGCCTCAGGCTCTTGCAGCGGAGGTGCTGCTCATCGAGTGCTCATTCTACCGCCCAGGAGACAACGATCGGGCGGGTCGCTACGGGCACATGCATTTCGATGACCTGTTGCAGGCGATCGACAAACTGAGCTGCCGTCACCTGGTGATTTTGCATCCATCGAGGCGGCATCGCCTGCGCGAGGTCGAGAAAATACTCGACGATCGCCTGCGCCCCGTCCTTGACTGCTCGCTGCACCACCTGATGATCGATTGGGATTAAGGGTATTCACCACCAAGACACCAAGGGCACCAAGTCCGTTCAACCATCCATAATGCCCACAGATCACACAGATAGACGCAGATGGGCCGACCGCCCCTTTGTGTGGGAGGTCTTTTGTCTTTGTGTCTTCGTGGTTGCGATGTTGCCGGGTGGATCTGCGTTTATCTGCGTGATCTGCGGTTTCTCCGGGTGGGTCCGGATTCGCCAGGGCAAGTAGGTGGCTCTGCGCCTCTGCGCTTTTTCCCCTGTGTTTCCGCTCTGTGTCTTCTGTGCCTCTGTGGTTATCTTGGCGGTCATGGTGTTTTGGTAGTGAGCCTTTAACCTTCGAAGTCGCCGGCCGCGGTGACGATGATCTGATCGGGATGGAGGTGGGTACGGATAGCCTCGATGACCTGGTCGCGTTCGACGGCAAGGAGCTGTTCCGGGAAGCGGTCGAGACGTTCGATCGGCTCATCAGCAGTGAGGGCCGTCACCAGCTCGCGGGCGATACCCGAATTGGTGGCAAGACCAACTCGATAGGCGCCAGCGAGGGCCGACCGCTCGTCCGCCAGCTCTTCCTCGGTTGGACCTTCCTCGAAGTACTTCGCAATCACCTCGAGGCTCAGCTCCACCGCACGGTCAAGGTTGTCGGCGGAAACACCGAGCGCTGTCGCCCACGGGCCAGCGACGTGGAGGGTGCCGAAAAACCGGCTGTAGATTCCGTAGGTCAGACCGGCACCGTCACGCACCGCCACTCCAAGCCGCGACGTCAACGTAGACTGGCCCAAACAGGAGTTGGCAAGCACCGATGCCGGGTAGTCGGCGTCACCCCGGAGCAGCCGCCCGCGATGTCCCAGAAAGACGTCGATGTTGGGTCGATCCGCAATTTGAATCCGCTCCTCCGGCGTGCCGGGCGGATGCTCTTCGTCCATCGCCAACGACATCGCCTCGGCACCAATCCAATCCGCCAGCTCTCTCTCGAAAAGGGTTGCCACGTTTCCAGCTTCGACGTCTCCTACTACCGCAAACGCCATCGTCGCGGGGCCATAGGCCGCCGCATGGAAATCGGCCAGCTCATCACAGGTCAGCGACTTCATTTCTTTTTCCCGAACCTCGATCGGCCGCCGGCGCAGCGGATGGCCTTCCGGGAAAAGACCACGCGAAAGGGCCGCAAAGGCACGCGCGGAGGTCTCCTCACGTTCGCGAACGAGGCTTCCTAGAACCTGTTCACGAAGCTTGTCGAGCTCCTCGCCCGGAAAACTGGGCCGCCGCAGCACTTCGACCAGCAGACTCACCAGACGCGGCAGCTCCTCGGTGAGGCCCTGGGCTGAAAAGGAAACAATGGTTGGCGTGCTTGCGGACGCGCGCACCATCATCTGCAGACCGTGGTCCTCAAGCTCGCGGGCAAGTTCGATACGGCTGTGGTCGGTCGTGCCGCGGTCGAGCATGGCAGCGACCGTGCCCGGCACTGCAAAGCGGCCGTTTGTCGCCCACGCGGGACCGGCCAGCAAGGTGCCGGCGATCGTGGCGGTGGGTGCGTGGGGGTTGGCAAGCACTGCGAGGCGGGCCCCACCCGGCAGCGGGTGGTTGCTCGCGCGATCAGAAAACGACACTCCCGGGCCCATTACGCGGCCCCATTCTCGGGCACGAACCAACCAACTGTGAGGTTGTGGTCCGAGAGATATCTCTCAGCAGTCCGCTGCAAATCCTCGACGCCGACAGATTGAACGAGCTCAAGCTCTCGCACGAAGCGTCTCCAATCACCCATCGCCACCGCCTCGGTGAGACCGCCCAGAATCTGACCCGGCGACTCGTGGTTGAAGGCGAGATCAGTGCGGGTCTGCGCGAGCGCCCTCGCCATCTCGTCTTTGTCGGGCGGCGTCTGAACGAGGCCGGCAACCTCGGACCGGATGGCATCCTCAACCTCCCGGTGACTGACTCCAGGGGAGACGGCGGCGAAGATCTGGAACAACCCGGGATCGTGGAGTTCCATCGCAAAGGCGTGGACGCCAAGGCAACGGTTGGTCTCTACCAATCGCTGGTACAGGCGCGAGGTGACGCCATCCCCGAGAATCTGGGTCAAGATCGACAAAGCCGGAAGATCTTCGTGGAGACCCTCGGGTATGTGCCAGCTGAGAGCGATATTCCCGAGCTCGCCCGCACGGTGGATGTCAAAGCGCCTCTCACCGCGTTGCTCCGGTTCTCGCATCGTGACATCTGGCACCGATCCCGGCGCCCGCTCGATGCAGCCAAAGCCGCGCTCTACATGGCCGAGTGCGGCCGCATCATCAATATCGCCGACCACGATCACCGTGGCATTGTCAGGGTGATAGTAGGTGTTATAGAAGTTCCGCAATACCTCGCCGCTCATCCGCTCGACATCGTTTCGCCAGCCGATGGTCGGATGGCGGTAGGGGTGCTCGAGGTAGGCGAGCGCGAAGGACGACTTCATCAACAGATCAAAGCTGTCGTTCTCTCCTGCGTCGAGTTCGTTGAGTACGACCATCCGCTCGCTCTCGAGATCGGTGTCGCGAACCAAAGCACCGCGCATCCGATCGGACTCAATTTCCACGGCCAGCGCCAGCCGATCAACCGGCAGGATCTCAAAGTAGTTGGTGCGGTCGAGCCAGGTGGTGGCGTTAAACGACGCTCCAACCCGGTGCAGCTCGCGCGCCGCCTCGGTGCCCTTGTCGCGGTTGAATTTCTCGGTCCCCTTGAACATCAGATGCTCGAGGATATGGGTCGCGCCGGTGTGACCGGGCAGCTCGTGGCGCGAACCGACGCAATAAACAATCCCGAAGGCAACCACCGGCGCCACCGGTGTCGGCACAGTGAGTACAGTTAGACCGTTTTCCGCGTGGCGCCACTCGCTGACGCCGCCTTCACTCTTCACCTGTTCGAAGGGATGCAGCAATTTTCCTCCTCCAACCCGGAAGAGAAGAGTAAAGAGTCAAGGGTTCGGAGTAAAGGGCTCCGCCACAGCGAATCGGAAACGAGGAGGTGATACCTGCAACCGTGCAGCAATTCTCCTTGACCTGAAACGACGTCGAATCGTTACTCGATTTCGGTAGGTCTCGGAGAATCCGAGCGGCGCGACTCGGTCACAGTCAAGGTGACACGGTCAATTGAATCCACTGCGACCGGCGGCCGCTGAGCCCGACCGATCCGCATGATCTGGCCCGAATCTGCATCCAGGCGGCCGCCGAGGACGAGCCTTTTCTTCTCTCCTGACGATCGGAATTCAACCACCAGTTGCGCGTCTGCGTGGCAGCCATCTGCGTTCCGACACTCGAGGATGCACGCCCAATCCGTGTAATCTTTGTGGACGGTGCCAAAAATCTCGGTCAGCTCCGCTTTGAGGTCGGGAGACACGAGGCGGGCTCCTTCAAAATGGAAGTTTTCGGGCACGCCTACTTGCTGGGGACCGGAAGGCGCCGGGGGTGCGCTGCCGCTACGCCACAGCCACAGCCCAACCGCGACAATTATCGCGACGGCCACTGTGGCACCGACTGCCAACGGTCGGTTGAGCCCAGCCATTGCTATTCGACAGGGGTCGGCCGCACGTCCGCGCCGGTGACTCCGCCCCTCTGGAGAGGCAGGCTACCGGGGTCTGACGGGCCCCCTCCCCAATTCTGATTCCGGCTCCAATCCGGTTTCCGAGTCGTCTCTATCCGCATCCAGATCACACTCGCCCTGACGTCGGGATGGGCCCGACCTTCCGGCGCTGGACTGGCAAAGCTGTGCGAAAAGGCGCCCGTTTCATCCGGGCCGAGGGTGTTGGTTACTGCCACCTCGCCTCGCCAAGGTTCGCCACCACCAACAGCAGCGGCCTCGAGCTGGACCCGTACGTTGTTGACGGCAGTCGGCGTACGGTTGATGACCTCACCCTCGATCGTCCATTGACCTTCGCCCGCGGGGTTGACGCGGATGCTGTTGAGCACCACTCCGCCGCCCTGTTGAAAGCCCTCCGGCACACCACCTTCCGATCTCGCTGCGCTCTCGGTTTCCTCGTCCTCACCAAGAACGCCGCTGCCTCGAATGTGCTTGACGTCGCGGTCGGTGATCTTGGGGCCCGAGCCTTCGTCCTCACCGATCGAAGCGGTGTCCTTGAGAGTGCGGCCGCCCGAAAGCGTGCCGGCGTCCTGATCGGTGACGGCACTTTCTTTCTGTGGACCTGCTGCGGCGGCCTCGGCCGCCCGCAGCGCATCGAGATCAACATCCGCCACGTCGTACGCAACCTGGCGGCCGTCGTCAAGCTTGAGCATGATGTAGGAGCCTGTCAGCCGGTAGCTCTCGGCGGTGATAACGGTGCCGTCACGCATGGTGACATCCACTGCAGCCGCCGCGCCGGCGATCAGCAGCATCAACGCGAAGATAGTTACAACCCGCGACATGACTAGTCCTGCCGCCAGTTGGTCACCACATGGCCGGTGACGTTCGGGAACTCCTCGGTCTCGCCCTCTGTGAATGAACTCTCGGTAAAGGTCACGTAGGTGGTCCCTCCGATCGTATAGTCCTCGATACCAGTATATATGTCATCGTTCTCACCGTACTCACCGAGGCCGCACTCGAACCACAGATCATAGGAGCGACCGAGCCCGGCGGCGTTGCAGATCACTTCGTCACCGGTCAAGTCCACGTTGGGAGTCGCGGTGGGCGTCGGCGTACCCCCTCCGCCAGAGGGGACACACTCGTCGGGCACATTGTGGCTGGCGACCTCGTTCGGAGTCGGATCAAAGGTCGGGAAGAGAACGTGCCCATTGATCACCGTTGCGTCATACATGACTTTCTCGTTCGGCCGCAGGTTGAGGTACCAGCCAAAATTACCGACCGAGGGGTCGAGGGGCGAGTCCTCGGCCGTGCAATCGAAGTCGCCGCTCAGATCATCGAAATCGACCGCCACCAGGCTGTCCTTGCCTCGGGTCGTGGTATCGCCGATATCAAGCAGGAAGAAAAAGTGATCAACCGGGTTGTTGACGTTGTCATAGCGATCGATGTTGGCGCGGTCGCCGGTGCCGAGGGCCAGCGCCCAGGTGTAACCCGCGCCGCCAAAGAGGGCCGGCACCATCACCGGGCGGGTGAAGAACCGTTGCCGGTCCGGAAAACCGCCGTCTGCGAAGGTCGAGCGGAAGTCGAAGATCCTGGTCAGGGTGCCGGCGTCGGCGCCGGTCGCCGCAGAAGAATCCGGGCTCGGGAATTGGAGCCGATGGACGCCACCGTCAGAGTCAGCGAAATAGATGCGGTCGTGGAAGCCGTCGATGTCGGAATCGTGCGCAGTCGGGCTCCCCGGCACAGCAACCAGGAGGTTCTGTTTATAAACGATGTCACCGGTTTCTATATTCACCCCATAGATGAAGTTTCCGGTGTCATCGACCTCGTCACGGTCCCATCCACCGCCGAAGAAGGCGACGAAGACATCATCCGGGGGGTTGGGGTCGTCGTTGATCGCGATCCGGGCGATCGCAGGTTTGGACCAGGTCCAACCGAGGTCCCATTCGGAGTTCAGGTCAGCATCAAGGGTGTCCGAGAACTCCCACAGCACCTTCGGATACTCCCCGTCGCAGCCCGTTGTGGTGCCGTCGATGCAGCCTGGAAAACGATCCATTTCGGGCACATAGTTCCCGTCCAACGGATCGGGCTGTGTGATGTCGAGGGCCACCATCCCGCGGCCACCGCGGCGCATCGTGGAAATGGCCACGGTACGCCACTCGCGATCGGAGTCACCGTCGAAATCGATGAAGACATCGCTGACGGCCGTCTGACCGTCCACCATATAGTCCTGAGACTTGCCATACGTCAGGTTGTAAAGTCGCGGCATGACGGCCTGCGGCAGGTAGGTAAAGAGCTCCTGGCCGTTGCCGAGGTCGTGCTGCTCGTCATAGGTCTCACCGGTGCCGGCCCGGTTGCGATCCCAGATTCCGCCATCGAACGCGTGCAGCAAGCCGTCGTTGGCGCCGCCGAATACCACCCGCCGCCGCTTGGCCTGTTTTTCCATAAACGCAGGGTAGTCATTGGCGTTGCCGTAGCCGTAGTCGAAGAAGAACATCGAGCGATTGGGAGGATTCACAATCACAGGTTGCGAATGATAGCTGTCCCCGAGCACGGGAGAGCCCGATGGACGTGCCTCCGGCCGTGGATCGGGGGTCACCGCGGTGTCGTTGTCGACCCAGATGTTGCGCACAAAGTTCACAATCTCCTGGGTTTCGAGATCGGTCACGCCGCCGGGAACGCTCATCACGTTCTGAAAGTAAAGGCGGAGGGTGGCGTCGGTCCGGGTCTCTGTCAGATCGTGACGGGCCCAGCTGCCGGAGCCGTCGCTGGCCATGAAAACGGGTCGCGTTGGAGATCCAACGCCAAGTTGGTCGGCAAGCCGAGCCGCAGCGTCCCACGCCAAGCCGGTCACCGGCTCGACAAAGATCGCACTGGAATCGACTTCGCAGTCTGCATCTGCCGGGATCGTTGGCTGACTCTCGTCGAGCTTGAAGCCATAGAGGTTGCCGTCCCACACAGTCGAATCGCCCACAGGGATGAAGTATGGATAGACCACGAGAAAGTCCTGCGCGCTCGCCGTTCCGCTTGCAGAAGACGGCGGCGGTGAGACTTTGAAGGGAACGAATGAGCGTTCGTCATCCGTGTTGAGCTGCGTGATCACGTTATAAAGGGCATCCTTGAGCTCGGACGCGTTGCGGGCGCCGAAGTACTGGCCGCCGGTGATGTCGGAGATACAGGTGAGCTGCGGCGGCGCAGTACCCACCGACTCCGAAAAACCGATGGTGAAGATCGGAACCTCGGTGCCTCCGCCGACACTCGGGCTATGGAATTTTTCGGCAGCCTGACCCGAATCGCAGGCAAAATTCCCGGGAGTGGCACAGGTGTCCGCCCCGTCTGTGATCAGCACGACGTACCACTTGCGACACTCTTCCGCAGTGTCGTACTCCCACCTTCCACCCGATTCACGCATGTCGACGTACCAGTCATAGGCATCCATCAACGAGGCAGCGATGGGAGTCGCGCCATCGGCGACCATCGGCACGGGGTTATAAGTGGCGCTCGCCGAATCCTCATCATAGTCCGGTGACCAGCTGAACCCGCCCCCACCGTCGCTGAGGAAATCGACCGCGGTCGCCGTGTCCTGCAGATAGTGACTGACCTTGGCGGTGTCCGAGGTGCCGATCACATCGGGCAGGTCGACCAGGAGCCTCCATCCATCGCAGTAGGTGTCCGTATCAAGAGGATCGGGTGAGGTCGTGGCAACGTCGATCTTGCGGTTCGGGACCTTCCGGCCGGCTGAGTAATCAATCAGCCCGCCCTCGTACAGGTGCTTGAACACCACGGGTTCGCGGTTGACCTCGTCCCAGGCCGTCCACTCAGTGCACGGCTCCTCGATGGAGCACGATTCGCCCCACGAGGAGAGTTCGAAATTATCGAAGTAGTTGTCGGGCTGCGACGTGTTGTCGGAACCGGAGAAGAAGCCGATCCCGCCCGGGGCCAGGGTCGGCCCATAGGTCGTGAAGTCATCGACCCATTCGACTAACGTCAGCCAATCACTGTCGACCGTACAGCTCGACGATGAGGTGCACTGGAACTGCTTCACCTGCACCCGGGTATAGCCGCAGAAGAAATCCACTCGCAGCCTGTAGCAGGCGTCCGCCGCCACCGTGTAGTACTGCTGCCAGCTCGGGTCGGAAGTCGCATCGACCACGCCCGATGCGACCACATTCGGCACTCCACCGACCTTCTTGACGAGCTCCCATCCTGCCTTCTGGGCAGGCGTACGGTCCCTTCTGGGAAGATCGGTGAAGTAGAAGAAGTAGCCGGATTCGACCGGGTCTCTCCAGTTGGAACCGCGGGTCACGGCCCACGCCGCACCCGGACGAGAGCGTTTTACATGGCTGCCCTGGAAGTCGAACTCCAGGTGGATGTTGGTCTTGTCGGCGTTGGCAATCGAGCGGCCGGCCAGCGTTTCCCTCAACACCAACACGTGCTGGCCGTCGCCACCGGCGGGTTGATCGCTATCGTTCTCTTTGATGACGGTCGGCAACCACCTGTTCTGTGCACAGGAACGATTATCGGAGTTCGCCATCCAATCGCCTCTATCGCCGTCGCGGCGGTCGTAGTTGAAACCCCGCCACTGGGAATGCGTCTCCAGGTCTCCGGTGAAGCCGGCGTTGAAGTCCTCGGCCCATACCAGCACCGGCGGGCCGGGCGGAAGCTGGGCCATCGCGCTCCCCATTCCTGCGAGGACGAGGAGGAGCGTGCAGCCTCCGAGCAGCAGGGCGCGCGGACCGCGGGAGGGATCGGATTGAACGGTGTGTCTTTGCATATTCATATCAACCTCCCACCCCTACTCGATCTCTCTCGGGGTGTTGGTCGGTGTCGGCGGGACCGGCGTGTTGGTCGGCGGCGGTGACGTGTTGGTCGGCGTCGGCGGTATGGGTGTATTGGTCGGCGGCGCCGGCGTGTAGGTATTAGTCGGCGGCGGCGGCGTACTGGTCGGCGGCGCCGGTGTGAAGGTATTGGTTGGCGGCCTCGTGTTACTCGGTGTGTAGGTGTTGGTCGGCGGCGCCGGCGTGAAGGTATTGGACGGAGTGTAGGTATTGGACGGCGTGTAGGTATTGGACGGAGTCGGGGTGATTGTCGGCGTCGGGGTGTTGGTCGGCGTCGGAGTTGCGGTTGGCGGAGCCAAATTGAGGGTTATACAGCTATTGACCACGCACGTCTGAGTGGCCGGGTCGTCGGGGAAGTAGAAATCGAGCTGGACACAGACTTCGCCGACCCAGCTCCGGCCGGCGCCGAGATACGCAAACCAATCCGCCCTGGTATCACCGGGGTTGAAGGAAACGTCTGTGTCGGAGCAATCGCTGTTGCCGCCTGGGGGTGAGGGATCGGCGTACGGCGGAATAATGGTTGCGGGATCCACGGAGATATTGTCGTGCCAGTATTCGTTGTAGCAATTTCCTTCGAAAAACACGCGGTTAATGTAGGGGCTGCCGGACTGCGCCAGGGTGTCCCTCCAGTTGATGGTGGTCTGAGTGAGGTAGCCGCGGTATGGCGTGTAGTTGCCCACATCCATGTTGATCGTATCGATCTCCTCGGGTCGGCCATCCCTGCCGCGCTGCAGGGGAAGAGTGAGCCGCATGTCGGCACAGACAAGCGGCACCGGCGTCGGCGTCGCGGTCGGCCCGGTTGGGGTGTAGGTCGGGGTGTTGGTCGGAGTATTGGTCGGGGTGTTGGTCGGGGTTTCGGTCGCGGTGTCGGTCGGCGTATTGGACGGGGTCGGGGTGCGCGGAGCGCCACATGCGCGCATTGCGAGCTGCTCCACCGCATCGACATAGAGCACCCAGTCATAGATGAAATTCTCGTCGTAGTCGGGGTCGTCAGTTCCATCGAGATCGTAGTCCTCGCCGCCGAGGTCATTCACGAGCTCATTGCCCACGGCCACTTCGTCGCCGGTGTTCGGGATGCCGTCGGGATCGAGAATACCGAGCGGGTGGTTGTCCAACCCGGTGCTGGGGTTCAAGTCCGGGATCTCGAGCCGCACACGGCGTTTGAACTCGACCCTGTTGCCCGCCAAACCGGGAACGGTGCCGGTGTTGTCGTACCAGTGGGCCAGGCAACCGTCGTCGGGCTGGAGGGGAGAAGATGACTTCCAGGGCACACAGTGTGGGAATTTCTCGGAGTCGTCGCCGTAATACCAATCCTCGATGATCATGTTGTTGGACGCGTCGCGTTCGCCGGTGTCAAAGAAGGGGAAGACCCCATCGCCGCAGAAGGTCTGATCGTTCGCCGGATCGAGATCATTCTTGTCGTCGAGCAGGCAGGTCCCAAAGTAGACCGGCATCAGATCGTAGGGCAGCATGGGATCATAATCGATTGCTCGCACCGGGCCGAAGCGGGCTTCGACACCCGCGGAACCGAGAGCGGGGTCGAAGTAGGGCGTGTAACCCATCATCGTTCCCTGGTAAATGTCGGCGGGGTTGTCGAGTGCAAGCCCGGCATAGGTCTCCGCGTACCCGAAACGGTAGGCGTAGCCCTGTTCCATGAGGTGGAAGTGATCGGCGCGGTAGGCGGAAAGGGTCGAGTCCCAGGTGCCGATTCCCTCGTATACCCAGTGCTTGGTCGGAATCGGGCTCGATCCGTCAGCCGGCGGCGCCTGAGCATAACCCGCAAGCACGTAGTTGGCATCGGTCACGTCCGTCAGAAACTCGCGCAGGACGCGCTTGGCGATGCCCATACGCGAGTATGGGTCGTCGCCGCCGCCCGGCACCATTCCGTAACCGACCAGGGCGTTATTCACCTTCCCCGGTTCCTCCGGACTGCCGACCATCGACCTCGAGGTATCGAGGATGAAGATCAGATTTGGTGGCGCAGCCAACTGGCGCAGGAAGTCCCTGTCGTCGGCCACGGCCGTACCGGCCACCAACGCGGCCAAGACCAGCGCCAGCAATGCTGAGGTTCGTTTGTTCAATCTCATGACAGCCCCCTAGAGCAACGGGTCAGTAACACAATCTCACCGGTACGAACTGTTCTTCCATGAACGGGAAGGAGGAAACATCTGCTTCCACCGCCGCGCGGGTGAGGCCCATGAGCCCACCGATGTCCCGCGAGGCTTCACTGCGCAGGTGGAAGTGACGGGTTTGAAATTCGGGAAAGGACGACGGCACGCCACCGGCGATCACTGGCGTCGCCGGCTGCGATTCGCAGAAGTCAGAAATCGTAACGCTGAACTGGCCCTTGAGCATCCCCTGAAGACCCGGATCGTCCTCGAGTATGAAGGTGCCGACCTGGGTGCCGGTCGCGCCAGGGGCCGCTCCAAGCGCCCCGAGTTGGATCATCTGAATCTGCATCATGGCGCCGGCGTCGGCCGCATACAGAGCCTTGGTCACCCAGCGGTCGGTGCCCGAAGCCTGGAGGCCGAGGGAGGTCTGGAGCAACAGCCCCATGCCGAGAAAGACCAGCACCAGGGAAACCATCAGGGCCATGATGAGCGCCGCACCGCGCTCGCTCGAGCGATCGCGGCTGCTATCGGCGGTAGTGAGTTTGATCAGCATCGTGCCTCCATCAGAACAGGTAGTTGCGCAACGCTGCGGCGACTTCGATGCGCCGCCACTTGTGAGTACGGTCAAGGTTGGCGACGTTGATGTCTGCAATTGCGGCGCCGGCCGCGGTCTGGAACGTGGACGTCGGCTCGACCCAACCCAAAACTTCGCGGCCGGTACGGCCAAAGACCGTGATCCGCATCCCGATGACCTGGCCGGCCGCCATCTGGGTGGCAGTCGGCGCCGACAGCCAACTGTCGCACTGGTTGTCACCGTTGGCGTCCACACAGAGCTCGACCTGCAGGCTGCCGATGTTCACCGCAACGGGCTCCGCGGTGGCGCCGGAAGAATCGGCGCGCAACCGCTGGAGTGTGAAGTCCGGGGCCACAAAGTAGGTATAGGACTCCATGATCCCGACCCGGTAGACATCAAAAGGTACTCCGCCTGTCACGGAGACCCCGGACTGGTTGAGGCCACTCCACTGGGCGGAGCCGGCGCCAAAGTTGATGACGAGTGTGCGATCCGGTGTGTCAGCATCAGGATCTTTGGTCGAACCGGCGGCAATCTGGCCGACCGCGTACTCGTTCTGGTCCATCCTGCCCATGAAGAAGATGCCTCGGCCCTCGATCGTCGTATGGTCGACGTTGTTGAAGTTGGTGTTGATCACCGCCCCGTCTGCCGACTCATCGATTGTGATGCTGGTTGTTCCGGTGGCGGTGCGATCGACAAAGAATGGCGCAACTTCGAAAAAGCCCCGCAGGGTGAGTACATCCGAGCCTGCAACAACCGCGACCGTGCCAAACGGTGTTGTGGCGGTACCGCTCGCGTTGGAGATCAGTTCGCCGGCGAGCCAGACGTCGGAGCCGCCGGTGTTGCCGGCAAAAGGCATCGCTGCCGAGCCCATCATCCGCGCGGTGCGCATGACGTGGTAGGCGGCGAAGCGTACATTCTCCTGGGTATCGGCGAGCTCGGTTTCGACCACCGATATCCTTGACGACGTATCAAGGAGGTTGAGAAGGCCGATCATGATGATCGCCAGCAGGGCGATCACGACCAGCATTTCGATCAGGGTGAAACCTCTGGAGTTCATTCGCATGACAATCACCCCGGTATCTTGAGGCTGGTCACGGTCAGCACCCGCCGGCCGCGCAGCACCTGGTTGGTCGAGGTCACAGTCATCGAGATGCGTTTCAAATTGGCAGTGTCGGTAGCGGCACCGGTTCCAGAGGTGGGTGCACCCCACCCCCCGGATCCGCTAGCGGCCTGGGTCCAGTTGTCGATGCGGAAGTCCTCGACGGTGTACTCGATTAGAAAGTTCGGATTGACCGGCGGCCAATTTTGGACGCTGCCGGTATCGATCAGGGTCGCATCCTCGAAGGGTCGCGCCTGCAGCGCTTCGAGCGCGAAACGGGCCTCCGAAGCAAGCAGAGCATAGTCATGGCCCGAAGCATTGGTCACCATCGCGTGCGAAAAGAGACCGGCAATACCGAGGGCCACAAAGCTGAGGATCACCATCATGATCAGAATCTCGACCAGAGTGAAGCCTTCCGTGTTCTCATGGGTCCGCGCGCTACTACCCATCAGTACCTCCAGAACCTGAGCTCATCGGACCAGACGCTTCCATATGGATCCCACATCTCCTTGGTGATGGTGCCGGACCCGCCGCGAATCAGCAGCCGAATGCCGTTCAAACGATCATCCCCAACCAAAACCGCCCCCTGCCCGACGCCGATATTGCCGGCGGCATTGACGATCGTTGTCCCGGTCGGGAGAAAAACCATCCCGCGGTTGTTGGTACTGCCAAGTTGGAAAAGCTGGTTTCCTGCGTCCGGGGCGAGATTGAAGCCGTTCTTCAGCGTCCATCGTCCCACCTGGTCGGTCGCGGATTCGTTGTTCACGCCATCTTCGTTCCAGTCAACCCAGGCGATGACTTCGCCGCCTTCCTGAAGCGCGTTGTCGTCGAGGATCTTCAGTACTACCCGCCCGCTCTGCCTGATCGCGTTGATGCGGGCTACGGAGGCAGCCTGCTGAATCATGTTGACCTCGCCCAACAGCTCGGCCCGCACCAGCGATCGCCACAAGATCGGGTAACCGATCGTCACCAGCAGCCCGATGATCATGATGACCATGAGAAGCTCGATCAAGGTGAAACCGCGCTCGCAACGCCTGAATCGGTCGGATGACGGCATTGGGTCTGGGTATTTCATCATTCTTAGCATGCGACCCCCCCGCCACCAACGTCAAGGGCGCCGCCCCGACCTTAAAAAACCTTTGACATTAGGCAATTACGGTGCGAGTGCGACGATTCGGCGTGCGACAAGCTGGTATCGACTCACGAAGCGGCTCGCGCCCTCTTTTTCTCGGCGCTGTTCAGCGGCTGAACAGCGCCGAGAAAAAGGGGAAGCTAAAAGTTTTGGGTTTTGAGTTCCCACCCACCCTCCCGGTTCTCTGGAGTAGTCGGGCGACAACTCAAAACTCATAATTCAAAATTCAAAATTTCGGGCGCTGTCGTCAGTAGCGCCAGAATCTCATCTCTTTCGACCATACGCCGCTCTCGGGGTCCCACATCTCCTGTACAACGGTGCCCGTACCCCCCAGAATCAGCAGCCGGACGTCGTTCTGGTGGTGGTCGGACACCACGATGGCGCCCTGGCCGACACCGACGCTGCCGGTTTCGCTGACCGCCGCCGCTCCATTCGCTGCAAAGAGAATTCCCCGGGCTGTTCCACCCAGGTTGAAGAGAACATTCGCGGGATCCGGTTTGAGAATGACATTGTCCTTCACGCGCCACCGGCCCACGAGAATTTCGCTTGGTGGGCCATAGCTGCCATCCCCGTCGCCGTCCACCCAGGCGATGACCTCGCCGCCTTCCCGCGCCTCGTTTGTGGTGAGAAAGCGAACGGCGACGCCGCCACCCTGCTTGAGGGCGTGGATCCTTGCCATCGCAACCGCCTGTTTGAGCACGCCCACCTGGCTCACAATGCGGGCACGGACAACCGTCCTGGCCATCATCGGGAAGCCAACCAGCGCCACAAAACCGATGATCGCCATCACAACCATGATCTCGAAAAGGGTAAAGCCTCGCTCTTGACGCGGACGGCGGACGAATCTCGATCTACAGTGAATTGGCTTCATCGTCACCAGCATGCGGCTCGAGCCTTGTCCGCGTCAATAGTTTTGAGTTTTAAGTTTTGAGTTTTGAATTCCCATCCACCCTCCCTTTTCACCGGGGTGCCGAGCGGCAACTCAAAACTCATAACTCAAAATTCAACATTCTGCCGGCTGCCGATTGGACCGCAGGTCAATCGTCAGCTGGCAGTTGGAACGCCCACACTCGCGATCCCAGATCGGCGATATACAGGGTGTCGTCATAGCGGGCGAGACCAGTCGGCTGGATGTCGGCATCGGTGAGATTAATCTGCTGTGCGACTCCATCCTCCACCAGCCAGAGGCTCTTGGCCGGTGTGTCGGTCACAAGCCATCGATTTTCGGCGAGGGCGAGGATCTGTGGGCGAGAGTAGAAATCGGTCCAGGCCCCAGGCAGAGCCACTTCGGCGAGCGCATTCCCCTGTCGGTCGAGGACCTGCAGTCTGTGGTTACCGGTGTCGCAAACCAACAGGCGATTGTGGTCGAGCCAGGTCACTCCCACCGGTTCGACCAGCTGGCCCGGTGCCGAACCCTCGCTACCAATGGTCTCGATCTTCGGCTTGCCGCCACCAGAAATAAGGACGATGCGTTTGTGGCCGGTGTCGGCCACCGCCACCATGCCGTCTTCGGCCACCGCCACCGCCCGCGGACCGTACCAGCCGTCCGGTGGATCCGGCAGCGGCCGCACTGCCTTCGACTCCGGACGATAGACCAATACCCGGTGGTTCCAGGTATCGGCAATCACCAGCACGCCATCCGGGGTCCAGGTCACCGCTTCGGGTTGTTTGAGCGGCTCGGGCACGCCGCCCTCTTTGAGGGACAGGGCAGAGTCGAAGAAGATGATATCCCCAAGGCCAGGGTCAGCGACCGCCAACTCGCCTTCGGCTGAAACGCCTATCCCACGGGGCTCCACTGTCCAGCCCTCCCCAAAGACCCGCGCACCCACAACGCCAAGCGCAGAGGACAGGGCCAGCGGCACCGATTCTTCACGAGATTCCTCGATCTCTTCACCCGTGTTGCGCAAGAGGATGGTGTCGGTGGACCCGATCGTACCCCACGGACGGCGGGTGAAAACGTAGCGCAGGATATCTCCCAAACTGGGCTTGAAGTCCTCCATCACCCACCACGAGCGAAGCGGCAGGCGCACACTCTCGTAACCGGCTCCAAGCCGGCGGCGGACCGTCGGCTCCTTTTCCGGGTCGCAGAAAACCAACGGCGGTCTCTGTCCAACCTCGATGTCCGCCCACCACACCGGCGTCCGGCGCCAGTACCAGGAGAGCGGCCATCCGGCCTCGCCAGCTACTGCGGCCACGGGGTCGATCCCGTCGATTGCCATCTGCAGGCCTTCGTTCACCGGCACCAGGATCTCAGGAGAGGTCTGCACATAGATCAGGGCCTCGACCCTCTCGAAGTTGGGCGAAATCTCGTCGAGGACGAAGTTGGCGACCAGGGTGGTGACCAACGTCGCGACGAGTCCGACTGTGGCCAGGGTACGGCTCCACCAAACTCCTTGTGGGCCATAGGTTCGCGCCAGCTGCAAGCCGGCAAGCGGGAAGAAGGCCCACACCTGGTGAACTCCGAGCCAGGGAACCTTTTCGCCAAGATAACTGTACATCACGAGAGAGCCGATCCCGAAGAGCAGCAACGACCATTCCAGAGTTCGCATCCTGCGGCCACGGCGGACGGCCCAGACGAGGCCGGCAACGATCGGCAAGAACTCGTAAAGTGCCATCCGCGGCAGGTGGTACCAGGGCGGTCCGCCAACCCGCTCGATGCTGTGCTGTTCCCACCAGTAAGAGATCGCCTTATAGGGGAAAAACCAGTCGCCGGGATGACGGAAACCGACCGTAAAGAGGGGTACCGTCACAATTATTGCTGCCGCAACTGCGGTTAGCACATACCAACGGTGGTCAGTGATCCAACGTAGAGTTCTCGGCACCATCTGCCGAAGGCCACTGTGAATCAGCACCAGCCCGAGTACGCCGCCGACCAGCGCCGCTGTGACGAAGGCATTCTCCTTGGTTGCGAAAGCGAGACCGACCCACACCCCGAACCATGCCCATGCACGCGCACTGCCATGGATCGCACGCCACAGGGCCACAAAAGCAGCGGACGCAACCAGCATTTCGAGGATGTCCATGCGCAAAAAACGGCCGTAGTAGAGACAGATCGGTGAAATCGTGGCGAGCAGCGCCATCCACCAGGCTGCACGCGGGCCAAAGGGCCGGCGCAACGACCAGGCTACGGCGATCAATGCCACACCTGAGAGGGCGATCGGCAGCCGGGCGGTGAAGTCGGACTCGCCCCCGACAATGAAGGTCGCGGCGGTCAGGAAGTAGAGCAACGGACCGTGATAGGTCGGATCGTATTGGTAGATACCATCTTTCAGGATCACGTGGGCTGCATGGGCATGGATCGCCTCGTCGTGGTGGTACGAGCGACCACCCAGGTCCCAGAGGTGGAGGGTCAATGAGAAGACGACGAGCAGAAACCACGGCACGTACCGCCGCCATCTCGGTCCACCCTCAGCACCGCAAAATGTCACGGTGAAAGCTTATCAGAGGAGCCATCAGGAGCGCTTCTCGCTTCGGCGGGTCAGGTGCCACTTTCACCATTGTCTCCGATGCGCTCGGATGGGCGGGGCGAAAATGACAATGGTGAAGGTGGCACCGGTGTCGTCGATGGCCCGCCGCGCGTCTCATTGCCACGAGGCGCCTGCCGCGTCGGGGCGCTACTCGCCCAGGTCACGAAGAGCGTCAACGATGGCGTCAGGGGTTGCGACTCCACCCAGTCGCATACCCGTCGAAGCGCGAAGCGCCATCCGGGTGGGTGGGCGGCTGGCGCTATCCTCCGAGGTCACGGAGGGCATCTAGGATCGTTTCGGGGGTTGCTTCCCCGCGCAAGCGCACTACCCTCGGTCCGAGGCGCTGCGGGCCGAGATCTTCCGCATCACCAAGCAGTAGGACCGGCAGCTGGAGGCGTTCCAGATCGCTCCCCGTGGTCGTGACTGCGTCCTCGGCCACCAATAGAACCGTCGGTGACCACGCTCGTGTCAGATCGGCAATATCCGCAAACGATGGAGCGTGTCGAACTTCCAACCCTGCCGCCGCAAGAGCCTCAACCTTGTCGACGGCTGCTCGGCCGTCTCGCTCAACCAGCAGAACCCGAATCGGGACTCCGACACTGTCCGTGCGGCTTGCCAACAGATCCAATCCGGCCGCCTCCGCCAACGGCAGTCGGATGATGAAGCGGGCTCCTTTCCCAGGCGCGGAAAGGACGTCTACCTCGCCGTCGTGTGCCGAGACGATACTGTAGACCACCGCCAACCCGAGACCTGAACCTCGACCCTGTCGACGAAGGGTGAAGAAGGGCTCAAAAAGGTACTCGCGGGCCTCGGACGGAATTCCGGGGCCGTCGTCTGCGACCTCGAGCACCGCCCGGCCGGCCGTGTGCTCGACTCGTACAGTGATCCGCCCACCGGCTGCCTCTACCGCATCTCGTGCGTTGATCACCAGATTGACGAGCAGCCGCCGCAATCCGACCGGATCCGCAACCACAGGAACGGCTTCACCCTCGAGTTCTACTCCGAGCTCCAACCCATCCGGCAGCAGATGACGAAGCACGGCCTCCTGCTGGCGGACCAGTTCCACAAGATCAATTGTCCGTGGCGCAGCGCTCTCGCGACCTGCGAAGTAGAGGAGTTCGCGCACGACCTCCGTTCCCTGTTCGGCGAGATCGCCGATCGCCGGCACCGCTTCCGCCACCGCCTCCGGTTGACGTTCCATCAGCCGAACGTGAAGCAATATGGCCGCCAGCAGATTGTTGAAATCGTGTGCAACTCCACTTGCCAGGGTCCCGACCGCCCGCATTTTCTCCGCCTCCCGCAGCCGGTCCTCTGCGTCGACCGTCTCGGTGACGTCCCTGACAACGAGAATCGCGTTTTCCAAACCATCCGGTGCAGTCAACGAGCAATCGAGCAGCCGGCCTCCATGGCTGGTTCGCCACTGCCGAGGGGCATGACCTCGAAGGCGATGGGCGAGATCACCAACAACTGCCTCAGCGTTCGGTTGGAGAGCGTTGTTGGCGAGCTCCACAGCGCCTTTTTCGTCGACCAACGCAACTCCGTCGACCATCGCATCAAAGGTACGCCGCCATCGTTCTCCCATCCGCCGAACCCGATCAGTGAGGTCGTGGATGGCAACCAGATATCCCTCCCTGATATCGCCACCTGCCCAGGCAACACGAAGCTCGACCTCGGCCAGGTCACCGTCAGCAAGATTCCAATGGGCCTCGAGGGTGGTTTCTCCAGCCTCCCCAACCTCTCCCAGCGCGGCCTCCAGCTCCTCCGCGGAGGGCTTCTTCAGGAAATTTGCCAAAGAAGTCGCGGCCAGCCGCGAGGGCGGTCCGCCGAGGTAGGGTTCTGCCGCCGGGTTGGCGTCGCGCAGACTGAAATCTCTGTCGAGGCGGAGAAGGGGTGTCGGCGACGCGGTGAAGAGCTCTCGAAATCGGCGTTCACTGGTGACGAGAGAGCGTCGCTGCGCCGCGAGACGTTCCGCCATATCGCCAAACGACCGCGAGAGGTCTCGGACCTCGGTGGTCGGGCCCCCTTCCAAGCGCTCTGTTGGCCGATCGGGGTCAAAGGCGCGCACCCAGTCGGCGAGTTGTTTGAGGGGAGCCACTACCCGGCCGACGAGGACCAGTCCCACCACCAACGCCAGGATCAGAGCGAGCGCGAGACCGGCAAGGAGACGCGCGGAGGCAGCGGCCAGGTTAGCGCGAACCCGCGCCCGTGAGACCAACAGTACGACGTCGACCGAGGTCTCGTTACCCCAAACACCCTGGTTGACCGCAACTCTCCGTTCAACCCGCATCAGACTGGTATCGAGGACCTCGATTTCATCAGGTGATGGTCCAAACCGCCACCGGATCCGGCCACTCGAGTCTCGGACCTCGCCCGCGCGGATGTCGGTCATCGAAATCACATTGAGATACTCGAGAGAGCCGCCATCAGTCGCGGCGAGAGCAAGGACCTGTGCCAGCAATTCGGCTCGGGATCTGAGCTCGTCCTCCAGAATCTGCCGTTCGTGCCAGAGGACCAGCGCGCTGACCAGAACCAGGGTCACGACCAAGACCCCAAGCAGCCAGAGCAGGAAGCTCCTCCCCAGAGTCATGGCGAGTTCACCAGATCCAATTTGGACCCCGGATCAAAAATCGAAGAAGTCACCCTCGAAGACATCGGACAGCTGGCGCATGATTCCAGCCGACAGGGCCGCCGTGATACCGGTCATGATCGAAGCTCCTTTGGAGCGCCCGACCAAATAGCCGACCAAGCCGACGCATGCCACCGATCCGAAGGGGTGCCGGCGGACCGTCTCACGCCAGTCAATGGACTGCGGGACGAGAGAGTCGAGAATCGAGTCGACGTCAATCCCTCGCGCCGAGCCCAAATCATCTCGAAGCTCGTCTTCGGTCGCATCCACAAACGCCTCGGCGTCGTTTTCAGCCATCTCGCCACATCCTCCAGGTCATCAGTCGCGCGGTCGAGTCGCGTATCCGACGAGGAAACCGACGGCGACCGCAATCAGGATCGCCTTGCCGGGGTTGGCACGAACGTACTCAACCACCTCGTCGCCCTTCTGCTTGAAGTCGACCTCAGCGACTTTCGATTTCGCCTTTTCATAGACATCCTTAGACTTCTCGGAAAGGACATCGTACTGCTCTTTGGATTTGCCGTAGAGCACCTCGGCCTGATCGCGGCTCTTCGCTGCCAGGCCGCCCATCTTCTCGCGCGCTTCACTGAGGTATTTCTTGGCGTCCTCGAGATACACCCTGGTCCGGTCCGCAGCTACGCCGGCCTTGTCCCTGGCCTTACCGTAGGCGTCCTGCATCGTTGATTTGGCGCTTTCCATTGACTGCTGCGCCTTGGCGAGCGAGTCCTTGACGCCGGTCAGTCCGCCAGTCGCCTTTTCCGCCACCTCTTCGATGGCCTCATCAACCGTCTTTTTCTTCTGTGCCATTACTGACCTCCTCGGTAGGGGATCATTCTAGGGGGAAAAGGCTTGAACGTCCAGAGGAAAGAGGGTTTGGGACCTGTGGACATCGCGCATCTGTGAGTTGAACCGGAAGAAGTAACCAGTGACCAGTGACCAGTGACCAGTGACCAGTATGGAAGTCCGAGAAGGACTGGTTACTGGATACTGATTACTTGGTTCCACGTGAACGCTGACGTAGGTCGAGTGGCGCTGGTGGCGGTGTCGCGCTACGATCGCGGGCGGAGGTTCGATGAAGATCACTGTCTTGGGTGCGGGTCGTTGCGTGACCGGATCGAAGTACCTGATCGAGTGGAAGGACTTCAGCCTACTGGTGGATTGCGGCCTTTTTCAGGGCCCTGCCAAGTACCGTCAGCTCAATTGGAAGAAGCTGCCGCATCCGCCGCACGACATCGATGCAGTGGTCCTGACCCATGCCCACATCGATCACTCGGGGTATTTGCCGCGGTTGTGCCGCCAGGGCTTCGAGGGCCCGATCTACTGCACTCCACCGACCCGGGCCCTGCTCGGCGTGCTCCTGCCCGATGCCGCTCATATCAATGAGGAAGAGGCAAGATACGCCAACAAAAAGGGTTATTCGAAGCACCAACCGGCACTGCCGCTGTTTCGCATGGCGGACGCGCGAGCGGCGCTCAAGCTTCTCGAGTCGTCCGCCTTTGAATACTGGCACGAGCTCCATCCAGGTATTCGTTTCCGCTTTCACCGCCAGGGGCACATCCTCGGCGCCGCCGCGATTGAGCTGGAGACAAAGGTTGCAGGTGGAAAGAAGAAAACGATTTTCTTTTCCGGAGATGTTGGACGTTATGGCATTCCGATCCTGCATGAACCACAGCCATACCCCGGCTCCGATGTGCTCTTTATGGAGTCGACCTACGGCAATCGATACCACGGAGGTCAGGATCCCCGGGTCGTGCTCGGTGAGGAAGTCCGCGCGGGAATCGATCGTGGAGGGATCATCATCATCCCAGCCTTCGCCATTGATCGTACCCAGGAAATTCTCTACCTGCTTCACGAGCTCATAGTCGACGGCGATCTACCGCAGATCCCGATTTTCCTCGACAGCCCGATGGGCATCGAGGCAACGACCCTTTACACGCGTTACGTCTCCGAGCATGACGCCGAGATGCAGCACTTTTTCGCCAACCAGGAGAATCCGATCTTTCCGCCAACCCTTCAGGTCACACCTTCTTCATCCGAGTCGCGCAAGCTCAATTCCCTGCAGGGACCTGCGATCATCATTTCGGCTTCGGGGATGGCAACCGGCGGACGCATTCTTCATCACCTGAAGCTGAGGCTGCCCGACAAAAAGAACACAGTGATCTTCACTGGATACCAGGCGCAGGGAACAAAAGGCCGTCGTCTCATGGATGGTGATGAAGAGGTCAAGATCCACGGCGAGTGGATACCTGTGAAGGCCCACATTTCACGGGTCTCGGGTCTTTCCGCCCACGCCGACGCCGGCGAACTCCTGCTGTGGCTCGGGCGCCGTGAGCGAGAACCCGAGAAAATCGTACTGATCCACGGTGAGTACGACGCCCAGGAGGCACTTGCCGAGCGACTGAAAGAGGAGTTCGACTGGGATTGCGAGATCCCCGACCTCGGCGACACGATAACGCTCTGACTTCAATTCTGAATTTTGAATTCTAAATTCTGAATTATCACTCACCGAAGCGAGAAGCGATTCCGGACTTCGGGCACCAACCCATTGCCTTTCTCTCAAGGTAGCGCAATCGATGGATTGAAGGCGCACTTGAACCGCTAAGACCGCCAAGTACGCAAAGACATCGCAAAAGATCCTTTGCGTTTTGCGAACAAAGGGATTTGCTTTGCGCTCTTTGCGTTCTTTGCGGTTCAAAGGGGTGGACGGGAGATAATTCAAAATTCAAAATTGAGAATTCAAAATTAGATTCGCGGTTCAACGAAAAACGCCGCAGCTTGCTGCGGCGTGGATTCTCGGATTGTGTTGAATCGCCCTAGGAATCTTTCTTCTCTTCCTCAACCTCAGCAGCATCTTCTGGCGCCTCGGCCTCGACGGGTTCCTCTGCGGGAGCGACCTCAACCTCTGCCTCAGGCTCCTCAGCGACCTTCGGCTCGGCTTCCTCAGCCACGGCCTCGACGATCTCTTCGGCCTCGTCCTCGGCGGTGGCCATTTCCTCGCTGACCTCGTCATCGGCCTTCTTGGAACCACCTCCAAAGACGCCTTTGGCTCGGTCCATCAGCGACCCCTTCTTATCCGGGGATCCGCCCTCTTCATGCTCCGAAAGCTCGTAATCGACAAACTCGATGATTGCGAGCTCGGCACCGTCGCCACGGCGACGGCCCAGGCGCATGACGCGGGTATATCCACCTGGACGATCGGTGAATCGCGGTGCGATCTCCTCGAAGAGGCGGCGAACCACCTCTTTGTCGGGCACCATGGTCAGGACCTTTCGGCGCGCCGGAAGCGAGCCGGTGCCGGCAAGAGTGACCATGCGCTCGGCCATCGGCCGCAGCTCCTTGGCCTTTGCCAGGGTGGTCACGATCCGATCGTGGGTGAACAGAGCCGTCAGTTGGTTCCTGAACAGCGCTTTACGGTGGGCAGTGGTGCGGCCCAGCTTGCGGCCGCGAACTCGGTGTCGCATCTCGGTCTCCCGCTTTCTACAGATCGAGGTTCATACCGAACCCGAGGCCAAGGACCTCGAGCTTCGATCGCACCTCTTTGAGGGACTTTTCTCCGAAGTTGCGAATCTCCACCATCTCTCTTTCGGAGCGGCTGACGAGATCTCGCAGGGTCCGGATATTGGCGTTTTTCAAACAGTTCATGGATCGAATCGAAAGCTCGAGGGTCTCGATCGAAGCATCGAGGATACTGTCCTCTTCTTCCGGCTCGGCCTCTGCCACCGGAACCTCAGGCGATTCCTCAACCTCCGCTAGGGAGGTGTAGATTTCCATGTGGCCCTGCACCAACTGAGCGGCTTGGCTGAGGGCTTCCTCGGGTGCGATGGTGCCGTTCGTCCACACCTCAAGCACCAGACGCTCGTAGTTGGTCATGCGTCCGAGTCGAGCCATCTCGACGCGGAAGTTGGCCTTGCGCACCGGCGAGTGAGCCGAGTCAACCGGTATGAAGCCCACATCGAGGTCTTCGGTCTGGTTTTCTTCGGCCGGCACGTAGCCGCGACCCTGCGCTACCCGCACGGTCATCTTGAGCTTGCCGCCGGCGGAGAGGGTGGCAACGTGGACATCAGGATCGATCACTTCGACCTGAGTCGATCCGGCAAACTGGCCGGCAGTCACTTCCCCCGGCCCCTTGGCCTCGAGATTCAAAAATGTCGGACCCTGGCCATGAATTTTTAGCGGGATCTTCTTGAGGTTGAGGATGATGTCGGTGACATCCTCGACAACCCCCGGGACCGCTGAAAACTCGTGGTCCGCGCCTTCGATCTTGACCGCGGTAATCGCCGCGGACGGTATCGATGACAGCAGGGCCCGTCGCAGGCTGTTGCCCAGGGTGGTTCCCCACCCCCGCTCAAACGGCTGCGCGAGAAATCGCCCAAAAGTCGGACTCTGTCCTTCTTCTTCTAATTCAACTTGTGCCGGTCGCTGGAAATCCTGCCAGATCATGCAGCCTCCACCTTAACGAGAGTAGAGCTCGACGATGAGCTGCTCTTGGATCGGGAAGCGGATATCCTCGCGGACCGGGCTCTCGAGAACCTTGCCTTTGAACGCATCCGCATCGAGCTCCATCCAAGGCGGAATACCACGGCCTTGAGCGAACTCGACTGCTTCCGAAATGTGAGAATTCTTGCGGCTCTTTTCGCATACAACGATTTCCATGCCGGGCCGAACCCTGAACGATGGAATATTCACGCGGCGGCCGTCGACCTCGATATGGCCGTGGCGCACCAACTGCCTCGCCTGGGTGCGGGAGGTGGCAAAACCGAGCGAGTAGACCACATTGTCAAGGCGCAACTCGAGGAGCTGGAGCAGAGTCTCTCCGGTAACACCCTTGCGTCGGTTGGCCTCGTCGAATGTGCGCCGAAACTGGCCCTCGAGGAGTCCGTAGATACGCCGCAGCTTCTGCTTCTCCCTGAGCTGCAGACCGTAGGCCCGAACCTTACGGCGGCGGCCCATCCCGTGTTGGCCGGGGGGGGCGTTACGGCGCTCTATCGCACACTTTTCCTTGTAGCAGCGCTCGCCTTTCAAGAACAGTTTCATGCCCTCGCGGCGGCACAGTCGACAAACAGGTCCTCTGTATCGTGCCATGTAATTCCTACTCCCTACACCCTGCGCCGCTTGCGCGGGCGGCAACCATTGTGCGGAATCGGGGTCACGTCGCGAATGCTTCTGATGTCGAGACCACTTGCCGCAACAGCGCGGATCGCCGACTCACGGCCGGGGCCGGGGCCCTTGACCAGCACCTCAACCGAACGCACTCCGTGATCCTGCGCCTGCTCCGCGGCAGCCTTGGCCGCTAGCTGGGCCGCATAGGGCGTGCCCTTGCGAGAACCTTTGTAGCCGATACGGCCGCCGGAGGACCAGCACAGAGTACCGCCACCGGGGTCCGCAAAGGTCACGATTGTGTTGTTGAAGGTGGCGTGAATATGGGCGACAGCGTGGGGCACGTTTACACGGTCCCGACGCGCCTTCCGTCCGCCCTTCTTTTCCTTTGCCATATTTCAGCTCCTGCCCACTTGACCGCTTCTACTTCGTAACTTGTTTTTTGCCGGCGACAGCCTGACGCCGCGGGCCCTTCCGGCCCCGGGCGTTAGTGTGAGTCCGCTGGCCGCGAACCGGCAAACCGCGACGATGCCGCATGCCGCGATAGCTCCCGATTTCGATCAGGCGTTTGATGTTCATCGCAACCTCGCGACGGAGATCGCCCTCGACCATCCCCTCTGCCTGGATCACCTGCTGAATCGCCAGCACCTCGGCCTCAGAGAGATCTTTGACCTTGATTCCCTCTTCGACTTTGGCTTTCCCGAGTATTACCTTTGCGCGGGTGCGACCGATTCCATAAATATAAGTCAGGCCGATTTCGACCCTTTTACCGGACGGCAGATCAACGCCTGCAATACGTGCCACCAGATACCTCCCCGATCAGCCTTGCCGTTGCTTGTGCTTCGGGTTCTCGCAGATCACCCGGACCACACCCTTGCGACGGATGATTTTGCATTTCGCGCACATTTTCTTGACCGATGGACGAACTTTCATTGCCGTCCTCCCTATTTGTATCGATATACGATGCGCCCTCTCTTCAAATCATAAGGAGAGAGCTCGACCAGTACTTTGTCGCCCGGAAGAATACGAATGAAGTGCTTGCGCATCTTGCCTGAAATATGCGCCAGAACCCCATGGCCGTTCTCCAGCTCGACGCGAAACATCGCGTTGGGCAGGGGCTCGACCACAGTGGCCACCACTTCGATCGCCTCTTCTTTAGGCATGAAGGAACTCCTCAGAACCGAGCACACGATGGCCATCAGCGGTGACCGCCACCGAGCACTCAAAATGGGCTGCGAGTCTACCGTCTTCTGTCCTTGCTGTCCAGCCGTCATCGTCGATCTGGACTCTCCACGAACCGCCCGTGATCATTGGCTCGATCGCAATAACGAGGCCTGGTTTGAGTCGCTGGCCGTGGCCCGCCTTCCCATAGTTGGGAACCTGCGGTTCTTCGTGCAACGAACGCCCAATTCCATGGCCGACGAATTCGCGGACTACGCCATAGCCAGCCGCCTCGGCACGCTGCTGCACAGCCGCGCCAAGATCCCCTAATCGACCATCCGGCCGCACAGCCGAAACGGCGTCTTCAAGACAGAGACGGGTGATTTCCATCAGACTCTGCGCCTCTTCACTGAGGGCGCCAATGCCAAAGGTCACTGCTGCATCGCCGTAGAAACCATCGAGTAACACGCCGCAGTCGACACTCACCAGATCTCCGTCCTCGAATCGGTTCTTAGCGTTGGGGATACCGTGCACGATGACGTCGTTGATCGAGGTACAGAGCGTCGCCGGAAAGCCCCGATAGCCCTTGAAAGCAGGAGTTCCACCTTCGGCTCGGATCATCTCCTCCGCGAGCTTGTCCAGCTCGCCGGTGGATACGCCCGGGGCGGCCGCACCCTCCACAGCTCGGAGCACCCTATGAACGAGGCGGTTGGCCTTGTCCATAGTCTCCAGCTCGCGTTGGGACTTGAGGCTGATCATCCCCTCACCCACGCCTCCCACGAACTCGGCCCTTGCGCATGAACCCGTCGTAGTGGCGCATCACCAGCTGCGACTCGATCTGGTTGACCGTGTCCATGGCAACACCAACCACGATCAGGAGCGAAGTGCCTCCAAAGAAGAACTTGACCCCGAGTCCCTGGGTGAACCATGCGGGCAAAATCGAATCGAGAGTTGGCCCGATAACCGGGATGGTCGCAACCTTGAATCCTGCAATCAGAATTTCCGGCAGGATCGCAACCAACGCCAGGTACACGGCGCCGACCAGCGTGATGCGGGTCAGAATTTTATCAATGAACTCGGCAGTCCGTTTCCCGGGTCTGATCCCGGGAATGAAGCCACCGTACTTGCGCATATTCTCTGCCGTGTCTTCGGGGTTGAAAATGATCGAGGTATAGAAGTAGCAGAAGAAGACGATCGACAGGAAATAAACGAGGTTGTAAAGCGGCTCGCCCCAGGCCAGGGCTTCGGTGATTTTCTGCAGCCAGCGATTGTCGATCATCTGACCGAGAGTCTGCGGGAAGGACATGATCGAGGCCGCGAAGATCACCGGAATCACACCACCAGTGTTGATGCGCAGCGGCAGGTACGTGCTTTGGCCGCCATATACCCGTCGTCCCACCACACGCTTGGCGTACTGAATAGGTATTCGCCGCTGGGCCCGCTCCATGTAGACAATTGCAGCGACCACTATGACCATGAAGACCACGAGCAGCACCACAGTGATGATATTCAGGGCACCGGTCTGGACATCAGTGAGGGTATTGAAGATCGCCGCCGGCAATCCAACCACAATGCCGGCGAAGATGATCAAGGAGATGCCGTTGCCAATGCCTCGCTCGGAGATCTGCTCACCGAGCCACATGACGAAAGCGGTCCCCGTGGTCAATGTCAAAACCGTTAGGAGGCGAAACCCCCAACCCTGGAAATGCTCGGGCACCAGCATCGCGCCGCCGGGCGCGGTAGTCCGCTCGAGGAAGAACGAGATTCCCATCGACTGGATCACGGAAAGCACGATCGTGCCGTAACGCGTGTACTGGGTGATCTTGCGACGACCGAGCTCGCCCTCCTTCGACAGCTTCTCGAGATAGGGCCAGACCACCGTCAGGAGCTGGAGGATGATCGAGGCCGAGATGTAGGGCATGATGCCGAGCGCGAATACGGTCATCCTTCCGAGCGCACCCCCGGAGAACAGGTTCAAGAACCCGAGCACGGTGCCCTCGGCGGCCTTGGTGAACTCTGCGATCGCCACCGGGTCGATGCCAGGGATCGGAATAAAGGACCCCATCCGGTAAACCGCGAGCAGGGCAAAAGTAAAAAACAGCCGCTTGCGGAGATCCGGGATCGCGAAGATATTTCGGAAGCTGTCGATCACGACGTCACCACCTCGCAGCTACCCCCCGCCTTCTCGATTCCTGATCGCGCCGACGCGGAGAATTTGTGCACCTGAACGCTCAGTTTTTTTGAAAGCTCGCCGTCGCCGAGCACTTTGACCAGCCTCTTGCCGCCACGAACCAAACCCTTCTCAACCAGCATCTCGACAGTTACCGTGTCGCCGTCGTCAAATAGCCGCTCGAGATCTTTGAGGTTCACGACCTGGAATTCAACCCTGAAAATGTTGCAGAAACCGCGCTTCGGGATTCGGCGAACGAGAGGCATCTGGCCGCCCTCGAAACCGTAGCGCCGAGAGTAGCCGCTGCGCGACTTCTGGCCCTTGTGGCCCTTGCCGGCAGTCTTGCCGGTGCCCGAGCCGGGTCCACGACCAATGCGCTTGCGCGACCTCTTTGCCCCGGGCGCCGGATGCAGATCATGAAGTTCCATGGCTCAGCTCTCCAATTCTTCGACCGACACCAGATGGGTGACCTTGGTAACCATCCCGCGGATGGTCGGATGGTCGAAACGCGTTACGGTGCGACCGATACGTCCAAGGCCAAGGCTGGTCAGCACTCGCCTCTGCTTCCGTGCAAACCCGATCTGGCTCCGTACCTGGGTGATCTTCAGGACCTTCGACGGTCCTTTGGCTGTCTTCTTGGCGGCCTTCGGAGTCTCAGCTTTGGCCGGCTTCTCTTCGGCCACAACCTGCTTCGGTTCCGGCTTGGCGGCAGGTTTCTTCGCTTCGGTCTTCTTCTCGGCCGGCTTTTTCGCGGCCGGCTTTTTGGCCTCGGTCTTTTTTGTCGCCGGCTTCTTCGCTGCAGCCTTTTTCGCGGCCGGCTTCTTCGCGGCGGGTTTCTTGGCAGCAGGCTTTTTAGCAGCAGCCTTCGCCTCGCCCGCCTTTTTTGGTGCGGCTTTTTTCGCCGGCGCTTTCTTCGTCTCGTCAGCGCCCTTCGGGTCTTTCTTTTCCGCAGTCATCAGCTGTCTTCTCCCTCAGCCGCCGCAGCTTCGACCGATTCCGCGGCCTCTTCCGCGTTTTCGGTCTCTGGCGACACCTCTGCCGCTTCCGGCACCTTCATGTCGATCCCACGAAGCCTCTGTACTTGCCCCGAGGTCATCAACCGGTCAATGGCATCGAAGGTGGCACGAACAACATTGAACGGATTGCGGCTGCCGACAATCTTCGTCAACACGTCAGCAACGCCCGCGGATTCCATCACAGCGCGCACTCCACCACCGGCAATCACACCGGTTCCCGGAGAGGCCGGACGCAAGAGGACGCGGGTTGCTCCCCAGCGTCCCCACACCAGGTGAGGTACGGTGCCGCTGACCAACGGGATCTTAATCATTTCTTTGCGCGCCTGTTCGCTAGCCTTTTGGATTGCAGGCGGCACTTCGCGGGCTTTACCGGTGCCATACCCGACCTTCCCCGAACCATCGCCGGCAACGACCACAGCGGAGAACGAGAAGTTCTTGCCGCCTTTTACGACCTTGGCGACGCGGTTGATATGAACGACTGTTTCGGCGAATTCGGAATCTCGGTTCATCATCTCAGCATCCCCTAGAACTTCAGGCCCGCTTCGCGAGCGCTGTCTGCAATGGCGCGAATCACACCGTGATACCTGAAACCGCCGCGGTCGAAGACTACCGACTCCACACCATGGTCCTTGGCGCGCTCGGCAATCAGTTTTCCGAGCAGGGTGCCCGCTTCGCGGTTCCCAGTGGCCTTGAGGCTGCCCACGGCCGACTTCTCGAGCGTCGAAGCGGAAACCAGGGTCACGCCGGATTCGTCATCAATGATCTGCGCATACACGTGACGCAGGCTCCGATATACCGAAAGGCGAGGGCGGTTTGCGGTCCCGCGAACTGCCTGGCGGTATCGACGTCTGATTTTGACACGGCGCTGCTTACGGTCTTTGACCCCACTCATGCTGTCGCTCCCTGCTTCCCGGCCTTGGTCCGGACACGCTCGTCCGCATAGCGAATACCTTTGCCCTTGTATGGCTCGGGCGGCCGCAGGCCACGAATCTCGGCCGCGATCTGGCCGACCTGTTGGCGGTCGAAACCACTGACCGTCACCAGATTCGCTTTGGCGTCGACATCGATCTCGATCCCATCGGGCACCGCAAAGTTGATCGGGTGCGAGTAGCCGATGTTGAAGATCACGTTCTTACCCTGGCTCTCAGCGCGGTAGCCGATGCCGACAATTTCGAGCTTTTTCGACCAGCCCTCAGAAACCCCGGTCGCAGCATTTGCCACCAGCGCGCGAACCAACCCGTGAAAGGAACGGGTCTGCGGCTCATCGTTGGCACGGCTGATGTTGAGGCTGCCATCTTCGACCGCCGCCGAGATGCCCGGCAAGATATCTATCTGCAGCTGCCCCTTCGGGCCCTTGACGTTGATCACGTCGCCGGAGATCGAGATATCAACCCCCTTCGGCACCGGAATTGGCTGTTTTCCTATCCGTGACATGAGTCCCCCTACCAGATCTCACACAGGACTTCGCCACCTACGCGCAGGCCTCTCGCCTGCTCGTCAGTGAGGACGCCCCGGTTTGTCGAGATCACTGCAACTCCGAGTCCGTTTTTCACTTTGGGCAATCCGTCCACCCCCCGGTAGATCCGGCAGCCGGGGCGTGAAACCCGTTGCAGGCCGTGGATCACAGGTTCGCCGTCATCGGCGTATTTGAGGTAGATACGAATGGTGCCCTGCGGACCCTCTTCGATCACCTTGAAGGTGCGGATGTAGCCTTCCTGCTTGAGGATCTTGGCGACCTCGAGCTTCATTTTGGAAGCCGGCACGTCGGTTCGATCGTGACGCACCGTGGTGGCGTTCCGGATATGCGTCAGGAGATCGGCTATTGGATCAGTCATGCTCATAGTTTCAACCCCTCACCAACTCGCCTTGGTGACCCCGGGGAGGAATCCCTCGAGGGCCAGCTTGCGGAAGCACACCCTGCACAACTGAAACTTGCGCATGAAGCCCCGCGGACGACCACAGACCCGGCAGCGGTTGCGCTGGCGGACCTTGAATTTCGGCTTTTTCAGGCTCTTCGCGATCATTGCCTTGCGTGCCACGGTGCCTCCTAACGACCCTTGAACGGCATCCCCAACCCAGCCAGGAGCGAGCGCGCCTGGTCATCGGTGGGTGCCGAGGTGGTAATGGTGATGTTCATACCCATGGTGCCTTCGACCTTCTGGTAATCCACCTCCGGGAAGACCAGAATGTCGCGGATTCCAAGCGTGTAGTTGCCGCGGCCGTCAAAGGCGTTGGCCGAGATACCACGAAAGTCCCGAACCCGTGGCAGCCCGATGCAGATCAGACGGTCGAGGAATTCGTACATCCGTTCCCTGCGCAAGGTCACCCGTGCGCCAACCGGCATCCCTTCACGCAGCTTGAACGCAGCAATCGACTTGCGGGCCTTACGCACCTCCGGCAGTTGGCCTGTGATGTTGGCCAGCTGCTCCATTGCCACATCCAGCAGCTTTGCGTTGCGACTCGCTTCACCGACCCCGATGTTGCAGGTGATCTTGCCGATCTTCGGCACCTGCATTGGGTTGGTCAACTCGAACTCCTTCTGGAGTTGCGGGAAGACCTCCTCACGATACTTCTTCTGTAAGCGCGCCATCGTCCCTCCTATCGGTCGAGAATCGCGCCGTCGACCTTGGCAACGCGGACCTTTCGTCCGTCGTCTAGAACCCGGATTCCGATCTTGGACCGTTGTCCGCTATCCGGTGAAATCACCATCACGTTGGATATGTGAATCGAAGCTTCACGCTCAACCACTCCACCCTTGACGTTCTTCTGCGGGTTGGGGCGGGTGTGGCGCTTGATCATATTCACGCCTTCGATCACGAGCCTCTCCCTACCGAGATCGACGACCAGAACCCGGCCTTGCTTGCCGGCATCCTTGCCGGAAATGACCTCGATGGTGTCACCCTTTTTGATCTTCATAATCGCTCCTAAAGGACCTCTGGGGCCAGCGATACGATCTTCATAAACCGCTTTTCGCGAAGCTCCCGTGCGACGGGTCCGAAAACCCGGGTGCCAAGGGGCTCGCTTTCGGCGTTCAACAGCACCGCTGCGTTTTCGTCAAATTTTATGTATGAGCCGTCTCGCCGGCGGGCGCGAGAGCGGGTCCTGACGACAACCGCTTTGACGACCGTGCCTTTCTTGACTTCCGACTCCGGCGCCGCTTCCTTCACCGAGCACACGACGATGTCTCCGAGGCCCGCATATCGGGGCGCCGCAGAACCACCGAGCTGACGGATCGCCTGCAGCCGGCGCGCGCCGGAATTGTCGGCGACCAAGAGCATTGTTCCCATCTGGATCATCGCGTCCCTCCGACTACTGCGCCCGCTCGATGACCTTGCGGACGAGCCACCGTTTGCGTTTGGAAAGAGGCCGGCACTCTTCGATCAGTACCCGGTCACCTTCGTTGCAGGTGTTTTCCTCGTCATGCGCCATGAACTTCGAACTGGTGCGCACGAACTTCGAATACAGCGGGTGCATGACCAAGTTCTCGACCTTGACAACTACGGACTTGTCGGCCGCGGAAGAGGTCACAAGACCCACTTTGGTGGTTTTTCTCGAGGTACTCGGCTTACTGCTCATCATGCACCCCCCTCGGCCTGGCGCTCGGTCATCACCGTCATCACACGAGCGATGTCCTTGCGGACCTCACGGATCTTGATCGGGTTATCGATCTGCCCCGTCGATTTCTGGAAGCGGAGCTTGAAGAGCTGTTCTTCGAGATCGCTCAGCGCTTTGCGAAGCTCATCATCAGACCGCTCACGAATATCCTTGGCCTTCATAGCTGTTCTTTCCTGCTCACGAACTTGGTTTTGATGGGGAGCTTGTGAGCGGCAAGGCGCATCGCCTCACGCGCAATCGACTCCGACACTCCCTCCATCTCATAGAGGATGCGAGCCGGCTTGATCACCGCCACCCACTCCTCTGGATTGCCCTTACCTTTACCCATGCGAGTTTCGAGGGGTTTCTTGGTCACAGGCTTGTCGGGGAAGATCCGGATCCAGATTTTGCCGCCGCGTTTGACGTGGCGGGTCATGGCGATACGGGCAGCCTCGATCTGGCGCGCAGTGAGCCACCCACGCTCAACCGCCTGCAAGGCGTAATCTCCGAAGGAGACCTTCGCGCCGCGCTCGGCGATGCCGCGGTTTTTCCCCCGCTGCTGCTTTCTGTACTTGACCTTCTTCGGCATCAACATGTCGAATCTCCCTCACGCCTGCGGGCGGACGCCGCGCTGACGATGGCGCTCGCCCCGGTAGACCCAGACCTTGACACCGATCACGCCGTAGGTGGTGTAGGAGGTCTTGAAACCGTAATCGATGTCGGCCTTCAGTGTGTGCAACGGCAAGCGACCCTGCTGGTACCACTCGGCTCGCGCGATCTCAGCCCCGTTGAGACGACCGGCGCAGCGAATTTTGATCCCCTGGGCACCGAACCGGAGGGCGTTTTCAATAGCTCTCCGCATCGCCCGCCGGAATGCAATTCGCCTCTCGAGCTGCCGTGCCACATTGGCGGCAATCAAATGAGCGTCGATCTCCGGCCGCTGGATCTCCTGGATATTGATGTGGATGTCCTGGCCATAGCGCCGCATGAGATCATCACGCAGCTTGTCCACCTCAGCACCCTTGCGGCCGATAATGATACCCGGCCGACCGGAGAGGATATTGACCCGCAGCTTCGAAGCCGTGCGCTCGATATCGATCGCGCTGACGGCCGCATTTTCGAGCCGCTCCAGGAGCTCCTGGCGTAAGGTCAGATCCTCGTGGAGGAGGTTCGCATAATCCTTGCCATCCGCGTACCAGCGAGAACGCCACGTGTTGTTGTAACCGAGGCGAAAGCCGTACGGGTGTGTTTTCTGTCCCATTGCGACTCCTATTCCTTCACCGAGAGTTCGACAGTGATGTGGCACATCCGCTTCAGGATCCTGTGCATCCTCACCCACTTCGAGGCCGGACGGCCGCGGCGCAGGCTTGGACCACCGTCAACGGTGATTCTGCTGATGAAGACCCGATCGACGTCGACGCCTGGTTGGGCCTGCTCGAGATTAGCGAGCGCAGACTTGACCAGCTTGGCAACGTCTTTGGCCGCGTATTTAGGGCTCAGTTGCAACGACGTGAGGGCCGGTTCAACTGCCTGGCCACGAACCATGTCCACGACCAGCCGCACCTTGCGCGGCGACGAGCGATAGTACCTCAGTTGAGCTCGTGAATCCATCATGCCCCCTAGCGAGCGCCCTTTTCACGCCGGCCCGAGTGACCCCTGAAGGTCCGGGTCGGCGCAAACTCCCCGAGCTTATGCCCGACCATGTTCTCGGTGATAAACACCGGCACGAACTTGTGGCCGTTGTGAACCGCAATCGTCATACCGACCATTAGCGGGGTTGCCGTTGAACGTCGCGACCAGGTTTTGATAACCCTGCGGTCGCCGGCACCAGTCACCGTCTCGACCTTTTTTGCCAGGTGCTCATCGACGAACGGCCCTTTGCGGATTGAACGTGACATGATCCCTTCCCCCTACTTCTTCTTCCGGCGCGACACAATCAACCTGTCCGACGCCTTGGGACGGCGAGTCTTCGCGCCCTTGGTGGGCCAGCCCCAGGGAGAGACCGGGTGACGGCCCTTGTTACGTCCTTCGCCGCCACCATGCGGGTGATCGACCGGGTTCATGGCTGTGCCGCGCGTCTGCGGCCTGACACCGAGCCAACGCGAGCGGCCGGCCTTGCCGAGAGTCAGATTGCTGTGTTCCTGATTCCCTACCTGGCCGATGGTGGCCATGCAGGAAGACAGAACCATGCGCATTTCGCCCGAAGGCATGCGGAGCGTCGTGTACTTGCCCTCCTTGGCCATGATCTGGGCTGAGGTCCCCGCCGACCGCACCATTTGCCCACCCTTGCCGGGCTTGAGCTCGACGTTGTGGACCAGAGTACCGAGTGGGATATTGCCGATCAGCATCGCGTTCGCCGGCCGCACGTCCACTTTGGAACCGGCGATCACCGTATCATTCACTTTGAGCCCGATTGGGGCCAGAATGTAACGCTTTTCTCCGTCAGCGTAGAACAATAGAGCGATGTTGGCTGAACGATTGGGATCGTACTCAATGGTTGCTACCCGCGCCGGAACATCGAACTTGTTGCGCTTGAAATCGATGAGGCGATAACACCGTTTGTGACCCTGGCCGCGGTGGCGGGAGGTGATGTGGCCGTCACTGTTGCGCCCCGAGGAGCGCTTCTTGCCCTTGGTCAGCTTTTTCTCGGGTCGGCTCGTCGTCAGCTCTTCAAAATCGGAAGTGGTGACGAAACGTCGTCCCGGGGACGTCGGTTTGTATGACCGGATCGCCATGACAGACTCCTCAGATACCTTCGAAGAACTCGAGCGTTTTCGAGCCCTCGGCAAGCGTCACGTAAGCCTTACGGCTGGCTGCGCGGTGGTTGACCGTGCGGCCGTAACGCATTACTGGCTTTCCCTTGCGGTTGACAATATGAACACCCGTAACCTTGACTTCGAACAGCTCCTCTACCGCCTTGCGGACCTGAATTTTGTTGGCCCGACGATCAACCTCGAAACAGACGGTGTTCTCGCGTTCCTGCATGAACGTCGTCTTCTCGGTGATGAGCGGCCGCAGAATAATCTGGCGAGCCTTCATGACAACACCTCCGCGATCGACCGCAGCGCCGGCTCGGAGGCCACAATCCAGCGGTGGTTCAGGACTTCGTAGGCATTCAATGAGCCGGCATCGATCATCTTGACGTCCGGTCGATTGCGGCTCGCCAGATGGAGGTTGAGGTTCTCCAATCCATCCACGAGCAGCACCTTTTCCCCCCCGACGCCGAGTCGATCGAGGCGCGCCAGGAAATCCTTGGTTTTCGGCACATCGAGTTCCATGGTGTTGAGCACCACGAGACGGCCTTCAGCGAGTCGCTGTGACAGAACGCCACTCAGTGCTGCGCGACGCGCTTTCTTGTTGACCTTCTGAGCATAGGAGCGCGGGCGCGGACCGTGAACTGTGCCGCCCGAGCGCCACAACGGCGACTGACGTGAGCCGGCACGTGCACGCCCGGTACTTTTCTGCTTCCACGGTTTCGAGCGCGTACCCTTGACGTCCGAACGCTCCTTGGTCTTATGGGTGCCGCGGCGCCGACTCGCCAGATACGCGCGCACCACTTCCCACACGAGGTGCTGGTTGACCTCGCGGGCAAAGACCGCGTCCGGGAGCTCGATCTTCCCGGTCACCTGGTTGTCCCAATTCTTGACTTCAATATTCATAGCACCACCCATCCCCTCACGACACTTTGACGATCCGGATGTAACTATTGCGTGCACCCGGTACGCCGCCCTTGAGGAAGAGCAGGTTGCGGTCCGTGTCTACTTTCACCACCTGCGCATTTTTGACAGTCACCCGCTTGTTGCCCATCTGACCGGGCATCTTCTGTCCCGGGAAGACCCGAGACGGCCACGCCGAGCGGCCAACCGAGCCCGGTGCGCGGTGAAACATCGAACCGTGGGTGGCCTTACCGCCACCGAAGTTGTGACGCTTGATCACGCCCTGGAAACCGCGGCCTTTAGATCGTCCAACCACGTGCACTTTGTCTTCCGCCGTAAAGATATCTGCGAGGACCGAATCGCCAGGCTTCGACTCGTCTGCCGAATCCACTGGAACCTCGGCGACGAAACGGGTTGGAGGAATGCCAGCAGAAGCAAAATGCCCATTGATGGCCTTCGGCGCGTTGCGCCGCGGGCTCTGCTCTACGAGACCGATTTGAACCGCCTCGTATCCGTCCGTATCTTCCGACTTGCGTTGCACAACAACGCACGGCCCAGCCTCGACCACTGTCACCGGGATCACCCGACCGTCGTCGTCAAATATCTGGGTCATACCAACCTTTTTGCCGAGAATGCCGCGTACCATCAGATCACCTCGCTCCGTATGCCTTGATTTCCACATCGACGCCCGCAGGCAGCTCGAGCTTCATCAAGGCGTCAATGGTCTGTTGGGTTGGCTCGAGGATGTCCAGCAACCGCTTGTGGGTGCGGATCTCGAACTGCTCGCGCGACTTCTTGTCCACGTGCGGCGACCGCAGCACGGTGAATCGCTGGATGTGCGTAGGCAGTGGAATCGGGCCAGCAATACGGGCCCCGGTCCGCTGCGCCGTGTCCACGATTTCGGTCGCCGATTGGTCCAGCAGGCGGTAGTCGTACGCCTTGAGACGGATGCGGATCTTGTCGCTCGCCATCATTTACTCCAGGATGTCCGTGATGGAACCCGCACCGACCGTGCGGCCACCTTCGCGAATGGCGAAGCGCAAGCCCTTCTCCATCGCGATCGGCTGTAACAGCTCCACCTCCAGGTTCGTGTTGTCTCCAGGAATCACCATCTCCACACCCTCGTCCAGGTTCACCGCCCCAGTAATGTCCGTCGTCCGGAAGAAAAACTGCGGCCGATATCCTCGGAAGAATGGCGTGTGACGACCTCCCTCTTCCTTCGTCAACACATACACCTCGGCGCGAAACTTCTGGTGCGGCGTGATCGAACCGGGCTTCGCTACAACCTGCCCGCGCTCCACGTCCGTTCGCTCTGTTCCTCGCAGCAGCAAACCAACGTTGTCGCCGGCCTCGCCACTGTCCAAGAGCTTCCGGAACATCTCCACACCCGTTACGACCTTCTTCATCGTCGGCCGAATGCCCACGATCTCCATCTCCTCGCCAACCTTCACCTTGCCGCGCTCGATCCGGCCCGTCACAACTGTGCCGCGTCCGGAAATCGTGAACACGTCCTCGATCGGCATCAGGAACGGCTTGTCCACATCCCGCTCAGGCTGTGGAATGTAGGTGTCCATCGCTTCCAAGAGCTCCCAGATCGACTTGCACTCCTCGCCATCCGGATCGTCCGACTCGCCAGCCTTCAAGGCCGAACCACGAATCACCGGTATGTCGTCACCAGGAAACTCGTACTCGCTCAACAGCTCCCGAACCTCCAGCTCAACCAGATCCAAAAGCTCCTCGTCATCCACCTGGTCCACTTTGTTCATGTAGACGATGATGAATGGCACTCCCACCTGACGCGCCAGCAGGATGTGCTCTCTGGTCTGCGGCATCGGGCCGTCTGCCGCCGACACCACCAGCACCGCTCCGTCCATCTGCGCAGCTCCCGTGATCATGTTCTTCACGTAGTCCGCGTGACCAGGACAGTCAACGTGCGCGTAGTGACGGTTCTCCGACTGGTACTCCACGTGCGCCGTGTTGATCGTGATCCCCCGCGCCTTCTCTTCCGGCGCTTTGTCGATCGCGTCAAACGGTGTGAAGTCCGCCAGGCCCTTCGCAGCCAACGTCTTCGTCATCGCCGCCGTCAACGTCGTCTTCCCATGGTCCACGTGACCAATCGTCCCAATATTGACGTGCGGCTTTGTCCGCTCGAACTTCTCCTTGGCCATTGCTGCCTCCCTACGCCGTCATTCCCGTTGCACGCGCGACGATTTCGTCGGCCTGCCGTTGGGGAACCTCGTCGTAATGATCGAACTGCATGCTGTATGTTGCTCGCCCCTGGGTCTGCGATCGCAGATCGGTGGCGTAGCCGAACATCTCGGAAAGGGGAACGTGCACGGTCGCGACCTGGAACCCGGCTCGTGACTCCATGCTCGTGACCCGACCGCGTCGACGGTTGAGATCGCCGATCACATCGCCGAGGTATTCCTCGGGCGTCACCGCTTCGACCTCCATGACCGGCTCCATGAGAACAGGACCGGCTGTCTTGGCGGCATCCATCAAAGCCATGGAACCGGCGACCTTGAAAGCGAGTTCTGAAGAATCCACCTCGTGGAACGAACCGTCGTAGAGGGCCACCCCGACACCCATCAAGGGGTAGCCGGCGAGGATTCCGCGATCCATGGCTTCACGGATTCCCATTTCGACCGGGCGGATGAACTCGCGCGGAATCACACCCGCCTTGATCTCGTCTTCGAAGACAAAGTCGGTGCCGTCGCTCAACGGCCAGACACGGATCTTGGCGTGACCATACTGGCCCCTACCACCGGTCTGGCGTATGAACCGACCCTCGCCCTTGGCCTCCTCGGTAATGGCCTCACGATAAGCGACCTGCGGACGACCCACCTTGGCGCCGATTTTGAACTCGCGCAACAGACGGTCGATGATGATCTCGAGGTGGAGCTCTCCCATGCCCGAGATGATTGTCTGTCCGGTTTCCTCGTCCACAGAGACCCGAAACGTCGGATCCTCCTGAGTGAGCTTGGCGAGCGAAGCGCCGAGATTCTCCTGGTCTGCTGTGGTTTTGGGTTCAATCGCAACCGCGATCACCGGCTCGGGAAACTGCATGGCCTCGAGCACGATCAGGTGCTTGCGGTCGCACAACGTGTCACCCGTGCTGGCGTTTCGCAGTCCGACCGCCGCACAGATGTCACCCGCAAAGACCTCAGAGAGCTCCTCACGCTTGTTGGCGTGCATTTTGAGAAGGCGGCCGATCCGCTCGGACTTGCCGGTGGCCGCGTTGACCACCGATGATCCGGTGGCCAGGCCACCCGAATAGAGGCGAATGAAGGCCAGCCGACCAACAAAGGGGTCGGTCATGATCTTGAAGACCAGCGCCGCGAAAGGCTCGTCATCATCGGCGCGGCGCAGGTTGCTGCCCTTGCTGCCCTCGGGCAAGAATCCCTCGATTGGCGGAACGTCGAGCGGTGACGGCAAGAAGTCGACCACTGCGTCGAGCAGCGGCTGAACACCCTTGTTCTTGAACGCAGATCCACACATCACCGGCACCAGCATGCCGCCGATTGTTCCGATTCGCAGACCGCGGAGGAGTTGTTCCTCGCTGAGTGAACCTTTGGTCAGGTAATGCTCGAGAAGCTCCTCTGAGGTTTCGGCAACCGCCTCGAAGAGGCGTTCACGGTATTCCTCGACCTCGGCACGATAATCCTCTGGGATCTCCTCTTCGTGGTGCTCGGCGCCGAGAGTTTCCTCGTGGTAGTGATATGCCTTGAGACGGACCAGATCGATCACGCCCGCAAAGCCCTCTTCGGCCCCAAGGGGAATCTGTACCGGCACTGCATTGGCCATCAGTTTGTTGCGGATCTGGTCTGTAACACCGGCGAAGTTGGCGCCGACGCGGTCCATTTTGTTGATAAACGCGACCCGCGGCACGCCGTATCGATCGGCTTGCCGCCACACCGTCTCGGATTGCGGCTCGACACCGCCAACCGCACAGAAAATCGCCACCGCCCCGTCGAGCACGCGAAGGCTTCGCTCCACTTCAGCGGTGAAATCAACGTGGCCAGGAGTGTCGATGATATTGATGCGGTGATCGCGCCAGAAGCAAGTTGTCGCAGCAGATGTGATGGTGATGCCACGCTCTTGCTCCTGCGGCATCCAATCCATGGTCGCGGTGCCGTCGTGAACCTCACCAATCTTGTAGTTGATGCCCGTGTAATAGAGCACACGCTCGGTAGTCGTCGTCTTACCGGCATCAATGTGGGCCATGATGCCGATATTCCGGACCTGAGCGAGGGGTATGACACGGGACATTTTTTCAAAGATCTCCTGCGAACTACTGTCGTAACTGTTTCTGACTCACCTACCAGCGATAGTGGGCAAAGGCCTTGTTGGCCTCGGCCATGCGATGGGTGTCATCGCGTCTCTTGATCGTGCCACCACGATTCGAGGCGGCGTCCAAAAACTCGGCTGCAAGCTTCTGCATCATGGTCTTCTCATGGCGGGACTTGGAAAACCCGATAAGCCAACGAATTGCCAGCGCCTGTTGCCGGTCCGAACGAACTTCCATCGGCACCTGATAGGTCGAGCCACCCACACGGCGTGATTTGACCTCGACCTGCGGTTTGGAGTTCTCAACCGCGCGCTTGAAAACCTTGAGCGGGTCGTCGCCGGTGCGCTGCTCGATCAGGCCGAGCGCTCCGTAAAAGATCTTCTCGGCAACCGCCTTCTTACCGCTCTGACTCACGTTGTTGATGAACTTCGTGACCAGACGGGAGTTATAGACGGGGTCCGGAAGGACCACTCTTTTGTCGACTGTTGCTCGCCGAGGCATGTTCTCCCCCCGCCCTAGTTCTTCGGCCGTTTGGCGCCGTACTTCGAACGCCTCTGACGACGGCCCTCGACACCCTGGCTATCCATGGTGCCGCGGATGATGTGGTAGCGAACGCCCGGAAGGTCCTTCACACGGCCGCCCCGGATCATGACCTGGGAGTGCTCCTGAAGATTGTGACCCTCTCCGGGGATGTATGCAGTCACTTCGATACCGTTGGTGAGACGCACACGAGCCACTTTACGAAGTGCAGAGTTCGGCTTCTTCGGTGTCGTCGTGAAGACGCGGGTACAGACTCCCCTCCGCTGCGGGCAGGACTGTAGCGCCGGGCTCTTGGTTTTCTCGGTCGCCATTTTGCGGCCCTGGCGGACCAACTGCGAGACTGTTGGCATGGTCGCTCCCTATCCGGGGTTCGTAAGTCCAAGCGGAGACTCCACTTGGGTGTTTCCTCGATATGTACGCTCCGGCCGTGAGTCAGAGCCGCGGAAGAATACTGGAGATGCCGCGTTCTGTCAAGCGGTTCTAAGGCGTTTCCAGTCCAGGAGTGCATTTTTTAGCCAGGAGTCGGGACGGATGGCGGAGTCAATCGCTTCCGCGAGGCGCTTCGGACTGCAGAGCGCGATCCTAGGTAGCGCGGCACCGAGGAGTGCCCCCTCTAACGATGTTTGGGGCGCGATGGGCTCCTCATGGGTAGCAGTTACCGCCCCAAAATCGTTAGAGACGGCACGTTTTGTAGCGCGCACTTCTTCCTACGATGGAGCGCATCACAGCAATGGGGCGCCGTCAGCGCGCCAAAAAGCGTGCCACTGGTGACGATTTTGGACGCGAATGCATTCAATCTCACCTTCGCGCCAGAGCCAAACATCGTCAGCGGTGGCACTCCTCGGAAGTGCGTAGGGAGAAAGGCGCGCACAAGCGAGCATCGCCAGGTGCCATCTTTCGCATTGTTGGAGCGTGTCGTCGAAGCCAGAGGTATGTCAGGGCCAATCAATGCGAAAGGTGGCTCCTCATACTCGGTGGCGTTGCGAGAAGGTGGCGGGCCGTCGGAATCGGGATCGGGATCGGAGGTAAAAAAATGGCCGCCCCGAGGGCGGCCGAAAGAAACTGATTGTATAGAAAGAGTTTACTTTTCAGTCTCCGCGACCGGAGCGTCGGGCTTGGTCTCCATCAGGGCGGTCGCAGCTTCCGTCATTTCACGGTAGAGATTTTCGGGCTCCTCGCGCGGCTCCATCTCGTCTTCTGGAACCGCGTCGATGATGGTGCGGCGGTAGCGCGGCGCACCGGTGCCGGCAGGGATCAGTCGACCAACAATCACGTTCTCCTTGAGCCCGTGTAGGTTATCCACCTTGCCGGAGACTGCGGCTTCGGTCAAAACGCGCGTCGTCTCCTGGAACGATGCCGCCGAAATGAAGCTTTCTGTAGCCAGCGAAGCTTTGGTAATACCGAGCAGGAGCGAAGTTGCGGTCGCGGGCTCACCGCCGGCCTCGATCACACGCTCATTCTCGCGCTGGAACAGATAACGCGGGATCTGCTGGTCAAGGAGGAAGTCCGTATCACCGGGATCGACGACCTTTACGAATCGCATCATCTGACGAACGATGACCTCGATGTGTTTATCGTTGATGGCCACACCCTGCGAGCGGTATACCTCCTGGATTTTGTCCACCAGATGTCGCTGCATTTCCTTTTCGCCGAGGATCGAGAGGATATCGTGCGGGTTCACCGCACCCTCAGTGAGAGGATCACCGGCCTGAATGAATTCGCCCTCTTGAACTGACACGTGAGCATAGCGCGGGATCGAGTACTCGCGTTGTTCTTCGCCCTCGCCGTCGACCACGATTCGACGTTGGCCGCGGACGGGTTCGGTGATTCGAATGCGGCCATCGATCTCTGAAACCACCGCAGGATCCTTCGGCTTGCGAGCTTCAAACAGTTCGACAACGCGCGGAAGACCGCCGGTAATATCCTTAGTTTTGGACATTTCCCGGGGAATTTTAGCGAGCACGTCGCCCGCCGCCAACTTGCCCCCCTCAGCCACCGCGAGATGGGAGCCGATAGGCAGCTGGTAACGGCGGGTCTCCTTGTTCTTGCCGCGGCCGGATCCGATCACTTCGAGGGTCGGGATTCGCTTGCCCGATCCGAGAGGTTCGATAACGATTTTGTGAGCGTGGCCGGTGAGTTTGTCGATCTCTTCGCGGACGTTTTCGCCCTCGACGAGGTCGTGGAACTTCACCTTCCCGGCAATCGCAGTCAAGATCGACGATGTGAAGGGGTCCCATTCGACGAGCGGCATCCCCGGTTCAACGTCCTGACCGTCTTCGACCAGCAGGTGAGAACCATAGGCCACTGAATAGCGTTCCTTCTCGCGTTGGCGCTCGTCAAGGATGACCAGCTTTCCGGTACGCGAGATGGCTACAATCTCGCCCTCATTGTTAACCACCGCGGCAATGTTGAGGAACTTGATCTTGCCCATGTGGTTGGCAACGTGCCGCGAGGACTCGGTACCGCGGGTGGCGGTTCCTCCGTAGTGGAAGGTCCGCATCGTCAACTGGGTGCCGGGTTCTCCAATCGACTGGGCAGCGATGATACCCACCGCTTCACCGATCTCGACCATGCGCCCGGTGGCGAGCATCCTTCCATAGCAGAGCTGACAGACGCCGCGTTCCGTCTCACATGTCAGCGCGGAACGAATTCGTACCCGTTCGATGCCCGCCTCCTGGATCTGGCTGGCAAGAGCTTCAGTGATGTCGGTGTTCACCGGACAGATCCGAGTGTCCTCGATGGGATCGTAAATATCCTCCGCGGCGACGCGCCCGACAACGCGGTCACGCAACTGTTCGAGGATCTCGCCGCCTTCGGTAATGGCCGACACCTCGATGCCGTTCTCGGTGCCGCAGTCGTGCTCGACAACGATCACATCCTGCGAAACATCTACCAGCCGCCGGGTCAGATAGCCGGAATCGGCGGTTTTGAGCGCGGTGTCAGCGAGGCCCTTGCGCGCACCGTGAGTCGAAATGAAGTACTGCAGCACCGACAGTCCCTCGCGGAAGTTCGCGGTGATTGGCGTCTCCATGATCTCGCCAGACGGTTTCGCCATCAGACCACGCATACCGGCGAGCTGACGCACCTGCTCACGGGATCCACGGGCGCCCGAGTCGGCCATCATGAATATCGGGTTGAACTCCCCGGACTCCTGGTTCAGCGACGACATCTCGACGAACATCGCCTTGGCCACATCCTCGGTGACCTGGTGCCAGATATCGATGATCTTGTTGTGCCGCTCACCAGCAGTGATAAGGCCCTTGCGCCGTTGGTCTTCGACCTTGTCCACCTCGCTATACGCCTGATCAAGCTGGCCCTGCTTACTCTCCGGGATCACCATATCGTCCGACGAAAGGGAGAGGCCCGACCGCGTGGCATATTCGAATCCGATCTCCTTGAGATCGTCGAGGAGTTCGACCGTAGGTTCGTGGCCCATCTTCATGAACGAAAACGCAACCAGGTTTTGCAGGCCCTTCTTGCGAAGCTGCCCATTGAAGAAGGGCATATCCTCCGGCAACCGCAGGTTGAAAAGCACGCGGCCAACGGTGGTCTCCAGGAGCATGTTCTCGACCTCGATCATGTCGGCGTGGAGAATGTCCTGGCTGCCTCCCTGGGCGACGAGATCAATCAGGCTGCCTGAAAATCGCAACTGGATCGGCGCCTGGGTGCCCAGCACCCCCGCGGTGTAGGCGAGGAATACCTCTTCGGCGGTTGCGAAGGTCTTGCCACCACCCTTGGCCATATAGTTCTCGGTCGTCAGATAGTAGATCCCGATCACCATGTCCTGGGATGGCACCGCCAACGGCCGGCCGCTTGCCGGCGACAGGATGTTGCGAGCCGACATCATCAGGACGTGGGATTCGAGCTGCGCTTTCGGCGAAAGCGGGACGTGCACCGCCATCTGATCGCCGTCGAAGTCGGCGTTGTAGGCCGCGCAGACGAGAGGATGAATCTTGATCGCCTTGCCCTCGACCAGCACCGGCTCAAAGGCCTGGATACCGAGGCGGTGAAGAGTCGGCGCACGATTCAAGAGCACCGGGTGCTCCTTGATCACGGTTTCGAGAGCATCCCACACCTCTGGGGTCTGGAGCTCGACGAGCTCCTTGGCCATCTTGATGGTGGTCGCGAGTTCGCGTTTTTCCAGCTCCTGATAGACGAAGGGCTTGAAGAGCTCGAGGGCCATCTTCTTGGGCAAACCGCACTGGTGGAGCCTGAGTTCCGGGCCGACCACAATGACCGAGCGTCCGGAATAATCGACTCGCTTGCCGAGCAGATTCTGGCGGAACCTGCCTTGCTTGCCCTTGAGGTTGTCTGACAACGACTTGAGGGGCCGATTGTTAGAGCCCTTGATGACGCGACCGCGACGGCCATTGTCAAAGAGAGCGTCAACAGCCTCCTGCAGCATCCGCTTTTCATTGCGGACGATGACCTCGGGCGCACGAAGATCGAGGAGCTTCTTGAGTCGATTGTTGCGGTTGATGACCCGCCGGTAGAGATCGTTGAGGTCTGAGGTCGCGAAACGACCGCCATCGAGCGGCACCAGCGGCCGCAACTCCGGCGGCAGCACCGGGATGACCTCGAGGATCATCCACTCCGGACGGTTGCCCGAACGGCGGAGAGCCTCCACCAGTTTGAGTCGTTTGGCTGCCTTCTGCCGACGCATAATCGCAGTCTCGGTGCGCATGACCATGCGCAGTTCGGCCGCCATTTCGTCGAGATCGAGGCGCTCGAGGTGTGTACGAACCGCTTCCGCACCCATCATTGCGACGAACGCCTCGCCGTACTCTTCCTTCGCCTGCCGGAATTCTTCCTCGGTCAGAACCTGCTGGTCTTCGAGCTCAGTGTCGCCGGGATCGACGACCACGTAGGCTTCGAAGTAAAGCACCCGTTCGAGCTCGCGCATGGTCATGTCCAGAAGGAGGCCGATGCGCGAAGGCAGCCCTTTGAAGAACCACACGTGGGAGACCGGAGCGGCAAGCTCGATGTGGCCCATCCGCTCTCGGCGAACCTTGGATTTCGTGACTTCAACACCGCATTTGTCGCAAACGACGCCGCGGTACTTCATCCGTTTGTACTTGCCGCAGAGACACTCCCAGTCGGTTACCGGGCCAAAGATTTTGGCGCAGAACAGGCCGTCTCGCTCGGGTTTAAAGGTACGGTAGTTAATGGTCTCCGGCTTGATGACCTCGCCGTGTGACCACGAGCGGATCTTTTCGGGACTTGCCAAACCCAAACGAATTGCGTTGAAATCGTTGAGGGGTTTGGGCTTTTCGAAGAAGCTGCGCACTTCGCTCAGGCTTGAACGCTCCATAGTCTGCACCCCTCTTACTCGTCGTCCTGCTGCAATAGTTCGACATCGAGGCCGAGCGCTTGCAGCTCACGAACCAAAACGTTGAAGGACTCCGGCAATCCCGGTTCCTCGGGCACCTGCCCCTTGACGATCGCCTCGTAAACCTTGGCCCGCCCCTCGACGTCGTCCGACTTGACGGTCAGAAGTTCCTGCAGTGTGTGCGCGGCACCGAAGGCCTCGAGCGCCCACACCTCCATTTCGCCCAACCGCTGGCCACCGAACTGTGCCTTACCACCAAGCGGCTGCTGGGTGATCAGCGAGTAGGGGCCGATCGAGCGGGCGTGGATTTTATCGTCGACCAGATGGCTGAGTTTGAGCATGTAAATATAGCCAACCGTGACCCGTTGTTCGAACGCCTCGCCGGTGACACCGTCATACAGAAGACTTTTGCCATCCTCGGGGAGACCAGCCTTCTCCAGCATTTCGCGGATCTCATCTTCGTTAGCACCCTCGAAAACAGGCGTCGCAAAGCTCATTCCGAGCTCGTGGCCGGCCCACCCAAGATGGGTCTCCAGAATCTGACCGACGTTCATGCGCGACGGCACGCCGAGCGGGTTGAGAATGATCTCGACCGGAGTCCCGTCTGGCAGGAATGGCAGGTCTTCCTCGGCGAGGGTCTGTGAGATCACCCCCTTGTTGCCATGACGACCGGCCATCTTGTCACCGACCTGGAGCTTTCGCTTCATCGCGATGAAGACCTTGACCTGTTTGATCACTCCAGGAGGAAGATCATCACCCTGCCGCAGGAGTTCGATCCGTTCCTGATTGATCTGCTCGAGGACCTCGACCTGTGACTCGGCCTGGCGGATGATCAACCGCACCTTGTCGAGGAGAGACGCTTTCTTGAGCGGCAGACTCTTGATCTGCGAGATTTTGAGTCGCCTCAGAGCTTCGGCCGTGACCTTTTTGTTCTTGTTAACCAGGACCTCACCGCCCTTGCGGACGGCAATCTCTTCGGCCACAACCTTGCCCACGAGCAGCCTTTCGATCTTGGAATCGCGAACTTCGAGGATGATCCGCTTCTCATCTTCCGAGTTGGTGCGGATGCGCTCAATCTCCTCGTTCTCGATCGCCAATTGGCGAGAATCCTTGTCGACGCCCTTACGGGCGAAGATCTGCACGCCAACGACAACGCCCTCGATGCCCGGAGGGCAGCGCAGTGACGCATCTCGAACATCACCGGCCTTTTCGCCGAAGATGGCCCGGAGCAGCTTCTCCTCCGGGGTCAACTGAGTTTCGCCCTTTGGCGTCACCTTGCCGACCAGGATCGAACCTTGCCGCACTTGGGCGCCGACGTGAATGATTCCAGCTTCGTCCAAATGCGCAAGCGCGGACTCAGAGACATTCGGGATGTCGCGGGTGATTTCCTCAGGTCCCAGCTTGGTGTCCCGGGCCGAAGTCTCGAACTCCTCGATGTGGATCGATGTGTACTTATCGTCCTTGACCAAACGCTGCGAGACAACGATCGCGTCCTCGAAGTTGTAACCGCGCCACGGCATGAATGCCACCAGGACGTTGTGGCCGAGGGCGAGCTCACCCTTCTGAGTATTGGGACCATCTGCCAACACCTGACCCTTGACCACTAACTGACCCTCGTCCACCAGAGGCTTCTGGTTGATCGAGGTGTTCTGGTTCGAGCGGCGGAACTTGGTCATCTGATAGATGTCGGCCCCGAACTCACCCTCGCCATCATCTTCGACACGAACAATGATTCGTTGGCAATCAACCTTGTCGACGATGCCGGACCGCCGGCATACAACCACCGCCCCGGAATCTTCGGCCACCACCGATTCCATACCGGTACCGACTACCGGCGCCTCTGGCTGAACCAGGGGCACCGCCTGGCGCTGCATGTTCGAACCCATCAGGGCGCGGTTGGCATCGTCGTGCTCGAGAAAGGGAATCAGCGAAGCCGCCACCGATACCACCTGCCGGGGAGAAACGTCGATGAAGTCCACCTGGTCACGATCGAGCACCAGGAACTCTCCGCCGGAGCGGGCGATGACCTTGGCATCGATCAGCTTGCCCTTGGCGTTGACCCTCGCGTTGGCCTGGGCAATATTGAGGTTTTCCTCCTCCCAGGCCGCCAGGTAGAAGGCGTGGGGATCGCCCCAGGCCTCGACCTTTCGGGTCCGTGAGCGCCGCACCGTAGCGTTGGCAGCATCAAAGTCACTGCGAAGCACCACCTGCCCGAGCTCAAAGTCGGTATCCCCAACTTGCGTAATCCGGACATGCTCCTGAACATTGGCCTTCTGCACCTTCTTGTACGGCGACTCGATATAGCCCATCGGGTTGAGTCGCGCGTAGCACGAGAGCGAGGAAATGAGGCCGATGTTCGGGCCCTCTGGAGTCTCGATCGGACAGATTCTCCCGTAATGAGTCGAATGAACGTCACGCACCTCGAATCCGGCCCGCTCGCGCGAAAGGCCGCCAGGTCCGAGGGCCGAAAGGCGGCGTTTGTGGGTGACTTCCGAAAGTGGGTTGGTCTGATCCATGAACTGCGACAGCTGCGAGGAGCCAAAGAACTCGTCTACCGAGGCCATCACCGGCTTCGAATTGACGAGATCGCGCGGCATCGCGGAATCGATGTCCGGATGAATGGACATCTTTTCCTTGATCGCACGCTCCATCCTCACCAGTCCGATGCGGAACTGATTCTCCAACAGCTCGCCGACCGTGCGCACGCGACGGTTTGCAAGTGAGTCGATGTCATCGACCCGGCCCAGATCCCGGTGAAGCCTCAGGAGATAGGTCACCAGGTGCATGAAGTCATCGACATCAAGGGTTCGCTGATTGGGGTCCTTGTCGAGGCCAAGCTTGGCATTGAACTTGAAACGCCCGACCCGGGACAGATCGTACTTACGTTCGTCGAAAAAGAGCCCATTGAACAGGGTCGTCGCGGACTCTTCGGTTGGGGGATCGCCAGGGCGCTGGCGCCGGTAGATCTCCATCCTCGCCCCCATCTGCGAAGTGGTGGAGTCTTTCTCGAGGGTCTGGTGAAGAATCTCGCCGACCGGGTCCCAATCCGGGAACGCAATGCTGATGGTATCGATGCCTGACTCGTCCGCCTGTGCCAGAACATCGTCCGTGACTCTCGCATTCGCGGGGACGATGACTTCACCAGTCTCCTGATCGACGAGGTCGTCGACCACAATGGCCCCGATCAGTTCTTCGCGGTTGACCGCAACCTTGGCGGGTTTGGCGATCGTTGCCTTTTGAAGTCTCTTTTGCATCGCCTTGTCGAGCGATAGGCCAGCAAACAGGGTGGGCTCCGCCACCTTGCGGAAGCGAAGAGCTTTCTGCCGTTCATCTTCGGCGTCGAGAATGCGCGAGTCGAGATGGAGCGTCGCAGACGACTTCTTGGAGCCGAGCCGAACATCAAAGACCGTGAGGAAGCCACGGAGCATCTGAGAGTTGGTCTCCAGTTCAGGGCTCAGGGAACGCAGGAAGACCGTTCCCGGCAGCCGCCGCTTGCGATCGATCCTGACCCAGAGGATCTGCTTGTTGTCGTACTCGAACTCAATCCAGGAGCCACGATACGGCACAACCTTGGCGAGGTAGTCATTGGGGCCTTCGAGTGTGAAGAAGACGCCCGGCGAACGATGGAGCTGAGACACAATGACCCGCTCGGTACCGTTGATAATGAACGTGCCAGTGTCAGTCATCAGCGGCATTTCGCCAAAGTAGAGTTCTTCCTCTTTGACGTCGCGCACCTGTCGGCTGCCGTCCTCCTCGGTATCGAAGGTCACCAACCGGAAGGTCAGCCGCACGGGAACCGCATAGGTCATACCCCGCTCACGACATTCCTCAGACGAAAACGGCAACCGCAGACCCACCGATGTGCCACACACACTGCACATTTCGATGCGGTTTTTGTTGGCCTTGCCACAGTCCGGGCAAACGACCGCCTCTTCGTGCGGATCGCCGGCCTTGAAGCTGGCTCCGCAATGCTCGCAGGTCAGTCGTAAGTGATGCAGTCCGTCAAGACGACCACAGCGACATGTCCAGTTCCCGATCTCGTAGCGAACGAACTGCAGCTCACACGTCTCACGGAAGTCCGTGAACGGGAAGATCGAGGATAGGACCGACTGAAGACCGCCAAAAAGGCGTTCCTCAGGCAGCAGATCCATCTGCAGAAACTCCTCGTACGAGGACCTTTGCACCTGGATCATATTCGGCAGCGGAATGGTGGACGAATGCTTGGAGAAGCTCAGCCGCCCATTGGGGCTCGTGGTCATGGACGCTCCCTCCCGAACAATAGAGACACGGGGAGACATACCTCCCCCGTTATCTCAGTTTATGGCTCTCAATAGCCAGAAATCGAACGGCGTAAAGCGCGTTACTTGATCTCCACTTGGGCGCCGGCCTCTTCGAACTTCTTCTTGACCTCTTCGGCCTCTTCTTTGTTGACGCTTTCCTTGATTTTGCATGGCGCGCTCTCGACCAACTCCTTGGCCTCCTTGAGACCAAGCGAGGTGACCTCGCGGACAGCCTTGATGACATTGATCTTCTTGTCGCCAATCGAGTTCAAGACAACGTCAAACTCAGTCTGTTCCTCGGCCTGCTCGCCACCGGCAGCGCCACCGGGAACGGCACCGGCCATCATTACCGGGGCCGCGGCCGCGGCGGAAACACCGAACTCGTCCTCGAGGGCCTTGACGAGTTCGTTGAGCTCGAGCACGGTCATCCCCTTGATTTCGTCCATCATTTTTTCTAGCTGGGCCATTTTTCAGATCCTCCTTAGGATTCTTTGGTTTCTTGATTTTCTTGAGATGCCGGAGCCTCTTCTTGAGATGCCTCGGTCCCCCGGTCGTTCTGGGTCTCTTCCCCGGTCTCCGGAGATTCTTCTGCTTCCTGAGCCTTTTCGGCTTCCTCGGCTTCCGGAGATCCCTCTGTTCCCTGAACCTCCTGGGGTTCGTCAGCGTCCGGAGAATTCTCTGCTTCCTGAGTTTCTTGAGATTCTTCGTCTTTTTCGGCGAGCTGTCCAATCACGTTCGCAAAATACTGGAGCGGCGCATTCAACGCCACCGCCAGACGACGGATCGGTGACTGCAGCAGATAAGCCAGCTTGGTGACCAGCTCCTCACGCGACGGGAGTTCGGCGATTTTCTCCGCCTCTTTGGCCTCTAGAATCTGCCCCTCAAGATAAGCCTGCTCGAACTGGAGCTCGGGGTGCTTCTTGATGAAATCCTTCAGCACCTTGGCCAGGGCAACGCCGTCACCACCGGTATAGGCAAGCACCTTGGGCCCAGAGAGGAACGGCGTTATGCCTTCCATTTCGGTCCCTTCGACGGCCAACCGAACAACGGTGTTTTTGACGACCTTATAGGTTGCGTCAGACTTGCGCACCTCGGCACGAAGCATATTGACATCGTTAACTTTGAGGCCGTGGTTCTCGAGGAGGAACAGCGTCGTAACGCCGTCCAGGTTCTCGCGAAGCAGCAGCGACTGCTCGTGTTTCTGCTCTTTCGTGAGCATCTTCCCCCTCCTACTTCATATCGAGGCTGACCAGGTCGACCTGGACGCCTGGACCCATGGTTGAACACAGGAAGACGGTGTGTACGTAGCGACCCTTGGCGGTCGCCGGTTTTGCCTTCTGCACTGCGGTGATCAGACTCCGAGTGTTCTCCACGAGGTTTTTTTGAGAAAAACTGACCTTGCCGACAGGTGCGTGGATGATCGCGGTCTTGTCGACTCGGAACTCCACCTTTCCTGCCTTGATGTCAGAGACCGCGGAACCAACGTCGGTGGTCACGGTCCCCGCCTTGGGGTTCGGCATCAGCCCACGTGGACCGAGAACACGGCCGACCTTCGACAGGCTCCTCATCATGTCGGGCGTCGCGACGATAGCGTCGGTATCGAGCCAACCACCCTGGATCTTCTCGACCGCTTCTTCGCCGGAGAGCACCAGGTCGGCGCCAGCCTCCTCGGCCTCTTTCTGAGCTGGACCCTCACACACCACCAACACCCGAAGGCTTTTACCGGTGCCGTGAGGCAGGACCACCGTGCCACGCACCATTTGGTCCGCATGGCGTGGGTTGACCCCGAGGCGCAGCGCGATCTCGACGGTTTCATCGAAGGAGGCGTAGGCCGATTCCTGCACCAGCCCGACAGCCTCTTCAAGCGGATATGGTCGGCGCTCCATCTTGGCAGCCGACTCGCGGTACTTCTTTCCCTTATGCGCCACTGACCACCTCCTCGACCGATTCCACCGGTTCCTCGAGCTCAATGGCCCCGGAGACCAAACCGACCTCGATGCCCATCGACCGCGCCGTGCCGAGAATGATCTGAACAGCGGCATCCACCGACTCGGCGTTGAGATCGGGCATCTTTGTCTTGGCGATCTCCTCCACCTGCGACATTGTCACGGTACCGACCTTGACCCGGTTCGGCTCACCCGAACCCTTGTCGAGACCGCAGGCCCGCCGCAACAAGAACGATGCCGGCGGGGTTTTGGTAATGAAGGTGTAGGTACGGTCCGCAAAGACCGTGATTACGACCGGAATGATGATCCCCTGGTCCTTCTGCGTACGGGCGTTGAACGCCTTGCAGAAATCCATGATGTTGAGACCGTGTTGCCCCAAAGCTGGGCCCACGGGCGGGGCCGGAGTGGCCTGCCCGCCGGGCAAGTGGAGCTTGATCTGTCCTATGACTTTCTTTGCCATCGCTACTCCTCAAACGACCTTCTGCACTTGACTGAATTCCATTTCGACCGGGGTCTCACGTCCGAAAATCGTGACCATCACCTTGAGCGTCGATCGATCGAGGTTGACCTCCTCGACAACGCCGTTGAACGAGGCGAAAGGCCCGTCAGTGATCCGAATTTGCTCACCCTTCTCATACATTTCCGTGGGCCGCGGCTTTTCTTGAGTCGCCACCGACTGGTGAAGGATCTGATTGACCTCTTCCTCGGTGAGCGGCGTCGGTTTCTTTCCGGCGCCCACGAAACCGGTCACCTTGGGCGTGTTCCGTACCAGGTGCCAGGCGTCGTCGGTCATCTCCATTTCCACCAACACATAGCCGGGGAAGAATTTCCTTCTGACCTCTCGCTTCTTGCCGTTTTTCATCTCGACGACGGTTTCGGTCGGGACCTGCACCTCGCCGAAGAATTCCTCCATGCCAAGCGCCTCGATCCGCTGTTCGAGAGTCTTTTGAACACGGTCCTCGAAACCTGAGTACGTGTGGATGATGTACCACTGCTTGGCCATAGAGATCAGCTCCTTACGCAAAGACCTTGAACAGGTCGAAGAGCTCGTTTCTCAAGAGCAAGAACACGAGATCACAGAGATAGAGGTAGATGCCGAAGATGAAGGACGCGATCACCACCACGGTTGTCGTGTTGATCACCTCCTGTTTAGTCGGCCACGTGACCTTCTTGGTCTCGACCACGACCTCGGAGAGAAAGGTTTTCAGGCGTTTCCACCACTGCATACCGGCGACTCCAGTCGAACGAATTTGGCAGGCCAGGAGGGACTCGAACCCCCAACAACCGGTTTTGGAGACCGGGACTCTACCGATTGAGCTACTGGCCTACGCGGAAAAATCTCACGCACCACACCCTGGAGGAAGCATCTCCGCCTTCCCAGGGGATGAAATACGGCAAGCCGCGAGGCTTCAACCCCTACTCCAGGATGTCCGTGATGGAACCCGCACCGACCGTGCGGCCACCTTCGCGAATGGCGAAGCGCAAGCCCTTCTCCATCGCGATCGGCTGTAACAGCTCCACCTCCAGGTTCGTGTTGTCTCCAGGAATCACCATCTCCACACCCTCGTCCAGGTTCACCGCCCCAGTAATGTCCGTCGTCCGGAAGAAAAACTGCGGCCGATATCCTCGGAAGAATGGCGTGTGACGACCTCCCTCTTCCTTCGTCAACACATACACCTCGGCGCGAAACTTCTGGTGCGGCGTGATCGAACCGGGCTTCGCTACAACCTGCCCGCGCTCCACGTCCGTTCGCTCTGTTCCTCGCAGCAGCAAACCAACGTTGTCGCCGGCCTCGCCACTGTCCAAGAGCTTCCGGAACATCTCCACACCCGTTACGACCTTCTTCATCGTCGGCCGAATGCCCACGATCTCCATCTCCTCGCCAACCTTCACCTTGCCGCGCTCGATCCGGCCCGTCACAACTGTGCCGCGTCCGGAAATCGTGAACACGTCCTCGATCGGCATCAGGAACGGCTTGTCCACATCCCGCTCAGGCTGTGGAATGTAGGTGTCCATCGCTTCCAAGAGCTCCCAGATCGACTTGCACTCCTCGCCATCCGGATCGTCCGACTCGCCAGCCTTCAAGGCCGAACCACGAATCACCGGTATGTCGTCACCAGGAAACTCGTACTCGCTCAACAGCTCCCGAACCTCCAGCTCAACCAGATCCAAAAGCTCCTCGTCATCCACCTGGTCCACTTTGTTCATGTAGACGATGATGAATGGCACTCCCACCTGACGCGCCAGCAGGATGTGCTCTCTGGTCTGCGGCATCGGGCCGTCTGCCGCCGACACCACCAGCACCGCTCCGTCCATCTGCGCAGCTCCCGTGATCATGTTCTTCACGTAGTCCGCGTGACCAGGACAGTCAACGTGCGCGTAGTGACGGTTCTCCGACTGGTACTCCACGTGCGCCGTGTTGATCGTGATCCCCCGCGCCTTCTCTTCCGGCGCTTTGTCGATCGCGTCAAACGGTGTGAAGTCCGCCAGGCCCTTCGCAGCCAACGTCTTCGTCATCGCCGCCGTCAACGTCGTCTTCCCATGGTCCACGTGACCAATCGTCCCAATATTGACGTGCGGCTTTGTCCGCTCGAACTTCTCCTTGGCCATTACTGCCTCCCTCTCTTATTTCGGGCCCTCTCGGCTCGCGAGGTGACGAGCCCGCCCGGTTATTAATCTCTTTTTTCATGGAGCCCACGACCAGACTTGAACTGGTGACCCCGTCCTTACCAAGGACGTGCTCTACCACTGAGCTACGTGGGCGCTCTCCCCGCTTTTTCTGGAGCGGGAGACGGGGCTCGAACCCGCGACCAACGGCTTGGAAGGCCGAGACTCTACCACTGAGTTACTCCCGCGACTCACGCTTTTCAAAGCTTGGCAATGGTGCAGGCGGATGGGTTCGAACCACCGTAGGCAATATGCCGGCAGATTTACAGTCTGCTGCCTTTAACCACTCGGCCACGCCTGCCTCCGCACAGAATTCGCCATTGGAGCTGGCGATGGGAATCGAACCCGCAACCTGCTGATTACAAATCAGCTGCTCTACCTTTGAGCTACGCCAGCAGCATCTCGACTCCCGATTTTCGCTCATAACAAAGAACACACCTCTGCCTATAGGCAGTGGGAGAGGGACGATAGCATAGGAAAACGTTGTGTGCAAGCAAAAAGCCTGCCCACCCATCCGCCCTACCAGATGCAGGATACAGGGTTCAAGATGCACTCACTCACACTGGATTTCGAATTTCGAATTTTTCACCCACCCATCACCGGGAACACCGCGAGAAGGGCGCGTTCACCGGAGGTGCCTGGCATCCTCTCGGGGAGGGCGATGAAATCACAGCATTTCGAAGGCTGCGGGTGGCCCCTGCCTCCTCAATCCTGGTTCCTGTATCCAGGGAGGCAACTCGTTTATTCTTCCTTACTTAATTCCCACAAGAGAATGCCGGCAGAGACAGAGAGATTGAGCGACTCGACGCCATCCGCCATCGGGATCGCCACAGGTTCGTCGACCTGGGATCTGGTTTTAGCTCGCAGGCCGCGCTCTTCGGCACCAATGCAGAGGATCCATCGTTGCGAACGCCGAACCTCACGAAGGGGTGTTCCATCGACATCTGCCGCAAAGGCCCAGTAACCCCGGTCGCGGAGATGGGCGAGGGCATCGGCCGCCACCCGCACTCGCGCCAGAGGCACCCTTCCGAGCAATCCGGCCGCCGCCTTGGCCACGGCTCCACCCAGCGGAGGTGCTGAGGGACCCGCAATCACGACTCCATCGAGCGACAGGGCTGCGGCAGTGCGCAGGACTGCACCGAGGTTGTGGGGGTCCTTCAGATCGTCAACCAGCAGTAACCGCGATTCCTCACCATCCGTACGGACGAGATCATCGAGATCGACAAAGGCGACTGGCGCCGATCGAACAGCGCAACCATTGTGGGCAACTCCATCCGCCACCCCATCGAGCCGAGCCCGCGGCACCACGTCGTAGCGAATACCCCGATTGCGCGAAGCCGTCTTGATCCGTTGCATTCTCCGGTCATGCCGATCCTTTTGAATCCAGAGAACATCCACCGGCTGGCTGCTCTCGAGAACTCCCAACACTGCGTGGAATCCAACTATCCACAGATCATCACTCATCTCCGCCTCCCGTGGCCAGAAGAACCACCGCGAGCGCTGCCAACCCCTCGGCGCGGCCAGCGAAACCGAGACCTTCGGTGGTCGTCGCCTTGACCGAGACTGCTGATTTAGGCACCCCGAGTGAATCCGCCAATGAGGCCCGTAGTGATTCCCTGTGGGGGGAAATGCGAGGTCGCTCGCCGATGAAAGTGAGATCGCAGTTGACGAGCTCGAAACCTTTGGCCGCAGCGATCTCGAGAGCGCGGGAAACAAAAGCTGTTGACTCAGCGCCAGCCCACTGGGGGTCCGAGTCGGGGAAGTGATCCCCAATATCGCCTAATGCGAGCGCGCCGAGGATGGCATCGGTGACCGCATGCAGCCCAACGTCCGCGTCCGAGTGTCCCTCAAGGCCAGGCTCTCCCGGTATCGTCCTCCCACATAGTTTGAGTGGCCTCCCCGCTCGGAAGCGGTGCACGTCAAACCCCTGCCCGATGCGTATGCCCTTCATGACGCCAACCTCATCATTGCCCGTACCACTTCGAGGTCCGCTTGAGTCGTCACCTTGGGATTCGGATGACGCGCGAGAACACTACAAACCGGGATCCCTGCCGACTCCAGAAGAGTCGCCTCGTCGGTCCACTCCCGTTTGAGATCGGCCCGCTGCCAGGCCTCCATCAACGTCGCGATTTGGAACACCTGTGGGGTCAAAGCAGTGCGGAGTCGTTCGCGGGAGAGCGTATCGACGACCGTACCGTTGCCGTCAATCCTCTTAACGGTGTCGGAAATTCTCGCGCAGAGTATCGCTCCCGCTGAACCACTCACGGCGTTGATCACGGCCTCGACATCCTCAGGGTCCACAAGCGGCCGTGCCGCATCGTGGATGGCAACCACCTCGGCGCCCGCCTGCGCCGCATAAAGAACGCCTGCGCGCACCGAGTCCTGGCGCCGATCACCGCCGCTGACAAACCGCGCCTGCGGACATTCAGGAGACAACTGATCCCGCCAGAACTCGATCATGGCATCTCCGACAACGACCACCATCAATGCCTTGGGCACCGCTCTCACAAGCGCGCAGAGAGCGGTCGCAAAGACGGTCCTTGGCCCGAGCTCTTCGGCGAGCTTGTCGCCACCGAAGCGAACACCGCGCCCGGCGCCAACACAAACGAACGCTAGATTCATCGCGTCACCATGATTTCAAACACAGTCTATCCGGTGTGTGCTCGCGAAGAAAGTAACCAGTAATCAGTGACCAGTAGCCAGTAACCAGTAGCCAGTCTGTACAGGTTACTGGGCGGACGGGGGGCTGAAGGCTGATCGTCGCGGCCCGTCTGCGGGCGGGTGGGGGAATCGAGCATCCAGTATCGAGTATCGGGCGGATGGGAGGATTAAACCTCCATCATCTCATCTTCCTTCTTTTTGAGGATCGAATTGATCTTCTCGATATAGGTATCGGTCAGCTTCTGCACCTTTTCCTGGCCGTCGTGCATCTGATCCTCAGAGATCTCTTTGTCGCCTTCCAGCTTTTTGATCCTGTCGTTTCCATCACGGCGGATCTGGCGTATCTCGTTGCGCGACGTTTCAGCTACATCACGTGCAACCTTGGCCAACTCTTTGCGCCGCTCCTCGGTCAGAGCCGGGATATTGAGCCGCACGACCTTGCCGTCGTTGTTAGGGGTGAGGCCCAGATTGGAGCGCAAAATCGCCTTCTCAACCTCCGCCAGTACCTTTGGTTCCCATGGCGCTATCGCTATGGTCGTAGGATCCGGGACCGAAAGCGCTGCGACCTGGTTGAGCGGCGTTTGCGAGCCATAGTAGTCAACGGTAATTCCGTCGACCAGGGCCAGCGTCGCGCGTCCAGTGCGCAGTTTGGCGAGTTCCGCCTGGTAGGCTTCAACAGCACCGATCATCCGCTTTTCAACATCCTTCAGGACTTCATTCATACCGCCTCCTTGGGGCCGACCCACGATCCGGCATCATCGCCCAGCACGATCTGCTTCATGATACCCGGTACTCGAATGTTGAAGATCTGAATCGGAATTTCACTCTCCATGCAAAGCGCGATCGCCGCGGCATCCATCACCTTCAGTCCACGCTGCAAGACCTCCGCGTAATTCAGCCGCGGAATCAGGCTCGCGTCGTCATTGGTTTCAGGGTCAGACGTATAGACGCCATCGACCTTGGTTGCTTTCATGAGGATTTCTGCGCCGATTTCATTGGCCCTTAACGCGGCCGCCGAGTCGGTGGTGAAAAACGGATTGCCGGTACCACCCGCGAAAAGAACGATACGTCCCTTTTCGAGGTGACGGATGGCGCGCCGGCGAATAAAAGGCTCCGCCACTTCGTTCATTTCAATCGCGGTCTGGACCCGGGTTTGGACCCCTAGCTGTTCGATTGCCGAGGACAGGGCCAGGGCATTGATGACCGTCGCCAACATCCCCATCGAATCGCCGGTGATGCGATCGATGCCCTGTTCGTGAGCCGATACGCCCCGGATGATATTGCCGCCGCCGACTACGACCGCGATTTGCACTCCGAGCTCGGCGACCTTTGCAATTTCTTCGGCGATCGTGCCCACCACTACCGGTTCGATCCCAAACGGCTGAGCCCCCATGAGGGCCTCACCCGAAAGTTTGACCATGATCCGGTGGAATCGGGGCTCTGCCGAGGGCATGTCGTTACGCGTCGCTTCCTTCGCCCAGCTTGAAACGGACGAACCGAACGATGGTCGCGTCCTTGCCGGCGCTCTCCACTACATACTCTTTGACTGATTTATCAGGCTCTTTGGCGAAGGGTTGCTCGAGTAGAACCTCCTGAATGAAGAATTTCTCCATTTTGCCCTCGACGATCTTTTTCGCGATCTCTTCGGGCTTGCCCGCTTCCATCGCCTGTTTGAGGGCGATCTCGCGCTCTGTCGCGAGCAGATCGTCGGTCACCTCGTCACGGTTGGTGTAGCGAGGCTCGGAGGCAGCCACGTGCAACGCCACATCGTGCAGTGCCTCCGCGCTGACTCCGCCCGAACCCTCCACAACAACGCCAATTTTGCCACCGCCGTGAATATAGGAGTTGAGGCTGTTTCCTTCCGCCGCCTCGATCCGGGTCAGACGATTGAGGACCACGTTTTCGCCGATTGTCGCCACCTTCTGGGAGACAGCCTCCGCCACAGTGTGCTCCGGATCGCCGGAAAAAGCCTGTGTCTTGAGCGCATCTATATCAGCGGCACCCGATGAAAGCGCCTGCTCGGCCAGGGTCTCAGCAAAGGACACGAACTCCGGGTTGCGGGCCACAAAATCTGTCTCGCAATTGAGCTCGAGCACCACCATCGCGTTGCCATCCCCGGCAACCACCACCGCGCCGTCACTCGCCGTTCTGTGGGCCTTCTTGGAAGCCGCCGCGAGCCCTTTGGTACGCAGGAACTTGATCGCCTCTTGGAGGTCGCCACCGGTCTCGGTGAGCGCCTTTTTGCAATCCATCATTCCGGCACCTGTTTGGTCTCTGAGCTCCTTCACTGCTTGGGCTGTGATCGTCATCTTTCTTTACCTCTCTCTACACGACGAGGCCAGGCGCGCATTGCCCCTGGCCCCGCAGAAAAATCATATCGGGCGGTCTTAGGACTTCTTCGGGGCCACCTCTTCGGCTGCGTCCTGCTCGGCCTCTGCCTCCGTGGCAGGGGCGTCGTCGGCATCGGCACTCGCCTTAGGCGCCTCCTCTGGCTTCGCTTCCTCGGTAGCAACCTCGGCGGTTTCCTCTATCGCAGCATCTTCCTCGGGCTCGGTGGCTATTGCCTCCTCAACCGCGGGGGTTTCTGCTATCGCATCCTCCTCCACCAAAGCTTCCGCCGCTACCTCTTCAGTCACTGGAGCGACGACGGATGCAGCACCCTCTTCCTCGACCGCGGTCTCGGCAGCAGCCGCAGCTTCATCGTCGTCACCCACGAAGCGCTCGTCCGCGAGATTGAGCCCCTCGAGGATGTTGTCGGCAATCCGCGAAGTGAAGAGCCGGATGGCGCGGATCGCATCGTCGTTTCCGGGAATCGGGAAGTCGACCTCTTCAGGATCCGAGTTGGTATCGACAACCGCCACCACCGGGATGCCGAGACGATTGGCCTCCTTGATGGCGATATGCTCGTGCACAGTGTCGATCACGAAGAGGGCGTCCGGCAGATCCTCCATATCCTTGATGCCGCCAAAGGCACGTTCCATCTTGCGGCGCTGCCGCTCCAGACGAATGCGCTCCTTCTTGGTCAGGTGCGAATCCTCGTTGGAGAGAATCTCCTCGATCTCCTTGAAACGTTGGATCGACTTGCGGATGGTGCGGAAATTGGTCATCGTCCCGCCCAGCCAACGGTGATTCATGTAAAACATGCCGCACCGCTCGGCTTCCTCGCGGATAGCATCCTGGGCCTGCCGCTTGGTTCCGACAAAGAGCACGTTGCGGCCATTGGCCGCGAGATCTCGAATAAACTCGGCCGAGTCTTCGAAATGGCGGAGGGTCTTCTGCAGATCGACAATATGAATGCCGTTCCGCTTGCCGAAAATGAACGGCGTCATCTTCGGATTCCATCTCCGCGTCTGATGCCCGAAGTGAACTCCCGCTTCGAGCAACTCCTTCATTTGGATATTCGCCACGAAAAACTCCCTTACCTCTTGGAGAATTGGAAGCGCTTGCGGGCCTTGGGCTGGCCGTACTTTTTGCGCTCCACTTTGCGTGCATCGCGGGTCAGGAAACCGACGGCCTTGAGCTGCGGACGCAGCTCGCCGTTGTACTCGAGCAGAGCGCGAGAGATTCCGTGGCGGATCGCGCCTGCCTGACCGGAGGGGCCGCCGCCGTCGACATTGACGAGAATGTCGAACTTGTCAGCCGTCTCGGTCAAAAGTAACGGTTGCCTGATAACCATTTTGAGAACCTGGTTGGGGAAGTAGTCGTCAAAGTCGCGTCGATTGACCACGATCTTTCCACTTCCCGGTCGCAGGTAAACACGAGCGACCGACGTCTTGCGTCGCCCGGTGCCGTAATACTGAATCTCTGCCACGAGCTCCCCCTCTCAGATCACAGGGTGTGGGTCTTGGGCTGCTGAGCGTCGTGCGGATGTTCGGGTCCCGCGTAGACCTTGAGCTTGCGCAGCAGCTTGCGGCCGAGGCGATTCTTGGGGAGCATGCCCCACACCGCAGCCTGAATCACCCGCTCTGGATGCTTGTCGAGCCGCTCGCGGGCGGTCTCCGATTTCAGCGATCCGGGGCGGCCGGAATGTCGATAGTAAATTTTGTCGTCGAGCTTGGCGCCAGTGAGGTGCACACGCTCGGCGTTCACAATGACCACAAAATCACCCGTATCGAGGTACGGCGTGAAATCCGGCTTGTGTTTGCCGCGGAGAATACGCGCAACTTCGGTGGCCAGACGACCGAGCACTTGGTCGGCAGCGTCCATCACCACCCACTCGCGCGAAATCTCACCCTCTTTCGGTACATAAGTTCGCATCTTCATTTCCTTACGTTATTCACAAGCCCCCGCGGGCACAGGGGAACAAGACTCTACTCAAGCGAAACCCGCCTGTCAAGGCGTTTTCAGCCAGATTTTTCCCTATTCGGGTTCGGTGTTCGCCGGAAGGCGAAGAGATCCTCTTCCGGGCAGCTCGCGAAGGCCTCCGGAGCCGAACCAAATATGGAGGCTGCTGGAGGTTCCCTGGACCGTCAGAACGTCGAGCATCAACTCCTCAGGCAACCACTGGCGGAGGTCGACAACGACGATTCCGTGGTCGGAAAACTCCTTGAGTAGCGGGCTATCGAACGCCCGCCGCAGCACAACCTCGATCGTCGATCTCGGCACCGGAATGCCGCCGAGTGCGCGGAGCCTCCGCATGCGGAAGCCGATATGCCTGTGTCGCAGCCTGATTTCTGCCAACTCGATCCCGATGCGGACGGGAATCCCCCTCCACAAAATCGTGACTTCTGCGGCCAGAGCATCGCCCTCTCCCCTCAATGAAAGATCCCGGATTTCTTCCCGGGCCGAGAGCAATTCGTTGACATGCCGCTCGACATAATCGAGGTCGAGTACCAAATGAAGGCCATCCCAACGGGCAAGCGGCGGTGATAGGAGATCGTCCACGCTGGCAAGTATAGGCGAGACCTTCGGACTCGAATTAGGAATTAGGAATTAGGAATTAGGAATTTCACTCACCCACCCCGGCCCCGAGAACCAACGGTCGGCGTTGCAGGCATCGAGGCGCGCTTCTCCGAGCGCGCTGCCGAGGAGTGCCCCCTCTGACGATATTTGGGCTCCAACGTCCTCCTGGGAGGCGGAGCCCTCGGTTCCAAAATCGTCAGAGACGGCACGTTTTGTGGCGCGCCCGTTCGCCGACCATTCAGCACGACGCAAGATCGCCGGAAGTACAGCGCGTTGATCGGAGGTGCCTGGCATCCCGACGTGACGATGTCCTCATCGTCGCGGAGGCGTGCCTGGCACCCTCTCGGCGAACGCTATCAGAGGAGTCGGCAGCGCGCCGAGAGAAGGGCGCCTCGAAGCGGGGTTTGAGATACACTCAGCCGCAGAATGAACGACAAGAAAAACTATCTCGAGATCATCGATCGGTTCGGCGACTGTCGGGTCGCGCTCTATGGCGACCTCGTCCTCGATCGTTTCGTTCTCGGCACGCCAAAGAGGGTGTCACGCGAAGCTCCGGTCATCATTCTCCGTTTTGAGGATCAGCGAGACGTCCCGGGCGGTGGCGCCAATGCGCTCGCCAACCTCGCGGCGCTCGGTGTCAAGGTAGCGGCTATTGCCGCGGTCGGTGATGACGAGCCGGGAACTGCCCTTGTTGCTGCACTGAATAATCGCGGGATTGATTCTGGACGAATTGTCACCGTTCCCGGTTATCGAACTCCAACCAAGGTTCGAATCCTCGGCGGCGGCAAGTCGTCGCTCAAACACCAGGTCGCGCGATACGACATTGAAGATGCCCTCCCCAGCGATGGTCAGTGGCGGGCCTCGCTCCGTGAGCACCTGGCTGAAGAGATGAAGACGGCTGGCGCAGTTGCGATCTCCGACTATGGCTATGGATGCGTCCAGACTGAGTTCCTCCAGGATCTCAGCAACGAATCCGGCCCTCCGCCCTGGCTGTGCCTCGACTCCCGGTACCGGATTGGGTCATTCACGGGCATTGACGGTGCGACACCAAACCTCGAGGAGCTGGAGGCTCACTGCGGACGGCGGCTTCAAAACGATGCCGACGTGGCCGCTGGCGCTGAGGAACTTCGACAAGATCTCGAAGCCCGGTTCTTGCTTGCCACCCGGGGTAACCATGGAATGACTCTTGTCTCAGCCGAGAGTGAACCGTCCCACATTCCTGTTTTCGGTACCGACGAGGTTGCCGATGTCACGGGCGCGGGCGACACGGTCCTCGCAGTGTTAACCGCCGCCCTCGCAGCCGGAGCGGTGCCGCCGGTAGCCGCCGGTCTCGCCAACATCGCAGCGGGACTGGTGGTCATGAAGCTCGGTACCGCAACCGTGTCCGCAGCCGAGCTTCGCGCCGCAGTGGAGACGATATGACGCGACCGGAAGACAAGCTGTGCTCCGTCGACGAACTCGCCGAGGAATGCGCTGCGTGGCGGGAGCAGGGGCTGGTCGTAGTCCTGGTCAACGGCGCATTCGACGTCCTCCACGTTGGTCACCTGCGCTATCTGGAGGCCGCTTACGCCTTTGGAGACAGGCTGGTGGTTGCGGTCAACTCCGATTTTTCGGTTCAATTGAGCAAGGGCGAGCTGCGGCCCATCATCCCCGAAACCGAACGCGTGGAGATCCTCTCGCACCTCTGGACGGTGGACCGGATCTGCCTTTTCGACAACACGACCGTTTCGCCAGTCCTCGAACGGCTGCAACCGCAGGTTCACGCGAAGGGGACCGACTATTCCGTCGAAACCGTACCGGAACGGGAGGTCGTGGCGTCCTACGGCGGTCGTACAGTGATCTGCGGCGACCCCAAGGACCACGCCACCACTGATCTCATTGGAATCATCGTCGAGCGCTTCGGCAGCTCCAAGTGAGAGCCCTTCCCGTGAGGATGCCAGGCACGCCGATTCGCGGCGAATCGGGATGCCAGGCACCTCCGACAAACGCGCCCGATCCGTGGCCTCATGAGCGTGTGGACGCAAATCCGAAATCCGAAATCCGAAATCCGAAATCGAGCGGGTGGGCGGGCGGCATTCCGAATTCCGAATTCCGAATTCCGAATTGGGCGGGAGGGTGGGCATGAGGGTCGTTCTCGTGCGGTTGTCCGCGCTTGGCGACATCGTCCACACCTGGCCGCTGGCCTGCGCTCTTGCTGCGTCAGAGTCCCCGCTCCATCTCAGCTGGGTCGTCGAGGAACCCCTGAGGACGCTTGTCGAGGGCCATCCCGCCGTCGACTCGGTCTTCTCCACCCGAACCGGCCGCTGGCGGAGACGGCCCCTTGCGGCAGCGACTCGATCCGAGGTCGCGGCTCTCAAGACACGGATGCGCGAGCTGCAACCAGATCTCGCTATCGATCCCCAGGGAACCTCGAAATCGGCGATGGTTGTCCGCTGGACCGGAGCGCAAAACCGGATCGGCCTTGCCCGGCCGTGGAGGCGTGAACGCCTCGCGGGCCTCGCCTACACCGACACAGTCCGAGGCGCACCGGGGCAGGCCCACATCGTAGCCACCAATCTCGCGATGGTGGCGGCCGTCGGCGCGACGATCCCAGTGCTCTCCCCGCCTGACGGCTCCTGGCTGTTGGATCGGGTTGGTCATCGTATGCCGACAGGCGACTGGTCAAATCCATACGCGGTGATGTTGCCGGGGGCCGGCGGTGCACACAAGGTCCTCGCCGAGAGCACCATCGCCGAGGTCGCTCGAGGTCTTACTGCAGACGGGATCGAGGTCGTAGTGGCTTGGGGTCCCGGCGAAGAATCTCGCGCCGCAGCCGTGGTCGAGGCGGCTGGCAACGGTGTTTTTTTGGCGCCCCCAACCGACCTTGGAGAGCTCGCGGCGCTGCTCGGCGGCGCAAGCCTGGTTGTCGGCGGCGACACTGGCCCGGCGCACCTCGCCGCCAGCTTCGGAAAACCGACACTGGCGGTCTTTCTGGCCAGTGATTGGCGGCGTAATGGACCCCTCGGCGACCACACTGCTGTCGTCTCCGGCGCAACCAACGCCCCCGCAGTGCCCTCGGGAACGGCCCGCACCCGACCTCAGAGGGAAGTTGCCCCTGCAGAGATCTTAGAATCAGCTCGCCAGTTGCTCGCCCGGTAAGCCATCAATAAATACCCGTTAATTCGTGCTGGATATCACTCTTTTCACACGGCTATTTGATACGATAGATCGAGTCCTCATTGGACGCATGACCGCTGACACGCTCATTCCTGAATAGCCAGGTGCTACAATTTAATCTGAGAACGTCTTTCGAATTGGATTGAACGTATGGCCCTAAAAATCGGCGAACTCCTGATCAAGGCAAGGCTGATTACCGATGCTCAGCTGGCAAAGGCTCTCGAGGTACAAAGAGAGAGCGGTGGGCGACTCGGCGAACATTTGGTTTCGCTCGAATACGTTACCGAGGAGGATATCCTCGACTGTCTTTCTCAGCAGTATGGTGTGCCTTCAATCAACCTCAAACACTTTGATATCGACGAATCCATCATTCGCCTGATTCCGGCAGACGTCGCGCGCAAGTATCAGTTCATTCCCGTGTCGAAGACCGGTGCAACGCTGACGGTTGCTATGACCGACCCATCCAACGTCTTTGCGATGGACGACATCACATTTATTACGGGATACCGGGTCGAACCGGTGGTGGCCTCCGAGGAAGCGCTTCGGGAAGCCATTGACAAGTACTTTGGCTCATCGCATTCGATAGAGCTGAAAAAGGTCATGGAGGACCTTTCAACGGTCGAGGAGGCATCACTCGAAGTCCTCGAAGAGGAAGATGACATCGATGTCGAGGATCTCGAAGCGGGTGCGGAGGAGGCGCCCGTCGTCCGCCTGGTGAACCTGATCCTCACGGATGCGCTGAAACGGGCCGCATCGGACATCCACATCGAACCGTACGAGAAATCCTATCGCGTGCGATTCCGAATTGACGGCGTGCTCTACGAGATCATGAATCCGCCGCTCAAATTCAGGGACGCTATCTGTTCTCGCATCAAGATTCTGGCCAAGCTCGACATCGCCGAGAAGCGGCTCCCCCAGGACGGGCGAATCAAGCTCAAGATGAAGTTCCAGGGCAAGGTCAAGGAGCTCGACTTCCGCGTTTCGACACTGCCGACGCTGCACGGCGAGAAGATCGTTATGCGCCTGTTGGACAAAGACAATTTGATGCTCGACATGACCAAGCTCGGTTTTGAAAAGAAGAGCTTGAAGCATTTCGAAGAGGCGATTTTCCAGCCCTACGGGATGGTCCTGGTCACTGGACCCACCGGTTCGGGAAAGACCAACACCCTGTACTCTGCGATCTCACGGATCAATAGCCCGGAGGTCAATATCATGACCGCCGAGGATCCCGTCGAATTCCAGTTGGTCGGCATCAATCAGGTACAGATGAAGGAATCGATCGGCCTCAACTTCGCGGCTGCCCTTCGGTCTTTCCTTCGGCAAGATCCGAACATCGTGCTGGTCGGTGAGATCCGAGACTTCGAGACCGCGGAGATCGCGATCAAGGCGGCCCTTACCGGCCACCTCGTGCTCTCGACTCTTCATACAAACGATGCACCCTCCACGATCAACCGACTCATGAATATGGGTATCGAGCCCTTCCTGGTTGCGACCTCGGTCAACCTGATCGTTGCGCAACGCCTCATTCGGCGGGTATGCGAGAAGTGTAAGCAGCCCGAGGAAGTACCGCTGCAAGCACTGCTCAATGTCGGATTTTCGGAGGCCGAGGCACCCAACATCGAGCTGTATCGGGGGCGCGGTTGTGACGAGTGCAACCAACGCGGCTACAAGGGTCGCGTAGGTATTTATGAGGTGATGGTGGTCGGCGAAGACATCCGCGAGCTCATCCTCTCCGGCGCTTCTGCGGTCGAGTTGAGACGCAAGGCGATGGAGGAGGGTATGATCGGTTTGAGGCAATCGGGTCTGCAGAAAATCCGAGACGGCATCACCACGATCGACGAAGTAGTTCGTGAATCGATCCTGTAGTCCGGGGGGAAGTCGATGACCGTAAGCCTGCATCAACTTTTGAAGACCATGGTGGAAAAGGGTGGCACCGACCTTCACATCACCACCAACTCTCCGCCGTTGATCCGTGTCGATGGCGTCCTTGTGACCCTCTCGCACCCGCCGATGACTGCAGTGGATACAAAGAAACTCTCTTACTCGGTTTTGACCGACGCCCAGAAACACCGCTTCGAGGAACACCTTGAACTTGACATTTCATTCGGCGTCAAAGGCCTCGCGCGGTTCCGCGCCAATGTATTCATGCAGCGCGGCGCTGTGGCCGGCGCGTTTCGGAGAATCCCATATGAAATCCTCGGTTTCCGCGAGCTCGGGTTGCCGCCTGCCGTGGAGGCGCTGTGCAACAAGCCTCGCGGCCTTGTCCTGGTAACCGGCCCGACTGGATCAGGGAAGTCGACGACCTTGGCCGCCATGATCGACAAGATCAACCGAGAAAAGGCGCAACACATTCTCACCATCGAGGACCCGGTGGAGTACCTCCACTCCCACAAAAAGTGCATGGTGAACCAGCGCGAGCTTCACGCCGATACGCACTCCTTCGCCAACGCACTGAAATCGGTCCTGCGTGAAGACCCTGATGTCGTGCTGATCGGTGAGATGCGTGATCTCGAAACCATCGAGGCTGCGCTCCGGATCGCCGAGACCGGCCACCTCACCTTTGGCACCCTGCACACCAACTCGGCACCGCAGACCATCAACCGCATCGTCGACGTCTTCCCGGAGCATCAGCAATCGCAGATCCGGGCGCAGCTCAGCTTTGTGCTGGAAGGCATCATTTGCCAATCGCTTTTGCGGCGAGCATCCGGCAAGGGGCGCGCCCTGTGCTGCGAGATTTTGATCCCGAGTTCGGCGATTCGGAACCTGATTCGCGAAGACAAGATCCATCAGATCTACTCGATGATGCAAGCCGGCCAGATCAAACACGGCATGCAGACCTTTAACCAGGCGTTGGCAACGCTCTATCACAGACGCATGATTTCGCTGCAGGTTGCACTCGCCTACAGCTCATATCCGGATGAGTTACAGGACATGATCAATCGGGGCGTGGGCACGGTCAGCACGACCCCTGATGCACGGCGAGCAGGGAGGAACTGAGATGCCCAGTTATGAGTGGAAGGGCCGCGATCGTAACGGCGCGACACAGACTGGCGTGCTCATCGGTGACAGCAAGGACGCTGTGATTGCAGCACTTCGTCGCCAACAAATCGTCGTCACCACGGTCAAGGAGAAGGGCAAAGAGATTGCGCTGCCGAAATTTGGTGGCGGGGTCAGCTCGAAGGACATTGCCGTCTTCACCCGCCAATTCTCGGTGATGATCGATGCTGGTCTACCGCTCGTGCAATGCCTCGATATTCTCGGCCAGCAGCAGGATAACAAGACCTTTCAAAAGATCATCCTACAGGTCAGACAGGACGTTGAGGGTGGTTCTTCACTCGCCGAAGCAATGCGGAAACACCCCCAAGCATTTGACGATCTATACGTCAACATGGTCGCGGCGGGCGAGGCCGGCGGTATCCTCGACACCATTCTTCAGCGTCTTGCGACTTACATCGAAAAGTCGGTCAAACTCAAGAGCCAGGTCAAGTCCGCATTGGTCTACCCAGTGTCGGTGATCACGATCGCGATTATCGTCGTCTATGTCATTCTCTGGAAAGTGATCCCGGTCTTCGCCGCCCTCTTCGAGGGCCTCGGCGGCCAGCTCCCATTCCTCACACAGGTTGTTGTGAACCTGTCGAATTTCATCGGCAATTTCTGGTGGCTGATCATGATGGTCGTCTTTGGCGGCATCTTCGCCCTCCGCCAGTACTACCAGACCGACGCCGGCCGCTATCAGATCGACAAGATCATGTTGAAGTTGCCGGTCTTGGGAATTCTCCTCCGCAAGATCGCCGTTGCTCGTTTCTGTCGAACTCTTGGCACCCTCCTCAGCTCGGGTGTGGCGATCCTCGAATCACTCGAGATCACCGCTCGGACCGCAGGCAACGCAGTTATCGAGGAAGCTCTCATGCAAGTCCGCAAGGAGGTCGAGGAGGGCAAAACCATCGCCGAACCGTTGACCCGATCCGAGCAGTTCCCTCCGATGGTCTGTCAAATGATCGGGGTTGGAGAGCAGACCGGTGCGATGGATACGATGCTCTCGAAGATCGCAGACTTCTATGAGGACGAAGTAGATGCCGCGGTTGAGGGCATGATGGCGCTCATCGAACCTTTGATCATCTCGTTCCTCGGCGTCGTCATCGGCACCATCGTGGTCGCCATGTACCTGCCGATGTTCTCGCTGATCAGCCAGATCGGTTGATGGACGGGCGGTCGCTCGAGACCGCTGATATCGGGGGCGTGGCCGCGACGGCGCCCCCGCAGCTTCCGTCGCAGAATGCCCTGCGATGGCTCATCGGCCTCCGTCTGGTCGTCATCTCGACTTTGTTTCTCGGCATCCTACTGATCCAGATCAACAGCCAGAAAATCTTGCCGCTGAGAAACTTCTACGGTCTGATCCTCTTTAGCTACGGGCTCTCTCTGATCTACCTATTCCTCTACGCGCGAAAATTCTCACCGCGTGTCCAAACGTGGATTCAGCTCCTCGGCGATATTGCGGTTGTGACCGGTTTCGTTTACTTCACTGGCGGCATTTACTCCCCATTTTCGTTCCTCTATCTGACCGTCATCGCGGTCGCCGCAATTCTCATGCGCGGCGGTGGGATCATCTTCGCCGGTATCTCGGCGATAGCGTACGGCCTGCTTGTCGACCTCATGGTCTTCGAGGTCCTACCTGTTCCCGAAAATCTGACCGGAATTCAGATCGCGATCCCAGTCTCGCGTGTCCTCATTCAGCTCTTGACGAACGTAGTTGGTTTCGTACTGCTCGCGGTTCTCGTGTCTTACCTTGGCGAATCGCTGCGCAGCGCCCACAGCAGGTTGCATGAAGAGACCGAACGAACGAAACGCTTCGTCGCTCTCACCGATCACGTGGTGCGTTCGGTGGGCGCCGGCATTGCGGCGACCGACCTCACCGGCAAATTGCTTCACCTCAATCCTGCCGGTTTGAAGATCCTCGAAATAGCCGATGGCGAAGCGATCCTCGAATCCAATATCGAGGACTTGATCCAGCTCGAGGACCTCGACTGGGGTCTTCTCAAGACCCGGGCCCGCGACCGGAGTGTCGTGCGACTCGAAGGGACCGCCTCATCAACCGCCCTCAAGCTCGGTATGACCGTCGGCCCGCTCGCAGATGAAAACAACAGTGTGGTGGGGTTCATCGTCACCTTCCAGGACCTCTCAGAGATCAAGGTCGAAGCGGAGCGTCAAAGGATGCAGGAGCGGATGGCGGCAGTCGGCGAAATGGCTGCGCGCATGGCCCACGAAATCAAAAATCCTCTGGCCTCGATCTCTGGGTCAGCGCAGGTGCTGGCATCAGCCGGAAACCTCAGCGACAATGGCCAGCGTCTCCTCCACATTCTGGTCGACGAATCGCGTCGGCTGTCCGGTATCCTCGACGGCTTCCTTGAGTACGCGAGACCCGGCGGGGCGACTTTTGGTCCCTGCGATCTCAGCGCGATGCTGCGAGATTGCGTCAATCTGCTCGAGCGATCAGACGAGCAAGGAGACCATCACCGGCTCCATCTGAACGTTCCCGACAAACTCTTGCTTCGCGGCGAAGAGCATCTGCTCCGGCAGATCTTTTGGAATCTCTCTCGAAACGCGCTCCAGGCGATGCCCGAAGGTGGGGAGCTGGAAATATCTGCCGATCGACAGAGCGGGCGGGTCGTCTTACAGTGGCGAGATAATGGTGTCGGCATGACGGAAGAGATCAGGCGCCAGGCCTTCGAACCATTTGTGACCACCCGCCCCGGGGGCACCGGCCTCGGTCTTGCGGTGGTCTACGCCGCGGTGGCCGAACACAACGGAACAGTTTCCATCGACAGCGCTCCTGGTTCCGGCACAACCGTCAGGGTCGAACTGCCGGTCCACAAAGAGGCAGCATGAGTCGTGGCCACCTCCTCGTAATCGACGATGAGCGTTCGCTGCGCGAGTTCCTGACGATTCTCCTCGAACAGGAGGGTTACGAGGTCACCACCGCCGACACCGTAGCGTCCGGGATCGAAGCAGTACTCAAGCGTAGCTTTGACCTCGTAATGTGCGACCTCAAGCTCCCTGACGGCAGCGGTCTCGAAGTTCTTGCAAAGGCACGGAAGCAACAGGTTGCGAGCCCATTCATCATCATCACAGCCCACACAACACCGCAACATGCACTCGAGGCGTTACGCGCAGGAGCCGCCGAGTACCTTTCAAAGCCCTTCAATGTGGAGGATCTCAAGCTCATCCTCGACAAGTTGCTGGGGGCCGGAGACGACGCTGGGGAATCCCAGGACGTCCCCAACTTCATCGGTTCGAGCCCCGCAATTCGACGCATCCTGGATATGGTGCCTCGTCTCGCCGCGACTCCTTCAACCGTGTTTATTACTGGCGAAAGCGGAACCGGCAAGGAACTCCTGGCACAGGCGATCCACGCATTCTCCGCTGCTGCCAATGGTCCATTCCTGTCGGTCAATTGTGGTGCTCTCCCGGAGGGCCTTCTCGAGTCAGAGTTGTTTGGCCACGTCCGAGGATCCTTCACAGGTGCGGTCAAGGATCACAAAGGCCTTTTTGTCGATGCCGAAGGCGGGACCGTTCTCCTCGACGAAGTTGGTGAACTGACGCCCCTCATGCAGGTCAAGCTGCTACGAGTCCTTCAGGAACGTCGCGTCCGCCCAGTCGGCTCAAGCCATGAAGTCGAAATCAACGTCAGAGTACTGGCGGCCACCAATCGCGATCTCGAACAGGCAGTCAAACTCAACGAGTTTCGCGAGGATCTTTACTACCGCCTCAATGTTCTGCACATCCATCTGCCACCGCTCCGCCAGCGAAATGAAGACCTTTCGGAACTCGCACGCCACTTCGTCGAACGAACGTGCGAGAACTTCGGGACCCCTACAAAAAGACTGACCCCTGACGCGTTGCGGGTTCTCCAGGCTTACTCGTGGCCGGGCAACGTCCGTGAGCTCGAAAACGTCATCGAGCGCACGGTCGCCCTCGAACCAACTGAGATGATTTCCTCTGGGAGTCTGCCGGAACACCTGCGCGGCACCCCGAACGAACCCGCCATCGAGCACATGGGGCTCCCCGAAGAGGGTCTGGACATCGATGAGTACGTGGACAATGTACGGAGATCGCTGATGCGCCAGGCGCTGGAAAAAACCGACGGTCATCAGAAGAAAGCCTCGGAGCTCCTTCGCATGTCCTATCGAGCGTTCCGCTACCATGCGGAGAAGCTCGGTCTGGCTCGCGACGACTGAGCATGAAGCAAGCTATCCGGGAGACCCCATGAATCGAACCCTTTTCCTTCTCATTGCTGCGCTGTGCGCCACCACAGCCTGCACCCAACCCGCACAAACGTCGACGGCCGGCGCAGGCGAAGCGCTGCCTCCAAGCCAAGTCCAGTTGCCGCAGGCGATCCTCCCCGACGGATTCATGGTCAACCTTGAGCTTGCAGTGACCCCGGAGGAGACCGCGACCGGCCTCATGTTCCGGCCGGCACTTGCGGGCGACCGCGGCATGCTGCTTCTATGGCCAGAAGACCGCCTCGCCACAATCTGGATGATGAATGTCCTCATTCCTCTCGACATCGTCTTTCTCGACGAGGCCGGTCAGGTCGTCGATCTATTTGTCGACGCCCAACCGTGCAACGCCGAACCGTGCCCCAGGTTCACGACGTCGATCCATGCGCGAGCGGTTCTCGAAATGGCTGCCGGTAGCGCCGTGGCGCACGGGATCGAGGTGGGATCCAGGATCGGGTTCGACCGGGTGTCCGGGTTTCCAGTTTCCGTGGAGGAGTGAGAATCACTCGATTCCATGCGCGAAGAGGCATCGACGGTTCAGGTTCCACTCTTCGCATTGTTTGCCCGACAATGAGGAGCGCGTTGCCACATCGAAGACACAGGAGCCACCTTTAGCATTGTTCGAATTCGTGGCTTCGCAATCTGGTGGCGCGTCCCAGGCGAACAATGCAAAAGATGGCACCTTGCACGCCGAAGCGAGACGGTCGAAGAGAACGGATGGCACTCTCCGCGCCGAAGCGGAAAGCGTTTTTCGGGTCAGTCTGTCTTCTTGGATGATTCTTGCTTCTTCGGCGTGCTCTCGGCCTTTGGTGGAGGCGGCGGGGAGTCGTCTGATTTCGCGAGGGCGCTCGATCGGCCGCTGTTCCCTTTGCCATAGTCGGTCACGTACCAACCACTACCTTTGAACTGGAGAGCAGGCACCCCCAGGAGACGGCGAACTTTGCCGCCGCACTCGGGACAGCTCACAGATGATGCATTGGCGACCTTGCGAATCCGCTCGAAACCATGGCCGCAAACGAAACACTCATACTCGTAAAGAGGCATGGTCCACTACCCTCGAACCTGGATGAGAATTTTGCCGCTCGACGAGGGATCGATCGTCAACATTTGCAGCTCCGCAAATGCATAGAGGACCCGGGCGTTGGCGCCCGCGCTCGCAGGCCCGCTTTCGCATAGCTCATAAAGCGTTCTCTTTCCGTCAACCAATTCGAGCAGTTCGCGTTCATCGGGTTCGAGTCGGAATTTCTCCAGATGGGGGGGACGTGGCAGCTTCTTCAATAGCGCACCGCGGCCGCCCATTCTGGCGGTGATCATTTTCGGATCCTCAATCCTCCGGCAGCCAGCCACGATTGCCCGCGCGGTAGGAATCTTGATCTTGAAAACCTCGTCGTCCTTCGCGGCGCCGACCTTGAAGCTGACTTCGCCCTTGTCCCAGTTGAAAAGGCTCCAGAGAATCGCTTGCACCTGCTTGCGCACCGCCGCTCCGAGTGTCTCGCGATCGAGGAAACCCATCTTCACCAAGATCTCGCCGTGGCGGGCACCAGGCGATTTTGAAAGCGTATACGATGACTCTTGGAGTTCTGCCTTAGTAATTTCACCAGCTTGGACCAGGTAGTCGCCCAACGATTCGCCTCGGTCCGTTGAAGTGGCAAAAATGATGTCGCCGTCGTAGAGGTAGACCCGTTTGACCACGCTGGCCTGTGTGACCTCGAGGACTCCGGGCACACCGTACCGATTCACGGTTGCCAAAATCTCCGGCAACGGCGTTTTTGCGAGGTCACTCCTGTAGACGAATTCGTCGCTCGACATCAACCTCGACCCTCTGAACCGACAAAATCAATCGCGGACGGATCCGCCCGTATGGCCCTGGTGGCGGAAGCGCAAGGGAATCGAACCCTCCGACCGACCCGACTAAGGCCGGCCCAACGGATTTGAAGTCCGCGGAAGCCACCAGGCCCCATGCGCTTCCTCGCAAAGGTCATTCTACCACCCACTCTGCCCCCAGCAATCAGTAATCAAAACCATCGATAGCGCAGATAACTCCCGGCCTGTGGGTGGCACAGAATACTGAAAACTGATCGCTACCACTCGGGTGGGCGGGGATTTCGATTGACACACACCCCGCCCTTTGCTACAAAGCCCTCCCTGTGGGGCCGTAGCTCAGTTGGGAGAGCGCCTGAATGGCATTCAGGAGGTCGTCGGTTCGATCCCGATCGGCTCCACCAAAGATATCGAATACGCCGCCCGTCCGGGCGGCTTTTCTCGTCTTTGGTTCCTCACCCGGGGATCCACCTTCGGTGGCTCGCGCGCCAAGCGCGCGGCGTCTCGTCGGAGCCAGCCGGTGACCGGACGCCGCCTCCAACCATCCGTTCAGCGGCGCCGCTCACGGGCGGCTGCCTCTCGCCGAGTTCGATCCCCATCGGCTCCACCAAACAAGATGAATTCGAACTCGCCGTTGGTCGGGCGGCGTTGCTTTTTTCCTGCGCAAATTCTACAGTCGGCATTTATTCGGTCCCGTTGTTCTTCGAAAGGTCGTTGTGTTTCTCACTCGGAGCGGTGCCCGCAAACTCATAACACAGCGCCCGATAACCGCGGAACCTCCGTTCAGCCATTCTCGTGAGAACAGGCACGAGGTGATCAACATAGTCGTAGACCACCACCTCCGTCTTGCCGTGATGAAGGCGATGAAGCCTCCCGGCATATTGCGCCAGCGTGCCTTTCCAGGAAATCGGCATTGCCAGGAAGAGCGTGTCGAGGCGCGCGTCATCAAAGCCCTCACCGAGGTATCGACCTGTCGCGATGATCAGTCTTTCTTCGTGGTCAGGGATTGACGCCAGCTGCTCCAACGCAGTCTTGAGCTGGCGTTTTCCCATCCCTCCCTTGAGCACCACAACGTTTTTGGCAAACCCGTTGAATCGGCGAACCAAGTACTCGAGATGGTCTCGTCGCTCGGTCAACACGAGAGGTGATCTTCCCAACTCGAGGGCCGCCATGACGTCTTCGAAGATCAGGTCATTTCTTGTTTCGTCTTCAGCGATCGCAGCATAGATCCGGTGAATCGCGATCCGTTCCCCGCTCTCGCCAGGCGAGGGCATCGTGAAGTCCGTGTACCTCCGTTCCACCCGGTGCGCGAAGGGTCGTTCTTCAGCTTGCGTCCGAGCCGCCACCCGGTGCCTGATCGGGCCACACTGCATGAGGACGATCGGGTGATGGCCATCCTTTCGGATCACGGTAGCGGTCAGTCCCAACACGAATTTCGCGTGGGAAGCCCGGGCCACAGCCTCGAAGCTCACTGCCGAGATATGGTGGCATTCGTCCACGATCAAGTGACCGTACGACGCAACCAGGTCGTCCACCTCGCCTCGACGGACCAAGCTTTGAATCAAAGCGACGTCGATCACCCCGGATGGCTGACGCTTACCTCCGCCCACCCTTCCGAGTTGGCCCGGATCCACATCGAGAAACGTCGCGAGACGTTCGAGCCACTGCTCCAGAAGTTGTTGGCGGTGAACGACCACGAGAGTATTGAGTCCACGTTCCGCGATCATTCGCGCCGCAACCACGGTCTTGCCGAATGCTGTCGGAGCAACGAGAACTCCGATCTCGTGCTGGCGCAGCTTCTCGACCGCCTTCTCCTGATGGACATCGAGGGTTCCTCTGAATCGGACTTCGAGCGGAGTTCCGACTTCTCTTTTGTCCTCCACCCGAACGTCAACACCAATCGCAGTGAGCAACTCGATAGCTTCAGCCTCGCAACCACGAGGAAGCGCAATGTGTTCAGGGAAGTCCTCGACGCAGCTGATAACTCTCGGTTTGCCATAGGTCGAAAGACGCATGGCCTGAGCACTGTAGAACTCCGGGTTCTGAAACGCGGCCAGACGAACCAAGCGCGTGACCAACGCCGGTGGGAGGCCTTGTTTTGGGATGTACATCTGGTTGGCCAGCACAAGATCGATCTGGGAAGGTATTGGCCCTTCGATACTGATCTTGTCCGAATCACGAGTTGCCGGTTCCCAAGGTCTGTCGCTCTCTTCCGTCAGAGCGCGACGAACCGGAACGACTCTCCCCCTGTCCCACGCTTCGCGGGACATCTCCTGGGCGAGTTGAGGAGTCACCCGATCAACTTGGGAAAGGTACAGCCACTGGTCCTCGAATGGGGCGAGATCCGAGCCGACGAACACCGAGTTCCCACTCTTCCTCGAGCGACCCTGGAGAGGGAGCGCGATGAGGTTTCCGAAACCCCCAGTTGGCAGTGTGTCCTGATTCGGGAACAGGCGGTCGTAGGACTCGAAGCCAATCTCCGGATACCTCTCCATGGTCTCAGTTAGCATCCAGGCACCGATCTTCCTTGCCTCTCCAGCCGGTACCGGCGCAGTGAAGAAAATCCACACATGGGCACCATCGCCTGATCGAGACCTTTCGAGAAACGCTGGGACACCATGATTCTGGCATATATCGACAAACGCCCGAGCGTCATCCGACCAGGTCTTCTTGTCAAAATCGACCGCAAGAAACCAACATGTCTCGTCGGGAAGCAGCGGATACACGCCGATCGTGAAATCGCGTTTGTCATTCGGAGCATGGCCGACCAAATGATCCCGAACCACATCATCAATTACGGGAAGGAACTCGCGCGTGGGGCAGTCTCCACACTTCACCTTGGGTTTCTCGCAGATCCCGGGCACCCACTCGTTACGACACGCCGGCGAGTAACCCGATCGACCTGTCTTCAGGTTCTCCCATCTCCTCGGATAGACATCCTCGCGGCCTCTGAAAAGAGATCGGAATAGCTGGATCTTCTCCCCAGGCGGAGAAAGATGGTGGACCGCGCCGTCTACGTTAGCTTCTCGGTTTTCCCGTACCCGCGTTCCGGAATCCGTCTCACGGCTGAGCCGATCCAGCTTGGCGCTCAGACGTCTTTTCTCTTCTTCGAGACCAGCCAGACGCTCCTCGATAAGGGCAATCTCCTGTTCGCCGTTTGAGTCGTTGCCGCACATCGAGCTCCCCTGATGCAAAACGCTGTTTCTTGATCAGCCGCCTGACTCCCCGAGAGCCGCCTGGAGCCCTTTGAGGCGGTCGCGCGCGATCGAGAGCACCTTGTTCACGGGCGGTTCGAGCTTGAGTTCCCAGTCTCTGCCGTCGGCCTGCAGTCGAAGGAGCCTGATACGGGCGATGTTGACTACGTGCTCGCGGTGGATCCGGACGAATCCGAAGGGCTCGAACGCCGGTGCTACCTCCCCAATCGGCCTTACATCAACGAGCGGTGTGCGCGAGCGCAGGCGGACCTCGGTTTCCCCACCCCTGGCTCGGAGGTAGAACACATCATCTGGGTCGAGGACACGATGCTCACTCCGAGAGATATGTAGGAGAACCCGGCGGGTGGTCATAGGAGGTTTTTACCACGGCTTGGTCCTTACGCGCATGAATCGGAAACTGATCGCATGAAACGGTGTTCCGGCGAATGAACTGGTTTGCAGCCTTCACAATGAGACTGTGGGCCGCTCTCGAGATGTCGTCGCGTTACGATACCTCGTCTATGGGGAAGGCCCCGGGCAATCCGAATTCGTTTTCGATTCTTCCAACCAGCTCAATCATGGTCTTCCAGGCGACGTTGAACGGTATCGTGGCCAGCTCATCGTCCGCCTCGTAGTTCTGTCGGTAGATCTCGATAGAATCTGACTTAGGACTGTAGTCATCAACGCTGCAACAGTCGACAAGTCTGGAGGCACATTTCCTTTGGAACTTCCTGGCCACACTCTCGACGTCGAGCTGATCCCCAAGCATTTCAACCAAAACGGCAATGTCCCAAATATCGCGGACTCGCGGCGTCCTGTCGCCACCTCCCATCTTTTTTCGATACGGTGGAAGGCTCTGCAAAAAGGCACGGAGCTTTTCGGCTACGATCTCAGCTGCCGAATATGTCTTCATGGTGTTGGCAGCCGACGATTCTGCTTCTGCCACCGCACCCGTTTCGCAACTTATCTCAACGGAGTCGATTGGGTCGTCCTCGGGCGTGATTTCGAGCTTGACCGTGTGCCTGGCTCGGCCTCGGATCTGGAGCGTGATTCTGACTTCAAAGCTGTCCCAACCACGTGGATGGCGCTTGCTCGAGGGGCTTTTGTTGACACTGACCTGGTAAAGGCGCCAGTCTCTATCTCTATCCTGGAGTTCGAGATGGTTCTCGACTGCCTCGATGAATAGCCTCTTGACCTTCCGCTCGCCTTCCGCATCCGGTGTGCCAAACATCTCAGCAACCGTGAAGTCTACATCCTGTGTAGATCTTGGGCGGCCGGTATGCCCCTCCGTTGCATAGGCGCCTTTGAGATAGAGCATCTCACGAAGAAACCGGTTGCCAGAAATTGCCCGAAGCACGACGAAAACCGCTTTCTCGCGGTCTTCAGGGCGCATCACCAAGGAACGATCACATTCCAGGGCTTGACGATCGATCCCTTGGTGCGGTTCCAAACCAGGGGAAGTGGGTCATCGGCCCATTCCTCAACGGGAACTGCGTTGCTGACCATCTCGGCCACATCACCTCTCCCGACGTGGGCAGCGAGCACACCCACACGTCGCCACAGAGACGATCGGTCGAATGTGTGAAGATGACTTATCAGCTTTTCCTCCCTGATTGTCTCTGCTCCCTTCTGCCAAGCCTCGATCACCCCCCTCATTCCGCCGTTGCAGGCTGGATCATTGACTGCATCAAGGAGTGCCCTTTCGAACCCGAACACCCTAATGCGTTCATAGTCGTCGACCCATGGCTCCAAAACGCCGAAGATGTGCTCTGGGTATGAGTGTCGCAACCGATACTCGACCCCGGCAAGGGAGAAACACTTCGTACCGATCTTGGGTCTTATAGATCCGCCGCCCCGGTTCTGATCGCTCCGGAGATCAGGTGAGATAGCGTGATCATCCGACGTGAGATCTCGTCTCGTAGGCCGCTTTCTTGGCGCCGTCAAGAAATGCGAAGCCGCGCGTATATCAGAAAGATCGTGGAAGACGAGGGCCGAATGGTGGGAGACCACTCCATCGCGATTCAGAGAAGAGACAAGCTCCAACGGATTGTGGTCATTGGCACGGCCGCCCCTCAAGGTGAGCCAGTAGATTCTGAAGTCATCCTTGGTTGGCTCGCCGATTTCGCGGAGAAGATCATCCGCAAGGAGTTCTTGAACAACCGATACGATGCTGGGCACTGCCGACGGTGCGATGTCTTCTTCTTCGCGAACATCGCTTAGGAGACCGCTTATGAGTGACCGGATGTCCTTCTTGGACATGAACCGCCACACGAGGTTTGAGTATGGCGACGAGGCGTCGAGGCACGCCTTACGAAAGCGGATCTCCGCTCGCTCGTATGCTCGTTGTTCGCGCGAGTTGATCAATCGTACTCCATCAGGTTGTTCTGGGTAGGTTTAATTTGGACAATAGGCTCCATCCTATTCGCTATGCTCGCTAGCGAGCATAGCGAATAGGATGGAGCCTGTCAAGCATCTTATGCTACAAAATCCGGCATCCCCGACAAAGCCGACCACCGACCCAGCCGCTATTGGTGGCCCTCATCTCGTGAAGGGAGAGATCCAGAATTCCGCTATCCTTTGATAGGGAGGTACTGACGAGTATTCGATACGTGACCATACCGGTTTTGTAGCACAACTTGGTCACGACATGTACCGGTTGGCGGTGCACCTCATGGTCTGGCCGTTTTGCGAATGAGCTGGTTCTCGGGCCTTTTGATACAGGCTCGGCCTGACCCTATCTGGTTTGTGAGCCGGTTAATACGATCGTCTTGTTAGGGATGACGGGTGTGGCTAATTTCCCAGGTCCAACAGCCGTTGAGTGTCCAAGACCAGAATGCTGCAGACCACTAGCCGCGCCCGATTTCTCGCAGCCACCGAAGTGCCTTCCCGACTGTCCAGCGATCAACGCCGAGGCGGCGCCCGATCTCCGACTGGCTCAGTCCAAGATCCTGGAGATGCTTGGCCTTGGGTGCGATTCGCTGATACACCGGAGGCGGTTTGATCTCGAGGATGGGCACCTCGATGGGCATGGCGGCGATGGTTCGAATTCTTCGCGTTCGGCTCCACCAGGCTTCGTTCGAAACTGCGTTTCGAACTACGCCCGGGCAAGCCAGGGCGCTGACAACGCAGTTTCGAACGGAGCCTGTCCCGGCGTAGTCGAAGACGAAGCCGGACCACACCCGTCCACGCCATCTGTGGAGACCATAGAATGGCGACCTTTTACTACGTTTACATTCTTGTCAGTAAACCAGCTCCGGCACGCCACTACACCGGCGTCACTGAGGATCTGCGGGGTAGACTGAAGGCGCACAATGCGGGTCAGCTGCCGTATACAGCCAAATACAAGCCTTGGGTCATCGACACGGCAATCGCCTTTCGATCTCGAAAAAATGCCGCCGCATTTGAGAGGTACCTCAAATCCCACTCTGGACGAGCTTTCGCGAAAAAGCACTTCTGAGGAAAATCGGGTGGCCCTACGCCAACCACCCACTCTCTTCGACCCCCTCTGGCGTGACCGACCCCGATCGGCTTCCCTGGGTAGTTCTGCAGAGCAGTGCCAGGCACCTTTTCCGGCCGTTGACTCCCCCCCGTCCGGTTCTTTCCGTGCTCTATTCCGTCAAGTATTCACTTTTAACCGGGAGTTGGTGTCTCCGCCTGAACTGCGGCCGGGAGGTCCGCTGGAACGAGGTGTCAGGCGTCCTCGAACGATTCCGTATTATTCGCCTTAAACGCCACGTTGGTTAGGTGGCAACTCACAACCAGCGGAAGGATTATCGAATGGCTCCCGAATCGAACTGCTTCTTGCCAAGCGACGGCATCACCCGGCGCTCAGGTCTGCGGGGCGTGGGTGGATCTTGAATGAGGCCGATAATCTTGCCACCCAGACCGGTGGCGTATAGCAATTGCTCGCTTCCGCCTATGGATACCAGATGAAGACCGGTTCCAGTGGAATCCGCATTCCACTCGACACCATCCCTGCTTGCAAAGATCGTATCTCCCAACGGCCTACCAACGGCAAGAAACCGAGCACCGGTCCAGGCCACGTCATAAAATGTCGAGCCATGAACATCGGGTAGCAAACATTCCTCCCATGTGACGCCATCGGCACTCGAAAGTATGAGCCTACCGTTCTCCCAGTGTTTACCTACCGCCACCAGACGGTCTCCGTTCCATTCCATGTCTCTGAGAGTGATCTGTTCATCAAGATGGTGCTGCGTCCAACTGAATCCGTCTGGGCTCGTGAGATGAATGCCATACGCTCCCACCGCAACGAACCGCGAGCCCGTCCATCTTGCAGCAAACAACACGGCACCCCCTGTGTCGATCCACTCGTACGACCAGTCGAAGCCATTGGTGCTCGTGACAACAACTGCCCTCGTGTCCCCACCCACAAACGAACGTCCCACGGCCACAAACATCGATCCATCCCAGGCAATATCGAAAAGTTGAACGTCCGTGTCGTACAACATCAAGTCCCAATCGAGTCCGTCAGGACTACGAACGAGCCCGTGGTCAGCAACAGCCCAAAACTCGGATTCGATCCAACGAACCGAATAGAAGTAACCCACACTCCAGTTGGGCCGCGTCTCCCAGGGCGATCCGCGATAGGTCCTGATAGTTACACCGAGGTTCCCTACGCCAACCGTGACATCACCTGCTCCGGCAATTTCGACTATTTCGAGAGAGCCGTGCAATTCAAGGCTGTCTGAGAACAGCAGCTCCAACTCGCCATCCTCGGCGCCCGTCATCATCATCCCGTCCTCGCCGACGACCAAAAACCCGCTCTCAGAAGCCGAAATGCCTAACAGCGCCTTTTCCGTCTGCGGTTCCCGAAACAACCACTCCTGCCCGTCAGCGCTTGTCGCGACAACTCCGGAGTCTCCAACCGCTACAAACTCTTGCGTATCGTGAAAAACATCTCTGAGGCGGGGCGTTTGTTCCCAAGATTGCTCCTGCCAGGTCTCGGCGTCGCTGCTCACGAAAGCGGTGGCCACCGGCCCCCAAGCACCCCCGACAACGACATAGAGTCCGTTACCCCAGCTAATGGCCGCCGGGTCACACTCACACTCAAATGGAGTCTCATCCCAGTTCAGTGCGTCCTGGCTCGTGAAGTACGAGGACCATTCGCCGTACGCTCGCCCGACAGCAACGAAACGCGAGCCGTCCCATACAACGTCTTCCAGGTCCCAGATTTCCAGTTCCAATGTTTCTTCCGACCAGGTGATCCCATCTAGGCTAAGAAGCACGCTCGCGCCCTTGCCGACAGCCACGAATCGGGTTCCGTCCCAAACCACCGATGTGATTCGAAAGTAGTCTGCGCGGTGCCGTTCGACCCAGTGATACCCGTCAATGCTGGTAAGGACGACGCCAAGAAGTGGTCTACCTTCAAAGCCGTAGACGCCGCCAACCGCCACAAATCTGCCGTTGGCCCAAATCACATCGGACAGGTCGTAGTCGGTCGTCGCAGTACGCACTTCCCAGTTGGTGCCATCTTGGCTGACGAGAATCGTGCCCCCGTTGCCCACGGCGACGATGACATCCGCTCCGGCTGCAGCGGATAAAAGGTGGTTTCCCTGCGGTTGTGGATTGACCCACTCCCAGCCGGTTTCTGCGGTTGCGCCGGATAGGGGTTCAGAAACGGTAGGCGACAACGCCGTGACGACGGCGAGCAATCCATAAACAACAAGTATTCTTAGATTGAAAGACATCTCGTATCGCGTGGGAATCGTTTGTCGACTCATAGGGAAGCACACGAGGCGCCACGCAGCTTTATTCTATTCGATTTCGGTTGAGCACCAACGTTATCGCCATCCCCAACCGTCCTCGCTTGGGGCTCTCGTCGTTCGCCTTCGCCTTCGCGTCACCACCGCACTGAACGCAAATGCGAACCAGGCCGGTCATAAGGTTTCTAGTCAACCCGTCAGGGTCGGGTCCTTTGGAATGAGGAGTTAGGCACGCGTCGCAGTTCAAACTTGAACTCAAGCACAAATCTCTCGGACTCTATTTCCTTGCCCAGACCGTGATCCGCAACTAGTCACGATAGGGAATCTCTGAGTACACAACTCTTGTGGTGTTCAGGCCATGTTTCGCCAAGAACCCGTTTATGCTTGCAGTGGATAGGGACTCGTGAGGATTTGGACCGACAACGACTTCCTTTAGAGCGCCTGGAAGAATGGAAGATAGGTTGATCGTCACGAAGGGAACCAACATGGATTTGCCAACCCGAAAGTCAATCGTTGATTTGTCGTGATGGACTTCATAGATAAGACGCCACTCGTCCTCCTCAGAGAACGACGGATGCTTCACGCGGGCTGCATCAAGACCACACATGGTCGCGGCAATCCACATCGTCATGTCATCGGTTCCATGGTCAACGAGCGCTTTCAGTTTTCGGCGTAGCAGGTCACGCTGCTCGTTCTGGCCGTAGATGCAGCGCTCAAGCTTGCAGGTCGGGAGACCAGACATGAAGTCAGGTGCAGACCGTGGATCTGAAGGGTCGGAAGGTGGAATGGAGTATTCACTCCGCATCAATTCCCTCAACATGTCGACATCGAACCCAAGCGCAACTCCACCAACTGCCCCCGGAGCATATGCACGCCATTGACTCAGCAGGTCTCTGTTGCCGCAAAAACAAGAAACAAAAACACCTTGTGAGACCTTGAAGGAGGCCTGATCAATCGCTAGATTGACAAGTTTCGAGTATTCAGGGGACCCTTGCTCGAAGAACTCCGGCGCCACCTCATTGACGAGCAACCGATACAAATACAGGAATTCGGTTGAGTCATTTAGATAGCTAATGGCCGTACCGTATATTCCTCCACTTGAAACTATGCCGTGAAACCCACCGAGTTGCGTGTAGTGGTAGATCAGCATGGAGCCACTCCTTGGGATGACAGTGCCCTGTTCCTTTCCACAACCCTTGTTACGCTGCCTAACGGTCCGAGTTCAGCGGCCCGAACAGCCGCGCTGTGAGGGTCCGCTGGAACGAAATGTTAGGCAGCGTGGCCTCCGTGTAGTACCGAAAACGTGAAACTGCCGCATGAATTGCTTTTGACGCTATCGAGTCGGAAATGGTACTAGCTCCTTCCAACTGTTCCAACATAATGAAACTGCCGACCTTGCTCAAACACTTGTTGTGCAGATGTCGGCAATGGACTCCTCGCGTTGGGATTTGCAAGCAAGGTCAGGCGTGGCGACTGGTCATTCTTGTTGCATCTTTGCCCAGGACGAAACAAAGCAATTCCAGCTAGCCAGCAATAGTCTGGGTTTGGCCAGATCCGATTGATCACCGTAGGAACAAAGACATCTTCTTTCAATTTGCTGTGACCAAGCCTGACTGCGAGAAGCAACGGTGCTTCATAGGGAAACTGTTGCCGCTTCTGTTTCAGCGAGTTACGAATGGCACTCACGAAGATCTGTTCATGATCATTGCGTTCAATTTGGTATGCACCATAAAAACCATACACACTGTGGATGTTCGCCGGGTTTCCTGACGTGACAACCTGTACGCGGGGGCCTCCTGCGGGTGGTTCAAATTCATCCTCTGAGTCACTGACAATGATCGGTACCGGTTCCCAAGTGAACGACAGAGAGTGTTCTCCAGACTCGATCGAGCAGGCTCCACTCTCGACGTTGGCAATCGCTTCTGCCAAGTCCATAATCTGTTTACTCGAAGGAGGATTTCTATAGAAATAGAGAGGATAGCTGGAGTTTACAATTCGGTTGATAGAGAGTCTTTTGAAATGCACGGAAAGCTGGTCTCTAATTTGTTGAGCACGCTTGTCCCAGTAGTCGAGATGACCCACAGTGATCACAGTTACTTCGACCAAAACATTGCCGTCAGGTAAGACGATCCCGTAGTCCGGACTCTTGGGCTTGTTTGGGGCAGAGTGTTTATCACGTGGTACCAATGGCTCAAAAGTGATTGGTGTTATGCGATCAGCGAGAAGAGCGGCAACTTGAATCTCCGTCAGGGTAGCTTCAAACTGGCGTCCTTTCTTCCGTCGAAGAAGTTCTGCAATCTTCTCATCTAGGATCACGTGAGAGGTTGGATCGCAATGAACTCTGAGCTTTTCAAGATCAATTGCAAGGTTGATTAGAAAGCAAGCTGCCGGAACACCGTTCGCCTTCCAGTGAACCGACAACGGGCCTATGGGTTTTCTGAGCCAACGGGGATCATGTTGCTCGAGGAGTCCCCGCCAAAAATCCCTCGCCAGATCCAAATGCTGCGATGAGTAAATGGTGCGGCTTAGATCGTACTGATGATCAAGGAAGTTCATACGAAGCTCTCATACACCGATTCGAGCCTAACTCAATGTTAGCGATACTAAAGAACCACTTGGAAACGTGCGCCGAGAGCGCGCTAACAAGTCAGTGAGCTGGGAAGATCTCTCGCCGCGTGTGTCCTGTTTCTATCGTAATCCAATTGGAGCGAGGCGAACGGGTCAAGTTGTTATCGGTTTTTCGGTGCACGCTGTTGCGCTCTCGGTCCTCAGTTTCGGGCGGCCTTCGGATCGCCTTTTTTGCGCCAATGACTGCAAAATTCTTGATCGGGGTTGATCTGGATCGATCTGGGTCGATCGAGGGTGGAGATCGAAGTCTCAACGTTTTCAGGGAGTTAGCACGCAAGTTCTTTGCTCTCAATGACTGCAAAAAAACGGGGGCTCTATCATGGCATTCAGGAGGTCGTCGGTTCGATCCCGATCGGCTCCACCAGAATCTCGAATTCGCCGCCCGTTCGGGCGGCTTTTCTCCTTTCTGGTTCCGCCTCCTTGGATCTCACCTTCGGTTGCTGACGGCCTTCGGCCGCGGCGTCTCGGCGGACCTGGCTGCCGACATAACGTCTCGCCACGTACGGCGAAGTCATGGACGATAGCAATGCCCCGTAGTTGAGGTTGAACTCCACTTCGTCACCAACCTTCAAGTCCAGCTCCTTGGCATCGATCAGGACGTGATCACTGCTTGCCCCGAGGATGTCGATATCCATACACGGAGTGAGCCCTGCGACGAGCACATCCTGCAAACCGATTCCCAGGATGACTCTTCTCATCGGTCCCCGATCCGAGAACTCAGGCACATTCCCAAAAGCGTCCTGACAGATATCCCCGTAGGGCTTGGATGGTTTCACCTTTGATTCAATGACCTCCGCGACCAGCTTCAATGCATTGGTGAACAAACCCGGTATCTGTTTTCGGTGGAGGGTTTCACACCCCAAGAAGATCGACTCCCCCAACCTCAGATTGTTGATCTTGCCCACGTCTGTTGTGGACATGAACCAGTCATAGTTGGCTGAGTTGCCGCCGGAGACATACTGCAAAGTCATGCCGAACTTCTCTTCGATGTCTCGAGCGAGTGATGAAAGATGATCGAGGTTTTTCTCGTCCGGTTTGACTCCCCCAAAACAGGCCAGGTTGGTTCCGATGCCAGCCAAAAAGATTCCTCTCTGGCCAATAACCTGCTCAACGGTCTCCTCAAGAACTCGGGGCAGAAGGCCTTCCCTCAGATCACCCATTTCCACCATGAGGATGATTTTGTGCGTCACACCGGTTTTGACGGCAAACCTGGAGAGCGCCTCGATGACCGAAAACTCCGTGTTGAGGCTGATGTCGGCATACTTCACGGCAGACTCGGCCTGGCTCAGCGCGGGGCTCCTCAACAGGACAAACTGGGCCTGTACTCCCGCCTGACGCATCCGCTTGATGTTCTCCAACCTCGAATCGGCGAGGGTGTCGATTCCCGTTCTCACGAGGACGTCAGCAATCGTGGGATCTCCACATACGACCTTTGTCACACCGATGATGCCGATGCCTTTCGATGCGTAGATCTCCCGGAGGCTCGTTGCGTTGCGCGAGATCTTCCCGAGATCGATCTCGATCCTCGGTGTCGTCATCACGCTGCTGCGCTCTTGCCCAAATTGAGTTCTGGGAAGACCTCGAGGAGCCTTCTCACGATCTTTTCGCAGCCGTGCGTCAAGACATCCATTGTCGGCAGCCCGTAGGTGCCTTCATATTCGACAACGGTGTCTTCGATCTCCTTGTCTGTCATGTCTTCATGGTTCAAAGTCAGGGCAATGACCTTCGCTCCAGAGATGATCTCGATCAACTTGATTTCACTCTCGAGAGTGGGCATGAGAATGCCAGGGAAGTCACAGCGCTCTTTCCTTTTGGGTGGGTGCTGGAGGATGATCGCTCGTGGTCTCGCCCCCCTGATGATCGCCGTCGAGGAAGTGAACGCCGGATGGCTCAGTGCACCTTGCCCCTCGACAACGACGATGTCGGGATCCTCCGCCTCAACAGCCTTCACGATCTCGTGTTCAACCTCACCGGTTTGAAAACCCGAACTCAGGACATCCACTGCAACGCCGTACCTGGCGCCCTGAAGCAGACCGGTCTGACCCGTTGCCACGAACGCGGTCGTCAGTCCTCGCCTCCGAAGTGTTTCTGCGATGAGGACCGCAGAGGTCCTTTTGCCAACCGCGCAATCTGTCCCAAACACGGTAATGACTGGAGTCGTGACCCGGAAGATCGATCCCGTAAAGATGTGCAGATCCTTTCTCGGTGGTGGTTTCCGGATATCGTGGATCTGCACACCATGTGCCCGTGCCTTCTCCATGAACTCGTCATCTTCGGTGAAGAACTCAGGGAGACCGTTGATGATGTCCATGCCCTTTTCCATGGCCGCGAGCACTGTCTCTCTCTGTTGCCTCGAGATGTACGACGCGAGTGGTGCAATGCCATAGATGAAGTACTTCGGAACATAGCCGAGCTTCTCAATGGCATCCTCGATGTCCCGGAACACGGGGATCCCGCTTCTCACTCCGTCAAGGTATTGACCCGCATCCATCCCGGCCTTGGTGCTGTCGGTCACACCGGTGATCTGGTATTTTTCAGAATGCCGCACCAGTCCGTTGGTTACCTTGCCATCGAGCTTTCCCAATTGACCTTCGCCGTATACAAGTGCCCGCTCTCTTATCGGCAGCACTTCAATTGCTTCTCTATACATCGTTGACTCTCCTTGCCCTTTTCCAGAGAGCAAGATCCGCGCCACGACCGAGAGGCACCGTCTTTTTTTGGATCGATTATGTATGTGGCTGAATTTACGCAAGATATGCGATCACTGCCGGAGCAGCGTCAACAAAAATAAGATCGGAATGAAATGACATCAATCAATTTGATGGAGTCATGTCGAAGTTGGCAGGCAGCGGCGCTGTGGAAAGGTTATGGTGAAAGGCGGATAAGCAGCCGGACGAACGCTGGGTTTCGATCAGTCAGGAGAAGTATGATTTCGGAAAAGGCCAAAGTGTTGCCATGAGGGCCGAGGAGTACTGCGAACTGGTCGAACACCAACATCGTCTGCAGAAGCAGCGTGTGCCAACCGTGGCGATCCGGGACGATGGTTCTCCTTTGATCAGTCTCCTGGATTCCGGATTTGATTTGATGTTCGAACCCTCAATCATGAAGGACTACAAATATCTTGTCAGAGCAGCCGCCCACGAAAAGATAGGTCGAATCAGCAGGCTGTTAAGTGATATGGATAAGAGACTTATTATCCGTTCTGCATGGAGGTCTTTTGACCACCAACAACTCCTATGGGACAGGAATCTCGAAGTAGCTCGAAAACAGAATCCAGAGAAGAGTTCTGATGAGATTGAGAGAATCACCCTGGAATTCACTGCTTCCAGAGAAAAATCCATGCACGCAACCGGCGGTGCAGTGGATGCCTTGATCTATGATCCAGAAAACGATTGCGTTTTGGACTTTGGAACCAACAGCGGATTCAAGATTGATCTCAACAGGAAGTGTTATCCCCTGCATCCAGGTATTTCGTCTGAAGCGAAGAAGAACCGAAAGCTCCTGATGGATCTCTTCGAAAACGAAGATTTTGTGTGTGATTTGACGGAATACTGGCACTTTGACTATGGCAATGTGGTGTGGGCCCTGGAAAAGGGCAGAAACCATTCAATATACGACATCGTGACGGGCCCGCGCTGATCTCCGCACCTCCTCTGAATTTCACCGTGAGGGTTTAGCCGGCCGGGCCAGGGACCTGTTCGCCGACGTCGACGAGCAGGATTTCGCATTTTTCATGTGCGGTGAGCGATACCGAGCGTTCGTTCGTCACGCCCACACCGTCACCTTGGGTCAGGATGATGTCGTGGGATGCCGCCTCGCCGCAGATGACGTGGAGCCATGCGTTTCGTCCCGGCAACAACTCGTGGATGAGGTGATGCCCAGGGTCGATCAGACTCGAGTAAATAAGGGCATCCTGATGTGTGTGCAGCGATCCCTGACGCCCGTCCGGGGACGTGACGATGCGCAGCACATTGTGGCGCTGCGCTGCAGCGACGTGCATTTGCTCGCGGGCACCGTTGGACCCGACCTCCGAAGGGCTTAGGGAGATCCGGAAGATGTGCGCCCACTCGGTCCGTGACGCGTTCGTCTCTTTGTGGCGATCGCCGCCGCCGATCGCCATGCGCTGGAACTCTCCCGCGTGGACCACACCCGAGGACCCAATCGAGTCCTCCTGAGCAATGGTCCCTTTACATATGTAGGTGACAATTTCTGCTTCCCGGCTCGGACGAGCCACAGAGACGCCGCCCGGTGGCAGACGGTTCTCGGTGAGGCTCTCCAGAATCCCGAAACCACCCGCCTGCGGCTTCGTCGGCTCCTGTGGTTTGAAGCTGTGCCAGAGTTCCTGCCTGTGGCGTCTGTCGAGGTGGCGTTCGTCTGCCCTGCGCAGCGTGATCATCGGACTGCTCCCACCCCTCCTTTGAAAATCAACGCGCCGGACTGGCGTCCGATCGCTTCGAAGGCCATCAGGTCACCGAGAAGAACTGTCTTGCGGGCGTTCGTCCTCATGGCGTTCTCCTCCCCAGGGCCTGGCCGCGCGCCGTTTCACCAGCTCGCCCTCCGCACCCCTGGTCCGTTCCGGCAATCTCCCCACGAGCACGACCTGGCGACCTCTGGGACCAAGCGTGGCCCCGGCCAGACTCGCTGCAGCCACACCCCTTCCATTGCAAGTTCCCGGCCACAGACAGATCTCGTTTGGTTCCATGAAGTTGGACCGAGTCGACGAATACTGCACGACTGTGAGATCGATCGAAATGACGCACGGCGCCGATCAATCCGGGCCGCCGTGGCAGATAGGGCGACGGCGGCTTTCGCAACAGTGCCTCGAAGGCCTATCCGAGCACCACATGGACCTGGTGCTCGCGGCCATCGTCGGCCAAGGGGACAAGCGCTTCTCCCTGAAGCGGGGTTCCGTCAAGGCTGAGCCGGGATACCCCCCGGCAGACTCCTTTCGGGTTCTCGACGGTGATCCGGTAGAGCGTGTCGCCATGACGGTAGGCGATCTCGAAGCGCTTTCCAATCCTTCGGAATGCACGGATCGATACGGAGGGCGGAGCCTCGCTTCTGGAATCCGAGAATCCACTCCAGGCCGAGGCGGTAGAGCCAGCCCGCAGCCCCGGTGTACCAGGTCCATCCTCCCCGCCCCACGTTCGGCGGTTCGGAGTAGACATCAGCGGCAACGGCGTACGGCTCCACCTTGTACACGTCGACGTCGGTGCGGTTGCCGGCGTGGTGGATGGGGCTCAGCAGGTTGAACAGATCGACAGCCTTGTCTCCCTCGCCCAGCATGGCGAAGGCCACCGCCGACCAGATCGCGGCATGGGTGTACTGCCCGCCGTTTTCCCGGACGCCGGGGAGGTATCCCTTGACGTATCCGGGGTCCAGCGGGGTCTGGTCGAACGGCGGCGAGAAGAGCAGCATCAGGCGGTCGTCGCGCCGGACGAGCCGTTGCTCCACGGACTCCATGGCCTGGCGTGCCCGCTGCGGGTCGCCGGCACCGGAGATGACCGCCCACGACTGGGCGATGGAGTCGATCTGGCACTCGTCGTTCTCCGCCGATCCGAGCGGCGTCCCGTCATCGAAGAAGGCGCGCCGGTACCACTCCCCGTCCCACGCCTCCTCCTCCAGCGCAGCCTGGAGAGAAGCGGCCGTGGCTGCGCCACCGTGCCGCACGCTCGTCTTCGCCGCGGGACTCGGCGATGCCGGCGAAGTCCTTCAGGTTCATGAGCAGAAACCAGCCCAGCCAGACGCTTTCTCCCCGGCCCTCGTGGCCGACGCGGTTCATGCCGTCGTTCCAATCCCCGGCCCCGATCAGGGGAAGGCCGTGGCTGCCCACCTCGAGGCTGCAGTCCAGGGCCCGCGCGCAGTGTTCGTAGAGCGTCGCCCGCTCGTCCGACTGCTTGGGCTCGAAGTAGGCCTCCTGTTGGCCCTCCTCCAGGGCCGGTCCCTCGAGCCACGCGACCTCCTCGTCGAGAACCGCCCAGTCGTCGGTCGTCCGGAGATAGCGGACCGCCGCATAGGGCAGCCAGAGGCGGTCGTCAGAGATCCGGGTCCGCACGCCGCGGCCCGTCGGGGGGTGCCACCAGTGCTGGACATCGCCTTCGGGGAACTGCCGGGCAGCGGCCCGGAGGAGGTGTTCGCGCACGATGTCGGGTCGCGTCACCACCAGGGCCAGGACATCCTGGAGCTGGTCGCGGAACCCGTACGCCCCGCCGGACTGGTAGAACGCGGAGCGGGCCCAGACTCGGCAGGAGAGCGTCTGATAGAGCAGCCAGCGGTTGAGGAGGAGGTCCATCGAGGGCTCGGGAGTCTTGACCTGAACAGCGCCCAGCACCCGGTCCCAGCCTTCCGAGACCTCGAGAAGAGCCGCGTCGCAGATCCACCTTGCGGTAGCGTTCGACCAGGGATCGGGCGCTCTCGCGGCTTGCCTCCTGGCCGAGCAGGAACACGACCTCGGTGCGCTCTCCCGGTTCGAGCTCCACGCTTCGTCTGCAGAGCGGCGCACGGGTCCAGGCCCGCTCCGGTCTTTCCCGAAAGCTCCCGCCCCGTTCCAGCGATGCGGGATGGTCGAGGCCGGCGTTGCGGCCCAGGAACTCGAGGCGGTCGCCGGTGCAGGAGGTCTGGCGCCCGCCCAGGTCGGCGAAGGCGACCCGATCCGCGAACTCCCCGTTCCAGGCGTTTCGCGCAAACATGGCTCCGGTCGCGGGATCGATTTCGGTGACCACGAAAGGCTGCGGAGCCGCTCCGCTCGACCCCCAGCACCCACTCCGCATACGCCGTGACCGAGAGCCGCCGTTTGCGGCCGGACCGATTCTCCAGGGTGAGGCGGGAGATCTTGACCGGGTCCCGCGGAGGCACGAACTGCAGGAGATCCAGTGCGATGCCGTGGGATGTGTGCTCGAAGCGACTGTACCCCTGGCCGTGCCGGATGACATAGGGCCAGGCTTCTTCGCGGATGGGGAGCATGGTCGGTCCCCAGACGAGACCGCTGTCCTCATCCCGAACATAGAACGTCTCGCCCGGAGGGTCGCTGACGGGATCGTTCGACCACGGCGTGAGCTTGTTCTCCCGGCTGTTCACAGACCATGTAAAGCCCGAGCCCGACTCGGAGGCCTGGAAACCGAAGTCCGGGTTGGCCACCACGTTGATCCAGGGGGCCGGGGTCCACTGCCCCGCGCCCAGAGCCGTGACGTATTCGCGGCCGTCCGCGCGTGAATCCCCCCAGGCCATTGAAGAACTCGAGATCCAGTGCGGGAGGGGAAACGGTCTTCGGTCGACTCGGGTGGCGCGCGGAGCCGACGCGGAACCGGCCCCGGCCTCGACCGCTCCAGCCGAACCACCTGCTCGGACAATGAGCCCCGGCGCGCCAGAATCACGACTCGCGCCGCAGCGTGCAGCAGGATCTGGTCCGCCGGTGGCACGAGGTCGGCCCTGAGCAGGAAGACGCCTCCATGTTCCGGATGCCCCTCGTGGCCGGCGCGGACTGGATCGCTCGCACCATGGCTTCGAGGGACTCCTGGAGGCCCGGTGCGTAGGAGGTGCCCTGCGCATTCAGGATCACCAGGTCGGCGGCAATCCCCTTCCGGTACCAGTACTCGTGCGCCCGCAGGAGCTGCCTCGCGACCTCCCGTTCCTCCTCCGTCTCGATGCGCACCAGAGCGATCGGAAGATCGCCGGAGATGCCGTAGGCCCAGAGCCCGGACTGGCCGCCGCGGTTCCTGGCCAGCTCCTGAGGCGCCGCACGCAAGGTGCGATCGACGTAGAGCAGACGATTGGCCAGACGTTGGAAGAGATGCGCCTCGTCCTGCGTGATCCGGAGGTGGTGCAGCTGGACCTGGGCCTGGGTCCAGGCCAGCGAGCTCTCTCGCTCGAAGGTTGCCCGCTGGCGGTACTTCTCCGCCGTCGCGAGGGCCTCTTCCCGGGAATGTGCCACGAGCGTCGTGAACACGAGATGGACGGTCCCACGAGCGGGAATCGCCACTCGCTGCCGCAGGCTCACGATGGGGTCCAGGACAGTTCCCGCCGTGTTCGAAAGGGGCTCCCCGTCGACCACGGACAGCGGCGTCCGAATCCCGCGGCCGCGGCCCAGAAAGCGTGCGCGGTCGCTCTCGTATTGCAGCGTGTCGAGCGGCTCCCCCTCGAGCGCGATCAGATGGGCGAGCCAGACCCGGGGCTCGTCCGCCGACCGCGGGCGTCGTGAAGCCAGCAAGGTCCCGAGCTCGGGAACGAACTCCGTCTCCACGAAGAGGTTCGAGAACGCCGGATGGGCCTCGTCCGCGCCCTGCGGGGCCAGCACGACCTCGGCATAGGACGTGACATCGATCTCACGGTCCCTGTCCTCGAGATTGGTGACCGTCAGCCGGCGAAGCTCGGCGTCGTCCTCCGGGGAGACCACGATCTCGAGGGTGATCGACACGGACCGATGCCGCTGCATGATCTTGGCCCGGTCCTCGGAGTAGACGACGTCGTAGGCGTCCGCTTCGGTTCCGCTGGGCTGGAAGCCGGCGGACCAGACGTCACCGGTTTCCGCGTCCCGCAGGAAGATGAACGAGCCCCAGCCGTCACACGTCGCGTCCTCCCGCCAGCGGGTGACGGCAAGGTTGCCCCATCGACTGAAGCCGGCGCCCGCGGCCGTGACCATCACCGTGTAGCGGCCGTTGGACAGGAGATGGGTGCGGGGCGTGATGTCGTGCGGCGATTCGAAGCGGCGCAGGGTCGGGGGAACGAGGTCGCGGACGAGCGCGGCCACCCGCACCTCCTCGGCCCGGGGCCGGGCCACGGCCACCGCGCGCGGCGTCCGTTCCTGGAGCAGGAGCTCCGCCGCCTGGACCAGGGGATGGGCGTGAAAGCGCCTCCGGGTCACGCCGTCGTGAACCACGTTCCCCAGGGCGACGATGGTCATCCCCTGGTGATGGGCCATGTATGCGCGAACCACGGCCACCTGAGCCTCTTCCGGCAGCCTCGAGGGGGTGTAGTCGAGTGCTTCGTAGAAGCCGTAAGCGCCTCGGGCTCCGGCTTCCTCGAGACGGGCGAAATTCTCCACGGCGGCACTCGGTTCCACCATGGCCGCGAGGGCGGTGGCGTAGGGGGCCACGACCACGTCCTCGCCCAGCCCTCGCTTGAGCCCCAGGCCGGGCACGCCGAAATCCGAGTACTGATACGTGAGCTGCACGTCGCGAACGTTGTAGGCCGACTCGGAGACCCCCCACGGGACCTTCCGGTCCGCGCCATACCGGATCTGATGCCCCACCACCAGCCGGCAGGTGAGGTCGAGAAGGCTGTGGGCGGGCTGCCGCATCACCAGGAGCGGCATCAGGTACTCGAACATGGACCCCGACCAGGAGACGAGGGCCGCCCCGCGGCCCACCGGCGTCAGGGCCCGGCCGAGAAGGAACCAGTGCCGGGGCGAAACGTCGCCCTTGGCGATGGCGACGAAGCTCGCCAGCCTGGCCTCGGAGGCCAGGAGGTCGTAGCAGCTGGGATCGAGCATGTGGTCGGCCACGCGGTAGCCAATGGAGAAGATCTTGCGCGAGGGATCGAAGAGAAACTGGAAGTCCATGGCCTGGACCATCGCTTCGGCGCGCAGTGCGAGGGCGGAGAGGCGGTGCCCAAGGGTGGTCTCCGCCCTCTCGGGGCGCATCCAGACCCTCGAAGAGCAGGGCCGTTTCGATGTCCCGAGCGTGGCTCCGGATGGAGTCCCGAACGGCCCTCGCCCAGACCAGGATCTCGGACGCGGGCCCGTCGTCGGCGTCTGCTGGAGAGGGTGCGGGCGATATCCAGGAGCTGCTCCGCCTGAGCCCCGAGCTCCTCGAGGCGCTGGACCCATTCGGGAAGAACCGTCGGGGGATCCTCCAGAAGCGGCCAACATCCCTTCCGCGGCCTCGCGCAGCTGCACCGCCGTGACCGTTTGCGTACGCTGCGGATGCTCGGCCTGTTCTGCCGACTCGAGAACCAGATGGAGAGCGTCCCGGACTCCCTCCAGGACCTCCGGGCCGAAGGGAGGGCGATGCATGAGCTCGCGGCACGCCTGCGCCAGGGCGATCAGGTGCCCGGCCAGATTGCCGCTGTCCACGGTGGAAACGTAGATCGGCTCCAACGGCCGGAGGTCCCGGGTGTCGTACCAGTTGCAGAAGTGGCCTCGGATGCGGTGCAGCCCGGCCATGGTCTGCAGCGTGGCCTCGAGCCGTTCCGCGGTGTCCAGAACTCCGATCCAGCCGAAGTCATGGGCGGCCATCGTACTGAGCAGATAGAGACCCATATTCGTCGGCGAGGTGCGGTGAGCTCGGACAGGCTCGGGGTCTTCCTGGAAGTTGTCCGGCGGGAGGGCATGCTCCTCCTCGTCCACAAACGTCTCGAAGAAGCGCCAGGTCCGGCGGGCGATGAGCCGCAACGAGCGCATCTCCTGGGTGGAGAGAGCCTGTGACGTCGCGACCTTTGAGGGGATGCTGATGCGCCAGGCGAGGGCAGGCGCCAGCACCCAGAGGAGAATGAACGGCGTCGCCACGGGCCAGGCTTCCGGCTTGAGCACAGCGCAGAGCGAGCCGGCTCCCAGGGCGACAACCACGCCCCAGCGAAGGTCCCTGTAAAAAGCCCTCAGGCGTCAGGTTGGCTCCGTAGCCCGCCTGCGCAGCCGTCACCCACTCGAGGAGGTTCCGCCTCGTCAGGTAGAGCCGCCCGAGCGTGCGCACCACGGCATCCGCCATGAGCCATGCCTGGTCGGCGAGCATGGTGATGGCGAGGAGCGTCTGCGACAAGGCCACGAAGATGTCACGGCCCACGGCGCGCAGGTGGCTTCGCTTGGAGATCCCCGATCGCCGTGGAGTGAGGTTGTCGAGAACCGGAATGAAGGCCGGCACCGCGATCGATCCGACGAGCAGGCCGGTCCACGAGGAGCGGAGGAACAGCGGGCAGGATCCAGGCGGCTACCGCCACGAGAAGCGACGACGGCGCAACGAGGCTTCGGCGGAGGTTGTCCACCATCTTCCATCGGCTCTCGGTGGGAATGTGAGCCTTCTGCTTCCGCCCCGCGGCGTCACGCGCGAGGCCCAGGATCCACGGCAGGAGCTGCCAATCGCCCCGCACCCATCGATGGTGGCGGCGGGCGTCCACCTGGTAGTTGGTGGGGAACTCCTCGAAGAGATCCACATCGGTCAGCAGCCCTGCGCGCGCGAACACGCCCTCGAAGAGATCGTGGCTGAGGAGTGCGTTCTCCGGGACCTTCCCCTCCAGCGCCGCCTCGAAGATGTCGACGTCGTAGATCCCCTTCCCCGTGTAGGACCCCCCCTCGAAGAGGTCCTGATACACATCGGACACCGCTGCCGCGTAGGGGTCCACGCCTCCGGGGCCCGAGACGATCCGTTGGTAGGTCGTGCTTCGGGGGCCGGTCGGCAACGACGGCGTGATCCGGGGCTGCAGGATCCCGTAGCCCTCGACGACGCGTCCCTTCTGCGGGTCGAATCGTGGCCGGTTGAACGGGTGCGCCATCGCCCCGATCAATCGGTAGGCGGCCCCTTTGGGAAGCCGGGTGTCGGCATCCAGGGTGATGACGTAGCGAACCCCCTCGGGCACCGTCGGGCGGCTGTCCGTTGATCGGGATGAACGTGGTGTCCGTGGCGCCGCGAAGAAGACGGTTCAGCTCGTGGAGCTTCCCTCGCTTCCTCTCCCATCCGATCCACTTGCCTTCCCCCTCGTTCCAGAGACGCCGGCGATGCAACACGAGGAACCGCTTCCCCCCTCCGGGCGGGCCCTCGTACTTCTCATTGAGGCGCGCGATGCCGTCGACCAGGGCGGCGAGGAGCTCATCGTCTCCGGGCATGTGCTCATGGCGGCGTCCGTCCAGTCGGAAAGGAGGGCAAAGTGGAGATGCCCTTCGGAGTTCGCCAGGTAGTGCACCTCGAGCCGCTCGACCTGCTCTTCGATGTCGGCGCGGCTGGTGAGAAGCGTGGGCACGACGACCATGGTTCGGAGCTCCGGAGGCACTCCCTGGGAGAGCTCGAGCTTGGGGTGCAACCTGGGTGAAACGAGAAACGTCACCAGGCGATGGACGAGGGATACCGCGATCTCCGAGGCGGGCGCGAGACCCAGGATTCCCAGCAGGACGAGGACCGGGAGGCCCGCCCCGGCAGTCCAGGTGAGGAAGAGAAGGCCGGAGAGCAGGACGGCGGTGAGGGCGGCAATCGCTCCCAGGTATCCGCCGGTCGCATGGGCGCGATAGAAGCGGCGGAGCCGGATTCGCAAGGGAACACGAAAGCCCAGACGCTTCTCGAAAGCCAGCCTTCCCCGGGACAGGAGGTAGTACGCCGGATACTCCTCGGCACGCCGGAGAACACCGGCAAGTTCCGGGTCGCTCTCCGGAGGGGCGGGCGCGGCCTCATCCGCCCCCCCCACGCCGGGGCGAGCCTCCTGCGTGTTCTCCCGGCCCGCGTCGCGTGCCAGGCGCACGGCCTTCCGTGCCACCTCGAGCTCCGGGTGCCCCGAACCTCGGGAGAGCAGCTCGATCTGGGCTCGGCACAGGCTCCGCGTCTCGGAGTCCATCTCCGCGAACCCGGGGACGGCACGGAGGACCTCGTCCACCAGGCTGACGGCCTCGAAAAAATCGGTCCAGTCGACGGAGGACATCCATTGCATGCTGGTGATGATGTTGCGGACGGTGACGTTGGCCGCGCCCTGGGCATGTTGCTCCCGGGCAACCACCTCATCGGCCGACGTCCCCTGGGCGCTCAGCTTCTCGTTGAGCCAGTCCAGGACCGGCAGGACCGAAGGGTCCTGGTCACGAAGCCGCTGGAAGAGCTGCATGGCGAAAGCGTCGGCCAGGGGGGCGTCGCCCAGGCGCCGCAGAACATCCTCCGCCTGCTCCACCCGCCAACCGCTCAGACCCAGCAGACGGTCCGCCAGCTCGTCGGCCCTGGCCCGCGCCTGGCGGGAGCGGACGATCAGCTGCGCCAACCGCCGCAGGTTTTCCACCAGGGCCACGCGGAGGTGGATGGCGATCGCCCACCCCTCCCCGATGGTGAGCGGCTGGACGCGCTGGTAGGCGCGGACAAATCGCTGCAGCGTCTCGAGCTGGAACCGGCTGTCGGTATGGGCAACGTAGGCCCAGGCCAGCCCATAGACGCGCGGGTGTCCCGCGAGGTGGCCCTCCGCGATCTTGGGCAGCAGACGGTAGTAGCCTTTCGGGAGGTGGTCCCGTATGTCCCGGATCTGTTCGTCGACGATGTGGAAGTTGTCGAGGAGCCACTCCGCGGCGGGTGTGATCTCCTTCTTCTCCCGCACCGTCTCGGCAATGTCCCGGTATGCGGCCAGAAGGACCCTCGCGTTGTCGTCGACCCGGGCGAGGAGATTCCGTCCTTTGGAGGGCTTCTCAGTCGTGCGCTGGGCCGCGGCCAGGCTCTCGGCGTGTTGCTCCAGGCGCTCGATGCCGAAGATCTCGGCGCGGATCGGTTCTTCCCGACAAGGGTGGAGCGGCGATGACGGTGTCGGTGGCGTTGACTTCGAACTCCAATCCGGGACGCCTCCGGTCACGGCGGGAGGCTACCGGTCGTCGGTCTTGATGCTGCTTCGCTTCAGCAACCCGCCGCTGAGGTTCAATCTGCACGGGTTGTCCACAGATGCCATAAGCAGCCATCGTGCCATCGGTGAAAAACCCTTGTATTCATTGAACCGCGAGGCGGACGAGACCTCTGACAGATTGTCGATTCGCTCAGAATAAGGCAGTGTTCCATCATTCTGATCAAGTTGCCGATGCTCGCGCACGATCTGCATCAAAATAGTTCGAACTCGCGGATGCGGACCTTCGTCCGTCCGCGGCAACGTTCGACGGTCGCACTTTGGCCGAGGAACGCGCCGAGTTCGAGCTCGACGAGTTCGCGTATCGATTCGAGTTTGTCTCGGGTCACGGACCCGACTTCGCAATCTCAGGCCGGATCTGACAAATCAACACGTGTGTCCGCACCCTTTGTGATCAATCGGCGGAGATCACTCCCTCGCCGATGACGATCTCGACCCGGCGGTTGCTGGCCCGACCATCGCGGGTGGAGTTGTCGGCCACCGGGCGTGTCAGACCGTAGCCGACCGCGACCATGCGCTGACCCCCGATCCCCTGCTGGGCGAGGAAATCCCTCACCGAGAATGCACGGCGCTCGGACAACCCCTGATTGTAGTCAGCGCTGCCCGTAGAGTCCGTGTGCCCCTCCACCCGTAGATTGAGCTCGGGGAGGATGAGGAGGATCCCCGCCAGCTTCGCGATCACGATCTTGGCCTCGTTCTTCAACGTGGCCTCGTTGAGGTCGAAGAGAATGTCGGGCAGGCTGACAATCATCCCGCGCGCCGACTCCTTGGTATCGGCGACCTGCGAAAGGGCGCCTTGAAGCCGTGTCGACAGCTCGGCCTTCTCGCGTTCGAGCGCCGCCGACTGTTCCTCGAGGGCCAACACCGAGGCCGCGAGCGCGACACGCTCGGATTCGATGCGTGTCAGTTCACCCTGGGCCGCAAGCACCGCCGCCTCGGACTCGGTGCGAGACCGCTGGACCTCTTCGATGGCGCGATTCGCCTCCACGAGGGCGACTGCAGCTGCGGCCGCGCTGGCCTCGGCCTCACCGGCCCGCGTGGTGAGGGCCTCCATCTCCGCCGTCCGGCGGGCGATCTCCGCCTCGACTGCTTCCGCTTCCTTGCGTCTCGCAGTCACCTGCAACGCCTCCGCGCTCAGCGACAGAGACCGCCGGCTGTAATCCACCGTCGCCTTTTTCTTGTTCCCGGTCGAGAAGCCGCTCGCCTGAGCCAGGATGGTCCGAGCCCGGAACAGCTGGGTCGGCGCGTAGGTTTCGGCCCCGGCATTCACCGCCAGTTCGTAGGCCTTTTGGGCCTGACGGAGATCGAGCGGCTCGCTGCGGTCCCAGATCACCTTCGCAACCGACGGATACTCGATCATAGGGGCCGGCCCGAAGCTGGAGAAAGTGAACTGCGCCGATGGCACCTTCTTGCCTTTGGCCGCCATTGAGTGAAACATCACCAGCTCGGACGGCTCCGACACCAGCGGGTGGGCCTCGGCGGTGACCATCATCGCGAACGATTTCAGGCCGGTCGAGTACTCGACGGTCTCTGAATCGTCCCGGACCCACAGCTCGCCCATGTTCTCCACCGTACCATCGCGGGTCACCGCCCACAGGACGTAGCAGGTGACGTCGCCGGCGAAGAGGATCGCCGGTTTCATCTCTTTGTAGCGAATGTTCATTTCGGCCTGTCCCTCGCGATACTGGACTTCGGCGACCATCATGGCTTCGGGTGCGCGCTGGTCACGGACAAAACCGATCTCGATCTGGTTGCGCTCCGGGAAGGTGACCTGATTGAGGATCACCTCGGTCGCCTCGGCGACCCCGCAGACAAGCATCACCGCCGCCACCATCATCAATGCAAAACTTCTGCTCTTCATGACATGTTCCCTTTCTGGCGGCCCTTGGGGCCGCGCGTCCAGGCGCCATTGTGGGAGTCAGGCGCCGGTAGATTTGCAGCGAGTCCTTCCAGCGAAGAAGGAACGTCGCCCGGTGCGATCTCCGGTTCACCAGCACAGAGCCGCGCGCACCTCCGACAGGTTGCCCTCGATGTCGGCGATCTTCGTGATCATGATCTGCCTGCGTTCGGAAAGCGCCGTCACACCCTTGGCGTCACCAAGTTCGTCCAATTGTGCCCCCATCCGGGCGAACTCGGCGGCGGAGTTTCGCAGGGTGGCGAGCCGTTCCAGCGCCTCCCGAAAGCCGGCGGCGAGCGTGTCGATCTGGTCGGCCCGCACAGTGTCCCCCGCAGCCCGATAGTGGCGGGCGGCTTCGGGAAGCTCCAGGCTGCAGGCCAGCAGCCGGCCGAGCTGGCTGTGGATGCGCGCCGCCAGCTCGGGCTCGGGCGCGGCGCCGAGCGCCGCGCGCAGATGGATGACGGCCTCCTCGTTGTGGTCGAGGACCGCCAGGGTGCGTCCGAGATCGAATTGGGCGGTGGGTTCCTGGGGTCTGCTCTTGACTGCCGCGCCGAACCAGCCGGCAGCGGCCTCGAAACGGCCCGCTGCGAAAGCTGCCTCTCCGGCCAACAGGGTGTTCTCGTAATCAGGTGAGACAGTCGCCAGTTCATCGGCGATCTCGACTGCGCGGCCGTAATAGCCGACCCCGAGCTCGTCATCCCCGGCTTCGGCCGCCAGCGTCAGGGCTGCGATGACGGCCGAGCGGCCGCTTGCGTGGTCGGCGGGGTCGAGGCGAAAGGCTCGAGTCAGGTCGTCGAGGGTCGCCGTGCGATTGCCCACCGCTCCGTGGGCGTCGGCGAGAGCTCGATGCAGGGCGGCCCTGTTCGGGTCGTCAGCGAGACAGGTCTCGAGCAGCGCCACCGCATCGGCTGCGCGATCCTCCTCGATCAGGCAGGCCGCCTGCATGCGCGCGACTTCCGCCTTCCACTCTGGGGGCAGAATGTCAAAGTCGAAACCGTCGAGCAGCTCGCGCGCCTCGGCGTAACGGTCCACCGTCATCAGCGCTCGGCCCAGGGTCACGGTGTTGGTGGGGTCGTCTGGACCCAGCTCGACGGCAGTGCGGAGGTTTTCGAGGGCTTCGTCGTACTCCTCCAGAGCGAGCTGGCAGCGGCCCAGCATGAGGTAACCCGAAGGCCAGCGGGGGTTCGACTCGACCGTCTCCCGGAAGTGAACCGCAGCTTCTGCGAAGCGGCCCTGTTGGTAGAGATCGACACCTACGCTCCAGTCGGCTGCGACACGTCCGGCCAGCATTACTACGGCCACCGCCACGGTGGTGACCACCAGAAGTCTGCGTGACAAGATCATGGTTCCTCCCCACTTGCGGCACCGCCCACCGCGACGAATCCGACTTTGGCGGCGGCGCGTTTCCATTGAATCGGGAGCGACACTGATGAGGATTGCTGCGGCCATGGAGTCATCTCCGCAAACTCCATGCCACAGATATATCTCGCTTGATTCCAGATGGTTGCGTCTCGTGGTGCACTCAACTGCTCGTGTATTCGATCAAAATGAGGTAGAGTAACTTCAAAATGAAAGAGGTGACCCATGCGGGTCGAGGACCTAAATCACCAGGAGCTCCTGGAGCTGGACCCAGAAGGGGGCGTGATCCGTTTCGCTGGGCAGCGGGCGCTCCTGCTCGACGCGGTGGCCATGGGGCTCCGCGGAAATATCTCGTTGAAAACTTTGGCCTTGCCGCGGCCCGAGCGGTGCTCACCCAGTTTGGATTTGCCCACGGCTGGCGGATGGCTGCGGCCATGAAAAAGGAGTTCAAGTGGGCGAACGATGAAGAATGGCGCCGCGCCGGTCCACGCATCTACACCCTCGAGGGCTTCTTTCGCGCACAGCCAGGCAGTGAGGACATGCTCACCAAAAAGGGGGCGATGCTGCTTGCTTCCTACGAGGCGGAGCAGCATCTGTTGCACTTCGGCCGCTCCGATTCGGCTGTGTGCTGGACCATCTGCGGCCTGATGAGCGGCTACTTCAGCCGGACCAACGGTAAGGAGATCTACGTCCTCGAAGATCGCTGTCTCG
>CAVZOK010000003.1:0-388654 GCA_963776765.1 Candidatus Sulfomarinibacteraceae bacterium
TACGCTCGTAGTGTCATCAGCGATCGTGGTTGCCAGCCTCGGGTTGACGCCCTTCATCGGCGCCGAATTTGCGCCCGCCGAGGACATGTCTGCCTTCATGATCATGGCCGAGGCGCCGGTTGGCATTTCGCTCGCAGCCATGGACCGCAAGATGCAGGAGATGGAGCGGATCGTCCTCGAACAACCCGAGATCCGCTCGGGCTTTGCCGCGCTCGATATCGAAGAACGCGGTCAGGTCAACTCGGGCATCATGTTCATGCGCATGTACAAGCCGAACCAACGAGAAGCCACCCAGGCAGAGGTCGTCCAGCGGCTCCGGCGCCAGCTGGCCGAGATCGAGGGGTTGCGGGCCTCGGTCATCGAGTTCAGCTTCTATAACGTCGGCGGCGAAGGCGGCGAGAAGGCCCTCGCCTACTCGATTCGCGGTCCAAGCCTCAGCGAGCTCGATCGGATCGGCAACCGGGTCATGGAAAGGCTGAGAGCCGAGCCCGGCTTCGTCGACCTCGACACCAACCTCGATCTCGAGCAGCCGCAGCTCTACGTCAACGTGGATCGCGAGCGGGCGGCCGATCTCGGGCTCGACGCGGCAACCATCTTCGAGACCGTTTACGCTCTGATCGCCGGCCGCGAGGTCGGCTCCTTCACCGACGAGGGCAAGCGCTACGACGTGCGGATCAAGGTCCACCCATCGCAGGCCCTGACCCCCGAGGACATCGGCCGGTTGCAGGTACGGACCAGGACCGGCCGGATGGTGCGCCTCGATTCGGTGGTCGAGATCAGCCATGGAGTAGGCCCGATCAACATCAACCGCACCAACCGTGAGCGCAGCGTACTCTTGACCGCCAATCTTGAAGGGGTGGTTCTCAACCGGGCCCTCGAAACCGTCGACCGCATCTTCGCCGAGGAGCTGCCCGATGGCTACTACGCCAAGGCCACCGGTCAGGCCGAGGAGTTCGCGGAGTCGATGAATTCACTACTCTTCGCCCTCGGGCTCGCGATCCTCATCGTTTACATGCTGCTGGCGAGCCAGTTCGACTCGCTGCTCCACCCCTTCACCATCATGTTCGCTCTGCCCCCGGCAATGACCGGAGCACTGCTCGCCCTCTTCGTCACCGGCTACACCATCAACATCATGTCGGTGATCGGGGTGATCCTGCTCTTCGGGCTGGTGACCAAGAACTCGATTCTACTGGTTGACCTGACGATCCAGAAACAGGAAACAGGCCTCGACCGCGAAGCGGCGCTGCGCGCCGCGTGTCCGATCCGGCTGCGTCCAATTCTGATGACCGCGGTCTCCATGATCTTCGGCGTCCTGCCGGTCGCCCTGGCGATCGGCGAGGGCGCCGAGGCGCGGGCGCCGATGGCGGTGGCGACGGCCGGCGGCATGACCACCTCGACCCTGCTCACCCTCTTCCTGGTCCCGGTGGTCTATGCCTATATGGATCGCTTGGGTGAGAAGTTCAGAGGGAAGCGTGAGAAGCATGGGAGGGCTGAGGTATTGGCCGAGGAGGGATAGAGAGTCGAATTCGGAATTCGGAAATTGAATTTCGGATTTCGGATTTCGGATTTTCGCCAACCACCCCGCGACTGCCTACGGACTGAGCTCACGAGTAAAGGGTGAAGAGTCAACGGTTAAGAGTCCGACCAGCCTTTTCTCTTAACTCGTCAGATACCCCCGGCAAAGCCAGGGGATCTCCAATCTAACCTTGGGAATGAGGAATGCCGCCCATCCACCCGTGGCGGCCTGAGAGTGGTGGAGCGGAAATTCCTAATTCAGAATTCAGAATTCAGAATTCACGAAAAAGCCCCGGCCTTGCGGCCGGGGCGTGTAAGTCACGATGTGACGGTTATTAGAAGCGAATTCCAACCGAGAAGCGGTAGAAGCGCGGATTCTGGTAGCTGCCGTCGGTTGACGGCTCGCCGAAGTCCTCGTCCCTCTCCCAATCTACGCCCTCGACAGGAGTCGTGGTGTAGGGGTTGAAGTCGTTGAGGACATTGATGGTGGTGATGCCACCGTCCCGAGCGCCCTCGTTGAAGACGTTCAGCACGTCCCCCTGGAAGAACAGCTCGACCGATTTGATGAAGAAACCGTAGTTGAGCGAGAAGTCCGAGCGGTGGATGTTGTCCCAATGTTCGGCGCCACGACCGCCGAAGTAGTAGGTCAACGAATCTGGCGGGTCTTCGTAGCCCGGGTTGGTCACCCAGTCGTCTTCGATTTCGACCGTCGCGGTGAGCGAGTAGTTTTCCCCGGTCCAGAAGTTTTCCAGCCAGCTGACGCTGAGGTTGTGGTGCGAGGTCGAGATCACGTCCCATACCGCAAAGGCGCGCAGCCTGTGGCGCTGATCGGTCCCGACGTAACCGCTCGGTACGTTCCATTCGTCCGAACGATACTCGGTGTACTCGTGCCAGGTGCCTTGGACCGCGCCCGAGCTCGAGGTCTCGCCGTTGAAGTTGCCCTTGGCTTTCGAGTAGGTGTAGTTGGCGCCGATGTTCCAGCGGTCGCCGATGCGGTACTGGAAGTTGGTGTGCAGTCCCTGGTATTCGCGATTGTAGAAACCATCATCGTTTTCCATCGTTGCCAAGTCGATCGGGCCGGAGGGGCCCTCGACGGTTCGGTTGGGAACGGTGCGGTAGATATAGAAATCGTTGCCCTCGCGATTGACGAAATCGACACGGAACACGCCTCTGGTGCCGAGGCGCTTGGTGAGACCGATAACAAACTCTTCGGTGTAGGGCGAGGACATCGACTCCTGGATCTGCGGCGACAGACCGCGGATCGTGGTCGAGGTGTTGTTCGGCGGGTTTTCGCGGCCGCCGTTGGCGATAAACCAGTCGTACCACGCCTGGATGATTTCCTCCTGGGTCATGAGGTCGGTGTAGTCACCGGAGAGGTACTGGTCGCAGTTGAGACATGGCCCATCGTACCGCGAGTTGAAGTTGTTCGCGTTGCCGGCGGGCGAGGCGTCGTTCGCGATCCCATTGGCGAGCGCGCCGACATAGTGAGAGTAGGAGGCGTTGAAGATCAGGTCGCCGTTGCCCTTGGGGTCAAACGCCGCGCCGAGCCGCGGGCTGACACGGCTGTCGTCGGAGACCTTGACGCCAAGGCTGTCGACACCGTCGTTGGCGTCGTAGCGCACACCGACGTTGAAGGTCCATTTGTCGTTGAGGCGCCAGGTGTCGTTGACGAAGAGCGAGTTGGTCCTGAAGTTCGTGCCCTTTGAGGTGTTCGCCATGTCGTAGATGTAAGCGTAGCCGCCTCTGCTGATCCCGTCGGGACGGTTGGCGCTGTAGTAGGAAGCGAGGACCGGGTAGATGGCGATGCCGTCCGGCGAGCTGGGATCGTCGAGAATGATCGTGTCCGAGACGTAGAGCCGGTAATCACTTGCCTGCTGGTAGTTGTCGACCTTGCGGATATCGTTGAAGGTGTCAAAACCAAAGACGATATCGTGGGTGCCGGTCGCCGAGGTCGAGAGGAAGTACGAGGCCTTGATCAGGCCGTTCTCGTTGTTCCGGTCCTCGTCACCGCACTCGGGCGCGGAGCAAAAGGTCGGGGTGTGGAAGCGGGCGCTGCCGTTGGCACGGTCGCGCAGCAGGGTGCCGCCGAGCAGAGACGTGTCGGTCCCACCGGAGCCGATACCGATGATGTAGCTGCGCTCGGAGTACTGGCCTTCGAGGAAGAAGTTGTCGCTGAGCACACCCGTGTAGTTGAACGACATGATGTCCTGCGGGTCCGATCGGACGGGGTTGATACTCGCGAAGTCGAGGATGGATCCGAAGGTGGTATTTGTCCGATCTTGTTCGATCTCGGCGTAGGAACCGATCAGGCGGTGGTTCGGGGTGATCGACCAGGTCAACTTCCCTTCGAGCCGCGTCTGTTCCGTGGTTTGGGGAAACTCGATATTGGTGAGGTAGGTGGTCTGGGTCGCGGACGTCGAGAGATCACGCCCGGCGGCGAAGAACCACAGTTTGTCCCTGAGGATGAAGCCGCCGAAAGTTGCCTCGTAGATGGTGTTGACCGTGTCATCACGCTCGGGCGTGAGGTCGCCCGCGTTGCTGGACTGCCAGCTGTCGCTGCTGAGGTTGGCCCGGAATGAACCCGAGAAGCGGTTGCCGCCCGACTTGGTCAGCATGTTGACCACGCCGCCCTGGAAGCGGCCGTACTCAGCCGACACGCCCGAGGTCGAGGTCGTGGTTTCCTGGATCGCGTCCTCGATGTAGAGGTCCAACGGTTGGCCGCGCAGATTCTCGTTCACGACGACGCCGTTGATCATGAACAGGTTCTCGAACGACATGGCGCCCGAGATGGAAATAGCGGAGCCGTTCCCGGGGCCATTGGAAGTGGTTCCAGGTGTCAGTAGAACCGTCGACTCGATGCTCCGGTTCAAGGGCAGCTGTTCGACCACCGCCTGGGTGTAGGTGGTCTGGGACTCGGTCGAGTCCGAGACCGTTTCGAAGGCCGAGGTCACCATGATCTCCTCGGCGTAGCTCTCGTCGTACATCTGGGCGTCGATGCGCCGGCTCTGCGCGGCCGAGATCTTGACGTCGAACTCGATGGTCTTGAAGCCGGCCAGCGCGAAGGTCAGGTTGTAGTCTCCCGCGGGCAGGCCGCGGAAGTTGTAGTCGCCTGCGGATTCTGTGACTTCGACGCGGGTGCCTTGCATGTTGGGCGAGGTGATTGTCACCGTCACGCCCGCCTGGGCCTCGCCTTGATACGTGACCCTTCCAGTCAGAACGCCGGTCGGGTTTTGCGCCAGCAACGGTGCCGCAACTGCGAGCATCGCCACCAGGACAAGGGTCGTAAATAACGTCCGTTTCATATTCCTTCCTCCTTTAGTTTCTCGATATCCTCCGAAAATAAATCCCCTCCTGAAACCGTGTCGAGTAGCCGGCCTCCTTCCTTTTGGAGCCTTCCATCCATAGACGAAACCCGACCCCTGGCTGTCCACTCCGGCCGGGTGCGTCAATAACAATCGTCATCGTTTTGTAAAACTTAAGCAAAAACCATTCCTCCGAGTCGTGTCATTCGGCAGACCCGTTTCTGTAATGAGAAAAAGACTCGACACGAGGCGAGGCACTGCTAATGGTCATGAGTTCAGCAACTTGTGAGCACATCTTCAATTGTCACCACGAAGCCATCTCATTTCCAGGCCGTCTGTTGATCATTCGTCGCGAAACCGGCATCCGAAATTCCGGACACCGTTTCACGTTCATGTCCGGCGGGGCGGATACTTCATAAACCCTGGATGGACCAAATCTCACCAGCCGAGAGGCTGCTGATCTCGATTACTGGCAGCTCGAGTTCGAGGTCATAACCCGGGTTCAAACGGCTCCGTCCCCGTCGGGCCCCCGAGCTGTCGCAGCTCATCGCCGAGCTCGATCCAATCGACATGTGTGTCGTAGAAGACGTGCACTCTGGGCAATCGATCGATGGGTCCGTCCATGTGGGCCAGGGCAATGTGTACCTCGCCGGCCCATCGCTCGCTCTCGAAGAAGAGCGTCGAACCGCAGCGGGAGCAGAAGCCGCGCCGAGCTTCCGGTGTCGACTGATACCAGGACAGGTCTTCCAATCCGGAGACAAGCTCGAAGGCGGGCCGCTCGACCCCGAACCAGGTCACAAAGGCCGCGCCGTGCGCGCGACGACATAACGAGCAGTGGCAGTGGGCGCACCACTTCGTTGGAGGTGTCACCTCGAAGCGAACGGCTCCGCACAAGCAGCCACCGGTCAAGAGCGCATCATCCGTCATTGGAAGCCTCCGGATGCATTGTAGAGGTGTTGGGGATAGGGATGCTGGATGCTGGATGCTGGATGCTCGATTCAAAGCGCTTCTCGCTTCGGTGTGTCAGGTGCCACCTTCACAATTGTCAGCAGCGCGCTCGGGGTATCAGGGCGCCGATCACAATTGTGAAAGTGGCACCGGTGTCGCCGAAGCTGCAACGCGCGTCAAATGGTGCTGACCTTGGTGGATCGAGAAACGAGTATCGGGTGGGTGGAGGGGTGGGGAAGATGGTATCGTAGCGGACGGTTGTTAAATTATTTGAAACATTGAAGTTGCAAACTTGATCAAAGGAGAAAAAGATGACCAGCCGATCCTTCACCTCGACTCTTCTCGTACTCGCCCTCATCATTGCAGTCGGTTGCGGTCAGGCCGCACCACCCAGTGAGCCGAGCCCGGTCGAACCACCTCGAGACGGTGTCTTCATCCACATCTCGCACGGCCCCGAAGACGCTCATCGTGTCCTGATGGCCCTCAAAATGGCCGAGCTCATGGCCGCCGACCGCGATGTGCTGGTCTATCTCGACATCCATGGCATCGAAGTCGTGCTGGCCGACGCTCCGGACATCGAGTACAGCCATTTCCCGTCATCGCACACTCAGCTCTCCCGGCTGCTCGAACTCGGCGTGCCGCTCTATGCGTGTCCGGGATGCCTCGAGGCTGCGAACAAAGAGCCCGGCGATCTCGCCGACGGTATCCAGATCGCTGAGAAGGACGCCTTCTTAAATTTCACCGAGGGACGAATCCTGACACTGGATTACTAGGGCTTTACGGCTTTACGGCGAAACGAATGAGCATGGCGTCGGCGTTGTAAATAGCGTGTGCCGAATAGCCGTCTACCCGTATGGCCGTCTGCCCTGAGGGGCGGGTAGAAACTAGCTCGCTCCGGCGGCCACGAGGCGAGCCATGATGGTCTCCGAGTGGGCGGCATCGATCGAGATGAAGGCAACCCCAACGTCATAGGTGCCGTCCTCGGCCGGTCGTTCCCACACGACCCTTCCGGTGGCCTCGACCTCCTCGGCGTCGATCGTCAGCTTGAGGCGTAGATAGGAATCCACACCGAGGGACTCGACGCTCGAGATCATCAGACCTCCGAGGCCGATCTGCCGTACCGTCGTCTCTTCTGCCTCTTCCGCAGGGCCGATGCGGTGGATCAGTACGACATCCTCCGCTGGAATTCTGGGGAACTGGCGCCTCGTGGGTGTGAGTTCGTCCTCAAACATGCTCGATACCTCACCCATTATTGTACCCCGAGTGCGATTTCGGCATGGATAATTTCGGATTTCGGAGTTCGGATTTCGGATTTTCCATCCGATCCTTCTGAATTGATCAAGAGCAATTTGGGGAATTCTCAATTCCGAATTCCGAATTTCGACTTGCGAATTCAGCTGTTGGTGCTGTCCTGCATGACCTTGCCATCACGGATCTCGATCACGCGATTGGCGCGTTTCGCGAGGGCCTTGTCATGGGTCACCACCACCAGGGTGCTGCCCCCATGCCACAGCTCCTGGAGGGCGCCCATCACGTCGGTTCCCGAACCGGTGTCGAGGTTGCCGGTAGGTTCGTCTGCGAGCACGATGTCCGGCTCCATGGCAAGGGCGCGGGCGATCGCGACTCGCTGCATCTGGCCGCCGGAGAGCTCGGTCGGTTTGTGCTCAACGCGGTCTGCAAGACCCACCGCTTCCAGCCGCTGCTGCGCGCGCCGCTTCCTCTCCTTGCGACCGATTCCGCCAAACAGCATTGGCATCTCGACGTTTTCGAGGGCGGAGAGCTGAGGCAGCAGATTGAAATTCTGGAAGACAAAACCGACGCGGCGGTTGCGGATATCGGCGAGTTGGTCGCGGTCGAGACCGGCCACCGATTCACCACTCAGCCGGTACTCGCCGCCACTCGGGGTATCGAGACAACCCAGCAGATTCAGGAGCGTCGATTTTCCGGAACCCGACGGTCCGACAATCGCCACGAACTCGCCCTTGAGTACCTTGATGTCAATTCCGCGCAAGGCCTCCACCTGGATCTTGCCGGTGTCGTAGACCTTGGTGATCTCCCGCATGTCGATGATGTGTCCATTCGACTCGGCGGTTCCGTTCTTCTTCTTCATTGGCCAGTTCATACCGATCTCCTGAGCCCGTAATTTTCTGGATGGGCGTGGGAAAAATCCGAACCCGACGGCGGCTGCTGAGGCGGATCAAGTCTCATCTGAAGGAGGAGACTATGAGCCGCCCGCAGGCGACGTTGCGACGCGTCGGCCGGAGGCCGACAGCAAATCCGAAATCCGAAATCCGAAATTGCCAATTTCATCACTCATACCTCAGGGTTTCGGCAGGGTCTACCGTTGCCGCTCTTCTTGCCGGAAAGTAACCGGCGAGAATACCGATACTACCGAGAATCCCGGCCGTGGCGACCGCGATCTGCCACGACAGGGTCGGTTTGCCGAGAAATTCGAGGGCCTGGTTGCCCTCGACCGGCATGAGGCCGAGGAGAATGATCAGAATCGTCGCGATCACCAGCCCAAGTGCTCCGCCGACCAGGGTGTAGGAAAGCCCCTGCAACACGAACGGTCCGGTGACCCATCCCCGGCGTGCGCCGAGAGCCATCTGCACACCGATCTCGCGGGTCTTCTCCTTGACCACCGCATACATGATGTTGGCAACCCCGATACCGCCGATGAACAGGGTCAGGGCGCCGATGATGCCCAGGAAGCCCTGCAGACCGATCATGATGTTGCCCATCACCTTGGCGCCTTCGACGGTGTCCCAAAGACCGGTCACCTGCTCGTCGGTGGGATCGAAACGGTATTTGGCCGCCAGTGACTCGTTGAATTGCTGCCGGGCCAGCGGCATGTCCTCGGCGGTGCGCGCCTTGAACACGATATTGGTCAACCGCTGCTGGCCGAACTGCGCCGCAAAGGTCGTGATCGGGATGACCGCACCATTTTCATCGGGCCCCTTGTAGGTTCCCATCTGCATTTTGTGCTGGAGGACTCCGACCACCAGGTACGGCACACGATCGACGAACATCGTCTTTCCGACCGGAGCCACTTCGCCGAAGATATCCTCCGCGAGAGCGTCGCCGAGGAAGATCACGCGCCGTTTGTCACGCTCGTCGTTGATGTTGATGAATCGACCGCCGGCCTGTGGAAAGTGGTGGCGGATCTCGCCGTACTCCCAGTTGGCGCCGGTCACCCGTCCGGTGATCGTGGTCTGACCATAGGTCATCGAGGACGACCAACTGGTCAATTCACCGATGACCCCGGAGGCTGCGGTCATCCGCCCGCGCAGGTAGTCGATGTCATCCATCCGCGGCCTTATCGGTCGGCCCTCGGGGAGCCCCTGCCATACCTTCGACGTCTCGTCCGGCCACCACACAGCGATGTTTTCGCCCATCCCGCGCCGGCCCTTCATGAGCTGGATCTTGAGCCCTTCGCCGAAGGACAGCAGCATGATGATGGCCACTGTCCCCCAGGCGATTGCCGCTACGGTCAGCGTCGCACGCTTGCGCTGCAGCGACGATGCTTTCAGAAAAAGCTGACCCACGACCCGCCAATCCAAAAGTCTCATGCTGTCCACCATCCCGATTTCGAATTTCGGATTTCGGATTTTGGATTTTCCGCTGCCCCTGCGACCCTGAAGGCTGCCGGGCAGGAATTCCGAATTCCGAATTCCGAATTCCGAATTTGCATCATCTCCGCTCCCTTCGATTCACAGTTTCATCGCCACGACTGGGTCGAGTCGGGATGCGGCGCGGGCCGGAAAATAGCCGGCGATCAGGCCGACCAGACCGAGGATCGAGGCCGTCATTACCGCCAGCCCCGGCGACAGGGTCGGGAGTCCCACATACTCCTCGAGGTCGGTGGGAAAGGCCGAGCAGATACCAAACGAGATGGCGAGCCCGATACCACCGCCGATCGCAGTCAGGATCATGGTCTCGAGCATGAACTGGCTCAGGACCGCTTTACCGCGGGCCCCGAGCGCCATCTTGATGCCGATCTCGCGGGTCCGCTCCTCGACCACAACATTCATGATGTTGGAGACTCCGATGCCGCCGACAATCAGGGTCAGCACACCCATGATCCCGAGGAAGATCTGAAAGCCGAGCATGAAGGCGTCCATGAAAACGAACATATCGGTCGTGTCCCAGAGCTGGACCGCCTGGTCGTCTTCAGGATGGAACCGCAATCGGCTGCTCAGCGCCGCCCGGACCTTGAGATTCAAGGCCTCATTGAGCTCGGGGGTCGGCGCCTTGTAGATGAAATTGTCGACGTACTTCTGGCCGGTGATGGCGCGGAAGGTCGACTCCGGAACGATCACCTTGGAGTGGTCGCGGCCCGAGTAGGAGGAGTCCTGCTCCTTGGGTTGGAGGATCCCGACCACCAGGAATGGCGAGCCGTGGATCATGACCGTTTCGCCGACCGCCTCCTGGGTGCCGAAGAGATCGTCGGCCAATTCGTTGCCGACGAAGGCGACCCGTCGCCGCTGCTCGACATCGAGATCGTTGATGAAGCGCCCGCCAACCGCCGGGACCATATTCCGCATCGTTCCGTACGCCGGAGACACCCCGGACACCGAGACCGACCGCTGCCGGTCGCCGTAGCGGGCAATCAAGCTGTCGGAGTACTCGCCGGAGATGCCGTCGATGAGCTCGACCTGCGCTTTCAGGTACTGGATGTCCTCCTCCATCATCCGCATCCGGCGTCCCTTGCCGAGACCCTCATAGGTCATCGAGGTCCGCATCGGCCAGGCGATGACGATACGGTCGCCGAGTCCAGCGACACTTTTGATCATCTGCCGGTGGAGGCCGTGGCCGAAGGCGAGCAGGAGGCTCACCGCCACCGTTCCCCAGATGATGCCGAAAGTGGTGAGGAAGGTGCGCAGCTTCTGGCTCCACAGATCGCGGGCCAGCTGCCGGAAGAAAGAACCGAATCCGGTCACCCGACCACCCGCCGGAGTTTTGAGTTTTGAGTTTTGAGTTTTGAGTGATACCCCACCCACCCTCAATTGTCGGGACGGTGGAAGGAAATCCGAATTCCTAATTCGAAATCCGAAATTCCCATCAGGTGATTTCTTTCGGCGGCCGCTGGACGATCTGCTCGCCCTCGGCGACGCCCGAGACGATCTCGACATTGAGGCCGTCTGAGAGGCCCAACTCGACCTCGATCTTGCTCGGCTCAGCCTCGGGGCCGACGCCGGGAACTTCAACAAATGTCTTCTCGTCTTCGAAGAGAACGAGCCGCTCGGGGATGAGCACGATGTCGTTCTTTTCGCGAATCACCACGTCGGCATTCGCCGAGTAACCGGCGCGGAGGGTCACCTGATGATCCGGATCGAGCTCGATCTCGACATCGAAAAGAGTCGCTCCCTCGCTCTTCTGAGCCTGCGGCGCGATCCGCGACAGGAGGCCGGTGACAATATCGTTGGGCAGGGCGCCGACCTTGATCCGGCACGGCATTCCGACCGTGATCTTTCCGACGTCGATCTCGTCCACAGTGCCCTTGAAGATCAGATCTCCCATATCGGCCACCGAGGCGAGTTCGGTACCAGGCTGGTAGGAGGTCAACGGAACCACCGGGTCGCCGACGTTGACGGCTCGCGAGAGCACGGTGCCGCTGGCGGTGGTTCGAATGATTGCCTCGACCTCGGTGTCGCCCCCGGTCACCCGGCCACTGCGGGTCAGGTCGCGGTTGTCGAAGGCCTGCTGGCGGGCGATACGCCCCAGCTCGTAGATCTCGCGCAGGGCGTCGAGATCACCCTTCGACATCAGTCCCTCCTGGTGGAGCTCTTCGCCACGTTCGAAGTCAGCCTTGGCCTTGAGGAAGCTGGCCTCCGACGAATGAACGCGGTGACTGACGTTCAGGAGCTCCTGCGGGGTGGGGTCGGGTGCGACTTCGAAAAGGGCGTCGCCCGCTTCCACCGTATCGCCGACCTCAACAAAGCAACGCGCGACGATGCCCGAGATCTTCGACTTGATTTGAAAACGCTCACGCGGCTCGATCTGACCCACCGCAAGCGCCTTCTCGGTGATCGAGCCGATCTCGGCTTCGACCAGAGTGTTTCCGTTTTCGTCGGTGTCGTGAGTTCCGACCCAAGCGTAGATGCCGCCCGCCGCACCTGCCACCACGATCACAATCAACAGCAGTCTCAGTACTTTTGCCATCCTCGTCCTCCGTGAGTCATCCGACCCTGCATGCAAGTACGTAATTTCGTGCAAAGAAGTTCAGTGTCGTTCGAGGGCATTTCTTTCCCGTGTCATTGAACGTTCTATTTGATGCTCAGGGCGGTTGAGGTGTTTGAATCGTGGGTTTGAATTCGGATTTCGGATTTTCCAACCGCCTTCCCTTCTCACCACCAAGACACCAAGGACACAAAGAACCACAAACGTGTTTGACCTTGGCCTTGACACAGGTGCCACCCGTCGCATTGTTTCAGCGAGACGCGCGCTGGGGCTTCGACGACACCGGTGCCACTCTTCGCATTGTTTGCCCCGATCTCGTTACCGGCTTCAACGCCCTTGAGTCAAACAATGCGAAGGGTGGCACCTTGCACGACGAAGCGAGAAGTGCAGACCGGGTTGTCGCCGAAGCGAGAAGGGCTCTTGACAGGCCAAGGCGCGTCGAGGACTCTGGCACGCGGAGGAGCGATTCATGCGCAAACACGTAACCCTGATCACCGGTGCCGGCGGCGAGATCGGTCACGGCCTGATCGAGCGGCTCACTGCGGACGGCGACTCCGCGATCATCACGATCGACCTCCAACCCCTCGAACCCAGGCTCGCGTCACTGGTAGAGAAGGAGTATCAGGGTTCGATCCTCGAAACTCATCTACTCGAGCGAATCCTCTCCGAATACGAGGTCGAGAGAATCTACCACCTCGCCGCAATCCTCTCGACACGCGCCGAGTTCACTCCGGTCACCGGCCACCAGGTCAACGTGGAGGGCACACTCAAGCTCCTCGATTTCGCTCAGGCTCAAGGGGAGTCCCATGGGCGGGCTGTCGTCTTCCTCTATCCCTCCTCGATTGCAGCCTACGGCCTCCCGGATCTCGAGACCAAGACCGCAGAAGGTGCGGTGCGTGAGTACGAGTGGAACCATCCAACGACAATGTACGGCTGCAACAAACTCTATTGCGAGCACCTCGGGCGCTATTTCGCTCGCCACTACAAGCAGCTTGCCGCCGAATCTCTTTCCGGCAAGGTCGACTTTCGCGCAATTCGGTTCCCGGGTCTGATCTCCGCGGTGACGGTTCCTTCGGGAGGAACCTCCGACTTCGCACCGGAAATGGTACACGCCGCGGCGAGTGGCAGGGCATACGCCTGCTTTGTGCGCCCTGACACCAGAATTCCGTTCATGGTGATGCCGGACGCGGTCGACGCCCTGGTGAAGCTGGCGAAAGCGGAGAGATCTTTGCTCGGTCGAAGCGTATACAACATCACTGCCTTCAATCCTTCGGCCGATGAGATTCACTCACTGGTGTTGGAAGGTTTTCCGGAGGCCGAAATTTCCTTTGATCCGGATCTCAAACGGCAGGCCATTGTCGATAGCTGGCCAGCTGATGTCGATGACTCCGCCGCCCGCTCCGACTGGGGGTTGGCACCACAATACGATCTCGAGAGCGGTTTTGCGGACTACCTGATCCCCAGGATCCGTGATCTCTATCGGGCCTGACCCGCCGTGGTGGAGTTTATGTCTGACGGTCGCCAATGGTGTCTCCCACGACCTATGCAATCCTCGAGTCAGTGTCTCCTCTTCAGGTTGATTTTCGAGACAATGACCAGTCCAACGATATGGGTCGAAAGGGGGGTCCAGAAGTGCCTCATGAATAAACACTTCCACGCTGAAAATTTCCCTCCAAGACCGCAAGATGTAGTGTTGACAATGGTTGGGGGCCCAAGATATAGTGGTCGGAGTCGAGCGCATAGATTCCACATGCCGGTGTTACTGAGGGGAATTCTAGGGGGAGTTTTTGCGCCAGAACGCGGCCAGTTCAGGGAGGACGAGGGTAAATAATGAAGGTCACGCGTCGCTTTACCTGCGCCGGTAAAGACCCTTACGAGAAAATCGAATTCGAAGAGCGTGCGTCGGAGATCCGAAACCCCGACGGCACCCTGGTCTTTTCTATGGACGCGGTGAAAGCCCCCAAGAGCTGGTCCCAGGTCGCGGTTGATGTGCTGGTCCAGAAATATTTCCGCAAAGCGGGAGTGCCGCAAGTCGGTGAGGACGGCACACCGGAGGTCTCAGAGAGCGGCGAACCGGTTACCGGGCCTGAACGCGACGCGCGCCAGGTCTTTGATCGACTCGCCGGGTGCTGGGCCCATTGGGGCAAAGAGCACGATTACTTCGATTCGGATGAGGACGCTGAAGCGTTCCACGACGAGCTTCGCTACATGCTCGCCGGCCAGCTGGCGGCGCCAAACTCTCCACAGTGGTTCAATACCGGTCTGCACTGGGCGTACGGCATAACCGGCCCGGCCCAGGGCCATTGGTACGCGGATCCCAAGACCGGCAAGCTCAAAACTTCATCCAACGCGTATGAGCACCCCCAGCCGCACGCATGCTTCATCCAATCCGTAAGTGACGATCTGGTCAACGACGGCGGCATCATGAACCTGTGGGTGCGCGAAGCACGCCTCTTCAAATACGGTTCGGGCACCGGTACCAATTTCTCCAGGTTGCGCGGCTTCGGCGAACCGCTATCGGGCGGTGGCCGCTCATCAGGGCTGATGTCATTTCTGAAAATCGGCGACCGGGCGGCCGGAGCGATCAAGTCGGGCGGCACCACCCGTCGCGCGGCCAAAATGGTCTGTCTGGACCTCGACCATCCTGACGTCGAAGAATTCATCTCCTGGAAGGCAGTCGAAGAACGCAAGGTGGCGGCCATCGTGGCCGGATCGCGTCTTCTGCGACGTCAGCTGCAAGAGATCCTCGACGCCTGTTTCCCGGAAGACTCGGCGAGCCCGCTCATGGATCTCTCCGAGAACACCGAGCTCCGCGACCGGATTGTCTCCGCTCGGCGCCAGGGCGTTCCCGACGGTTCGATCCAGCGGGTTCTGCAGCTTGCAGCGCAAGACATCCGATCCTATCCGGTCGAAGAGTACGACACCGACTGGGATTCGGACGCCTACTACACCGTGTCAGGCCAGAATGCCAACAACAGCGTTCGCGTCCCCAACGCCTTCTTTGGCGCCCTGGAGGTCAACCGAAACTGGACGCTGGTCAACCGCACTGACGGTGAGGTGGCGCGAAAGGTCCCGGCGGCAAAACTCTGGAACGATGTCACCCTCGCCGCCTGGGAGTGCGCCGATCCGGGCCTCCAGTACGACGACACCATCAACGAGTGGCATACCTGCCCCGCGAGCGGTCGCATCAACGCCTCCAACCCCTGTTCCGAGTACATGTTCCTCGATGACACCGCCTGCAATCTTGCTTCGTTGAACCTCGTCAGGTTCCTCGGTGAGGACGGACAATTCGACATCGAAACCTTCCGTCACGCCGTGCGTCTGTGGACGATCGTGCTCGAGATTTCGGTGCTGATGGCTTCGTTCCCGTCGCGCAGTATCGCCGAGCTGAGCTACCGCTACCGGACGCTGGGCCTCGGATTTGCCAACATCGGTTCGTTGTTGATGCGGATGGGTATCCCCTACGACTCGGACAAGGGCCGTTCGATCTGCGGAGCCATTACCTCGATCATGACCGGCGAGTCCTACACAACCTCGGCCGAAATGGCCAAGGAGCTCGGCCCCTTCGCCGGTTTCGAGGAAAACCGCGAGCAGATGCTGAGGGTCATCGGCAACCATCGCCGGGCGGCCTATGATGCACCGCCCGAAATGTACGAGGGCTTGACGATCAAGCCGGTTGCGCTTGCCGCCGAAACAACACCGCCCGATCTCCTCGCAGCCGCCCGAGACGTCTGGAACCGGGCCGTCGAGCTCGGCACCGAGCACGGCTTCCGCAACGCACAGGCAACCGTACTGGCCCCGACCGGCACCATTGGTCTTGTGATGGACTGCGACACCACCGGCATCGAACCTGATTTCGCCCTCGTCAAGTTCAAAAAACTCGCCGGTGGAGGCTATTTCAAGATTGCCAATCAGGGCATCCCGGCGGCGCTGACAACCCTCGGCTACACGAATGGACAGATCGACGACATCGTCGCCCACACGATCGGCCATGGCACCCTCGAGGCCTGCCCGACGATCGATCACGAGGCCCTCAAAGCCAAGGGGTTCAATGATGAGGTGATCGCTCAGATTGAGAAGGCCCTGCCGACCTCCTTCGAAATCTCCAACGCATTCGCACCGCATGTGGTCGGCGAAGAGAATCTCCGCGCGCTCGGTCTTTCTGATGAGGAGATCGGCGATTGGTCGCTCGATGTCCTCGCCCGTCTCGGGTTCAGCGCAGAGGAGATTGAAAAAGCCAACACCTGGGCTTGCGGAACCATGACCGTCGAGGGTGCCCCCCACCTCGCGGCCAAGCACCTACCGGTCTTCGACTGCGCCAACCGATGCGGGAAGCGTGGCACCCGCTCGATCCGCTACGACGGCCATATTTTGATGATGGCGGCGGCCCAACCTTTTATCTCGGGCGCCATCTCCAAGACCATCAATATGCCTGCCGAGGCGACTCTTGATGACATCAAGCGCGCCTTCTATCTGGCGTGGCAGAAAATGCTCAAAGCGGTCGCGCTCTATCGTGACGGGTCCAAGCTGAGCCAGCCTCTGAACATCGCGATGGATGTCGAAGAGGAGGAAGCTCTGAGCGAAGCGGTGGCCTCGGGCGATCCAGCCAAGGTCGCCGAATCCATGGCCGAACGGGTCGTCATCCGTTACCAGGCTCGCCGTAATCGCCTTCCCGGCCGGCGCACCGGATTCACCCAAAAAGCCTCGGTTGGCGGCCACAAGGTCTATATCCGTACCGGCGAGTACGAGACCGGCGCAGTCGGCGAGATTTTCCTCGACATGCACCGCGAAGGCGCCGCCTTCCGCTCCCTGATGAATTGCTTCGCGATCGCAGTGTCGCTAGGTCTCCAATACGGGGTTCCCCTCGAAGAGTACGTCGACGCCTTCGTCTTCACCCGCTTCGAACCCTCGGGCATGGTCGGCGGCCACGACCGCATCAAAATGGCAACCTCGGTCATCGACTACATCTTCCGCGAGCTCGCCATCACCTATCTCGACCGCGACGACCTCGCGCAGGTCTCGCTCGAAGACCTTCGCCACGACGCCGTCGGCACGGGCTCCGACCAACACAAGATTCCACCCGACCCGAATGACGTGGCGGAGGTCCACGCCATCGCGGTGAATCAGAGTGGCGGCGAAATCGCCGCCGGGTCGGGCCCGATCGCTACCGGTCGCGCTTCGCTGCGCCAGGATCGGGCTGCATCCCAGAAGGCACGTTACATGGGCTACGAGGGTGATCCGTGTCCCGAGTGCGGCGCGCTTACTCTTGTGCGGAATGGTACGTGCTTGAAGTGTGATTCGTGTGGGGGAACGACTGGTTGCTCCTGACGGAGCAGTTTTGTGCGCAAGGTACCACCTTCACACTTGTTGCATTCAGACCGTGTTCAAGCAACAAGCGCCACGAGTGCAACAAGTGTGAAGGTGGTACCTGTGTCGTCGACGCTGGTTCGCGCGTCTCGGTGGCGGTCATCGACGCCCCAACGCGTTCCTAACTGTCGGCGAGCGATCCCAACTCCGGCACAAGCGCGGCGGCGGCAGCGATGTCCGACGCCATGAAGCGGTCGTCCTCGAGCCGCGGCACTCTTTCTCGGAGGCGCTCGGCGGCGGTCTCCAACGCCGGAGACGTCTTGAGCGGGCGCTGAAACTCGAGCGCCTGAACAGCGGCCAGGTACTCCATCCCGATCACCATTTGCGTTAGCTCAACGACCCTGGCCAGCTTTCGAGCGGCCCAGGTGGACATCGAAACATGGTCCTCCTGTCCGGCCGAGGTGGGAATCGAGTCGACCGAGGCCGGGTGTGCAAGGGTCTTGCACTCCGACACCAGCGCCGCCGCCGAGACCTGGACCATCATGAAGCCCGAGTTGAGACCAGCATCGGGCGACAGGAAACGGGGCAGACCGGAAAGGGCCGTGTCGACCATCCGCGCAAGCCGGCGTTCGGAGATCGAAGCGACATCCGTCAGCGTTGCCGCCAGATAGTCGAAGACCGCGGCGATCGGGGCACCGTGGAAGTTGCCGCCCGAGATCAGTCGGCCTTCGGCAAAGACCATAGGATTGTCGGTTGCCGAATTGAGCTCGATCTCGAGCACCCGATGGGCGTGTTCGAGGGCATCGCGGCCGGCGCCATGCACCTGCGGTGAACAGCGAAGGGAATACGCGTCCTGGACCCGTCCGCACTCGCGATGCGACTCGCGAATGTCCGAGCCAACCAGCAGATCGAGCAGCCGGGCCGCGCTGACGCCCTGGCCGGGGTGGGGTCGCGCCGCATGCACCGCAGGATCGAATGCGGCGTCGGTCCCGGCCATGGCGTCGAGGGTCAGGGCACAGATCACGTCAACAGCATCGAGCAGGCGGCGAGCGTCGGCGATGGCCAGCGCACCGACTGCGGCTGACGCCTGAGTACCGTTGATCAGCGCGAGACCTTCTTTGGCTTCGAGGTGGAGAGGTTCAAAACCGGCTTCCACCAGCGCCTCACCACCGGAAAGGCGCTCACCGCTGACGATCGCCTCACCCTCGCCCACCAGAACCAGCGCCAGATGCGCGAGTGGCGCGAGGTCACCGGATGCGCCGACCGAACCCTGGCTCGGCACCACCGGATGGACACCGGCTTCGAGGAGTTCGAGGATCCGCTCGACCACCAGCGGCCGGCATCCGGCGTGGCCGGTGGCCAGGACATTGGCGCGCAACAGCAGCATGGCCCGCACGACGTCTTCGGGAAATGGCTCACCCACCCCGCAAGCGTGAGACCGCAGGAGGTTGAGCTGCAGCTGTTCCAGCTGGTCCGACGAGATCCGGACCTCCGCGAGCTTGCCGAAGCCGGTGTTGATGCCATAGACCACTTCGCCCGAGTCGACGATGTCCTCGACCACCCGGCGTGCCTCGGCGACCTTCTCTCGCGCCGAGGTATCGAGAGTCACTCCTGCGCCGTGACGCGCTACCGCCTCCACCCCGACGATGCCGAGGGAACGGCCGTCAACCAATACCGGGCTCGTCATTCCAGTTCGACCTCACCCGGCGGCGAGCTCGTCGACGAGGTCGATATAGGCCTGCATGGCTTCGTCGGAAGACATCCCGCGTCGCTTCTCCCAGGAGTCGAACTTGGCCGCGCCACGGAAATCGAAACCGGAGGGCCTGTCGCCCTCGACGTCACCGACCGTCGCCTGTTTGAAGAGGCTGTAAAGCTCGAGGAGCTTTTCGTTGGACTGGTTCGGAAGCCCCTTCGCCTTCTCAATCGCGGCATCGAAACTTTCCTTCAGGTCCATGAGTCCTCCTTCGGTCGGAACATTGTACCGGTGGATGCTCATCGGGTCAGCGCTTCCCGATTCGGCGCCCCACCCGGGCAGCGCTTCTCGCTTCGGTGTGCAACCCGGTACCACCTTCCCACTTGGTGCAATGCCATACCGCTTGTTTGCTCAAGCATCACAAGCGCCACGGATCGAGTCAAACAATGTGAAGGTGGCACCTGTGTCGTCGATGCCCGAACGCGCGCTCTCACTGAAACAATGCGAAGAGTGGCACCGGTGTCGTCGATGCCCCTTCGCGCTCATTGTTGAAGCGAGGGCTAGAACGGCGAGAAGCCGCCGTCGGACCAGAAGTCCTGGCGGACACCGTTGTACAGCGATCGCAGGGTCTCGAGGTGCTCCTTCTCCCAGTCGGCGAGGAACTGGTAGAACTCGCGGACCTCGTTCTCGGAGGTATTCTCGGCCGCGTCCGAGAAATATTTGATGGCGTTGGTCTCCAACGTCATCCCGATCGACAGAACCCCGAGCTCGAAGTCGGCGCCGTGGGCCTGTTGTTTGAACTCATCGGTGAAGATGGTGCCGGTGAAGGCCTTGAGGTCCGGATCGCGGAGGTTGATGTTGAATGCGGCGAGGCCCTTCTCCTCGTACGAGCCGATGACCGACTGCAGATAGGCCTTGTGCTGGATCTCGTCACGGGCGAGCTTGTCGAAGAGCTCCTGCACCGCCGGCTTCGAGGCCCGGTCGGCGGCCATCGAGTAGAAGGTGTAACCGTCGACCTCGATCTGATAGGCCTTCTTCAGAATCTCGCGAATATCGTCATTGGCTTGAGGCATTTTCAGCTCCCGGTAACAATTCAGTTCACCACAGAGACACAGAAAGCACAGAGGGACACAGAGGTTTTTGAGAGTAGGCGCTCGGTTCTTTTCAAGAATCGGCTACTGACGAAGCTGGTTTTGCCCAGTTTCAAAATCTTCTCTGTGCTCCTCTCTGTGGTCTCTGTGCCTCCGTGGTTCATACGCCGACGCCGCCCTCAAAGGTCAGCGTCTCCCGATCCAGCGGCTCAGGCGGAATCGCGGCTTCCTCGATCGGAACCCATGCAATCGCGCCGGTCGGACAGAAGGGCACGCAGCGCGGGTCGCCGCCGCAGAGGTCGCACTTCTGGACACAGTGATAGGTTTCGTCCCACAGCATGTTGCCGAAGGGGCAGGCGGCAACGCACATCCGGCACGAAATACATCGCGATCGCACCATCTCGATGGCACCGGTTTCACCGTTGCGGGCCAAGGCCTGCGTCGGGCAGACGGCCACGCAGGCAGCATCGTCGCACTGGAAGCAGACGATTGGCGTGCCCAGTTCGGGACCACGGCGGTGGATGTTGATACGAGTCTTGGCCGGCCGGCCTTCCGAACCGTGCGCAAAGGCGCAGGCCAGCTCACACTTGCCGCAGGCGATGCAGCGTTCGACGGACACTTTGTAGATCATGCGCATGCGTCGGCTCCCTCGGCGGTGCCAGGCTGAAGCCAGGCACCGCTTCCGTCGATGATCGTCATTTCACCACCTGCAGCTTCTCGAAAGTTTTCGCCATCACCTTTCGTTTGCTCCTGTCCGATGTCTCGAAGTAGGTCATCGGCACACCACTCCGTTCGGCAAAATGCTTCGCCTGCTCCTTCGTGATCACCGCCTCTCCGGTCTTGGGATCACGCAGCATCTCGAACTCTTTGCCCCAGATCTTGCGACGAGCATTCGAAGTCTCGAACGGGATGCAGTCGGTCGGACAGATCTCGGCGCAGGCCAGACAACCGATGCAGTCCGGCGGCGGTTCATTGAATGGTGGCGCGATTTCGCGGCCCCAGCCGCGGTTGATCGAAGAGATGGCGGAGACCCCGATGTAGTCGCAGACCCGGGTGCAGAGACCGCAGAGGATGCAGTCGTCGGGGTCGGGGTTGGGCGTATAGGAGGTCTGCTCGATGCCGTACTCGAGAGCCCGTTTCTGGATCAACGGCGCGTCCGGGCAGCGGGCCAGCAGGAGGTCGAGGACCACCCGGCGGGTTTCGACGATTCGCTCCGAGTCTGTCACGACCGTCATTCCCTCAGCTACCGGATGGTTGCAGGCAGTGACGACCTTGAACCAGTTGTCGTCCCAGTTGGCCTGCGACATGTCGACCACGCACAGGCGGCAACCGCCCCACGGTTCGAGACCGTCGAATTGGCAAAGCGTCGGCACTTCGACCCCGGCCGCGCGTGCAGCATCGAGAAGAGTGGCGTCGGAGTCCACCGTCACCCGTCGTCCGTTGACCGTCAGCGTCGGCATCAGACCACCTCCGCCTTTTCGAGCTCGTGTTTGGGAAATGTCCGGATCGAATCCGTCGGACAGACATCGAGGCAGGCGCCGCACGAAATGCAGGCCTCGTGGTCGATCACGTGCAGCTCCTTCACGACCCCGGCAATGGCGTCCACCGGGCAGGCCTTGAAGCACAGGTGGCAGCCATCACAGTCGTCCATGATCTCGAACGCCGTGAGCTCGCGACAGGTACCGGCCGGACAATTGTGATCCGCGATGTGGGCCTCGTACTCCGACCGAAAATAGCGCAGGGTCGACAACACCGGGTTGGGCGCGGACTTCCCAAGCTCGCATAGGCTGCCAAGCTGCATGCCGGCGGCCAGCCTTTCGATCAGCTCGATATCGCCATCCATACCTTTACCGGCGATGATCCGGTCATAGACATGGAGCATCTGCTTGAGGCCCTCGCGGCACGGTGTGCACTTGCCACAGCTCTCCTCTTCGAGAAAGGCAAGAAAGAAGCGCGACACGTCGACCATGCACGTGCGATCGTCCATCACGATCATCCCGCCCGAACCCATCATCGAACCGGCCTCGGTCAGCTCCTCATAGTCGACCGGCAGGTCGAGCAGTTCCTCCGGGACGCAGCCACCAGAGGGGCCGCCGGTTTGCACCGCCTTGAAGGGCCGGTCCTTGAGTATCCCGCCACCAATGTCGTAGATGATGTGACGCAGGGTTGTGCCCATCGGCAGTTCGATGAGGCCAGTGTTTTTGACCTTTCCGACCAGCGAGAAGGCCTTGGTCCCTTTCGATCTCTCGGTCCCCATGGACGCGAACCACGCACCGCCGCGATCGATGATGGCGCCAACCCCTGCCCAGGTCTCGACGTTGTTGAGAACCGTCGGCAGGTCAAAGAGCCCCTTGTCCGTCGAGTGCACGTATTTGGCTCGCGGCTCGCCGGTCTTGCCCTCGAGAGAGCGCATCAGGGCAGAGGACTCTCCACAGACAAAGGCGCCGCCACCGCGCGAGATCTTGATGTCGAAATCGAAACCGGAACCCATAATGTTTTTGCCGAGCAGACCGTACTTTTCAGCTTCGAGAATGGCAATCGTCAGGTTGACAACCGCCAGCGGGTACTCGTCACGTACGTAGATCCATCCTTCGTTGGCTTGAACAGCGTAGGCGCCGATGATCATGCCTTCGATGACCGAGTGTGGGTCGCCCTCCATGATCGAGCGGTCCTTGAAAGCACCCGGATCTCCCTCGTCGCCGTTGCACAGCACATAACACCGTTCGCCGGGCGCGTCCTTACACGCCTGCCATTTTCGGGCGGTGTTGAAGCCGGCGCCGCCGCGACCGCGCTGGCCCGAGGTAGCCACCTCGCCGATCACTTCATGCGGAGTCATCTCGAAGAGCGCCTTGGCAACGCCCGAGTACGCGCCATGGGATATCGCGTCGAGAATGTCGGTGGGATCAATGCGACCGATGTTACGCATCGCGATACGAACCTGATTCTTGTAAAAGGGTACTTCCTCATACTGCTCGACGCGCTCTCCGGTGACCGGATCCTTGTAGAGCAACCCGGGAATGACTTCGCCACCGACCAGGGTCTTTTCGACGATCTCTTCCACCCGGCCAGGTTTGACCTTGGTGTAGAGGATGCCCTGGGGATTGAGGACGACCAGCGGGCCTCGTTCGCAGAAGCCATGGCAGCCGGTGGATTTGACGAAGAGATCGACTGTCGCATCCATACTGCGTTTGGCGATCTCGTCCGCAAAGGCCTCCGCCACTTCTTTGGAACCGGAGGCCAGGCACCCGGTGCCACAGCACACCAGTACCTGTTGTTTGCGGTTGGCTTCGTTATCGAGGGACTGGGCCTTGAGCGACTCGAACTGGTCCTTGGATTCAATTCTCATCGGCGCCTCCCTCGGCCAGGTACTTGGAAACCCGTGCCGGTTTGGCGCTCCCAAAATACTTCTCGCCGACGATCACCAACGGCGCCATCGCGCACGCTCCAACGCAGTTGACGGTCTTGACGGTGAACTTGAAATCTTCGGTGGTCTCGTCGGGACCGACGCCGAGCTGCCTTTCGATCTCCTCGACCAGCTGGCCGGCACCGCGGATGTGGCAGGCGGTGCCCAGGCACACCTTGATAATGGTGTCGCCCTGGGGCTCGAGTGAGAAGGCCTTGTAAAAGGTCGAAACCGAAAAGACCTTGGCCAATGGCACATCGAGAGCCTCAGCCACCCGTTCGAGCACGTCGCACGGCAGATAGTTGTATGCACGATGTACGTCCTGAAGAACCTGGATCAGAGCCGGTTCCTCCTGCGGATAACGCTCGAGGATCTCCTCGGCCTTGCGGAGGTCGGAGCATGGGGTCTCAGGCATTCACCCTCCTTCTATGCGCCTACGGTCTCGGGCACTTTCGCGGCGGCGCCGAGCTCGTAGCCCTTGCGCAGCGCCTCGATATTGACGTCGATCACCGCCGGCTTTGCGGCAAATGTCTCGCGGATCACCTCGATCACACTATCTTCAGATACCGCATCGGTGGCACCGAGATAGGCGCCGAGCGCGACCATATTGGCGCCGCGGGGGTTGCCGAGCTCGGACGCTACCTCATTCGCGGGGATCTCGATGACCGTCAGGTCGTCGCGTTCGGCGCCACGGTTGATCAGGGATGAGTTGATGAGCAGCAAACCGCCTTCACGAACGTCGGGCTCGAACTTCTCCAGAGACGGCAGGTTCATCGCAACGACTGCGCGCGGCGAGCGGATCACCGGAGAACCCACCGGTTTGTCGGAAATCACCACCGTGCAGTTGGCGGTGCCGCCACGCATCTCGGGCCCGTAGGAGGGCAACCACGAGACCTCCATGCCCTCGCGCATGCCCGCGTAGGCCAGCATCTTGCCGATCAGTAGGATCCCCTGTCCTCCGAATCCGGCCATGATCACATCGCGCTGCATGACCCCTCCATTCAATCGACCAGCGGTTTCGGTTCGCGGCTGCCGCCTTCCGGAGTTTTGAAAACACCCACCGGGTAGTAGGGCAGCATGTTCTTTTCGAGCCAGCTGGTCGCTTCCACTGGTGGAATCCCCCAATTCGTGGGGCAGGTCGAAAGCACCTCGACCAGCGAAAAACACTTTCCTGCAACCTGGTAGGTGAAGGCGCGACGCAGCATCTCCTTGGCGTGAACCGACACCAGTGGATTGTGGACGGTGGCACGGGCGACAAATGCGGGCGTCCGCAGGGTCGCCATCAGCTCGGCGACCCGGATCGGGTGGCCTGCAGACTCGACATCGCGCCCGAGCTGGCATGTTGTCGCCACCTGGCCGGGCATGGTTGTTGGCGCCATCTGGCCGCCGGTCATTCCATAGATCGCGTTGTTGACAAAGACGACCGTAATCTTCTCGCCGCGGTTGGCGCAGTGGATGATCTCCGCCATGCCGATCGAGGCGAGGTCTCCGTCGCCCTGGTAGGAGAAAACGATCAAGTCCGGTCGCGCCCGTTTGACGCCGGTGGCTACCGCAGGCGCACGTCCGTGGGCCGCTTCATGAAAGTCGACGTTGAAATATTCGTAGGCGAGCACCGAGCAACCGACCGGCGCGATGCCGACGGTCCGCTCGCGCACCCCCAGCTCGTCGAGCACCTCGGCCACCAGGCGGTGAATGAGGCCGTGTGTGCAGCCGGGGCAATAGTGAGTCGTGACATCGGCCAGGGATTCGGGCCGGGCAAAGACTGTCTCAGCCAATGTGCACCTCCTCCGAGCTGCCCTCGATCATTGCCTTGACCTTGGCGACCACCTCGTCGGGGGACACCAGCATGCCGCCCATGCGGTTGAGAAAGTGGATCGGGCGGCTGCGAGCCAGGGCGAGTGCGACATCTTCGATCATCTGACCGGCCGAGAGCTCGACGACGAGCACCGTGCTCGCCTTCAGCGCGGCTTCGCGCACTGCCTCGTAGGGGTACGGGAAAAGGGTAATGGGGCGTACCATCGCGGCGTCGATGCCCTCGCTGCGGAGCTCGTCGATGGCAGTGGAGCACACCCGGGCAACAGTCCCGTAGGCGACAATGAGAACATCGTAGTCTTCGTCTGTACGGTACTCGGCGAAACGCACCTCATCAGCGACGATGAGATCGTATTTTGCTTTGAGGCGAATATTGTGTTGTTCGAGCTCCGCGGGATCGAGGAAGAGCGAGTTGATGACGTTGGTCGGCCGGCTGCCGTCACAGCCGGTGGTCGCCCAGGTCTTGGGCTCGAGCTCCTTGATCGGCTGTCGGCCCTCGCGAAACTCGACCGGCTCCATCATCTGGCCGATGAGGCCGTCACCAACGATCATCACCGGGTTGCGGTAGTAGTCCGCGAGATCGAAGGCGTCTTGCACCAGGTCGGCCGCCTCCTGGATCGACCACGGCGCCAGCACCAGCACCCGAAAGTCGCCGTGAGCCAGTCCCTTGGTGGCTTGGAAATAATCGCCCTGGCTCGGGAGGATACCGCCGAGGCCGGGACCCGCCCGCATGATATTTACGATCACGACCGGCAGCTCTGATCCCGCCAGATACGAGATTCCCTCCGCCATCAGCGACACCCCTGGTGAGGACGACGAGGTCATAACCCGCTCCCCAGCACCCGCGGCGCCATAGATCATGTTCGAAGCCGCAACCTCTGACTCGGCCTGCACGAAGGTGCCGCCGATCTGCGGCAGCCGCATCGACATGTACTCGGGGATTTCGTTCTGGGGAGTGATCGGATAACCGAAGAAGAGCTTGCAGCCCGCCTGCACCGCCGCTTCGCCGATGGCTTCCGAACCTTTCATGAGTTTCTTGGCCATGACAATCCCCTCAGTACGAGAAATAGTGGTACATGGCGCCGTTGACCTTCATCTCGATTGCCATGTCGGGGCAGGTGATGCAGCACAGCCGGCAGCCGATGCAACGCATCTGTTCGACCATCTCGGCATAGAAGTAGCCCTTGTTGTTGATCTTCTTTCCCATCCCCAGAATCTGCTGCGGGCAGGCATGAACGCAGAGCTCGCATCCCTTGCAGCTGTCGGGGCTGATGATGATCTGCGGCATCGGCGCTCCTTTCTCAGTTGACGACGAAGAGTGGCCCGGTCGTCCGGACTCGATGGCTTTGTGCGAACGGCGGCATCACGATGCGACGCATCGCGACAACGGGGCACTCGAAATCCTCCGGTTGAAGGTCTGCCGCCATTTCTTCGGTCACAGTCACCGCAACGACCGGCACCTCGGCCAGGCGTGCGGTCTCCACCGCCCGGCGGTAGCCCTCGAGCACGACACCGGGAGTGGTCTCTTCCATGAGATGGGTATTCGAGATCAGGCCGGTCACGGACACCCGACCGACCGCCTCGATTTCACGCACCATCTGCAAGGCGCGTTTTGGATTGGGCGTCGACGGGCGACGGAAGTTGAGCACTAACAGGCAATCCGTGTCGTCAAACGGAACCACGTCCGAAAGCGATCCGAGGACACGCGCACCGATCTCGTCTCCACCAACGTCCATGATCAGCCGCCGGTCGGAATCGCGGAGATAACTGCGGATCTGGGGAACGATGATCGGGAGGTCGGCGTGGACATTGGCGCCGGTTGGCGCCAGCAGCTCGATGCCGGCGTCCGACAGAATGGCGCGGGCCGAACGCGATCGGAAATAGGGCTTGACGACATCGAGATCCGCGAGTGTGATCCGCACTCCATCGGCGGCCAGATCAAGGGCGCCGTTGAGCGCGATCTCGGTCTTGCCGCTGCCAAAGTGGCCGACGAGTATGGTCACCCGTTTCCGATACAAGCCCTTCCTCCAACCAAGAAATTCCGAGAGACCGGGGGATCAGCATAACCCGGCAAGCGTCTATCCGACAAGGTATGTGAAATTCTTCACGTACGCAAGTCCAGTATTGAGACGCGGTTACAGCAAAATATCGACGCCATCCTCTCGACGCCATCGAGGGGCTTCTCAGTCCTGACTCAAAGCCCTCTCGAGTTCGCGCCGTGCCTCCTCCGACCCCGGGCTCCGCATCTCTACGAAACGAAGGTGTTCGATGCCCTCTTCACGACGACCCACGGCATTGAGGGAAAGCCCGAGGAGGCGCCGGATGCCGATGTCCTCCGCACAGCTCTCTTCGACGGTCTCGAGGACCTCGACGACCTTTGCCGGGTCGGGGAAGACCCTGGCGTGGATCTGTGCGAGGTTGAAGGCTGCATCACAGTAGCCCGGGAACTCGTCGAGTGCCTCCTGATACCAGTTGGCGGCTGCCGGAAAATCGCCGTGAGCGCGGCAGGCCTCGGCTTCATTGAAAAAGGCTTGCGCGTCCGCCACCTTCAGCGCCGGAAGAGGTCGTATCAGGACGACCATGAGGAGGGTCACGACGACCGACACCACCATCTTTCGATCGAAGAACCGCTCCCGTACCCACCGATACCAGGCAACGACAGCGGATGCGGCAAAGACGGTGAGAACGGCCGCCAGCGGCAGCCGGAAACGGGCATTGATAAAGAACGGAATCAGGGTTGCCGAATACACGACGACGAACATCACCAACAGTGATTTCGGTTGGCGCCGGCCGCCGCCGATGACGAGGCCCGCCACCGCCAGCGGCAGGATCAGCCAGATTTTGAGCGTGGCCCAGGAGTAGATCGAAGAGTGCCGGGTGGCAAACTCGATGACCCGGTTGTTGGAGACCTCGTGGGCATTGATCAGGATGAAGGCCTTGTACGCCGTGTGTCGCACGGCACCCACAGGATCACTCAGAATTTCCAACCAGGCCCGATCGTACCAGTAGTCCGAGATTTTGCGCGGCGTGGCGCCCGGATCGTTGAGCCCCTCGCGGGCGATCCGAACCTGGTCCTCGTGGCCACCCCACCGGTCGGCACGAGTGCCGGGGACCGCAGCCGTGATGCCGTCCGATTGCGGGTTGTTGCCGATGAAAAAGTTGACTCCGCCGTTCGAAGCAATGAGGACGAGATCCCCGTCGGCAAGGTAATTGTGGAGGGTCACCGGCGCGATGGGCAGGACCACACTAACACCGAAAAGGACCACCTCGTGCAGTGCCGTACGTAACCGTCCCGCGCGCCAACCACTGATGACAATCCAAATTCCGACAACCGCAACGAAGGGCAAGATCGTCGGCCGGGCAATGGCGGACAGGCCAAAGACCAGACCGGCTGCGGTCCACAGGATCTTTCGATGTTCGGCAACGGCGCGGAGCAAAAGATCGAGGCCGAGGAGGTCGAGAAAGACAATGACGGTGACGACGAGGAGCTCGTTGGCGAAGTAGAGCGACATTCCGTAGACCGCGCAGATGCCGAGGGCGACCAGAGCCACCGCTCGATCGAAGACCCGATCCGCAATCCGAAAGATCAGCCAGCAGCTGGCCACGCTGAGCAGGATCTGGAGCAGCTTGGCAACCATCTGGCTGGGGCCAGCCACCGAATAGACGATGCCCAGGATCCAGGGATAGAGAGGGGCCTGGAAGAAGGTTTGGCCGTGAGACCACTCCCCCGCGGCCGCCGCCAGCGCGACCTCGTGGTAGACCTGCGAGTCGAGGCTGAGGTTATCGCCGTACGGGCTCGCGTTCATCTCGAGGAAAAAGACGAGCCGCCAAAGAAGGGCGACCGCGAGAAGTGCGACAACGATCAGCTGTCCTTTGTCGAATCTCCGGTCCCGCAAAGATGTGGAGGTCTCGGAATCCATCCGTTCCATTGTGACGTGTTCCGTCTCATTCCGGAAAAAACCGCAGAGGCGCGGAGGCGCAGAGACGCAGAGAGTATTTTTTGAACGTGAGAATCCTGCTTGATAAGCGACGGGTTTCAGTGAGTCGTCGAATATGGTCGGTCGGATACAGGGTCTATTTTCTTCTCTGCGCCTCTGCCTCTCTGCGTCTCTGCGTTGAAAAGGTCCAGCAGGAGGGCACTACTCTTGTTCTTTTTCTTCAGCGGCCATGCGGATGCGGCGTGCGGCACATTCGGCGTAACCAGCACAGGTGCGGCAGACGTCGTCGTCGATGAAACCGAACTCGGTCGGCGCGCAAACGGTGATCGCAGGGTCCTTGGCATCGTCGAGCACAGCCAGGAGCTCTGAATCCTCATCTGCAATTGCTCCACCGACGCGGGCACGTTCCTCGGCCGCCCGCACATTCGCGTCCCAGCCCCGGTTCCGCTCCTCAGTCTGTGTGTCTTCCGACTGGATCACTGCCTCGGTTCGACGTTTCTTGAACTCGAAAGAAATTTTGCGACGGCTTGGCATCCGTCTGATGACGAGGAAGAACAGATATCCTGACGAAACTCCGACGATATTGGCGAGGCCGCCGACAATCCCCAGCGAAAGGCTCGAGTACACGAGGATCGCGGCGGCGAACACCGCCAGATACTTGACCTTGACCGGGATGATAAAGAAAAGTCGAAACTCCACCTCAGGGTAAAGGGTGGCGAAGGTGAATAGCAGACAGGTGCTGAATCCGACATCTCCAAACAGCGGCTGACCGAGAGCGGCGGAAGTCAGCGATGCGCCAAAGGTGGAGATGAGCCAGAACACCAGGAAGCGCGGCGAGCCCCAATTCTCCTCGATCGGTCGGGCCATGATCCAGAGCACCAGCATCGAAATGAAAAACCAGAACATGCTGCTGCCGTGGACGAACTGGTAGGTCACCAGGGTCCAGGGCCGGGCGCCGATAGAACCGGGTATGAGGGCCAACGCTCGCAACCCTTCAGGCATGGTGGCGCTCAGAATGAAAACCGCGAAATGGGCGAAGATGAGGCCCTCGGTCAGGTGCCAGTGCTCACGCTGCATCAGCGTCTCCCCAGACGTCGTTCCATTTCCTCCTGGCTCAGACGGAGGATGATCGGCCGCCCGTGCGGACAGCGATACGGATTGTCGGTCGTCACCAGATCCTCAAGCAGGGCCAGCTGCTTCTCACGGGACAACTGGTGATTGACCTTGATGGCACCCCGGCACGAAAGCGAGGCCGCAATCTCTTCCGACAGCTCCTCGGCCGCTCGTTCGGGTACGCCGTCGAGGGCGGTAGCGCGATCGAGAATCTCCTCGACCACCTCGTCGACCGCCTCGGGTTCGAGCTCCGGAGGCACCGACGATATTTTGATTGTGTCGGGCCCGAAGACCTCGGCGTCGATGCCCACCCGCCGCAAGAGGTCCTCGACCATGGGCACGGCGGCCGTCATCGCCTCCCCGAGCTCGAGCAACCGGGGAGTCAGAAGTCCCTGCGACGGGGCCTCGTCTTCGGCAAGCCGGCACAGGATCCGGTCGTAGAGGACCCGCTCGTGGGCCACGTGCTGGTCGACGATCACGAGCCCGTGGCCGTCCTCCAGGAGGAGGAAGGAATCCCGGTACTGGCCGATGAGGCGGCCAAAGGGAGTATCGGCAGGCCCCGCTTTGGCTCCGGACCGTGCCGCCGGGTGGTGGCCGGAAATTGACGGTTCAAATGCTTCGGACACTTCATCGCCCGCTGGGGTGGCGTCCTGATCATAGGCAGGATGGGCAAAGAGCGGCGCTCCCCCGGCGAGGCGGCCCCGCACGAGCTCACCGTATCCCCCACCCCTGTGCTCAGCCACGCCTGCTCCATCCGGTTCCCCCTCATCGAGCCGGCTCACCGCGACCCTGCCCTGGGAGGCGGCCACACCCTGGCGCAGGGCCCTTTCGACGAGGGCGAAAACCGCTCCCGCATGCGCGAACCGGACCTCGGCCTTGGCCGGGTGGACATTGACATCGACACTGTCTGGCGGCAACCTCAAATCGATCACCACCCGCGCCCCCCCAAATCCGCTGCCAACGCCTCGCAAAACCCGCAGCACCGCTCCTACCAGCAGTCGGTCTCGAACCGGCCGGCCGTTGACCAGCAGGGTCAGAGTTGGTCGTCCCCGCCCACCGCCCGGGGCGACAAGGCCTTCCACCTCGCCGCCGGCTCCTCTCGCTTCAAAACGGGTGACCTGGTCGGCCCGCCGCCACAGGTCTTTGAGTCGGCTGGAGGCATCGGTTGCCACCGGCGCATCGATCAGCGTCCGATGACCGTGGCGGAGGACAAAGGCCACATCGGGTCGGGCCAGGGCCGCCCCCCAAAGGATCTCCTGGGCGTGTCGGAGCTCCGTCTCGGGGGCTCGTAGAAACTTGCGGCGGGCCGGTACATTGAAAAATAGATCTCGGACCTCGACGGTCGTGCCTCGCGCCCGCGCCGCGGCCTCGGCGGCAAGGATCCGGCCTCCCTCAACCGTCACCCGAACCCCACCCTTCGCCGGGTCCTCAGCGGTGAGGATCTGGAACCGCGACACCGCTGCGATCGATGGTAGTGCCTCGCCGCGAAAACCTAGGGTTCCGATGTGCAGGAGATCTTCGTCGGTGCCGATTTTGGAGGTCGCGTGACGTTCGAGGGCCAGGAGGGCATCGTCCGGGTCCATGCCGCATCCATCGTCTGTCACTCTGACCAGACTGCGACCGCCGGCAATGAGTTCGACCTCGATGCGGCGGGCATCGGCGTCGAGGCTGTTCTCCACCAACTCCTTGACCACCGAGGCGGGACGTTCGACCACCTCACCTGCAGCGATGCGATTGACGAGAGCGTCGGACAAAACACGGATCGTAGGCACGAGGGACATCATACCCGCCCCACCTGCTCGATGCTCGATGCTCGATGCTCGATGCTCGATGCTCGATGCTCGATGCTCGATGCTCGATGCTCGATGCTCGATGCTCGATGCTCGATGCTCGATGCTCGATGCTCGATGCTCGATGCTCGATGCTCGATGCTCGATGCTCGATGCTCGATGCTCGATGCTCGATGCTCGACAAATCCATAAGTCACCCTGCTGATTTGTCAAGGGATCGGTGAGCGGAAATCCGAAATTTGAAATCCGAAATCCGAAATGGGTGGGTGGGCGGATCTTTTACCTTGTATCCCCGATCACTCTTGTCCAAGACAGCGTCTCGGGAAGCCGACTCAGATTTGACTGGCGGAGGCATTGCAGCGGCAGGTGCTGTGGCAGCCACCAGCGACAGCATCCAGTCTGACTGGGATATATAACTGAAATCATGACCTTGGGTTGAGCAATCGCCAGGTCATGGCACGGACCTGATCGAAGGCCTTCATTACGTCACGGGCGGCTGTCTGATTGATCGCCCCGGCGTGCGCGAGGAGCTTCAAGTGGCTGTCGACCTCTTTGGCCGAGGCGTAGGCGATTCTCCAGTGGTTCGACCGGTCCCGTCCGACCCGGCCGTGTCCTTCTGCGAGGTTAGCTGGAACCGAGCTTGCCGACCGGATCACCTGATCGGCAATCGGCTTCAGAGGAGCGGGAACCCTCATCACCAGCTTGATCGCGATTCCTGCTGCTTCGAGGGCTTTCGTATGGGCAATGAGGTTTGGCTTCGTGGCGGCGTTGGACATGGTCACCTCCGGGTCGTTCATGCCCTCCCCAAAGCTGGCGAGGCGGCCGGTGTCAAGGGTTGCAAAGCAACCGGCCCAGGGCCGGCCCGCCCTTGACACCGGCCGACTCGGCAGCTATCTCGCCCGTTGAACGACCCGGAGGTGATCATGCCGGCGTCACGGGAAATCTGACGCCAGATCCGGGGTTGACACCCCGGGCTATCCATCTGTCGCCGCTCCGCGGCTCGGCGTTGTGCTGCCCCCGACGCGGTCGCTGATGGCTGGCGCTGTTTCCTGACGCTGCTCCCTGTCGCTGCCGCTGAATACTGCCGCTGTTAACTGTCGCGGTCGCCCGCGCCTTGAACAGCATCAGTTGGTTGAAGGGAACCTCGCCTTGGAAAGGCCGAAAACCGACCCGTAACCCTTGTGTTATCAGATGGGCAACGTCACCTGTGGATTTGTTTTGGACAGCAGTGATCGAGAATCGAGTATCCAGTATCGAGTATCGGGTGGGTGTTGGTGTGCGCTATTTATTCTCGAAGATGGATGTATCGGGTTTGGAGTCCGGCGTGACGACTCGAGTCGGATCCGCGAGATCCTCGCGGATCAGGAGGTCGATGAGGTAGTCACGGACACCCGCGCGCCCGCGCCGCTTGAAAAGGCCGCGGACGGTACCCGGCCGCAACTCGATGCCCGTCATGTGATTGAGATACTGGCAGAAGACTCTCGACCGCGACATAAAAGATGCGAGCAAGAGCAACAACAACACCGACACCACTGCCACAGATCCCAGCTGATAGAGGGTGACCGGCGAAAGCTCGAGAATTCCAAAATCCATATTTACCTTCCGTCGCCCCTCGGCTAGCCGTCGTTGAGTTCGTGTGTCTCGTCGACATCGCCGAAATAATTTTCGGAGACAAGTAGCTCCCGCCCCTTCGAACCTGCAGGCGGTCCCACCAAGCCTTCCTTTTCCATCATATCCAAGAGTCGCGCCGAACGGGTGTAACCGAGCCGCAATCGACGCTGGATATACGAGGCGGAGGCCTTGCGAGTCTTGACGACCATCCTCGCTGCGGCGTCGTACATCGGGTCCTCTATGTCTTCGGCTTCTTCCAGAGTGTTGCGTTTGCCACCGCGATCGGGCGGGCCGAGCGGAGCGTGGGAAAGCACCTCACGATGATATTCGGGTTTACCAAAGCGCTTAACATAGCGGACCACGCTGGCGATCTCCTTCTCGGTCACCAGCGGTCCGTGCAGCCGCATGAGATTGGCGCTGCCCGGGGGCAGGAAGAGCATGTCGCCACGGCCCAGGAGATGTTCTGCTCCCATTGAGTCGAGGATCGTGCGTGAGTCGAATCGTGACCGGACCTTGTAGGCGATCCGACACGGGAAGTTCGCCTTGATGATGCCGGTCAGGATGTCCACCGATGGCCGTTGGGTGGCACAAACGAGGTGCACGCCAACGGCGCGCGCTTTCTGCGCGAGACGGGTAATGGACTCCTCCACTGCCCTCGAGGAGGTGATCATGAGGTCGGCCAGCTCGTCGATAATGATTACGATGTAAGGCATCGGTGCGAGGACCGGCGGCTCGCCATTGGCCTCCTCGGTCAATTTCTTTGTGGCTCGCCGGAGCGCCACGGGGTCCTTGAGTAATTGGTTGTACTGCTGGAGGTTGCGCACACCAAGCCCGGCCAGTATCCGGTAACGATCATCCATCTCCGAGACCGCCCACCCGAGGGCGTTGGCCGCTTTCTTGGGATTGGAGATGATCGGCGTCAACAGGTGGGGAATGTCGGCGTAGACCCCGAGCTCGACCATCTTCGGGTCGACAAGAATGAACTTCACCTCGTCGGGGCGAGCCTTGTAGAGGATCGACATGATCATGGCGTTAAGGCCAACCGACTTACCGGCACCGGTGAACCCGCCCATCAGAAGGTGCGGCATCCGACTGAGATCGGAAAAGAACGGCTTGCCACGGATATCGACGCCGAGGCTGAGAGTCAGCAACGATTGCGCACGCTCGAACTCGGGCACCGTGATCAGCTGCCGCAGCCGGATGACCTCGGGATCAGGGTTCGGTACTTCGATACCGACAGTGGCGCGCCCCGGGATTCGCTCAATGCGCACCGAGTCGGTCCGCAAAGCGAGGGCGAGGTCCTCGGACAGACTCTGCACCGCCGATATTTTGACCCCTGAGTCGAGCCGAAACTCGTAGGTGGTAATCACCGGCCCGGTGCGGATGTTGACGACCTCGCCGCGAACCTTGAATTCCTGGCACTTGGCGGTGATCAGCTTCGACATTTCGATGAGCGCCGCCGAATCCCTTTCAGGCGCCTCTTCGGCGAGCTCGAGGAAGGACTCTTTTGGCAGATCGTACGATTCGAGGTCCTCTACGAAATCGAACTCCTCCTGAAGCTTGCCACTTTTTGACTTCGGAGCTTGCTTCTTCGGGGAGGTTTTTTTCGGTTTTCGACTACTGGTCTTGGCGCTACCCTTCACATCAGCCTCTTCCGAAACCTCCTCGATCACCGCCTCCTCCGCGTGCTTGCGGATGATACGGAAGCGCCCCCGCCCTTCCACTTCTTTGACTGTCAGCGAGCCTCGATACTCGCCGCTTTTTTCGAGGCGGCGAACCTGACGATCGATGACCCGCTGCCGGGCCCTGTCTTCTTCCTTTTCCCGCCGTCGTTCGTGCACCTCGCGCCGCCGGGCGAACCAACGATCGCGGATCCGTTCGGTCAGCCGATCGGCGAACGCTCCTGCCGACGCTCCCGACAACAGCAGAATTCCGACGACCAGCAGAAAGACCAGCACTACGATGCCTCCGACCGGTCCAGCAAAGCCACGCAGGAGCTCGGTCTCGGAGAGACCCAGGTAGCCGCCTGAGGAAATCCTCCCATCGCGGAACGGTACATCGCGTGTGAGCAGGCTTGCAAAGCCCGGCAGGGCAATCAGGAGCATTCCCCAACCCACCGCCGCCAATCGCGGATTCGCCATCGGTGAACGTCGCAGCAGACGCCACCCGAGCACCGCGGCTGCCACCGGCAGAACGAATGCGGTCACACCGATGAAACTGAAGAGAGCAGCTGAAAGTGTAGCGCCAAGCCAGCCGGCGAGGTTCTGGGGAGACTCGCGTAAGGTCGAGGCGTGGAACGGGCTCGGATCGACAGGCGAGTGCGATAACAAAGCCACCGCAACCAATAGAGCCCCGAGCAGGAGGGCCACCGCAATCGCCTCCCGGACCACCCGCTCTCTCATCATCGGCCCACCCACGTCAGGATAAGCACCACCAGTCCGAGTGGGATGCAGTACCACGCAAAACGGTGAAAGATACGGCTCGACACAGTTTTTATGACGAATTGGAGCGCAAAGTAGCCAATGATCCCAGCCGCCAGGGCGCCGACCGCACACGCGACCAGGAACCCGCTACCGGCAATCATCAGCTCGGCTCTGCTTTCGAAGACCTGTCCGAGGGCCACCGTCGCAATGATCGGCACACTGAGGAGGAACGAGAATCGCGCGGCCCAGGCACGGTCGAGCCCTGCACCCAGGCTGGCTGCTATCGTAACCCCGGATCGCGAAAGCCCCGGGAAGACCGCAAGGCCCTGCGCCAGACCGATAGCTAGAGCCTGTCGCCAGGTCGTAGTGGATTCGTCGCCGGACCCTCCCGGGAAAAATCTGGTGGTGGCGACAATCACGCCGGTGAGGACCAGTCCAAAGCCCACCCACAGGGGCTCCGTAAACGCCGCCACTGCGACGCGCCGCAGAGGAAAGGCGACAATGACGGTGGCGATGGTACCGAGTACCAGCAACGCAAGAAGGCGGCGTCCCGGGCTGGAGCCGAACCAGCTCAGGATTCTCCGCCGCTCGAACCACACTACGGCGCCCGCGGTACCAACGTGGAGCGTGGCATCGAAAACGACGCCCGGTTGTTCGAAACCCGGAATCAACATCTGGGCCAGCGCGAGATGTCCCGACGAGGAGACCGGCAGGAACTCTGTCAGTCCCTGAAGAACCCCTAAAAGGGCAGCTTGCCACAGCGTCATCCCCAGACCCCGGTGGGTCGGGTCGGGTCATTATGTCCACGGTATGCACCCATGCTTACTGAATGGTACCACTTCCAGGCAAGTCATTGCCAACGGCCGACTTATGAACGATCTGCCAACCTCAACCAGCCATCAAGCGGGACCGTTCCGGGCCGCTGTGTCGGCTCGAGGCCGGCCGCCTCGATCATAGAGTTTTCGATCTCGCGTGGCAGCGCATTGCTGAGCATCTTGCGTGGCAGGGTGAGCGCTTGCGACGCCAACCTCAGGGCCTGATCCAATTTCTTCGGGTCGTAATCGCACGGTTTGAGGTCCAGCACCACGACCGACGATACAACCTTCGGGCGAGGGCGGAAGGCCCGGGGACCAACATCGAAGAGAAGCCTTGCATTGGCCCAGGCGGCACGTTCGAGGGCGATCAAACCGTGACCCTTGCCGCCCGGTTCGGCCACCACCCGGAGCGCCACCTCCCGTTGCAGCATGACAACCAATCGGGTGAAGAGGTCGTTTCGGCGCAACAACCGTCGCAGGATCGCGCTCCCCACCGAATAAGGGAGGTTGGAGGCCACTTGCCACGGTGCTTCGGCGTCCAACAGAGAATCGAGATCGTCGCTGAGGGCGTCAGAATGCTGCACTTCGAGCCCAAGACCGCCGAATCGCTGAACAAGGGGAGCCAACAGTTGCTCGTCGAGTTCAAGTGCGAGCACTCTCTCGAATCGATCGAGGAGATACTGGGTCAGCGCACCACGACCCGGTCCGATCTCGAGAACCCTCGCCGGATCCGCCGTCAGTACTGCCGCAATTCTCTCTGCGATCGTTTCATCAACCAGATAGTTCTGGCCGAGCCGACGACGCTTGGGCCTACCCATGACGACAAATTATGAATTCTGAATTCTGAATTCTGAATTCCCGACCCTCCACCCGCGAGATCTGGGCGGGTGGGAGTAATTCAAAATCCATAATTCAAAATTCAACATTACTTCTTGCAAGCATCGCTCAGCTTGGCGGCAAAGGATTCGACTTCGCCGACCAGTTCCTCACAGTTCCCGAGCGCGCCGATACGGCTGACGATTGCCGACCCGACGACCACACCATCTGCCAGCGCTGCAACCCGTGCCACCTGTTCCGGGGAGGAGATGCCGAAGCCCACGGCGACCGGCAACTTCGAGGCCTTGTGGGCGGCGCGGACGTTGCCGGCAAGCTCGGCGTCGAGGTCCTGGCGGGCACCGGTGACGCCTGTTCGTGACACCAGGTAGAGAAATCCACCCCCGAGACGCGCCGCCGCCTTCATGCGCCGCCGATCCGAGGTCGGGGTTACGAGCATGATGAGGTCGAGGCCGTTTGCGCCGAGCTTCTCCTCGAAGGGCGCCATCTCCTCCGCCGGAACATCGGTGAAGAGCACGCCGTCGATTCCCGCCGCCGCCGCATCTTCAGCAAAAGTCTCGATTCCGTAGCGCACGACCGGGTTGGCGTAAGTGAAGAGGACGATCGGTATTTCCAGGTCCCGCCTGATTGCCTTCACCGCTGCGAGGACTCCTGTGAGCGTTGTACCGGCAGCCAGGGCGCGTTCCGCCGCCCTCTGATTCGTCGGTCCGTCCGCGATCGGGTCTGAAAACGGAACTCCGAGTTCGATGACGTCGGCGCCGGCCCGTGCCAGGGCCTGTACCAGTTCGACCGTGGCTTCGAGGTTTGGATCTCCGGCCGTGATGTAGGGAATGAATGCGGCCCGGCGACTCTTCTTCGCCGCGCGAAAGGCTCCTTCCAATCTCTTCACGGCGAGTCCCCCTCCGCCCTGCTCACTTCGGCAAGATCTTTGTCGCCGCGACCCGAGAGATTGACCAGGATATTACCGTTGAGGGGCATCGAAGGCGCCACCCGGACGGCATAAGCAACTGCATGCGCCGACTCCAGGGCCGGCACGATGCCCTCGCATTCGGCCAGTAGATGAAAAGCCGCAATTGCCTGGTCATCTCCGACCTGGGTATATGAAACCCTTGCGTTCTCCCGCCACAGCGCGTGTTCAGGACCGACCGCAGGGTAGTCGAGACCCGCCGATACCGAGTGGGTGCCCAGAATCTGGCCATCGTCGTCCTGGAGGACAAAGGTGCGCGTGCCGTGGAGGACCCCGGGAGCGCCGGCTCCTGAGAACCGAGCGGCGTGATCACCCGGTGTGATGCCGCGCCCGCCGGCCTCGACCCCGACCAACCCAACCGCGGGATAGGAGACAAATGCGGAAAAGATCCCGGCGGCGTTGGATCCACCACCGACGCACGCGACCACCAGATCGGGCATCCCGCGTGCGGCCTTTTTGATCTGTACCACCGCCTCGCGACCGATCACAGTCTGAAAATCGCGGACCATCATCGGGTAGGGGTGGGGGCCGAGGACCGACCCGAGAATGTAGTGTGTCGAACCTACGTTGGTGACCCAATCGCGCAGGGCTTCGTTGATCGCATCCTTGAGGGTCTGCGATCCGGCGTCCACGGCCGTGACTTCGGCTCCCATCAGCCGCATCCGGACGACGTTGAGCTCCTGCCGCCTGATGTCTTCCGAACCCATGTAGATCCGGCACTCGAGACCGAGAAGGGCCGCCGCTGTCGCCACTGCCACTCCGTGCTGTCCGGCACCGGTTTCGGCAATCACCCGGCCCTTGCCCATCTCACAGGCGAGCAGCGCCTGTCCGAGGGCGTTGTTGATCTTGTGCGCACCGGTGTGGCAGAGATCCTCTCGCTTGAGCCAGATGCGGGCACCGCCGAGTCGGGCCGACAATCGCCGCGCACAATAAATTGGCGTGGGCCGCCCAACGTAGTGCTCCAAAAGCTCGTCGAGTCGGGCCTGGAACCCTCGGTCGCGACCGGCCTTGTGGTAGGCCTCCTCAAGCTCGGCCAGCGGCGCCATCAAGGTTTCTGGAACAAACCGGCCGCCAAAGGCGCCGAAGTAGCCACGGTCGTCAGGGAGCTTTTTCATCAAGGCAACGATTCTACCGGATCGTATTCGTGTGTGGGACCGCGATGGGAGTTGTCAGCGGATACTCGATGCTCGATTCTCGATCCTCTTTCCTCCCAACCCACACCCCCGTCATTGGGTGGGCGGGTGGTATCGAGTATCGAGTGACGAGTATCGAGTATCACTGCTGTCCAAAACAAATCCACAGGTGACGTTGCCCATCTGAAAACACAAGGGTTACGGGTCGGTTTTCGACCTTTCCAAGGCGAGGTTCCCTTCAACCAATTGATGCTGTCCAAGGCGCGGGCGACCGCGACAGGTAACAGCGGTAGTATTCAGCGGCAGCGACAGAAAGCAGCGTCAGGAAACAGCGCCAGCCATCAGCGACCGCGTCGGGGGCAGCACAACGCCGAGCCGCGGAGCGGCGACAGATGGATAGCTCGGGGTGTCAACCCCGGATCTGGCGTCAGATTTCCCGTGACGCCGGCATGATCACCTCCGGGTCGTTCAACGGGCGAGATAGCTGGCGAGTCGGCCGGTGTCAAGGGCAGGCCGGCCCGGGGCCGATTGCTTTGCAACCCTTGACACCGGCCGACTCGCCAGCTTTTGGGGAGGGCATGAACGACCCGGAGGTGACCATGTCCAACGCCGCCACGAAGCCAAACCTCATTGCCCATACGATAGCCCTCGAAGCAGCAGGAATCGCGATCAAGCTGGTGATGAGGGTTCCCGCTCCTCTGAAGCCGATTGCCGATCAGGTGATCCGGTCGGCAAGCTCGGTTCCAGCTAACCTCGCAGAAGGGCACGGCCGGGTCGGAAGGGACCGGTCGAACCACTGGAGAATCGCCTACGCTTCGGCCAAAGAGTCGACAGCCACTTGAAGCTCCTCGCGCACGCCCGATCCGCCCGCTGCCGACACTGCCGCGGCCTCTGATCGCTGACGCTGATTGCTGTCGCTGATGGCTGCCACTGCACCTGCCGCTGCAATGCCTCCGCCAGTCAAATCTGAGTCGGCTTCCCGAAACGCTGTCTTGGACAAGAGTGATCGAGTATCGAGTATCCAAAAACGGACTCATTCTGTGTGGTGGACCGAAGTACCGGTCAGGGTCGCAACTGCTCGATCACCTCCGCACTCACCCACCAAATATCGGAACTCCCCCAGCCCGGATCGGTCGAAAGTGCGAGGAGATCGGTGATCGACATCGAGGTGAGTGGAATTTCCGTCTTGCCGTACGCCCGCGACGACATGAAGAAAAGGTACTTGCCGTCCGGCGACAGCGTCGCCGACCACTCCCGGCCTTCAGGCTGGTTGATCACCGGACCCATGTTGATCGGCTCGGACCAGGTGTCGTCGGCGAAGCGGAAGACCACGTAGTAGTCGACCCCGCCGGTGGCGTCCTCTCGTCCGACGTTCGGCACGATCGCAAAGCTCTCGTCCGGCGCTACGAAGACGTTGAACCGGTTGCTGCCGCAGTTGACCTCAGGACCGAGTTTTTCTGGCTCTGTGTAGGCGCCGTCGACCAGGCGCGAGCGCCATGTGGAGGAAACCCGGTCTTCGCCCTCGCGGGTGAAGTAGATCGTGCCGTCGGTCGTGACCGACGGGAAGTACTCGGGAGCGTCGGAATTGACCGGTGGTCCGAGGTTGTACGGCTCACCCCAGGCATCGCCCTCGCGGTCCATGACCCAGATGTCCTGATAGACCCAACCCGGCTTTTCCTCCTGTCCGGCCTGCGGTCGCGTCGAGAGGAAGAAGAGTCGGTGTCCATCTGGCGAAATGGCGGGCTCGATATCCAGATAACGCCCGGAGAAGGGAGCTACCTCCGGTTCGGTCCAGATTCCGTCTTGCAGACGGGTCACCATGATCATGGAGCGGCCGCCAAGGGTGACCGCAAAATAGAACTCGTTGCCGTCGGGGGTCATCGCGACATCGCGAGTGGCAAGTCCGGTCGAAATGATCCCCGGAGCGAAGATTTCGGGTTCCAACCCAGGCGGCTCCTGTCCGAGGTAAGGACCGCGAAGCTCTGGGAATCTCGATGCGGACTCGAACTCCGGATCATCACTGCAATTCGGCGAACAGGCGACGACGGCAAAACACAGCAAACACGCGAGCAGGCGCATTACCTTCATGGACTCCTCCTTCAAAGCCGTACGAATCCGCCGGTCGAGTGTTTCGGACCCGACCAAAATCCATCGCAAAGGCGCAAAGCCGGAGAACCACAGAGACACAGAGAGGCACAGAGTTCGCACAGAGGCTATTTCTGAGTCCATCTCAACCACCAAGACACAAAGACACCAAGGATTCACAAAGCCCGCCCACCCACACAGGAGAAACCGCAGATCACGCGGATTAACGCAGATGGAGTTCCCAGGTTGGATCGGATCATCGTTCCAGGTTCAGCGTTGGCGTCTTTGCGTTATTGGACGAGAGGGTTGGCTTCGTGAAGCCTTCGTGTCTTGATGTCTTTGTGTTTGCGACGTCGGTGGGTGACCGGATCTGGGTGATCTGTGTGATCTGTGGGCAGTTCGGACAAACAGACGGTCCTATGCGTTCTCTGTGTTCTCTGTGCCTCTGTGGTTATTCGGATGCAACCATCAACCGGTGGCCCCACGAGCGGCGGAGATGAAGTCGCGGATCTTTGCGTGGTCCTTGATGGCGGGGGCGGCCTCGACTCCGGACGACACGTCGACCAAGTATGGCCGCACAATTCGAACGGCGTCGGTGACATTCTCCGGCGTGAGCCCGCCGGCGAGACCAAAGCGGATCCCCGGCGGGCTTTCCCTCAGAACTTCCCACGCCCACGCCACTCCGTCTCCGGCACCCGGATCGAATAGCGGCAGACATCGCTCGGCGAGGTTGATCACCCGATTCCAGTCGATCTCGGAACCGACCCGGACCCGACGGATCACCCGTTCGCCGAGGGCCTCGAGGTAGGAATCCGGTTCACCCCCGTGGAGCTGGACCCAGTCAAGGGCCAGAAGATCGCGGACCCGCATGACCTCATCCAACGGCGCGTCGAGAAAGACACCAACTCTCTCCGCCCCGCTGACGTCGCGAATCCAACCCGAAGTGGCGGGATCGAGGGCGCGGGGCGTTCCTGATCTGAAGACAAAACCGAGCAGGTCAGCATCGGCGGCGACCGCCGCTTCGGCGTCGCCAGGATTCGTGATGCCACAGATTTTGATTTTCACGCGTGTAAGTCTCCGTGCACCGGCAAGCTGCTCGCGGCGTCGAGGCCCGCTTCTCCCGGCGCGCTTTCGAGGAGTGCCCCCTCTGACGATGTTTGGGCCCTATCGCTCTCCTCGCTTGGTGCTTTGACGCTCCCAAAATCTTCAAAGACGGCACGTTTTTTAACGCGGTCTTCTGTCATGGCGCTTCCCGGGAGGATGCCAGGCACGCCGATTCGCTGAGGCGCAAACCAGCCGCTGTAGCGCTGTGCCCCGAATCGGGATGCCAGGCACCTCCGGTCAATGCGCTGGTCTCCCAAGCAGGTCTCGCACTGCCGTTTCCGGGTCCTCCGACCGCACGAGGTGTTCCCCGACCAGAAAACCGTCGTACCCGGCCCGGTGTAAGCGATCGAGATCCCCGGGACCGCGAATCCCGCTCTCCGCAACCCGGACCCTGTCGGTCGGCAGCTCGGCCGCGATCGATTCCACCCGATCGAGTCGTACCTCGAAGGTCGCGAGGTCTCGAGCGTTGACACCGACAATCGGCGCTCCGGATGCCACAGCGGTCCGCGGGTCCTCGTCGGCAAAGATCTCGAGGAGGACCTCGAGTTCGAGCTCGGCGGCTGTTTTCAGTAAGCTCACGAGGGTCTCCTCATCGAGAATGCGCGCAATCAACAGCACCGCATCGACACCGAGGACGGCCGTTTCCAAGAGCTGTCGGCGGGTGACGATGAAATCCTTGCGTAACACCGGTAAACTCACTTTTCCCCGAACATCGATCAACCACCGGGTGTCGCCCCGGAAAGAGTCGGGCTCTGTGACTACCGAAATCGCCGCCGCACCCCCCGCGGAGTATGCGCCGGCAAGAGCCACCGCATCGAAGTCCTCACGAATCAGTCCTGCCGATGGTGATGCCTTCTTACATTCGGCGATCAGCGCCGGGCCCGGGTTCGAGAGCGCCCTGCCGAGAGATCGAAGACCTTCGCTGCGACGCGCCTCGACCGCCTCGTGAGCGGCCTCTTCGAGCCCGGGCGGCTCGGTGTAGGTTTCGAGGCGCCGGCGCACATCGGCGACAATGCGGTCGAGCGCGGTTTCAGGCACCGGCAGCAAGCTCCTGTGAACGATTGGCCCACTCCTCGAACAGTCCGAGTGCGGATCCCGATCGGCGAACCTCGGTAGCGTGACGAAAGCCCTCCTCGAGATCAGCTGCAAAGCCGGCCACATAGAGGGCGGCGCCCGCGTTAAGCGCCACGGCGTCCGCAGCGGGAGTCTCCTCTTCACCGCCGAGAATGGCCCGCATCCGGCGCAGGTTTTCACCGGCATCGCCACCCTTGAGGGATGTCGAATCTTTGACGTCGATTCCAAAGGCTGTCGGGTCGACCTTCCAGGCACCGGCCACCTCGCCGTCCCGAATCTCGATCACCGAGGTCGGGGCGCAGACCGAGATCTCATCCAGCCCGTCGTCGGAGTGCACCACCAGCGCACTTCGCGCACCGAGGTCAGCAAGGGCCGCTGCCATCAGCGACTGTACTTCGGAGCCCCAGACGCCGATAACCTGCCGCTCTACCCCGGCCGGGTTGGTCAAGGGGCCGAGAAGATTGAAAACCGTCCGCACACCGAGCGCCCGCCGCACCGGCATGACCGCCTTCATCGCCGGATGGAGACGTGGCGCGAAGAGAAAGGCGATGCCGACCTCGTCGTGCAACGTCGCCATCATTTCCGGGGTTACGTCGAGCATCACACCGGCAGCTTCGAGTACGTCAGCAGATCCACAACGTGAGGAAACTGACCGGTTGCCGTGTTTGGCCACCGGCACACCTGCCGCCGCAACCAGTACCGCCGCCGTAGTAGAGATATTGATGGTCTCAGCGCCGTCGCCGCCAGTACCGCAGGTATCGACTGATTTCTCCGGCTCTTTGACCGTGACGGCCACCGCCCGAGCCCGCATAGCGCGGGCGGCCGCCGCGATCTCGGCGCCGGTCTCGCCCTTGGCCCGCAGCGCGGCCAACACGGCAGATACCACAACATCATCGACGCCTCCATCCATAACGGCACCAATGAAGTTCTCCATCACCTTCGGATCGAGGTCTTTGCCAGCGAGGAGTCCGTTGAGGATGGTTTTGTGGTCGACGGTGGTCATAGGGTTTCCGAATTTCGGATTTCGGATTTCGGATTTCGGATTTCCACCCAACCACCTCTGAGCGGCAACCCTGCCAACTCGAGGAACCGGGCGAGTATCTGTTTGCCTTCGTGGCAGAGGTAGGACTCGGGATGGAACTGGACGCCGAAGTGAGGTCGGTTCTGGTTCCTCAAGCCCATGATGACCCCGTCCTCTGTCCAGGCGGTTATCTCGAGATCTGCCGGAAGGCTCTCTCGATCCACGATCAGGGAGTGGTAGCGGGTCGCCTCGAAGCCATCGGGCAATCCTTCAAAGAGCCCTTCTCCATTGTGGCGCACTTTGGAAGTCTTACCGTGGACTGGTTCAGAGGCCCTCACCACCCGGCCACCGTGGACCGCAGCGATCGCCTGATGGCCGAGGCAGATCCCGAGCAACGGGAGATTGGCTGCCGCACGAACCATATCCATGGTGACACCGGAGTCCTCGGGGATCCCAGGGCCGGGCGAGATCACTACCGCACGCGGCCCTCTGGCCATCAGCTCATCGACGCTCGCGGCGTCATTGCGGACCACGTCGATCTCGACGTCGCCAACCTCAGACAGCTCCTGTACCAGGTTGTAGGTGAAGGAGTCGTAGTTGTCGATCATCAAGATCACGATCCGCTCCCGCAATTTGATTTCGGATTTCGGATTTCGGATTTCGGATTTTCCGCCCAACCTACCCCGGGGATTATCGCTATGACAGGAAGGGCGGCATTCCGAACCCCGGATTCCGAGTTCCGAATTTCAGTCATCGTTCGTGCCTCTCGCTGCATCTTCCGCCATGGCCACCGCTTCTACAAGCGCACCTGCCTTGGCAGCGCACTCGGCGAGCTCGGTCTCGGGCACCGAGTCATAGACGATCCCGGCGCCGGCCTGAATCTGGACACTGCCGCCGCGTTCGACCAGGGTGCGGATCGCAATGCACGAATCGAGGTCCCCGTTGAGGTTGCGATAGCCGACCGCGCCTCCGTAGACCCCCCTCTTGACCTCTTCGAACTCGTCGATGATCTCCATCGCGCGCACCTTGGGTGCCCCGCTGAGAGTCCCGGCCGGAAAACAGGCGAAGAGGGCGTCCCAGGCATCGAGTCCGTCGCGAAGACGACCTTCGACCTCGCTCACGAGATGCATGACGTGGCTGTAGCGTTCAACTTCCATCTCGCGTGACACCCGCACCGAGCCGGGGTCGGAGACCCGGCCGATATCGTTTCGTCCGAGGTCCACCAACATGACGTGTTCCGCACGTTCCTTGGGATCGGCCTTCAGTTCCTCCTCGAGCCGCAGGTCTTCCTCGCGGCTCAGACCACGCCGGCGGGTGCCCGCGATCGGGCAGGTCGCGACCGTGTCTCCGCTGACCCGAACCAGCATCTCGGGGCTCGAACCGAGGATCCGCGCCTGGCCGGTGTCGAAAAGAAACATGTAGGGCGACGGGTTGGTCAGCCGGAGCATGCGATAGATTTCGGCTGCGGTGCAACGTGGCATCTTGCGCCAGCGGCGGGACAGCACGACCTGAAAGATATCGCCGGCGAGAATATAGTCGCGAGCCTTCGACACCGCAGCCATGTACTCGTCCCCGGACGGAGTCGCGACCCAACCGTCCCACCCCTTCGCGGGATCCGGAATAACATGCGGGCGCGGGCTGGCGCCGCCACCGAGGAGTGCCCGATGCATCGCCGCCAGACGCTGATGGGCCTGTGTCCACGCCTCTTCAGGATCTTCGCCGACCCGAGCAGCCACCACCAGAAGCAAGCGCTGACGGGCGCGGTCGAGGGCGACGACGCCGTCGTAGAGCCCGAACCAGGCCTCCGGAAGCCCACCCTCATCGCGACCGCTTGAAGGGATGGTCTCGACCAACCGCACCGCGTCATAGCCGAGGTAGCCCATCGCCCCGCCGGCAAAGGGAGGCAGGCCTTCTACGGGCGCAACCGAACCGAAATCTGTTGCCCCCCTCAATTCCTCGATCGGAGAACCGTTTCGTAACGCCCCGTCCACGAATACCGCCCCGCCACGCACCTCGACGATGCGGAAAGGATCGGCACCGATGAAAGAGTATCGAGCTGCCCGTTCGCCGCCCTCGACGCTTTCGAGCAGGAAGGGATTGCGGCCATTGGCCGCAAGGCGGGAGTAGACCGTGAACGGGGTCACCGTATCCGAAGTGAGCTCCTGCACCACCGGCACAACGTCATAGTTTTGGCCGAGCTTGACGAACTCCCGTTTGTCCGGCCGAACCTTCATGCTCCCCCCTCGATCACGAAGCCGACATTGTGACGCAGTAGCGCCGCGAGGTCTACCCGCAGGCGTGGATGGCGATCTTGAAATGGCAAAGGGCCTCAACGATCGGCTTTACGGCTTTACGGCTTTACGGCAAAACGACGAAGTCTGGCTTCGACGTTTACAAGAGCGAGTGCCGTATAGCCGTCGACCCGAATAGCCGTGCGACCTCTGAAGATAGCGGACGCGGTCAAGCCGCCTCGCCAAACACCGGCGCCCTTCGTGTACAATCCGCGTCCGGAGGAGAACCATGTCGCGCCCCGTCATTACCATTGCCGATCTCGCCGAATACGTCGACCAGGAAGTGACCATCCGTGGATGGGTTTACAACTGGCGTAAGAAGGGCAAGCTGCGCTTCATCATCCTCCGCGATGGCTTCGGCTATCTGCAGAGTGTTGTCTTTCGTCCTGAGGTGGACGAAAGCGTTTGGGAAACTGCGGTCGAACTGACCCAGGAATCGTCGGTGGAGGTCACGGGCCTGGTGGCTGCTGACGACCGCGCGCCGGGAGGCTTCGAGCTCAAGGTCTCCGGTCTCGAAGTCGTCCATATCGCGCCAGAGTTCCCGATCGGAAAGAAGGACCACGGTCCCGACTTTCTGCTCAACCACCGCCACCTGTGGCTGCGATCCAAAAGACAGCATGCCATCATGCGGGTCCGTTCCGAACTCGAGTTTGCAATTCGAGATTTCTTCCAGAGCCGCGACTACACGCTGATCGATTCGCCGATCCTCACTCCGGCGGCCTGTGAAGGCACCTCGACCCTCTTCGAGACCAAGTACTTCGGTGACACTGCCTTTCTTTCGCAGTCCGGACAGCTCTACCTCGAACCAGCCGCCGCGGCCCTCGGAAAGGTCTATTGCTTCGGGCCAACTTTCCGCGCCGAGAAATCAAAGACCCGCCGACACCTCACCGAGTTCTGGATGGTCGAGCCGGAGGTGGCCTGGCTGCGGTTCGACGGACTGCTCGAATTGTGCGAGGAGTTTCTATCCAGCATCGTGACGCGGGTGCTGGACAGATGCGCCGACGATCTCGATCGTCTCGAACGCGACGTCTCCAAGCTCGAACCCACTACGCAGCGACCCTATCCCCGTCTTGACTACGGGGAGGCGATTACCAAACTGCAAGAGCTCGGCTCTGATGTTCAGTTCGGCGAAGACCTCGGTGGCGGTGACGAAACCATGCTCACCGAGCTCTACGATCGGCCACTCCTGATCACCCGATATCCTGCAGACATCAAGGCTTTTTACATGCAGCCGGACCCCGAGGACCCGAGTCGTGCTCTGGCGGTGGACGTGCTGGCCCCGGAAGGATATGGCGAGATCATCGGCGGTTCCGAACGCTCGGATTCGCTAGAGCATCTCGAACGCCAGATTGCCGCCCACGACTTGCCCAGGGAATCCTTCGAGTGGTACCTCGACATCCGGCGCTACGGGTCATTCCCGCATTCGGGCTATGGAATGGGCATCGAGCGCTGTGTTGCCTGGATCTGTGGGATCTCCCACCTGAGGGAGGCGAGCCCATACCCACGGCTCATCAACCGGTTGAACCCGTGATCCTTCATATTTCAAATTTCGGATTTCGGATTTCGGCTTTTCCGCCAACCCAATAAGGGCGAAGACTCAAGGGCGTGGTTTGAGGTAGGCAATGGTGGCGCCCCAGCCGCCGCGATCGGCCGGTGCGTCGTGAAATCCCGAAATCAGCGGATGGCGGGCGAGAAGTTTCTGGACCCGATCCCGTTGCACGCCAATCCCGCGGCCGTGGATGAGTCGGACCTCGGTAAAGCCATTTTCCACAGCCACTTCGAGGTAGGCGTCGACGACATCAGGCACGTCACGGGGTTGAAACGGGTGCAGATCGATGCTGTCCTCGACCGGGATCTCGATCGGGATCTCCGGGTCGACGGGTTCCTCGTGATCCCCCACCAATTCGGTCCTATCACTGCCATTGTCGCTAGATACCTTCGATGAAGGACCAAACAGCACTGCCAATGTCAGGATCGCCAAAAGTCCGCCAAAGACCCCGAGACCGATCCACGCCCTTGGTCCAACCAGACGAGCCAACGGCCAGGTGGCGATCGCAGCAATTGCGAACACTCCCATCTTGGTGCCGATGTATGCCCAGAAGACCGTTGGATCGCGAAACGCCTGGCGAACCATGGTGGAAGTCTACTCCGACACAGAGAGTGCCAGCCAAAAAATCCGAAATCCGAAATCCGAAATTCAGCTCTCTACAGGAGTGGTCTCCATCCCCATCACCGTATAGCCGAGCTTCTCGATCTCGGCTTTGAGAGTGTCTGCTTCGACGGTACGCGGCCGATAGGTCGCCTCGGCCGTACCCTTTTCGTGGTCGGCCGAAACCTCACTCACCCCTTCCAGCCTCTCCAGGGTGGTGACGATGCTGGTAGAGCACGCATCGCAGTGCATGCCTTCAACGGTGAAGAAAACCCGCGATTGATCATCCTTTTGACTGCAGGCAGCGAGAACAACAAGCAATCCGGCCGCGAGAAGAACTGTTGCCATTGACGTGGCGTGTCGCATCGTTCACCCCTCCGCCGCCGGCTCGAAATCTGGCAAACGCACCGTCGGCAAACCATCGGAACCTTCAGTCATTCGATAATAAATCGTCATCCCGTCTCGGCGCGACTGCACGAGGCGGCCGGAACGCAAACGGCTCAAATGCTGCGACACCGCCGCCGGGGTCATTTCGAGCACGCTCGCCAGATCGCAGACGCACAGTTCGCCACTGCCGGTGAGCAGGGTAATGATCTTGAGGCGGGTCTCGCCGGCAAGCAGTGAATAATGGTCAGCCATTCGCCGGAGCGGTTTGGCCCTCGCCGCCAGGTTTCGCCGAAGAGCAGTGAGCTCGTCCGATGATCGGTCCGGGGAAACACAATCGGATTGGGATCGTTTCACTGACAAAACCTCTGCGGCTCACGACGCCTTGGGCCAGGAGTAATTCTAAACATCAACATATCGCTATTTTAGAAACTTCTTAAGGAATGTCAAGCACAATTATCGAGTTGATTCAGGTGGAGAGAGAATTTGGAGACACCCGTTGACAATGTGCAACGACTCGACGTCTGGATGGACGGCGACTGCAGCCTATGCCAGAGGTCCAAGGCGTGGTGCGAGATTCGTGATCGCAATGGGCGGGTTCGCTTCATCGATTTCCGGGCCGCGAGCGGGAACGAACTGCCCATGACCAAGGACGAACACCAGGCTTCGATGTGGGTCCGGGATCGCGATGGGGCTCTGCTCGACGGATTTGCAGCCTGGCGTCGCATCATGGCTGAGATTCCCGGCTGGAAATGGCTGGCCCGACTTGCCTCACTGCCACCCTTCAGTCTCATGGGGCCACCTCTCTACCGCCTGATCGCAGCCAACCGCCGCTATTTCTCTCGTTGAAGGCTGCAGGTCAGGGACGCCATTCGTCGACCGGCACCGGCCGGCCGAGCTTGAAATCCTCCGTCAGGCTCGCGACGAAAATGTCTTCGTCCATTTCAGGCATCCGGTATTTCGGCATACAGAAGAATAGCCAACGCCCATCATCGGTGGTTGCCGCCTGAGTCATCGGGATGCGATGCGGTCCAGGAAGTCGCAGAGCACGCACTTGACCGTCCTTCAGGATGAGCTGGCGGTCGGCTCGATTGAAGAGCAGCTCACCTTCAGGGCCCGTGCGGGGATTCCATTCGTTGCCAGCTGAGAAAATCGGCGCCTGAAGAGCGCTCGGGCTGTCTTCGACCTTGGGATCATAGAGAAAGAGGTCACCCTGGGTCGCACCGGCGCGAAGAGTAGCGAAGACGATCATGCTTTTACTGCCGGTGAGATAGACTCCGTCGCGCGCGTCCTCTCCAAGAACTTCAATTCTCTGCGGTGCAGACCACCGCCGATTCACTGCGCTCCGCGTCGCCCGCCCGATCCACGGCGCTTCTCCTGGCGTTGAGACCGTCACCAAACAAACAGTCTCGTCGGCCTTGACCCAGGTGACTCGCACCTGACCTGCCTCGTCGAGGTCTGGGAAACGCACCAGCTCAGGGGCCGTCCAACCCTCTGCCGAAAGCTGCGAACGGAAGCTCCGCTCAACAACGGCAACACCTGGCTCAGGCGCGGCGAAACCTTCGCGGAGGGAGCCGTGCCACGAATCTTCCTCTGTCGCAGGCGGACGAAGACGGGATGAGAAATACAGTACCGTTCCGCCGGCGACTGGCACCGGGGCGAGTTCCAACCCGGCCGAGTTGATCATCGTCGGATCCGTGACCTCGATGTCAGTTTCAGGATCGAGCTTCGGCAGCCGCCACCGGCGGTAGGTTGCGAAATCCATTACCATACTGGCCTCGAGCCGGAGATCGTTGGAACCGTACATTTCCGAAGTCCCCAGGACTGGAAGAACCACGATTTCGGTGCCGGAGGCGATGTCATCCAGGAGTCCCGGCCGGTCATCTACGAGCACCACGGAATCGGTGCCAACTGTCACCGTTGCCTCGAGGGTCTTTTCAACCAGAGGAGTCGGTTTCCCGGAACCCTCGTCGGCTGCCCTGACCGATCGTGGCGCCCCGACCTGGACTCTCAAAATCCAGGTATCCGAATCGTCGGGAGCCCTCTCGACGTCGAGAAGATTGCCAAAGACCTCCGTGTCCGGCTGCGCGGTCGGCCTGGCTGGGTCGACGACACCACAGCCACTTACGACGAGCAAAATCAGCACAACTATTAGAACTCCCAGTGAACGCATGAGGCCCCCTTGGTAGAACACAGATTACAGCAAAAGTCCGGCAACGGTGGCCGTCAGCCACGACGCGATGGCGCCGCCGAGCATCGCCCTGAGACCAAGGCTGGCCAGGGCTCCGCGCCGCCGCGGAGCAACCGCGGCGATCCCACCCAACTGGATGCCGATTGACGAGAAGTTGGCGAAACCACAGAGTGCGTAGGTCGAGATGACCGCAGCTCGCGGTGAGATGGCGCCTTCCTGGATATATGCCCCCAGCTGGCCATAGGCCACCAGCTCGTTGAGAGAGATTTTGATTCCAAGGAGGTTGCCGACCAGGGCAGCGTCGACCCACGGAACTCCCATCAGCCACGCCAGAGGTCTGAGCAATGTCCCGAAGAGCGTCTGTAACGAGCCCGGGATCACTCCCGTGTACTCACCGACAACTGGCGACATGCCGCCGGAACCATAGGTGACCCACACGCCGTTCAGCAGGCTCCCATCGATCAGCGAGTCGATCCAGTTGAGGCTTACGTCGAGGACCGCAATCAGCGCGATGAATCCGATCAGCATGGCACCAACATTGACGGCCAGCTTGAGGCCATCGGTGATGCCGTTGGCGGCGGCCTCGATCACATTTCCGCCGGAGTCGATATCCGGCATTTCGACGTCCCCCGCCGTTGCCGAGTGCTCGAGTTCGGGGTAGATGATCTTGCCCACAACGAGCGCAGCCGGCGCCGACATGACACTGGCGGCGATGAGATGACCGGCAGGGATCCCCATCGCGATATAGGCGGCGAGAACACCCCCTGCAATGGTCGCAAATCCGCCGACCATGATCGTCAGCAACTCGGATCGGGTCATGTCATTGAGAAACGGCCTGATCAGGAGCGGTGCCTCGGTCTGACCAACGAAGATGTTGGCCGTACAGGAGAGAGTTTCGGCGCCACTGGTGCCGATCGTCCAGCGCATGAAACGGGCGAGCGCTTCAATCACCCGTTGCATGAAGCCGAGGTAGTAGAGCACTGACATGAAGCCACCGAAAAAAATGATGGTCGGCAGCACCTTGAAGGCAAACTGAAAACCAAATCCAGGCCAGCTCGCCGCTCCTCCAGGGAAAAAGTACTGGCGATCGGCCAGATTGCCGAAGAGGAATCTGGCACCGTAGTCGGAGAGTTCGAGGAACGCCGAAACCTTGTTACTGAAAGTTTCGAAGATCGCCTCTCCATAGAGCCCGGCCGCGACAAGCCAGGAAACCGAAAGGGCCGCCAGCAGAGCGCCAAGCGGCCCCTGCGCCGCCGGAAAAACCCGAAAACGTGAATTCACCAGCATCAGCACCAGGACGACAATGGCACCTACGCCGACCACCGGAGCACCGAGCAGACCAAGGACAACGGCCACTGCAGCCGCAGCAACCAGCAACAATGTCACCGAGCCATAACTTCGGTCCGGAGTCGCCGAGTCAGTCCGCAACTGATAGACGGCAACCAACCCACCGACGACTCCCATGCCGATGAAGCTCCACACATCCTCTCTGAGGATGATCAGCGCGAACAAGAACTGCAGGCCAAGACCCCAGAAGACAACACGCAGCCTGACATCGCGCCGGTGATAGGACATGGCCCAAGCCAGACCGAGCAGGGCCAACACGCCGAGCACGCCAATAAACCGCATGGAGCATCCTCCCGGACAGACACTTTACACCGTACGTTGTGTCCAGCCGAGACGAAATCGATATAATGACCCTGTTGGCGGGATGACCCCGAGGGAGAGATGCCATGGCGATGGACTTCGAGACCGTGAGGTTTTTAAGAATTGTCTTCGCGGTGGTCGGTTTTTTTGTCGGCGGAGCTGCGGGAATCAAGTATTACGGTGCGATCGGCGCTTTGATCGGTGGCGTCATCGGTGCGACCGTCGGATGGAATACACCCGACCTCTTCAAGGGACGCACCCAGAAGTGACCCAGCAACAGTGCCGGCGTGCTTATAGTCGCAACCGTCGTCCATGAAGCGCGACGAATTTGAGGTCGCTGTTGCCGAGGCCCTCGACGGCCTTCCACTCGAGTTTGCAGAACTGATTTCCAACGTCACGATTCAGGTCCGCGAGACGCCCGACGTCGAAACCCTCCGCAGCCTCGATCTCGACCCGAGGCATCACACGCTCTTTGGCCTCTATACAGGGGTACCGCTCGACCAGCGCGGTGGCTGGTACGGCAATGTACTACCGGACGTAATTGTCCTCTACAGACGGCCACTCCTCGACGCCTGTCCCACCCGAACGAGACTCATCCACCAGATTCAGCTCACGCTGTTGCATGAGATCGGCCATCACTTCGGACTTTCGGATGACGAAATGCATGCCTGGGAACGGGAGTTTTCCGGACTTGAAGATGACAGCGAGGTAAATTATCTGATGCTCGATGCTCGATGCTCGATGCTCGATGCTGCCAGATGGTAAGTCATCCCGCTCACCAGACGAAAAGCTGACGGATAGGTACAAGAACCTGCCCGCAGATCACGCAGATAGTCGCTCGGGTTGATCTGCGTCATCTCCGGGCAAACTCGGGTGGGCGGTTGGATCGAGAACCGAGTATCGAGTATCCAGCATCGGGCGAGCGGTCGGGTCGGGTATCCTTTCCATCATGGCATCAGGGCTCGACAATCTCCATCCGATCGAAGCATCGCACCTTCAGGCTCGACGCGAACGGGTCTTCCTGATCTTCGCCGGCATCTTCCTCGGTACCCTGGCGATGCTCAACATTCTCGGCATCAGTCGATTCATCAAGCTTTTCGAGACCGAAACCTCAGGCGGGTTTCCGCTGGTCTTCGCGATTGCGATCGGCGTCCTTCCCTACCCGATCACTTTCCTTTGCACCGACTTCATCAGCGAGTTCTACGGTCGGCGGCGGGCCAACTTCGTGGTCTTTGTCGGACTCCTGCTCAACATCTGGGTGGTCACGATCATGTGGATCGGCGGCGTGCTGCCGGGATTCGAAGCCACTGACCCGGCAACCGGGGCCATTGTTCGCGACGCCGCCGGTAGGCTGCCAGTTTTCTTCGAAATCCGCGCCCTGACCTTTGGTGCGGTGACAGCTTCCATGATCGCTTACATGGCGGCGCAGTTCTGCGACGTCTGGGTCTTTCATTTCTGGAAACGGTTGACCAAGGGCCGCCTGCTGTGGGTCCGCAATAACGGCTCAACGATGATCAGTCAGTTGGTGGACACAACGGCCGTCATCCTCATCACCCACTACTACGCCCACGCTCTGCCAGTCGACCCGGACCTGCCAATCGGCCGTCAGCTTGCCCTCTTCATCGTCACCGGCTACACCTTCAAGTTCGTCATCGCCACTTTCGACACCATCCCCTTCTACATCGGGGTGCACTACCTCAAACAGTACCTGCAGATCGACCCGCTCAGGGAGCATGATCTGCACGACAATGATCCCCCGGAGTAGCACGGGAGAAAGGGAGCACCCATGAGAAGCGCGCAGCTGCATCAGCAACACCGGTGCCACCCTTCACATTGTTTGAATGAGTCGCATTCAGATTCAGCAACGTCTTGAGGGCAAACAATGTGAAGAGTGGCACCATGCTCGCCGAAGCGGGAGGCGCGAAGGAGCCTCTAACGTTCCTCCGCTTCCGCCCAAACGACGTAGCGCTGCGTACCGCCCGGCATCGGTGAATCGAGTGGCCAGCAGGTCACCAGGACGAGTGTCGTTCCGTCGTTGTCGGTCACCACCCAGGTGTCACGCTCCCCCACGACCGCAGTCATCACGACCCGGTAGCCATAGCTTCGGCCCTTGTTGTCTTCGAGCACCACCGTCTGTCCCTGCTCGAGCTTGTCGAGGTCGGAGAAATGCGTGTCGCGGTGGCCCGCGATGACACAGGTACCGAGCCCTCCCGGCTCCGCGCTGCCATCCAGATGCCCGGGGGCAAAAGCAAGATTACGGCCGGTGGCGCCGGCGAGCACGATGTGCTCGCCGCCACCGGGAAGAACGAGCCGGGCAACAGGCCAGGTATCGGCCCACGGCCACGGCCTCTCCTCCACGCCACCCGCCTGGGTCCGCGCCCACGAACGGTGGAGCAGGACCTGGGCGAGACCTGCTTTGGCGTGGATCCACCCTCCACGGACTCCCTGCACGATTCCGGCCGTGAGCAGCAAAGCCGAAAGTCCAGAAAGAACTCGTTCACGAATCAAAGTGCGCCCCGCAGTTGGCGAGCCAATAGGCCGAAAGCAATAGCAAGGAGGGCCGTCAGCAGGTAGAAACGGCTGGCGGTCCCACCCTGGGGCAGGGAACCGAAGACCTTCTCGTACTTCCAGCCCGCCGGCAAATTGGTTGGCACCGCTCCGGTGCGCATCTTCTCGTCGACCGGTCGGGTGGGTGTGACATCCACCGCCACAAGACTGGTGTATTTGGAGACCAGGTGGTGGTCGAGGGCCAGCTCCACGACCTGGGGACGCACCTCGTCCTCGGGCACGCCGCTAGCCCGCTGATCCATGATCGAGGCAATCTTGCGCCGCGCCCACAGACGATTGACGCCCGCTCGCTCCGCCCCGACTGATAGGACCGTACGTGCCTCCCACGACTCGCTCGCCCGGACGCCGGTCGCCACGAGTTCGCCGTGGACGGTGCCCAGGCGCGCCGTCACCACCACCGGCCGGCCGGCGTAGAGATCGGGCACCCGCTCGGGCCAGGTCTCGGCGTCTGGATCGGGCCATTGCAGCTCGATATCGGCGAGGACCGGGTTTTCGAGCTTGGCAAAGAACTCGCCCATCCGCAGCGAAACCTCTGATGGGGTCCCGATGTGTGTGAAGTCCCCGCGTCCGAATGACGCCGCGCGTGCCATGAAGTGCGAGTTGGGCGCTGAGCCGATACCTATGGTGAAGAGCCGGCTGCGGCCGAGCTCCTCGTGGATTGCATTGAAAAGGGCGTCCTCATTGCCAACGCAACCGTCGGTGATGAATACCACCTGACGTAGTGGCGTGTGCTCCTCGATGTCCTCCAGTGCCGCGAGTAGCGGCCCCATCATCTCGGTGCCGCCGTCCGCCTGCAAACCGGCTACCCACTGTTTGGCGTCAACGATCGCCGCCGGCATCGCCGGCACACTGTGACGGTGGAGTTTGGTGAAATTCGAGTCGAACTCGATGATATTGAAATAGTCCTCGGGCGTGAGCTGCTCGAGGGCCAGCATCAGCGCTTCCCGCGCCTGGATAATCGACGTTCCGCCCATCGATCCCGAGGTGTCAATGACGAAGATGACCTCCCGCGGCAGACGCACGGTTTCGGTGAAGCTGTCGTCGGGTGGCATCAGCATCGCCAGGACGTAGTAGGCGCCGTCGAGCTCCTCGGTGAAGACAGCGGCCCGCGGCTGGCTCCCCCGCGCAGGCGTCCACTCGAGCACGAAATCGCGGTCGGCCGGTACGCCATCGACGAGGATGGTGTGGACGTTTTCGGCGCTCTTCTCGATCTGCGCCGGATGTGACGGGCAGTTGAGACGTTCGAGGGGCATTCCGGCGTCGAGGGACACTTCGAGCCGGACCGGATTGACGACACCCTGATCGGGGTGGAGAACCGGCGGCGTCACCCGGGACGCGTCCTCGACCTGATCGGTGTCGAAGGCCCAACCGGTGCCGGTAGATGCTTTGGTCATGACCGCCGAACCGGGTATGAAGCGCGGGCCCACCACCATCGGAAATCGGAGCTCGAAGCGGCCGGAGTCATAGTCGAGAATCTGTTGGTACGAGATCCGCACCGACACGTTCTCGCTGGGCCCGATGTTGGCGACAGAGGTCGTGAAGACATTCGGCCGCTCTTGCTCGACCAACGACGCCTTGCGGCCCTCTTTTTTGGCCTGCTGATAGACCTTACGGGCGGCTTCCCGCTCCTCGATCTGGCCTTCGATGACGCGTTCGCCGATCTCGAGACGCATCGCGTGGACCGCGGCATTCTGCGGCAGAGGAAAGACATAGACGCCCTCCAACCACGCGTCGCCGGGGTTTTTGAAGCTCTGCCGCACCATCGCTTCCACCACCAGCCCGCGCACCGCGATCTCCACCTCGGTGCTCTGAACCGGAGCCGGAACATAGCGCCCCGGGGAATCAGTCGCAAAAAGGAGGCTGCCCTGACCGACGTCGCCGAGGCCTACAGTAGTTTCCGGTTCCTGCTGTTCCTGGGCGAATACTCCTGCGGGCACCGTGAGCATCACCGCAGCGATCACCAGACCGATAAATTTCTTTGCCATGGTCCACCTCCAACTGTGGTTGTCCGCCCACAACCAGGTTGGGGTTCGGAGGTGGCAAGACGGCAACGCGACCGGGGAAAGTCAGAGGCGGAGTGTGGCGAAGGGGTGGCAGAGGGCAGGATGCAAGATGCAAGATGCAGGATGCAATCAAAGGTCCCTTCGGCAGACACAGGTTGTTCACAGAGTCGTTGGCGCTACCGAGTATCGGTTCTCGGTGACGCCACTGAGTATGCTGGGATAGGTTGACACTCGAGAGGAGGGCGGAGGGTCTCGCATCTCGCATCTCGTATCTGGGCGGGTGGGCGAATGGTATCAGTACTTCGCCGCGATGGGATACCGGCGTCCAGCCCCAAAAGCCTTGGCGGTGATCTTGATGCCGGGAGCGGCCTGCCGCCGCTTGTACTCGTTGCCGGTGATCAAACGCACTACCTGGTGCACTGCTTCGGGATCGAGGCCCTCGGCAATGATCTCCTCGACCGTACGGCGCTCCTCAACCCACGCTTCGACGATCCGATCGAGTATCGCGTAGGGAGGCAGCGAATCCTGATCTTCCTGATCGGGGCGCAACTCCGCCGACGGCGCTTTGACCAGGGTTGATTCCGGAATGACCTCTTCGTCGGAGTTGAGGTATCGAGCGAGATCATAGACCAGCGTCTTGGGCACATCGGAGATCACCGCCAGGCCACCGGCCATATCGCCATAGAGAGTGCAATAGCCGACTGCAACCTCTGATTTGTTGCCCGTCGCCAGCAATAATCGACCGAATTTGTTCGACAACGCCATCAGAACCCCGGCCCGGACACGGGCCTGGATGTTCTCTTCGGTGACGTCCTCCTCGAGACCTTCGAAAACCGGGGCAAGACCGTCAAGATAGGCCTGAAAAATGTCGTCGATGGGAACGATCCTGAAGTCAATTCCGAGGTTGGTAGCCAGGGCCTCGGCATCCGCCACGCTGCCTTCCGACGAGTAGCGGGTCGGCATCGCCACACCGAGCACATTTTCAGACCCAAGTGCGCGTGCAGCGATGGCAGCGGTCAGGGCCGAATCGATTCCACCCGACAGACCGAGAAGCACCTTGTCGAAGCCACACTTTCTGATGTAATCCTTGAGACCGAGCTCGAGAGCCGCCAGCGCTTCGGCCTCCGTCGACTCGGCGACTTCTCGGATCTCTCCAATCGGGCCCTCGAATCCCCTGGTGTCCTCGAGGGCTTCCCCGGGCACCTCATATACGAGCAGGTCCTCCTCAAAATCTCTGGCCCTCGCAACCACCCTTCCCTTGCCGTCGAAGACCATCGAGTGGCCGTCGAACACGAGGTCGTCGTTCGCACCCACCTGGTTGGCATAGACGAAGAAACGGCCGGAGTCCTCCGCGTAACGGCGGACGAGCTCGCGTCGTTCGCTCGCCTTGCCGAGCTCGAATGGGCTTGCCGAGAGGTTGATGAGTATCTGGGAGCCGCGGTGAATCAGCTCGAGCACAGGGTCCCGATGGTAGAGACTGTGACCGTCGAGATCGGGGTCGGCCCACACGTCCTCGCACACCGACACTCCAATGCGGACGCCCTTGAAGTTCAGCGGCCGCGCATCCGCCCCGGACTCGAAGTATCTGGCCTCGTCAAAAACATCGTAGGTCGGCAAAAGGCACTTGAGGTAGCGTTCCACCACCCGTCCCCTGTGGCACAGTGCGACCGCGTTGTGCAGGCCCTTGCCGCTTCCCGTCTCGTTGCGGTCAACAAAACCCACCAGGATGCCGAGGTCGTCATCTGTGAGACGCGCGATCCGCTCGAGCTGGGCGAGGTTGCGATCGACAAAATCCCGCCGCTCCAACAGGTCTCCGGGTGGATAGCCAGTGGTGGCGAGCTCGGTGAAAATCACGAGTTCGGCCGCCTCACTTCGGGCCCGTTCAACAGCTACCGTCATCGCCTCGAGATTGGCTTCGAAAGCGCCAATCGTGTAGTCGAGCTGGGCTATGGCGATACGCATTGGCCTTCCCTTCCAGAAGCCAAGGATATAACGGGAAGGGGCTGGGTGCTATGGAACCCACCGCCCACTCGGATACAGGATCCAGGATCCAGGGTTCAGGATCCGCCGATCCGCCGTGAGTCATGCTCTCGATGCATCCTGCATCCTGCATCACTGCTGTCCAAAACAAATCCACAGGTGACGTTGCCCATCTGATAACACAAGGGTTACGGGTCGGTTTTCGGCCTTTCCAAGGCGAGGTTCCCTTCAACCAACTGATGCTGCCCAAGGCGCGGGCGACCGCTACAGGTAACAGCGGCAGTATTCAGCGGCAGCGACAGAAAGCAGCGTCAGGAAACAGCGCCAGCCATCAGCGACCGCGTCGGGGGCAGCACAACGCCACCGAGCCGCGGAGCGGCGACAGATGGATAGCCCGGGGTGTCAACCCCGGATCTGGCGTCAGATTTCCCGCGACGCCGGCATGATCACCTCCGGGTCGTTCAACGGGCGAGATAGCTGCCGAGTCGGCCGGTGTCAAGGGCGGGCCGGCCCGGGGCCGGTTGCTTTGCAACCCTTGACACCGGCCGACTCGCCAGCTTTGGGGGAGGGCATGAACGACCCGGAGGTGACCATGTCTACCTCGGTTCCGGCCAACCTGGCAGAAGGACACGGCCGGGTCGGAAGGGATCGGTCGAACCACTGGAGAATCGCCTACGCCTCGGCCAAAGAGGTCGACAGCCACTTGAAGCTCCTCGCGCACGCCGGGGCGATCAGTCAGACAGCCGCCCGTGACGTCATGAAGGCCTTCGATCAGGTCCGTGCCATGACCTGGCGATTGCTCAACCCAAGGTCATGATTTCAGTTATATATCCCAGTCAGACTGGATGCTGTCGCTGCCGCCGCCTCTGATCGCTGACGCTGATTGCTGTCGCTGGTGGCTGCCACTGCACCTGCCGCTGCAATGCCTCCGCCAGTCAAATCTGAGTCGGCTTCCCGAGACGCTGTCTTGGACAAGAGTGATCCAGCATCCTGCATCCCGCAACCTGCATCCGGGCGGATGGGTGGGTGGGAACACCAAACCCGCCGGGGGGCCGGCGGGTTGGCGAGGAAGGAGGTGAGTCGAAGGATTTTCTTTTCCCTGATCTCATCTCTTATACGGGATGACCGCCGGCAGTGTTTAGCGCCCGAAGTATTCCGCGTGCTAGCATCCAAAGAGACAGGTCAAATACATCAGCGCCCTCGGCGTCAGCAAAAAGGAGCCTGCGATGGTAGACCGTATCGGTCACTACCGGATCGTTGCCGAACTCGGTCGCGGCGGCATGGGGATCGTCTACAAGGCGCACGAGGAGTCCCTCAACCGTTTCGTCGCCATCAAAGTCCTCGGCGAACATTTGACCGAAGATGCGGGCCACGTCGAGCGCTTCTTACGCGAGGCGCGGAGCGCCGCCAGCCTCAACCACCCGAATATTGTCCAGATATACGCGGTCAGCGAGGAAGACGGCCGCCACTTCTTCGCCATGGAGTACGTCTCGGGCAGTAGCCTGCAGCAGATTCTGCGTTCCTCGGGGTCCCTCGATCCGATCCAGGTCGCCAAAATCGCCCTGCAAACGGCCGCCGGCCTCAGCGCGGCCCACGACCAGGGCATCATCCATCGTGACATCAAACCCGCCAATCTCATGATCGATGATCGCGGGCTGGTGAAGATAGCGGACTTCGGCCTTGCCCTCGTGACCAGCGGCGTCTCCCGCCTTACCGCCACCGGAATGTTCATGGGGACTCCCGGCTACCTTTCGCCTGAGCAGTGCCTTGATCAGGGCCCTGACCACCGCACCGATATCTACTCGCTCGGCGTCACGCTCTACGAGGCTCTGAGTGGCAAGGTCCCCTTTACAGCCGATAGTCCTCTTGCCCTGCTCCGTCAGATCGTCGAGGTCGAGCCGCCAGATCTGGGTGAATTGAAGCCCGAGGTTGATCCCGAGCTCCGCAACATTGTTGCCCGCATGATGGCCAAGGATCGCGATCAGCGGGTCGCGAGCTGTGCCGAACTCATCAGTGAACTCGAGAATTTCCTCCAGGCTCAGGGGGCTTCCGGCAACCTGGTCGAAAGAGTCGTCGCGTCGGCAGGCAGCCCGACCCCGCCACCGCCAACCGCCACAGCCACGGACGAACTCGATTCGCAGCCCACCCGGCAAGTCTCGAGCGACGCCATCGCGGCCGGTGCAAACGCGGTCACCGCGCCCGCTGCAGAGACCGAGGTGCCGATCGTCGAGACCTCTCCGCTCGGAGAACCCCCCTCGGGCACCAGCTCCGGCAAGCGTCTGGTGCTGGTAGCCGCAGTGGTGGTGCTCTTCGGCCTCGCGGCGGTCGTCACAGCCAGCATCTTCGCCTGGAAATCCGATCTTTTCAAAGCCGCAGTGGGTGGGCAAACGAGCACCCCTGTTATCGAATCCGAAACACCGCCAACCAACATTGAAACGAGCCCCGGTGGCGCCACCGAGACACAAGACAACGCTGACCAGTTGTCCACATCGGCCGGAGCGGCGGCTGTACCGCCTCCCGCCAAGACCGGTCCGGAGTTGACCGCAAAACAAGCGTCGATCGACTCGAGTCGGGAAACGCCCGGAGAATCCGATATAGAAATTGAAAAGCGACAGATCGCTGGTTCGGGCGATCTTCGGCCCGAGCCGAGGCCGGAGCCTGCCTCGCAGCCACCACCGATGCAACCACCTCCAGAGGGTACGGTCGTCATCGCGGTCGGCGAAACTGTCCTCGCTGGCGAAGCGGAAGAGGTGGTCGAAAAAACCCTTGCCCAGGCCGGCATACAACTTGTCGACGAAAACGGCATCCCTGGGATCGCAGCATTTCTCGGCACCGATCTGGCCCCGGAGCCAGGAGAAATTCACCGGCTGCTCCGCCCATACGCGGAGTATCTGGTTTTGGTGAGGGTGGAATACCTCGGCGAACGGCCGCTGGTGTATATGGGCCAGCAAGACGTCGCTTTCCAGGCTCGGGTGATCATGGTGCCCGTCGACCTTCAGGCAGGGAATGCCGTCGCAGCGCCTGTGAGGCTTCGGACCGAATACACCCACCTCAACGCCCAGAGGGTTGCCGAGAAAGAGCTGCGCCGCCCTGCCTACCGCATAGCGCAGTTGTTGGCCGGCAGGTAGGCGACGCCCGCGATGCAGGGTGCAGGGTGCAGGATGCAGGATCACTGCTGTCCAAAACAAATCCACAGACGGCAGCGGCAGCAATCAGGGGGCAGCGGCAGGGAACAGCGCCAGCCATCAGCGCCCGCGTCGGGTGCAGCACCACGCCGAGCCGCAAAGCGGCGACAGATGGATAGCCCGGGGTGTCAACCCCGGATCTGGCGTCAGATTTTCCGTGAAAGCCCCCGGAGCGCGCAGATTCGCGACAGCGTCAGGAAACAGCGCCAGCCATCAGCGACCGCGTCGGGGGCAGCACAACGCCGAGCCGCGGAGCGGCGACAGATGGATAGCCCGGGGTGTCAACCCCGGATCTGGCGTCAGATTTCCCGTGACGCCGGCATGATCACCTCCGGGTCGATGAGCCGCCAAGATTACCTTCGGGTCGACAAATAGGGGATGAACTCGCCCTCAGCAGCCATCCGTGGCCGTTGCGATGGGGGTCTTCGAGAGTGAGGGTGGTTGGCTTACGGCCACTGGCTGGTGAGGGTGAGTCACGGCGCGCCCTGCGCGCCAGTAACGACCCGGAGGTGACCATGTCCAACGCCGCCACGAAGCCAAACCTCATTGCCCATACGAAAGCCCTCGAAGCAGCAGGAATCGCGATCAAGCTGGTGATGAGGGTTCCCGCTCCTCTGAAGCCGATTGCCGATCAGGTGATCCGGTCGACAAGCTCGGTTCCAGCTAACCTCGCAGAAGGGCACGGCCGGGTCGGACGGGACCGCTCGAACCACTGGAGAATCGCCTACGCCTCGGCCAAAGAGGTCGACAGCCACTTGAAGCTCCTCGCGCACGCCGGGGCGATCAGTCAGACAGCCGCCCGTGACGTCATGAAGGCCTTCGATCAGGTCCGTGCCATGACCTGGCGATTGCTCAACCCAAGGTCATGATTTCAGTTATATATCCCAGTCAGACTGGATGCTGTCGCTGCCGCGGCCTCTGATCGCTGACGCTGATTGCTGTCGCTCGTGGCTGCCACTGTACCTGCCGCTGCAACGCCTCCGCCAGTCAAATCTGAGCCGGCTTCCCGAAACGCTGTCTTGGACAAGAGTGATGCAGGATGCAGGAAGATGATGGATTTTTTCGCTGCGATGTCAAGGGGCGGGTGCGTGGATCGAGTATCCAGTATCGAGCATCGAGGATCGAGGATCGGGCGGGTGGGCGGGCGCTAGTCCCTTCGCCCACCGAGCAAACCCGATCGGATCAGGAAATAGAGCAGGGTGGCCAACGACGAGGCAACCGCCGCGACGTAGGTCATGGCCGCCGCGTTGAGCACCTTGTCCATGCCACGGCGTTCATCAATACCGACGATGCCTTTTTCGACAACCAACGCTTTGGCGCGGTTGGAGGCATCGAACTCGACCGGCAGGGTCACGATCTGGAACAACAACACCGCCGAAAAGAGGACAGCACCCACCATCACCATGTTCTGGGAAGCTAAAAAGAGCCCCCCCAGCATCACGAAATAGCCCAGGTTGGAGCCGATGCTCGCGGTCGGAACGAGCAATGACCGCAGCTTCAGCGGACCGTAGCCCTTGGCGTGCTGGATCGCGTGACCCGCTTCGTGGGCGGCGATGCCCACTGCAGCCAGGGAACGGGAGCCGAAGACGCCATCCGAGAGAGCGAGGTTCTTCTTCACCGGGTTGTAGTGATCGCTCAAGAGGCCTTTGGAACGGCCGATTGAAACGTCTCGAATGCCCGCACCGTCGAGAATCCTCTGGGCCGCTTCGGCACCGCTCATGCCGGATGAAACGGGTACCTTTGAGTATATTTTGAAGTTTGCCTTCGTTCGCCAACTTGCCCACAACGAGAATATGAACGCCGGCGCAATGAAAAGGAAATACATAGGATCGAAGAACATGGTTCAGCCTCCACAGCGACCGACCTCAGATGGGGTCGATCTGCACCACATACTACCAACCTCCCCCACAGGAAATTCCTCGCCCAGGCGGACGGATGGAGTTACCATCCCTCGCTGGAGGTTGTATGAACTCTCGTTGCGGTCGAATTCTGGTGCCCGTGCTGGTGACGCTCGCAATCTTCGCGACTGCGTTGTATATATTCTCCTTCTTTGGCGGGAAGGAAATCGCGATCGGGAACCTCGTCCTACGCGCCCAGAAGGGCACAACCTACCCGATCCAAGCGCCCCGTTTCTCGTTTCCAGATGCTCAGACCGCAGACCCGAGTGACGGTGAACGTCAGGTTCCTGCCGCGCGAAATGTCATCCTCTTCATAGGCGATGGAATGGGAATTGGGCAGGTCAGCGCCGCCTCAGATCTTCTGGATTATCCGGGGGGTTCGCCTGCAATGATCGACACCCCACACGTGGCGTTGGTCCGCTCCTGGGCGTCCGACAACCTTGCCCCTGACTCCGCCTCCACCGGCACAGCGATGGCGACCGGTTTCAAAACTCGCAAGAAAGCGGTTGGGATGCTCGAGGACGGCAGAGTGGTGCGCAATCTGTTCGAGGTCGCGCACGATCACGGCCGCGCCACTGGTGTGATCACGACCTCCGGCCTTGTCGACGCGACTCCAGCGACCTTCACAGTCCACGTGGAATGGCGCGACGACTATCACGAGATCTTCGAAAAAATGCTCGCCTCAGACACCGAACTTCTGATTGGTGGAGACTGGACCCATTTTTCTAAGGCAAAAAAGAACCGGGCCTATCTCGATCTCCTTGCACGGGCCGAAGAGCTCGGCCAAGCTGACGGCTACCAGGTGATTCGGGATCCGAGTTCGATCGACACCGCGGAACTCCCTTTGCTGGCCCTATTCCCGCCCCGACCCAGTGGCGGCAACAGTCACGGGCCGCCGTTGGCGGCGACGGCGTTGCGAGCCATCGAGCTGCTGCGGGAGGACCCCGAAGGATTCCTCCTGCTGGTCGAATGCGAGATAACCGACGAATTTGGCCACTCCAACAACATCGACGAAGTCATGAATGGGATCCGTGAGCTGAACGACGCCGTGGCCGCGGTCCTCGGGGCCACCGAGAGCGACGGCGAAACCCTCGTTGTCGTGACGGCCGACCACGATACCGGCACCCTGGCCGTGGTCGAAGGCGACTACAAGGAGGGTCGCGCGACAGTTCGGTGGGCAACCGGTGATCACTCCTCACAATGGCTGCCGCTCTTCGCATTCGGGCCCGGCGCCGAGCGGTTCACGGGAGTTCTTGACAACACCGAAGTTGGGCAGCTGATCGCACAGGCTCTTGGACTCGAGCCGTTCCCACAGCTGGCGGACTTTGCTGGGAATTGACCGAATAAGACCCTTCTGCTAGAGTTTCGGCGTTCTGAGCGGCAAACTGGCCGCGGGAGATGGCAATATGAATCTTCGCAAAAGCCTCAAAAGGCTGGTTCTCGGCCCCGAGCAGCAAGCTATTCCGGTGCTTGGTCGCAACGACCGCTGCTGGTGCGGTTCGGGCAAGAAGTACAAGCAATGCCACATTTCCTCCGACGATCGCAAGCGGTTGGCCGACCGCAGCGTTACGGGCGCCCCCAGCAAGGGTGGGATGTTTTAGGCCCAGGCCACTATCCGGATCCTCTCAAAGTTCTTCCGTTTCCGTGCCCAACGGTGGGGACTGAGGCGGGCGATCGAATTCTGAAACCAAACGCCGGATTTCCACGCACCCCCTTTCACCACCAAGGCACCAAGAAAAACCTCTGTTTTCAGAATGTGTTTGTAGGAAAACTCCGCCACGCCGCATCACATGCCAGATGAGATTCTGACAAGCGAGGAAACGTCAGAGAAAACCTTGGTGCTCTTGGCGTCTTGATGGTGAAAGAAATTCGGCCTCGGACTTGGACACCGGACCCGGCTTCGCCTTCCGGGCTTCAGCGGGACAAACGGACACGGGAGTAAGGGCGAGGGCAGATGTGTTGGTCATCGTAGGAGTCCAAAATGGCAAACTTGAAAGTCCTCGAACCGGACCGACACGATCACGGGGCCGGAGCGATTGATCGGGTGCTGGCCGAGGTGGTGGACGAGCTGCAAGAACAGGCCGATCAGCTCGCGACGCCGCTCAGAAAGACCTTCACCGGCCATCCGCTGCCGTCACGCAAAGAAGTCGTAAAGATGATCGAGCTCCTGCAATCTGTGATCTTCCCCGGCTATGTCGGCAACCGAGATGTGACAGAGGAAAGCCTCGGCTACCACATGGGGTCGAACCTCCACCAGGCCTCGCTGATCATGGCCGACGAAATCCACCGCGGACTCTGCTTTGCATGCCAACGAGACAAGGTTGACCGGATGCCCGAGGCCTGTTTAGGTCAGGCGCAGCGGAATACGGCCGACTTTCTGCGCCGCCTGCCCGAGATACGTCAGCAGCTGGCCCTCGACGCAGTCGCCGCCTACGAGGGTGACCCTGCAGCGTCAAGCCCGTCGGAGGCGATCTTCTGCTACCCGGGGGTCCTCGCTCTCACCTGCCATCGCATTGCTCACGTCCTCTATGGCTTCGGCGTGCCGTTGATCCCGCGCATCATCGCCGAGCACGCCCACAGCCGCACTGGGATCGACATTCACCCCGGGGCCACCATCGGCGAACGGATCTTCATCGATCACGGCACCGGCGTGGTGATCGGCGAGACCGCGATCATCGGCGATCGGGTCCGCATCTATCAAGGAGTGACCCTCGGGGCCAAAAGCTTTCCCCTCGACGACGACGGCAATCCGATCAAGGGCATCGCCCGCCATCCATTGATCGAGGACGAGGTGACGATCTACTCCGGAGCGACCATCCTCGGTCGGGTCACCATCGGCAAGGGGGCCGTAATCGGCGGCAATGTGTGGCTGACCAAGGACGTCGCGCCCGGCGCGACCATTTCCCAGTCGCGGCCAAAGACGGAGAAATTCGAAAACGGCGGCGGAATCTGAGGTGAATGAGGAATTAGGAATGAGGAATTAGGAATTTCCGCCCACCCACCCAGGAAAACCGCAGATCACGCAGATAGACGCAGATATCGGACTTCACCCATCCGGTCAGCGCTTCTCGCATCGGCGTGCTGAGTCTCACCCGGTCAGCGCTTCTCGCTTTGGCGGGCAAGGTGCCACTCTTCGCATTGTTTGACTCCAAACCTGCGAAGCCGGTCAGGCGGTCAGGGCAAACAATGCGAAGGGTGGCACCTGAGTCGTCGAAGCCCCAACGCTCCCCTCAATAAAACCCGGCAGTTACGTCTTCAAGTCGTCGCGGAGGCAATGGATTTCCTCAGCGAGAGCATCGACCTTGCGTTCGAGGACTTCGGTGTTGTCCATCATCATTTCGTCAACGAAGACCGCATTGGCGAGCGACAAACCGAGGATGCCGCCGATGAGGACCGCAGCGACGAAAAACGCGCGAGTGCCCGCGACGAGCAGCTTGGCATTGGTCGGACTCGAGACCGCAACCCGCTCCTCCAGGTTTTCAGCGATATCGTTCCAGCCCTCGACGGTGAACACCTGAAAAATGGAGTAGCCCGCCGAAACCGGGTTGCCAAAATGCTCCGGATCGATATCGCGGAAGAGCAGGGTGGCCATTACCAGACGATCGGACACCAGCCGGCCGACGAGTCGCTTCATGAGATTTCCTCCCTGCCGATGGACGAAATCACCTTAGCACCGGAGGAACCCGGACAACGCCCGCAGGTCAGCGTGAGTAATAGGGGCTGGCGCCGGATTCGTGATCGGTGTCATCGAGCACCCGTTTGATCTCGGGCACTTCCTGGAGGATCGCAGTCTCGATGCCCTCTTTGAGGGTCACCTGCGACATGCCGCAGCCCTGGCAACCGCCGCCGAACTGAATGACCGCCGCGTCTCCGTCGATTGCCATAAGTTCAACCCAACCACCGTGGCCGGCGAGCGAAGGGGAAATGCGCTCATCGATGACCTTTTGCACCCTTTGTGCGAGAGGATCGTCCCAGCTCACCTCCGCCTGCGGGTTGGTGAACATGAATCCGGTGCCGGTGACGTCGGAAACGAAATCTACCGAGGTGCCTTCGATGAACTCTGCAGTCTGTGGATCGATAAAAACCTTGAAAGCTTCTTGATCGACCACGACGTCCTTCTCGGAATTCTCACCTTCCATCACCAACGCCAGCTCGTAGCGGAACTGGTGGCGACCAAACCGGTGCGCAACCACTCGCACACCGAGGCTCGGAGTTTCGCTCATGTCCATGTACTCGCGGACTTTCTGCCGCGCGGTCTCGGTGAAGGTGATCATTTTTCTCCCCTTTCGCGTCCGCCTCGTGGCGGCGCCCCAATCCTACCAAATAGCTATCGTGCGCCCAGAACTGCCTCGACAATCTGCTCTTCGTCTGCACGGAGAACCGTCACCTCCACAGCATCCCCCGGGGCCCGCGCCTTGAGAAGTTCAGAAAACGACCGCAGATCATTCACCGTTTCGCCATCAATGGCGACGATGACATCACCCGCTAGGATCCCTGACTCCTCAGCGGCCGATCCTGGCATCACCTGCTGTACCCGAACACCCGGTCCCTGGTACGCGAAGTCAGGCATGGTGCCGAGGCTGGCCCGGCGCGAAGTCCGTGGCGGCGGCGCGTTACCATCATTCTCCGCAGCAGCAATCGTCACTGTGAGCGGATCGGTGCGCTCAGCGAGGTAGCCAATCGCCTCGTGAGCTGCCTCGGTGACCACAACCATGCCGGCGGCATCAATCGTATCGACGGTGTCAGAGGGTCTATGGTAATCGGGGGTCGGACCCGTGAAGAGCTGAATGGCGGGAACTCCCATTTCAATACATGCGACTTGATCGGAAGCGTCGAGGGGCTCCGAAACAACAGCTACCGGTGCGCCTGTGGTGTAGCCGACACCCATGAATATGAAGCGCCACTCGCGAGCGGTGTCGGCGTTGAGTACGTAGAGCTTGCCGTCGGCCAGCCGACCGACCGTGTCGAGGTTGACGCAGGCAAACGGCTTCCTTTCGGGCGTCATCGAAGCCAGGAGATGGCGCGAGCCAAGAAGTCCGGCCTCCTCGCCCGTTACAACCGCAAAAACCACAGGGCGCGGGCGCGGCGGCTCGGAGGCCATTGTCCGTGCGAGCTCGAGAAGCACCGCCACCCCGGAGGCGTTGTCGTCGGCCCCCGGGTGGACTTGATTCTCGTTGCCCTCGCGCACATCCGGCCACCCGCGACCGAGATGGTCGAGGTGAGCGATGACCAGGACCGGCTCGTTGGCGAACTTCGGATCGCGACCCGGAACCTGCGCCACCAGGTTGACGAGCTCCATTTCTCGAGCCGGCTCTCCCCCCGTCCAACGCCAGCTCTGGCGGATCCCGTCGTTGGCGGCCGGTTCGAGGCCCGCAGCTCCCAGACGAGCCTCAACCAGTGCGGTTGCTCTTTGGAGACCGGCGGAACCGAGACCTCGACCCTCGAGCGCGGGGTCGGCGAGTTCGGCCACCGTCCGTTTCAAGCTCTGAGCGTCATACGCTGGAGGGAGCTCCGCCAACGGCACCCTCGTTGACAACTCCAGGGCCGGCATATCGCCGTCCGAGAGATTTCTCACCAGCGGCGAGGACAGGGGCTGCCACATGCCCTTGGCCGTGTTTTCAGGTTCCGGCCCACGAAATCCAAGGTAGGAGTAGCGGGTGTAGTGGGGCAGCTTACGGGCGAGGCCAGGGATGGCTTCGACCGGAGCCGCCGTTACCCAGGAAACTGCAGCCGTTGGGTCACCCTTTGCACGCGCCACCACGACCATCGAGTGATTATTCTTCGGGAGTTTATCCCCGGCCAGAGCGACCGAGGAATCGTGCATCGAAACCCCCTGGTCGGCCAGTCGGCCGGCAATTTCTGAGCCGAAAGCATTATCCCAGCCGAGCACCCAGGTCGGCGTGTCTGGCAGCACCGAGAGCTCGGAGTCGAGGACGATCTTCGGTTCGTCGGGCCGGGCCCAGTCGGTCGCGAGCTGGCGCCACGCGGCCATCTCCTCATCCGAGGCCGAAGCGGGAATCACAAAGAGTTGTTCTTCTGCCCCAAAGACGGTGGAGAGCGCTGGCGGCACCTCGAGAGGATCGAGCCGGCGCATGACGTCGAAGGCGGGATCGACGTCGACCCGTAGTGGCCGCGCCGAGCACGGCACCTCGACGATGCAGTCTCTTGCGCAGGCACCGGCTTCGGCCCACACCGGTTCTTCCTGCCCCTCAATGGTCACTGCTACGGGAATGGTGACCGGGAAGGGGTCCTCGCCCTGCACCTGCCGCAAATGAACCGCGACCCGCCACGGTGCCTCGCCAGGAGCGCCCTCCTCGACCCGAGCCTCTCGAATCTCGAATTGAGGCGCCCCCGTCCGTTCGACCCACTCCTCGATGAAGGGGGCCCAGTCGCCACCGGTTTCGTCGGTGAATGCATCCGCGATGTCGGAAAACGAGGCGCGGCTGAAACGGTGCTCGCGGTCGAACAGTGAAAGCGCAGCCAGAAACGCCTCGTCACCTACCGCGCGGCGTGCCATGTGGAAGAGCATCAGGCTCTTTCCATAGCCAACGGCTTCCGACGCCGCTGATTGGCGAGAGCCAAAATCCGAGAGAGGAAAGTCCTCGCCAGCCGAAACCATATCGGTGTATTTCTTGAGAGTTGCACGGCGGTAGGTCGCGCCCTCGCCTCGCTGCTCAGCGAAAAGGTGATCTGCCATGTAAGCGGTCAGCCCTTCGCACCAGTTACCGTGATCGAACTCTACATAGATCGAGTTTCCCCACCAGTTGTGGAGCAGCTCGTGAGGGTACGAGGAAGTGAGAATCCACGGGAAACGGATCACCTGGGGGCCAAGGAGAGTAAAACCGGGCATCCCATAACCGGTCTCCCAGAAATTCTCGACCAGGGCAAATGAAGCATAGGGATACGGAGGCAGCATCCCCTGATAAAGGTCGAGGTAGCGTGCTGTGGCGTCGAGATAGCGTTGGGCGAGGGCAGGATCGTCGTCACGAAGGAAGGCAAATACTTCGACATCTCCGGCTTCCCGCGAATACTCGTGCCACGGCCCGGCAATCAGATAGACCTCCTCGGTAGGGTGCGTCAGACTCCACGCAGTCGAGCGCAAGCCCTCGCTATCAAGATCGTGGAGGGTGCGGCGACCCTGCGAAACCACATCCCACGGCAGTGTCAGCCCATTCACCGCGAGATCGAAGGTCAGGAGACCGTCGCCGAACGTCGGAACCCAGAAGCTGGCGCCGGCGAGAAATACCCCACGATGGTCGATGATTCCAGGGGTCTCTGAGAAGCTCCGCTGGTACTCCTCGCCCTGGGTCGCGAGTTCGTGGTGAATAACACCTCCATAAACCAACTCCACCGGTCCGAGGGGCTCAGCCTCCGGGATCAGCAGGTACGCTTCGAGCGGCACGTTTTCCGACACCGTGTCGGTGGTCGCGTTGATCCCCAGGAACCCGGCCTCGGCCGGCCCGTCCTGCTGCTGCAATCGCCAACCCGGGGTCTCCACCCTCGGTTCGAGTCCCGCGTGGAGAACGAATCGATAGGCGCCGTTCTCGTCGGGAGCCACCGCCTCCGAGAAATTTACCCGATTCAGAACCTGCAGGCTGTGCTGGTCCGGTTGGATGCGGACCTCCAGATCGTGGTGCACTGTAGCTGCAGCCGCCGATGTGGATGTTAAGAACAGGATCAGAACCATGGTCTGGAATCCCGAGTGTTTCAAGCTCATATCGCCTCCGGCGGTCATTCTACAGCCTCTACGAAAGAGTGGCGTTCACGCCGGACCCGCCACATCGAGCGATGGCGTAGAATGTTCGGGCCATCAGCATTAGGGGGACCCATGATCACTGTCATATCCGGCACCAACCGTCCCGGTTCAAATACCCGAAAAATCGCTGCTCTGATCCAGGAAACGCTCGAGGGGGCTGGCGACGAGGTCACACTCCTCGATCTTGCTGAGTTGCCGGCCGAGGTGTTCCACGAATCCAGCTATGCCTTGACACCCAGTGCATTTGCGGCATTTCAGGATCAGATACTCAAGACGGACGGCTTGCTGACCGTGGTCCCCGAGTACAACGGTTCCTTCCCCGGAGTTCTTAAATATTTCATCGACATGCTGAGCTTCCCGGAGAGTCTGTACGAAAAACCCGCGGCATTTGTAGGCATCTCCTCCGGTCCCTGGGGGGGAGTTCGAGCCGTCGAACACCTCGGGATGGTCTTCCAATACCGCCACGCTCACCTGTTCGGAAGGCGCTGTTTCATCCCGGGCATCGGTCGCATCCTCGATGAGGACGGCCGCCTCACCGATCCAGATGTCGCCGAGAGGCTGAAGAAATCAGCCCTGGATTTCGCTCGCTTTTGCCACAGCCTCGGGGTCGATCAGGAGTAGACCTGAAAACTTCCCCGGGCTACCATGCTGGGGTCAACGATTGTCACACTCATTGGAGGTACGCATGTTCATCCGCAAAACACTCGCAGTCTTATTCGTGGTGCTTCTATCCGCCGGCATCGCCGCCGCAGATTTCAAAGTTGTCAAACAGACCCATCAGGATGGATTCACCATCATGGGTCAGACCCAGCCCCCCGAAGACAGAGAACAGACCACGTGGATCGGCAAAGACATGATGTACATGGACCAGGGCGAAAACGTAACCATCGTGCGCGTCGACACCATGAAGCTCTATGTCATCGATCACACATCCAAGACCTATAATGTGCTCGATCTTCCGGTTGATCTTGCCGCGCTGGTCCCGCCGGAAATGCAACCGATGCTGGCCATGATGCAGTTCGAGGTGACGGTGACTCCGACTGAAGAGTACAAACAGGTCGGCGAGTGGAAAGCACGTCGGTACGACATGTCGATGACCTCTCAGATGTTCTCGATGAAATCGACCATGTGGGCGACCCAAGTGCCGGGCTACGACCCTCAGGCCTTTCACTCGATGTACGTCCACCTCAACAGCTTGCAGCCCGGCATGGCCGACGCAGTCAAAGAGATGAGTAAAATCGACGGGCTCGTGGTCGAGCAGCAAGGCGTCATGACAATGATGGGCAACGAGGTTGGAACCTCGGAGAAAACCATCTCCATTGACAACATCGACGCCCCGGCCGGAACCTACGATCCGCCCGCCGGCTATACCGAAAAATCCTTCGATTTCATGGACAGGATGCAGCGATAGCCACAGCGCGAAGGTTTCAACGGCTAGAGCAGAGCAAAGTGTTGAGTTTTGAGTTTTAAGTTTTGAGTTAGCCCCGCTGCTCCGCGATTCCAGGAAGTGGTGGTATGTAACTAAAAACTCATAACTCAAATCTCAAATCGAATTCGTCGCCCTGCTGTCCACGCCTCTCACTCCGGTTATCTGAGCAGTCAGATTGCGGTCACGCGTTGCTTGCGTCTGGTGACCAGGACGCGGCAAGCAGGGTGACGTCGTCGTACGGAGTGTGGCCGCAGGTGAATGCCTCGATCTCTTCGAGGAGGAAATTGACGGCGTCCTGAGGATCTGCAGGTGACTCGGTCAGGGAGCGGGCGAGGCGTTCTTCACCGAAGAAGTCACCGCTTGGCGATTGGGCCTCGACGACCCCGTCAGAGTAAGCAACAATCAGGTCCCCGACTTCGAGCTCGCTCTCAATGATGCGGTGTCCGCCAACCCTCATTGCGCCGAGCGGCAACCGGTGAGCCGGCATCTCCAGACACTCGACCGCCCCGGACGTTCGGCGCACCATAGGCGGCGGTTGGCCGGCTAGACTGTAAGAAAAGGCACCTTCGCCAGCGCGGAAACCGAGATATCCGAGGGCGACGAAGCTGCCGCCCTGAATTTCGGTCCGCTTGCGGGTGCCGCGCAGAGCGTACAACCGCTCGTTGGCGAGACGAAGCAATTTCTCGGGCTCGGGATTGGCAAGCGCCACCGAATTGAGAACTTCGTGCGCCGCCATCATCATGAGTGCGCCGGATATGGACTTGCCCGACACGTCCCCGTAGACCACAACGTGCTCACCGTCGTTCCGCCCCGGTAATTCGGTATAGAAATCTCCACCCACCTCCCGCGCCGGTCTACAGACAGCCGCCAGGCGCCACCCGTCGGCGGCACTCAAAGATTCAGGGAGCAGCGAGGCCTGAATCGAGGCGGCGATCTTGAGCTCGCGTTCAAGTTCCGCCTGCCGCGTGCGTTCATCGAGCAGGATGCTGGTCTCGAGCGCGATCGACGCCTGGTTGAGAAGACCACGAAGGAGTTGCACTTCTTCTTTCTCGAACGCGGTCTGGCCGGCCTTGCCGGAGAGCAGAATCACGCCCACAGACCGGCGTGTCGTCGCCAGAAGCCCTGCGAGTTCCACGCCCACTCCGCCGAGGGCCGAACCGAGCGTCTCCACTTCGGGCGACAGGAGGCGCAGCGGTGCGAGCTCTTCCAGCCTGACCAGCGAACCCTGGCGCTTGAGCTGGTCATGGAGGATTCCGATAATAGGCAGTTCTTCGGGCAGGGCGTCGGGTCCCGCCTGACGCACGAGCTTCCCATCCGACATCAGATAGAGGGCCGAGAAGTGCAGACCCAGGAGTTCGGGCAGCCGATCAACCAGCTGCGCCACAACCGGGCCGATCTCGACCTCCCTGGTGAAGGCCTCTCCCATCTCCACCATCGCCCGCTGCAATTTCAACCGTTCGGCAAAGAAAAACCTGTCGACCGGTCCCTGGAGACGCTGTCGGAGGGGCTCGAAAAGGAGCACGATGGCGAGGGCAAAAATCACGGGAAAATATGGCGACGCCGCAAGCTTGGTTCCGCTGAATAGGAGATTGAACGATGCGATGCCGAGAGCATAGACAGCGGTTACCATCGCAGTCGTCACCGTGTAGAGCAGGCTCTTGCGTAAGATCACGCGGATATCGAGGAGACCGAAGCGGATGATTGCGTAAGCGAATGTGATCGGCACCAGGATCAACGGCACGACACCGTAGAAGAGAAAACGCTCGGTGTTGAAGAGAGTCGGGAAACCGACCGCGAGAACAATGAAGGGCGCGACACCGAAGAGGGTCCCGACAAAGACCAGTCCCGCACCCCGCCGTTGGGCCGCATCCGGAAGGTGGCGGGCGGAGAGGTAGAGGGCGCCGAGACCCAGCATCATGTAGCCAACCATCACCCACCAGTTGGTCATCGGCGCACCGCTGATCAATGCCAGCGAGTTTCCCGAATACCGCACCCAAAGCACGGTTCCCAGATAGACGATCGGCGGCAGCAGGTAGAGCGGCAGCATTTTCGAGCTGAAGCGGTTGATCCAGCCAAGGAAATCAGCAATCGGGTCCCGCCTCCACTCCCAGATTTCACGCGGAAAGATCAAAAAGAAGTGGAGGAATGCCGCCGGTAGGAAAAGCAGCGCAATGGTGCCGGAATCCAGAACAAGCTCATCTACGAGTGAGTAGGACGCGGGTCGTAACCGGCACACAAGAAAGAGCATGAAGAGGACGGACATCGTGAAGAAGACACGAGCCGCCGGCATCCGGGGCTGCCGAAGAACGACAAATACCCCGACCCCAAAAAACAAAAATCCGAGCATCGCTGCGAAGAGATAGCTGGTGTCGCCGATCTGCCGCCGGCCGAGTTCGACCTCGACTTCAAACATGCTGCCACCTGAACGGACCAGGTACTGCACCGAGTCTCCGATATTGTGCTCGTTCAAAAGCTGCTGAGCATGTTTTTGCTGAGAGTTGATCTCCGAATCGAGAAATGTCCTGTCGATGCCGACAATCACATCACCGGGACGGATGCCGGCGCGGTCGGCGCCGGAGCCCGGAACGACCGCACGCACCACCCGCGCACCCGGTGCGTCCGCCTCCAGAATGACGCCGTCGTAGGGATGCGGAAGAAACATATCCGCAACCGAGAGGGCGGCGATAAGGAAAGCGAGGACTCCAGGCGCTAACGTCAGTGTCAGACGCTGCCGTGATCGCTGCATCACCACATCATACGCTTCTGGAGGCCAACTTGTTCGCGACAATGTCGCAAAAATTTTCTCTTCTTCACAACAATAGGACGCCTGAAGACGAACTTTTGGTTGCCTCTACTCCTGAAAGGCCGGGTCATCCATCGGCACGCCCAACTCTTCGAGCGCCGAGAGGAAAGGCGATCGACGAACAACGCAGGCACCCAGAAAGACGTCGCCATCGTACAGGCGGAAACCGTACAAGTCCTTGCTGTGACTCGGTAGAAGGCCGAGCCCGACAACGCCACCACCCGCCATCCGCAAGCGGATGGCGCCCATATTGGGGCATTTGTGCCCACCGCCCCGATCCGCGCTCCTGATCACCGCAATCAGGGGCGCCAATCGAGGATCATCACCGTCGAATTCGGATTCAAAACCCAGAGAAGCCCCCCAGGTGTTGAGGTTGATGCGAACGGTCTCGATGTCCTCGGTGACGAGAGCTGCGAGCAGGTTTTGTTCGCCGGCCACGGCCGGCTGGCAGAGAACAATCGCCGCTACGGCGAGAGCAGAAAAACGGTTTTCAATAATCACGGGACAGCTTCTCGACATCTGTGTTACGAGAATTGAGAGTCCCCGGCCGCGAAATGGTTCCGGATGATTCGACGAGCTATCCGTGGTGTGCCCGGAATTCCGAATTCCGAATTCCTAATTCCTCATTCTCAGCGTACCCAACTCTGGTTGTAGTTGACGTCCTCGACGGCTTCGGCAAAGGGCGTCGGCAGAAGCGGTTTGAAGGTGTCTATCATCACCGCCAGCTCGTCGGTGCGCTCGCTTCCAATCGAGGCTTCGTAGGTCCCCGGGTGCGGCCCGTGCGGCAGGCCTCTCGGGTGGAGGGTCAGGGAGGCCGGCCCGACCCCTTTGCGCGAGGTGAAGTTGCCGTCGACATAGAACAGGATCTCGTCGCAATCGGGTGAAGAGTGCGGATAGGGACACGGTATCGCGCCCTCGCCAAAATCCACCACCCTCGGCACGAACGAGCAGACAACGTATCCGTTGCCAGCAAAGGTGGTGTGAATTGTCGGCGGCAGATGTAAGGAACCAGTCCTGGGCTGAAAGGCGAGGATCGGGAAGGCGAACGGCCACACCTGGCCGTCCCAGCCAACGACATCGAACGGGTCGTGGGACATCTCGAATGCGGTCAACATTCCGCCCGACTGGACGATGAGTTTGCGTGGCGCCTCGAGGCTTTCGGCGCCACCATCGGGCCACGTGGGCTCGACAAAGTCGTGGTGGCAGTACGGCGCATACATGGACAACTGACCCTCCGGGGCGCGGTACTGCTTCGGCACCCGCAGTGGTGAGCGCGCCTCCATCGTCAACAGCAGGGACGGCCCGTCGATCATCCATCGATGGGGCAGGCTCTGCGGCACGTAGACATAGTCCTTTTCTTGAAACGGCACGACTCCCAGCGGAGACTCGACACGGCCCGACCCCCGGTGAACAAAAGTCAATTCGTCGCCGTCGGCATTGGCCACCAGCGTTGGCTCGCTTTCAGTCGGGCAACCCAGCCACACTCCGATATCCGGGTTGGAAAAGAACAGCTGTCGAGCCAGCAACGGGCTGCCACCGCCACCTTCCCTGGCCCCCAGGTAGTGGCTGCGTCGCAATGGTTTCAAACGGACGCCCTCCGCCCAACCGGGATGTCGCCCGAGGTCCTCCTCCAGCTCAACCCAATGCGGCGGCCGGCGATGCCAAAGGATGGTGTAGATCGACTCGAACCCTGCACGGGTGAAGCAATGCTCGTATGTGAGCTTGCCGTCGACCTCGAAAACGGTATGTGGTTTCTTTGGGATTTCGCCCCGTGTGAGCCTGTGGATCATCTTGCGCCACCATTTCTTGATTTCGGATTTCGGATTTCGGATTTCGGATTTCCACCCGCCGCTACGTCGGGGAGACGCTTGGGTTGGGGAAAAATCCGGAATTCCGAATTCGAGGTCACGAGCCCGCTCCTGCTTCGAGTTGCATTTCTGCCGAAACTCGGTCGAGCTGGTCACGTTCGATCGATTCAAAGAGAGCACGGAAATTGCCTTCACCGAATCCACGGGCACCAAAACGCTGAATGACCTCATAGAAAAACGGTCCCGCGGCGGAGTCGTCGTAGAGCAGACCTCCCTCGACCATGAAGATCTGGAGCAAGTAGCGATCATCGTCACCATCGACCAGGATTCCGAGGCGCTTGAGCCTGTCGACATCTTGGTCGAAATTGCTCACCTTTTGACGCACCAGGCGCTCGGGGAGCATGTCGTAGTAGGTGGCCGGGGTGTCGAGAAACTCGATTCCGGAACCGCGCAGCCGGCCGACGGCCTCCGATATGGCAGGTACGTGAAATGCGAGGTGCTGGACCCCGGGTCCATGATTGGCTTCGACGAATTTGAAAATCTGGCTCGATTCGTAGTGCGGCGTCACGGGCTCGTTGTTGGCAAGTTTGATTCCCGACTCGGCGTCCCACATCACGATCGACGCGAGTCCCGATCCACCTGAATTCGGGTTGATATCGGCGGTATGGAAATGGACTCGCCAGTATTCGTCAAAGCCCATCACATCACGCAGCCAGGTGATGTGCGGCTCGAGAGTCAGGAAGTTGGAGGTGATGTGGTCGATGATCTGGAATCCGTTGGCGTTTTTCTCCTTGCCAGGGTCGTTTGGCGAGAAACCAGGTGGTAAAGCATCCGACGCACGCTCGACAAAACGGAAACGGACGTCTCCCAGAGGAGTGGCGATTTCAAAGAAGCGGTAGGGGCGTCCCTCACCATCGTTAGTGGTGATCACATCCGAGGTCAAGGTGGCATTACGCTCGGTCAGGACACCTCGCGTCGCATCGGCATCACGCACTCTGAAGCCAACGACCCGGACCCCATCCGGATGTCGCTTGAGCCACCGGTCGGCGGACGATCCACGCTCCTGCGGAGTCACACAAATGCACTGCGCCTTGCCGGCGCCAAAGATGACCGCATCCTCCCCTCGCCTCGCCGCCTCACGCTCGTCGAGCCGGGCGACCTCGGGCACGTCCATCATCTCGCTATAGAACCTTCTGCTCCGATCGACATCAGCGACCACAAACTCGTAAGCGTCGTAACCGACGATTCCGAGCCCGGATCCTTTACCGTTCTTCTCGCCCATGTCTGGCCTCCTCAAAGAGAAGGTCATAGCATAACAAAGCTAAGACTGGGTCGCGTTTGTCACGGAAGGGTATTCGATGCGAGATGCGACCAACTCATCGATCCCCCTCGCATCTGTGTCAAGGTGCGGGCGTACATATCTCGTCCTTTGTCGTAGGGGTGGGAGGAATCCCGAATCCGACCAATTGTGGCGTTCAGTTGTTTCTTCATTGAAATCGCTGGCCGTTACATCTTTGGAACCGCGAAGACGCAAAGAGCGCAAAGCCCACTCAAAGGATTCTTTCCGTGTTTCATGGCGACGATCTTGGCGCCCTTTGCGTCTTCGTGGTTCCAAAGCTGCCACAAATCAGAAGTGCATCCAAAGAAGCGTTGCCGCAGGTCGGTTCAGAGCCAGGGCGGACGGGTGAATCTCGGATCTCGCATCTCGTATCTGGTCGGTTCGGCGGATCGAGAATCGAGTATCCAGGATCAAGTATCGGTTGGGTGGGTGGTTCTTCAACCATCCCCGCCCTCCTCACTGGCCAACGCCAGACCCATGACCGCATTGATCGATCCTGCCAACGCTACAACGACTCCCGCTGGGCCATCGAGAAAGCCGCGGCGAACGATGTAGGAGTAGAAGAACGCCCAGGTCGCACGCATCGCCAACACGGGACCGCCGGCACGGCGCCCCTGGTCACGGTAGCGCTGGGCCTTGAGTCGGTGATAGTCCATCCGAATGATCTCGCCAAGGTCACCGTAACTGTAATGTTTCAGGCTGCCCGGAAGGGTACGGACTGCACCGGTTGGCGTGACGGATTCATGTATCGGCGCACCGGAGAAGTCGTGGTGGCCGCGGTGAAAAAGGCGCACCACCCAGTCAGGGTTCCAATGGCCAAACCGAACCTCTCGCTGACCGACAAACGGCCGCCGCCTCAAGCGCCAACACAGAGACGGATCCTGTCGAGCCCAGTCAACCGCCTGCACCGCCGCGCCAGCTTCGTCATCGAGTACCTCGTCCGCATCGATCGCCAGGATCCAGTCGTAGCGGGCCCGGACAACGCCGTGGCGCTTCTGCGACCCATACCCGTCAAATGGCCGCTCGTACCAACTCGCCCCATGCTCGAGAGCGATTTCGCGGGTACTGTCGGAGGACCCCGAGTCGAGCACCACGATCTCACCGCAACATCGAAGCGCTCCAAGGACGCGATCGAGATGCTCCTCGGCGTCCCTGGTGATCAGAACTGCAGAAAGAGGCGTCGGCCGACTCAAATGGTCTCCGACGCCAGCGCAATGGATTGCCCGAGGCCATCGTATGCACCAAGCACCCCGGCCGCCATCGTGCTGGGAAACCACTGCTCACAGTTACTTCGCCGAACCGCTCCGAGAGCAGGGCAGCAGTTTGAATCCTTCAGTATCCTCACCACCGCATCCGCCAGAGTGGCGGCATCCGAGACAGGGATTGCATCCCCGGCTCCAGCAAGCACTTCGATGTTGCCCGGCAGATCGGATGCGACAACCGGAATACCGAGCATCATCGCCTCTTTGATGACCGCACTCGACCCCTCCCCGTCGAGGCTCGGTGCGGCAATCACAGCGCAAAGACCCATCAGGGATGGCACGTCTCGTCGAAATCCGGTAAAGCGAAAAGCGTCCCCGATCCCGCGGCGGCGGACTTGACGCTGCAATCGCCGTCGCAGCCGTCCCTCGCCAACGCAGAGAAAGACCGTATCGGGAGCCGCCGCCAGGATCGAGGGAGCCGCGGCGATCAGCGCCAGGTGTCCCTTCTGAGGGGCCAGGGCGCCGACCAACCCGACCACCGGCGAACCAGCCCCGATGCTGAATTCTGACCGCAGTCGGTCGGTAACGTTTTCGTTCGCCTGATGTCGCAAATCCTCGATGTCGACAGCTGAAGGTACGATTTGAAGTTCTTCCACACCCGCGCCCCGTAGCCCCTCGGCAATCTCTGAACTGACGGCTATCCAGCGATCGACGTGACGGTATTTCCAGCGTTTGGACAATGCCCCGTTCGGTTGGTACGCGATGCGGCGGTGGCACACAACCGAAAGCTGCGGATTGACGGAACTCACAACCGCCGCCAGCGCCACCGCATGCGAATCATGGGCGTGCACGATTTGTGACTGAAGCGTTTTCCGCCACACCGCGAACACAGCCGGCGGATGCCACAACCGCAAGAATGGGACCGGCTCCACTGGCATCCCGAATTCTTCGCAGCGCAGTTGGAGCGCGCCACCCTCGCGGGCCAGCAAACGGCTCCCGACACCCAACCGAATCAGCTCTCGATGCAGGAGGAAGACCTGAAGCTGACCGCCGCGCCAGGTGCGAGAAGTGTCGATATGTACGACTGTCGGCATCGCAAAGGACTATACCCGACACGAGCACTCAGGTGCTCCGCCACTCTCGGTCGCCACCTGGAGAGTTGAGTTATGAGTTTTGAGTTACCTCTCAATCCCCCACGAACGGTCTGGACCGGTGGGCCGGCACTCAAAGCTCAAAACTGAGAACTCAACCCTGAGCCGAGTGGGGAGGGGCTAGCGATGTCGCTGGAAGTCTCCGGTCGTCATCTCGAACTCGATATCCCGCCAAAGTTGCTCGAGCGAACAACGCATGATGATCAAATCCTGCCAGTTACCGTCCTGGTCGCGAACGTGCTCGGGGATCAGGAATTCTTCATTGAAACCGAGCCGCCTGAGGATTCGGTGGGCCCCGACCTGGGGTCGCATGAGTCGCGCAACGATACGGTCGATGCGACGCCTCGAGGCGAGATGAAAGAGCTCGCGGGCGATCACCGTTCCGAGACCCAGCCGTTGCCACGGGCGAGCGACCAGAAGCCGAATCTCGGCCACGCCGTCTCCCCAACCGTGGCCTTGCATCTCCAAGGTTCCGTCGCCGACGATCTCGTCCCCGTAGACCACCACAAGCCGCTCAGTCCTCTGGCGATCGTGCTCTGTGGTTCGCCTTTCAACCAGGTCGCGCCGCGTCACATCGGTGCGAAGGTAGACCCGGTCCTCGGGCGGCAGTTCGCAGAAGAAAGCGAAGGAGCGCTCCACATCGTCCGGACGCATCCGTCGAATAGTGACCGCCTTCCCATCCTTGAGTGCCATTGTCTTTTCGATAGCATCTGATTGATGTGCAGGTGCTGAGGATGCATCCACTGGAACCTCCCTTTGTGATGACGACAGCAACGGCAGGATCGAGCACCGAGCTGCCTTTTCTGTTTGTGTCGGCGGGTGGCCTTTCTCATAAGATGTGGCACGACGGCCGAAAACGCCAGGAATCGAGACGCAGAATCGTAAAAAGGTCGATCGTCGACCCGGAGATCCATTGGCTGTACGATGCAGACCATGACCTCACGACGGCTCGATCCCCGACTCGCCGCAGCACTCTGGATCGGGTTGATTTACGCGACCGTTCCGTTTGTCAGGACCGTGCGCGAAGCATTCATTGCCCGCTGGCCGGCGGAGCTCATCGCCTTTGCAGTGATCGCCGTTGTGCTCGGCAGCACTGTTGCTGCAACCGTCATTCTACGAAGGCGCCAGCTACACATCGGCAGCGCCGACCTCCTGTGGATTTTCAGTGTGGCCGCCGTCATCGTCATCTGGACCCTTTATCTGATGGGTCAGCCGGAAGAGGCCGTTCACTTTCTCGAGTACGGCGTACTCGGCGTTCTTCTCTACCGCCTCTTCGAGGACCGCGTACCAGATCCGACCGTTTATGTGGCCGCAACTTTGACTGGTCTCCTCATCGGGACTGTTGACGAAATCATCCAGTGGTTGGTCCCTGGCCGCTTCTGGGATATCCGAGACATCGTCCTCAACACCGGCGCCGTAGCGCTCGTCCAAATCGCGATCTGGAGGATAGTCAAACGACCATCGAAGACCGTCAGCCGGTCCTCAATTCGCTTGGTGTGTCGTCTCGCAGCAGCCCAGGTCTTTCTGCTCACGCTTTGCATGGCGGCTACGCCACAGCGGCTGAATCGCATCGCGGACCACGTCCCATTGCCAGACCGACTGGCTACCGGTGTCGACGTCATCTGTGAGTACGGATTCCGCCACTTCGTCGATGATCGAACCCTCTTTCGTTCGCGTCTCTCTCCGGCCGACCTCCTGCGGGCTGACCGAGACCGCGCTCCAGATGTCGCTCGCAATCTCGATGCAGCGCGAGGGCGTGGCGGTTTCAGGCAATCAGGTATTTCCCCGGTAAGTGACCCTTTCGCTTACGAAATCCGGATCCACCTCTTCGCCCGCAATCGAAACCTGCACAAGGCCCTTGCTCGCGAGCAAGGATCCACCGGCCATCGCCGGCACATGACAACCGCCTGGCGAGAGAATCTGATCCTCGAGAATTTCTTCGGCAACACGATCTCGCAATCTACCTTCCGATGGGGCCCTCGCCCAAGAAGTGAGGCTGAAGCCACCCAGTATCCTGACGAGTTCTTCGTCAGCCAAGCTGGGGCGCACCTCATCACGGCGGTCAGCGAGGGTCAGCTCAGGGCTCTGATGCTGGCGCTGTTCGCAGTTCTTGTGGCCTGCGACGTGTTCAGCGCTATTCGGTCTCGGCCGGAATCTCAGCCGGAGTGAAGAGATCGAAGCCGGGGTCGAACTGGGCCAGGAACTCGATACTGAAGAGCCGGTAGGTGACGTAGAGCGGGAGCAGAATGACGGTCCCGACATACGGCAGACCGACGATGCAGCAGGTGAGCACGCAGGCCAGCGCAACAATACAGAGGAAGACGAAGACGAGCGCTACCACGAATATGGCGTAGAGCACGAACTGCCAAGGCCGGGTCTTGAGCCATGGCAGGAAGTAACTCCAGGCCTCGGTCGCCTTGATTTCGAACTTGTACATGATCGGGATGACGAATGCTTCGAGCATCAGCGCGACAAAGGCCGCTACAAAACCGAAACAGATCATGATGATGACCCCGAAGACCATCGCCGCATACGACAGACCAGAGAGGGCATCGGAGAATGACAGGGTCGCCGCCGGCGCAAAGAAGAGCATGAGCAGGACCAGCGCAACCAGACCACAGGCGACGATGAATCCGAGACGCCACAGGAAGAGGGAGTTGCCGAGGTCCCGTAACCGATGCCAGGGTTCCACGATCTGAGCTCGGTCGTGGACGACATTGTCGAGGTAGATCATTTTCGACCGTGAAGAAAGCCACAGGACCAGGACCAGGATGGCGGCTATCGCCATGATGACAATGAAAACCAGCGGCAGCCAGATGAGCGCGCCACCGAGCTCTTCGAATGATCCGGTATCACTGTAGATATTGTTCCGACCCGGGAAATCGTTCTCGTCGAGAATCCACTTCCAACCGCCACCGCTGGCGCTGTCGGCCAGACCAGCGAGCCAGCACGAAAATCCGAGCACGAGCCATTTCGCGAGATCGAACGGGCGCCACAGGATGTGTTTCATCCTTTCCCAGGCCCGGCTCAGCGGCTCGAAGTAGGCAATTTGCATCGATCCTCCCGTCGGCGTCCCACCGATTGTAGCCGGAGCGGCTCTCCAATGGGTCCGATCACTTCGTTGGACCCGCCCACGCGGGCGTTATCCAACCATTCAAACGGAGAAGATGTGGTTTCGGTTCTCGATTGGTGTCAAGGGTGTGTCAAAAGCCGCCCCGCCAAACCGGATGCAGGGCCCAGGATGCAAGATCGGCCCACCGCCCGATTCACCACCAAGACACCAAGAGCACCAAGAACCCGGTCAGCGCTTCTCGCTTCGTCGTGCGAGGTGCCACACTTCGCATTGTTCGAATTCATCGCCTCGAATTCCAGCAACGCTTTGTGGGCAAACAATGCGAAATGTGGCACCGGTGTCGTCGATGCCTCTCTGCGCTTCTCATTGCAGCGGGGTGGCACCTGTGTCGTCGACGCATCAACGCGCTCCTCAATGAGGCTCCGTCAAACAACTCGCAAGCAATTGCGCGAGGTGGAGCGGCTCTGCATCGGTGAGGTCGGCAATCTGGTGCCGGCAGCTGGTGCCCGAGGCGACCACCTTCGTATCTGGCGGCATCGCCGCGATGGCCGCTACCAACGGCTCGGCGACCTGGCGTGACAGCTCACGGTGGTCACTGAGCATTCCGAAAGCGCCGGCCATCCCACAGCAGCCGGTATCGAGGAGACGCGGAGAGGCCCCCGGCAACCGCTCGAGCACCGAGAAAATCGTCTTATGGTCCGACAAGGCCTTTGTGTGGCAGTGACCGTGCACCGCGACCTCTCCAACCGGACCGATCATGGCAGGCGCCAACGATCCGTCCTCAAGGCAATTTTTCACGACGTCCTCGAACAACATGCAACGATTCGCTACTTCGTCGGCACCCTCGATTCCGAGCTGCCGGTACTCGTCGACAAAGACCGACCAGCAGGATGGTTCGAGGAAGACGATCGGCTCACCCGTTCCGCGAAGGATGGCCAGGTTGTGCTCGGCGGCGCGCCGAAGGTCTTCGAGCATTCCCCGGCTCGCGGCCGGCCGTCCACAACAGACGCGATCGGTCACCAGCGTAACCTCCAGACCGGCAGCCTCGAGCACCGCAACCGCGGCGTGCCCGACCGAGGGTTCGTGGTATCGCACCCAGGTGTCATCCCACAGGATCACCCTTCCCATGCCGCCATGAGATGCGGGCTTCCGTCTCCGGAACCATTTGTCGAATCGTTGTCGGGCGAAGGGTGGGACCGGCGCACCGGCATCGAGGCCGAGGACACGCTCCGCCATGAGCCGCACAGGTTGCCATCCGAGCATGAGATTCGCGACACCTGGCATGAATGTACCGAGGCGGCCGAGCAGGTCTGCTGCCGAGATCAGTCGGTCGATCAACCGCGCGCCCTGCTGACGGTGCTGGGCGTGAATCAGCTCCGCCTTGAGATGCGCCATATCGACATTGGATGGACATTCAGTGACGCACGCCTTGCAGGCGAGGCAACTCGAGAGGACCTCCGAAAGCTCTGCCGCCGCCAGCAGAGAGGAACCTCCAAACCGGCCTTCGAGAGCGGCACGGATGGTGTTGGCTCGACCTCGGGTGGAGAGCGCCTCGTCGCCGGTGACTGAGAATGTCGGGCACATCGTCGGAGCTGCCTTGCGGCAGCCGCCACAACCGTTGCACTGCTCGAGGTTGGCGACAAAGCCGTCGTCCCGCCCGACCCAATCAAAGATCTGATCGAAGGGCAGGGCGATTTCGGATCCCTCACCGAGCCGGAGGTCGCGATCGATTCGAAACCGGCCGACGTCGATGATCTTGCCCGGGTTCATGGCCCCTTTGGGATCGAAGAGGGCCTTGATGCGACGGGTGGCATCAACAAGCTCTGGACCGAGCTGCGCTTCGACGTACTCGGTTCGAGCCAGCCCGACTCCGTGCTCGGCGGTCAACGATCCACTGAATCGCCGGCACAGGTCTGACACCTGGTCAGCGACCTGCCGCAGTTTCGCTGCGTCCTCGGCTCGATGCAGATCCAGCACCGGCCGCACATGGAGTTCGCCCGAAGCCGCGTGGCCGTAGAATGACGCTTCGAGCCCCAGAGGCTCGAGGATCGCGCGCAGACCCACAACGTATTCGGGCAGCCGCTCGGGCCGGACGCACACGTCCTCGATGAAACCGAGCGGTTTGGCCGGGCCCGCGCGACTGGTGAGCAGCGACAACCCGGCGCGCCGCAGACTCCACACCAGTTCCTGCTCCGCAGCGTCACGACACAGTTGGCGGCGCACACCGAGGTCCCGCTGATCGATCTCGGCCAACCCTCTGTCGTCGTCGAAGAACTCGACCAACAGCAGGGCCTCACACGGTTCTTCATCGAGTCGTAGCAGCGCGCGGGCGGCGGCGAAGGCACGTTTCCCCGCCGTCTGGTCGAGGACCGAGCGATCGATGAGTTCAATCGCCGCGGCGCCAAGATCGGAGAGCTTGACAGTTGCTTGCAGCGCCTCCATGACCGATTCGAAGAAAACAATGCCGAGGTAGCGGTGCTCAGGTTTTGGCACGACGCGAACGATCGCCGAAGTGATCCCCGCCAGCGTCCCTTCGCTACCCGCCACCAGCTGAGTCAAATCTCCCGGCGAACGCAAAGCGCGGTCGAGCCCGTAACCGGGCCACCGTTTGACCAGGCCTTTGGGCAATCGTCCTGCGATGACGCCGGCATTCTCCGTGATGATACGATCCGCGGCTTCTCGGATTTCCGGCAATCCGTCCACGTCATTGCCGACCACCACAACAGAGCCGTCAGCCAGCACGACCTCGAGGGCGGCCACGTGATCAGCGGTGGTGCCGTAGATCGGAGCATGTGCGCCCGAGGAGTTGTTGGCGATCATCCCACCGAGCGTCGCCCGCGAGGAAGTCGCAACGTCAGGCCCAAACCACACCCCGTGTGGGGCGAGCGAGTTGTTGAGTTGATCGAGGACCACCCCAGCGCCCACTCGCACCGTTTTGCGCACCGGGTCAAAACCCGAGATGCTCCGGTTGTGACGTGCAAAATCGACCACCAGCCCACTGCCGAGGGCGCCGCCGGCGAGACCTGTACCCGCCCCACGCGGGGTCACCTCAATGCCGTTTTCGGCAGCCGCCTTCAGGAGATCGGCCGCTTCAACCGCCGATCGTGGGAAAGCGACCGCTACCGGCTCGACGCGGTAGATCGAAGCGTCAACCGCGTACAGACACCGGGTCAGCATATCGGTGCGCACCTCGCAGCTGGAAGTCTGCAGCGCTTTCAGTTGCGATTGCTTCAATTCTGCCACCCTGTGATTCTATCCGCGCTCGATGCAGGATGCAGGATGCAGGATGCAGGATCACTCTTGTCCAAGACAGCGTTTCGGGAAGCCGACTCAGATTTGACTGGCGGAGGCATTGCAGCGGCAGGTGCAGTGGCAGCCACCAGCGACAGCATCCAGTCTGACTGGGATATATAGCTGAAATCATGACCTTGGGTTGAGCAATCGCCAGGTCATGGCACGGACCTGATCGAAGGCCTTCATGACGTCACGGGCGGCTGTCTGACTGATCGCCCCAGCGTGCGCGAGGAGCTTCAAGTGGCTGTCGACCTCTTTGGCCGAGGCGTAGGCGATTCTCCAGTGGTTCGACCGGTCCCTTCCGACCCGGCCGTGCCCTTCTGCGAGGTTAGCTGGAACCGAGGTAGCCGACCGGATCACCTGATCGGCAATCGGCTTCAGAGGAGCGGGAACCCTCATCACCAGCTTGATCGCGATTCCTGCTGCTTCGAGGGCTTTCGTATGGGCAATGAGGTTTGGCTTCGTGGCGGCGTTGGACATGGTCACCTCCGGGTCGTTCATTCCCTCCCCAAAAGCTGGCGAGTCGGCCGGTGTCAAGGGTTGCAAAGCAACCGGCCCAGGGCCGGCCCGCCCTTGACACCGGCCGACTCGCCAGCTATCTCGCCCGTTGAACGACCCGGAGGTGATCATGCCTGCGTCACGGGAAATCTGACGCCAGATCCGGGGTTGACACCCCGGGCTATCCATCTGTCGCCGCTCCGCGGCTCGGCGTTGTGCTGCCCCCGACGCGGTCGCTGATGGCTGGCGCTGTTTCCTGACGCTGCTTTCTGTCGCTGCCCCTGAATACTGCCGCTGTTAACTGTCGCGGTCGCCCGCGCCTTGGACAGCATCAGTTGGTTGAAGGGAACCTCGCCTTGGAAAGGCCGAAAACCGACCCGTAACCCTTGTGTTATCAGATGGGCAACGTCACCTGTGGATTTGTTTTGGACAGCAGTGATGAGGATGCAGGATGCAGGATGCAGGATGCAGGATGCAGGATGCGCCGACATCGTGAATTCTTGCCTTGAGATGTCAAGGGGTGGGCTTGCTTATCTGGAATCTGACATCTGGAATCTGGTATTCGGGTGGACGGGCGGTCCGTATAGCCGTTCTGCCGTATAGCCGTTGAGCCCTCGGGCGGGTGGACTGGCGCTACAATCCCCCCATGCCGTACCGCTCTCGAAGAATTCCATCCGACCTCTCCCTCAACCGGCTGGCCAAGGCCCGGAGGAAGATCGGAGAAGTCCCCTACGACCTGACCATCAGTAACCCGACCGCGTGCGGCATCACCTACCCGCCCGAACTCCTCGCCGGGCTCGCGGACCCGCGAGGTCTCGGCTACGATCCGGATCCCCGCGGTTCGATTTTGGCGCGCAACGCCGTGGCGGTCGAGTACGAGCGCTGGGGTGCCACACCCGATCCCCGGCGCATCGTGCTCACGGCCTCGACCAGCGAGGCCTACGGTTTCCTCTTCCGCTTGTTCTGCGACCCGGGAGAGGCGATCCTGGTGCCGTCGCCCTCTTACCCTCTCTTCGAACACCTCGCCGACCTCGATGGCATCGATGCTTTGACCTACGCTCTCGACGGCGACTCCAGCTGGCGAATCGACTTCTCGGCCCTCGAATACTGCCCTCGGAAGGTGCGTGCAGTGGTGGTGGTCCATCCCAACAACCCGACCGGTTCCTTCGTCCACCCCGACGACCGCCGGCGGTTGGTCACCCTGTGCCACGAGCGTGACTGGGCGCTGATCGCCGATGAGGTCTTTCTCCCCTACCCTCTCGATGGCGGACCCGGTGAAGGCTCGACTTTTGCCGCCGAAGAAGATTGCCTCTGTTGTACCCTCGGCGGCCTCTCCAAAAGCCTCGGCCTGCCACAGCTCAAGCTGGCGTGGATCGTGGTGAACGGACCCGAGGAGCACGTCGAACCAGCCCTCGAGGGGCTCGACTATGTTGCCGATGCCTACCTTGGAGTCTCTACCCCGGTGGCTCTCGCCTTGCCGCAGCTTCTCGCCGAGGGAGCGCCGATCCGCGAAGCCATCGGCGACCGTTGCCGCTCGAATCTCGAGTCTTTGCGAAGCCTGGTATCAGAATACCCGGCAGTGTCTCTCGGGCCCGTCGGCGGGGGTTGGAACGCGGTGCTGCGCGTGCCGTCGGTGGTCAGCGAGGAGGAACTCTGCCTGCAACTGCTTGAGCGGCTTGGGGTTGCCGTCCACCCCGGGCACTTCTTCAATTTCCAGGGTAAGGGTTGGCTGGTCATCAGTCTTCTCCCATCGTCCGACGCAATTCGCAGAAGGTGCACGCCTTCTGCTCGATGGCGTCGCCCAGACCCTCACACTTCCCCGTTCCGGTTCAGGCGGTGGGTGAGCAGCATCACGACGGCGCACAGGACCAACAGCAGCACTGTACCCATCAGCAGAGCAAGCTCCTCGAGTTGGAGCATGACGAATAAGCTGCCGTATACCGCCGCCAACACCCCCGCACAGAGCGCGGTGAGCTTCCGAGAGCGGACAATCGCGTGAATATAGGTCGAGATCAGCGCGACGATGACGAGACTCGAACCGCATACGCAGGGTTGAATCCGATGAGCTCAGAAAGCGACAACAGCAGGGTGTAGAAGATGCACAGGGCAAAACCGATCACCATGTACTGCACCGGGTGGATCGAGCTCTTTCCACCGACCTCAACCGCGAAAAAGCCGAGAAGGGTGAGCAGCGAGAACAGAACCGAGTACTTCACGGTTCGCATCGTTCGCTGGTAGGCGTCCACCGGAAAGAGCAGGCGCACCCCAAAAGAAGCGCCGCGCAGATACCCGCCGTAACAGTCACCGGATTCGTCGTCCGACAGCCAGTGCTGGGGCACCTCGCGGTGGAGCGAGAGGACCCTCCACGTGGCATTGAAACCGCTCTCCGTGACGACCCTTGTTTCGGGGAGAAAGGCGCCGTCAAAGCTCGGATCGGGCCAGGGGGCATCGAGCACAACGTCAGTCGTCACGGGCCATCGGTAGGAAATGGAGGCTCTCGCTGCCTGCAAGCTTCACGTCGATTTCGAACGGAATGGCCATTCCTTCCTCCTCGGCAGGTGGCACCAGCCGCACCTCCGCGCCCAGACCCTCGGGGAACGGACCCCTGCCGGCGCCAGGCTCGAGATGTAGCGACTCTCCTCCGAGGACGAGGCTCGGCACCTCTCGCAGACCCTTGGGATCGGAGATACCAATGGTCACAACCGCGCGGTCCCATTGAACGTCCTGAGATCTCACACCCCATCGACTCGGATCGAGCGGCGGGAAGCTGCCCCGGAGGCTCAGATCGCCACGATAGAGAACGACCTCGTAGATCGCGCGGTAGCGGACTTCGGGCTCGAGGCTGCCGCGGATCTCGAGCGTCTCTGGGAGCTGATGCACCCACACGGTCCGCTTCACCGGCCTTCCGTTGACATCCTCGCCCCATTTGTGGACCGGAACCGACAGCACCGGCCCCTCGACGTTTTGCGCCCGGCCCCAGGTCGCGGAGACCTCGCCCACCACCTCGTCACGGCGATCCGCACGCTCATCGACGAGAAGGCCGATGATCGAAGTCGGAATCCACAACGCGAGTCCGAGGAACCCGATGACGACAAGCTTGGCGGTGAGCATCGTGGCGTGAGAAAAGGAACGCATTACAACCTCCCAGGTGTGTCTTCAACACCATGAGAGTTTGTGACGATGGCGAGACTGAGGCAGAGGTGGGGCGTGGCGCCGGCGAAAGAAGGCTTTTTTGACCGAAAGAGATTCAGATCAGGAACGGTGTCAGCAGTTTGCGAACCTCGGAGCCGGTCAGCGTCTTGCGATCGAGGAGCTCGGCGGCCAGCATCTCCACCGCCGACCAGTGGCGGTCGAGATCCAGTTTGACCTCGGCCCCGATCTTTTCGAGCAGCGGCAAGACGTCCTCGCAGTCATCCACCAAGCGCATGCCGAGCCGCACCGCCGCATCGAGTTCCTCGCTCGTCTCGTCCCAGTCCTGGCGGCCAGAGAACATCGCCTCGGCGACCGTCCCGGCGAGGATGATCTTGAGGTGGCGTTCGATGTCGTCGACCTCGGCATCCGGGGCCGCGCCATCCGAAGGATCCGGCGGAAAGAAAAGCGAGTGCACCATCCCGGTGTGCTCGCGGTCGCCGACGATCTCCACCTCAGTCACCTGCCGACCGCAGAGCTGGGCCATCACCGCGTGCCCAGCTTCGTGAAAGGCGGTGAGTTGCTCAGCTTCAGTGGCTGGTGGGGAGTTCAAGAAATCACTCGACATCTGGAGATGGTACCCCACCTCGGACCGACCCGATGCTAGATGCTCGATGCTCGATCCGCCCAACCGCATGGCAGCCGGGACGGCCGCCCCACAAGTCTGATCGGTTGCGTTTTGTGGGGCAGGCGTCTCGCCTGCCGGGCGGGGCTCAAGAACACACTGCCCACCCAGCCACGGCAAAACGGCTATGCGGCTTTACGGCTGTTCGGCCTTACGGGCCGGTCGCGCTTTGTCGCCAACCGGTTCGACTCTGTGGTCCGGGCGACGCGGTGCAGGACGATCAGCCAGAGACTTCGTTCGGCGGATGATCTGGAGGCCGCGGCCGGTGACGTAGAGGCTTCGATCATCGCCGACAACGGAGACCGGCCAGACGCCGGTGCCAGTTGTCTCTGAAGACCAATCGAGCCCATCGGGGCTGGTGAAGATCACATCGCCGCTCGACCGGGAGACGGCAACAAAGTGGGTTCCGGTCCAGGTCACGTCGTCGAAGTCCGAGACGCTCTCGACCGGGAGGTCGCACTCCACCCAGTTGATCCCGTCCGTGGTCGAGAGTATGTAGCCGCCACCTTCCCAGCGCCCGCCAACTGCAACGAGCCGATTGCCGCTCCACGCCATGTCCCTCACGTCGCGACTATCGGGCCACGAATGTTGCTCCCAATCCTCCCCGTCTGTGCTGGTCAAAAAGAAATCCCCATCGCCTGCTGCCACAAATCGAGAGCCCGTCCAGCCAACGGCGTGAAGAGGGTCGGAGAAGAGAATTTCTTGGTACGTCCAATCATGGCCGTCTCGGCTGGTAATAACCGACCTTCGGTTACCGATGGGAACCTGGTCCCAGCCCACCGCAACATACAGCGACCCGTTCCACACAATGTCGAACAACGTAATATCAAAGTCACCAATCATCTCGGGCCAGGACCAGAGCACGCCGTCGGAACTGCGCAGCACCCCAGGGCTCCCAACTGCCCAAAATGCCGAACCTGCCCAAATCACCGAGTTGAGCTCACCCCAGGAAACCGGTGGGGATCGGCGAACCCACTCGGTACCGTGCTTCCCCGTAATGATCAGCGAGCCTTCGCCGACACCGACAACGGTCGAGCCGTCGGTGGCAAGCTCGTTGATCTCCCAGGAACTGGGGAGGTCGAAAGACTTGGCGCTGAGTTGCGTCCACACCGAGCCGTCGGGGCTCGACATCATAAAGCCGTCCTCGCCCACCGCCAGATAGCCGTCGCCAAGCCAGGCGAGACCGTACACGCGGGATTCCGTTGCCCGCTCCTCGATCGACCACGTGTAACCATCGAGGCTTGTTCCCACGACATCATTACCAACGGCCAGGAAGTGCACACCTCCGTCGACGACGTTATCTAGTTCCCTCGGGGATTCGTATGGCGAAACTGTCCAGGTGAGTCCGTCGTCGCTCACCAACGCGTCGTGCTCGCTACCGACGGCTACAAACCGTCCACCTGACGCCGCAATCGATTCAGGTGCATATTCGCGCTCAATAGTGAACTGTTGCCACACCTCTCCGTTCTCGCTCGTAAAAAATGTTGGAGGGCCACCAAAGTAACCGCGTCTGCCCAGCGCCACGAGCTGTGAGCCATTCCACGCGAGATCCCAGATGAATTGTGAGCCTCCTAAATCGATCTCCGACCAATTCAAACCATCGCTGCTGAGAAGCGCCCGATCACCGATGCCGACGGCGACGAATTGGGCCCCGGTCCAGACCACGGCGTTGAGGGTCAGATAGTCCTCACGATGGCGCTCGACCCAATTGACGCCATCATCGCTCGTCAGGATAACTCCCAGACCAGGGGAGAACTCCTCCCCAGACTCTCCTCCGACGACAACAAAGAGCCCGTTCCCCCACACGACGTCGCTCAACCGGTAACCGGTGCCGGTGTGGCTCGTGCGCCACTCGACACCATCCGTGCTTGTGATCACGGTGCCGTTGCGACCGACCGCCACCGTCACGCCGTTCCCTGCCGCGGCCGCGTAGAGGTCGTGCCCCTGCGGCCACGGCGTCACCCACTCCCACAGCGGCTCCTCAGCCGCAACTAGCGGAGCGAGGAGGCAGCAGACACAAAGAACTGTGATCCTGCGGATCAATTGAATCCCCACGTGATCAATATAGGCCTTTTTCCAAGGGAAAACCTCTTCGGTGAAGGACGCATCCAACCAAAGGCAGCCGGGACGGCTGCCCCACAAGTCCTGATCGATTGCATTTTGTGGGGCAGGCGTCTCGCCTGCCGGGCGAGGGAGGTTCGAAGGCGATAGCGATCCCGATAGCGAAAGCGAAAAAAATTCGAACGCGGGAATCGTCTAGCGAATCTTCCACTTCATACGGCGGTCCTGCATCCAACGCACGGCGAGGGCGTCGCGGAGGCCGGAAAAGGCGCGATCCCAGGTCCCATATTTGCTCTTGCCGGCGGTGCGCTCGGTGTGGCGGACCGGAACCTGCTTGACGGTGTAGCCCTCCATCCGCAGCAGGGTCGGCAGGAAGCGGTGCATACCGGTGAACATCTTGACCGAACGGATCGCCTCTACCCGGAAAACCTTGATTGGGCAACCAGTGTCCTGAATATCCTCGCGGGTGAGCCGGTTGCGGACACCGTTGGCGAAACGTGAGCTGAATCGTTTCCAGCCGGTATCGTGGCGCTCGGCGCGAATGCCCACGACCGCGTCCACTTTCTCGCTCTCCAACAACTCGATCAGCTTCGGAAGGTCCTCGGGGTAGGTCTGAAGATCGGCATCGAGGAGGGCGACAAGCCGGCCACGGGCGTTTTTGAAGCCGGCGTCGAGGCCCGCCGACTGGCCGCAGTTCTCCTGGAAATGAAGAACCCGGACACGTTCTTCGGTCTTCGCCATTTCGTCGAGCCGCTCACCCGAACCATCGGTCGATCCGTCGTCTACCGCCAGCAGCTCCCAGGTGAGTCCCATCTCGTCAAGGGTGACGCGCACGCGCTCGACCAGGGGTTCCAGATTGCCGATTTCGTTGTAGACCGGCACCACCACCGAGATTTCCGGACCGCCGTTGGCTGGGTTCTTCATGACCATCAGGGTACTCCACTCCGCCACGACCAGGGGTGGTATGAGAATTCAACATCGTGGCGTCCGGCCGGTGCAACGGCACCGAGACCGGCAATGTTCGTGCGCACCATCGGGACCTCCTCCCCATCCACCGTCGCGCGCCAACCCGGGGCCCATGGTTGGGCAACCACCATCAGGCAGCGCCCGTCACAATCGACCGACGCTTTGATCGACGTCGGCGTCCGCTCCGACAAAACAAGGGCAAAGGTTTTGGCGTCGACATCGACCGCGCCGCCACCAACCAGAGCAGTGTTTGCAAAATCGATCATGTCGACAATCTCGAGCAGGGGCAACGAATCCGCGGGCTCCTCGTACACCTGCCCGACAACCCGCACTTCGGGCAGCAACAGGGGATTTGACCAGATCGTACCGTCGCGGTCTCGGTATTCCTGTGTCCAACCCGGAAGATCTCGACCGGGCGGGGTCACCGCCAGACCCACTCCCCAGGCACCGCACAGACCCGCTGGGCTTCTTTGGAGGGGTCCTCCGAGAATGGTGGCCGGCTCTCCGAGAACGCCCATCAGCCTGGCGAAGGGCACGGGCCGCAAGGGGTCGGAAGCACGGAGATCGCGAAGTCCATACCGCGAAGCGAGGTTCGGTGGAAAGGAACGGCCGAATCCGACAATCCGACCTGGACTGTCGGCGTCGAGCCCGATCAACCGCTCGACCAGCGGCGGTCTCGGCAGCCGATCTGCAGTGCTCGCAACCGGATTGATCCCAATCGCCAGCATGGCCAGCTCGGCCACCACCAAACCAGGCGCAAATCGAAAATTCCGAAGCATCCCAACGAAAACGGTCATCACAACCGTCAGAACGACAAAAACGAAATCAATCGGTTTCAATGTCCACGGCACCGCCCACAGCGCGGCAGCCACCACGAAGAAGGCCGGCACGAGGCGCACTGCAACCGGACGCACTCGACTGCTCAGTGCACCATCGAGGGTCAAAGCGCCAAGGACGATCAGCCCCCATGGAATGAGTGCGCCAAATCGCGGCACCGTCATCTGATCGAGCGGGGGAATCCTGACCAGCAGCGCGTCAAACGGTGGAATACGAAGCAGAAGGACCAACCCGATGACCGTCGAGGCACCGGCGGCAATCGCGATTCGGCGGTAGCGCCGCCGGATGCGACCGCACGCGAGCAAGGCCAGCATCGCGCCGCCGATCCCGGCCGCCCCGGGGGCGTACGGATACGCCGGTCGCCAGTCGCCTCGTCCTGGATGACCCATCACTGCCGGGACCACCATCTGCCTGCCGAGATCACGCTGAACCGACCATGGCAGTCCTTCGCGGTTGGCCTCTCCGTGGGCTCCCATGTCTGCTCTCGACGAAGCGGTGATGTAGCCGACCGTCGGCCACGAGAGCGCCAGGGCAACCACCCCGGCCACACCCGCGATCACGACCACCCGCCACCACCGCCGCGGATGGAAACAAAGTGCTGCGAGCAGCGCAGAGCCGCAGACGATCGATGCCGTCTCCGGATGAAGCCCCGAACCCATCATCCAGCCAAAGAAGACTCCGCCCGCGGCCGCGCCCCAGCCAGGCACGCGGCGTCGCCCGACCCACCATGCGACCCACCACGCCAATGGCAGCATCGCAGTCGCCCACGCCAACGGCACAAGCAGCCAGGCCACCAGGTACGGCGTACCGGCCCAGCCGAGCCCACCGACAGCGGCAGCAGGCCACCGCATACGAAACGCGTTGAGGAAGAGAAGGAAGGCTCCGATACCAGCAAGTTCAATTTTCCAGAAGCCCATGATGGTGGTGCCGCGTTCGGGGCCGTGCAGCCACACAGGCAACATGACCGGCGCCCACAGTCCGGTCTGGCCATTCGCCATCAGCGGGAGTCCGCCACCGACCCCGGGTTGAATTCGAGGGAGCTCGCCTCTACGAATCTGGCGGCCGGCTTCCTCCCACCAGGGATGGAACTGATAGACGAGGTCACCCTGCGTCGGTTGATAATCAGTCACCGAGGACCATTCGACATATTGAAACGGTGGTGAACCCTTGATGGTATTGACCGGGTTGAGGTCGCCGCCGACAGCCAGGGCCGGGCCGATGACGACGATCAGAATCACATCAAGCAGGAGCTGGAATCGGAAGAGAGCCTTGCTCCGCCGGTAAAACCACAGGTGGAGCAGGAACAGCGGCAACAGAGTCCAGCCGTAGAGGGACATCAAAGAAAGTGTGGTCGGGCGCACAGGGCTCGTCAAGCCCGGACGACGTTATCCTCGCGACACCCGTATACCCGAGGAGGTGGAGCAGGCCAGTGGTTCGAGGCTGCTAAACTCCCCATTGCGGGCCGGTTGCCCGAAAAAATGCTGAGACACTCACTCTTTCTGCTCGGCGAGTTCACCCGCCGCGACTTCAAGGGCCGCTACGCCGGCTCGGTGATGGGTTTTCTGTGGTCCTTCGTTCAGCCGTTGTGGAGTCTCGCCCTCTTCACCTTTCTTTTCAGCACGATCATGAGGGTGTCCCCGGGCATCGGCGAGCGAACGGAGAACTTCGCGATATTTCTCTTCTGCGGTTTGTTGCCGTGGATGGCGGTACAGGAAGGGATCATCCGCGCCACCACTGCGATCACGGAAAATGCCACGCTGGTGAAGAAGATGTCCTTCCCCTCCGGACTTCTGGTATGGGCGGTGGTCCTCGCCGCATTGCTCCACGAGGCGATCGCTCTGGGTCTTTTTCTGGTCGTGCTTGGCGTTACCGGGCAGCTGTCGCTGTCGGGGTTGTGGATCTTGCTGATTGCCGTGCCGCTGCAGATTGCCTTGACGGCGGGACTCGGCTTCCTCGCCGCAGCTGTCAACGTCTTCTTCCGAGACACCGCGCAGATCAACTCGATGTTGCTCCAGGGCTGGTTCTACCTGACGCCGATCGTCTACCCCCTGAGCCTGGTTCCCGAACGCTTCGGAAAGTACCTGGCCCTCAATCCTCTGACGCCTCTCGTCACCCTGTATCGCGAGGCTCTTCTCGGCGGAACGATGCCGCCGGTAGGAAGCCTGACCCCGCTGTTGGTCACATCGGCGCTCGCCCTGGTGATCGGCATCGTCGTCTTTCGGCGTTTGAAGCCGGTCTTCGCGGATGAGATTTGAGGGCGGCGTGAACGATAATATCGTCTCCGCTCGCGAGCTCTCAAAGATCTACAGGGTCTATGCCCGACCCGCCGATCGGCTCATCGAGGGACTGTTGCGCCGGCCGCGGCACACACCGTTCAGCGCGCTCCGGGGCATCGATTTCGAAGTGCCAAAGGGCGAAGGGCTCGGCATCATCGGCGAAAACGGAGCCGGCAAGAGCACTCTGCTCAAGATCCTCGCAGGGATCACCGCACCGACCTCGGGAAATTGCCGCCTCGAAGGTTCGGTGGCTTCGATCCTCGAGCTCGGTTCGGCATTTCACGGTGAGCTCACCGGTCGCCAGAATATCGTTCTCAACGCAGCGATGTTCGGCCTTGACCGGCAGCAGGTGATCGAGCAAACGCCCGGCATCATCGAGTTCTCGGAGCTCGGCCGCTTTATCGATCAGCCCATCAAGACCTATTCCACCGGTATGGTGATGCGCCTCGGTTTCGCCATCGCCATTCAGGTGGATCCGGACGTGCTGATCATCGACGAGGCACTGTCGGTCGGCGACGGCTATTTCCAGAAGAAGTGCATGGTCCACCTCAAGAGCTATGTCAAGAACGGCGGCACGCTGCTCATCTGCTCGCACGCCATGTATTACATCTCGGCCTTCTGCACCCGCGCCCTTTGGCTCCACGAGGGAAGGGTCGAGGCTCTCGGTCCAACGCAGGAGGTCGTTCCTCGCTACGAGGCGCACCTCGACTCGAAAACAAATCGCACCGAGAAGGGCCCGGAAATTGTCGAAGCGGCTCCGTCCTCTCCAGCCCGGATCGATGATATTCGCCTGCTGACCGGCGACACCTACCGACACAAGGGTGCCCTCGAACTCGAGATCAGCTGGAGCTGTAACGACCCCGAGATGGCGTTCCACCTCGGTGTCGGCCTCAACCGTCCCGACGAAGTCGAGGTCGCCTCCTTCCTCTCCCACCGCTCCGACGCAGGGCCGTGGACGGCCAACACGCACCACACCGTGAGACTCGAAATACCGGAGCTGCCCCTGGTGAAGAACACATTCAAGCTCTACGTCTTTTTGCTCGCCGAGGACGGGTTGCATATCTACGACACCCGGATTCTGGAGAACGCCTTTTCGGTTGAGTACGACGACTACCCCTTTGGGATTGTCGCGATCGGCCATCAATGGCGGGTCGTTGGAGACGATTCATGAGCGCCTCATCGAATGGCGATCGGTGGATGGCGAGCCCCTACCTCCACCTCCACGACCACGTCATTCTCAACCCACACAACGGTCTCGGGATCGCCGCTGAAGATCCCGCGTTTTGCGAACTGAAGCGGCTCATCGAAGGTCGAGTAAAGCTCGACGAACTCGACGAAGTGCAGAAAAGACTCGCCGCCGACGCCTGGTTGATTCCGGAGACCGAAGATCTCTCGACCCGGTACCGTCTCCGCTACGTTTCTCTCGAGACCCACACCGTGTGCACCCAGGCCTGCTCGTTTTGCCCGGTCTCCATCGCGCCCCGGAAACCCGATTACATGCAGACCGAGCTCTTCAACCGTCTGGTGAAGGAGATCTCCCGCTACCGGGACACCATCGAGGCAGTCACCCTCAACAACTACAACGAGCCCACAGCCGACCGCCGTTTCGCCGACCAGGTGCGAACCCTCATGGAGCACCAGCTCCCAGTCGCAGTCCTCTCCAACGGCTCGACCTTCACCCCCGACAAGGTCGACGCCTTGGTTGCGATGGGACCCATCACCTACATGTCGATCAACATCTCGGGCCTCGATCGTGAACGGTACGCCCGGGAGCGCCAACGCGACCATCTTCCGAAGGTGCTCGAGCATCTCGAATACATGAAGGACAAGGCGGTCGCGGAGACCATGGACCTCATCGTCCTCGGTCAGGACGACGATCAGCACAGGGCCGACACCGAGGCTCTCCGCCAGCAGTTCGGCGGCAGTCGCTTCAATGTCCGGAACTTCGAAATCATGGACCGGGCGGGTTATCTGCCGATCGGGCTCAAACCCGACAAACCTTTCGAGAAACTGAGAGGCTGTAACAACACCGGTTCGCGACCAATCGAACACATCCACATCAACCCGCAGGGCCAGTGCGTCCTGTGCTGTGAGGACTACGACGAGTTCCACAAAGTTGGAGACCTCAACAGCCAGACCATCGACGACGTGCTTTCGGGCGAAGAAATGGCCCGCCTGCGACGCATGATCTATGGCGTCGATGAAGCGCCCGACGATTTCATCTGCCGCAAATGTATTTTTGCCCTGAGCGGAGAATGAAATGTCCCTGAGCCTGCAATTCGTGGTCCCCACATCGGACCTCCACGGGGGTATTCGAATCCCACTCGAGATGGCGGAGTGGTTGGCGGACAGCGGATGGGTCACCCGTGTAGTCGGCCCCGGTCCGCGGCCTGATTGGCACCAGACGGCGGTGCCGTGGTTCACCTGCGATCTCGACGGGTCGGAACCAGTCCCTCGCGCAGATGTCACCATTGCAACCTTTCACACGACGGTGGCGCCCGCTCTGGCCTCCAGTTCTTCTTTCACGGCCCACCTCTGCCAGGGTTATGAGGGGCTGTTCACCGAATACGCAGGCATCAAGGACGCAATCGACACCGCTTATCGAGCGCCAATCCCAAAGCTGGTGGTTTCCCACTACCTCAAGGGAGTTCTTGCTGAGAACTACCCCGATATTCGGTGCCACTACATCGGTGAGGCGATCGATCCCCGGATCTTTTTTCCGCTCGGTTTCAGGAAGAACGCAACTCCTCTACGAGTCGGCCTCGTCGGCACATTCTCTGCACAGGTCAAAGGCATCCGCGAGGGGCTCGAAGGTCTCCGTCTGGCGCGTGAACGCGGTCTGGAACTCGAGGTCCACCGCGCTTCCGCGGAATCGCTTCGGGATGAGGAGGCCGCTCTCGGCATCACCGATCATTTCCATCACCGCCTGCCAACGGTTCAAATGCCAGGGTTCTACGCCGACATCGACGTTCTGCTCTTTCCATCCACCGAGCAAGAGGGATTTGGCCTGCCGGTACTCGAAGCCATGTCCTGCGGAGTACCGGTCGCGCACAGTGACATCCCGTCGCTCCGCGACCTTCCTGACGGCTCGACCATTCGATTTCCGGTCGGTGACTCCGAAGCTATAGCTGACGCTGTGAGCCGCCTGGCCGATCCCGAGACTCGCGGTCGAATGCGAAGTGGAGGCCTCTCGGCGGTAGACGAATTCCGTCCGCACTCGCTGGTCACGCGACTCGAAGAGGCACTCCGCAATGAAGGTTGCCCAATGCCGTGAGATCCCGGACTGGTTTCCAGGGGCCAGCGCCCGAAAGGGCTATGACAACATGACGTCCGGTCGCTATCGGGATCGTTATCGCTATCGATAGATCTCTTCGCTTGTTCAAATTTCGATAGCGATGGATCAGAGCTTCACACGAGATCCGCGTCGGCCATTGTGGTGTAGATACGGCCGGCCGCAAATACCCCAGGATCCAGTTCGTCATCGAGGATTTTCACAACTCGTACGACTCCGCTCGGGTCGGGACTCGCCCTCGAATCCAAAGAGCTCGAGCCACTCGGCGGCTTCGGGGTCACCGTCCAACCACAGCTCCTCCCGCTCGGCGCCGGTCTGTTCAGTCAAGCGCCGCGACAGATGATCTACCAACTCGAGGGCTCCGGGTCGACCGTCCCATACCAGCTCGACCCACCGCACAACGCCACCATCGGTGCGGAAAGCGACGAAGGCCGCCGGAGTCCGCGACCACCGAGGTCTGATCAACCAGCGGTGGTAACGAACCGTGGGGTGTCCGCTGAGACGGCGCCGTACATGATTGGCGTTTCGGACCACCGAAACCGGATAACGGCGACCGGCCCTCTCCCAAAGGCGGTCGAGCCCGGTTTCGTCGTCGTCGATCAGGCGCGCAGAGAAGAGCTTTGACACGAGGGACCTGCTCACCGGACGACGCCGTCTCGTGAGCAGTGGGATCCGGCGCGGCGACACCGAATCCCATTGCGCACGCGCGACCATGTGGCTGATGGCCTTGCCACCCGTATAACCGTAGAGCAGCGAGGCGCCGAACTGATCTGCGGCGATCTCCCCAAAATGATCCATCACCTGCTGCCACGACCCACGCCACCCCGGCTGTCGTTCGGCGACCGCCAGCGAAAACGTATCGGCGCCCTGCAACGCGACCATCCGGCGACCATCAACCTGGTAGTCGGCGGCGATGCCACCGTTGTGGGCGGCCAGGCGATCGCCGTCCCATGCAGCGACAATCGGGCACGGAAGATCACCGGCTCGATATTTCCACGCCCACTCCTCTAGACTCCTCTGTTTGCCGAAAACACGATTGAATGCTTCGTTGATCGCGATCTCATCACCCGGGCAGAATAGGCGAACTTCGGTCAAGAGCTGAGCCCCCCGGCATCGGCAGCTGTCAGATAGGCACGAGCCACCAGGTCCCGGGCATCCAGCTCCGGGGTGAGGGACCGAATCGCGACGCCACGCTGCGATGACGTCTGCGATCGGAAGCCGCGATCCGCCAAAAGGGTCTTCGCCGCGTCGTCGCCGGCTAGCCAGATTCGCTCGCCGCCCCCGCCCCATTGGTTGACGAGCCGCCCCGAGATGTGGGCTAGCAGCTCGAGCGCCCCCGGGTGGGCATGGTCCCAAAGCAGATCGAGCCAGCAGCAATTCAACCCGATGTCGACAAAGACCGCCGAGGCGACGGCAGTGTCCGAATGCCTGGGGAAAACCAGGAACCGGTGATGGCGTACCGACGGGTGGCCAGCGAACCGCCTCAGGGCGCGATCGGCGTTGCGAACCACCGCCACCGGGTAGGAGTTCCGCACCCTCTCCCACAGGCCATCGAGCCGCGGTTCCCAATCGCGTCCGGGTTCGGCCCGGTAGACAAATCTTCGGAGAGTCCTCGAAACAGGTTTGGTTCGCACCATTTCCACCAGCCCGGCATACGGCGCCTCCTCGAAACCGGGCGGCGCCTCCCCCTCGCTGGCGAAAGACGCTGTCATCAGCGCAAATCGGCCGCTTGAGCCAAAAGTCTCGCCGAAGTGGTCGAGGATTCTGCGCATATCATTGCGATCTCGCGCCGCCAGTTTGCGAAGCTCGACTGCGGGCACATCTCGACCGTCAACAACAACGTCCACCGGAGTGCCAGAGCACACGGCCACGACTTCGTCTTCCCGCTCACCGACAACGATCGCGCGGCCGTCTTCTTCGGGCGAGAAGAGCCAAGCCCACTCATCCAGCGAGCACCCCAGACCGGACCCCTCTTTCAGGATTCGGAGGATCGACGCCTCATCACCCTCTTGAAAAGGACGGAGCTTCAGTGCGCCGAAGCCCATCAGCTGCCCCACGTCCAGGCGCCGGTCATGCGCCATTTACCTTCTGATCGCGTTGCCGACGCCACCACCCATCCCCTTGCACGGCAAAAATCGAGAAAGGCCGGCGGCATCGCCGGCGCTCGTGCGGTGCCGAGTGCGGGCATGAGATGGGGAAACGGTGAAGCCAGCCAGAGATCATTTTCGGCTTCAGGGAGGCTCGCCTCGTTGTTTAGACGCACAACCGGCATCGGCTCGCGGTTGCTTCCGCCTCCAGCCCGGAGAAGCCGCCGCCACAGACCACCGTAGTTGCGGGCCACAAATCGACGCCGCGACAATTCCTCTCGCTCGGCAGCGCCCTCGCTCTGACCAGTGGCATGCCCCCACCGATGTTGGACCATTGCGCCCGCTGCAAGACCGAGGCGCGCACCACGGCGGCGCGCCCGCCACAACCACTCGGTTTCCTCGTAGTAGAGGAAGTAACCCTCGTCAAACGATCCGAACCGGTCCAGAGTTTCCTTGGTGACTGTCAGCAGCGCGCCGCGCAAACCGGCAACTGCAAGAGTCTCCTCAGCCGTCCACAGCCGCCAGGTCTCGTCGAGCGATCGGCCAAGCCCGGTCCTCCACAGCCGTGGCGAATGTCGGCGAACGGCACGACTGAACTCGGCACGGGGCGCCGGATCTTCGGCCGCCGGTAGAAGGACCTGTCCTTCCTCATCCCAAACGAATTGCGGACCAACCACATCGAAACCACTCTCGACGCCGACGACCAGCGCACCGACGCTGCCGGGAAAGAAACGAATGTCCGGATTGGCCAGGAGGAGGACCTCACCCCCGGCTTCGGAGGCGCCGGAGTTGAGTCCGGCAGCGTAACCGCGATTGGGTCGTTCGAGCAGCCTGTCAACGCCAATCGCCTCAACCCTGGCAAACTCGGCGGCATCTTCCGAATGCTCGACCGCAACCACCTCCGCCTCGAGGCCAGCCGCTGCTGCCTCACGGCGAAAGCTGTCGACGCACTGCGCGAGCACTCGCGAAGAATGATGGCAGACAACAATGAGAGAGACTTTCAATACCTGGGCACCGACCAGGCGAAAAGTACCACAACGACCTCAGGGACGGGTTTCGTCCAAGCCCGGGAAGGAGATCAGACGGAGCCGGCGCATCGCCCGCAGATAGTCTCCGAGCCGCTCCTCGAGCTGATCGCAGCTGTCCGGAAAGGCGTCACGGATGACCCCCGCCAGGGCCCGTACCTTGGTTGCACCGTCCAGCCTCCGCCAGGCGAAGCTGCCGACCTCATCGAGCCGTATCCGCCGAGAAGACATCATCCAGCCGGCACGTCGGAAGAGACCGCTGAGGCTGTCGATCGGTGGCCGCGGCCTGTCGATCACCACCCTGCCATCGTCCCGCTCGAGCCACGGGACCCGCCGCATTGGCGTGAGTTCGAGCAAATCGACGACCTTGGGGGCGCGGCTAGCCACTTGAGGCTCTCCGCATCCTGCTCAACGGCAACCACACCAACAATCCGAGCAGCAGTGGGTAGACCAGGAGACCGCCCCAGAAGCTGTGGGCGAGCTGGGGCAGCAGATGCTCGGTCTCCGGCATGCCGAGTTTGGCCTGCTCATAGAGAACGACAAAGGCCAGCACCACGGCCATCAACGACTGTCCTGCAATGAGGCCCGAAGATACAAGGATTCCGGAGTTCTCCGCATGTGTCTTCTGCTCGTCGGTGGCCTCCTTCTTCTCCAGAATCCAATCGAGGACGGCGCGCATGAGACCGCCCGCGAAAACCGCCGCGGTCGTGGAAAACGGAAGGTACATACCAACCGCGATCAGCATTGGCGCCGGCGCCCTGATGAGGATCAGAGCCACGCCGAGGAACATACCGACGATGACCAACGGCCACGCCATATCGCCGCCGACGATTCCCTGCGCCATGAGCGCCATGAGACCCGCCTGCGGCGCGGGCAGTTCGGCGGATCCGATGGTGTAGGCCTGGTCGAGCACCATCAGAAGCACGGGAAGGGCAGCGGCCGCCGCCACAACACCGATGATCTCGCCGGTCTGCATCTTCCACGGCGTTCCGCCGAGGATGTGGCCGACCTTGAAATCCTGCATCATGTCGCCGGCGACCCCCGCGGCACAACACACCACGCCGGCAACCCCAAGCACCGCCGCTACTCCAGCGACCCCGGTAATACCCATCGCCACCATGAGCACGGCGGAGATGACGAGCGCGGACAGCGTCAGACCGGAGATGGGGTTGTTGGAGGCACCGACCAGACCGACCAGATAACCGGCGACCGCAGCAAAGAGCACGCCGAGCACCAACATGACGATGGTTAGCACCAGGGCTCCCCCGGTCGAGGCCGAAAAATATCGGTAGAGGAAAAACATCGGGATCGCCATGACGCCGATGGCCACGAGCACCCACTTCAGGTTGAGGTCCTGCTCGGTGCGTTCAACGTCGGTGGAGGCACCGCCGCTGCCGAACATGGCGAGGACTTTCTGGACGCCGTTCATCAGCGAGACGCGCAGCGTGTAGAGGGTGTAGAAGGCGGACACGATCATTGTACCGACGGCCAGCGGCCGGATCTGCCTGAACCACACGTCCCACGCCAGGTCTGTATAACCGGTCTCGGCGCCGACGGCGGCGAGCGCCGGGTTGAGGAAGATGGCCAAAGGCACCAGCACCAGCCAGCCGGTCACCGCGCCGCAGAAGACAATTGCCGAGATTCGGAGGCCGACGATGAAACCCACACCCATCACCATGGGCGAGGCTTCCGGGGTCGACAGCAGCATGCCTCCGGTGTACTCGATCTTGCGCCCGAGTATATCGATGGTCGATCGCCCGAAATGGACGAAATGCTGGGCCTGGTCCTGGATCAACTGCAGCCCGGCGCCGTTCTTGAAAAACTCCCACACCGCGGCGATTCCCATCGACCCGAAAACGAGGCCGGCCCCGGTCTGACCCTTCTGGCCCGCCTTGACAATTTCTGACGCGGCCACACTCTCCGGGAACGGGAGCTCGGCCTCGACCACCAATGGTCGACGGAGGAGGATCACGAAGAGCACCCCAAGCACACCGCCGATGCCCATGATCAGCATCGCGTCGCGGAGATTGAACTCGGTCCAGGCGCCGGCAATGACGAAGGCCGGGATCGTGAAAATGGCACCGGCCACCAACGCCTCACCGACCGAGGCCGTCGTCCGCGCCAAATTTTCCTCGAGGATATTGCCCCTGAAGATGCGCAGAACGGCCATGGCGACCACCGCCGCCGGGAAAGTGGCGGCCACCGTCATCCCGACCTTCATCCCGAGATAGGCGTTGGCGGCACCGAGCACGATCGCCATCACCACGCCGAGGAACACCGCCTTGAAAGTCAGCTCCGGCATCGTCGTCTCCGCCGGAACGTACGGAACGAACTTCTTCTCGGCCATCAAAGCCTCCCCTACGGATTGAGCGCAACGATTCTAACGCATCCGTGCGCGTGCGGTCTACGTCTACGGCTCGATACGGCCTGACGGCTTACGGCTTTACGGCTTTACGGCGAAACCTTAGGGCTTGGCGTCGGCACTGCTAACAGGAGGTGACGATAGCCGCATAGCCGCAGTCTCGAGCCCGGGAGGGAGTGCGGCAGCTACTCCCGAAGTTTCTGTTCGAGCAGCTCGCCGGCAATCAACATCAGCTGGCTTTCGGTGAGCACTCCAACCAGATGGCCGTCTTTGATGACCGGCAAACATGCCCACCCGTTGGTTCGCATGAGTTCGATCGCGTCAACGGTCGGTGTCTCCGGGGTGACGGTGACCGGATCGCGCTGCATGATCTCGCTCACTGGCATCGGATCGTCAAGCTCTTCGGGGTGGTAGGTTCCGACCAGGTTGAGGAGCTTGCGCTGCGAAACGAGACCCACCAGTCGGTTGTCCGCATCCTCGACCATCACGTGGCGGATATTCTTCCACACCATCATTTTGGCCACCAGGTCGACGGGCTCGTGCTCGTCGACGGTAACAATGTCGGTGTCCATGCAGTGTTCCACCGTCGCATAGCTCTGCTTCCAGCCGGCACCCTCTTCCAATCGAGCCAGCTCCCAGGTGTGGACGGGTTCCCCGTCCCGCTGGCGAGCAGCGGTCGCCGCCGTGACCGCCGACAGTCGTTCCGCGAGTGGGCCCTTGTCGGCAAGCGCCGCCATCGAATGCAGGAGCCATTGAGCGCCAGTACGCCGCGAACGAACCCGCTCCTCGATCACCCCGAGGTAGAGATCGATGTTCTCGCCATCAAGGCCGGCGGTCTCGAGCCCCTCGCGGGCCAGCGGGAGAAACTCATCTAAGATCAACTTGTCGGCCGGCGCAGGGTCGCGACCACACCACGTCAGCTGGGCATCGATGCCGTGGCGGGCGGCGGCCAGGAAGTTACTGCGCGCATCATCAAAGGGCATGTGCTCGGCGATGTCTCCGTAGCGCTCGAGAACTCCGCTGATCAGCCCAAACCAAAATGCCGCGTTGGCCATTTCATCGCGCGGCGTCGGCCCCGATGGGAGGAGGCGGTTCTCGATCCTGATGTGGGGCAGGCCATCCGAAATTCCATAACAGACCCGGTTCCAGCGGTAGACGGTGCTGTTGTGGAGCCGCAATGCCTTGAGGCTCGGCGCGCGGCCGTTCTGCAGCTCCTCGAAGGGATCGTCCTCGATTTCCGTCGACAGCAGGGCCCTGAAGCGGGTGATGTCCTCCTGGAAGATTTCCAATGCAGAAGACTTGACCCACTGACGGCCGAAGCTGACGCGCGGCGTCTGCTCACGCAGATGTGGGAGTGCTGCGGCGGGTGTCGATGGACTGCTGGAAAAGACCGATACGGGTTTCGGCCCACAGTCTCTTGCCGAAAAGCATCGGCGAGTTGGCTGTCGAGGACAAGAGGGGTCCAGCAACCGCCTGGGCGGCGTTGTAAAGCCGTGCAAACTCGTCGGGCGAAACCTGAAAGTGGACCTGAAAACTCGTATTTGCCGCCTCGACGAGAATCGAATCGTGGTGCAACTGGAGCTCATCAAGTCCCTGAAGGTAGAACTCGTAGGCACCGCCGCGGAGTCGGTTCATCGCGTCGTTGAGCGCGTAGTATCGCGGGTTGGGCGTCATGTTCACGAGCTCGAGATCAGTCTTCTTGAGGGTCGGCAGGATTCCGGTCAAGACAACATCGCCGCCACATTTCTGTGCGGCGGCCCGGGCCTTTGCGAGTAACTCGCCGAGCTGCCACTCCATGTCTCGGAGACAGGAACCGCCAAACACGTGTGGATCGAGATTGAACTCGAGGTTGAAGCGGGCAAGCTCCGTGGTGAAATGGGGATCGTCCAACGCTTCCAAGACCTCGGTGGCAATTGGCGCTGGACGCCAGAGATGATCGACCAGGAAAAGTTCCTGCTCGGCGCCGATGCGTCGGACACCGGTCTCGAATCGCTCCTCTTCGAGCATTTGCTCGAACGCCCGCACGTCCTTCAGGAGGTGCCGGAGAAAGACCCGTAACTCCTCGGCCTTTGATTGTTCGCGAACGTCTTGTTCACCCATAGATGCTTTCGAGACTCCTTTTCTCTCGGAGGTTATTGTACTCCTTGTAAGTGAGGACGTGCTCAGAGCCGCTGCCATTCCGCGCTTACGGTTACAGCGCGTAAAGAGTGGATGGTTGCAGCCGCACCCGGACTCCTTTTCCCTTAACATAGACTCTTAATCTTGCCTGGGAGGTCTGTGATGTGCAGAGCGAATCCGTAATATTTGATAAAGTATTTATCAGATATCGCATATTCATACTTGACAATAGATCACTAAGATATTATCTTATCTGTAGGTCCCACGGACCTTTCCAAAGAGGAGATCTTGAATGAACGAGAAAAACCAATACACAGTCAAAGCCTCCGAGGCGCTTCAGGAGGCCTTTCGTTCCGCGGGTGCTCGCGGCAACCCCGAAACCACACCGACCCATCTATTGCTCGCGTTGATGCTGCAAGAGGCCGGTATCGCTCCACGCCTTCTGGCCAAGGTCGGCGTGCCCTCTTCACAATTCGAATCCGAGCTCAAAGACGTTCTCGATCGCCTGCCGGCGACTGAGGGTGGCGCCGAGCCACAGCCCTCGCGCAGCCTTCGCAAGGTTTTGGAGCAGGCACAGAAGCTGGCCCCGCAATTCCAGGACGAGTACGTATCGGTCGAACACCTTTTGATGGCAATCGTTTCGGTGCCCGATTCGGCGGCTGCGCGAGCCCTTCAGGTGCATGGAGTGACCAAGGAGTCGCTACTGACCGCAATCCAGGATCTGCGGGGATCGCACCGCGTGACTGACGAGAATCCCGAGGACAAATACGACGCTCTTACCAACTATGGCCGCGATCTGACCGAGCTCGCCAAAGCCGGCAAGCTCGATCCGGTCATCGGCCGCGACGACGAGATTCGCCGGGTTATGCAGGTTCTCACCCGACGCACCAAGAACAATCCGGTATTGATCGGCGAGCCCGGAGTCGGCAAGACCGCTGTAGCCGAGGGACTTGCCCAGCGTATCGCCTCTGGCGACGTCCCCGAGATCCTCAAGAACCGCCGTATCGTCTCTCTCGATATGGGAGCCCTGATCGCCGGCGCCAAGTATCGCGGCGAATTCGAGGATCGTCTCAAAGCGGTCATCAAAGAGGTCGTCGATTCTGACGGCGAAGTCATTCTCTTCATCGACGAGCTCCACACCTTGGTCGGTGCAGGTGCGTCAGAGGGTGCCATGGACGCCGCCAACATTCTCAAACCGGCGCTCGCACGCGGTGAGCTCCGAGCCATTGGCGCCACCACCCTCACGGAGTACCGCAAGTACATCGAGAAGGACGCCGCCCTCGAGCGGCGCTTCCAACCGGTGATGTTGGACGAGCCGTCGGTCGAAGAGACGATCGCCATCCTGCGCGGACTCAAAGAGAAATACGAGGTTCACCACGGCGTCCGAATAGCGGACACGGCTCTAGTGGCGGCAGCAGCACTCTCGAATCGCTACATCACCGATCGCTTCCTGCCCGACAAGGCCATCGATCTCGTCGACGAGGCGGGTTCGAGACTGCGCATCGAGATCGACTCGATGCCGACCGAAATCGATCAACTGGATCGGCGCGCCCTCCAGCTCGAGATCGAAAAACGAGCGCTGACCAAAGAAAAGGACAGGAGCTCAAAGGAGCGGCGCGCCGCCATCGAAGAGGAACTCGGCGGGCTCAAGGAGGAGATCTCGGGCCTCAAGGCCCAGTGGCAGAAAGAAAAGGAGCTCATTTCGCGGCTCCAGGAAATCAAGGAACGCCTCGAAGAAACCCGGGAAGCCGCCGATCGTGCCGAGCGGGATGGCGATCTCGAACGCGCCGCACAGCTCCGCTACGGCGAGCTCGTCAATCTCGAGAGAGAGCTCGAAGAAGCGTCTGACGCACTGAAGGTCCATCAGTCCGAACACGGAACTATGCTCGCGGAAGAGGTCGGTGAGGAAGACATCGCACGTGCGGTTTCGAAGTGGACAGGCATCCCGGTGTCTCGGCTACTCGAGGGCGAGAAGGACAAACTCCTCCACATGGAGGACCGGATCGCCGAGCGAGTGGTGGGCCAGGAGGAAGCCGTCACAGCAGTCGCGGCGGCGGTCCGCCGTGCGCGCGCCGGGCTCAAAGACCCCAACCGACCGATCGGCTCATTTCTCTTCCTCGGCCCGACCGGCGTCGGCAAGACCGAAGTCGCACGGTCACTCGCCGAGTTCCTTTTCGATGACGAACGGGCAATGGTCCGCATCGACATGTCGGAGTACATGGAAAAGCACTCGGTGGCACGGATGATCGGTGCCCCTCCAGGTTACGTCGGCCACGATGAGGGAGGCCAGCTCACCGAAGCGATTCGACGGCGGCCCTATTCTGTGCTGCTCTTCGATGAAATCGAAAAGGCCCACCCCGACGTCTTCAACGTGCTGCTCCAGCTCCTCGACGAGGGCCGGCTCACCGACGGCAAGGGTCGGACCGTTGATTTCCGCAACACAGTCGTCATCATGACGTCGAACATTGCCTCGAACATCATTCAGGAGCTGCCGGAATCGGAACGCGATCGGATGACGGCACTGGTCGAGGCGGAGCTCAAGCAGCATTTCCGGCCCGAGTTTCTCAATCGCATCGATGAGATCTTGATATTCCACCGTCTCTCCGAGGAAGATGTCGAAAAGATCGTCCACATCCAGCTCGCCAACCTCAATCGGCTGCTGGCCGACCAGGGACTCGAGATCGGCGCCACGGACGCCGCCGCCAGGTTTCTGGCCCACGAAGGCTTCGACCCGGACTTCGGCGCGCGGCCGCTCAAACGCACGATTCAGCGTCTGGTCCAGGATCCGCTGGCGCGAATGGTACTCTCGGGTGAAGTCGGCCCCGGGACCAGAATCCAGCTCGACGTCGACGACGGTTCCCTGGTCCTTCGTACCTCAACTGCAGACGCCGGCAACGGCGAAAAGGACGTTTAAAGTCCGTTTTGAGTCATGAATGAGGAATGCCACCCGCCCGCCCTCGTAACCCAAGGGGGGGGCAGGGCGGAAAATCCGAAATCCGAAATGGTATCTCTGGGTGGAAATTCCTAATTCCTAATTCCTAATTCCTAATTCAACTGGGGTACACTTCCGAGCATGGTGTCTCCCGACCAACCCACAAACACCCTCGAAAGGGGACGAGCATGGATTCCAACGAACCGCGTGTGATCGACATCGGAAATTTTCGACCCGGAAAACCACCGATCAAAGTCATCCTCATCGGCGTACTTGTCCTGATCGGATTGGCGATGGCATTCAGCGTTTTCTTTACGATCCAGCCCGAGGAGGTCGGCATCGTCCTCCGTTTCGGGAAATATACCCGCACCGCCGACCCGGGACTCAACTTCAAGATGCCGCCACCAATGGAACAGGTACTCAAAGTTCCGGTCCAGCGCCAGCTCAAACAGGAGTTTGGATTTCAGACAGCGGAGGCGGGAATACGAACCCGCTATGCGGACCGTGATCTCCGGTCTGAATCGCTGATGCTCACCGGCGACCTCAACGTCGCGGACGTCGAGTGGATCGCACAGTACCGAGTCGCTGATCCATTCAAGTATCTCTTCAAGGTCCGCAACGTCACCAAGACCTTCCGCGACATGAATGAAGCCGTCATGCGGTCAGTCGTCGGGGACAGGTCTGTCGACGAGGTCATCACCGTCGGCCGGTTGGAGATCGAGAATGAGGTCAAGCTCAAGCTGCAGGAGCTCTGCGTCCGCTACGAGACCGGAATCGTCGTCGACCAGATTGTTCTCCAAAACGTCAACCCGCCCGATCCAGTGAAACCGTCGTTCAACGAGGTCAACCAAGCCGAACAGGAGCGCGAGCGATCGATCAATGAAGCCCGTGGCGAGTACAACCGCGTCATACCGAAGGCGGGCGGAGAGGCGGCACAGGTCATCGAACAGGCCCGCGGCTATGCGATCGACCGCGTCAACCGCGCCAAGGGTGATGCCGCACTCTTCGAGGATGTCTACTCGGCCTATCGGCGGGCACCGGAAGTGACCCGGCGGCGGATCTTCCTCGAGACGATGGAAACCATTTACCCGGCGATGGAGCGCAAAATTCTGCTCGACAACAGCTTGGAGGGCGTCTTGCCGCTCCTCCAATTGGGCGGGACGGAGGTGAAACCATGAAACAGATATCGCTCCTCCTGATCGCCGTATTCGTTCTGCTTGCAATCGCCACGATCGGTGGCGCCTTCTTCGTCGTCAATGAGGCACAACAGGTCATCATCACACAGTTCGGCAAACCGGTCGGTGAGCCCATCATGACGCCCGGCCTCAAGGTCAAGACCCCCTTTATCCAGAAGGCGAACTTCTTCGAAAAACGCTTCCTCGAGTGGGACGGTGAGCCCAATGAGGTACCCACCAAGGACAAGCGGTTCATCTACGTTGACACCTATGCTCGATGGCGCATTACCGACCCCCTGCTGTTCTTCCAACGCCTTCGTGACGAGCGCGGCGCTCAAAGCCGCCTCGACGACATTCTCGACGGGGAGACCCGCAACACCATCGCCAATCACAATCTGATCGAGGTCGTGCGCTCCACCAACCGCGAGTTCGAGGTCTCGTCCGCTCTCGAAGAGGGAAGCCACCAGATCACTTTTGGCCGTGTGGAACTCGAGAAGGAAGTCCTGGAAAACGCCTCCACCCGCACCGCGGTTCTCGGCATCGAGATCCTCGATTTTCAATTCAAACGCACCAACTACGCCGAGGTCGATCGTCCGAAGGTTTACGAGCGGATGATCTCCGAACGGAAAAGGATCGCCGAGGAATACCGTTCCGAGGGCGCCGGTGAAGCGGCCCGCATCATAGGCAACAAGGACCGTGATCTCCAGGAGATCACCTCCGAGGCCTACCGCCAGGCGCAGGAGATCAAAGGTAAGGCCGACGCCGAAGCGGCTGACATCTATGCCGGTGCTTACAACCGAGATCCTGATTTCTACCGGTTCTTGAAGACCATGGAGGTCTATACCCGAACAATGGGCGAGGACACCATTCTGTTGCTCTCCACTGATGGGGAGTTCCTGAAATACCTGGAGCGCGACCGCTAGAATTTGTTACTCGATACCGGATGCTGGATGCTGGATGCTGGATGTGCCCAGATTGCAGGCTTGTCTTCTGAGTCGTCAATTGGGGTGGGCAGGTGGATCTAGTATCCAGGATCTAGCATCTAGAATCGGTTGCGCTTGGGCACGCGCCAAATCGAATACTACTCGTCAGAGGTTGATTCGAGACGACGCATCACCAGCTTGAGGTCTTCCCACGCTTCCCTCTTCAGCTTTGGCTGCCGCAAGAGGTAGGCGGGATGGAAGACGGGCATCAGCGGAGTACCGCGGTAGGTAAACCAGCGACCGCGAAGGGCTCCCATCGGCTTGTTGGTGCCGGTGAGGCGCCACGACGCCGGTTTCCCCAGTGCAACGATGATCTCGGGCTCGATGAGATCAATCTGTCGGTCGAGGTAGGCTGCGCAGGCCGCCACCTCGTCTTCCTTGGGATCCCGGTTTCCGGGCGGTCGGCACTTGACTACGTTGGCGATGTAGACCTCTTGGCGCTCGAATCCCATCGCAAAGATCATTCGGTCGAGCAATCGCCCGGCCTGGCCAACAAATGGTCGGCCGGTGCGATCCTCTTCAGCACCGGGCCCCTCACCGACGAACATGACGCTCGCCTTCGGGTCACCCTCGCCAAAAACTACGGTCTGGCGCTTTTCACTGAGCCGGCACAGCGTGCACTCTGCGGCAGTGGCCGCAAGAGATCCCAGGGTCTCTCCGGGAGAAGGCGAACTGACTTCGGGTAGCGTTTTCGATTTTGGAGGAATCGGCGACCGGCGCCAGCCAAGATCACCCATGTATCGGTTGAGATCTCGAGCCCGCATGGTCACTCGACTCTCTGCGCCGCGACGGCAAATGTCGTCACCGCTATCGGGAAAAGGGAACTAGCCCTTCTCCTCATCGTCCGATTTGCCCTTGGCCGCGTCGTTACTGTCTTTATCGCCTGCCTCGGCTTCGTCGGCATCTGCGGGCGCCACACCTGCGTTTCGGGTCATCCCCAGCAGACGCTGCAGCCGCGCTAGCTCGTCATCCTTATCATCATCCTCGGCAGCAGCAACAACCACGTCCGCAGTCGGCAACACATCGGGGATCGGTCCCTTGCTGGGTTTTTCGCTGGCAGCGTCGACCTCGGCGCGGAACTGCTCGACCAGGGCCTGACGATGGGCGTCGAGCTCTTCCTGGGTGAGAATGCGCCAGGTGACCTTACCTTCCTCGACATCATCGCGAGCCTTCAGGGTAGGTTTCGCGTACCGGCTCTCGGTGCGCGGCTTGGCGCCGTTGATGATCTGCTCGGCACGCTGCGAGACCACGACGATGTAGCGAAAAATGGAGTCAAACTCTTTGGGCAACTCAATCATGGGGCGAAGTCCTTCTCAAGCGATTCCTGGAACGCTTTGCGAATAGCGTCCAATCGGGCGTTCATGCGGGTCGGTTTCTGATGTTCGGCGATGCAGATGCCGAAAAGGGCATTCACAGCCTCCCCGAGACGGTCGTTGATAATAGCATAATCAAACTCTCCAGCGACCTGAAACTCGCGCAAAGCCCATTGCAGCCGCCTTTGGATTGCTTCGGGAGGGTCCTGGCGCCGTTCCTTGAGGCGCGTCTCGAGAACCTCGTACGACGGCGGATAGACAAATATCTTCACGACCTCCGGCATCAGGGTCTTGACTTGATTTGCCCCCTGCACCTCGATGTCGAGGAATACATCGCAGCCAGCAGCCAATTGCTCCTCCACCGCCAGCCGGGAGGTTCCGTAGCGGTAGTCGGCGTACTCAGCCCATTCCAGGAAATCCCCCCGTTGGACCATTCGTTCGAAGGTTTCGTCGTCGACAAAGTGGTAGTCAACGCCATCGGTTTCAGCAGGCCGTGCCGGCCGGGTGGTGTACGAGATTGAGAAGTGGCCCACAATATCGTGTTCGGCCAGCCGGGCGATGGTCTCGCGGATTAAGGTTGTCTTGCCGCCACCCGAGGGTGACGAGACGATGAACAGAATGCCGAGCCGGTCAAATATCAATCGATCCTCCCCGCACGCTGCATTCTACGCCATCAAACACTGGGTGATGGAGGCAATTCTGAGCTACACTTTCTCCGGTCCACATATTTGGTACAGGCGTCTCGCAGCGAGCGGTGTGCCGCATCGGAGTCTGATCGAGCGAGGAGAGGAGGGTTTCTTGAAACGAGCCATCACGTCGTCTCTACTCACGGCCGCGATCCTTTTTGTGGCGGCATCGAATCCCGCATGGGCCCAGAATGAAGGTGCCAGCCTCACCGACAGGGGCCACAAGCTACCCATGAAATGGGGCCTCGGATTCACGATCTACAACCAGAACCAGCCCTACGATATTGTGACCCTCGAGGTACCGCTTGCTGGGCTCGACATCGGAGCGGCCGAGGGCCTCGAAATCCTCAACAACACCGACAGCTATCACCTCAAATTTGACTACTGGGTGTTGCCGTTTCTCAACATCTATCTCCTCGGCGGCCAGATTGACGGCAGTACGACCGTCAAGCTGAGCGATGTCGACCTGGGTCTCCCGATCCTGCTCAACGACATCAAGATCGATTACAACGGCATGATGTACGGTGGCGGCGTGACACTCGCTTTCGGGGGCAAGAGGTGGTTCACCACCCTTACCTACGACATCACGAGGACCGACCTCGATGTGACTTCATCAGCGGTCCAGGGGTGGCTGGTGACACCACGAATCGGCCTGGTCTTGGACGGTGCAGCCATCTGGATCGGCGCGATGTACCAGCAAACCGAGGAGACGCACGAGGGCATCTGGGAGATGCCATATCTCGGTTTGGTGCCCTACTACGTAGAGCTCCAACAGGCGGAGCCCTGGAATTACCAGATCGGCATGACGGCCGGCCTCAGCAAGCACTGGAACCTGGTCCTCGAGGGAGGCGTCGGCAGTCGCAAGTCGGTACTCGCCCACCTCGAGTACCGATTCGGAAAGCGATAGCGCAACCGGCGATCCAACCAGTGACCGCTCCGGTCGTCGGGCCAGGCCGGCCACGGCCGGCAGTTGAGGTCTCAAGCCGGGACCCTCGACAATTACTGAGTGATGAAGGATTATTCGTTCGACCGGGCTTTTGACTCCTGATGATGACGCTCCGTCCCCAATCGATGCCATTGGTGCCACCGTCCGGAATACCGTTTTCGGGATTCGGGTTCCCGAAAGCAGGAGATTCAAAACACCGGACCCCGTAGGCACCTATGGTAGGCGCGACGGGCACGTTTTTTGCTACTTCTTGCGGCGAGGCAAACAGTGAATCTACACGATCACCGCGATTCGCAAGCGCGGCCGAAGAAACGGGAATCCCTCGAATCCCGCCAGGAACGCCCCCGGGTGGTCATCTTCGAGTCCGACAACGGCCCCCGAGTGGAGATCCTCGAGCTCCCACAGTCGGCCACTCTCGGTGACAGCTTCTGCCATAGCGGCACCGAGTGGCAGGTCATGGCGACACGCACCGGTGACCGCGTCCTCATCGCCCGCCCGATTTCGGCCTGAGATCCTCCTCCACGCTAGAATGGCCGCATCCGACGCGCGTGGAGGAGAATCTTCATGAAACGAGCCGCTATCATCGCCCTGCTCCTGCTTGTCGCCGTCTCGGCCTGCGTCACCAGCGGCCCTCGCCAGACAAAACTCATGAAGGCATCGCACATGACCGTGTCTGCGTCCGAGCTGCGGGTGCAAGTGCGTTCCCTGGCCGGCCGCTTTTCGGGGCTCGTGGAGGAGGCCGGAGAGGCGGTGCTCGAGGACGAAACCGATCTGCACCGGCGACGCAACGCCCTTTTGTGGTTGACCAACGGCATCCCCGCCATCCAGCAGGCCCTCTTTCAGCCGGATCCGGTGGCTGCGATGCTCGATGCGTGGTTTTTGATCGCCCAGATACGCGACTATTTCGAGCGCCACGGCTCGAGCATGAAACCGGAATCATACGCTCTCGGCGTTCGCACCCTCGACGAGATGGAGAGCGACCTCCGCATCATCGTCGAAAACTCCGGGCCCGAGGTCGATTACGAGAAAGGCCGCCAGCTCGTGTATGACAAGGCCGCAGGCTACCCGATCGATCACAGCTTTGCCTCGCGTCGGGGTTCGACGGTTTTCCTGGCCGAGTTTACGGCGAAGACCGGCGGCGGAGCGCTCAAATCTATCGGTTCGATCACCGAGACCGTCGAGGATCTCGTCGCCCGCATCGACCTCAACGCCGAGTACATCCCAAAGCTCGCCCGTTGGAACGCCATGCTCCTCGCTCTCGATGGTGGCTATGACACGCTCCCCGCCAGTGTTGAAAACCTCGAATACCTCGAGATTGTCGCCGGCGAGGTCGAGCGGTTATCACCGCTTGTGGAAGCGTTGCCGGAACTGGTCGGCTCGGAACGAAAAGCGGTTCTCACAGCGCTCGACGCATATCTTTCGAGGACTCTCGCCTTCATCAATCAGCAGCGAGCGATGCTGATGGGTGATGACGTGCGGGCGGAACGCGAAGCGATCCTCGCAGCCATTCAGGAAGAGCGCGTCGCGGTCCTCGCGGCCATCGCCGAGGAACGGACGATCATCCTCGACGTCCTTCGAGCGGAAAGGGTCGCGACCTTCGAAGACCTCGACGCCCTGATGGATGAGGCTTTTACGCGTGAGGTCAACAAGATGTTCGCCCGCGGATTGGTACTGATCTGTCTTTTCCTCGCCGGTTTCGCGGGGATCGCGTTCCTCGGCGTACGCGCCCTCAAGAACCAGAAATCATAGCCCACTCGACAACCGGATCGACCCACTCCGGTTGAGGTCGATAGAAGGCGCCATGTCCGCCTCCGAGGTCGAGAAGGAGCTCCCGGTGGTTGTGCGGGTTCGGACTGCGACCGAAGAAGCTTTCGCAGGAGCCAGCCAGCTCATCTGAAGACTCACGCAGTGACAGCAGGCGGCCCCGACCAACAATCTCAGGGTGGGAGTCGAGCCACGGGTTACAGGCCGCCATGAATACGAAATTGGCTTCGTCGCTCGCCAATATCGATGAAGCCGCGATGGCTATTCCACCTCCCTTCGAAAAGCCGACCACCGTGACGTGCTCGGGAGGCGCGCCGCCTTTGATCAGGGCGCGGACCTGATCGGACACCGTCTGCGCATATGCCATCCCATCGGTTCCGGACGGTCGGGCCTCGGATATCACAACAAAACCTCGATTGGCGAAGGCCTCGAGAATCTTCTGGTACTCATAAACTCCAAACTTCGGGTGGGTTGGTCGCACTCCCTCGCGTTCGATGATCGCCCCGTGAAGGTATATGAGGTAGCGCGCGTCGACGTCGATGGATTCCGGTACATCTGTGAAGATCTGGAGCGCCGTTTCAGTCGAGCCTGGGTTTTCAGCTCCGCACGCTGAAGCAGAAAAAACCAAGCACAAAGCGATCGCCGAGGCTCTGCTCCAGAACATCGTTCACCTCATGACGGCATGTTACATCGGGATGTTTGGACCTGCACCGTCGCACGGGCGCTCAAATGCCGTCGCAATCGTAAATAGAAAAGAAAACCCGCGCTCCGAAGAGCGCGGGTCGAAAAATAAGGCGCTACCGACTCATGAGAGTCGGGAAGGATCAATGAGTGATCTTCGATACACTTGATTTGCCGTCGGGTCTGCCGTGACCAGCACCCTGGCGACGTGACACCGATCGCGGCGCGGTGCACCCGTACTCGCCTGGAACGCGTGAGTTGTTGACCGCGTCAACCACCTCCGACCAGAAGGTCAGCTGGGTATCTTCGGCTCCACCGGCGAGGCCCGCATCGACCTCGGCGAGCATTTCTCCCACGGTCATATCGAGGTCGGTGTCATCAGGCAAGATCTCGTCACCTCCGCACAGCTCACCCAGAGTCAACGCCGGGTCGAGGCGCCCGCTGACGACATTGAGCCAGAGAGTCAGAAGGTGGCGTGCCAATCGGTCTGCAGCGCCTTCCGCCGACTGAGGTGTGCACAGGAGGTCTGCAGTTGCCAGGAGGCTGGCCTCGGGATCGCCCTCCACAAATATTGGATAAAACTCCGAGAACGTGGCGGATCCCAAATCTACTTCCTCCAACCACGTCAGCAGCTCTTCGCCGTCCACCGGAACCTTATGCCGATCCTCGATCAGCCACCTGGCTGCGTGGCACCAGAAGCCCGGCCCCGCCGGACCATCTTCGCCATAGGGATTGCCGACCATCACACCAGCGGAAGTACACCGGGGTTTGCTGAGCTCGGCGGCCGTGATGCACGCCCGGTTGACAACTCGTTGTCCTTCGGCCAACAGTTCGTTGAATTCGACCACCAGCTGCACAATCGCGCTTTCACCGATAGGAAGTGGCGAGTCAAGAGGCCACTCCAGCAGAAACTCATCGATGACGTTCGGTGCGGGCACCGTTTCACCCGTCCACTGGAATGCCGGGTACGCGATTCCGCTATCGTCCTCCACGGCGGGAATGAAATCGCTGATGAGCGCCTCGGTGATATCGCAGGTGCCCTCGTTCACGACCTCGATCAGGAATGTCACCTGCTCACCGAGATCCACAACACGAGAATCGGCCGTTTTCGAGATAACGACGCGACCACAATCATCCTGATTGTCTCCACCCCGGCGGATGGCAACCGTGACATCGTGGCCGGAGGGATTCGAGACATCGGAGCACTTCGGGCCCTGTCCGGTGGTCTTCCAGCCGGTTGCCATAGCATCGAAGTGGACGCGCAGACCTTCCTCGCCTTCCACCGTGACCGCGATCTCGACACTCTCACCGCCAGCGAGATCGTCGATTCCGGTCAGTTCTTCGAGGAGGACCGCCAAAAATGCAGCAGGATACTCACCGTGCCTCGACATGGGTTTTTCGCTGCACGGGAGCGCAGGAACACCCACTCCCCACCCGCTCGGGTCCAACATCATGGAGTCGCTATCCCCATACGCCAACTCGAGGATATCGACCGTGCCGGGGTCTTCCACGGCGACCACCAACTCGACTCCGTGAGCAACATTGGACTCGGAATCCTTGCTCCGGTTTTCGATGACCAGGGTGAAAGTGCCCGGAGGCACTACGTGACCACCCTCTCTCGGGCCTGCGTCTTTCGGATACAGCCACAGCGACGGTCCTGCCGACGCAATCGGTGCTATCAGCAGAATGCCCAAAGCCATGACAGTCAATCGTCGATTCCAAATTGTGGAACGAGAACGACCTGAAGTTGACATTGTTGAACCTCCAAGCGAGTTACTTTGCGACAGGTAGGCACAATATCAGGCCCGTCGAGCGAACAGGCTGTGACCATTATCACCAGATAAGAAAAACCCGCGCTCCGAGGAGCGCGGGTCGCGAAGTTATTTCAGCGAAACTGACTGCGTCAGTTTCGCGGGTGATTGATCTGGGCGTGCGCCGCGGCGAGGCGGGCGATCGGAACCCGGAAGGGTGAACAGCTCACGTAGTCCATCCCGACGAGGTGGCAGAACTCCACGCTGTTCGGCTCACCGCCGTGCTCACCGCAGATCCCGACCTTGAGCTTCGGGCGGGTTCCGCGGCCCCGGTCGATGCCGATCTTGACCAGCTCGCCAACCGAATCACGATCGAGGACCTGGAACGGATCGACCGCCAGGATCTTCTTATCGAGGTAATCCGGCAGGAAGCCGCCGATGTCGTCGCGCGAGAAACCAAAGGTCATCTGCGTCAGGTCGTTGGTCCCGAAGCTGAAGAACTCGCAGGTCTCGGCGATCTCGCCGGCGGTCAACGCAGCGCGCGGGATCTCGATCATGGTGCCGTAGAGGTGCTCGACCTCGTTCACGCCATATTTTGCACATACTTCGGCATGGACCATCTCTGCCAGTTTGCGCTGTTCGTCGAGCTCTTCCTTGGCGCAGGTCACCGGCACCATGATCTCGGGGAAGCACGCTTTGCCCTCCTGGCGAAGCTCCGCGGCCGATTCGAGAATCGCCCGGAACTGCATCTCGGAGATCTCGGGGAAGGTGACACCGAGGCGGACGCCGCGATGACCCATCATGGGGTTGAGTTCATGGAGCTCGTCGGCGCGTCGGTCGAGCACTTCCAAGGTCACTCCGATGGCTTCGGCGAGTTCCTTGCGCTCGGCCTCGTTCTGGGGCACGAACTCGTGCAGGGGCGGATCAAGCAGGCGGAATGTCACGGGCCGCTCACCCATGATCTCGAGGGTCGCCTTCATGTCACGCTTGACGAATGGGTAGAGCTCATCGAGCGTCGCCCTGCGCTCGGTTTCCGAGCCAGCCATGATCATCTTGCGAAGGATGAAGAGTGGCTCCTCGGAGCCGGTGCCGTAGAACATGTGCTCGGTGCGGAAGAGGCCGATGCCCTCGGCGCCAAACTCGATCGCGATGCCGGCGTCTTCGGGGGTCTCGGCGTTGGTCCGAACATTCATCACCCGGATTTCGTCGGCGAGCTTCATGAAGTCGACGAAGCGTGGGTTCTCTGTCGCGTCGATCATCCCGAGCTCACCTGCATAGACCAAACCGCGGGTGCCGTTGAGGGTCAGAACATCGCCCTCCAAAAACGTCTTGCCATCGGCCTTGATGGTCTTGGCGACAACATCGATATCGAGAGTGCCGGCGCCGACGATGCAGCATTTGCCCCATCCACGGGCAACCAACGCCGCATGCGAGGTCATGCCACCGCGACCGGTGAGAATGCCGACCGCCGCACGCATGCCCTCAACGTCCTCGGGGTTGGTCTCTTCGCGGACCAGGAGTACGGTCTTGCCGTCTTTGGTCCATTTCACGGCATCATCGGCCGAAAACACGATGTGGCCAAAAGCGCCGCCGGGGCCTGCGGGCAATCCCTTGGCAATGAGATCTGCTTTTGCCTCAGCGGCGGGATCAACGATCGGGTGAAGGAGTTCGTCGAGCTGCTCGGGCTTGACCCGTAAGACGGCAGTCGGCTTATCGATCCGACCCTCGGACAACATGTCCATCGCCATGTTGAGAGCGGCGGTGCCGGTGCGCTTGCCAACCCGGGTCTGAAGCATCCACAGGCGTCCGTCCTGGATCGTGAACTCGATGTCCTGCATGTCGTGGTAGTGGTCTTCAAGCTGGTTGCGAATGGCGAAGAGCTGCTCGTAGACCTCCGGCATCGCCACCTGCAACGACGACAGATGCTCGTTCTGTTCGTTCTTGGTGTCCTCATTGAGCGGGTTGGGAGTACGGGTGCCTGCGACGACGTCCTCACCTTGCGCATTGACCAACCATTCGCCGTAGAACTTGTTGTCGCCGGTCGCCGGGTTGCGGGTGAAGGCAACGCCGGTCGCCGAGTCATCACCCATGTTGCCGAAGACCATCGCCTGGACGTTGACCGCTGTGCCCCAGTCGTCCGGGATGCCCTCGATGCGGCGGTAGGAGATCGCGCGCTTGCCGTTCCACGACGAGAACACAGCGCCGATGCCACCCCACAGCTGTTCCTTGGGATCGTCCGGGAACTCCTTGCCAATCACTTCCTTGACCTTGGCTTTGAACCGGTTGGCAAGATCCTCGAGATCCTCTGCCGAGATGTCGGCATCCGATGCGTAGCCGCCTTTTTCCTTGACCTCGTCGAGCATGCGGTCGAGCTGCTGGCGGATGCCCTGGCCCTCTTCGGGTTCGATGCCGGCGGCCTTCTCCATCACCACATCGGAATACATCATGATGAGGCGGCGGTAAGCGTCGTAGACAAAACGCGGGTTGCCGGTTTTGGCGATGAGGCCCGGGATTGTTGCCGAACACAGACCGCAGTTGAGGACCGTCTCCATCATGCCGGGCATCGATGAACGCGCGCCCGAACGCACCGAAACCAGGAGAGGATCAATCGGGTCACCGAATGTGGTTCCCATGATCTCCTCGACCTTGGCCATCGCCGCGTCGACCTCGGCCTCGATTGTCGTCGGATAGGTATGATCGTGGTCGTAGTAATAGGTACAGACCTCGGTCGTCAGCGTGAATCCCGCCGGCACCGGAATGCCGAGGCTGGCCATCTCGGCCAGATTGGCGCCCTTACCGCCGAGAAGGTTTTTCATCTCCGCCTGGCCGTCGGCGATGCCGCCGCCAAACGAATACACAAACTTCGCGTCTTTCACTACTCTCCTCCTTCGACCTGCAGTTTCGAGAGATCTGCAAGTTCCATAAATTGTTGTCCCAATTGCTTTAAGAGCGCGATCCGATTGTCGCGGATGCGCTCGTCCTCACACATCACGAGCACCTCGACAAAGAAGCGCTCGAGAATTTCTGCGATCGGTTCCATGGCCAGAAAGGCCTGTTCGACCCGCTTGTTCGGGAGCAGATCCTGAAGTTGTTTCGCGAACTCCTCGGTTGCCGCGTGCAGCTCACGCTCCTCGGCCATCTCGAAGAGCTCGGTATCAACACCATGATCGGGCTGACCATCGGTGATGTTGCGCACCCGCTTGAAGGCGAGAGCGAGGATCCGGAAATTTTCCGAAGTGCGGACCCGCTCGAGCGCCTCCGCACGCGCGACCGCCGCCGGCAGGTTGGACCAGTCGGCTGCCATGACCGCGTCAGCAGTGTCACCGGAAACGCCAACGATGTCGGTCAACCACCGTCTCACTCGGTCGGCCACAAAGAAGTTGACCGAGTCGGTCACCGCTTCCCCGTCGTCGTTCGAATATTCCGCAACCGCGCCAGCTGCGGTTTGGATCAACTCGTTGAGGTCGACTTCCCAGCCCGCCTCGGCGACGATCTTGACTGCACCCTGGGCCGCGCGCCGGAGGCCAAAGGGGTCCTTGGAGCCTGACGGCCTCTCGCCAACAGCGAAGAGCCCGGCCACCGTGTCCAGCCGGTCAGCGACTCCCAGGAGCTTGCCGGCAACGGATTCAGGCACAGAACCCTCAAACCCGACCGGTGCGTAGTGATCACGGACCGCCGTCCACAGCCCTTCGTCGGCGCCTTCGAGGCGCAGGTAGTGACCACCCATGACACCCTGCAGTTCTGGGAACTCGCCAACCATGTGGGTCAGCAAATCGGCTTTGGCGAGCTCGGACGCGGTTTTCATCTCCTCGTGTGTTGCGCCGGCGCCGAGAGCATCGGCAATGGCCGTCGCCAGCTCACCGACCCGGGCCGCCTTGTCGGCCAGCGACCCGAGTACGCGGTGAAACTCGAGGCGCTCCATGCCCGGCACGAGGTCTACAAGAGACCGTTTTCGATCCTCGGCGAAGAAGAACCCGGCATCCGCAAGACGGGCGCCAATGACCCACTCGTTGCCCTGGCGAATCAACCCCTCCGGGTCGTCCTTACGGTCGATCACACCTATGAATCCATTCTTGAGGCCGTTGTCACCGTTTTCGAGGATCAGGCACTTCTGGTGATAACGGAGAGTTGTGATGACGACTTCCGACGGCAGCTCGAGGAATCTCTCTTCAAAGGTGCCGGCGATCAGTCCCGGCCACTCCACCAGTTCCACGTGCTCGGCCATCAGGCCTGGATCCGGATGGACTCGTGCACCGGCCTGCGCAGCAAGGCTTTCGGCCAGCTCTTCGAGCCGCTGCCGGCGTTGGGCAGGATCCACGACCACACCGCGCCCGATCATCGTCTCGGCGTAGCCCTCAGCCGTCTCGAGGTCGAAGGTCTCTGGCGAATGGACCCGGTGGCCGACGGTCGATCGGCCCGCCTCGACACCAAAGAGCGCACACGGCACCATCTCACCGTCGAGCAGCGCCACCACCCCGTGCACTGGGCGCACGAAAGTGTGGGTCCCATCGCCCCATCGCATCATCTTGGGAAAGCGGAGGGCCGTCACCGCTTCAGGCACGATCTCGGAGAGGATTTCGAGTGTCGCACGACCCTTGTGAACCACTGTAGCGGTGAGGTACTCGCCCTTGTCGGTCTGAACTCGTCCCACCTCATCGAACGGCTGGCCAACTTTGCGGGCGAAACCCTCTCCGGCCGGCGTCGGGTGTCCGTCAGAATCAACGGCAACGCGCAAGGGCGGTCCAGTCAGCTCCTCCTTGCGATCGTCCTGTCGGTCCGGCAACTTCTTGACCACGACCGAGAGCCGACGCGATGTCGAGAGAGGCGTGATCTCGAAATCCGCGAAACCCGCCTCGGCGAGTTGCGCAGTAAAAAGCTCCTCGAGTTGGTGTCGTGCCCCTGGGAGGGCCGCGGCCGGGATCTCCTCGGTGCGGATTTCGAGCAGAAAGGTCGCCATCAGTCGGCCTCCCCGCTCGGAGTGGTTGGGTTATCAGCGAGCGGAAAGCCCAGGGACTCGCGCTGTTCGAGAGATGCGCGCGCCGCGGCGACAGAGTTGCGCCGTACCCTCGCGATGAGGCCAACCCGTTCGGTCACCGAGATTGCGCCCCGGGCGTCCAGGAGATTGAAGAGATGCGATGTCTTGAGAGTGGCCTCGACGGCCGGGATCACCAGCGGCGGCTCGTGTTCGAGACAGCGCTTTGCCTCGCCTTCCCAGTCCTCGAAGTGGCGTCGCAGCATTTCGACGTCGGCGACCTCGAAACCGTAGATCGAGGACTCACGTTCATCCTCGAGCCGCACCGCGCCGTAGGGTACGCCTCCACCCCATTCGATGTCGTAGATCGAGTCCTTGCGCTGCAAGAACATCGCAATCCGTTCGAGTCCATAGGTGAGCTCGGCCGAGACCGGGGAAAGCTCGATGCCGCCGGCCTGCTGGAAGTAGGTGAACTGGGTGATCTCCATGCCGTCGAGTAGCACCTGCCAGCCGACGCCCCACGCGCCCAGGGTCGGCGACTCCCAGTTGTCCTCTTCGAAGCGAATGTCGTGTACGGCCGGGTCGATGCCAAGCACGCCAAGGGACTTCAGATACAGCTCCTGCACGTCATCCGGCGACGGTTTGAGGATTACCTGTAGCTGGAGGTGGCGTCCCAGTCGGAATGGATTTTCGCCGTAACGGGCGTCCGCCGGCCGGCGTGAAGGCTGGACGTAAGCGACACGGTAAGGCTCCGGTCCGAGGACCCGTAGAAAACTCTCCGGATGCATGGTCCCCGCCCCCACCTCGACGTCGTACGGCTGCTGAATGATGCAGCCGCAATCGGCCCAGTAACGTTGGAGATCGAGGATGAGGGTTTGCAGGTCCACGGCGCCTCCGAGGCATGCCACACGAGCGGAAAATATACCATGAAGGCGGCATTGTGTCGCGATTTTCCGAATTGGACAGGCCACTCTAAGCAATCACCGCTTCACGCTTCGGCGAGGAAGGTGTCACTCCGACGCGAGGAGCGCTTCCAACTTCGCCGAGGAGGGTGCCACTCCTCACATTGTTTGCCCCAAAGTAATGAATCTCTTCGTCGCGCTCGAGTCAAACAATGCGAAGGGTGGCACCGATGTCGTCGACGCCTCAATGCGCGTCTCATTGGGGTCGTCGAAGCCCCAACGCGCATCTCATCGAAAACAACGGCGGGCCGAAGCCCGCCGTTGTTTGTTATTGATTGGATGACCTAGAGAGCCTTGATCGCCTCGACCATCGGGGGGATGACATCGAAAAGGTCACCCACGATCCCGTAGTCGGCAACCTTGAAGATTGGTGCATCGGGATCTTTATTGATCGCCACAATGACCTTCGACGACGACATGCCGGCGAGGTGCTGGATGGCGCCGGAAATGCCAGCAGCAATGTAAAGCGACGGGCTCACCACCTTTCCGGTCTGGCCGACCTGGTGGGAATGCTCGATCCAGCCCGCATCAACCGCCGCGCGCGACGCGCCGACCGCACCCCCGAGAGCGTCGGCCAACGTTTTGATGAGGGCAAAGTTTTCGGGCCCCTTGATGCCACGGCCGCCAGAAACAATGACATCCGCCTCGGCCACGTCGAGCTCGCCGCCAGCTGCCTCGAGCAGTTCTTTCACTACCGCACGAATCGAGAGTGAGAAACCGTCAAGTGCAATGACCTCGCCCGCTCCGCCCGCCTCTTCGGCGGCGAAGACGTTGGGGCGCAGGCTGATGACCTGCGGAGATTTGCCCGAAGTGGTAACGGTCGCATCGGCCTTGCCCGAGTAAACCGGCCGACGCACGCTGAAGGTCTCACCATCGAGGGCCAGACCGACCGCGTCCGGTATGGCGCCGACACCAAGTCGGGCCGCGACCGTTGGCGCCAAATCACGTCCCATGGCGGTACCGGCGAAAAAGATGGCGCTCGGCTGCGCCTGTTCGACTGCCTTGACAACAACCTCCGCGTAACCATCGGACGAGTACAACCCGAGATTGGGGTCGTCCGCCACGTAAACCTTGTCGGCGCCCCAGGCACCGAGTCCGGCGGCCGCTTCGCCAATCCCGGATCCGGGCAGGACGGCGCTCACCGTACCACCCTGCCGTTTGGCTTCCGAAAGGGCCTGGAGGGAGGCCTTGCGAACTTCAGAATTGCGCTGCTCCACAAAAACAAGAATGCCAGCCATCATCGCCTCCCTAAATCGCTTTCGCGTCTTCGCGAAGGAGTTTCACGAGCTCAGCCGCGGCTGCGGCCGCATCGTCCTCGCCCTGGATGATGGTTCCCGCCGCCTTTGCGGGCGGCAGCTCGAGCTTTTCAAGCTGGTAGAACCCACCTGAGCCCTCGTCGACGCCGAGGCTCGCGACTTCGATCTTCTCGACCGGCTTCTTTTTTGCTGCCATGATGCCCTTGAGGGCCGCATAGCGAGGTTCATTGAGACCTTTCTGACAGGTGACCAGAGACGGGAGCGGGCTCTCGAGAATCTCTTTGCCACCCTCGACGTCACGCCCCGCAGTGAGCGACCCGTCGCCCACCTCGAGCTCGAGGACGTTGACCACGTGCGGCAGATCGAGGAGCTCCGCGAGCATCTGGCCAACCTGGCCGCAATCGGTCCCGACACCCTTGAAACCGCACAACACGAGGTCGTACTCGCGGTCCTTGATGGCAGCTGCCAAAACCTTGGCGATGGTGAAGCTATCCCCAAGGGTCGCCTCGCCACCGAGAATATGTACCGCTTGATGCGCACCTCTGGCAAGACAATCTCGGAGTGCCGCCTCGGCGTGGTCCGGGCCGTAGGTCACGACCGTGACCTCTCCGCCCTTGGCCTCGGTGATCTGCAGCGCTTCTTCGAGGGCATACTCGTCGTACGGCGAGACGATCCACTTGATGCCCGACCCGTCGATGCCCTTGCCGTCGCCTCCGACCTTGATCACCGACGCCGTATCCGGCACGCTGGCCATGCATACAATACAGTTCACGGCTTGCCTCCTTCACGTTTCAATTGTGGGAAAAATGAACGGGTATTCACAGCGGGTAGTTTAGCATCGCTCACCCTGTTTCGCGCGTCTCGCGTCGACGTGTCAGGTGCCACCTTCACAATTGTCACCAGCGCGCTTGGGACGGCAGGACGACAACGACAATTGTGAAAGTGGCACCAGTGTTGCCGATGCCTCATCGCGCTTCTCATGGGGGTCAGTCAACGTGTTCTTCGCGCAGGCGGCGGATCTCGCGGTCGTAGGCTTCCATGACCTGGTGGTGGCGGAGAAGACCAATCACCGGCGCCGGGGGCGGGCCATCGAGGACCGGGAGAATCTCTCGCTGCAAGGCAGTGAAACGCTGCACGGCCGTGTGGAGATCATCGTCTGGCACGAGGTAGGCCATGCCGCGGGCCGTGACGCCGAGATCAGACGCAACCAGGAGAGGCCAGACTTCGGGTGTGGCCATGACGCGGCGCACGTCGTTGATGCTGAACATCCCTTCCACCTCGCCGTCGGCCTGGACCACCGGGAAGGCATACTGGTCGGTTTCAGCTACCAGCTCCAACACCGTTTCGAAGGAGGCGCCGGCCGGCACAGAAATGACCTCCAGGTCGGGATCCATGACCTCGCTTACCGTATGGCGTTCGAGGACATCGATCTGGAACTCGCCGAGGTGGGCTGGCGAATCGATGCGACCCGGGACCTGGCCTTCATAGATGCTGACTCCGCGCATCAGCAGGTAGGCGACCGACGAAACCAACATCATCGGCACCAGAAGACCGTAGGAGCCGCTCATTTCGGCAACCATGATCAATGATGCGATCGGCACTTTGGCGACACCGGCGAAGAAGCCGCCCATGCCGACCAGAACGCAGGCAGCCGTGGGCGGCGCAAGCTGTGGCGCGATACGCGAAGAGAGATCCGCGAATATTGCACCAGTGACGCCGCCAATCACCAGCGATGGCGCGAAGACGCCGCCCGATCCGCCCGAAGAAATGGTGAACGAGGTCGCGAGGATCTTGGCCGGCAGCAGGAGAACGAGGATCTTAAGCGGCAGCTGGTTGTCCATGGTGAGCTGCAACCAACCGTAACCGCCGCCGAGGACCTGTGGGACCGCCAGCGCGAGCAGCGCCAACAGCAGGCCACCCACTGCAGGCTTGGTCCAGGCGGGAATCGGCATAGGTCCAAAGACCCTGTCCCGCATCCCGTAGAAGACCTTGACGTAAATGACACCGACCACAGCCACAACCATTCCAAGAATGAGATAAGCGATGAGCTCGTGGGGTCGCGCGAAACGTATGTTGGCGGTGTGGAATATGGCGTCCCAGCCGGTCAAGGATGCCACCACCACGTACGAAACGATTGACGAGATAATGGCCGGGATGAGGGCTTCAGATTCGAAATCCGGGTCCGAGTACAGGACCTCGACCGCAAAGAGGGCAGCGCCAAGCGGCGCCCGGAACATGCCACCAATGCCCGCTGCCATGCCCGAGACCACCAGGACCCGCCGGTCGTGATAACCGAGGCGCAGAACGTCCGCGAGGTAGGAACCAAACCCTGCGCCGACCTGCGCGACCGGTCCCTCGCGGCCGGCTGACCCCCCCGAGCCGATAGTCAGCATAGAGGTCAGGAGCTTGACCGGCACCACACGCTTGCGAAGCATCGCTCGCCCGCGGTGGTAGGAGTTGATGACAGCATCGGTACCATGGCCCTCGGCCTCGGGTGCGAAGTTCTGCACGATCCAACCCACCAGAAGGCCGGCCAAGGGAAGCACGACAAGCAACAGCCATGGCCGTTCGGGCATGCTCCAGATGGCGGTCGCCGCCTCTCCATGGCCGGGCACATGAAAACCGACGATGCCTCCGAGCAGACCCGAAGAGATCCCCTTGACGCCCCAGGTCAGCAACGTCCCGCCGAGACCTGCGACCACACCAACCATCATCGCCAGCACCAGCCAGCGGCCAAAGTTGTAGAGATCAATCCGGCTGGAAAACCGCGCTATTTCTTTGATCCAGGCGTGTCCGAGCCGAGTCATTGCTGCCCCCGATGACCGGGTCAGGTGAAAGAAGATTCTGGGTCGGCCATATTCAATCGAGGCGACCGACCGCCAGGCAGGCGTTGGTGCCGCCGAAGCCAAAGGAGTTGGTCAGCGCCACCTTGATGTCAGCCTCGCGGGCGGTGTGAGCGACGAAGTCGAGATCGTTCTCCGGGTCCGGGTTGTCTAGATTGATGGTCGGAGGCGCAACGCCATGGACCAACGACTGCACGACAAGCCCGAACTCGAGGCCTCCTGCGGCGCCCAGAAGATGACCGGTCATGGACTTTGTAGAGGACATCATCAGCTTATGGGCGTGATCACCAAAAACGCCTTTGACGGCAATTGTCTCGACGTTGTCACCGGCCGGCGTCGAGGTCCCGTGAGCGTTGATATAGCCGACATCCTCAGGGTTGAGGGAACCATCATCGAGGGCCCCTCGCATCGCCCTGATCGCGCCGTCACCGTCCTTGGACGGGGCCGAGATGTGGTACGCGTCCGAACTCATCCCAAAGCCGAGAACCTCGGCAAGAATCGGTGCCCCGCGCCGTTTCGCGTGCTCCAACTCCTCGAGAATGACGATCCCTGCCCCCTCACCCATAACGAAACCGTCACGATCCCTGTCCCATGGCCGCGACGCCCTCTCGGGCTCATCGTTGCGGGTCGAGAGCGCCTTCATCGAGGAAAAGCCTGCCAGTGGCATTGAAGAAGTCACCGCTTCGGATCCACCGGCAATGATGGCGTCAGCGTAGCCGTGCCGGATATAGAGCAGGGCATCGCCAATGGCGTGGGCCGATGTGGAGCACGCTGTACAGGTCGCCATATTTGGGCCCTTGGCCCCGGTCTTGATGCTCACCAGACCCGAGCACATATTGATGATCGCACCGGGGATGAAGAATGGGCTGACCCTCTTCGGGCCTCGATTCAGCAGAATCTCGTGCTGCCGTTCGATCATCGGAAATCCGCCGATACCGGATCCGATAACCACGCCCACGCGAGTGGCGTTCTCATTCGTGATTTCGAACCCCGAACTCTCGAGCGCCATCTGGGTCGCCGCGACCGCAAAGTGGATGAAGAGGTCGAATCTCCTGGCCTCTTTCGGATCCATCCACTTCTCGGACTCGAAGTCCTTGACCTCGGCCCCGATATGAACCGGGAAGTCCGAGGTGTCGAATCGCGTGATGGTGGAGACCCCGCTCGTGCCGGCAGTCACTCCGGCCCAGGTAGGCTCAGTCCCGATCCCAAGGGGCGAGACCAGGCCGACCCCGGTAACCACCACCCGTCGCGACATCAGCCAGCCGTATTCTGCTTTAAAAACTCGTTGGCGTCTTTGACGGTCGCGATCTTCTCGGCCGCCTCGTCCGGGATCTCGACCCCGAACTCTTCTTCGAACGCCATTACCAGCTCGACAACGTCGAGCGAATCGGCGCCGAGGTCATCCACGAATGAAGCTTCGGCGGTCACCTTCTCGGCATCCACACCCAGCTGTTGCACGATGATTTCTTTGACTTTCGCTTCTACGTCCATTGACTTCCCCTCCTCTGGTTTGTCCGTGGGTCAGACCCACCGCCGCGGTCAACGTCTCAAGAAAACAACCGGCTCCACAGCACCAATCGCACCCGGTTTCACCGGATGCGACCTCGCTGCGGAATCTTGCGCCGTCTTCCCGTGTCACGACCCATTGCCAAAATCGGCCTTCGCCGCGAACCGAACGATGTACGTGATAGCACACAGGCTCCACCCACGCAAGTGGCACATTCCCCTTGACATAGTTTCGAAAAAGGAGTATTCAGCCAGTTAGCGCCGCATTCAGTCGGCGATGGGAGGCACGTATGGAGTCATATCTGACCGCCAAAGAAGCCGCAGAGTACCTCAAGCTGGCAGAACGTACGCTGGTGAGGCTCGCACACGAGGGCAAAATCCCCGGGGTGAAGATCGGCGGCCAATGGCGATTCCGACGCGCCCTCCTCGACGAGTATCTGGATACCCTCGCATCGGAATCGGTGGCGACATCAGGCGCTTCACCGAGCCAGGTGATCGACGCTTCGATGGAAGAGATCTTCACCGTCGACCAGATCATCCCTGATCTCAAAGCCAGCAACCGTCCCGAAGTCATCCATGCCATGGCCGAACATGTGACCGGGCTGGGATTGGTCGAGGACCAGGCTTGGCTCGAAGCAGCGCTCGCCGCGCGCGAACGCCTTGTGCCGACCGCGGTTCCCGAAGGAGTTGCGTTCCTCCATGCCAGGCGCCGGGCCTCAGACAAATTCCCCAAGCAATTCATCGCCATGGGTCGGTCGCCGGAAGGCGTTGTATTCGGTTCGCCGGACATGGGGAAAACGAACATCTTCTTCCTCCTCGCCCTGCGGAACGATGCTCTCCATCTCCGGTGGTTGTCCCGTCTCGCCTGGATTGTCCGCAACCCAACCCGGCTTGGACGGCTGACGGATGCCGACTCGGCCGATGCCATCCACGCTGCGATGCTTGAGGCCGCTGGCGCCTTGCCCGGCGCACTTCGTCCGACAGGAGCTCCCGCTGGCAGATAGCCCTCTGGACTCAGTTTTGAGTTTTGGATTTCCGGCCATCCCTCTCGCGAATAGCGGGTGAGCTGTAGATAACTCAAAACTCATAACTCAAAACTCATAACTCCCGTTACAATGGGCCACCTATGAAGATAGCCCTCGTTGGTAGCCACGGTGTCGGCAAGACGACACTGTGTTTCGAGCTCGCTGCAGCACTCAAACGACGCAATGCCGACGTGGAAATGGTGCGCGAGGTTGCCCGCCGTTGCCCGCTTCCCATCAATCAAGACACAACCGTCGCCGCCCAGGAGTGGATCCTCCACACCCAGATCGCGTGGGAGATCGACGCCGCTGCAAACAGTGAAGTAGTTCTCTGTGATCGATCCGTTCTCGACAACTATTGCTACCTGGTTCACGCTGCAGGCTCGTTTCGTGCCTGGGAGAGCTTTATCGACCATTGGCTGCCCACCTACGATGTTCTGGTTCACGTACCGATTTCCGAGCACCCGTCGTTCGATGGCGTGCGCGCCGTAGATCCCACCTTTCAGCAACTCATCGACGTCCTGCTCGAAGGCATGGTCGCTGCCCGAGGCCTCACGCCTCTGCGCCTCGAGGCGTCGAGCCGAGAGGGTTGGTGCGACGTCATCGTCGAGGCTTTGCTGCCGATGCTGGAACCGACTCTGCCGCTTTTCGAAGAAAGTTCAGGCTCGTGAACGAGCGGCCCAAAGACCGACTCAGAGCCGCACATGGCGCCCTCGATGAAACCGCTACAGACCTGGTTCAGGTCATCGATGGCTCGGTCGCCCAGCTTTGGGAAACCATTGAATCTTTGGAGCGTCTACAGCCGCGCAATCTCGAGCGCTTCCGGGTTTCTATCTTCGGCTCGGCTCGAATCGAAAAAACAAAACTGTTGTACCGAGAGGCGCAAGATCTCGGGCAGCGCTTGGCAGGGGCCGGCTGCGACATCGTCACCGGCGGCGGCGGAGGCCTCATGCAGGCGGTCGATCTCGGCGCCTCACGGGGTGCTGTGCGACATCCGGCCGACGGAGACCTTCCGGTGCGGCTGGTCACCGACGATGATGATGCACCCTTTGTAGAGCGGGTATACCGGCACCGAACCTTCTTTTCCAGGCTCCACCACTTCGTGAGGCTGTCATCGGCTTTCATCGTCCTTCCGGGAGGCATCGGTTCGACCCTCGAGGCGATGATGGTGTGGCAGCTCTTGCAGGCCAAACATCTTCCGCCAACGCCCTTTCTCCTTTACGGCAGCCATTGGCGCGGACTGCTTCGCTGGATCGAAGATGAAGCACTGGCCCAGGGATATCTGGAGAAAGAGGACACTCGGCTGCCGATCCTGGTCGAAACGGTCGACGAGGCGGTAGAGATCATCCTCCAGACCCTGCACGAGTTCCAGTCGGGATCCACAGATTCGCCAGAGGCGAAATCGTGAGCGACTTGTCCGTTTCGCCGGACCTCGTGATCCGGGACGGCCTGGTCCTACCAATGGTCTCGGACGGAGATCACTTCCGTGGGGACATCGCTATTCGTGACGGCCGAATTTCGGCCGTATCCAATCGCGCTGTCGATGATTGCGGTGCCGCCCGCATCCTCGACGCCAGCAATGCGGCAGTCCTTCCGGGTTTCATTCAGGGCCACGTCCACGTCGTGCAGTCGCTGCTCCGGCATCAGGCGGACGGTCTCGAACTCCTTGACTGGCTTCGGCTTCGCACCTGGCCCTATGAGGCGGCCCTCGACGGCGACGGGGTTGAAGCGGCGGCCGAGCTCGGGATCGCCGAACTTCTCTGTGGTGGTACGACGACCGTACTCGACTTTGGCACCACGCACGACCACGACCGTGTCTTTGGCGCCGCTGAAAGGCTCGGCATCCGATTCGTATCCGGAAAAACCCACATGGACGTCGGCGCCGGCGCACCGCCGGTCCTGCTCGAGGACCCGGACCGTTCGCTTTCCGACGCCGCCGAAATCGGACAAAGATGGCACAACACTGCTGGTGGCAGACTGCGATACGCAGTCGCCCCTCGATTTGCCCTCTCGTGCTCACCAGGGCTTTTGCGCGGCTGCGCCGATCTCGCCCGCGCACAGGGGTGGTTGCTTCAGACCCACGCCGCTGAGAATAGTGACGAAGTCGAAGAGGTCCGCGCCCTGAGTGGATTGGGCAACATCGAATTTCTCGACAGCCACGGCCTGGTCGGCGATGACGTGATCCTGGCACACGGCATCCACCTCAATAAGGCCGATGTCCGACGCCTGGCCGAAACCCGTACGACGATCTGCCACTGTCCCGGTGCCAACCTCAAACTCGGTTCAGGAATTGCCGATGTGCCCGGTCTGCTTCGATCCGGGGTCCCGGTGGTGCTCGGAGCGGATGGTCCGCCGTGCAACAATCGACTGTCGATCTTCCACGAAATGAGCCTCGCGGCAACGATTCACGGCCTACGATATGGCCCGTCGGCCCTCGGGCCCTGGGCGGTTTTGGGCATGGCAACGCGAGAGGCCGCCGGGGTTCTCGGCATAGGAAACGAAGTGGGGACCCTCGAGAGCGGGAAGGCTGGCGATGTCATCGTTGTTGAGCTTGACGGGTGGTCGGCGTTGCCGGGCGGCGACCCGGCGTCGCGGATCGTGTTTGGAGGCGGCCCGCAAATGGTTCGCCACGTCGTCGTGGCCGGGCAGCCTCTGGTCGTTGACGGCAAGCTCGTAGACGTCGACACCAAGGCACTCAGAGTTCGAATTGATGAAGCCTGGAAGGCGACGAGGCGGAGGATGGAGGAGATGCGATGAAAATCGGTTCTTCACGGTTGGCGATCGATCAACTCGACCGCTGTTTCGCAAAGAAGGAGTATGACAAGGCGCTCGAGATGATCAAGAAACAGTTGGCGAAGAACCCGAATCAGCTCAACCTGAGACTACGGCAGGCAGAGATACTTGACCTTCAGGGGAAGCGCGACAAAGCGATCTTCATATACAGAGACATTGCCGAGGAGCAGGCAAGAGACGGGTTCTACGCCCGAGCAATTGCCGCCTACAAAAAGATACTCAAGCTCGACCCCGAGCAAAACGTGCACTCGGAGATGGCCCGACTGATCGAAGAGGACCGACTCACGAAGATGCCCAACCAAGAACGCCACGAACTCCCCGGGGCCTCCGAAGATGAGACCTCGGCTACCAGCCAGGAGCTCAAGGAACTGCAGGCCTCGACTCTTTTCTCGTCGTTCGAGCGCGAGGCCCTGATCGAGATCATCACCTCCACCGAACTTCGGTCGTACAACCAGGGCGATATCATCGTTACCGAGGGCGAGGCGGGATCGAGCCTATTCCTGATCGTCGGTGGTGCGGTCAAGGTCTTCACTCGCACCGAGGAGGGTGGCAATATGCCACTTGCTGAGCTCGGACCAGGAGACTTTTTTGGCGAGGTTTCCCTCCTCACTGGAAGGCCCCGAACCGCAACCATCACTGCAAGCGCAGAGGTCACGGCAATCGAACTCGACCGCATGAGCCTTGACCGTATCGCCGAGGGCCACCCTGAAGTTGGCAAGGTGCTCGAGGATTTTTATGAGCGCCGGGCGAAGGACACCGTCGAGGCTGTGATCAAGCGAATTCGCGAGAACGGAACACCGGGCTCCGGGACCAATTCCAACAACATCGGATCCGGTGCACCTGCCACTGACGAATGACAGTACGCTCGATTCTCGTCTACGGCGACGCGCGCCTCGAATCGACGAATAGGCCGGTCGAGCTGTTTAACGAAGAACTACTCACACTCGTCGAAGATCTTTTCGAGACCGGATGGAAAGCGCCCGGGCTCGGCCTCGCGGCGCCCCAGATTGGCATCAACATCCGGCTCGCAACGATCGACCTTTCAGTCGGCAAGGATCCCGACGCAAGGATCGTCCTCGCCAACCCGACAATCGTTCGCCACCAGGGGAAATCGAGTCTCGAGGAGGGCTGTCTCTCTTTCCCCGGCCTATTCACGAATCTCGATCGACCATCGACGCTGACTGTCCGTGCTCAAAATGTGAGCGGCGAGTGGCGCGAAATCGAGGCCGAGGGCTTGTTGGCTCAGGCCGTCTGCCACGAGGTGGACCACCTTGACGGCGTGCTGCTGGTGCACCACCTGAGGGGAATGAAAAAGCGCCTCTTCATGCGCCGGGTGGCAAAGATGCGCAAGCTCGGAGTCTGGTCCGCCCCGGCCTGAAAATCACACAAAACGACACACCAATCCGAGAACAGACCGCAGATAGACGCAGAAATCGTTGCCATTTGGATCGCATCACCGTTTACACCAACGCCCCGAGAGCATCCCAACGGCAATAAATGGCCCACAGATCACACAGATTGACCCAGATGGGCCCACACCACCTTGTACTGTCCAGCGAGGTCCTGGCCTTCCACACACCGCAATCATCACTCGACGTCCTTTGCGGTTCGTTGGGATGGATGAGTGGATCTGGGTCTATCTGGGTGATCTGTGGGCAGTTCTGGACGGGCGTGTGCTATCTGCGGTTTTTCCGGGACGAGGAATCAGCGCTCATCTGTTTGATCTGTCGGTGAAAGAGGGCGGGTGGATGGACTTGGTGTCTTGGTGTCTTGGTGGTTCAAATCCGGACGCACAAGCGAGAAGCCGGTTTCAGGATCAGAGTTCGGTTGGAAGGTCTTTGCGCGGGTTGGATTGGTAGAGATCGGCGACACGCCGGGCGGTTTCCTCTCCCGCCGGCGAAACCACCTTGGGAACCACAATCTGCACGGTGTAGAGATGATCACCGAAAGCGCGAGTTTTGGTGTTCCGAACACCCTTGCCGCGGAGACGGAATGTGCGCCCGGAGTTGGTCCCTGGTGGAACCTTCGCCCGGACTGGTCCGTGCACTGTCCCAACCTCAATTTCACCACCTCGGTAGGCCTCGGAAAAGGTAACCGGAACGGTTGAGCGAATGTTGTCGCCGTCGCGTACGAAGAAGGCATCCTGGCTGACGCGCGCCTTTACGAAGAGATCTCCAGCCTTTCCCCCTGCACCACCCTCCGCTCCTTTTCCCGAGACCCGCACCCTCTGCCCATCCGCGACCCCCTCGGGGATCTTGACCCGAAGTCTCTCAGTCGAGATCAGCACCCCTGTGCCGTGACAGCTCGGGCAGGGCCTTCCATCCGCTGTGCCACTGCCATTGCAGGGTGTGCACACCACCTGGCGTTGGATCGGAATTGTGACCGAGGTGCCACGAACAGCGTCCCGAAAGGCGATTTCCACTTCGACTTCTTGGTCGGCTCCTCGGCGAGGCTGTCGCCGGGCCTTCGACGTCCGCCCACGGCCAAAGAGTTCGCCAAAAATGTCACCCAGATCCTGGAACCCCCCCTGGCCCCGGGCAAAATCGCCGAACTCCACCTGGACGCCGCCCGCGTCACGCCACGATGAGCTGGCCTGGCGGAATGGATCGAAGCCCATGTCGGGGATTCCGTCGACGCGACCATAGGTATCGTACTGCTTGCGTTTATCGGCATTCGACAGGACGGCGTACGCCTCCTGAATCTCCTTGAACCTCTGCTCAGCCTTTGCATTGTCAGGATTGACGTCGGGATGAAACTTCCTTGCGAGCTTTCGGTAAGCCTTCTTAATCTCGGCCGCACTCGCAGTGCGGTCAACCCCGAGCACCTTGTAATAGTCAGCCGACACAATTCCTCCCGACACCAGTCAGACCAGAGAAATATGAGCGAGTTTCCATAAAATATCAACCGCAACGCCAGAGCGCACCATCGTGCCGTAGAATAAAAGATATGGAAGTGCTGACAGCTGTGCCATTGATCCTCGTCGCATTCGTACCGTCAAGGACTCGGCGAGCGATTGTCCTGCTCGTCCTCGGCCTCGCAACTTCTGCAGCGATCAACCTTCCATGGCTTGCGGAACGCCTGAGAATCGCTGAGGTCACGGAAAACCCGATTCTGCAGGCTTTCTCAAACCCTGGCGTGATGTTGGTCGTCAACCTCATCTCAGGCGTAGTCATCGTCTGGTCGCTGGCCCAGCTTCTGCTTGGCGGTAGCCCACAGCAGCGTTTGGAGCGAACCCTGATGAGTCGCGGCGACTTCGTCGGCGCTGCGCAGATGCGTGCAAAAAAAGGTGACAAAAGAGGGGCCCTGGCACTCTACCGAAAGGGCAAGGAGTGGAACGAGGCCTCGCGAATCGCTCTAGAACTGGGGCGAGAAGCGGAGGCCGCAGAAATGCTGAGGAGAACGGGTGGCCACCACCTCGGTGAGGCGGCCCGCTTATTCCGCCGTGCCGGGGACATCGCAGCCGCCCAGCGCTGTGATCGTGGTCTCGCCGAATGGCTCACCAACCGCGGCCGTTACGACGAAGCCGTTGAGGCCTGGACGCGAGCCGGCGAACCGAAGCGAGCCGCCGGCGCAGCAGTCCTCGCCCTGGATGAGGGCAAGTTCAGCTCTTCGCACACCGCCCTCCCGGCTGCTCGGCGTGCGGTCGAACAGGTTGGTGATCAACATTCGTTGGCGCGGCTGCACGAATTGGAAGGCAACTGGCAGGCTGCCGCCCACGCGTGGCGATCGGCTGGCGAACACGCTCTCGCCGCGGAAATATTTCGCAAGGCCGGTCTGATCCACGACGCGGCGGTGTCCGAATCCGCGGCCGGCCATCATCAGGAAGCCGCCCAACTACGGCTTCGTCAGCTCGACAAGCTCAGAGAAAACCTGGCTGCAAAGCAGACTCGAAGCGGAACCGAACCAGAGGAAATTGAAAACCTCAAACAACAAATCGAACGAGAAGAAACCTCTCTCATCCCGATCCTCGCCGAGCTTGGTATGCGTGGTGAAATGCTCGAGCTGATCCGCGCCTCCGGTCGCGCCGAAGATGCGGTCCAAACACTGCTCGATCAGGGCGAGGAGGCAGAGGCTGCCGAGTTCGCAATCAACGCCCAGCAGTGGCGGATTGCTGCACCGTTACTCGAACAACTCAACCGCTGGGGCGAGGCGAGTGATATCTACGAACTCGCGGGTGATGTCGAAGCCGCGGCACGGTGCGCCGAGAAGGCCGGGGAGGATGAACGGGCCCTCGAACTGTATCGGGGTCTCGGAATACCGGTCGGGACCGCCAACTGTATGGCCCGTCTCGGCTACCTTCAGGATGCATTGGCGGAGCTGCACCGTGGGGGCTTGATGCAAGAGGCGTGCGAGGTTCTCCAGAACCACCCTGGACCGGTCCCGGACATTCCTCACGTGATGCTCGATATGGCGAAGTGGGCGCGCGAAAACCTCTCCGCAGAGACTTCGATTGCCTGCCTGCAACGAGCAGTCATCGGCGTTGCTCTGCAACCGGGCAGGCTCGGACCGGCGGTTGCCCTCGCCCATGAGCTCTACCAGGTCGGAGAACGGGCGCCAGCCCTCGCCCAACTCGAGAGGGTCCTCGCCTTCGACTATTCCTGCGAACCCGCGCGGAAGCTCCGAGCGCTGATAGAGGCTGATCGCACCCCGGAAGACTCGAGACGAGACCGGGGGGGGACTGCACCGGGCGATGATTCGAAAGCAGAACTCGCCGCACTTCAGCGATACGAGATTCTCACCAAGCTCGGACGAGGAGGAATGGGCGTCGTTTACAAGGCACGCGACACACGACTCGAACGCGACGTAGCGATCAAGGTTCTGCGCACCACTTCGAGCGAAGAGGCGGCCCGGCTCGGTCAGGAGGCTAAGGCGGCAGCAACCCTCAACCATCCAGGGATTGTCACCATCCACGATTTTGAGGCCGGGTTCGACGGCTACTTCATCGCTATGGAGTTCGTTCCGGGTGAGGCTATGGAAGACCTTTTGAAGACCGACCCAGAACGAATTCGCAGCCGTTTGGCCCCCCTTCTCCTCCGGCTTGCCGATGCCATCACCTACGCCCACAGTCGCCACGTCATCCACCGGGATCTCAAGCCAGGCAATATTCTCGTCACCCCGGAACACGAAGTGAAGATCCTCGATTTCGGCATCGCTGCCCGTCTCGATCGCGGTGACGGCGAAAACGTGTCCATCTCCGGGACCCCGTTCTATATGGCGCCTGAGCAAATCCAGGGCCAACCACCAACGCCTGCGACCGACATCTATGCCTTCGGTGCAACAGCGTTTCACCTCGCGACCGGGCGGCCGCCGTTCCACACCGGGAACGTCATCGACGCCCACCTCAACACACTGCCACCGAATCCCCTCGATCTGGTGCCCGACCTCAACCCAGAGCTCTCACGGATCATCCTACGCTGCCTTGAAAAGAACCCTCAAGACCGCTACGCAAATACCGGCGAGCTGTGTGCCGACCTGGAGGTTTTGTGCCGTTGACATCCCACGTCGTTCCGAAACAGACTGCGACGTATGAACGTACGTGAACTGTGGCTGAAGCCAGAGGCTCGTTTTCTCGTATTGTTCCTGACAATCCTCGTTGTAGGCTTTACCGTTGTTGCGCTGCGACAGGTCAACGACGCCTTCGTCACACCCTACACGGCCGTCATAGCTCGAATGTCGGGTTTCGTCCTCCGCCTCTTCGGTGAGAAGGCAACCGTTACCGGCTGCGTCGTTTCTTCTCCACGCTTTGCAGTCACCATCTACAACGGCTGTAATGGTCTGATCACCAGCTTGATCTTCATTTCTGGGGTTCTCGCCTTTCCGGCCAAAACCTCCGCCAAACTCATCGGGGTTATTGGCGGTCTGTTCACGATCCAGCTCATCAATCTCGTGCGTATCGTTTCGCTCTTCTACATCGGCATCTTCCTGCCCCAACACTTCAACGATGCCCACATCTTCGTCTGGCAGTCATTGGTCATCATAGCCGGAATTTCGCTATGGATCGTTTGGGCACAAAAATTCGCGCTCCCTCAAGAATCGTCATGAAAAGCGCGACCCAGGTTTTCCTTCGACGCCTGCCGCTCACATTGATTGCGGCGGTCATCATCTGGCTCATCCTTCGACCTGCCATCGACACGGTGGTGGCCGGCCTCGCGCAGACCTTGATCCGCTCCTTCGAGTACCCGCGTGTGACCCGCCTGATCGTTGAGGACCATAGAGTCCAAATGCGACGAACTGATCTCCGCACCGACTCAAAAGTCCCAAGTGTTTCGATGAACGAGGTCACCTTCAACACTATCGTGCTGCTGGCACTCTACCTGGCGCTGCCGCATCCCTTTTCGAGAAGGCAGCTCGAGCGTCTGTTCATGGGCTGGTGTGTGCTCTGCCTCACTCAGTCCATCAATCTTCTATTCCATGTCAAGACCTTGTATGCAATGGGCCTCGGTGAATGGAGCCAGCAAAATTATTCAGATCTCGCCCGAAATTTTTATGGATTCAGCCGCTACTTCACCGATCTACCGGGTCGTTTCTCGTTCCCGTTCCTGATCTGGCTCGGCTTCAATTGGGAAGTCGTAATGAGGATGCTTCAAATGTCTGAAGACACCGGGGACAAGACCGCGTCAAAGCGAAAGAAGAGAAAGTAATCAGTGACCAGTGACCAGTGACCAGTAACCAGAGATGATTGGTCGTTGTCGGAGCGCAAGGGATCAGATGTTTCAGACGAATAACTGATTGCTGATTACTTTCTATCGTTTGCTGCGGCGAAGGGACCTATAGTCAGGAATTTCGTACTCCTTGATTTTGGCGATCAGAGCTCCACGCGAAAGGTTGAGCTCACGAGCCGCCCTGCTCTGATTGCCGAGCGAACGCCGTAAGACGCGATCGATCAGGAGTCGTTCGACCGCAGGTATCACCACCTTGAGATCGTCCTCGCTGAGCACCGCGACCGCATCGATGCCTTCTATATCCTTGCCCGCCACATCACCAGATCCACCCAATGTTCGACGGACCGAACCGCGGACCATTTCCCCCTCCGGCGTTGCCGACACCAACCGTCTCAGCTCGCTCAGGAGTTCAGACATCTGTCCTTCAAAGGTGTAGCCAAGTAGTGAATCGAGGGTCTCGAGCGCAATGCCGCGGATCTCCTTACCCTGCTCATCTCCAACAATCTCGAGCATGCGCACAATCACCAGTGGTATGTCCTCGCGACGCTCCTCGAGTGTTGGCACTCGAATCAGGTTGCGGGCTGCATGATCGAAGAGCTCCTGATCGATAGCTCCATCCTCCATCAACGCTTCACAGCCTTCGGCAACGGTCAGGATCCACCTCACCTTGGAACCGTAGTCCGAACCCTGGTCTTTCCCGATCATGATCGCAAGCTCAGCCTGGAGAGGGATCGACATCCTCTCGATCGAACGCACTACGACGACTCCGCCTCCGGCACGAGCAGCCAGCTCTCTCGCGCCAATGGTTGTGCCAGAACCGAAAAGCTCGACGCGAAGGGCGGATTCGTCCCCGCCTCGAGCCTGCAGAACTCGGATCCATGGCTTCCCGGTCGGTCGCAGCGAGGCGATCAACGACGCGATATAAGCCCTGCCCGAGCCAACGCGACCGGAGATGAGGGCCGGACCTGAAGATCGCGATGCCGAGAGCACTCGCTCTCTGAGGTCTCGCACGGCCGGGGAGGTCCCGGGCAGCCGTGAAACGAGATTCGCTCGAGCATCCGCCTCCCATTCGCCGAGGAGCTCACTCGATCCTTCGACTCGGGTCCAGTGAACGGCAATCATCGCGGCGAGTTCGGCGAGAAGGGTCCGATCTTCCTCTCGGCTATCCTCACCGGTCTCGGCCAACAGATAAATCCTGGAATCGGATCCACTGACGACCACAGGGTAAATCAACGCCTCGCGGCCGCTGCCACGGAGCATCGCGACCCGGTCACCAAGAGCAAGCTCGGCAAAGGTGCGAATCGGAAGCTGCGGCACAGCCCCCGTCCAGTTCGACACGATAGGCTGCAAGACCCCCTGGTGGTCGAGCCAGGCCAACAAGGCCCGTCGCCCCTCGAAGACCGTTGCAAACAGATTTTGGAGGGATGAAACCAGATCCGAATCGGGCCCTTTTTGGAAGACATCGAGCAGCTGGCGGCGGGCCTCAGCAAGGCGCTTTGGCTCGTTGTAGAGAACCACTTCGGCTCGTATCTTCACCTCTTCGACGGCTTCTGATTCGGGTCTAACTGCCGGTTGCTCCACCCCGGGACTCCCAGCCTTCGGGCTGTCCAGTTCCGTCACATCTTCGATTGTACTGAGAATCACCACCGTTGCAGTTCCGATCTTGAGTCGATCACCTTCGGTAAGCACCCCCCGCGATCGTCTTTCGCCATTGAGCAGGACGATTTGTCGTGGCTGGCCCAAGAAGGTGACAGATTCGCCGGTCCGCCGTATCACGAAATGGACCGGGGCAACTCCCGGACTTCTCAGGACCACATCGTTGCTGCCCGATGCACCGATAGATACGACCTCTTTGGAGAGATCGTACCGAAGCTCGGAACCGTCTCCCGGGTCTATCGCCAACGTCACCATGGGCCCTCCGGTCTCATTCGCCGCGGACCGTCCCGTTCCCAACACCAATTCGAGAATGCTCTTCTGTTACGGCCGTTCCGGGCACCTTTCTCTTTTTGATCAACACACGAATGAGACGCACGAAAAGCTTAAGTCCCCGATCCACAGGTGTCAATCAAAAGTACAGTTTTTGATTGAATCCAAGATTGATCAGGAGCCGACAACGCCGCCGAGCCGGCCGACAAGCAGGACAAGATCCGCCACATCGGGTAGTTCTTCGCCCTCTCGATCCGCTACCAGCACGCCCACCACAGCGCCGCAACGCCCGAGGGGTATCAGGGCCGTCGCTGACGGCAGCTCGGAAACACCCAAGACGTCCGCCAGACGATTGCTACCGCTGGCGCCGGGTTCGATCGTCGTAAAGGCTTCTCCCGAGCGAATGACCCGTTCGATGAGACCAATTCCTCGGGGGAGAACCGCGGTCGAACCCTCAAGCGAATAGCCGAACCCGGCACGGCAGCGGATCGCGGTCACCTCGGCCATCAAAACCGCTCCTCGGGTGAAGTGGTGGGCCGCCAATTGCAGCAGCGAGCTGATGCCCTGGTCAGGATCACTCTCCGACAGCAGAGCGCCCACCAGCTCCGAAACGCCGGTAGGCAGCGGAGCGCGTCCCTCGCGTTGCTGGGCCTGGATCTGTCGGTCTACCACCCGCGACAGAGACTCAGCAAATCGAATCGGCGCTTCCCCTGCCTCGCCCTGAGGCGCTGGCATGAGGAATGCGACCCCTGCGTCGATCAGTTGATGGGTCCAGGCTGGATCTCCAAGCGGTGCCACCCACACCACCGGCAGCGGCGGCTTCATATCACTGGCGCGGCGGATGAGATCCAGCCAGTCTTTCTCTGAACCAACGCGGGCGGATCCCCGCTGGTGGTGGACAACCAACAGATCCAGACCCTCGAAATCGATTTGATCCGAAAATCCCAACTGCTGGATCTGCCAACCGCGCCGATGCCAATCCATCTCGAGGGCCCCGCGCCACCATCGGGGGTCCTGAGTTATCACACCCACTTTGGCGAAGAGCAGCTCCCCCGGGGCTTCCGCCTCGAGATCTGAGAGCAGATCGTCGAGAGGGTTTTGCAGCGGCCGGGTCGGCAGAACATGGATATTGGCGGGCGACAGCGGATTCGATATCTCTTTGATTTCGTCCTCGAGCAGCAGCTCCATCTGGAGATGAGAGGCCGCTGCACCGGCTGCTTCAGCAAGGGCGGTCAGGCTCATCACCTCACCTTGAACGCCCTGGATTTCTCCGGGAGTAAAGCGAAATTCCCCACGCCGGCTGCTGAGTATTTCCCCTGCTTTTTCAAGTTCTGATTTGGTAGGTACGGCGACGCGGCCTCTATCCACTTCGAGACGGAGCAAACCTTCGGCGGTCTCAATCTCGAGCACACCGCTCGGTGAGGTCGCCGACACCAACCGCAGCAGGGCCGGCGGGGCCAGGTGTTCGAGGCTTCCAAAAAGCGCTCGTTTCACGATCCGGATCCTCTCGGCGGCTTGTTGGATCCACCGTCGACGACATGGCTCCGGAAATCACCGGCGCTCAATTTGAACTGTCTTCTCGCGACGACAACGTTTCCAGATACGATCTCGAGCACCCATCTTCCCGGCAGGAGGTTCGAGAAATGCGCCTCCGGGTCAAACCGAGCGCGCCGAACCTCGCCGCCTCCTCCACGTAACACCGCCACGGAGTCGGGATGGGACCAGGCCGCCGAAAGACGGCACACAAGGTCTGCGCCCTGATTGGGCCGCAGGAGGCGGCCACCGTGCCTCGGCAACCTGTCCAGCCCGTCCTTCGATGCAGTCACCACACGCACCTCGGGCAAATCGGCCACCGTGTCGGCAAACACCAGGTGCCGAGGAGTGACGGTCCACAACCCGAGAGTCGGATCGCTCGCGACCCATCCGGCGCCGGGGAGCCGGCATTCAACCCAACGGTGCGGGATAGGGCGTTCATCACCAACCAGTAGCCCGCTGACCGTCCGCGCCTCGAACCCGGCTGCGAGCAACAGCGCCACACTTGCATTCGCAAGACCCGAGCACCTTCCCCGTCCTCGATCGAGGACCGAGATGGCGTCCTGGGCGCCGGCGTCATTGATATCAACAGAAACATGGCTTGCGGCCCACTCGAGAACAAGGGTCGCGGCTTGCCAGGCGTCGAGGTCTGGACGCAGTTCGCTCAATAAACGCCGCGGCAGCTCGAACCCGGCTGGTACATTTTGTCGTTCTCCGGCAAGTACATCAGCATAGGTCCCGCCGGCTCCGATGGGTGCGAGCGTTGTTGCGACCCGAACCTCGGCGCTACCATCTGCGTCCAGACGCACAACTTGTGCATACCCGTTGCTTGCCGCCGCCACAGGGATGTCGCCGCCAACCACGACATAACTGGCTTCCTCGCCGACTACCGGGAAAGTGGCGAGGAGGCAGAGTAGTGTGAGACCAACCCGGACACTCATCCTGCGGCGGATCTCCGTTTGACAAAGCCGTCGAGCACTCCGTTGACGAACCGGCCCGAATCTTTCGAACCGAATTTCTTGGCGATCTCGATCGCCTCGTCGATAACAACGGCGTGCGGGGTATCGGTCTCGAAGATCAGCTCGAAAATGGCAAGCCGAAGGATGTTCCGATCGACCGCTGCGAGCCGCTCGAGTCGCCAGTGGGTGGTTTGGTGGACGAGCTCCTCATCGATCTCGGCCAATCGATCGAGAGTGCCGCGGAGTAGATTGTCGGCAAACTCTCGGACACTGTCGCTCGCGTTGCGCCACTCGTCGAAGCCGGCCTGCATATCTTCCGGCGACGCGTCGGTGAGCTCGAACTGATAGAGAAGCTGAAGGGCAAGCTCTCGGGCGCGCCGACGAGTACCCATCTATGCTGCTTTCGTCTCGTGAGCGCGCACTCAGGGCCTCCGGTCGAGCCTTTCCGTCAGACGCGCCATCTCGATCGCGGCCAGCGCGGCTTCCCATCCCTTGTTGCCCATTTTGGTGCCGGCACGTTCGACCGCCTGCTCCAGGGTATCGGCGGTAATGACGCCAAAGGTCATGGGGACACCCGAGTTGATCGCCGCCTGCGCGACTCCCTTGGCGACCTCTGCCGCAAGGAGATCGAAGTGGGCGGTGCCACCGCGGACCAGGGCGCCAATACTGATCACAGCATCGACACCACCAGCGGCAGCCAGCTTGGCAGCGACAAGAGGTATCTCCCAGACGCCAGGCACGCGAACGATGGTGATCTGTTCGTCTTCTGCTCCATGCCGCTGCAGACAGTCCAACGCACCCGATTCAAGGCGCGAGGTCAGCGCTTCGTTGAAACGACTCACCACGATGGCAAATCGCAGTCCCTGTGCATCAAGGTGTCCTTCAAGTACCTGCATGGACCCTCCCGCGCGCCATTGTATCGCGTTCGCGCTCACGCTCCCACTCAGTAAGCAGTAATCAGTAACCAGTAATCAGTGATGCGCGCAATTCCCACCCGGAAATGGGCGGGTGGGCGTGACTGGTTACTGGTCACTGGTTACTCACTCCCTCCGATTACCGCAGCATCTGCCTGGCTTCTGCCCTCAGCGGTCGCGTACAACAGATCGTCGACCCGGCTGACGAGCTCCCTGCCTTCCGCTTCGCGGACCACCTGCGTGATACGGGCCTCGCTCCACTGCAGATGTCGGTGCAGGCTCGGAACCCGGCATTCCTCAGCTTCGGACTCGGTTTCCTGATGGTGGAGCAGGTGGACCAACAGCATGCGAACTCCGAGCTCGAGGCGTTGTGAATTTCGCCTTCTGGCCTGGGCTACCAGGCCCCGGCGTGGCGCCAGAAGAAAAGCGGCGGCAAAGAGCAAACCACAGACGGAGGCCATCGATCCCGCAATGGAGACGTCAAGCGCAAAAGCCAACGCGTAGCCAAGGATCGCACTCGCAGCCGCCACTACAGCGCCAACCCAGAGCATCGGTGCGAACCTGTCGACCAGGAGGTAGGCGGTTGCCGGCGGCGCGATCATCAAGGCCACAACGAGGATCGAGCCCACCGCATCGAATGCACCGACCGCAGTGACTGATACCATCGCCATCAGCGAGTAGTGAATCGCGACCGGTGAAAAACCCAGCAGGGCGGCAAGCCCGGGATCAACCGTCGCCAGCTTGAGTTCCTTCCAGGCGAGACCGATCAACAAAAGGTTGAGTAGGAGAATGATGCCCATGGTCCACAGCGCACGGGGCCCCAACTCCGCACCGCCGATGACCATCTGGTCGAACGGCGCTAAAGCAAGTTCGCCGAGCAGCACCGAATCGGTGTCGAGGTGGATGTCGCCTGCGTACCGCGAGATGAGGATCACGCCGATCGAAAAGAGGGCCGGAAAGACAAGCCCGATCGAAGCATCTTCGGGAACCAGGCGCGAACGGAGAAGGCTTTCGATGAGAAAGACTGTCAGCACACCGGTGGCCGCCGCGGAGAGGAGCAGCAGGGGCGAGTTGAGGTCATGAGTGAGGAAGAACGCCACCACGATCCCCGGCAGGATGGCATGCGAGATTGCATCCGAAACCAACGCCGTGCGGCGGAGAACCAGATAGGTTCCGGGGAGGGCCGCGGCGACGGCGGTGACAACCGCGATGAGCACGATCTGCAGATCCGGATTCACGATCCCGCTCCCGTCTCGCGATCGAGGATCCGCTGAGCCTCGCGCCGACCAATCGGGGTCGGCGCCCAGCCGCCGTCTACCGTGCGTTGCGCCAAACCGCGATCGGCCAATCGTTCGAGAGCGGCAACAACCTTGGCATCCTGCGGGCTCATCGTCTGAATGACCGCAACCGAGTGACCGTGCTCCGGATCGTCAGGGTGTTGGCGGGACAGCGCGAAGAGGTGCATCAACACAGGGTCGAGATCGGGCGCGGTGCGCAGCCCTCCAAAACGCAAAGTTCTCCACAGCAGACCGCGGTTCGGTGCCATGAAGAGCGATACCAGGAAAATCGCGCTGAGGACCAAGACGATGGTCGGCCCGGTCGGCAAACGCGGAATATAGGAGCTCAAAATGGATCCGGTGACACCGGAGAAGATTCCGATCGCAGCCGCAATCAAAACCATCGGTGCCAGCCGCCGGCTCCACTGGCGGGCGGCAGCCCCCGGCGCAACGATCATGGCACTCATGAGAACGACGCCAACGGTCTGCAAGCCGATGATGATGGCAACCACCAGTAACAGCGTCAGCAAACCATCAAGTCGACGAACCGGCAGGCCGAGACTGGCAGCAAAGTCGGGGTCAAAGCTCAGGACCTTGAACTCCTTCCACAGCAAAATGAGGACCACCAGCGCGGCCGCGCCGAGCACGGCCATGGTTACGACATCGCGTTTGAGCAGCGACGCCGCCTGTCCGAAGAGAAAAGACTCGAGGCCCGCCTGGGCGGCGTTCGGCAGCTTTTGGATATGGGTCAGAAGCACCAACCCGACGCCAAAGAAAACCGCAAGAACAATCCCAAGGGCACTGTCGTAGGGCACCCTCGACCGCCTCACGACCACTTGCACCGCAAGGGTGCCAACCCAACCGGCCAGACCCGCGCCCACCATCAGCACCAGCGGCACCTTCGACCCGGTGAGCATGAAGGCGAGGACAATCCCCGGCAGCGCGGCATGGCTGACCGCATCGCCAAGCAGGCTCTGGCGGCGCAGATAGGCAAAAGAGCCAAGCGCTCCGCTGGTCGCGCCGAGGACGGCTGAACCAACGGCTACGAGCCGCAGGGTATAGTCGGCGAAGAACTCCATCACGCCTTGCCCGCTCCGCTCGCCGCCAGAACCCCCACCCGGCCGCCAAAAGTAAGGCGCAGGTTTTCCTCGGTGAAGACCTCTTCGACCGGTCCCGAGTCAATGGCTCGGACGTTGAGCAGGAGCACGGCATCAAAGTACTCGGGGATGGTTTGCAGATCATGGTGGACGACAATGATCGTTTTTCCCTGGTCAGCCAACCCATTGAGCACCTCGATGATCGCGCGCTCGGTCGGCGCGTCAACGCCCTGGAAGGGCTCGTCGAGAATGTAGATGGGTGCGTCCTGGACAAGAGCACGGGCCAGCAACACCCGCTGCTGCTGGCCACCCGAAAGCGCAGCGATGGGGCGCCGGGCGAAGTCGGTCATCTCGACCTGTTCGAGCGCGGCCATTGCCTCGGCTTTCTCGGCCGCGCCACTGCGGCGGAACCAACCCACCCTGCCGTAGGTCCCCATCGTGACAACATCGATGACATCGGTCGGGAAATCCCACGACAGCGTCGCCCGCTGCGGAACATAGGCGATCTGCCCCTCCGCGCCCTCACGTGGTTCGCCAAAGATCCGGACCTCACCCGCCACCGGTTTGACGAGGCCCATCGCCGCCTTGACCAGGGTGCTCTTACCGGCGCCGTTGGGGCCGATGATGGCCATCTTGACACCCTTCGGCACCCGCAGATCGATGTCCCACAGCACCGGTTTGTCGGCGTAGGCGACGGTCAGATCCTCGACCTCGAGTGCCCACTCGTTGTTACCTTCGTACACTTTCACCCTCCCAATCGCCAGGAAAGGCCGGCGCCAAAAAGAAAATCGACCCCCCGATCCGTCAGCCGCCGGGCCGCCCGCACATCGGCCTGGAGATCGGAGTTGAAGAGATACACGAGCCCGGTCTGAAAGGTGGCGGTGCTCGGGCCTCGGTCCTCCTCCCGGTTGAATCCGTACAGTTCGAAGAAAATCGAGGTTGTTTCGTTCAGGCCGACTCCTACCGCAACGCTCGCCCACATCGTCGTGTAACGATCATCATCGTCGGCGGGACGCCCAACACCCAGGTTCGAGCCGATGCCGACATTGGGGCCAAGCTCCCAACTGGCGGATAGAACCGCCGACGGCTGCCACTTCGAACTCGCAAAGTCCGAGGTGCCCGTCGGTACGGTCGTTGACGCGATCAGACAGGCTTCCATCCCGCCGATGAAACCAACTCCGTTGCCCTGCGCCAGCTCGTACTTGAGGCCGACCCCCGAACTCAGGAACCCGGTACCGTCGAAGCTTGCGCCCCGTTCCCAGGAGTAGGTCGGCAGCTGGAATCTCAATTCAAGTTTTTCCGCCACACCCCAGCGCGCAAGAATTTCCCCCAGGGTTGTCACCTCAGTGCCGTTTCGGAAATCTGAATACGTGACGCCAGTCTCGAGCTGGAAGACGCCGGAGCCGACTGTGCTCGAGCTTTCGGTGAAGTCCGGCCGGTCAGTGACCAGCGATTCCTCGGCCGACCCGAGAGCCGACAGTCCGATGACCGAAATCACCGCGGCACAAGTCCTCCCGAACGTGTTGGTGTTCACACCTTCACTCCTTATCGGATTCTACGGTCTCGAGCGCGGTCACGATCGTCTCGACATTTGCGCGGACCGTTCCGACGTAGCTCCCCGCCGGGGTGCCATAGTCACCCAGTGAATCGGAGTAGAGGCTGCCACCGATTTCAACAGCGAACCCTCGCGCTCTGACAGCCTCTTGCAGCGCCTGCACATAGCGGGGCGGTACCGATGTCTCCACAAATATCGCCGGTATCTCTTGCTCGACGATGAACTCAGCCAACGCCTGGACATCCGATGTGCCGGCCTCTGACGCAGTGCTGACTCCCAGCAAACCCCGCACCTCGAATCCGTAGGCGCGGCCGAAGTAACCAAAGGCGTCGTGGGCGGTGACCAGTATCCGTTGATCAGGCTCCAAAACCTGCACCCATCCCCCGACCCAGGCATCAAGCGCACTCAACTCTTCCGCGTAGTCAGTGGCCCGCTGTTGGTACTCCTCCGCATGGTCCGGATCGAGCACGGCGAGCGTCTCCGCCACGCAACCGACGGTCTGCGACCACAAACCGACGTCGAACCACACGTGTGGGTCGTGTAGCCCCGAAAAGCCTACTGACGAGATCAGATCTTCCTCGGGCACACACTCTGCCACCGCCACCGTCCGTACCCCGCGCTCACCCATTTTTTCGAGGACTTCGCTCATTTTTCCCTCGAGGTGGATGCCGCTGTAGAAGATGGCCTCCGCTGAACTCATGCGCCGCACATCACCCGCGGACGCCTTGTAGAGGTGAGGGTCAATCCCGGGACCCATCAGGGCTTCGACCTCGACACGAGGGCCACCGATGGTGCGCACGAGATCGGCAACGATGTTGGTGGTCGCCACCACCTTGATGGCGTGTTCGCCGGTCGCCTCCGGAGCACCACCACCGCAGGCCGCCCCAACGATCAGCACAGGGATCAACGCAATCTTCGACATGAGTTTCATCGTTCCACCTTTTCGATCCAAAGCGTCTCGGCGAGATAGGTTGGGAGCAGGAAGCGGTCTTCCCCGACCTGAACCCGGACCCCCCGCTCGTCATCGGAGACCACCTCGACGGTACTCCCCGGCGCCAACCCGAGGCTTCTGAGCAAATTGAGGTTGTCCGAGTCCTGGGCACCGACCCTGACCAGGGTCCCCTGATACCCCACTGGGAGATCCTGTAGCGGCACCGACGCTTCCCCAGCGGGAAGGCTCAGATCAGGCGCCGGAATTGGGTCGCCGTGTGGGTCGTGAGTCGGATGTCCCATGGCCTCCGCGATTCGCTCCTCGAATAGTTCGGAGATCACGTGCTCGAGCCTTTCCGCCTCTTCGTGGACCTGGTCCCACTTGTAGCCGAGGGCCTGCACCAAAAAGGTCTCGAGCAGTCGGTGGTGCCGGAGCATCTCGAGCGCGACCCGTCTGCCGCCATCAGTCAGCCGGACACCGCGATAGGGCGCGTGCTCGACGAGGCCGATCTGGGAGAGTCGGCCAACCATCTCGGTAACCGACGCGGGTTTGACGTCCAGTCGGCGCGCAAGCGCCTGGGTGCTCACCCTGTCACCGTCGCCGCCAAGGAGAAAAATCTGCTTGAGATAGTCCTCCTGCGACTCTGAGAGTTCGAGTCGCCGGTCGTCGTCCAGGAGGGGTTGAGCTACGGGTTTCATTTTTTTAGGCTAGCCTAAAAATTTCAAAGAATCAAGCGGGAGCGTTATCATGACGCTGGAGGATTCGCTATGTGTGACAACGAACTATTGATGATGGCCTGCAAGCCGCTGGCGCCCGGCACACCACCCCTCTCCGGTCACGACCTCGAGCACATGCTGAGCCATGCTGAGGGCTGGAACGTCGAGGACGGGTCACTGACCAAGGTCTTCCAGTTCGAGGACCACTACCAGACGATGGCCTTCGTCAACGCCGTTGCCTGGATCTCGCACCGCGAAGATCATCACCCCGAGATGACGGTGGGCTACAACACCTGCGCCCTGCGTTACAACACCCACTCGATCGGTGGCATCTCGCAGAACGATTTCATCTGTTCGGCCAAGGTCGATCATCTGGTAGGAGATTGAAGCCCACCTGAGGAGTGAAGGAGGAATCGATGACAACCACCCGCTCTGTGTACGCAGCCATCGCCGTCGGCGCAGTCGCCGTCCTCACCCTCGCCGCCTGCGGTGCGTCCGGACCAAAGGCCGGCACTCCGGAGGCGCTCTACGTCGACCTCGGCTGCGCCAAGTGCCACGGCGACAGCCGCGAGGGACGACGATCCGGGCCGCCGCTGGTCAAGATCATCGACCATTGGGACGAGGCTAGCCTCCTCGAGTACCTGAAGAGCCCGAAGTCCTTTGTTGAGTCCAACCCACGCTTGTCGTATCTGGACGAACAATATCCGATCGCCATGCCCGCATATCCGGACACCAATGAGGAAGACCTCCGGAAGCTGGCGCAGTACATTCTGAATAGCTGACTGGAGGCCGGTCTCGCGGTTTCCGCGAGAGGCCAATCGTTGATAACCTCTCGATTGAATTCGGAGTTCGGAATTCGGAATTCGGAATTCCCACCCAACCTCCTCAGAACCTCCATGGCAGAGGAAAATTCAGAATTCCGAATTCAAAATTCCGAATTCGAGGTCACGCGTTTGCAGGACCTCGGAGCACCCTCGCCGGCAGCATCAAGATCGAGTGCAGGAACTTGAAAACGGCATCAACCGTGATGCCGAGAAGCCGGAACGGTAGCAGCAACAGCCACACGATCGGGTAGAGCACCAACGCCAGCAGCGCCAGCGGCCAACACACCACGAGCAGGATCAACCAAAGAATAAAGGTCCACATCGTCTCCTCCACTCTTTAGTACGCACGAAGAAAGCGCGTTGTTCCCGTCTCCGTGCCCGATGGCAGAGGTGAGGCTTGGGGCTTGGTCTACTATCGACCACCCACAACATGCACCATTTCCCCGCTCTCCGGATCCCACCTGACGAGGGCTCCCGACTGGTCGATGAAGAGCCTGGAAACTGCGGGCTGGTTACGATGCCAGAAGAAACCCATGCCGAAGCCGGATTGCCCGTGGAACCACCGGGCTGTGCCCCTCAGGTGTGAAGCGATGTTTCGCACCTCGCCCGTGTCGACGTCGAAGAGGGCAATCCGAATCCCCTGGGTGCGATCGGATGGGTCGACGAGATGCGACACGACAACGCCATTTGCCACCGCCTCGCCGTTGACCCTCGATCCAAACGCTCCACCGATGGTGTGGACGATCCGGCCCTCACCATCAATTTGCTCCGCCACCAGCGTGATCGATCCATCATCACTTTCAGATGCGAGAAGGATCCTTCCGTCCTGGAGGAACTGGGGAAATCCCGCAGAGTCCAGGTATCTGATAAACGAGCCGTCCACCGCGTCATATAGCGTTCGTGTCGAGACCAGATCAACCGCCGATCTCGACGCCACAATCATGTGCTTCAACGCCGCGTCAACGGCGAACCATGAAATCTCTTCGACACCGGGAAGCACCCCGGTTCTGACGAGTCGACCGGTGGCCACGTCGATCTGGGCTATGAGGATCGACTGGGCGCCGTCCACATCGATCCGAACGTAAAGTCGAATGGTCTCCGGATCAACGAATACGCCAGCAGCCCTTTGAACACCCTCGGGCAGGCGGATGGCCTTCACCATGCGTTCCTCGCCGAGCTCGTAGACCGACACCGTCCCCTCCTCGAGGATCGCGAGCCGGGTTCCGTCACGAGAGAGAGTCAACGCTGCCCCGTGTGATACGAGCAGAGTTGTCGACCGAGCCATGGGGTCGGGCCGGCCGAGATCGGCCCACCACAAGGATCGGGGTTCGCCAACCGGCCCGCCGCCCCGCCACACAGCGGTGGAGCCGTCGAGAGAAAAAACGGTCCCATAGAAACTCGGTCCTGGAGACGGCAGCGGCAACCAACGCTTGGCGGTGGTCGAGACGAGATACCGACGCTCGATGTCGAGCCGGCCCTTCGCCCGACCAGCCGCTTCGATCCAGCCGCCATCCGGCGCCACGCTTATCACATCGACGTCGTTACACTCCCGTGGCCCGAAATTCCTCAGCCAAATGCCATACGCGGTGACACCGGCAATGCAGACCGCCAGCGTTCCCCACAGGGCCAGGGACAACGCGCCGTGGGTCCTCTTGAGATCGACCCGTCCCACCGTCACTCCCGCCGCGCCTCCGATCAACAGAGCCATCAACAGAGCCGCGATCAAGGCACCCGCGATCACCAAGAGCGCGATAGGGGCACCGATCTCGAGCCATGGCTTCAAGTTCAACCAAGCGAAGATCGCGATGACAATCGCACCGCCCATGTCGAGGATCAGCCAGGGAGTGCGCGCCCGCGCCATGATGCTCACCGAATGGGCAAGGAGGAAGAGGAGCAACGGCGCGATGACATAGCCAAGGATCGCCAGCCAATCAGCACCATCACTCGAGGCAAAGATGTCGAGGCGTTGGTGGTAGAGCGCTGGCACCATGACGATGATCTCAACGATCCAGATCAGGGCCATCCCCGCCATCACCTTGCCCCACCACACCGCGAGACCGCTGATCGGCCGCGCAAAAAAGAAACCGAGCCGTCCCTCCGAGAGCTCACTGCCAAACACTGTCGCACCGAGCACGAGGGCGAGGACACATCCGAGGGCCAGCGCCACGACACTGGATCCGACGGTCCTGACATCCGTCGCGTCGGAGTCCTCGACCGTGGGCAGAAATGGCAACAGGCTGACGACGACCGCCACCACCACGGCCAACAAAAAAAGTTCGCGCCGCGCCATCACCTCGCGGGTCATGACCGCCATCGTCGCGTTCATGATCGACCTCCCGACTCCGCACCACAGAGGGCTATGAAGATTTCCTCGAGCGACAGCGAGTCAACCCGCGTCACCTCGACCGGCGCCTCCTGGCGGAAGCGGTCGAAACCGAACTCGGAGAACTTCTCCACCACCGCTTCGGTCGCACTTGTCTCCACCCCTGTGCCGATGGCACCGAGGTATTTCAGACCGGCCTCGATTCTTTCTCGCGGGACCTGGTCGGTCGCAGCCCACGTCAGGCGGCAGTAACGCGCCTTGAGAACCTCGAGCGGTTCATCGACCAGCAGGGAACCTCCCTGGAGAATCCCAACGCGGTCAGCGATTCCCTCCACTCCGGAAAGATCGTGGGTGGTCAGGAAGACCGTCGTGCCGCGGTCGGCAAGCTCCCCGATGAGCTCCTCATAGAGCTTTCTCCGTGCGACGGCGTCGAGACCGAGGGTCGGATCATCGAGCACCAGGAGCCGGGGAGAGCCTGCCAGCGCGAGGGCCAGCGCCAGCTGCCGTTGTTGCCCCTTGGACAGCCGGGCAAAGCGCTGTTTCCTCGGAACACCGAGACTTTGGAGACGATCGAAGAAGTCTGCAGACCTCCAGAAAGGTGTCACCCTCGCCATGAAACGTTCGACGCGATCAGCCGTCGTATCAGGCGGCACATCCGGGTTCTCCGGAACCACTCCCACCCGCTCCATCGCCGACCGCCGCTGCCTCCAAGAATCGAAACCCAGAATCTCCGAGTGGCCGGCAGTTGGTCGTTGCTGGCCGAGCAAACAGCGGACTGTTGAGGACTTGCCAGATCCGTTGCGACCGAGTAGGGCGAAGACTCCTCCTTTGGGCACCTCCAGCGTCAAATCTTCGATCGCAGTTAGCTTCCCGTAGCGCACGGTCAGCCCTTCGAGTCGAACGACAGCATCACTCCCCATCGTCGGCCCCCTCATCGTCTTCGGGCACGACAGCCTCCCAGCTTTCGAGCACCGCCTGCATCGCCTCATCCCGACTCGCACCAACACTGGCTGCAACCCGAATGAAGGACGCGGCGCCATCGGTCAGCAACAGCCCTCGCTCCTCCTCGAGCTCATTGGAGTCGAGTACGCCTACAAACGTGCCTTCACCGCGACGCACCGTCAGGAGACCCGCCTCAGTCAATCGACGGTAAGCCTTGGAAACCGTTGCGGGGTTCACCCGCAGAGCTTTCGCGAGCTCGCGCACCGACGGAACGACGCTGCCGGGAACGAGCCGCTCGGAGGCCACGAGGCGGCGCATGCCGTCCTCGATCTGCCGCCAGATGGGAACCGCCGAGCCAGGTTCAATTTCCAGAAAGCGATGAAGATGGAACTGTGTCACTGTTATAATACAGTATGTCAGTTAGATTCGTATGTCAACCCCTCGCGCTCGGGAGAAGGAACTCCTGCTTACCCACCAGAATCGAGGCCGAACAGAGGCCGGTTGGAAATTCCTAATTCCTCATTCCGAATTCCTAATTCGCTTCAGCGCCCTGTGCTATCGTGTCGCCGATGAGTAGCAACGCGAAAGGCATCGTCCTCGCAGGCGGATCCGGCACCCGCCTGCACCCCGTAACTCAGGTCATCAGCAAGCAGCTCCTGCCTGTGTACGACAAGCCGATGGTCTACTATCCGTTGAGCTTGCTGATGCGGGCAGGGATCCGCGAGGTACTGCTCATCTCCACCCCCCGCGACCTGCCATCGTTCCGCGAACTCCTCGGCGACGGCCGCCGCTTCGGGATGCAGATCGGCTACTGCGAGCAACCTCGACCCGAGGGCCTCGCCCAGGCATTTGTGCTCGGGCGTGAGTTTTTGGACGGCTCGTCGGCGTGTCTGGTCCTCGGAGACAATATCCTGCACGGAACTGGGCTGACTGAGACACTGACCGAATGCGCCACCCTGCGGGACGGCGCCCACATCTTCGGCTATCGGGTGCGCGACGCGAAGCGCTACGGCGTCGTCGAGATCGACGACAACTGCAACGCGATTTCGATCGAAGAGAAACCGGAGAAACCACGCAGCTCCTTTGCGGTGCCCGGCCTCTATTTCTACGGTCCCGATGTCTGCGATCTGGCCGCCGCTCTCGAGCCGAGCGAGCGTGGTGAACTCGAAATCACCGATCTCAACCGTCGCTACCTCGAACAAAATCGACTCAGAGTAACGGTTTTAGATCGCGGTTACGCCTGGCTCGACGCCGGCACCCATCGCAGCCTGATCGAGGCTTCAACCTACATCGAGGCAATTGAGGAGCGCCAGGGCCTCAAGATTGGCTGCTTGCAGGAGATTGCCTGGACCAAGGGCTGGATCAGCAGCGAGGAATTCCGGCGTGAAGCGGAAGCTGCATCTGGATCCAGCTACGGAACCTATCTGGCCGAGGTGTTGGATCGAGTGGAGAACAAAAGTGCAGGTGGTTGAAGAACCACTGTCCGGAGTCAAGCTGCTCGCGCCGAAAGTCATCGAGGACAGCCGTGGTTTCTTTATGGAGTCGTACAACCGCCGAAACCTCGCCAAGCTGGGCATCGCCCACGATTTCGTCCAGGACAACCATTCGCGATCATCGCGCGGAGTGCTGCGCGGGCTCCATTACCAAATCGGCCACGCCCAGGCCAAACTGGTGCGGGTGACGCGCGGCCGTGTCTTCGACGTCGTCGTCGATATTCGCCGCGGCAGCCCGAACTTCGGGAGATGGGCGGGCGCAGAGCTCAGCGAGGACAACCGGCTTTGCCTTTTTGCCGAGGCAGGGTTTGCGCACGGTTTCCTGGTGCTGTCGGATGTCGCCGACTTTCAGTACAAGTGCTCCGACTTTTTCAGCGCCGAGGACGAACGGGGCTTGCCCTGGAATGATTCAGAAATCGGCATCGAATGGCCGCTTGACGGCCTCGATCCTCTACTTTCGGACCGCGATCGCGGATGGCGACCTCTCTGCGAATTGTCAGACGACGAATTCCCGGTTTACGAACCGTGAACGAGATGATCCACCAACCGCGATCGATGCTGGTCACCGGCGGCGCCGGGTTCATCGGTAGTAATTTCGTCCGAATCGCCCTCGATACCGATCCGGATTTACGGCTGGTCAATGTCGACACCCTCACCTATGCGGGTCACCTGGCGAGCATTCGCGGAGTGGCTGAGACCCACAGTTCCCGCTACACCTTTGTCCACGCCGATATCCGCGAAATCGATGCGGTGCGAAAGCTTTTCTTAGAACACGACGTCGATACGGTAGTCCACCTCGCTGCCGAGAGCCACGTCGACCGATCGATCGACGGCCCTCTCGACTTCATCGATACCAACATTCGCGGCACCGCCAACCTCCTGGAGGCAGCTCGTTCAGCCTGGCGGCAACGTGACGACGTCCGTTTCCATCACGTCAGCACCGACGAGGTTTTCGGGTCACTCGACGCCGACGGGCTCTTCTCGGAATCCACCCCCTACGACCCATCGAGTCCCTACTCGGCTTCAAAGGCCGCCGCAGACCATCTGGTTCGCGCCTGGCACCGCACCTACGCTCTTCCAGTGACCCTCTCCAACTGCTCCAACAACTACGGTCCCTATCAGTTTCCGGAGAAGCTGGTACCGCTGATGATCCTCAATGCCCTCGCCGGCAAGCGCCTGCCGGTCTACGGGAAAGGCGCCAACGTCCGCGATTGGCTCCACGTCGAAGATCACTGCCGCGCCCTCGACCTCGTCGTTCGTCGAGGCCGGCCCGGCCGCACCTACAACATCGGCGGCCACAACGAACGCACCAATCTCGAGGTGGTCCACGGGCTGTGCGACATCCTCGACGAATTGCGGCCCCTCGCCGGGACCGGCAACCGCCGACAGCTGGTGGAGTTCGTGGCCGACCGGCCGGGCCATGACCTGCGTTACGCCATCGACGCCGACCGCATTGCATCCGAGCTCGGATGGAAACCCGCCTACGATTTCGACACCGGTCTTCGCGCAACCGTCGAGTGGTACCTCGAGAACCAAGCCTGGTGCGAAGAGGTCATGCGGGACCAGTACGACGGGGAACGCCTCGGCCTCAACACCTGATTTGCGAGCCCCACCCAGCCCAAATTCACCACCAAGGCACCAAGGACACCAAGGGGTTCTTTTGGGTGTGATCGCGCTCGCTATTTGTCGCCAGCTCCACCAATGGCGGTCGCGATCGAACCCGGTAGACACCACGGAAAGATATCTTGGAGCCTTCTTGGTGTCTTGGTGTTCTTGGTGGTTTTTCGGCGGGCGGGGGGCTAAAAAACGAGCTGGACCATCGCGCGAATGCGGTAGTCGATCTGGTCTGGGGCCTTTGGGATCGGGGTCGGGGTCCCATTGATGATGGCATCTGGGTCGGGGGCAAACGTCCTTTCGAGACGAGAGATATCGAGCGCCAGCTTGTTGCGCCACCCGAAGAGCGAATAACTCGCTGCAACAGAGGTTTCTGAGATCTCCGCCTCGATCGCCGGCACCCAATCCTCGCCGTCCCTCACCTGAACGGTTCCGAGACCCGATTCGTTTGCCTTGAGGAAGGTCGGGTCCTTCAGACGGGTTATTCCGGCCCGCCGGACACGCAGCTCGAGCTTTCCCGGTATGACGTACCAGCCGACAGCAACCCTCCAACCCTCACGGTTGAAGTCATCGGTGAAGTCGGCAAAATCGTAGGATTCGGTTCCCCACTCCGCGTCGACCGACCAGCCCCGATAGCGAGCGATGGCGGCAAGGTTATAGCCACCCTCGTCGAATGCGTAGGTCGTGTCGCTCGAGTTCGTGTAGATGGAACCGATCACGCCGAGCTTGAAACGCCGTGTATGGCCCACATCCCCGACCACCCGCCAATCCACGAAACCCCAGGGGTGATACCCGACCCGTGCCGCGAACAGGTGACCGTTGCCGCCGTTCGAGATGCTGGCCGTGCTCCGACCCTGCCAGATGCCAACTTGATACTCGATTGTAGGTGTCGTGGCGGTGCCCTTATGTCCCCTAAGCTGCACCCCTTGGGACCGGTAAAGGGTCATCCCCCCGGTCGCGAAACCCGTGTATGCGTACCAGCTCAGACCGAAACGTTCGCTGCCACCACCCGGATAGCGAGGCCCCTGTTGGGTGACCGAACCGAGATCGATGTCAGTCTCGCCGTACATCAGGGATCGCTCGACCATTCCGAGGGCGGAGCCCGAGTTCATGAACTCGAGCCCATAGCTGATCTTCATGCGCCCGGTTCCCAGCTGGAGGAGATCGGAGAACTTGTACTCGATCCACAAGTCGTTCGCATTGAGACCCTGGTTGGGTTCGAGTTGGGCGTGGAAGAAATAGGTGAATCGGGGGCTGCCAGCATTGCCGCTGAAGTAGAGCCGGGCGCGGCGGACGAAGAAGTTGGAGTAGTCCTCCTGGTTGTGGCGAATCATTGGATCGTAGTCGACGTAGGAATATCGGGTCTGGAGGAGGCCGTTGATGCGCAGCAAAAAAGCTCCGTCCGAGGTCGCTAAGCGGAAGCCCTGATCGTAAAAGACCCGAAGAGGGTTCTCCTTCTCTACTTCCTCTTCAGCGGTAGCAGGAGGGGTGAACGTGAAGAACACCACGAGCAGAACGATCGAAGCCTTGAGGACCCTCCAAGTCGAGTTTTGAGTTTTGAGTTTTGAGTTTTGAGTTACCACCCACGCTCCCGGCGGTTGGTCATCTCGCGAGCAGCGCTGGGAAAACTCAAAACTCATAATCAAAACTAATCGACCGCGATTTCAAGGTGTTTGATCTTTTCCCACAAGGTCTTTCGGCTGATACCGAGGAGTTCGGCGGCATCCGCACGACGACCCCGGGTCGCGCTGAGGGCAGCGCGGATTGCATCGGCCTCAGCACGCTCGACGGCGTCGTGCATGGGCGTCACCGGAGGGGTTTCGCCAAACGCCGTTGCCGGAGCGCCGCCACGAATATTAGGCGGAAGCTCGTCTACGGTCACTAACTGGCCCTGGCAGAAAAGAACTGCACGCTCGATGACGTTACGAAGCTCGCGCACATTGCCCGGCCAGGGATACATTTCGAAACGGTCGATCGCCTCATCGCTGAAACCATCGATTTCACGGCGCCGATCAGCGGCGAATTCGCGCAGGAACGCCTCCGCAAGCAGCGGGATGTCCTCGCGACGTTCCCGCAGCGGTGGTAGATCAATGGCTACGGTGTTGACACGGAAGTAGAGGTCCTCCCGAAATCTCCCCTGACGGATTTCTTCCTCGAGAGAGCGCACTGACGCGGAAACGATTCGTGCATCAACGTCAACCGGTCGGTTAGATCCGAGACGCTCAATCTGACGCTCCTGCAGCACCCGCAGAAGCTTGACCTGGAAGGTCAGTGGCAGCTCTCCGATCTCGTCGAGGAAGAGGGTGCCGCCACTGGCCGCCTCGAATCGACCAATGCGCCGTTCGCTGGCGCCGGTAAAAGCACCCTTCTCGTAGCCGAAGAGCTCGGACTCGATCAGGGATTCTGGCAGCGAGGCGCAGCTCACACGGACATAGGGCTTGGCACGGCGAGCCGAGTTGAAGTGAATTGCCGAGGCCACCATCTCCTTGCCAGTGCCGCTTTCACCGTGAACGATGACCGAGGCGTCCGAGTCCCCAACCAGCCGGATCAACTCGAAGACTTCCTGCATCACCTGAGATTTGCCAATGATGTTGGAGAAGGAGTGACGTTGCTCGAGCTGAGCCTGCAAGCGTACGTTTTGCTCTCGCAAAATGCGGACCGAGCACACGTTGCTCAGGCGAACCACCAGCTGGGCCATCGAAAAGGGCTTGGCAATAAAGTCAGAGGCACCTTCGCGCATTGCTTCGACCGCCCTGTCGACCGTCCCGTGGGCGGTGATGATCACGACCGTCGTGTCCGGGCTCAGCGCCTTGATCCGTTTCAGGAGATCGACACCACCAAGTCGCGGCATCACGAGATCGGAGAGGACCAGATCGTGCTGGTGCTGCTCAAAAAGGGCGGCACCCTTGACGCCGTCCTCGGCCACATCCACCGCCCAACCTTCGTTGCGCAGGGCGTCGGCCATGGTGATCCGTAATAGTGGCTCGTCTTCGACGATCAGCAACCGGTGTCCGCAGATCTTCATCCCACTTCTCCCTCGCTCCCGTCGTCTGCCATAGCGGTCATGATGATACGGAATGTCGTTCCCCTGCCGACAGAGGTCTCGAGCTCGATGCGGCCGCCGTGGGCCGCGACGATACTGCCACTCACCGCCAAACCGAGCCCCGTTCCCTCGCCGATCTCGCGGGTGGTATAGAACGGATCGAAGATCCGCTCGCGGACCTCCGCGGGAATCCCGTGTCCTGTGTCTCGAACCTCGGCGATGACTTTTCCGCCGCGAACCCGTGTCCTCAGAAAAAGAGTCCCGCCGTCGCGCATGGCATCGAGGGCGTTGAGTACGAGATTGAGAAAAAGCTGCTCCATTTGGAAGTGGTCGGCCTCAACCGCCGCTGGATCTGAATCGAGGTCCATTTCGACCTCGATGCCGGCGACTCGAAGTTGGTAACCCACAAGCTCCACAACGTGGCGGAGGTTGTGATTGATCGAAGTGCGCTCGAGCTTGATCTCGCGAGGCCGCGAAAAATTAAGGAGATTGGCCACGGTACGCTCGATACGTCTGAGCCCATCCGCGATGAGCTGCAGGTAGCGATCGCGCATCTCCTCGTCATCCGGGTTGTCACGCATGTTTTCGATGCTGGCCAAAACCCCAGCGAGTGGGTTATTCACCTCATGCGCCACACCTGCAGCCAGAGTACCGACCGCGACCATTTTCTCGGTCTGGGCAAGCTGAGCACGCTGCAGATCCTCTCGTTCCTGCGCCCTCTCGAGTTCAGCCATCATTCGATTGAAGACATCGCTCAGCTCGGCCACCTCATCGCCGTAGCGGGTCGGAGCGCGGACCGTTAGATTTCCTTCGCCGGCCCGCTTCATGGTTTCGTTGAGGTAGAGGATGGGACGGATCAGTGTTTCGACATAAAGCGCCGTCATGATCGAGTTGCCGAGCATCAGCACCAGCGCCACCAGAGCCGCCTTCTTGGCGACGTCACGAACCTGTCTCTCGATCGGCTCGAGCGAAAATCCGACCGCCAGGGTACCCAAAAACTCGTCCTCGTCAACGAGTGCCGATCGCACTTCGAGAACGTCGTCGTTGTTCACATCAAGACGTTCATCGGTGCGCGGCTCACTCCCCATATCCGCTGGTGTAAATGCGCGGTCAAACGGCCATCCCACCATTTCGGGTCGACTCGAATGCGTGACTGCACCGGTACTGTCTGTCACCACGACATAGCGCATCAAATTCTGGTTGCGGGCCATGACCTCGGCAACATAGCGCTCGATCAGCCCGCCCTCACCCGCCCCGACGTTTGCCTCGCCCTCAACGTACTCGATCGGCACCGCCATCGACTCGACGAGGCTCCGGCCGCGGCCGACAATTGCGTCAGACAACGTCCGCCGCTGGTACATCGCGCCGAGCACCGCGACCAGGGTCATGGTCACAACAATCAGAGTATTGGAATAGAGAAAGAAGCGGATGCGAAGACCGAGCTTAATCTGCACAGCTCACCAAAGATCGTTCAACCGGCAATGGTTGCCACCAGTTCATCTTCATCGACGTCCACGAGAACCTCGCGCACATTCAGCCAACCGCGCTCCCGAGCCCGAGCGGCGGTTTCTGTTCCGACACACCAGGCTACGAACTCTTCGCCCCACCCTGGGCCACCACGCTCTGCGTCAAGCCAGTCGACCTCGGCCGAAGTGCCGACCACGCAACCGGTCAGCGGAAGAGCCCCCATGACAACCCTCGCCGCCGGCGTCGCTGGCATCGGCAGAACTACCACCTCGGCGCCAGCTGCCTCGAGGCGCACAGCCAAACCGGATCGCGACGCCGGAACCAACAGCCGCCATCCTGCGAGGGGCAATCTCGAAACCCAGTCCAGGGTTTCGGCATGACCAATCGTCGGGCCGATCGCAAAAAGCGCCGGCGGCTCCATACCGGCTGCTTCGATTGCCGATGGGAGTTCTGAAAGCGTCGACAAAACACGGCGTTGGGCGGATGTCGTCCCCTGTTCGACCATCGCCGCCGGCGTCGCCGGGTCCATCCCATGCTCGAGAAGATTCTCCACCACATGCGGCAATGCGCTGACTCCCATATAGCCAATCAGGGTCGCGTGCGGGTCCTGGGCCAGCAAGTCCCAACGCACCTGAGGCCCGTCCGACTTGATCGCCTCGTGGGCGGTGAGCAGGGTCAATCGCACCGCTTCACGGCGATGGGTCACCGGCACCCCAGCCCAGGCCATGGCTGCAACTCCCGAGGTCACGCCCGGCACGACCTCAAACGGAATACCCTCCGCCGCCAGAACCTCGGCCTCCTCGCCACCACGTCCAAAAACGTAAGGATCTCCGCCCTTGAGACGGACCACCCTTTTACCGGTCCTAGCCAGTCTTACCAGGAGATCATTGATTTCCTCTTGCGGCACGGGGTGGTTGCCCGCCACCTTGCCAACCGGGTGGAGTTCGACTTCCACGCCCAGCTCGGTGGGCAACGCCGGCGCCGCCAGACGATCGAAGACCACCACATCGGCCTCGAGCAGACGCTGCCGACCGCGAATCGTGAGGAGACCGGGGCACCCCGGGCCGGCCCCGATCAGGCTGACAAGCCCTACGCGGTCTTCCTTCGTTGCCTTCTGGTTTCGTTCTCGTTTCGGCGTTCGATGCTCCACGGGCGTTTCGAGCCACGCCCGCTCCTCGGCGGCTGTCGGTACGCGCGCGGTAAGGCCCTCCGGATCGACGGTCTCCAGGAAGAAGCGGTCAAAGAGTGCCTCCTGGCGATCGCGAGGGGCCTCCAGGTCCCGTACGGCATCCCGATAGCGGGCTGCGGATGACAACCACTCTCCCCACTCCGGTCCGAGCCGTCTCTCGAGGAGTTGGCGCAAACGCCGCACAACAAATGGCGCTTCGCCGGCCGAACCAATCGCGATCTGAAGGGGCCCACGCCGGACTCGAGCCGGAAGATGAAAAGAGCACAATTCCGGATCGTCAGCGACATTGCACCAGATCCCGGCCTCTTCGGCGTCGTGGAAGACGCGCACGTTGGTTTCGCGGTCGTCGGTCGCCGCAAAAATCAGGCTCCAACTGTGGTCAGCGTCCCCGCGATAGGTGCGTTGCTCGACAACGATTTCGCCCCGTTCGGCCATCTCGGCCAACGGTTCCACGACCTCGGGTGCAACCACCGTGACCTGCGCGCCCTCTTCGACGAGGCCCTGCACCTTGCGCAGGGCGACGCCACCGCCGCCCACGACCAGAACCCGGCGATTCTTGACTTCCAATGAAACGGGATACATACAATTTCCCCAGAAAACCAACTGTCACAACGGTTTCGACCGCTGTTCCAGGATTGTAACACCGGCCACCCCCCTGACTCCAGCGTTACGCCAAAGAAACAAGCAATCTCCAAGTCTCGACTTTGGTCCAAGGAAATAAACGCAGAGACGCAGAGGTGCAGAGGCGCAGAGAAAAACACTGAAGGGGCCAAGGCTGAATTCGGCGAACACGCTGCTCGCCTGCCGTGGAACCTGTCTGAAATGCCTCAATGGATTCTTGGTCTGTGACGTGGAACGAGAGATTCTCTTCAGGGATACCGATCACGACCCAGCTCAAAGGATTCTCTCTGCGACTCTGCACCTCTGCGCCTCTGCGTTTCTTTCTCCAGGCGAGTGCTCTGTACGTCTTGGCGTTATTTGATTGCTCTTCGATCACCCAGCCTCTCGACGCACCAGACTGCAACACCTCTCCCTGCGGCGTGGTAATTTAATCCTGGGAAATGCGAGTGGCTGCCCCATTGTGATGGGAATTGGGAAGATGATTCCGCAAACTTGTCAGCATTGTGTCTATTTTGACGACGACCCCGCCTCTATCGAAGCTGAGATTCCTGGCCTGACCTCCTTCGGCTCTGCCTACTCATCTGCGCGTGGCCACGCCGGGATCTGCCAGAAGTTCGACCGATTCATGGATCCCGTGATGGCCCTTGATTGTCCATCGTTTGAGGCTCGCAAACCGGTATCCGATCCCCCGTTGACCGGCCGATCAGAACCGCATCCCCGGTTTCGAAAGAAGGAGTGAGAGGGCATTTTGATGACAGGCGAAACGAAACGCAGCCCGCTGTTGGTGGAGGAAGATTGGTGGACGGTCTGGTTCGGCCTAGCGATACTCCTGATTGCCACAGTGCTCGGCATGATGACGCTGTCCGGCACCATCTCGGCCAAAAAAGTGCCAAAGATCGGAAAGTGGACATCGAACCCGGCGGATGTGCTTTACCAGTCGAAGAAAACCTCGATCGACCTGGCCATGGGCTCCACTCTCGCGGAGGCGGCGGACAGAATCAACGCCGCCGACGCCGGCGCGAACGCCGAAGTCATTTCCGATGCCGGAGGTTTCCGGCTACGGATCGCTTCGAGCCGCACAGGTGACGGTGAGACGATCTCCCTTTCGGCACTCTTGACTGGCGGCGTGACACAGCTGCAGTTCACCGAGATCGATCCCGATCCCGCCGGAATCGGAGCCAGAGCCTACAGCTCGCAGACCCTGGATTCCCCAAACGTCGTTGTCGGCAACGGCAAACTGACCGTGACCGCGGAACGAACGAGATCCATCGTTCTTCCACTTTTCGTGACCATGATCTTCATCCTGGCGCTCACGGTGATCGGCGTTCGGAGCATGGGCCAGAACCCAATGAGCTATGCCATCGCGTTTGGAGTCGTATTCATCCTGGCCGCACTGTCGTTTGCGATCGCCAACCAGAACACCATCCATGCCTACGGACTGAGCTATGCGGCCTGGGCGCTTGTCCTCGGCCTGCTGATCTCCAACACGATCGGAACACCCACATGGCTCAAACCGGCGGTGCGGACCGAGATGTACATCAAGGCAGGGCTGGTGTTGCTCGGCGCCGAGATCCTGTTCGGAAAAATCCTCAGCATCGGCGTCCCCGGATTGATGGTTGCGTGGATCGTCACACCAACAGTAATCATCTTCATGTGGTTCTTCGGCACGCGTGTTCTGAAGATCGTCAGCAAACCCCTGGTGATCATCATCGCCGCTGCGACCTCAGTGTGTGGGGTCTCGGCCGCTATCGCCGTGGCCGCCGCCTCCCGGGCCAAGAAAGAGGAACTGACGCTGGCCGTCGGGATGACGCTGATCTTCACAGTATTGATGATGATCTTCATGCCGATGTTCATTTCTTATGTCGAAATGGGCCCGGTCTTGGGTGGGGCTTGGATGGGAGGCACAATTGACTCAACCGGCGCCGTTGTGGCCGCCGGCGCCTTCCTCGGTCCACGTGCCGAAGCCGTCGCCGCGGTTGTCAAGATGATCCAAAACATCCTCATCGGCGTTGTCGGCTTTTTCGTCGCCCTGTTCTGGATCACATCGGTGGAGCGGGATCCGGACGCTCCGCGTCCAGGGCTCATGCAGATCTGGGTCAGGTTTCCCAAATTCATCGTCGGTTTCGTCGCGGCGTCGATCCTCTTCTCCTTCGTTCTGGCGCCCCTGTTCGCTTTCCTCTTCGATGGAAACGGTCTCAAATTGGTGGAGTCGAGCGTGATCAAGACAGTGACCAATCCCCTTCGGGGCTGGTTTTTCTGTCTCGCCTTCGTGTCTATCGGTTTGGAGTCGAACTTCGCGGAGATGGCCAAGCAATTGGAAGGCGGCAAGACCCTGCTTCTCTACATCGTGGGGCAGTCTTTCAATCTGATTCTGACCCTCGCCATGGCCTGGCTGGCGTTTTCGATTCTGTTCCCAGATGTGATCTGAGAATGAAGGGACAGGAGGCCCTGGCGTATTCGTCAGGGACCCGATCGACCCGTAATCCTAACTCTCAGGGCTGAGAGCGCGAACCCGCCAGCTGACGCCGCCGCCGAGATAGCGGGCCTGAACGCCGCGATGAGCGAGCCAGCGCACGACCTCGGCCGATCGCGTGCCGTGGGCGCAGGCCACCAGCAACGGCCCATCGGGGATGTCATCGGTACGTTCACGGAGCTCACTCGCCTCGATCTCGTGCAATGAACCGGCAGTCAGGGGACGCTCCTCGCGTTCCGCCTCTACCCTCACGTCAAGCACGGTTTCCCGCGAGAGATCGGTGAGTGGCGCTACCGACTCGATGCCCTCGACCTGGTTGGCGGCGGCCATCGCCAGCACGGCCAGTGGGTCGAGCGCCGGTGCGTAGGGAGGCGCGTAGGCGTGCTCGATGGCCGCGAAATCATCGATGACGGCTCCGCGGAGCATCAGCTGCGCCGCAACATCGATCCTCTTGGCAACTTCCCCCTCCTCTCCGACACCCTGCACGCCAAGAACACGGTTGGTGGACGGGTCGTAGACCATCCCGAGGAGGATGAGCTTTGCCTCCGGCCAGTAGTGAGCCCGATCCTCGGCACTGACCCAGACCTGGCGGACACCCAGGCCGTCACCACCGAGACGGGCGGCGGTGCAACCGACCGCCGCCACGTTGAGGTCGAAGACCTTGACCGCCGCAGCGCCCGCAACCGGGCCGAAAGTTGCGTCCCATCCGGCGAGATTGTCCGCAATCACTCGGCCCTGGCGGTTGGCCAGCGATCCGAGCGGCAGGTAGGCTGGGCCACCCGTCACCACATGGCGATTCTCGACACAATCTCCCGCCGCCCAGACGTGCTGGACCGTGGTCTGGAGGCGCTCGTCGACCCGAATCGCCCGCGTCGGGCCAAGCTCGGCACCGGCCATCTTCGCCAGCTCCACCCGAGGCTCGACACCGACTGCAACGACAACCGCGTCAGCATGCACCTCCTCACCCCCGGCTTTGACGGTGACGCCTTCGTCGTCGGCGATGACCTCGGCGACCGCAGACCGTGTCAAAACCCGGACGCCATTTGATTCCAGGTGACGCACGACGACCTCTCCGAGCTCGGGATCGAGAATCTCCGGCAGGGGAGTGGCCGCCGCTTCGATCAATGTCACATCGGCACCCCACAGGCTGTGAAACGCCTCGGCCAGCTCGACGCCCACAAGACCGGCGCCAACCACTGCCACGTGATCGATTTCGCCCTGCATGAGGCCGATCTTGAGCGGTTTGACATCATCCCACACGTGGAAGGTGTGGACCCGGGGGTGCTCGGGAAAGCCTGGGAGCTTGCGTGGAGAGGCCCCGGTGGCGATGACGAGCTCGTCCCACTCGAGATCGCGCTCCTCGCCATCCGATTCGATGTGAAGGGTCCTCGCTTCGACATCAACCGCGGTCGCGCGCCACGGAGCCAGAATTTCGACCCCCTTGAACGAGGAAAAGAAATCAATGTCGCGATCGACCCCGTACGGAGTGCGGCGAAGCGCCGCCAACTCTTCGATATCGCCGGAGAGCACGTACGGCAGGCCGCAGGCGCCGTAGGAGAAGACCTCACCACCTTCAACAACGGTGATCGACCAATCCGGCTGCAACCGCCGCAACCGGCACGCGCACCGCAGTCCCGCCGCGGATGCACCAACGATGACGACACGTTTTGGCTGAAATTCCATGCGGTCTCCGTTTCTAAGCAAGTAACCAGTAACAAGTGATCAGTCTCGATCCCAGCGGCGTCCCTACTGATTACTGTTTACTGATTACTGGTCACAAGAATCCCCCACCCCCGGCACGAGCCGGGCGGGCGGGGGCAATTCCTAATTCCGAATTCCTAATTCCTAATTCGCCTTGAGCTGTCCCCTCACCTCGAGCGCGATCTTGTAGAGTCCGGTGAGAATCAGGGCTCCGACGGCGTAGATCGCGAGGCTGATCATGAGCTCTGGAGCCGTCGGCGCGTAATGGACGACCTTTCCGAGCGGGTTCGGCACGAAACCGGCGATGACCATGCCCAGGCCCTTGTCAATCCACAGCGAACCGACAACAGCCACGCAACCGAATTTCAGCCAGCTGTAGTTTCCGCGGGTCTTTGGATTGATAAGAACGACCAGCGAAACGATCGCCAGGATCGAGGAAACCCACATCCACGGTGCGAGCATATTCTCTCCTTCGAGACCAGTGAACAGGAACTGGAAGTGATGGACGTGCTCGGGAATGTCGCTGTAGAGCGCGGTGAAGACCTCCATCAACACGAAGAAAACGTTGACGGTCATGGCGTAGGTGACAATCTTCGCCAGAGTATCGATCGCCTGCTTGCCCGGATCAAAGGTCGAGATCCTGCGAACGAAGAAGGCGAGTAGGAGCAGGATAGCGGGGCCCGCGGCAAAGGCCGACGCCAGGAATCGTGGCGCGAGGATCGCGGTCATCCAGAATGGTCGTGCCGCGAGACCCGAATAAAGGAATGCGGTGACCGTGTGGATCGAGACCGCCCACGGGATCGAAAGCAGGATGATCGGTTTGAGCCATTTTGGCGGCGGCTCCTCGCGTCGCTCAGATGACAAGGTCCAGTGGCTGATGACGATATTGAGCACCAGGTAACCGCTCAGAGCGACCGTGTCCCAGAACATCATCGAGTGCAGTGTCGGATGGAGAAAGACGTTGACGATACGGTTCGGCATCCCCATATCAACGAAGATGAAGGCCATGCACATGATGACCGCGGGGATGGCGAGGAACTCGCCAAGGATGGTCATCTTGCCGAAGGCCTTGTAGTCGTGCAGGTAGTACGGCAGGACCACCATCACCGCCGAGGCGGCGACCCCGACCAAAAAGGTGAACTGGGCGATGTAGAAACCCCAGACCACGTCGCGGCTGAGGCCGGTGATGGTCAGGCCTTCGTTGAACTGCCAGAACCAGCACGCCGCGCCGCCTCCGATGACAAGTAACAGGGCGAATATCCAGGACCAATAGGCCCGGGAGCCCGAGAGAGCCTTCTCAAGCATGGTCATCCTCCCCTTCAAAGACCTCCGCCGTCGGAGCCGTCTCCTGCAGCGTGCGTGGATCCTCAACGATGTAGTAGACCTCGGGTTGAGTCCCGAGGCCCGGCTTGCGGCGTATGCTCAGACGTTCGGCGAGCAGCTGCCGGACCTCGGACCCGGGGTCGTTGAGATCCCCGAAAACCATCTCGCCGTTGTCGCAGGCCTCGACGCAGGCGGGCTGTTCGCCCCGAGCGAGACGCTCGTCACAAAACGTGCATTTTTCCACCACACCCCGCATCCGAGTTGGATAGGTATTGTCGATCGTGGCCAGATTCGGCGCCTTCCGCGGGTCCTTCCAATTGAAGCTGCGTGAACCGTATGGGCACGCGACAACGCAGTAGCGGCAGCCGATGCAGCGGTGCCAGTCCATCATCACGACGCCATCGGACGCCCGTTTCCAGGTCGCCTGGGTCGGGCACACGCGGGTGCACGGCGGGTTGTCGCAGTGGTTGCACAGGAGCAGCGTCGGCTTGCCCTTGAGATCCTCGCGGATGTAGTGGAACTCCTGCTCGTGGAATGCTGTCTCGAAGTCTTCGGTCCAGATCCACTTGACCTCGTTCTTGGGGTCGTCCGCGAAATCGGGCACGTTGTGGGCGTCGTGACAGGCGGCAGTTATCTTGGCGAGCAGCGCGTCGTCCTTGGAGAACTTGCGCAGATCGATCACCAGCGCCAACCGCTTGCCTTCGGTTACCGGAGGTTCGTGTTCTTCAGACGCCCTCGTCCTGGTGGCGACGGCGGTGGAACCCGCCACACCGACGGCCGACAGACCGGCGAACTTGAGGAATCCTCGTCTGCTGCTGTTCATCACTGCCCCTCCTCTGGAATCACGTGGCAGTCCCAACAGTAGGGATCGACCGCCGAGTACGTGTGACAGGCATCGCAGAACTGTTCCTTTTTGGAGTGACAGTCCAGACAGGTGTCCGAAAGGCTCATCGTGTAGTCCTTACCTGCCGTGGAGGTGTAGGTGCGGACATCGTCACGCACCACCGTGTCCCGCCATGTATCCAAGAGATCCATATGATTCGCCCGCATGTAGTCGGTTGCTTCGACACACTCGGTCGAACCGTTGGTCGGCTGCTGGAGTTCCGGGGCTTCCGGGGAGGCGGCGTTCAAGGCGTTGTACCACAGGGGCGAGGTCGCGAGGACCACGAAGACGGCGAGGCCGGCGACGATCTTGCTGGCGTCATACATCGTCCTGCTCCTCCTTCTCCGGTTTCGCCGGCACGCCGCGTATATCGGTGGTGCGCTCGTTCTCACCGTCCATGATGAGGGCGTTTCCGACGAGCTCATGGATACCGCTGACATCGACGCCGGGAGACCAGTAGTCGACGAGCGGCGGCAGGGTCGCACGATCGATGGCGCAGATGCAGGTCAGGCGGTTGACATCGTTGTGGTCGCGCACCCACTTGACCGCATTGCCTCGCGGCAGGCCACCTCGCATCCGCATTTCCATGTTCTCGTCGTTGCCGAGCCCAGCACCCCCGGCACAGCAAAAAGTGTGCTCGCGGATCGTATTCTCAGGCATTTCGAAGAAGTTGTTACAGACGTTCTTGAGCACGTAGCGAGGCTCGTCCAACAGACCCATGGCCCGCGCCGGGTTACACGAGTCGTGGAAGGTGACGCGGAACTGGTCGTTGCGGCTCGGATCCAGCTTGAGTTTGTTGTGGCGGATGAGATCGGAGGTGAACTCGCAGATGTGCGTCATCTTGGTCGAGTTGGCGTTGTCGAAGACGGTGCCGGTGATCGGTGATTTCGGTACTTCGAGGAAATCAGCGGGCCCGTTCATGGTGTCCATGTACTGGTGCATGACCCGCCACATGTGACCGCACTCACCACCGAGGATCCATTTCACACCCAGTCGTTTCGCCTCGTGGAAGATCTTCCAGTTGAGTTTCTTCATGTTCTCGACGGAGTTGAAGAGGCCGAAGTTACCGCCGTCCGAAGCGTACGAGCTCAGGGTGTAGTCGAGCCCGATGTGCTCGAAGAGCATCAGGTAACCGACAAAGGTGTAGGTTCCGGGGTCGGCGAAGTAGTCGGCCGAAGGGATGACGAAGAGGATCTCCGCCCCCTTGCGGTTGATTGGCGGGTCGAGCTTGATACCGGTCACATCCTCGAGCTCGTCGCACATGAACTCGACGTTGTCCTTGTAGGTGTGGGGCTGGATGCCGAGGTGGTTGCCGGTGCGTTGGCAGTTGGCGACCGGCTCCATGATCCAATTGATACTGAGCCCGACCAGGTTCATGAGTTCGCGGGCCGCCATCGTGACCTCGGCGGTGTCGATGCCATAGGGACAGTAGACGCTACACCGGCGACACTCGGTGCACTGGAAGAAGTAGTAGTACCACTCCTTCAGCACCTCCTCGGTGAGCTCGCGGCCTCCCGCCAGTGATCCGAGAATCCTGCCCGCGGCGGTGAAGTCCTGGCGGTAGATGGAGCGCAGGAGCTCCGCCCGCAGCACCGGCATGTTCTTGGGATCACCCGAACCGATGAAGAAGTGGCATTTGTCGGCGCAGGCGCCGCAGCGAACGCACACGTCCATGAAGATCTTGAGTGAACGGTACTTCTTCAGGAGGTCCTTGAAGCCGTCGTGGATGATCTGTTGCCAATTGTCCGGCAGTTTCCAGTCGGCATCTGCGGGCGACCACTCGCGCGCGTAGGGCATGCCCATGTACTCGAGGTTCTTGACGGCGGTCGGGTAGGACCACGTTCCACGCCGCGCCTCGAAGTCGACGGCAGGATTCATCCATTTCCTCGGCGGCGGAGTGAGATCGATCTGGATCAGTTCCTGAGGTGTTTTCTCCGCCATGGCTCACTCCTTCTCCAGCGCGTAGCCGGACGCCTTCAACTTGTCGCGGAACTCGTCCTCCCACTCCGCATAGGAGTGGCCCTGGATTTCCGGGTTCCACGGGTTGATGTGACGGCGGGTACGGTTGCTGTTGGCGAGGTTGCGGGTCGGGCTCAGGAACACACCAGGCGCGTGCAGGAGCTTCGAGAATGGGAAATACACCAGCAGTGCGCTGACCATCGCAATGTGCAGGAAATACCACAGACCGACCCCGACCGGCGCAACCGGCTGGAAAGACGCCCACCCGGCGATCGCCGCCTTGACCTGCACAACATCAACCTTTTCGACGTGACGCATGAGGATGCCGGTGAGGGCGATCCCGAGCAGGAGGTAGAGGGCAAAGTAGTCGGTCGGCAGCGAGATGTAGCGGACCTTGGCGTCGAAGAACCTGCGCGCCAGAAGGTAGGCCAGTCCAACCACCATCAGGAAGGTGGTGCCGTAGTAGACCGGCAATCCAACCTGAAAGAAACCGTCGACGCTTTGCAGCATCCCGACCCACGCCGGCACCGGCTCGATGAAGAACCGGAAGTGGCGGAGGACAACGATGAACATTGCCCAATGGAAGGCCATTGCCGCCGCCCACAAGGCCTTGTCGGCTATGTAGTTCACCTTTTCCTTATCGGGCATGACCTCGACCCTGGTGTTCCGGAACAGCGAACGGAAGGCCAGGACCTCGAGGGCCATACGACCAATCACCCCGAGCAACCCACTCGGATTCTCGAGCTCGTTGTTTCGGATCCACGGCAGAGATTTTTCCTGGCCCGTGGTGGTGGGGATTCGGAAGGGCACCGGCGATCTCGCCCAATGCACCACCCGGAAGATGATCCCACCGAGGAACACCGCAAAGGCGACCCCCGGAATGATCACTCCGAGCACGAATCGCAGACTGTCGCCGGAACTCGCGCCCACCGCGGCGATCAAAGCCAGGCCGGCCACCGCGACAAGAGATATCAACGCTCCCATGCGTCCGATCCCCCCTTCCTCTCAGCCCCGTCGGGCCGGAAGATTCACCGCATCAGGTCTGCGGCTGTTTTCCGAGTTCTACTCACGCCGCTCACGCCATTCCGCGACGCGCTCCATGATTCCTACCGATTGATTGCGGATCTCCTGTGCGCGAATCGCCCACATCTGTTCGCGACAGCGCATGTAGACGTCGAAGGCGCACAATCCGAGAACTTCGATTCTGTTGTCGATGATGTCCAGATATTCAGTGACATCGCCGTCTGCGTCACCAGCGACCTCATGCAGCAGATCTTTGAGACCCAGGATGAAACTGACCGCAGCGGAAGGCGCAAACTCCTGAACCGCCCGCACCCGGATGACCCGGTCCAGTGCAGACGAGAGCTCGCCCGGGTCGACGCCGCACAAAACGCCGTCGAGCAGCTCGGCGAGGCCCTCACGAAGACTGGCGCCGACCGGGTTGGCGAACCTGTCCTTCTTTGACCGCAGAAACTTCGCGGTCTCCTCCGGATAGCCTTCGATGACGTCTTTGATCCAACGCTCCAGGATCTCATCCCGGCGTTCTGAAAAATCATGGTCGAGCATGCCGACCCCCTTGGCGTGCCGAGCCCGCCGAACCGCCCCCGTTGCAAACGGAGGCGGTGGCGGCCACAACTCGAATTACACGCAACCCGTGGGCTTCGGCAGACCGGCGACTTTGCAGGCGCCCTTTGCCGGGCCGGACGGGAAGAGTTCGTAGATCTCCTTGAGTTGGAAACCCGTCTGCTTGCAGAGCTTGCGGATCATCGGCGCGACGCCGAACTGCAGATAGTAGTCACGCAAGTAGTTGACGACCTTCCAGTGGTCGTCGGTGAGATCGTCCACACCTTCGGTAGACCCGAGGGCGGCCGCAACATCTTCGTTCCAGTCCTCCGGTGCCTGCATGAAACCGTCCTCGTCCACCTCGATGGAGACGCTCCCGTGTTCAAAAATGGCCATCTCAGTCCTCCTTTGTTTTGTCCGGGGTTTCAGCCCCGCTGATCTCGATGAGTGATACGTTTTCCTGACGTTGCTTCTTGATATGGGCCTTTTCCATGGCCTTCACGAATTCGTGATTCGGCTGGTGGCCGAGCTCGATGGCGCGACCGAGATAGCGCTCGGCAGCGCCCATATTGTCCATCGCCAAATGCCCGACCGCTACGTGGTAGTACGCGGCACCGTTTTCGCCGTCGAGCTCGATCACCCTTTCGTTGCAGCGCACCAGATCTTCGGGCTGGTTGAGGTAGAGGTGGGCCTGGCCCATGTTGTAGTGCACTATGGGCAAATCGCCGCGAATTTTTGCAGCCTGCAGGTTGGCCTCGAGGCAGCCCTTGAATTCCCAGCGCATGAGGCGAACCCCACCGAGATTGACCCACGCCTGAAACATCGTCGGATCGATCTCGAGGGCTTTCAGGTACGATTCTTCGGCCTGTTTCACCCGACCCGACACCGTGTAGGCAAGACCAAGGTTGTAATGGGCGGACGCCCTTTCCGGGTGTTCCTCCACGTCCTTCTGGCAACGCTCCAGACGGCTGCGTTGACTTTCATTCTCCATCCACGCTCTCCCTTTTCACGGCGAGCAGGCTGTCTCTCAAGGCCTGCTCTCCGGGTTCGTCTGTGTCCTCGAGCACCAACAGGCGATCGCGGACCTCGTCAATCAACTCTGGAGCCGTCGCAGCGATTCGGCACAGAGCATCCAGAATTCCCGGACGCAATCCTTCGTCCCACAAATAGGCGGTCATCGGCCCGACGAAGGGCGCTACCAGATCCGGCGCACGCCGTCCGATTTCGCCAACCGCCGGTAGCATCGGGCCGCCGTTGGTGGCCGACTCGTCGTTGAGCGCCCACAGCGCCCGCCGCAGAAGCTCTCGCCCGAGGTTTGGGTGGGCTTCAGCTGCAGCACCGAGGGCGATGGCCGCCAGGTTGCGGATTTCGGGATCCTCGTCCCACAGCCGGCCCTGGAGGAATCGAATGGCGGCGGGTGTTTCCACCACCATGTGTTCGAGGCCCTCAGAGTCGCCCTGGCGTAGCATCTCCATCACTTCCTCCTTCAACCGCATGCGGCCGTCGACCGGTCCCGTTCGGCCGCGAATTGCGCGGCAAGAGCGAGAAAGCCGTCCGCCCACCCGGGGGTCGCACCGGCGTGGAGATGGAGATAGGAGGCAAAAACCCTGCCACTGGAAATACCGTCCCGGTTTTCACCGATCCCGGTCCCGCGCTCAACTCTGAGCACGCTCTTGTCGCGGTCCGAGCCGTTCACCAGGCGCGAGTAGTGGAACTCGTGCCCGACAAGACGGGTGCCGGCGGCGAAGAACGGGTTGTCCCGGTCAACGACCACCACCTCGTATCCGTGGCCCTGAGGTGTCGAACACTGTTCGGTTGCGAGGTCAAGCACTCCGGCCATTGCGTGCGGGACCCCGTCGACCACGAGTTCGCGAGCCAGATACATGAGGCCGGCGCATTCGGCGTAGACCGGCATTCCGGCATCCACGCTGGCCCGAATGCTCGCGGTGAACTCGGTGTTGGATCCGAGTCGGGCTGCGTGGACCTCCGGGAATCCGCCGCCGATATATAGACCGTCAACCTGGGGGAGTTCGCTGGCACTCGCGGGGTCGACCGGTACAAGCTGTACTCCTGCCGACCGCAGTCGTTCGAGGTTTTCGGCGTAGTAGAAGCTGAAGGCCTCTCCTTCGAGATAAGCGATGGTCACCGCAACTTGTTCGATAGCGGTCTCAGCAGGCATCAGCTCGAGCTCTGGCGCCCACTGCGCCACTGCCAGCAAGCGATCGATATCCACACCGGCAGCTACTGCATCGGCAGCCCGTTGTATGGACTCTTCGGGCGCCGGGTGTTCCGCCGCCGTCACCAGCCCCAGATGCCGACCGGGCAGTGGATCATCACCTTTGATACGACGAATCGCACCGAGGACGGGCGTTCCGGCGATGCCGGCCACCGCCTCGCGAACGATGTTTTCATGGCGTCCGCACCCGACCCGGTTGAGGATCACTCCCGCCAGGTCGACCTCGGGGTCGAGGGCTCGGCAGCCCAAGACCATGGCGGCGGCGGTGCGCGTCATCTTGGTGCAATCGAGCACCAAGACGACCGGCGCCGCCAACCGACGCGCCAGCATGGCGGTCGAGTGGCTCCCTTCAACGTCGACGCCGTCAAAGAGACCGCGGTTGCCTTCCACGAGGATGAGATCCGCGTCGTTGGCGGCGGTGGCCAGCGAACTCGCCATCGCCTCGTCTTTCATGAGAAAGGTGTCGAGATTGCGGCAGGTCGAGCGAGCCGCTACACCGAGCCACGCTGTGTCGATGTAATCCGGTCCCTTTTTGAACGGTCGCACCTTGACGCCGCGATCGGCGAGCACGCGGGCAATACCCAGACTGACCAGGGTCTTGCCGCTGTCGCCGGAGAGACCAGCGACAACCAACCGTGGGACCTTTACACGCATCTGCCGTACCGCCCGATCCCGTTCTCACACACCCACGATGTAACCGCAGGGGCATTCTTCCCAGCACTTCTTGCAGCCATCGCACTTCTCCGGGTTCTTGATGATGAAGAAGTGACCGGGTGACGCCTGCGGCTCCTTGCCGAAAACATTGTTCTGGCAGTACATCCAGCAGTTCTCGCAGCCGAAGCATTGGCCGCAGCTGAAGCAGCGGGAAAGCTCCACCAGCGCATCGTCGGCGGTCAATCCGAGATCAACCTCATCGTATGGATTCGCGAGACGATCTTCGGGCGCCTTGACCTGACGCTGGGTTCGATCGATCGGCTCGTACCATTCGATTTTGAGCTTTTCGGCCCGGATCATTTCACCGTTTTCTTCGTTTGGCAGATCGGTGCCCTGGAGATGCGCGTGGATGGCGTCCGCCGCCTTGCGCGCCTGACCGATCGAGGTCGTGGCGATGCCGAGGTTGATGTTGTCGCCACCGGTCCACACACCGTCGACGCCAGTGAAGCCCCAATCGTCGCTGTTGAGCCAGCCGTCGCCAAGCTCGGCGGATTTCATGGCCGCGAGGTCCGGCTTCTGGCTGACAGCGGTGATCATGGTTTCGAGAGGCAGCTCGTAGGTGTCGCCATCGATCGGCACTGGACGCCGGCGCCCGGAGTCGTCCGGCTCGCCAAGCTCCATGCGCTGCACGACCATCGCCTTGAGGGCACCCTCGTCATCGCGAAGGATCTCGATCGGCGCCGCGAGGTACTCGATCTTGACGTCTTCCTCGATGGCCTCCTCGATCTCGCGCTCGATGGCCGGCATCTCGGCCCGGGTGCGGCGATAGAGAATCGTCACCTCCGCACCCATCTTCGAGGCCATTGCCGCCGAATCGGCAATCAATCGCTTCGAAACGCGAGCCGCGTCGATGGCGGTATCACCACCACCAATGACAACGACATTAGTGCCGATGTCGACCTTCTTGCCGGAATTGGCGTGGTTGAGGAACTCGGTGCCGGTCCAGATGCCGGGGCCGTCTTCGCCGGGGATCCCCATGTTCTTGCCCTGGTGGGCTCCGATGGCGACGTAGATCGCGGCGTACTCCTTGCGGATATCATCCCAGGTGACGTCTTTGCCGATCTTGGTGTCGCACTTGAGCTCCACCCCGAGATCGAGGATCCGCTGGATCTCGCCGTCGAGCACCTCGCGCGGCAGTCGGTAGACGGGAATGCCGTAGCGCAGCATCCCGCCAGGTTTCGGCAGGCCTTCATAGACAGTCACCTTGTAGCCACGGCGGGCCAGCTGGTAGGCGCAGGACAGGCCCGAGGGACCGGCCCCAATGACCGCGATCTTCTGATCTTTGGGACCCTCGCCTTCGATCGGCTCCATCTTGAGCCCCTTGTCGAGAGCGTAGTCACCGATGAACCGTTCGACCGAGTTGATGCCGACCGGCCCGTCTTTCTGGCCTCGGTTACACCCCGTTTCGCAGGGATGGGGACAGACCCTTCCCATCACCGATGGGAAGGGGTTGGTCTCCATCTCGATGCGCCAGGCCTTTTCACAGGCCTCGTCGAGGCTCAGACCGAGCTTTTCTCGCAAACTGATCACGGTCAGCCAGCCGCGAATATCGTTGCCGCTCGGGCAATTACCGGTACACGGCGGCAGACTTTCGATATACCGCGGGCGAAGGGCCGATATCTGCGAACCACTGGCGCCGCCGGCCATGCGCGCCGACATTTTGCTCGACGATTTCTTGTCCTTTTTCTTCAATAGACCCATATTTCACGCCTCCTCACTAGCGACCGGGCCTGCTTCACGAGAGCTTCGACATATGCGCCTTGAGCTTCTCCAACTCGCCGAGGATGCTGTCGTGCTTCTCCTCATCAGTCAGCAAGTAATTGAGTAGGATTTTGTGGATCGGCTCGGTGGTCTCCTCGAGGAGTTCTTTGGCGAGCACGATCGTCTGCCGTTCAAGCTCGTCGTGGGCCTCGATCTGGCCCCAGACCTCGGCCAGGTCCTCAGGTGACAGCGTGACCGGCGTCCTGGTGATGATATCGATCATAAACTGCTGCACCCGGTGGTGTTGCACCGAGTCGTTGCGGATGATCTCCATGATCTGGCGGATCAGGAGGTTGTCGGTCTTTTCCATGATCTGGGCGGTCGTCTCGATGGCATCACGCTCGATACCCTGCCACTGTCGCAGTACATCGACGGTCTTTGCCACCCGCTCCGGGCCAGAGAGTTTGTTCCGTGCCATAGGGTCCTCCGTGTGTTATCGCAGCGCTCAAACACCCCCCGGGCTCACACCCGGGGGGCAATCAGCACTCATTCTGGTGGAAGCGTCACGTAGCTGCCGCCAGCATACTTATAAACGCAGCGGCCGGAATCGATGATTTGGCGCAGGGCTTTTTTGCACATGCGCTTGTCACAGTTTTCCTCACCGAACTGCTCGATCATTGCCTTGGTGATGTCCATCGGCTTCATATCTTTCTTGCCGTAAGTCGATTTCACCAGTTCGAACATGGCGTCCGCGATTTGGTCAATCGTGACTTCAGCCATGGCTTCCTCCTAGTGGCGCAGCTGCGCCGTTCTATTAAAGGTCTCACCGGCGTGTGTGAAGTCGTCGATGTGATATTTGGTGAACTCCTGACCGATGAGTTCAAAAAACTTCGGCCAGCCGATGCGGTCGATCCACTCGCACATGCGCTCGTGCTTCCGCGCGTTGTCGGCGTAGGTCTCGACGATGTTCTTGACCGCCGAGACAACTTCGGGCCAGCGCGGCGGGTTGTTCGGAATGAACGGGATCGCGAGCTTCGAGAACTTCGGAGCAACGCGGGAGTTCGAGACCTTACCGCCGACCCAGATCGAGATGCCGTCGGTTTCGGCATTGTTGATGGTGCACGCCGGGCACACCGTGTAGCAGTTGCCGCAGTACATGCACTGCTCCTCGACGATCTCGACCGACTGTTTGCCGTCAACCGTTGTCGGGCGGATGGCTCCGGTGGGGCAGGACGCAATCAGGTTCGGGATCTCACACATCTTGGGCAGGTCGTCGTGATTGATGACCGGCGCACGGGTGTGGACACCGAGGATCGCGATGTCGGAGCAGTGGACCGCCCCGCACATGTTGAGGCAGCAGGCGTAGGCAACCCGCATCTTTGCCGGCAGGTCCTTCTCGCCGCTGAAGTACGGGAAGAGCTCATCCATCACCGCCTTGACAACACCCGAGGCGTCCGACGCCGATGAGTGGCAGTGGACCCATCCCTGGGTGTGGACGATGTTGGAAAGCTTGGAGCCGAGACCGCCGATCGGGAAACCGTACTCTTCGACTTCCTTGATCAACGGTTCGATCTTCGATTCGTCGGTGAGCAGGAACTCGATGTTGTTGCGGCTCGTCCACCGCAGGTGGCCGTCGCAGTACTTGTCGGCAATGTCACAGAACTTGCGGATCGAGGTGACCGCGAGCAGGCGCGGCGAGGCGGCGCGGACCGTGAAGAGCTTGTCGCCGGACTCGGCAACGTGCACCATCACGCCTGGTTTGAGGATCTCGTGATAGTCCCACTTCCCGTAGTTCTTTTTGATGACCTCGGGAAGGAACTGCTTGTAATTTGGGGGTCCAATGTCGGTTTGGCGTTCGAATTCAGGCATGAGTTCCTCCTTTCCTATTCCGCACCGTCTTCGAAGATCTCGTCATCGAAGAAGATGTATGGGTTTGTGCGCGGGTGCATCACCATCTCGGGGACCGGGTCGAGCCCGATCTCCCCGAGGAAGTTGGACAGACCGACGCGCTGGATGAACTCGCCCGTGCGCTCGCGGGCCTTGCCGTGCTCACCCCAGAGGTCCCAGATCGCCTCGGTGAGCTCCTTGAGGTCCTCGTAGTCCGACTCGGGGTCCATCTCGAGGAAGGGCACAAAGACCGAGGACAGCAGCGCGCCGCCGACGATCGGGGCTTTCGAGCCAATGAGGATGGTCGCTCCGCGCTCCTTGCCGGGTTTGAGCGCTTTCGGCATCAAATTGATGCAATGCATACACTTGACGCAGTTGGCGTTGTCGATGTCGAGGGTCTTACCGTCCCACTCCATGCATTTAGTCGGGCAGAGGTCACAGACCTCGGCCTTGACATCGGTGCCGTTCTTGTCGTACTCGGCCACCTTGGCGTTGTCGACCTGGATGTCGTCCTGCCAGACACCGATCACCGAGCAGTCCGAGCGCGCGATCGAGGCCACGCAGTCGTTCGGGCAACCCGCGAACTTGAACTTGTATTTGTAGGGGAAGAATGGACGGTGAAGCTCGTCCTGGAAGTGCTGGGTGATGTTGTAGCAGGCATCCAGGGTGTCGTAGCAGGCCCACTCGCAGCGCGCCGGGCCGACACAGCAGCTCGGGGTGCGCATGTTGGAGCCGGAACCGCCGAGGTCGAAGCTCGGCATGTCTTCCTTCTCGCAGCTGAGCTCGGCGAAGACGGGCTCCAAGCACTCGGTGCTGCCACCCAGGAAGACGATGTCTCCGGTCGAACCGTGCATGTTGGTCAGACCCGAGCCGTGCCTCTCCCAGATGTCGCACAGGTGGCGCAGTGACTTCGTGTCGTAAAACCAAGCCGACGGCTGGTTGATACGTAACGTGTGGAACTCCCTGACGTTCGGGAAGTCCTCTGGGATGTCACAGTAACGACCAATCACGCCACCGCCGTAGCTCATCACGCCCACGATGCCGCCGTGCTTCCAGTGGCTTATGTGCTCCTCGTAAGACCGTTCGAGGATCCCGAGCACATCGTTCGACATCGGGTTGTGCTCAGCCTCCTTCTTGATTTCCTTGACAAAGCTCGGCCACGGCCCCGATTCGAGCTCGTCAAGCAGCGGCGTTTTCCTCTTCTCTGTCATGGCCACTCCTTTCCTCTCATTCACATATTTGGTTGCTGGGGCAAAACGAAATCCAATTCAAGGTCCAACTTCACATCAGCGAGCTGATGTTCGACCAGAACCTGGAGAACACCACGGTTGACAGGAAATATCCAAGCGGAACGTTGACCGCCACACCGCCCAGTAGTCCTCGGTCTTCCAGAGTTTTTGCAGTTCCTCGTGCACGTTATCCCTTTCACACGCAAAACACACCGAACCCGAATTCAACGGTGCAACCCCTGTGCCAGAGGACGGCCTCGTGAAAGATCCCACAAACTGTTGACGGGAGATGACTTTGAGGGGCCAGGCAAGGACGAGGACACGGCGTGGTGGGACCGGCGTTACCGATTCGTAACGACTCTCGGGTGGTGGGATTGACGTCGTTTCGAAACGGTAGCCCCAGCGTAGCTGGTGGATCAGCCTCTCACCCGACACAGAGCGTCACCCTTATCGGCTCCGGCCGTCCTTTTCCGGCGTCTCGATCCCGAGATCCCTGATCTTCCGGAAGAGCGTGCTGGGGTGAATCCCGAGCTCCTCCGCGGCCGCCTTCCGATTGCCCTCGTTCCGTCTCAGAGAGTCTGCGATGTGCAAGGACTCCATGGTGCTGAGAGTCATCCCTGACGATGAGGCACCGGGGCGGGCGTTCTGATCCCGACCGAGCTCCGGTGGGAGATGCCGCATTTCGATGACGCCTCCCCGACACAGGACAAAGGCACGTTCGATGATGTTCTCGAGCTCGCGAGCGTTGCCCGGGTAATCGTGCTTCATCAGCACCGCCAACACCTCGCGCGAGACTCCGATCACATCTTTTCCCTGCAGCCGGTTGAATCGGCCAATAAAGTGCTCGACGAGGAGCGGAATGTCCTCACGACGTTCACGAAGGCTCGGCAGCTCGAGCTGGATGACGTTGATGCGGTAGAAAAGATCTTTTCGAAAAGATCCGTCTTCGACGAGCTTTGTGAGATCCCGGTGGGTTGCAACCACGACGCGGACGTCGGCCTCGACAGGTTCCACCCCGCCCAGCGGCTCGTAGACCCTTTCCTGCAGGACGCGCAGCAGACGCACCTGCATCGCCGGCGATATATCACCGATCTCGTCGAGGAAAACCGTGCCGCCCTCGGCGATCGCAAAGCGCCCCGGCTTGTCGCTCTTCGCATCGGTGAAGGCGCCCGCCTTGTGGCCGAAGAGCTCAGACTCGAGGAGGGTGTCGGGGAGCGCGCCGCAGTTGATCGCCACGAAGGGCTTTCCCTGCCGTGGCGAAAGTTCGTGAAGGGCCCGCGCGAAGAGCTCCTTGCCGGTGCCGCTGGCGCCGTGGATCACGACCGTGCTGTCGCTCGCCGCAACCGCCGGCATCAAACCGAACAGATCCCGCATGACGCGACTGCGGCCGATGATGTCGCCGAGCGAAAACCGGCCTTCGAGCTCCTTCTGAAGCTCTTCGACCTGGCTGAGATCCCGGAATGTCTCAACGCCGCCCACGACATGGCCCCTCTGATCACGCAGAACCGCGGTCGATATCCGCACCGGCACCTTGCGCGCCTTCGAGTCGAGAATCATGATCGCCTTGTTGACGACCGGTTCACCCGAGCTCACGGTGTAGCGAAGCGCACACCCGGAGCCACAGATACTGGCCCGAAAAACATCGCAGCACCGAGCTCCGATCGCCTCGTCCCGGTGAACCCCGGTGATGCGTTCGGCAGCGCGGTTAAAAGACGTGATCCGCCACTCGCGATCGACGGTGAAAACACCGTCGGCAACGCTGTCGAGGACTGTCTGCGCGACGATCGGTTCATCAGACTGCATCGTGCACTCCCCTCACACGGTACTACTTCGGTGTCGACTGCGCTATCGCCGATCATGGGCCGATGTGATGTCTGTTTTGAGAACGACGAGCCGAATGTGCCATACTCTGCAACCAGGAATTCTCGCGTTTGGGCGTGGGGCGAACAGAGACATGACACCGATGGAACCGGCAAACACGCAGCGGCGATCCGCCATCAAGATCGGAGCTTGGGTGGCATTGTCTCTCGCCATTGCGCTCGCGGCCGCCATCTTTGCCGATCGCATCCCGGCCGTCGCGTTGGGTCTCGGGATTGCCGTCATTCTCACGGGCATCGGCATTCCGCTCCTGTGGCCCTGGCCGACCACCGCCCACTCGAACAACGTCTCGACCCTGAAACAGGAGCTCGACCGAACGCGCCGTGGCTATGAGCGCCTCTTCACTTCTGTGCCCTGCTTTATCTGCGTGCTGGATCGCAACCACACGATCCTCGAAGCCAATGAGCTCTATCGCGAGGAGTTTGGCGCCAACGACAGGTCTCTCTGCTACGAGGTCTGCAAGGGGCGAAGCACCCCGTGCCCCAACTGTCTGGTCGATCAGACCTTCGAAGACGGTGAGACCTACTCGAGCGAGGAAACACTGATCACCCGCGACGGTCGGCGGGTCAGCGCAGTCGTCTACACCCGCCCGATCTTCAACGACGACGGCAACATCTCCTCGGTCATGGAGGTCTTCACTGACATCACCGAGATCAAGAAATTGCAGCGGCAGCTGGCATTGATGGGACGGGCCGTTGCGGGCATGGCTCACCGGGTGAAGAACATCCTGATGGGCCTCGAGGGCGGAATCTTTGTTGTGAACGAGGGCCTCGAGGCGGGAAACCAGGACGGAATCTCCGAGGGTTGGGAGATGGTCGAACGCAACGTCGAACTGGTCTCTCGGATTGTCAAGGACCTTCTCTACTGCGCCAAGGAACGGACGCCAGATTTTCAGCCGGACATCTGCCCCCAGGAGGTCGTGATCGCAGTCAAAGAACTGTTCACCGATCGGCTGGCGAATGAAAGCATCAATCTCAAGACCGAGCTTGAAGAGCCTTTTCACACCGGCAATTTTGATTCCGACGGTCTCCACAACCTGCTTTGCAATCTGGTTGCGAATGCGGTCGATGCGTGCAGATTCGACCCCGCAGATGACAAGGTGGAGCACAACATCACCTTGAGATGTCGCAAGAATGGGGACGACTCGACGATCTTCGAGGTCGAAGACGACGGACCCGGGATCTCCGAGGATATGAACGCGAAGGTCTTCGAGGACTTCTTTTCAACCAAGGGTTCCGAAGGCACCGGCATCGGACTTCTGGTGGCCCAGAAGGTCACCGAGGATCATGGCGGTAAAGTGACATTCTCCTCGAAACCAGGTGCTGGAACTACCTTCACGGTCACCATTCCGACGGCCGCGAGCCGGCCCGAGATGTTCGTCGCTGATAGCTGAAATGAGTACGAGCTGCCAGCAGTCAGCTATCAGTTCCCCAGCCCACCCCCAAAAAGGCTGTAAGCTGTTAGCACCGGATGGTGTCTACCTCTGATCAGGTCAAGCGTCTCGTCGGAGATCTACCGTCCAAAACCCCTGCGATGAGCTAATAGCTAAATGCTAATAGCTAAGGGATTTCCTTCAGGCCGAACCCACCAACCGCTGGACTTCCTGCACGAACGCATCACGATCGACCGGTTTCTCGACCAGTGCATCCGGTCGTGGGAGATCACCGAGATCGCCAAAGAAATCGTCGAGCCGGGTGAGCCCCGTCAACACGATGATCGGAATCCCTTGTGTCGCCTCCGACGACCGGAGGCCGCGGTAGGCCTTGACGCCCGACTTCTTGGGCATCAGCACATCGAGGGTAATGAGGTCGGGTCGGTTGGCCTCGGCGAGCCACAGGCCTTCTTCACCGTTCGATGCGGTCGCGGTTTCCCAACCCTCCTTGCGGAAAATCGCCTCGAGGTAGACCCGCATGTCCTTTTCGTCGTCGATGATCAGAACTTTCTTGGCCATGGTCTGTCCCCCTGCGTTTCTATCGGTCCGAGAAGTACTCTGACAGCGCAGCCCGCGCCTCCGGCGTATCGATACTCTGAAGAACGCCGCGAACCGGCTCGCGCAGCTCTGGTTTGTCGAGAGTCCTGATAATGCAGTCGACCAGATCCGGATCTTTCAGGACCTGGAGCTCTGTTGCCGCACACTCCACGAGCTTGGGGTTGGCACTGCCAAGCGCCGAGCACAGGTACTCGACCGCCAGCCCACCGGTTTCGCCCCCCTTGCGGGCAATCGTACCGAGGGCCCGGAGTGCTTTCTCGCTGCGGCGGAACCTGCCGATCGCCCGCACGCCGCGGAGCCCGCCGCCGTAAACTTCAACAAACGCATCCACCGCCTCATCGCTCTTGCGCTCGGGCTTCTCCTCGGCTGCTTCCGCAGCCTCCGAGAGGTACGACTCGTCGGCGAAGTACTCGACCGCCATACGCCGCACGGTGGGGCTGTACTCCGGATCTTGGGCGATCGACTCGATGATGCGACGGTCGGTGATGCGTGAAAAACACATGCCGATGAGCTCGACATCTTCGGGCACCTTGAGCAGGTCGGCGATGATTCCCTGGGAAAAGATGCGCTCCACCGCAACCAGGCGAACATCCAACGATTCCGCCTGTCGGGCGACCTTCTCCAGATGCAGGTCGTCAGTCAGACGCGATACCGCCGTCAGCCGGACCCTGGGCGAGTCGTCGGTGCACGCCACCTCGGCGACCACCTCCGGATCTTCGAGCTTCTCCAGGGCCGCCATTCGGACCTTGGGGTTCTGGTGCGTATGGTCCTTCTTCTCTAAAACACTCATCACAGCCCTCCTTTCCCGTGGGGGCGCAGCCACTCTCCGATCGCCGCCGCCCCGCGACAACGCGGGGAGACCGTCGGAGGCTTCTGGTTCATCATTCTCTCAATCATCACTCTCTCCCAATGCCTGTTCCACGGACGCCAGAAACTCTTCCGGTTTGATCGGTTTGTCGAAGACGGCGAACGGGCTGCTCACGGCGAGATGCCGTCCAGCAAGACCGCTGACGACGATGATCGGGATGTCGCGCAGCGCTTCGTGTTTCAACAACCGACGGTAGAAGTCCGTACCGGTTTGTGCGGGCATCTGCAAGTCGAGCACGATCAAGTCGGGGCGCTCATTTTCGACTGCGTCGAACGCCTGCTTTCCGTCCTCGGCCGCGACCACCCGATAACCGTCCTTCTCGAGCACGGCGGTGAGGAACTTCCTGACATCGGCCTCATCGTCTACAACGAGAATCGTATGACTCATTGCGACCTCCGTTTTTGCGACATTCAGCGCCTCCAGACTAGTCTTCTCGTTCGCGCTCGGTCAAGAATTTCCAGAAGGGTATGGAAGAGACTAGCAGCAGGCCGGCCACAATGTAGCCGAGCGCCTTGGTGTGGGTCAGAAAATCGAAGAGCGTGTACATTGTCATCTCCTCAATGAACACCCTTCCAGTCGGGGTGCTCGTACATGATTGGCATGTGGTTTGCGATCCACCGAAAGACCACGACCGCAAAGGTGATGAACGCCACTGTGACCCAGACCTCCATCCAGGACGGAATGTAGCGCTCGCCCGCGGGCAGGTTCCAGTTGAAAACCACAAAGGTCGCGTTGAAACGGTTGAGCATGATCCCCACCACGGTGATGACTGCCGCCACTCTCACCAACAGGAGATTCCGCTCGCGGTACGCCACCGCGAAGAGCGCGCACGGCAGGAGAAAGAACCCGAGTACCTCGAGCAGGTACCACGCACCCCAGCCAGTGGCCAGAAGGTGCCACTCGGCCTCGAGGGTCAGGGCCACCACCTTGATCGCGAAGTAAATTCCGAGGGTCACCGATGCCGCCTTGGCGAGGCCGAAGTTGATGTTCTCGAAATGCTGGCGCGAAATCTCCACCTGGTGGTGGAAGGCACGATGCGAGAACATCCCTTCAACGATCACCATCGCCAGTCCGGCCGCGACGGCACTCACAAAGTAATGCACTGGAATGTGGGGCGAGTACCACAGGGGGTGGAGCTTGGTCGGTGTCGCCATGAACATCGCACCGAGCGTCGACTGGTGCATGGTCGAGAGGATCAGCCCGAAAATCGTCAGGCCGAGCGTCAAGCTGCCAACGACCTTGCGCCACCGCTTGAGACCGAGCCACTCGAGCGCCGCCGGAGTCGACTCGATGAACAACACGGTCAGGTAGAGCGCCACACACAGCGACACTTCGAAGAGCGGAGAGGTCGGCCCCGCGGATTTGATGAACGCGTAAGGGAGGCGCCACGGGCGGCCGAGATCGGCGAGCAGACCGAGGACGACCAGGAAGTAGCCGAGGAAGCCGGTCAGAATTGCGGCTCGCACAACTGGCTTGTACTCCTTCATCCCAAAAACGTAGACGGCGGTCGAGGTCACGAAACCGCCAGCGGCGAGAGCGACTCCGCTCATCACATCGAACCCGATCCAGAGGCCCCACGGGTAGTTGTGGCTGAGGTTTGTGGTCGCCGACAGCCCCAGGGTGAAGCGGAATCCGAGGATCACCGCGCCCCCGGCGAGGATGATGCCCGTGATGATGTTGAACGGCGTCAGGTGTCTCGCTATGCCAGCCTCCGGCAGGCTGGCGTCGACGGTGATGTCACTCACGACTCACCCCCTTCCTGAGCCTCGGCGAGCGCCTTTTTGACTGCGGCATCGATCGCCCGCTCCTTGTCCTTCTTGGCCCGCTCCGCCGCCGTAGCGAGCTTCTTCTGCGTTGCCTCCTCGGCGGCCGTCAGCGTCTGGGCGACTGCCTCTTCCTGCTCCTGCTTGGCGACCGCCTGCTGGCGTTTGCTGAAAGCGTACATCCCCATCAGAAGACCGGGATAGATGGTGACCACCAGTGGAACCACCCCCAGGTAGCTTGTCGCGATCGCCGGCAGCGGTTCGGAGGTCAACCCCTCTTCGAGGTCGAGCTTCCCGAACTCCACACCCGAGAGGAGCAACCAGCTGGTGCCGCCAAACTCGTGCTCGCCGAAGATGTGGTTGACGTAGCGGTCCGGATACTTGCGAATTCGCTCGCGAGCGATTTCGATCAGCTCCTCCCGCTCACCAAAAGTGATCGCGCCCATCGGACAGGCTTCGGCGCAGCCGGGCACCAGGCCCTCTTTGATCCTGTCGTAGCACATGGTGCAACGCATGACTTTTGGCGTCAGCGGATCGTCGTACTCGTAGGCCAACGCGTTGTACGGGCAAGCCATCACGCAGTAGCGGCAACCCATGCAGAGCTCCGGGTGGTACAGAACCGGTCCCTCGGGGGTCTTCTCGAAGGCGTGGACAAGGCACACCGTGGCGCAGCACGGCTCGTTGCAGTGCATGCACTGGAGCTTGCGGTAGACCGCCTGTTGGTCGCCCTCCGCCTCGAGGTACCGGTTGACCACGGTCAGGCTTTTGTCGGTGGTTCGGCGCACGGTATCGAAGATCTCGGTGTCGCCGACCGGTTTTTCCACCGGGGGAAGCCCGTTGACCTCCTTGCAGGCAACTTCGCACGAGCGACAGCCCACGCACAAAGTCGTGTCGTGCAGCAGACCGTATCGGCCGGGATAGCCCTCGAATTTCTTGACGGTCCCGGCTTCCGCCGTGCCTGTTGCGAGCGCGGCAGCGGCCGCACCACCAATGAAGCCTCGTCGGGATATGCTCATGATTCGACCTCCCTGGCGGCGTGGCAATCGGTACATTCCTGTTTCTGGATGTTCATCGCAATGTGGCAGCCGACACACTGACGGTGGTAGGCGACCTTGAGGCTCGGTCGATCACGGGTCGGGTCGGCCGTCTCCGAGTGGCAGGCCCGGCACGGCGGTGGGCGGGTTCCCACCGGACTGTGATGATGGCAGCCACCACAAAGGGCCACTGTGTCTCCGTGGAACCGTCCCGCAAGCTTGCTCTCGCGAACGATCTCGTCGAGCTTGCCGACTATCTTCGCGTGAGGGAGCGTTGATGCCTCGTATTTGTCGACTAGGCCATCGATCACCACGGTTTCCGGATACGCATCGGACGGAATCGGCAACAGATCGAGCTGTAGAATCGACAACGTGGGTTGGGTTTCCAACGTTGGAGAGCCTGGTGCCGGCCCGCTATGACAGATCACGCACGTACGTTCACCGGCAGATTGAACCACCGTGTTGTGGCAGCCGGCACACTGTTTCTCCTGAGTTTGCCCGGCATGGCACCCGACGCAGCTGTGCTCTGACGACGCGCGGTGATATGCCTCGGCCATGGTCACGCCGGAGCCATCCGACGCGCCGGTCAAGGGATGGCACTCATCGCACGGCTTGAGGGTCTGATGGTGGCAGGTCGAGCAGGTGGTAGTGACCGGTTCGTGCGCCAGATGATTGAACGGGACCGTCGCTGACTTCGCGTCGACGCCGTAAATCCATACCGTATCTGGTTGCCCACGCATCAGACGAGGGATCTCTTCGAGCTTTTTGATCGCGTTCCGCTGCTCGAGGTCGTGGCACCCGGAACAGAGCGACGGACCGGTCTCCTGCTCGAGACGAAGTCGCTTGAGATGGCAGGAGACACACGCACGGTGGGATGCGTTAGCCAGCGAGAACTTGCGTTCCTCGTCAACGGCCCCGTGGCAGGAACGACAACCCTCCTCTTTGCCCTTTTCGTACTTGAGTTCCTGGGTCACCTCGTCGTAGACGTGGTGGCAGTTTTCACATTTGTCCTCGAAGGCTTTGGCGTGACGCCCGTGGAGCGAATAGTCGAACGCCATCGCCGCCCGCACCGACACACCAGGTTGGCGTCGGACGTGGCACTCACCGCAGGTCATCGGCCCGGCCGCAAGCGTCTCTTCCGAGCGCTCGCGGTGGCATCCCACGCAGGAGTCGTGAAAGGCATCGATGAGATCATCGCGATTGTCGATCTCGAGCCCGGACTTCATGCTGGGGATCAGCACTCCCTTTTCATCGATGCGATGGCACGCCTCGCAGCCCTCCGCTTCGAGGGCTTCGGTGTGGGCCTTGTGATCGAACTCCACGGCGGGCCGCTGCATTTCACCAAACGCTTCAGGAAACTGCATTGTGACCGTCGCCGGAGCGATCTGGCGGGGGGGCTGCTCCGCAGCGGATAGGGTCCCACAGGCCACGGCAGCGATCAGAACCAGGAGAGACAGAGTTGTTCGATGCATCGTCATCCCTCCACCCGGGCTTCCGGCATCTCGATGGTTTTGACGAGCATCTCGCTGATGAACGAGACGTGGCAACCGAGCTTGTAGTGGCCGATGATGTCTTCGATCCCGGAGTGGCAGTTGTGGCATGGGGTGATCACCGTGTGTGCACCGGTCTCTGCGATCTGCTCGGCCTTGACCTTGTTGCTCTTCATCCGCGACAACTTCCACGGCGGGCCACAGTTGATGAGACCGCCGCCTGCCTGGCAGCAGTAGTTGTGCTCGTTGTGTGGTTCCATGTCGCGGAAGTCTTCGCAGATGGCGTTGATCACGTAGCGCAGCTTGTCGTGAAGCCCGCGCCCGCGGACGATGTTGCAGGGGTCCTGGACCGTCACCGGTTCTTCGATCTTGCGCGCGATCTTGAGCCGACCGCTTTTCAAGAGCTCGTAGTAGTACTCTACGGCGTGCACCATCGGGACCGGAGGCTTGGTCCAGCCCAACCACCGCGGTCCGTCGTAGACCGCGCCGCGGTAGGCGTGACCGCACTCACCCATCACCACCCGCTTGACCTTGAGCTGCATGGCCTTTTCCCAGTGCAATCGCTCCACCCTGCCCATGGTCTCGAAGTCGCCCGAGTACATGGCCATGTTGGAGTTGTCCCAACCGTCCCCGGACGGCATCGTCCAATCGGCGCCGGCGACCTTGAAGATGATCGCCATGTTGGCGATCAGCTGGGCAAGGATCTTCGGCTCCGGTCCGATCACCGAGTACATGATCTCGGCGCCCTCTTTGTCGAGTGGGATGCGGGTGTCGGCGAGCTCCGCCTGGGCGTCCTCCTCCTGCCACATCAGGGTGTCGATCCAGTCGTCCTGCTGGACCCACATCTGGTTCATGGTCACGGCATGACTGTTGGTGGTGTCCTGGAGGTATTGGGGGACAACCCCAAGGAGGTTGAAGATCCGTCGCACGGTCATGATCAAGTAGGAGATGTCGATGCCGAAGGGGCAGTACATGCTGCAACGCCGGCACGCACCGCAGTCGATGAAGGCGATGCGGGCCGCGTTGTGGAGGAACTCGCCGTCCACCTTGCCCTTGCGTTTGACCATTTCCCACAGGGTGTCTTTGACCTTGGCCACCGGCGCGTAGTCCGGATCGCCGTTGCGCGAGACATAGCTCTGGCATGACTCCGCGCACAACCCGCAGTGGACGCAGGTCTGAAGGTAGGCCTCGAGCCTGGCGGCGCACTCTTCGGTGAGAACCCTGTTGATGGTCCGCTCGATCCGCTCCGGCGTGAGCTTGGCGATGTTTTCGTCCACCCCTCGATCGATGACCTGAATGTCCTGGAGATCAGCCATGCTGTCCTTCCCCCGTTTCGCAGTTTCGAACGCTGTGAGCTCCCATCACCAATCTCTCGAGTGCCGCACCGCGCCGAACTCACTCCCCATGTAGGCCCGGGTGAATGCGAACCACAGCATATGGACCAACCGTGTCCACGGAATGGCCAGCAACCACAGGGCTCCGCTGAACCCGTGGATGATGATCATCGGTTTGTAGGGCAACCACTGCTGGTGGGCGACGTAGCCGGTCACGAACGGCGCCATCACCAGCAGCGCGATCAGAAAGTCCGACGGATAGCTGACGTTTCGGACCTCGGGACGCACGAGACGTCTGATGATGAAGAAGATGCAGGCGATGATCACCACCAGGGTCATGGTGTCGGCGACGCCCTCCGGCAGGCTCCACCACCTGATACCCCAGGACTCCTGCCAGAGGACGGCATGTCCCATGAGGAACAGGGGCGTCACGATAACGCAGAAGTGGAAGGCGAAGGACAGCAACGTAAAGATCGGGTGGAGCTGCATCGTTCGACCACCGAAGGGCACGACCCAGTGCCAGAGTGACCGTGCGCCGAACTTGGCGCTGAATGTCGGATAGACGACCTTGTCCCTCTTGGCCAACCGCGCCATTGTGATGAACTGATACGCCAACCCACCGAAGAAACCGATGAAGGCGATCCAGACCAGGGGGCCGCGAACGAACTCGTACATGCTTCCTCCCTCAACCCCGGAAATTGGCGTCAAAGGGAACCACCTGACGGAGGTAGGTTCCTTTTTCCACCGCGCGGATCAATAGCCGAGTACCGTCCGGACTGAAGATCGGCTCCCAGAGTGCGTCGTACCACGGGCTCCACACCTTGCCGTCGACCGCGACGGCGAAACGACCGTCCCGCTCCACCTTGGCCGCCACCCGGTCACCGGAGGGAGTGAAGACGGGGTCCCACACCATGTCGAAGGTCTCCGGCCATGGCGTGTCGTCGACGGCAATACCCCACGCGCCGCCCGATCTCACCCCGGCCGCCACGCGCTGTCCGTCCGGCGAGAAAATGGGCGGCAGTACCAGATCGTCAAACGAGGACTTCCACGGACAGTCGTCAACCGCAACCGTCCACTGCCCGAAGCCGGGGGCCACCACCGCGGCGATGCGCCGGCCGTCCGGGCTCAGACGCTGGTTCCACAGCTGCATGAAGCGGCTCTCCCAGATCGGGCTGCCGTTCTCGGCAATGGTCCAGGATCCGTTCGAACGAACCGGCGCCAGAAAACTGCCGCCGTTGGGCCGGTAAGTGGGTTCCCACACACAGCCGAAGTGGTTCTCCCAGGTCACCGAGTCCTCGGCCAGGGTGTAATCACAGATATCGAGTCGGACCTCGGCCGCCACATGCATCCCATCGGAGCTGATGGCCGGCCCGTAGACGTTGATGAACTTCTTGTCCCACGGCGTCCCGTCGACCGCCACGCTCCAGGTTCCCTCCATGAAACCGAAGGTATCGGCCTCGGCGAGCGGCTCGACCTGGACCAGGGCGGCCACGCGGCCGCCGTCATCGCTGACCGCCAAACCCCGCGAGGAGTGGAATCTCTGCTCCCACGGCCGGCCGTTGACCGCGACCGTGTACTCCATGTTGTCCTTGATCTGGACCGCAATGACGCTGCCGTCGCAGTTGAAGGTCGGGTTCCAGGCGAACTCCCAGCGGTCTTCCCACGGCTCACCATCAATGGCCACGGTCCACTCGTCATCGATTCGGACCAGCGCTGTCAGACGCCCATCGGGACTGAAGACGAGATTCCAGGCCTTTTCGAACTCGCCATCCCAGAGCTCACCGTTGACCACGACTCGAAAGACATCTGGAGCCGCGAGCACCGGTGCCGCGATGCGTTCGCCATCCGCACTGACTACCCACTCGTGGACCTGGTCGAACCGGCCCTCAACCGCGCGCAGATCACTGACGACCTTCTTCCCCGTGTCCCAGTCCCACTTTTCGCGATCGACCATTGCGGCGCTCCCTTCGTTTCCAGGCTCACGCGGCGACCGGGCATCCGCCCGATGTTGGGCGCCTCCCGCTGCAACGGCCGTGCCAGGGCGAGTCCCGCACACTGGAACTGGGCTCAACTCCCATGGCATGAACAGATAGATCATCCAGGCGCGGAGACACGTTCGACCGCAACATTGCAAAATGCGAACATCCTAACGGAGGAAGGATTGCAATTTGCAGTGTTGTTTGTCTCCCAAAGGAGAGCTTCTTGCCGGGTGCATGATCCTCGGTTGCGCCCGTCCGATCGGGTGTGGAGCCCTCGCGATATCGAGCCTGCAACCACGGACCCTTCACTGAAGCGCGCGATTCTCGACAACGATCGTTAAGGTAACAGCGGATTCGCGTTTCGAGTCCAGTCGACCAGCAAAAACTCGACTGAGCCAGAAATGTCACCGTGGCGCCGGACTCGCCCGCAATCAGAGAGGGAACCTACCGCCACGAGGATGTGGCACGCACCGTGCAAAAGCCACTGTGCAAATCAACAGTAGCGGACAGAAAGGAGTCCCACATGATCCACGAACGGCTCGTTGGACAAGAGGTGTTTCAATTTCTTCGTCCCGAACAGATGAAGGCGATCAGTGATGTCGCCGAGGTGGTGGAATTCAGCGCCGGCGACACGATCTACGAGAAGGATTCCAGGGCGGACCACTTCTATGTCGTGCTCGACGGCCAGGTTTCGCTACGCCTACCCGGCCCGTCAGGCGTCAGCATTCAGATCGACGAGCTCACCAAAGGCGCCATGTTCGGGTCGTGCGTCTGCTTCCAGCTCATCGACTACTCTCTCAACGCGCAATGCATATCCGACTCGAAACTGTTGAAAATCGAGTCGGCAACCCTCAAGGAGGTCATGGACGAGGACCTGCTCATGGGCTACACCATCCAGACCCAGATTTCCAGAATCTACTTCAACCGCTATATCAACACCATGAAAAAGCTTCAGTCGATCGTTCTGAATCTACCGCTCGAAACCGCTCGACAGGAACCGGCGAATATGCCAGTTGGCGTCTGATATCTGGCAAGACGTCTGAGCAATAACGGCACCCTCATATCTTCGAGACCTGAGGAATCACGCGTTTGCAGCTGTGTTCGGCGATCTCCCGAACATGGGTTCACGAGATTGGCCTTGATCACGTTGCCGTCGGGGGCGTTCATACCATCTAGCGCGGCGTCCAGCGAAATGAAAGCGACTCTGTCCGCGTACTCGTTGAGATCTCTTTTCTACCTCTCGATGCCGTCCCGGGCTTGGACTCCCTGCGCGAAGTAGTGCTTCCCCTCCCGCATTTCGGTCACGAGGTCTGCCTTCGCGAGGATCTCCTCGGGCGCGCATCTCCCCGTGAGGATAACCTCAACGCCGGGCGGCCGGTGTTCCAAAAATGCCAGCACCTCATCTACTGCAAGCATCCCGAACCAGATGGTCACGTTAATCTCGTCAAGGATGACGATGTCAAAATCGCCGCTGCACATCTTCTCGCGGGCACGCTCCATCCCACGCCGTGCTCGGACGGCGTGCTCGGTGGTGACCTCTTCGCGCCGCACGCAAACCGCATCCCCGTACTGCTCGATTTCGACGAGCGAATGATCGCGGAGGGCCTGCACCTCGCCGTAGATCTGCCCCTTCATGAACTGACCAATGTACGTTCGCAGGCCGTGACCGGCAGCCCGGAGGGCTAAGCCGAAGGCAGCCGTCGTTTTCCCCTTGCCGGCCCCGGTATAGACTTGGACGAAACCTCTTTCCATGACGCTGAATATCCCGCCTTTCGGGGAACGGTCTGTTCGGTCAGGCTTCCTCCCCGCCGGTCGCAAGCGGTCGGGCGAGCTTTCGCACCAGAAACTCCTGTCCGCCGTACTCCACTTCGATCAGCCTCCCTTCTTCAACCAGCTTTTTGACAACCGAATGGTCTGCACCTCTGCGAGTCAGCAGGGCCGCGACGGCGTCGGCTCGCATCGGGTGCACCGAGGTGATGGCCAGCAAGTCCTCGTCAACGGGACCGCCGCTGAAAAAGGCGTTCCCTTCATAGCCGGTGAGGAACTCGACGTTGTCGAGCGCCCCCGACAGGATGCTCCAGGCACGTGTGACCGCACTCTCGTCAGGGGCGCGCACGTTCTCTTCAGCCGGTGGACGTGTGGGAACCGCCAGATAGGCGGTTTCGGGCCGGAGCCGGGCGAGGAAAGCGACAAGCTCCTCGAGGAGCTTGCTGCTGTCGTTGACCCCTTCGACGAGCATGGTCTCGGTCACCAGGCGACCGGGAAAGGACTCTGAGAACGCGAGTGCGCCGTCGAGGATCTGTGACAGGCGCAGCCGGCCATGCGGACGATCGACCCACCGCCACACGTCCTCACGCACCGAATCGACCTTGAGCGAGACCCAGTCGGCACCTGCCAGCTCGTCGCGGACCTCTTCGCGCCAGATCAGCGATGCGTTGGTAATGACGGCGATCCGGATGCCGAGGGGACGGAGGAGCTCGATCTCGCGTCCCAGCCTGAGGTCGAGGGTTGGCTCACCGTCGGGCACGAAGCTGAGGTAGTCGATCGACTCGCCGGCGTCTCTCACCTCTTCGACTCTCTTCTGGACCTCCTCGAGGATTCGCTCCGGTTCATAGAAGTCGGTCCGCTCGGTCTGCATTGTGAGGGTGCGGCCGAGCTGACAGTAGATACAGGCATAGCTGCAGATCTTGGGCGGGATGTTGTTGATGCCGAGGCTTTGCCCGAGCCTGCGAGAGGGCACAGGTCCGAATGTCGCTGAATAACCCTGGATGGTCTGCCAATTATTCAAGCTCACCTCGATTCTTGCGAATGCTGCTAAGCCCGAAAACTCACCGAACGATGAGGACCGAGCACGGTGCGCGATGAGTCAGGGCGTTAGAGACGCTGCCCAGGTAGAGCTCCTTTGCCGGCGTGCGCCCCCGAGTCCCGGCGACGATGAGACCCACGCCCAGGTTCATGGCAAACTCGACGATCTCCTTGGCCGGGTTCCCCAACAGAACCACCTCGTCGACCCGGCCTTCCACCTCGTCCAGGATCTCCAGGGTCTTCGCGAGGATGGGCCCTGCGACCTCGGCGACGCGATCATCACTGGCTTCGGTCGGTAGGGACACCACGCCCTCGTAGCACTCCGGATCGGACGGGAGCGGGAAAACATAGATGACGAAAATCTCGTCCTCGGGCCCGGGGCACGATTTCTCCACGAGAAAACGAGCAGCCTTGAGGCTGGTTTCGGAGCCATCGGTCGCGACGATATATCTCATTGAATCACCTTCCCTTCGCGGACCGCCATCACCTGGCCCTCGGCGAGGGGCGTCCATCCCTCATCGGTGAGGGGAATGCTGGCGGCCAGCACGACGCGCTGGGTTTCCGACGCAATCGCGAGGCCCGGGATCACGATCGGTACCGGGGTGACCTCGCAGGAACGGCACAGTAGATGCAGCCCGGGCGGTCCTATGACGCCGTCGCCGGCAGTTTTCCTCTTGTGACCGTGGATGAAGATCGCATCGCCGTCCGTGTAAATGAAGTTCGCCGGCCCGAGGCGGCGGATGTCCGAGGCGAAATCGACGACAACCCGCAGACGCTCTGCAAGCTCGGGAATCTCCTTTGATTCGCCCCACAGGAAGCTCAAGCGATGCAGCAGGGCGCAGAAGGCGCGCTCGGAGTCGGTTTCACCGGCCGGCAGATGGCAACCGAGCTGCAGCTCGGGCTGCCCGTCGATCCCGTGGAGATCGCCGTTGTGCGCAAAAAGGTGGACCCGTCCGCCCAGCTCGCGGGCAAAGGGTTGGGTATTGCGCAGGGCAATCTCTCCCTGGGTCGCCCTCCGAATATGGGAGACCACGACATCGCTTCGAAATCCCAGGGCGGAGACGAGCCGCAAATAGGGACTCTCTGCAGCGGCATCGGTGTCTCGGAAGACCCGAGCATCGCGGTCTTTGAGGTAGGCAATCCCCCAACCGTCCGCATGATCGGCCGTGAGCCCGCCGTGGCGGGCAAACTCCCGCATGGAGTAGGTGACCGTCGCCGGGCGCGAGCTCGACATCACAAATAGTTCACACATCAGCGGACTCCGGGACCGCAAGCTCACATCCCACTACATGGCCGGAGGATGCGCCGGACGAATCGACGTTCAAGCTCGCGAGTGCGCTCTCGATTTTCATTGCCCTCACCACCCTGCGATCATGAGGGCTCCTCCGACGAGGATACCCGCCACGAGGTTGATCGCCTTCACCTTGATGAAGTCCCGCCACGAGTGTGCGAGGAGCGGGAGCATCCCGTGGCCGTCTTGCACGATGGAGCTCGCGATAAGGGCACTCACAGGGACGTTCCCCGCGGCATAGAGCATGACCACAAGCAGGTGCGGTCCGGATTCCGGCACCAATCCAAGGCCAGCCGCCCCCACCAGCGCCAGCCATGGGTTGTGTCGCAAAAATACCTCGGCGTTGATGGACGCGTCGAGGACCGCGACCAGGGCCATTGAGGCAAATGTCCAAAGGAAGATCCTGGGTGCGTGTTGCACCACGATGTGACGCCACAGGTGCTCGGCGATGAAGTGCTCCGAGACCGTCGCAACGACGAACAGGGAAAAAAGGCCCACGCCGAGAAACGTCACCCGAATCCAGTTCCACTCGGCCGGGCCGACCGTCCCTGAAAGGACGGCCAGGACGAACAGGAGGGTGCCAACCACCAGGGTGCCGCGAGCCGCCGACGGCTGCCGCAGTTCGAAGAGGATTGTGGCCGGGTCGAAGCACCGACACGTGGGCGCACTGTCGTGAACGACCATGTCGGCACATCCCCGGTCCGGCGAGGCCGATCCGGCAAAGACATCGGTGAGAATGCCGGCGAAAACCCCGATCAGGAACAGAGCGAGGGTCAAGAGCAATGCGGTGCGGGGAAACGTCGCCAGCATGACGAAGGCCTCGTCCCCGCTGGTGGCGATCATGCAGGCAACGACGGCGCCAAGCCTGACGCTGCGGTGGATGAAGAGAGCAACCACCACGAAAGCGCCGAGACAGCCCGGAGTGGCGCCAAGAGCGGCGGCCATGAAGTACTGGGTCCAGCGCGAGCCGCACAGGGCAGACCGAAGCCGGTCGACGGAGAGTACGTTGACATACTCCACCAAGACCATCATCACGGTGACTAACCAGGTAATGGTCAGGGTTTTACCGAGGATGGACCAGACCACCATAATCTCTCAATTATGGTAATCGATCGTGCAGCCGCAGCCATCCCACATGCGCTCGTAATCATTCAGCCGGTCTTCGACGAAACGCTCCGCGGCCTCCCGGGAAATCAGCCTCCGCACGAGGATCCCACCGTCCGGTGTCTGCTCCTGAACGGTGAAATGGTCGTTGATGCGGAGAATCCTGATCCAGCCGGCGACACAGGTGTCGTCTGCGCGGATGACCTCGGCTGCCGCGAGGAGCTCGGGGAGTTCCTCTCCGTCGAGCGCGATGATGGCCCGTTCCTCGATCTGCGCGATCAGCGCCCGAACCCCCATGGCGTTCCTCCCTTCTAACCGATCAGTATCACCCCTCGGCGCCGTCCGCGTCGAGGAGTGCCGTGATCTCAGCTCGGCCGGCGTGGTTAAGGTGAGTGAAAGCGGCATTGAAGGGCGCCAAGGCAAGCCGGTTGGGCAATTCGACCGGACCGACGCGCGCGGCCTCGAAGACCCTCATGCTCATACCGCTTCCAGGGGGATGCTCTGGACGATCGCTTGAAGCTTGCGCATGGTGTCGACGTAGCGCTTGAAGTAGACCCGCGAGATCATGGTCTGAATCGCGTAGCCCATGACGAGGTCGTCGTCCATGAGTTTTTTGAGGGTCGAGGCCTTGATCTTGAGGATCTTCGAGTCTTCGGTGCACTGTGCGGTGAGCGTGTAGGCGTCGATCTGGAAACAGACGCAGGAGCCGAAGAGCGCACCCGCGGTCACCTCGTCGATCAGCACACTCACGCCGTCGGGCCGGAGCATGCGCAAGGCCACCTGGCCCTCGAACACTACGAAGAAGTCATCCGCCGGCTCACCCCGGAGGAAGACCGTGTCCCCGGCCTGGAATGACACCTCCTCGGCAGCGGCGCTGAGAATGCTCATCTGCTCCGGTCGCAGGAGTTGAAAGATCTCGTGACTCTCGAGCTGTGCGGTCTGCATGACAATCTCCCTTGTGAGGCGCGACTCGTGACGCCTCGTCAATCGTTGCGTGTGAAGGCGACATCCTTGCAGTTCCAACAGCCCTGCTCGCTGAGGTTCTTGCCCTCATCGACTTTGGCGTCGCACAGCCACGTGCAACCGCCCTCGTCCACGACCACCTTCATCGGACGGGCCGCCTTGTGGGGCTCCGGTCCCACCCAAACCGTGTCTCCGTGTTCTACTTTCATCGTTCTTCCTTTCTCCGGGGTGTCGAAAATGCCCCGGTCTCAACACGCTCTACTGCACGTCCCGTGCCAACTTCCTGATAGAGCCACCGGATTTGAGCGAACCGATTTGTTTTGAACGATTTGACAGCTTACATCGGCGAATTTCCGACCAGTGTCTTTGTCCATAGTGAAACAGAAATGCTATCATCTGTACGGCTAGAGTAGCTCGTACGCTACTTTCGGGGGTGAAGCCATGCACGACGACGAACCGAGGCCTGCCAGCGGCGGGGGCGAGGGGAACCCGATCTCACCGGCGCGATTCGAGACCGTGATCAACAGCATCTCCGACGGGGTCTTTGCGGTCGACTGCGAGTGGCGCCTGACCTGTTTCAACAGCGCCGCCGAGCGCACCACGGGAGTGCGTCGTGAGGACGCTCTCGGTCGACTCTGCAGCGATGTTCTCCGGTCCAACATCTGCGAGGAGGCCTGCGCGTTGCGCTACACAATGGAGACCGGCCGGCCGATCGTCAACCTCCCCATCCACATCCGTGACGAAACCGGCCACCAGGTTCCCGTGACCATCTCCACCGCCCTGTTGAAGGATGCAGAGGGCCGGGTTATCGGCGGCGTCGAGACCTTCCGCGATCTCAACATGGTCAAGAACCTTCTGCGCGATGTGGAGGCGACAGTGGGCGGTGAGAAGATCGTCACCGCCGACCCGCACCTCCGGCAGATCCTGGAGATCGTCCCCACCATTGCGGCCAGCAACAGCACGATCCTCATCGAGGGTGAAAGCGGCACGGGCAAAGGATTGCTGGCAAAGGAAATCCACCGGCTGAGTACTCGCAGTAACGGTCCGCTGGTAACTATCAACTGCGGCGCCATTCCCGAGCAGCTCCTCGAGTCGGAGCTCTTCGGTTACCGTGCGGGAGCCTTCACCGGTGCCGACCGGGACAAGCAGGGGCGGGTTGCGGCCGCTCAAGGGGGGACTCTTTTCCTGGACGAGATCGGCGACCTGCCCCTATCCCTCCAGGTCAAGGTCCTGCGGCTGATCCAGGAGCGAGTCTACGAGCCCCTCGGCGATGTGCAAAGCTTCACCGCCGACGTACGAATTGTCACCGCTACCAACCGTGACCTCGCGCGCCTCGTGGAGAAGAGGGGGTTTCGTCGGGACCTCTACTATCGGGTCAATGTCATCCGGCTGGTGATGCCGCCGCTGCGTGAAAGACCGTCCGACATTCCGCTCCTCGCCGAGGCCATCCTCCGTCGGCTGTCGATAACCCGCAGCAAGATCGTGGACTCGATATCCCGCGAGGCCGTGCGGCGGCTGATGCGTCACGATTTCCCCGGCAACGTGCGCGAGCTCGAGAACATACTCGAACACGCCCACGTGCTCTCGTCAGGGCGCGAGATCGAGATCGATGATCTGCCCGACTGGTTGCAGACACCGATCGATTCTGAGCATTCAGAGGAGCCTGCCTCACTCGAGGAGCTCGAGGCCCGCTTCCTCCGCGACGTGTTGGCCCGGAACTCGTGGAATCGAACCGCCGCGGCGCGCGAGCTGGGGATTCACAAAACCACTCTGCACCGCAAGATCCGCCGCCTTGGACTTGAGCTTCCGCCGGTCGATGGACGCTCGGGCGGGGGCGCGAAGAGCGGCTGAGATTGACGCAGAGACGCGGCGTGTCGTACTCGGCCTTTGCCGAAATTTCCTCACGCACCGCGATCATTGGCAACCATACAAGTGGATTCAGATCCAGCGCCTCACCCGGGCCGTATAGTCCAACCAGGCATCGCCAAATGTTTGCACAAGCTTCGTCTCTTCAAAACGAACAAAAACCGTGTCCATAAAAACGATGAACACGATCACCACGAGGAACGGTGTCGTCGAACCGGACAGGACCGCTGCACCGAGGAGAATAAGCACGAACCCCAGGTACATCGGGTGCCTGCTCAAGTGGAAGGCGCCGGTAGTCACCAGAAAGGTCGACTCCTCGAGGGGCTTGACCGAGGTTCCACAGACCTTGAACGATTTGTCAGCCATCAGATTCAGAGCCACGCCTCCCAGCAAAGGCACGACACCTACCAGGTTCCACGGCGCAGAGATGACTTTCGCCAAGGGAAGGAACAGGTGCAGCACGACAATCGTCGCGAGAGACAAGAAAAGGTAATAAGGCGGGTCAATTCGTACGATTTTCATGCTCCCACCTGAGGTAGATGGTCCGAGCCATGCAACGGCCCGTCGCTTAACCCTGTCCTGCGAGTTCGCGAATCGCGGACACGGCCTCCTCGCTCAACAGATCGCGGCCACGAACTGATTCAATTTCAGCCGCCCTGATAATGAACGTCGCTGGGCCCCGCTGGACGAGCTCGGTGATTGCCTGCGGCCCGTCATAGGCTGTGATGACCCGCGCCATGTGACGGCCAAGAGCGCACAAGGAGCATTGGATGTCCTTTTCTTCGAGAGCAAAGGTGTCGATCGGCAGAATAGAAATGGAGGCGGCATCACCAGTCGCGTAGCGATGCAGCAGGGCCGCACCGAGTTCGACTGCCCGATCTTCCTCGTCGGATGCGCCGAGGTCTGCCACGTAGTCGGCCGTTCCTTCAAACACTGTCATATTGATCGCACATTCGAGAATTTGGGATCGTGGACCCGCCGATCCGCTATTCGCCAGGTCGTCCACGGTCAAGGGTTCAGGCCCGCCCTCCAACAGACACTGCTGCTCCTGGAGGCGATGAAAAACCGCCGCCGAAAGGGTACGGACCATGTGCTCCCATCCGCCCTTGAGGTGTTCCACGTTCACCCCGACCATCCGAGATGTTGTCCAACCCGACATCGGGCAGCAGACACTCAATGCCACAGCCACCTGAATCTCGATCTCCAGAGGGACAAAAGGGGCGATCCTGGTCAACACGGCATCAATGATCTCTTCTTCGTATAGCTTCAGCTCGTCGAGAGCCGATCGATACTGATATGCGTTGACAACCAGGTCTGCATAGCCAAAGAGGTTCATCGGGTTGAGCCAGCACCAGAGACGATTGAGGGGGTCTGGTGATCCGGCATGAGAGACGAAGAACGCGAGATCGTCCTCCGTTACTGGATGGCCGGACATCTCCTCGCGACTGCTGGAGTACCGGAGCAATTCGCGGTTGGCCGGGAGCCCGACGATCTTAGCAATTTCCTCCTTCGAGACCACATTGTTTTCGAGAGCCGCCAGAAAGGCCTCCGGGACCCTCCAGTCGATTGTCAGGCGAATGTTCGTGGGGGGCCAGGGCGTCGGCCGCGGTGGCGGGTCACTCGAGAACTCAACGGGAAAACCCAGGTCCTTCAGCTTGCGTTGGTTCATGTACCGATGCCGGGCGAGCGCCACGGCTGCCTCCAGCTCCTCGACCTCACCGGTCGGTTCGGAGAGCGAGCTGCCCTCGGTGAACTGATTGGGCAATCGGTTGCAGATATCCCCTCTCACGGTGTTTTCGCTTTGCTGAAAACCCGCCAGTTGGCGCAATACCGTCGATACACCAATCTGCTCGATCTGGCTGAGGAGAAATGCTTCGTCCTCCTGACCCACCAGACCGCGGAGTTCACCACGGAGATCCTCCTGCCCGGTCGCCGGTGACGCCAGGGTCAGACAGGTCAACGTTGCAACAATCATCACGACCCAGCCACACCGTATCCGTTTCATGAGTCCTCCTCTGAACCCCGAACCGGAAGCTTCGCTTCGATTCCCGAGTTCTCCATCTACACCGAAGAGATCTTTCGCATTCAACTCCTCGCCCATTTGGACAGCATGTTTCGTGCCAACCTCGCTGCCAATCCATGAAGGTCTGAGCCGATATTGTTCTCTCGAGTCACCGACCGAGGTAAAGTGGGCGTGCCTCCGATTCTGCGGCGATGGGGCAGACTCGGTGTGAGCGGAGGGATCCATCACGATGTACCACGAGGACCCGAAAGCGGCGCAGACCATTCTCGACAGCGTGAACGACGGCGTCTTCACCGTCGATAGAGAATGGCGCATCACGTCGTTCAACAAAGCCGCAGAAAAAATCACCGGAGTTCCTCACGACGAGGCTCTCGGCGCGCGGTGCTGCGACGTGTTTCGAGCGAGTATCTGCGAGACCGAATGCGCTCTCAGACAGACGCTTCAAACCCAGCAACCGATCCTCAACAAGGCGATTTTCGTCATTGACGCGGAGGGTCGGCAAGTCCCCATCAGTATCTCCACCGCCATCCTCAGGAATGCCGACGGCGAGATTGTCGGCGGCGTAGAGACCTTCCGCGACCTCAGCCTGGTAGAAGACCTTCGAAAAGAGATTGAGGGCCGCTATACCTTTGGCGACATCATCGGCAGGAGCCCGGCCATGCAGTCGCTCTTCGATCTCCTGCCGGTGGTCGCGGACAGTGACAGCACGGTTTTGATCCGCGGGGCCAGCGGCACCGGCAAGGAGTTGGTAGCGCGAGCCATCCACAACCTCTCGTCGAGAAAGCGCAAGCGGTTTGTCGGTATCAACTGTGGGGCCCTACCGGACACTCTCCTCGAGTCCGAGCTCTTCGGCCACAAGGCGGGCGCCTTTACCGACGCACGGAAGGACAAGCCGGGTCGGTTCGCGATTGCCGACGGGGGCACCATTCTGCTGGACGAGGTCGGCGATATCTCGCCGGCAATGCAGGTCCGGCTCCTTCGGGTTCTGCAAGAGCGGGTCTACGAACCGTTGGGGTCAGTCGATCCAGTCGCTGTTGACGTACGCGTCATCACGGCCACCCACCGTGACCTCGCGACACTGGTTCAGAAGGGCGTTTTCAGAGAAGACCTCTACTACAGAATCAACGTCTTCCGGGTCGACCTACCCACCCTCCGTGACCGCAGGGAGGACATTCCTCTGCTGATCGACCACTTCATCTCGAGATTCAACAGAATCCAGAACAAGGACGTCTCCGGGATCTCCGACGAGGTCCTGAACGTGCTCATGAGGTGGGATTTTCCCGGCAACGCAAGGGAGCTGGAAAACGCAATCGAGCACGCATTCGTGCTCTGCCGGAGCGGTCTCATCGAGCTTCGGCACCTGCCCCAGGAGATCCTCGGAAGCTCCGGTCTGCCGACTCTGGAAGTAAGTCCGGGGACATCCCTGAGGTCAATCGAAGCTCTCCACATCACCGACGCCCTCCGCCGTCACCAGGGGAGTCGCAAGGAGGCCGCGGCGGAGCTCGGGATCCACCCAACGACCCTGCGTCGAAAAATCAAGGATCTCGGAATCGATCTACCAGCCCGGGACGGGCGCAGCCACCGAAAAGAGCGGGACTCCTAGCAGAGGTCTCACACCCAGAACTGCCGCATTCAGATTAGCCTCCCTTCGGAGCTCGAAACCGCGCGTATTGCTCGCTTTTTCATCCGGCTTCAGATGCGATTCGCTTCTCTTTTTCCGAATTTCTTGCCCGAAGACATCGGAATTGTCTTGAATCAACTGTCATTCCGCCACCCCGTCGGGGAATCTGGTTCTGGCACCGAGGTTGCAATCATCTCGATCGCCATGAGAATCGCAATACCCATTTGGAATGATCGAGTCTCGCCTGTTTTCGACGTTTCGAGATCAATCCGCGTCGTCGATATCGCTGATGGCGCGGTCTCGGGCGAGGCGACCCACACACTCGAAAACGAAGCGCGCGCCTCGAAGCTCGTCAAACTCGGCGTTGATATCTTGATCTGTGCGGCCATTTCTACATCCCTGGAGGCAACCTTGTGGGTGTCGGGTATCGAGGTCCTTCCCGATACGTGTGGGACCGTGGACGAGATTGTTGAGGCCTTCGCCTCCGGCGACACAGAGCTGACCGGATTTCGTTCGCCGGGTAACAGCCGCCATCGGTCTCCGTCGAAGAATTCGTCGCTTCATCGTTCGATACCCCGGGTGTCCCGGTGACGCACTGGCTCGGTCTGGAGGACAGACCATGAAGCACGTGTTTGGACCTGTGCCGTCTCGCCGTCTCGGGCGGTCCCTCGGCATCGACCCGGTACCGCTCAAGACCTGTAACTTCAGCTGCGTCTACTGCCAGCTGGGTCGAACCCGGCCGCTGGTCAAAAGGAGGAAGGCGTTCTTCAGTGTGAGTGACATGCTGGCGGAGGTCGCGACCACGCTGGACCAAGACAAATCAGACTCCATCGAATGGATCACGTTCGTCGGGTCGGGCGAAACGACGTTATTCTCCCGCCTCGGTTCGCTCATTCGGTATGTCAAGTCCATGTCGGACCTGCCGGTGGCGGTGATCACGAACGGTTCCCTGCTCTATCTCCCCGATGTCCGAAAAGAGCTGTCGGCCGCGGACGCCGTGCTTCCAAGCCTCGATGCAGGTACAGAAACACTGTACGCCAGAATCAACCGTCCCCACCGCGACTTCTCATATCAACAGCACATTGATGGGTTGATGGAATTTCGCAGGGAGTATGAAGGGCGCCTCTGGGTCGAGGTCATGCTCCTGGGCGGCATCAACGATTCTCCAGAGGCTGTCCGAGACATCGCCGCGGTACTGGAACGCGTCGATCCAGACGAGATCCACATTTCGACTCCGAACCGCCCTCCCGCCGAACAGTGGGTGGAACTCCCGGATCGGGGAGGATTGGAGCGGGCCTCCGCTGTCTTCGGAAGTGTCGCCAAGGTGCTGCAAACCATCGAGGTCAACGTGGAAACCGGATTTGACGGCGAGCTCGGGGAGGCCGTCCTGAGGATCGTTTCTCGTCACCCCCTACAGGAGATCGAGGTCTTTCGGTCCCTCGAGCGCTGGGTGCCGGGACGGGTGCTGCAAACCCTCAACGTCCTCGCCGACAGCGGCAAGATCAGGGTCATCGAGCGGCACGGGAAAAGATTCTGGTGCTCGGCCGAATCCCAGTTCCCCGACCAGAGAACGGGCATCATGGCGCGCCCGAATTTTCTCGCTCGCAGGAAAGCCTCCGGTCTGCCCGCCTGAGAACCCAACCGGCGAGCTGATGTTCGTCCCGCTTGGCGCTCGGGGAGCGGTTGAAACGTTTCAAAAAATTCAGCGGCACAAAGCCCCCTGCACGAACCCGAAACCAAGGTTGAATTGTCTGCCGTGTCAACGCCTGGTGCATCGAGCGTGGCGCGGGATTGCGCGGACGGGGGCTGTTTCATTCTGGTTTTTATGTTCACAGACTGGCGCTTTTGTCCTCGGGTACTCCTTTTGCCTTTCAGAAATGGCAGGCTCCGCACGATGGATCAGCCTCCGATCAAGCCGCAGGGAACTCGCGGTCGATGCGTTGCCCCAGATCGGCAAAATGGATCTTCGCGAAGACGTGGCCCCCGTTCGAGTCGAGAACACGGATATCCTTGCCGTCCAGAATGTCGGCTTCTATAAACTCGAAGGCCACTCCATACTCCCTCCGAAGTTTTTCCAGCGGCACTTCGTGAGCCATGAATTTCCCGATCCCTTTCCTGGTCAGGCCCTCAACCAGACGGCCCTCCGAAACCGCCGCCTGAGAAGCCATGACGAGGAGTGGCTGGGTCTCCGTGAAAACTAGGAAAGCGGTCATGGTTCTTTCCCTCCCTTCCGCGCGAGCCGAAGAACCTCCGTATGCCCTTCGCTTCGAAACCAGCAAGTTTCCTGCCATCTGAACAACCGGTCGATGTTGTTGCCGTGGTCCTTTCCGGAGTCCTCACGGGTAGCGGATGTGATGCGAATCGCTTCCTTCGCGCGCCCTCCAACCGCGCAATTTGCTGCATTGGCCCCCCTCTGATTTCCGAGCCCGGCGATCTCAGGACGAGTTGCGCCTGTTCAATTTGAAGGATTACCCCGCTACGGTGCGGCCAAAACCGTCGGCTTCGTCCCAACACGACGAGTTCCAATATTCGGCATCGGTCTTGCTCTCTCTGAGCTTGGCAGGCCCGCATGTCATTGCATGAACCGAGACTGCAGGCCGCCGGAAAACATGTATGGAGGGTATGAAAGATGGCTGATCGGATGGACAAGGTCGAAAGTAACGTGGCGGGCAAGTACTACGTCGACTCGAACTGCATCGACTGCGACGTCTGTCGAGAAACGGCCCCCGAGAATTTCAGAGCCGACGAGGATGAGGGTTACTCCTACGTGTTCAAGCAGCCGGAAAACGGCGAGGAGGAGGCCCAGTGTCAGGATGCAATGGAGTCTTGTCCTGTAGAGTCGATCGGAGACGACGGTGACGAGCCGTAGAGAGTGATACCTGTGGGCACGTTCGACCAAGATCTTCGCGCTGAGGTCGTGCCGCCGGATTTCGCAGCGGTCCCCGAGGGGCTCTTCCCCGCCCTGGGCACAAAACGTCGAACGATCGAAGAGAGATCTTTCGACTCGAGGCTACGATTCAAAGCCTACGGCCGCAGACACATCGGCAGAATCCGGCAGCTCGGCGGGCTGTCAAGACGACAATTGACTGCTCTCAAAGTCGCCTCCGTCGTGCTGCCGTTTCGAGTCAACGATTACGTGCTCAACGAGTTGATCGACTGGAGCAACATCCCCTCCGATCCCATCTTTCAGTTGACTTTCCCCCAGGCCGAGATGTTGGATCGATCCGACTATCTGCATCTTCGAGATCTGGTGATGACAGGCGCGAGTCCCGACCGCATCCAGCGCCGTGCTCGCGAGATCCAGATGCGGATGAATCCACATCCCGCCGGTCAAATGGAGCTCAACGTGCCGACCGTTGGTGGCGAGAAGCTGCTGGGGTGCCAGCACAAATACCGCGAAACCGTGCTCTTCTTTCCGCGCGCCGGGCAGACCTGCCACGCCTACTGCACCTACTGCTTCCGCTGGCCGCAATTCGTCGGTATCGAACGTTTCAAGTTCGCCCTGCATGAAGTCGACCTGTTCGCCAGCTACCTCCGGGAACACCCTGAGGTGACCGATGTTCTGGTGACCGGGGGCGACCCGCTGGTCATGAGCAGCGGATTGCTGCGGAGCAACATCGAGCCGCTGCTCGGCAATGGGCTCGACCACATCTCAACTATCCGGATCGGCACCAGGGCGCTGTCGTACTGGCCCTACCGTTTCACAACTGACAATGACGCAGACGACCTGTTGCGCCTTTTCGAAGATGTGCGACGAAGCGGCCGGCATCTCGCCGTGATGGCCCACTTCTCCCATCCTCGCGAGCTTCAGACCAAAGCTGCGCAGGACGCTCTTCGCCGGTTGCGGGACGCCGGCGCGGTGGTGCGTTGTCAGGCGCCTCTGGTCCGCCATGTCAACGACAGTCCCGAGCTGTGGGCCGAAATGTGGCGCGAGCAAGTTCGTCTCGGGGCCATTCCGTACTACTTCTTCGTCGCACGAAACACCGGCCCGCGCACCTACTTCGAGGTACCTCTGGCGAGAGGGCTGAAGATCTTCTCAGAAGCGATATCGCGGGTTTCGGGACTCGCTCGCACTGTCCGTGGACCCATCATGTCGGCCGCGCCCGGGAAAATCCTCGTCGATGGCATCGCAACTCTCAACGGCCAGAAGGTCTTCGTACTGAAAGTGATCCAGGGCCGTGAACCCGCGTGGTCCAACCGCACGTTCTTCGCCCGTTTTGATCCCCAGGCAACATGGCTTGACGAGCTCGAGCCGACAATCGGTGCGCACGAGTTTTTCTTCGAGCCATCACTCCGGGAAATGGCAGGGGACACCTGGAATCCCGATTGGCAGGATCGTTGCATTGAGTGCGGGGAGTGCGGTTGACAGCCGGTTCAAAAAACCCGTGTTGTGCCGGTCCATGGGTCGCTCACTCAGCCGCCTCCGAACCGCAGAACCTGAGTTGAAAAAAGGAGAGAAAACATGAAGATCGCGATCAGCGCAACCGGAACCTCACTAGACGCCCCGATGGATGACCGGTTCGGACGGTGTCCCTGCTTCGTCATTGCGGATCCCGAGGGATCCGTCCACGACACGGTCGAGAACATCCATGCGGAACGTGGTTCCGGTGCTGGAATCCAGGCGGCGCGTTTGTTGATCGAACGGGGCGTCTCGGTTGTTCTCACCGGCCGATGTGGTCCGAATGCCACCGAGACTCTGGCCGCGGCCGGAATCGGCATCGTCACCGGTTACAGCGGCACAGTCCGGCAAGCGGTGGAGAGATATGCCGCCGGTGGTGGTGAATCTCCCGCGCAAGATGTCGCAGCACGGGCCGCCGCCGGGCTTTCTTCCGGAGGAGGAAGAGGAATGGGTGGCGGGGGGGGTCGTGGCATGGGTGGTGGATCGGGGAGGGGGCGCGGCAGGGGCATGGGCGCGGCGAAGACACCGAGAAACTGATCGGCTCGAAAGAAGACTTTTGTGAGAGTTGCAATAGCAAGCGGCAAAGGCGGAACCGGCAAGACCACCGTTGCGACGAACCTGGCTTGGGTGGCGGCACAGCAAAAAAAGTCGGTCGTCTATCTCGACTGCGATGTCGAGGAACCGAACGGCCAGATCTTCCTGGAACCGATCGCGGACTGGCGCAAACCGGTCACCGTGGCCGTGCCCAGGGTCGATCCGGACGTCTGCGATCTCTGTGGGCAGTGCGGCGAAATCTGCCAGTTCAGCGCCATCGTTTGTGTCGGCCAGAAGGTGCTGGTCTTCCCGGAGCTCTGCCACTCGTGCGGCGGCTGCGACCTGGTGTGTCCGCTTTCGGCCATCGCCGAGGTGCCTCGTCAAATCGCCACCGTGATGGCGGGCCACAAAGGGTCGCTGCGGTACTTCCAGGGCCTGCTCAACATCGGTGAGGCGATGAGCCCGCCGGTCATCCGTGCGGTCAAGAAGGAAGCCCCCGAGGCCGATCTGGTGATCGTCGATGCCCCACCGGGAACGGCGTGTCCGGTCGTCGAGGCCGTCAGGGGGTGCGACCATGTGCTTCTCGTGACGGAGCCGACACCATTCGGCCTGCATGATCTCGAGCTCGCCCTGGAGACCGTGCAGAGTCTCGAGATCCCATGCGAGGTCGTGATCAATCGAGCCGGCTTGAACGGCTCCGCGACGGAAGAATTCTGCCGCCGGAAGGGCGTTGAGGTTGTTGCCGAGTTCCTCGACAGCCGTCGCGTCGCCGAGGCCTACTCGCGAGGCGAGCTGGCGTCCGAAAAGGACTCGGAGATTCGCGCACGATACCAATCCCTTCTGACCCACCTCGAGGAATTGACATGAAACAGCTTGTGGTCATCAGCGGCAAAGGAGGAACGGGCAAAACATCTCTCGTGGCGTCTTTTGCGTCGCTTGCCGAAAGGGCGGTCCTGGCCGATTGCGACGTGGACGCCGCCGACCTGCACCTAGTTGTGCAGTCATCGCTAGTGTCGCGCACAGATTTCTGGGGTGGCAAACGTGCGTTGATCGACAGTGACCGGTGCACAGATTGCGGCATCTGCAGAGATCTCTGTCGCTTCGATGCCATTTCCTCCGACTCTTCAACCTTCTCAGTCGACCCCATTGCTTGCGAGGGGTGTGGGGTGTGTGCGTGGTTCTGTGCAGAAGATGCAATCGATCTCGTCAACACGATCGACGGCGAATGGTACCTCTCGGAAACCCGTCTTGGGCCAATGGTCCACGCGCGACTCAAAGCGGCCGGCGAGAACTCGGGTAAATTGGTGAGCATCCTTCGAACCGAGGCGCGCGAGGCCGCCAAAAATCGGGACATCGATCTCGTGATCATTGATGGGTCTCCAGGTATCGGATGCCCCGTGATCGCATCGATCACCGGTGCCGATCTCGTTGTCGTTGTTACCGAGCCGACCCTCAGTGGTCTCCACGATCTCGAACGGGTCATCCGCCTGACCAAACACTTCAGAATCCCCACGATGATCGTCGTCAACAGGTACGACGTGAACGAAGAAATCGCCCGGCGGGCCGAGCTGCACGCGCAGAAACTGGGGGCGGGGCTCCTCGGCCGCATCCGCTACGACCCCGCTGTCACCGAGGCTCAGATCCAGGGTCTGTCCGTGGTCGAGCACTCGAGAAATGGAGCGGCCGCGGACATCACCGAGATCTGGGGGAATTTGCAGAAAGCGTTCGACGAAGAGGAACTCTACGTTTCGGAGGCATGAACGGATGGGAAAAGAACCAAGTGCCGCGCTCCCCGTCAAAGAGCATTCTGAGCGGGACCTCGCAGACCAGATGCTCCGCGATCGGATGGAACAGATTGGCCACAAGCTCCTCGTTCTTTCCGGCAAAGGCGGAGTCGGCAAGAGCACTGTAGCCACCAACCTCGCGACCGCTCTCGCGCGCGCCGGCAAAACCGTGGGGTTGCTGGACGTCGACATCCACGGACCGAGCATTCCCAAGCTCATGGGCCTGGAGGGGCTACCGGCCGTGGGCGACGACGAGGCCCTCCGTCCCGTCACGTCAGCAACGGGCGTCAAGGTGATGTCGATAGGTTTCCTTCTGCCCAACGAAGACACGCCGGTCGTCTGGCGAGGTCCCCGGAAATACCACTTGATTCGACAGTTCCTGCAGCAGGTTGACTGGGGGGAGCTCGATTTCCTCGTCATCGATGCCCCACCCGGCACCGGCGACGAACCGCTCGCCGTCGCGGAGCTGGTGCGCCCGAGAGTCTCGGCCGTGTTGGTTACGACACCGCAGGATCTTGCGGTGGCTGACGTCCGGCGTTCGGTAAGATTCTGCAACGAAATTCAACTCCCGATCCTGGGGATCCTCGAAAACATGAGTGGCCTGGCCTGCCCGGCCTGCGGCCACATCATCGAGCTCTTCAAAACCGGAGGCGGCAGGAAGCTGGCCGAGACGGCAGGGGTGCGGTTTCTCGGCAGCATCCCCATCGACCCGAAGATCGTGGATTGCGGTGATTCGGGAAAACCCTTTGCGGCCGAGCCGGCCACCAGCCCGACGGCGGAGGCTTTCGCCAGGGCCATCGAGCCAATTCTCGCCATCGACGCCCACGTCGAGGATCATGCCGCGTCGAAGCAGAGGCTGGTTGCGCGATGATGAGATGATGTCCAGTCGAAAATCACCTTGGGTCCTTGTACTAGCCGCAGGTGAGGGCAGTCGCGTGCGAACTCTCACACGCGACAGATGGGGCCGCCGCGCACCGAAGCAGTTCACCTCACCCGATGGCGACACGACCCTACTGGGCGCGACCCTCCGGAGGGCCGGGAAGATCGCACCGCCCGAACAGATCGTGACCGTCGTCGCAGCACAGCACGAACATTGGTGGAAACACGAGCTGAAGGGAAGCCCTTCAGACAACATCATCGTCCAACCGGAAAATCGCGGAACCGCTGCCGGGATCCTCCTGCCCGCGCTGTGGATCGCGCAGCATGACCGCAGCGCAACAGTAGTAATCCTGCCGTCGGATCACTACGTCGAGTCCGAGGAAACTCTGAACGACAGCCTGAGCAACGCGGTGTCGGCTGTCGATCGATCGGAGGCGCCGGTCGTGCTGCTGGGGGTCCAACCGGACAGCCCCGAGGAGGAGTACGGCTGGATTGTCCCGTGCCCGGGTCCCGTGAACTGCCCTCATCATGTCGAGTCGTTTCGGGAGAAACCCGATGCTTACACCGCGGCATCGCTCTGGGAGCATGGGGGCCTCTTGAACACCTTCATCATCGTCGCCGACACTCGATGTCTGTTGGCCCTTTTCCATAAAAAGGTCCCGCAGCTATGGCAGCCGTTCGAGCGGACGATAGCGAGAAGCACCGAAGAAACCTGGCCGAAATACGACCTCACCAATCTGTATCGCTCAATTCCTTCGCTGGATTTCTCGAGGGACGTTCTGGAAGGCGCGGCTGATGAGCTCTGGGTCTGTCCGGTGCCGCCCTGTGGGTGGACCGACCTCGGGACACCTCAACGCCTCGGGGAGCACTTTGTTCGACGTGGAGGACATGCTGCCGAGGGTATGGCCCGGGCGGCGACTATCGGGGGGCACCTATGACCGTTACACCGTTTACGCCGATCCAGATAGGCCCTGTCAAGATGCGTTCTCGCCTCGCGATGGCGCCGGTCAAGACCGCGCTCGGCGGACCGGATGGTCTCGTCTGTGCGCGGCACGTAGCCTACTACCGGCGGCGGGCCGAAGGCGGGGCGGGGATGATCATCGTCGAGCCTCTCTTCGTGGATCCCGCAGGTCGGGAGCACCCACGGCAGCTCGCCGCCCACCGTGACGTGACGATCTGGGGCTTGCGTCGAGTCGTCAACGCGATTCAAGAGAGTGGTTCGCTGGCCTTCGCCCACCTCAACCACGCCGGGCGAGCCGCCAACCCGAAGGTGATCGGCGGAGCGCCCGAAGCGCCCTCGGCGGTGACCTGCCCCTCCAGTGGCGCCACGCCGGAGCCCATGTCCACGGAGAGAATCGGTATGGTCCTCGAAGCCTACCGTAATGCCGCACACCGGGTACGAGAGGCCGGATTCGACGGCGTCGAGCTACAGCTCGGACTTGGCTACCTTCCGGCGCAGTTCCTGTCGCGAAGAACGAACTTGCGCGACGATGACTATGGTCCCGCTGGGGAAAATCGCTGGCGATTTGTTCACGAGGTTGTGACCGCTGTCGGCAGCGCCATCGGCGACGAAATGGCGTTCACCGCGCGGCTGTCAGCCGACGAAAAGGTCGACGGAGGCTTGGGTATCGACGACGCCGTCGAGCTGGCGGAGCGTCTCGAGATGTGGGGCGTCCACGCCGTGCACGTCGTGACCGGTTCGGCCTGTGACAGCCCTCCCTGGTACTACCAACATATGGCCCTTCCGCCGGGCATCAACGAAAGCCTGGCGGCTCGAATTCGCATCTCGGTGTCCATCCCGGTCATCGCCGCCGGAAAACTCGGCGAACCGGAGCGCATTCGTGAAGTCCTGGACACCAGCATGGCCGACGTCATCGCCCTCGGCCGCCCATTGGTCGCCGATCCGGATCTCCCACAAAAGATGCGAGAGGGGCGCGAGGAGGACATCATCTCCTGCGGAGCCTGCCTCCAGGGGTGTCTGGCAAAGGTCAAGAGTGGCGGACCCATCGGCTGTATCGTCAACCCGGAGATTGGCCGGGAATTCGAGGTGGCGCCACCCGCCACAGCCGTGGATCTGCGACTGGTCGTCGTAGGCGGCGGCCCGGCCGGTATGGAAGCGGCGCTCACCGGCTACAGCGCCGGCGCCCAGGTGACGCTGTTCGAGCGCCGCGGTTCTCTCGGCGGCCAGTTTTCACTCGCACCACTCACGACCGGCAAGGACGCGATGGCCAGACCGCTGCAATCGCTGGTCAGCCTTGTCGAACGCATCGGCGTCGAGGTCCGGACCGGCATCGAGGCCACCATCGATACGATCACCGATCTCAAGCCAGACCACACGATTGTTGCCACCGGCTCGAGCCCTTTCATTCCCCCAATCCCCGGCCTCGATGATCCGTTGACCGCAGAACAGGTCCTCAGGGGCGAACGCCAAGTCGGCCGCAAGGTGCTCATTCTCGGTGGCGGTCTGGTTGGTATCGAGATGGCCGAACACCTCGGCCAGGCGGACCACGAGGTGATCGTGGTCGAGCTGCTCGATGAAACGGCCCGAGACATGGAGGCCATCACGCGAAAGATGACCCGGAAGCGCCTGCAGAAGCTGCCCGTGACAATTCATACGAAAACGCGGCTCGTGCGTATGAACGGCGACGAGGCGATCGTCGATGATGTGGACGAGGGTCACGAGAGGTCCATCGGCCGCTTTGATTCTGTGCTGGTGGCCATCGGTCATTCTTCGTACGACCCCCTCTCGAAAGGGTTGCGTGCTGCGGGGCTGCCGGTGACGGTGATCGGTGACGCCTCCAAACCCGGTCAGATCTTCGATGCAACTCATGCCGGTCGTCGTGCAGCCGAAGCGGTCCTGCGCGAATTCGGTGCGGCCGTTTGAAAAGGAGTCGATGTCCCGAGTTCCCGGCGCAATCGTGGTCGGTGACAGTGCGACCGAGGCGGCTGCAATGGGCCGCAACAGGAGGACGCCATGAGTGGTCACGAGTTGGTCACGAAGCTCCAGACCCAGGCCCCGATTCCAGTCGATCGCGAAATCCTCATCGGCCTTCTCGAAACGGCCGAGGTTCTTCGCCAGGACAACACCTGTGTTGCCGGCTGGATCCGCATTCTTTCTGTCGACGGCGTGATCCTTGTCCAGGAGGAGACACCGGACGGCAACGCCCTCGCCCGTCGGATGCCCTCGATCGAGGGCGCCAACGATTTTGTCAATGACCGGCTTGCCAGCTACGAACGGATGTGGGACGGATGTGGCTGCAAAATCAACTACTTCGAGTGATTGAACGACTCAGAGAAGCGCCCTGCCGGCTGTCGCCTGCAAACGGAGGGCACGAGGAGGGACCATGAGCACAGCACCGGTACAGGACGCAACCCAACCGATCCTCAGGTTCGCCTGGGAAGCCATGCCGCAGGCGATGCGGCACACCGTGACCTCGGCCCCGGTGATTCCTCAGATCGCCACCAGGGCCAAGGCGGCCGCTGCAGAGAACCCTGGGTTTGTCCGCGGCGACCAAGGGCAAGTGGTCGGCGTGATACCGGATCGCGAGGTTTATTACGGTCCGTCCTCGGGACTGCCCGAACTGCGTCGCCTCGTCGCGCGGTTTTGGACCCTGGCCTACGGCCTGCACGGACGTGACGGCCTGCCCAAGGAAGGCCTCGATGCCGAGCACGTGGCGATCGTGTCTGGGGCCACCGAGGGCATCGCGATCCTCATGCGGTTGCTGGCGCCTGACCGCACCATCGGGGTTCAGCGGTTCTGCTGGGGAAATTACCGCAACATCATCGCGCACGCGGGTGGCGAGGCCGTCACGCTCGACTTTTTTGCGCCCGACGGCAGCCTCGACATAAACGGTCTTTCCGCCGCAATCGAGGCATCGGAAATTCGGACCCTGCTCGTCAACTTCCCGGCAAACCCGACCGGTGACGTCCTCTCCGATGAAGATCTGGCGGCGCTCGCGGATCTCGCTCGAGAGCGTGATCTCGTCCTGGTATCAGACGAGGTCTACAACTGGATCCGCTACGACGACACGCCGCGGACCCTGCTCGAGTTTGCACCCGAACGCACGCTGGTCGTCGGCGCCGCATCCAAGGAGTACCTGATTCCAGGTGCCCGCACCGGCTACATTCTCAGCGCCGACCCGACCTTCGCCGGTGAGTGGATGCCGCGTCTGATCCGATCTACCTCGTCTTCGCCCAACGTTCTCGGGCAGCGCTTGGCGATGGAGATGTTGGCGGCCGACGTTGCCGATCTTGAAGCTGGGAGGTCGCCTACGACTCTCTCCATCATCAAGGAAGAGCTTCGGAGCCGTCGTGACGCCATGGTCGAAATGTTGCTCTCGGCCGGCTTCACGATCGAATCGCGACACGGCGGGTTGCCTCCGGGAGGCATCGCCCTTCTCGCACGCCTCCCGGAAGGCATGGAAGACGATGAGGCCGTCATCGACGCGGCCATCGACATGGGGCGCTTCAGCGCCATCCCCGGCAGCGCCTTCGGAGCCCCTGGCTGTATCCGTTTCGGCTATGCGGGCATCCCGCTCGACGCCATTGAACGGCTCGTAAAATTTGTCCCCGAAGTCCTTGACGCGGTGATCTGAGACGGGACTGGAGAGCATACGAATGATCAGCCTGGCAATCGCGGAGTCACAATGATCCGCCCAGAGGGATTTGGCATGGGCCCGCGGGGCTGTTGCGCCTGCCCCAGGTGCGGCGCCACGGTCGCCCACCGCCCAGGTGCCCCCTGTCTGGAGGAACGGTGTCCGATGTGCGGGACGCCGATGGTTCGAGAGGGAAGCCCCCACCACCGCGCTGCGGTCGAGGGAAAGTTCGACCCTGGCGAGCCCAGAGAAGAGGAGTGCCCAGAATGAAAAAAATCGGCATCATCATCTGCGACCGCTGGCGGACGTGCGCCGGGGGGAAGTGTCTTCGCGCACTCAAGGAGCGGCAGGGTGCCTTCAGCCGGTACGAGGGCGAGGAAGTCGAGCTCGTGGGATACACCACCTGCGACGGCTGTCCGGGCGGAAACGTCGAGTACGCACCGGCTGAAATGAAGAAGAACGGGGTCGAGGTGATTCACCTCGCCACCGGTCTCCTGGTCGGCTATCCTCCATGTCCCTTTATCGACGACTTCAAGCACTTCATCGAGGAAAAGTACGGCATCGAGGTGGTGCTCGGAACCCATCCAATTCCCCAGAACTATTACGAGACGCATCTGAAGCTCGGGACCTGGAGTTCACCGGTTTGGAAGGAAAAGATCCGGTGGACCCTGACCGACAAGGCGAGGCGAAGAGACTACGACTGAGGTGGCTGGCTCGGAGAGGCATTCCGATTTCTTCGGCCTGTGATGTTTTTTGTGTGAACAATTGCGCAAATTATTTATTTTCAATATTTTAATTGATCAAAGAACGGAAACGCCTTATCTTGAATGCGACAAGGAGGTCCAATGGCAGACCAACCCGAAGGATGCGCACGAGTGACCGGGGCGGTTCTCGGAGAACCAGAGGCCGAACCCCAACATGTGCCCACGAATACAGAACCGCCCAAGGAGGAATTCATGACAGCACGCGTCGGGCAAAAAGCCCCCGATTTCAATTCGCCCGCCTATTTCAACGGCAGCTTCGCCAACGTGCAGCTTTCCGATTACTTCGGAAAGTGGATCTTGCTCTGCTTCTACCCGGGCGACTTCACCTTCGTTTGAGCCACCGAAGTGTCGGCGGTCGCCGACAAGTATCAGGAGCTTCAGAACCTCGGTGTTGAAGTGTTCTCGGTCAGTGTCGACAGCCATTTCGTCCACAAGATGTGGAACGACCATGAGCTTTCGAAAATGGTCGAAGGCGGAATTCCGTTCCACATGCTCTCGGACCAGGCGGGGAACATCGGCAGAGCGTATGGCGTCTACGACGAAACACAGGGGATCGAGCTGCGCGGTCGTTTCATCATCGATCCGGACGGCATCATCCAGGCGATGGAGGTGTTGACACCCCCGGTTGGACGCCGCATCGCCGAATCAATTCGTCAGGTGCAGGCATTCCAGGTGGTCCGCGCCAGCGGCGGCGCCGAGGCAACTCCTGCCGGATGGATGCCCGGAGACCCGGTGCTCAAACCAGGTCCGGCGTTGGTTGGCAACGTCTGGAAGGAGTGGAAGCCAAACGAGTAAGAGCGGCACATCGAGTGCGAGCCTGAAAGCTTTGTGCTGCAGCGACAGGACGTGGCGACCTGAAAGCGGATAACGATTCCTTCCTCAGATCGCCATCGCGCTGCAGCTTTTTCTGGCTAGTCCGAGCCCGACGTTTCGAGCTCCTCGATGCGCGCCCTGAGGCGTTGCAGCTCGGTTTCGAGCGCAGCGGTTTCCTGCTGGAGATCCCTTCGCTCGGCGGCGACGTCCTGCCTCCGAATCGGATCCTCCCAGTCAACAGCCCGCTGCCAACCCGTTCGTCCCGTGGCCCAAAAGCGGTTTCGCCAGCCGCGACCACCCCCGCGGCCGATGCCGCCTTGCCAACCCCCGAAGCTACTCCGCGAAAAACCCCGCGGGTACGAGGCCCCGCCGCAGTAGCCGAAGCCGCCACCGGTCATCGATCCTCCTCCCATCGGTCCAGATCGATCTCCTCCTGGCATGGTCATACCCTCCTTTCAGCGCGCCTCATCGTTCTTGGTGCGGCGGCTTTCGATCTCCTGGTGATGGGACGAGCCCTCCCGCACCGTCGCCACTCCACAGGTCGGGCAACGCTGCTTGAGACACGGTGCGCCGGGTTGGTGCGGAACCCGTTGTCCGCATTTGGGACAGACACAAAATCCACCACCACCCATCCCGCCGCCTTCTCCACTGCCGCCACGTCCGCTTCCCTGGCCGGTTCCCCGGCCCGCCTGCATTCCCTGACCTCGTCCCTGGCCCTTGCCTCGTTTCTGCATGATCAGCCTCCTTCGAGATGAGCGCGTGTTTCGCGCCCTCTCAATCGTCGTGACATCCACCGCGGCCTTGCGCTCCGTGATCGTGGCCACAATCGTGATAGTTGTGTTCGTGGCATACCTCCCCGGAAGCGTCGAGGGTGCCGTCGAGGTAGCCCCGGGCGACGGCATCGGGATCCTCTCCCCGGATACCGGTCACCACCTCGATGCCGTGCTGGGCAAGGATGCCGGCGGCGCGCGGGCCCATGCCTCCGGCCAGAACGACGGTCGCGCCCTGATTGCGCAACCACATGGGGAAAATCCCCCGTCCGTGCTCTGGTGGAGCGCCGAGCAACCGCTCTCCGAGCGTGCGGTTCCCCTCGTCCACGCTGTAAAATGCGAACTCCTCGGCGCCGCCGAAATGCTCGCTGAACCTACCCTGGTGTACTGGAATCGCGATTTTCATTCGTCATCTCCTCCTTGTGTTCAAGTCTTTAGTGCGGGCCTCGCCCGCGTCCGCTACCACCCTGCTGGTGGCGGCACCGGCAACCCTGTCCTCGCCTGCGCCCACCGTCGTGGACCGCACAGGGGAGAGGCTCGTCTGAAGCCGCTACCACCGGCCCCTCGCCGACCACCAGCACGCGCTCCTCGATCAACGCCCTTGCGACGGCCAACCTGGCGCGGGCGAGGATGCGGGCAAAGGTCGGCCGGGAAACGCCCATCCGTTCCGCGGCAGCTTCCTGGTAGAGCCCCTCGAGGTCGGCGAGCCGCAGAGCCTCGAACTCATCCAGTCGCAGCTCTTCGATTTCGAGGCCGTCGACCGGACGGCCGACAGGCTTGAACGCCCTGCCTCCGGCCTCGCATCCGACTCGCCTGATCTTCTCTGGTCGCGCCACGTTGCCTCCCAATTACGAACATATGCTCATTACTAGCGAATGTCAAGAGGCGATCCAGTTCGCGGGAACTCGGCATCGTGAGAGGTCCTGGGAAGACCGAATTGTGCAGCAAGTGCTACGGTAGCGGTCGCGTGAGTGAACTCAGATCAGACCCGTCGCAAGCCCAGCAGACCTCCAAGGTCGTCACCATCTCCGCAGCCCACGCGGCGCATGATACTTACAGTGCCTTCCTGCCTCCCCTGCTGCCCGTGTTCATCGAAAGGCTCGCCCTCGCAAAGGCGGAGGCCGGTCTGCTCACCGTCTTCCTCCAGGGCCCATCTCTCCTCCAACCATTCATAGGTCACCTGGGGGACCGTTTCGATTTGCGCGTCATTGTTGTTCTGACCCCGGCCGTGACCGCGGCCTGTATGAGCCTGCTGGGGGTCGCCCCGAACTACGCGGTGATCGCTCTGCTTCTGGTAACAGCCGGAGTCTCCTCCGCCGTTCTGCATTCGCTTGCACCAGTGATCGCGGGCCGGCTCACCAGGAATCGCCTGGGGTTTGGCATGGGCTTCTGGATGGTGGGAGGGGAGCTCGGTCGCACCCTCGGACCGATCATCCTGGTGAGTGCGATCGCTGTCCTCGGTCTCAACGGAATGCCATGGCTCATGGTCGGCGGTGTGGGGGCCTCGGCGCTGCTCTATTTCGGTGTGCGCGGCACGTCGCAAATACGCAAGGGTCAGGCGGAGGCGAACAACTTCTCCCAGGCCGTGCGTTCCATGCGAAACCTGCTGCTTCCTCTTTCCGGTGTCATGATCTTTCGATCGTTCACGATGGCAGCCTTCGCCACCTATCTTCCGGTCTTTCTGCGCGAGGAGGGTGCCAGCCTGTGGTTCGCCGGAGCCTCCCTGTCCGTCCTCGAAGCGGGTGGCGTAATCGGCGCCCTGGTCGGCGGTTCCGCAAGTGACGTTTTGGGCCGACGGAGGGTGCTCGCAGTCTCACTCCTCTTGACGCCTGTCCTGATGTTTGTCCTTGTCTACACGACAGGCTGGTGGAGGCTGCCCCTCCTCCTTCCGCTCGGGTTCGCCGGTCTCATGGCGACCCCGGTCATCATGGCGTCCGTTCAGGAGAGCGCCCCCGAAAATCGCGCATTGGCGAACGGCATCTACATGGCCCTCAACTTCGTTGTGCGGGCCCTGATCGTGGTCGTGGTAGGTGGCTTCGCCGACCGGATGGGAATGCGCTCGGCCTTCCTCGCCTGCGCCGCCCTGGGGTTGTTGGGAACGCCGTTCGTTTTCTGGCTGCCCGGAAGAATAAAATGAGCGGCATAAGCAGCCATGCGTCATCGCTGCGGTCCGGCATGAAGCTGTTTGTTTGCCCGAATCAAGAATAGAATCAGTCATCCGGCATCGAGGGCTCCGATTCGGCAACCGCACGAATAGCGGTTCGTCCTCCGTCGTCGTGCTCGAGGATTTCCTCGACCGGCCCGCCGATCGGGTCAATGACCAGGTGCGACGAAAATCTCGTTCTCTTCACGTGAAGACCCATCAATGACATCTTGACGACGATTTCGCTGTGGAGTTCGTAAGTATGGGATTCAGACTGGTCGGGACCAGGTGAATGCGGGATTCTGACGACCCGGTCGGTCACCAACACGGTGGCTTTCGTACCGAGGACGGCAAAGAACCCTCGTTTCACCCTTGCGGTGTAGTGGAGATCCGGAAGGCTCATCCCCTCCAGGGGTATCTCCGGGTAGGCCAGCTCGTCACCAATGACCTTCGCCTCTAGATTCTCTCTTTCGGAGTCGCCCACAAACTTCAGGATGTTGGCCACCAGATGAGGGTTCGAGCATTCCACATAGAGTGACAGTTCGGTGTCTCCTTTGACGTCCGTACGATCGCCCCCATCGAAGGAAATGACTCGAACCGGGAGGACACAGCCGGCTTCTCGCGGCGCCAGCACGCCAAACTGAATCAGCTGGTGGGTTTGGAGCTCTCCGTCCTTTTCATAGTCACACCGCTCGTATGACTTTTTCTGAAGCCACTGCGTGAAGTCCGCCTTTGTTTCGGCGGCCGGCTGTTGGCCATCTGCGATCGAGGGCAGGGGTCCGCTGACGGCTACCAACACGCAGAGGAAAACGAGGGTTGTGCTTCGATAAACCACGATCACATCGTTCCGAGGTTTCCTTTGATGTTTTCATTCTCGACGATCAACCCGCGGTGGACAAGAAAAACCGCCCGCTATTGCGGGCGGTCTATTGAAACCTGGTTGGGCTGGAATTCCTAATTCCGAATTCCTAATTCCGAATTCTAGACTAGTGCCACTCCCAATCGATGAAACCGGGTTCGGTGTCGACCATCGCGTTGACGATCAGCTCGACGAGACCACCGTAGTAGATACCGGCCTTTTCCCACGCATCGTAGTAGGCGATGATGTCGCGGATCTGGCCCTTGCAGTTGGAGCACGGCGCACACAGATACTTGGGATTGTCCTTGGTCATTTCCTCGTCGGAAAAGGCGTCGAGGATCTGGCGGAACTTCTTGCGCCCGGTCAAGCGATGGCGCCAATCCTGGAAGTTGTGGCCCGACATGATCGCGAAGCCCGAACCGCCCCCGCAACAGTAGTTCTCGACCCCGTGCGGCGTCATCTCGCGGAAGCGGCCCGGAGGCAGCACCGCTTCGAGGATTTCGCGCTGGGGTGACACGATGCCCATCAAGCGCACGAGGTTGCAGGGATCGTGGAGAGTGACTGGGAAGTCGTTGCGGCTGGGGTCGAGCTTGAGCTTGCCCGAGCGGATGATATCGCGCAGGGTCACCATCGAGCTTTCGCGCGGGATGTTGAGGTCGCCGGTGAGGATCTTGTCGGCGATGACCGTCAAGGCCTTGTGGGCGTGACCGCACTCGCCGAGTACAATCTTCTTGACCCCGAGTTTCTTGGCCGCGGCCGCGTGTTTGACCGCGACGCGGGCAAACTGGACATCGTCGTACCAGACGCCGTAGTTGATGCCGTCATAGGCGACGGCCTCCGAAGACATCGTCCAGCTGAGTCCGGCCGCCTCAAAAACCGTTGCGAAAGCGCCCGGGTTCTCCGGCCACGCCATGATCTCGCCGGCGTTGTGGATCAGGAGGATATCGGCGCCCTCCTTGTCCCACGGGGTCTCGATCTCGATCCCGGTGCGCTCGGCCGTGTCCTCGTCGATGAACTCGATGTTGTCCTTGACGATCATCGGCGTCATACCAGTGGAGGAACCAACCTCGAGCTGCAGGACCGAACCGTCGGTGTGGAGCTCCTTGGGCACGATCCCCATCTCCATCGAGGCGATCTTGCGGATCTCGCGCGACAGCAGCGCATTGTCGACGCCGATCGGGCAGGTCTGGGCACAGCGCCGACACACGTTACAGCGGTAGGAGAGCTCGATCAGCCGCGCCACGACCTCCCAGTTGAGGTCGATGTCGCCGTGGACCTTGGTTGATTCTTTCTTGACATACTTGAAGTAGATCCGGCGCAGGATCTCGGAGCGGTAGATCGGCCGATAGAGTTCGTTCTCGCCGCTCTCCTCGTAAATGGGACAGGCGTCGGAACACGTCTGACAGTGGGCGCAGTGCTCCATCGACATCTCGAAGGGCTGCAGGAAGGCCCAGTTGTCCTCGGTGCTCATGCACTTTTCAAGACCCGCCAGGAAACCATTTACGAGGCGGTCCTCCTCTTCCTTCGATTGCGGTTTGGGAATGTTGACGGCGATCGTGTCGTCGAGCACAACGTATTTTTCGCGCGCCGCATCGCTCAGCTGGGCATAAGGCGGTTCCTCGTCGAGCTTGTCGAACGGTGGCGGCAGCGGAATCTGCTCGAGCGGGTCGATGCGAGCCAACGGTTGACCGGGGTTCTTGGCGATGTCTTTGACGCTGTCTGGTTGTTTCATTTGTCCTCTACCTCCGGCTCTTCCGTCGCTGCCTCGAGCCAGGTCTTTTTACCGTCGCCCCCGATGTGTTTTGCGGACCAGGAAATCGGTCGACTGAGCAGCTCTTCGATGACCTTCTCTTCGCTGCCGCCTTGCAGATTGGGATCATCCTTCCAGCGAATCGAGTGATAGGCAAAGTACTTGCCCACGAAGTGCGACATGTGGGTGGTTGGAATGTAGGCCGTCAGCAGTGACAGGAGTACGACCGATAACATGAGTAACAGCGCTCCCGTACCACTGCCCAACGGCGCCAAGTTGAAAGTCGCGAGGTTGGCGACAAAGGCGGAGACCAGCGAAAAGTCCCGGTCATAGCCGAAAAAGGTCACCAGCGCGATTCCGAAGGCGACGATGAAAAATACGAGATTGAAGAGATCGGCGGGCGCCGTGTAGTCCCTCAGGGCACGGCCGCGCCGGCGGGCGAAAAGCCCTAACGCGCCGACGATGCCGAGCACCAACCCGGCTCCACCGAGCCACGGGGCCAGGAGACCAATCACGGTGTTGATCGGTGCGACCACGTTCGCGGGCAGCAGTGCGCCGGCGACACCCCCGACAAGAAGCAGGATGGTCGTTGCGGCGACCAGGTAGAGCCCGAAGTGAAATGGGAACGACCACGTCCAGAGCTTGCGGTTGTGCTCCCTGAGGGCAACCAGGAAGAGAATTTCCGGAACCATCACCTTGAGCTCGCCAAGGAGAGACACCTCGCGCTTCTTCTTCCACCAATCGCTCTCCTCGAGGTAGGAACCACCGTATGCGGCGCGCCCTCCTCCCTCATGAGCTACCGGGTAGAGCTCCCATCTGAGATGCATCGGCATCTTGGACCAGAACACGAATCGGGCTGCAACCGCGATCAGGAAGAACACGATGCCCAGATACGCGATGACGTAAACGAGAGTAGTCATCAATAGCACTCCTCAAAACGAGATTATATAACCATTTTCAAATATTGAAATAGCCGGCCCGGTGATCGGAATCCGACGACTGCCGGCCACTGAATTGCTTTTACGCGCACCATCCCGGTGCACAATTCGCAATATTTATTCCCTAGCGAACTAGTCGGATTTCAATCGATCTGGTTGCCAAGAAGCACTTTCGGGCCTAACTCAAACTTGGGTAGCACAGAAGATCGAAGCCCATATTCGAGCACCGCTTGAGCAAACGAGAACACGTCGCAGACCTTCAACCTCCGATTCGACGATATTTCGTTACGAAAGCGTAACTTCTGCCCTCAACGCCCGTCTGAGATCTCATCGGTGTGGTATCGCTTGCGCACCCACCCAGGGATCATTGACAGCAGCACAAACAACACTGCGGCAATGCCGAGATTCCAGAGAGTCTTCCCGAAATTTCCTGTACGCACCGCGCCGGCGGCGAAATTGTAGGCAATGGTCGCCGGCAGCATGCAGGGCAACGTCACCAGTACATAGGTCCTGAGTGGGATGTCGGTCAGTCCGTAGACGTAGTTCTGGACGTTGAACGGAAAAATCGGCACCAGTCGGGTCACCATCAGCATCCGCCATCCCTGACGCTTGACGCCCTCGTCGATCTTTTTGAGGGCCTGGTTCTTTTCCACCATTCTTTCGACCATGCCACGGGCGGCATAGCGTCCGACCAGAAAGGCGGCAATCGCGCCCAGATTGGCGCCCACCGTCGTCCATACCGCGCCCCACACTGCGCCGAAGACCAGACCGCCGGCGATGGTGATTGCCAACCCCGGCAGAAAGAAGACACTGGCAGCGATCCACAGCAGGACAAAGACCACCGGCGCCCACCACCCAAGACCGTCGAACCAGGCGTTGAGTCGATCGATGTTGTCGACAGTGAGCATTTCGAAAAGGCCCAAACGCCAGGCCACAGCCATGCCCGCGGCAATCGCCAGGAGGGCGAAGCACAGTTTCCACCAGTTCCGATGGCGGGAATCACCAGGGTCACGAGGCGCCTGCTTGATCACCGCGAACTCCGTTTTTTCCACCACGGCCTCCACAGTCCGGTCGTGGGGAACTTGTCCGAAACTCCGTCAGAAGTAACCAAATCGCCGCCGCAACCGAGTACAATCAACGCGCCAGAGACCTGTACGCGACTTTCTCTCCAAGCGCTCCCCGAGAGGATGCCAGGCACGCCACGCTTCGCTGATGTGCCGTTCCGCGGAAGAAATGTACCTCCCTGAATCGGGAGCCATGCACCTCCGACAAGCGCGCCAGATACCGCTGCACAAAGCCGAGGCCTTAAGGCTCTTCGCCCCTGATCAGGCGCTCGACCAACGCTGGGAACCATGAGCCGTCAGGCACCTGGATCTTCCACCCGTTGACAAAGTAGGTCGGGGTCGCAGAAACGCCCATGACCTGGCCGAGGTTCAACTGCTGGTGAACGGCATCAATCGACGGCGGACGTAAATAGCATTCCCGGAACGCACCCTCGTCGAGCCCGCGTCCAACGATGAAATCAACCGATGTCCCGGTAACGAGGGCAACCTCCATCTCCCGTTGCAGGTCGTAAAAGGTCTCCTTGAACGGAATCAGTGCCTGAGGATCCTGGAGTGCCACACACCACGAAGCACAGGCAGCACGAAACGCCCATGGGTGGATCGTGGTCAGGGGGTAGCTCACCATCCCGTGCCGCACAAAACCGGCATTCTTCTTCAACACCATGTTGATAATGGGCCACTTACCCTTGCAAGCTGGACACTCGAGATCGGAGAACTCAACAATATCGACGGCCGTACTGTCGCCGGCTTTGGTATCCCACACCACGACGTCGTTTTCCGCCAACAGACGCCTCCGATAGGCAACCGGATCCTCGTCGAGAGGCATTTCGGAAGCCATCACCAGATATTTTCCGTCGGCCGTAACCGCCGCCTGGCGCCGGTACGATCCATATCCGCTGTCGACGTTCAGATAGAAGGGAATCAGGGCGCCAGGACGTCGCGGACCGGCGTCCCACTCGACCTGGACCTTCATCCCCATACTCGACTTGAGGGCTTCAGGCAAGAATTTAGCCAGGAAAACGCGCAGGGCCTCAGGCCCGGCACCGGCTGACTGGAACGGTGGAAGTTCACCGACACTTCCAAGCCAGATCGTGTTGGCGCTTTCATCGACCAGCATGGTCGGCTTACCCGTCAAGAGCTGGCTCGCACAGGTTCGCGCTATCTCGACAAAGCGGTAGGAGCCCGAGGGGGTGTGGAATCTGGTGTTCGAAACAAGCTGATAGTTCGAGTTCGGATACCAGGCGAGGGCACGCTGAACAAAACGCATGGCCTTCGGTGCCGGTTCGGGCTTATCCTCATCCTGTGCATTGGCGATCACCGCCGTGGCCATCATCAATGCGAATACCATTCCAGAAAGTCGACGCAGTCTCGTTCTCATTCAATACTCCCTGTGAAATTGTAGCAGCGGTCGGCGACCGGAACGGGACTTTACTAGACCTTTTCCGCTTTTTCGGTCTCTGCCTGCACTGCCGGTGCTGCGTCGGCGGTCTCAGGAAGCAGGCCCAGGGCTTCCCGCAGTTTGAGTTCGATTTCGCCGGCCGCATCCGGATTGTCTTTCAGGAATTGCCGCGCGGCTTCACGCCCCTGTCCGATGCGGGTATCGCCGTAGGAATACCAGGAGCCGGATTTCTGTACGAGGCGGTGTTCGACCCCGAGGTCGAGCAGCTCCCCAGTATAGGAGATACCCTCTCCGTATAGGATGTCAAATTCGGCGACCTTGAAGGGAGCGGCTACTTTGTTTTTTGCAACTTTGGCCTTGGTCCGGTTTCCGATCACCTGGTCGCCCTGCTTGATCGAACTGGTTCGCCGGATTTCGATACGCACCGACGAATAGAATTTGAGGGCCCGGCCGCCAGTCGTGGTCTCCGGATTGCCGAACATCACGCCGATTTTCTCGCGCACCTGATTGATGAAGATCAGGCTGGTGTTCGATTTGGAAACGATGCCGGCGAGTTTGCGCAAAGCCTGTGACATGAGCCGCGCCTGCAGTCCCATCTGCGCGTCTCCCATATCACCCTCGAGTTCCGAACGGGGGACCAACGCGGCCACCGAGTCGATGACGATGGCGTCCACCGAACCCGAACGGATGAGCGTCTCGGCAATCTCCAGAGCCTGCTCGCCGAAATCCGGTTGCGAGATCAAGAGGTCGTCGAGGTTGACGCCGAGATTGCCGGCATACTCCGGATCAAGGGCGTGCTCGGCGTCAATGAACGCCACCAGCCCACCTGCCTTTTGGGCGTTGGCGATGATGTGAAGAGCAAGGGTGGTTTTCCCCGACGACTCTGGCCCGTAGATCTCAATCACCCGACCTCGCGGTATGCCACCGATGCCAAGCGCTGCGTCGAGGGTCAGCGAACCTGACGGAATCACATTGACCCGGATCCTTGGCTTTTCGCCCATTCGCATCAACGAGCCTTTGCCGAACTGGCGTTCGATCTGGCCGATTGCGGTCTCCAATGCCTTCATTTTGTCGGCTTTTTGGTTCATCAGAATCTCCTTACTGCGGGTGCAGCGTGGTGGGACCCGACCATCCTAGGGGGCGCAGAACCGAACGTCAAGATCCGGGTAGTCGGAGCTCGAAAGCGAGGTCAGAGATGACGACCCCGAGCTCGCGAGAGTCGGCCGCTCCATCATCCGCCGGCCGGTATACGTCGGAGAGGATTTCTACCTCGAGGCGACCATCAACCGAATCGCCAGGCAGCACATCAAGCCCGTAGTCAGCCGGAAAAGGTCCAATTTCGAATGGTCTGGCGGCGTGGCGTCCAGCAATTCGGACCTCGGTCCGCGCCGCGGTTGGACGTGGCGCCCACATTCTGAGATGGAGTCGGCCAGTCGTCGCCGGCAGCCGCAGGACCGCGCGTGGTCCCAGCCACACCCCTTCCCCCGCCCCGGGAAAATGCTCGGCGTCGTAAGCGCCCTCAACCTCGATCCGCATCGCCTCCCTCTGCCAGGGGTGACTGATCGCGCTCGCCCAGGAAGAGCCCTGGTTCGGCGCCCGGATTTCGAATAACTGCACCGCCAACGGTCTCGAGTCGCCGTCGCCAGGTGAATAGTCCTGCCGCCTTCTGAACACCAGGTCCGACACCCTACCCGTGGCCGCAGGTGGCAGCCGCAACCATAGCCGTTGATCGTCGGACCTGCCGTCGATCGTCGCCACGTCCTCGCCGTCGAACGTTACGATCAACGGTTCTGGACCTGGAGCCGGACGCAACGCGACCCCGATCTCGGTTCCAGCTGCTAGCGGCGGAATTGCCAGCTCCGCCCCAGGTGCGCCCCAAATGAACCAGCGGCCATTCGGCGTTTGCTCCCGTGGCCACCAACCACTGATCGGCAGTGCTGGGTCTTCGATCAACCATGCCTCTAGAAAACGTTGTTGGGTCAAAGGATAGAGTGCGTCCGAAACCCCACCCCAATAGCGTTCGTGACCGCGTATTCCGTCCGGATAGAAATGGCGGTGAACAGTCGCGACGACCCACGCTCCCTCGATCGCGGACCACGGCTCGGGGTCCCATGGCGAAAGAACTCGCGGCGGTGTGGGCTCGCCACGCCACTCAAGCAGGTGCCAGAGATAGGAGGCAAATGGATGGAGCTCCGACTCCACTACAACAGTCCGTCCCGAGCTCAACGCTTCTTCCCGGGCACGGGTCACCGCCCGCCACGCCGGTAGCTTCGTCGTATGTTGCTCTTCAACCAGGGGCACACTCCCGGCGCCAAGCCATCCCACCATGAGGAGAAGACCCGCGCAACCTGCTGCTGGTGGCAAGGTTGCCGCCGCTCCAGCGATCAACGGTGCAAGCGCCATCTGTACTCCAACCGCGTAGCGGCCGGTCGTTCGGTTCTGCATCCACACGAGCTGTGACACCGCAACCACCAAAACCAGAGCCCACAGAATCGCGCCTCGCCGCCCGACCCGGCGCGCCCAGACAACGATTCCAATCGCCGCGGTCAGGAGCAGAATGGTCGCCGGCAGGACCCCTCCCAGCCCCTTGACAAGGCCCAGGTCTCCGTAGCCACCGAGGTTTCCGACGAGACGAGAAAAGTGACGTTGCGAGTGGGCCAGAAACGGTGCAACAAAGGCACTCCAGCCGCCCTCAGCCCGGGCCATCAAAAAAATCGAAACCGCAATAGCGGCCCCTCCCGCCACCAACCCGGACACCAACCGCCGGATTGGCCGAACTACCCACACCACACCGAGCCACAACGCAGCCAGCACTGGAAGGAGATTCGGACGAATCAGAAATGACGCAGTCACGAGCAGCGTGAAGGTAGTGATCCGCCGGCCTCGGAGGCCGCCGACCGCAATAGCCACAGCACCGAGCGCAAGGACCGACGCGGCGGTCGAGGAAAAACCGCGTACCGAATAGAGCCACGGCCCAGGGGCTGCCAAAACGACCAGCGCCGCAGCCACCGCGATAGCGGGCGGCGCCAGCCGCCGCCCGATTGCCGCCAGAACCCACAGGGCAGCAACCGCGAAGGCGGCGGATGCAATCTGCAGGGCGCGCAGCGGATCGCCCACAACGGGTGTCAGCAGGTGGCCGATCGCAAGCCAGCCTGGAAAACCGGGCGGATGTGGGAAGTGGGCCGCAAGGTCAAAGTTCAGAATTCCGCGTGCGAAGAGAGTTTCGTCCCACTCCCAGGGGCCGTTTGCGAGGAACGCGAATCGGGAGACAAAAACCAACAGCGCCGCGCCTACGGTCGCTATCGCATCCAGTTTCCGGTTTGGCAGACGAAACAGGAGCAAAGCCCGAAGAGCTCCCCGGATAAGCCGAACCTCCGCATGAATGGGTTTATCGGTCATCGCCCGCGCCTCGGCTCTCCGACGAGCACGTCATGTATCGCTTGTTGTAGATCGTGTTCGAGCACCAGAGAAGAAATCTCCTCGGTGCGCCTTGCCTCGTCATATCCATGACTACAGTCAGCGTTAGGGACCTGTGCCATTGTCCTCAATTCGATACAGGCGCCGTCGTCCAACGAACCGTCTCCCTGCAGGAAGAGGTGTGTCGAGTTGCGCCAACATCCGTACTCCCCCACTACAGGTCGTCGCACGTCTTCACCGAGGAGGTTGCGACCGACAAATGCGTAGGGGGTTGGATCGACCCCAAGCAGGGCGAGAAGGGTCGGCGCGACATCCGCGTGGCCGGCGGGCGCGGTCTGCTCGCCCCGCAACGGATCAACACCCGGGAGCTTGATGAACAGGGGGATCTCCTGGCTCAAGTACCAACCCGCCGCGTCGTTCGTCGCACCCATAGCAACCGCGATCTCATTTCGCCATGGAAAGCCGGCGTCATGGTCACCCCAGATCGCAATCACGGTATTTTCGCCAAGCCCCTCACGCTCAAGAGCGGCCACGAAAGCTGCCAGAGATGAATCGAAGAAACGCATGGTGTGGAGGAAATTGCCAAACGGAGTGCCATCCCAGATGCCGACATCAAGTTCCTCGAGGTGGGCCGGAAAGCCGTCGAAGGGATGGTGCAGCGAGAGGGTCAGAAGGTAGGCCGCGAACGGCTGTGCGCTGGTTGCCAGCCGGCGGGCGGTCTGCTCCAGGAAGTCACGATCCGAAAGGCCCCAGCCAACCTGCTCGCCCCCTTCAAAATCTTCAACAAAGAGGTTTCGCTGGTAGCCGTACGCGGCATGAGTCTGGCGACGATTCCAAAAAGCGCCTTCGTAGGGCACCGCAGAAAGAGTGTGGTAGCCACGTTCTCCAAGTGCCTCGGCGATTCCAGTGAAATCGTTGGATGCATACCTGAAGGCCGCAGCCCCTCCCGCCATCGGCAAGAGCGAAACCTGGGTTGCGAGTTCACTGTCAGAGGATCGGCCCTGGCCGGTCTGATCGGTAACGTTTGAAAACCACAACGCTTCTTCCGCCCACCCATTGAGGAACGGCGTTACTTCGCTGCCGCCGATCTCCAGGCCGACCACGAATGCCTGCAGGCTTTCCACCTGCACCATGACAAGATTGGCACCATCTGCAGCCGCAAAAGATATCCCAGCTCCCGCTCGCTGCGACGCCCGTTCGCGGAACCACGCCGCGACCTCATCGAACTGCTCAGGTTCGAGCTCGCGATGAATCACACCCCTGGCAACTGCACGGACACCGTCAACGGTGTGGAGGTTGAGCACCCCTACGTTCTGGGCCACAGTCACCCGGTGGAAGACCTGAATCAGGAGGTTTGGCGGTGTCAGGGCGAGATATGTAGCTGCCAAACTTCCGACGATGGTCAGTGTCAAAAGGACGGCGACGACTCCCCGTAACTGCCGCTGACCGGAGCTCCGCCGCAAGCGATCAGCCACTAACACGAGGACCACGCCAGGAAGGAGATCGAGCCACAACCAGGCGTCACCAGCCACGAGGAGTTCGCGGATACTCGCCTTGACCTGACCAAGCTGGCCGACGCCTGCAATGGCGGTCGCCGCCGGCAGATCGCCGAAGAATCGAAGGTAGATCGAATCCGCCCACAGAACGAGGGTGGCGCCCGCCACGAGGCCCCAACATGCCCATCCTCGGAATCTCTCCGGCAACACCCGCGTGAGAAGCACGAGAACTGACGCACCGCCCACGGCCAACATCCATCCGGTCGTCGAAAGGGCGGCATCACACTCCGAGAGCACGATGGCCTGTTTGACCGACAACGCGCTCACGCACCACCCGATATCTCCGATCGAGAAAAGAGCGACCAGCGACCGCAGGCCTCCAAATCGCCACGTCGACACCGCAACGCCACCCGCACAGAGAACCAGGAGCGACCACCAGAATCCATTCGCCAAGGGGTCAGGAATCACCAGCACCCGGGACGTGGGCAGCGGTTCCGGGGCGCGCTCAGAAAACCAGCAGACGCCCTCCTCCACCAGATCCCACTGCAGGTGCCAGAGGCCCGGTCGATCAGGTGCCACGACAACGACTTCAAGGGCCACCGTCTCCCCGCTGCGAACCGCAGTGGGGAGGGAGGTGCGCCGTCCCTCCCAATAGACACCCTGTCCTTTCGGGCGGATGCCTTTCCCCTCTCGGCCGAGCCAGTGATACGCGGCCGCAACAAACCCGTTGGCGGGCCAGGTCCTGCTGCCATCGTTATGCAGGACCAGTTCCACCACCGACGCCGAACCGGCCATCATCACCCGCGAGGCCGATGCTTTGAGAACTGTAAAGGCTCGACCTGCAAATACTGACACCAGAACCGTCTCAGGCTCTGTGTCATCGGCTTCCGAAAGCCATCGAACTCCATCCTGGACGACATCCCAACGCAAAAGGTAGTCCCCGGGCGTTCGTGGCGCCCCAACGGAGGCCACCAGCTCGATGCTGGAGCCAGGCGGTACGATCTCGGGCAGCGGGGAGCGAAGGCCATCCCAGACAACAACCCCGCCTTCAGTATCCATCCAGTGGTACGAAACTGCGAAGCCATCCGCCGAAGACCATGTCAAGGGACCATCGTTGACTATGACGATCGGAATCGAGGTTTCAGATCCCGCTTCGAGCGAAGGTGAGATTGTTTGCTCGACAACCGTCAGCCCTTCGGCCGCGCCCACCGAAATCCAGGACAGCAGAATTGCTGTGACCGCGATCCTATTCATCGTCCGCCGAGTATAGCGGCCGAAGCGAATACTAGTTGACCGGATAGCGCTCGTCGTAGAGCTGGATCACGGCGTCCGTGATGACGGCAGAATTCGCGATATGTACCAGCGGTTGCGATTCAAGCATGAATATCGCGTCAAATCCGTTGTGCCACCAAGAGCTGATTCTCGAGCTGCCTGATGGCGTCAACCGATGCAACAGTTCTCTGGGCGTTGAGCTGTTGGGTGAGCTCTGCGACACGGCTCTGCATCTTTTCGATTTGATCACTTCTCTCTGTAGACCATTCTTCGAGAATTTGAAGTTGCCTTTGGCCTTCCTTGACTGTCTTGATCGCCCGCTCTGTATCCAGGAAACCAACATTTCGGGCCACGACTGGAATCGCAGCAAACGTCGCAACAAGAGTTAGGATCCCACGCACGAATACTTGCATCGCCACCTCCTCGGCCCGAACATGGACGGTAATCCCTGTCGTGGAGGGGCTTCAATCGACCGCGAATTGCAGCACGCGGGCAGGTCGATTCCCGTCCGCAACGGCCACCAAATAGCTCTTTCGTCGATGCCGGCACACTCCGTGCATGTTAGAGTTCGGAATGACTCACCATCAACCCTGAGTTCACAGCAAATGGAGAGCAGAAACTGACTGAGAGTGCCGATGTTATGCAGACCATGAAACGATTGTTGCTGATGTTCTCGGTGGCAGCCCTGGCGGTCCTCCTGGTGGGATGTGCATCGAGTGATCCGAGCACCTCGCAGGCGCCACCCGAGACGCCAGAAAAGAAACCCCCAGCCACCGTCGGCCAGGAGCGCAACGAGGGGGGGGGCGGTGGTGGACAGTCCGGCGCCGGCGAGGGCGGACAGGGCGGTGGCCAGGGCTCTGAAGGAGGGTCGGAAGCCGGGCACAGCGAGGAGGGGGGCAGCGGGGCCTCTGGAGGTCAAGAAACGGCAGCCGGTAGCCAGGGCGGCGGCTCGACCGACAACTCCGGCGGGCACTCCGGCACCCAACCGCCCGCCGGATCGCCGGCCACGGGCAACGAAGCGGCGGCGGCACTCGAGCAACAGCTCGAAGACGCGCTCCAGGAGTTCGACCGGCGAATGCGTGAAGAAATGGAGCGCCTGGCTGAAGAGACCACGGATGCCGAACGAGCGGGATCCAGTGCCACCGGCGTCGGAACAGGCACCGGGCGTGGCTCGAGCGGCGGTGAGACAAGCGAGTCTTCACCATCTGGCGAAACCGAATCCGGCGGCAGCTCGGGCGAAGCTACGGAAGAGGGCGAGGACTCCGCTGGCTCCGTCGGTGGATCGGGCCCGGGCGGAGAAGGATCGAGCCGGGCGCCGGCGGACGTCGGCGACGGTGCGGACGACGACATCGTCGCTCGCCAGCTTCGAGAGGCAGCCATGGCCGAGGAAGATCCCGAGCTGAGAGAGAAGCTGTGGGATGAGTATCGACGCTACAAGTCGTCGCTTGGCGGCTCGAGCAAGGACGGATAGCGATGATCGCCTCAAGCCGGAGAGCCCGCCTGATTCTGGTGACGTCGACGCTGACCCTTGTTTTCTTCAGTTTCGGCTGCGCCTCACAGTCGGCCTCGGACCGTTCGACCCCGGCCATCCAGGCGGCCCAGGAGATTCCGGTCGAGGAGCTCCTCGACGTCGGCGTCACGATCTTCGATCCCGGCCTCCCACCGGAGGGCCAACCGGTGCCGGACGACGTGTTTCCGGAGCTTCGCAAGGCCGAGGCCAGGTTTCAGGCAATCCAGCTCATGGAGACCATGCAAAGCACCGGCCAGTGGGGCGCCGTTCGGGTCCTTCCAGCCGGGCACGGCACCACCGACCTCAGGGTATCGGGCACGATTCTGCTTTCCACCGGAATGAAGATGGCCCTCGACGTCCGGGCGGTCGACGCGAGAGGAAAAGTCTGGCTCGAGAGGCGTTACCGGGCCCAGGCCCATGAGGCTGTCTATCTGGGGAGCGAGGTTTCGGAGCGCGACCCCTTCCAGTCGATCTACAACGAGATCTCCAATGATCTCCTGGACGCGAGGAGCAAGCTCCGCGCAGGTGAGCTGCAGGAAATCCGACAGGTATCGAGGCTGAAGTTCGCCGCTAATCTCGCGCCGGAACCTTTCGAGGACTACCTGACAACCAACAAAAAGGGGCGGATCAGGGTCAAACGCCTGCCGGCGCACGGAGACCCGATGATGGCGCGCGTCGATGCCATTCGGGCGAGCGAAAACCTCTTCATCGACACCCTCGATCAGAATTTCGCGGCCTTTTTCGCAAAAATGGAAGCACCCTATGCGAGCTGGCGGAAGTACACCTATGAAGAGGAAAAAGCCTACAAGGCCCTCAAACGCAAGGCCTTGACACAGCAAATTCTCGGCGGATTGGCGATCCTCGGCGCCGCCCTCGCAGACCCCGGTTCTCCGGTCGCTTCCGTCGCACGCGACGCCGCCATGATCGGCGGCATGGCCGCCATCCACGCCGGCATCTCCACCTCCAAAGAGGCCAAGATCCATGCCGAGGCAATCCGCGAGCTGGCGGCCTCGGTGGAGACCGAGCTCGAGCCGATCGTGATCGAGGTCCACGGCCAGACCCTGCGCCTCTCCGGCTCCGCGGAAACCCAATACCAGGAGTGGCAGCAGCTGATGCGGGAGATCTGGGCCACTGAAACAGGACTGCCGGTGGATCCAAACCTGCCCGGCGGGCCGACCATTTACAGCGGACCGGAGGCTGGATCATCCATCGAACCTCCGGAGCAGCGGTGAGCGATGGGTGACGGTAACGACAAACCAAAGCTACGGCCGCCGCCGCGAGTACCCGCAGCAAGCACCTCTGATCTCGGAGCCGACTCCAACAGGGGTCGTCAAACTCCAGGCCCCGTTCGAACAGCCGTACAGGCAGCCGTCGTGACCGCTATGGTCCTCGGGCTGATCGGCGTGTTCGTCATTCTTCCGCGCTGGCAGGATGGACGCCAGACGAGGATTGCCATCGATACTGAGGCCCAACAACCCGTAGCGACGCCCCAAAGTCCGGTTCCAACCGACGAGGACACAACGCCGGTTTCGGACGCCACCATCTCAGAACCGAGTCCCGTGCCAACAGCTACCCAGACCCCTCGTTCGGTCCCGGCCCGGGTGCAAAATACTCCGCGACGCCAACCGTCGACCGCGGAACGGGAGTACATCGAGGCCATGTCCATGGGCCTTGCGGCCCTCGAAAACCGTCAGTGGCTGGCCGCGCAAGATGCCTTCGCACGGGCCTCTCGGCTGCGACCAGATGCGCCCGAGGTCGCCGACGGTCTCGCCCGGGCGAGGGCCGGTCAGCGCCGCGAATCGGTCGCTGACAGCCTCCGTCGAGCGCGCGAATTCGAAGCGAACGAGGGCTGGCACGAGGCAGAGAAAATGTACTCGGCGGTATTGGCAATCGATCCCGAGTCCGCGCCGGCGCTTGACGGCGCGAAAAGGGCGAAAATACGGGCCAACCTCGACGAAAAGCTCGAATTCCACCTCGCCAACCCCGGCCGTCTCTCGACCGAGCCCGTCTTCGATGACGCCACCTCCTGCTTGGAGGAGGCTCTGGAAACGGTGCCGAGCGGCCCACGTCTCGAGGGACAGATTGCGCACCTCGAGGCCCTTTTGAAGATCGCGTCAACGCCGGTGGCGGTAGTGCTGGAGTCCGACGCCTCGACCGAGGTCCTGGTCTACCGGGTTGGCCGCCTGGGAACCTTCACGCGGCGTGAGCTCAGCCTCAAGCCCGGCACATACACGGTGGTCGGCAGCCGCAGCGGGTATCGCGACGTCCGCCTGCAGCTTGTTGTGGTACCCGGATCGCGGCCGGAAACGCTCGTCGTACGGTGCACGGAAAGCCTATGAGTATCGTTTTTTCATTCGAGATCGGCACCGAGCGGCGTGTCTACACCTCGGACGACATGCCCCTGAGTCTGGGCGGCGCTGCCTGCCATCTTGCCCTTCCCGGCCTCTCAGAAGAAGGCCCTGTTGCGTTCCTGGGCCATGACGGGGGAGAACTTTTTATTCAACCCTCGGAGGATCGATCGACTTCGGAGCCAGTGACCTGCAACGGAATTCCCCTGGCCGCATCTCGTTGGCTCGGCGACCGCGACGAGGTCGGCGTCGGTAGCCATCGTCTACGGTGCGAAATCAGTTCCGACGCCGTTCGTCTCGTGCTGGTACAAAAAGCCTCTCGGGAGGTGAAACCTCGTGGGGCGGTCGTCTCCGGGGCCCCACAAACCTCAGTTTCGGGTCGGGCGATCACGCCCACCGATTTCAAGCCGCGATGGCAGTCGCCACCAGCCCGTTCCCGTTTCCGCATCCGTTCGCGTTCGCTGTTGATGATCGCTGCCGTCGTCCTGCTCGCTGCCGGCGCCTTTTTTGTCCTCACGGCGCGAGCGGTCCGCATCGAGACCAGCCCCACGGCCGAGCAACTCGATGTTCGTGGCAGTTGGCTGACGCCCAAGTTCGGCGACAGCTACCTCCTCCGCCCAGGGAGCTACACCGTGACGGCCGAAGTCGAGGGCTACCGCAGCCTTTCGGAGACTCTCGAGGTGAACAGCGACACACCGTCGGTGGTCGGCTTTGTTTTCGAACCCCTCGGAGGTCTTCTGACCATCATTTCGAGCCCGGTGGACGGCGCCGAGATCATCATCGATGGGGAGGCAGCGGGCACGACCCCGGCCTACGAGATCGAACTCGGGGCGGGTAAGCACATGGTCGAGGTCGCAGCACCGCTCCACCTCCCCTACCAGACCACCGTCGTTTTCGAACCCGGTGAACCGCCTCGCGAGCTGGCGGCCGAGCTGGTTCCCAACTGGGCCCCGCTGACCGTTGCCACAGTTCCCGCAAATGCGACTGTCTTCCTCAATGGAACCGCCGTCGGATCGACTCCCCTCGAGCATCGGGTCGACGCCGGTGAGTTTCTGCTCGAGCTTCGTCGACAGGGTTTTAAAAATTTCTCCAGGGCCGGTCGCGCCATTGTTGGTGAAGCCGTCGACCTTGGGCTCATTCGGCTTGTCCCGGTGGACGGCCGTCTCGCTGTGGCCTCGGAACCGACTGGAGCCACTGTGACAATCAACGGAGTATTCCGCGGCACCGCGCCGCTCGAACTCGACCTCACTCCTGACAACACTTACCAGGTGACGGTCTCGATGGCCGGGCGTAGCACGTTCGCCACTGCGGTCGAGATCTTTTCGGGTCGACGATCGGACGTTCGGGCCGAACTCGAAATGCTCTCGGGCGAGGTCGCCGTGACCTCCCAGCCGCCCGGCGCCCAGCTGCTGATTGACGGCGTACCTTCGGGCACCACCGACCAGATCCTGGACCTTGAGGCGCGTCCCCACCAGATCGAGATCCGGCTTGACGGCTACGTTCCCTATCGCACGTCTCTCACCCCAGAGCCCGGGCTTCCGCAGGCAGTACACGCCGTGCTCAAAGAGGAAGGCCCGGCCGGGCTACCAGCAAACATCAAAAGCCCTCAAGGCCTCGAGCTGGCGCTGGTCGGGCCCGGACGCTTCACCATGGGTGCCGCCCGCCGTGAGCCGGGCCGCCGCGCCAACGAAGTCCTGCGCGAGGTCGAACTGACGCAAGCCTTCTACCTCGCAGTGCGCGAAGTCACAAACAAAGAGTTCCGGGAATTCCGATCGGGTCACCGGTCTGGCTCCGTCCGCAATTTCAATCTCGAGATCGACCACCACCCGGTCGTCAATATCACCTGGAACGATGCGGCGAAATACTGCAACTGGCTCTCGGAACGCGCCGGGCTGCCCCAGGTCTACGTCGAGAGGGGCGGCACGATGGTCGCTCGCACGCCGCTCCCGTCAGGCTTCCGGCTGCCGACCGAAGCCGAGTGGGCGTGGGCCGCCCGCTATCCGGATGCGGCCGACGCCCGCAAGTACGCCTGGGGCGATTCGCTGCCCGTGCCCGTCGGCGCCGGGAACTACGGCGATTCCACGGGCTCATCGGTGCTCGGCGGCGCCATCCCCGGCTACCGCGATAACCATGGCGCCACCGCTCCGGCGGGCAGCTATCAGCCCAACCCACTCGGGCTCTACAATCTCGGCGGCAACGTATCGGAGTGGATGCATGACGTGTATGCGGTGACGCCCTCTCCGCCGAACGAGCTCGCGCGCGATCCCGTCGGACCCTCCGAGGGGGCGTACCATGTCATCAGAGGCTCGAGCTGGATGGACACGAACACGACCGAACTCAGGCTGAGCTACCGGGACTACGGCGACTCGGCGCGGCCCGATCTCGGTTTTCGGATTGCGCGCAGCGCGCAGTAATCGGAGGAGAGACATGAAGCCGATCAAGCGACCCATCATCACAGGCCTCCTCGCGGTCCTGGTTTTCGCATCGGCGCTGACAGCGGGCTGGATCACAGCCGACGCCGGCGCACCGCCACAGGAGACCACGGAGCCGCCCGAGTCGGCGAGCGAAGAGCCTCTTCCTGATTTCCAACCGTCGGAACGCCTCCCCGCTGACAGCGCGGTCGCGTTCCCGACCGACATTTGAGGCCGTCATGCGTCGCTCAGATTCAGTCGACTTCGTTTTTCAGCTCACCTCGCTGATTGTGGCCCTGATCATCGTCCATGCGTTCTATGTGACCGTGGTCCGGCCTCGTGCCGACATCTTCTCGGCCGAACAGGCCTCCCTGATGGCGGCCGATCCCGAATATGTCCAACAGCGGTCGGTGTGGGTCATCGTGCGCGACTTCGAGCAGGAGGCGTGTTTCGTACTCATGTTGTGGGCGATGGCGATCATGGCATCCAAGGGCCTGACGACTGCCCGTGAGAACCAACTCCTCGAGGCCGATCTGGTGCCGGTGGCGGACGGCGTGCGGATTCTTGCCGAGGACTCGCGCGAATACGCGCGACAGATCGAGGCACTGCCCACAAACCAACAACGGCTTTTGTTGCCGCGAGTGGTTTTGGCCGCGTTGCGCCGGTTCGGCGCGACCGGCAGCATCCAGGACGCCTCCGACACCGCTCACAGCACGGCAGAAACCGAGGCGGAGCGTCTCGACTCCGAGCTCGCGATGGTGCGCTACATCGCCTGGGCGATTCCCTCGATCGGTTTCATCGGCACCGTGCGCGGTATTGGAGCGGCCCTCGGCCAGGCCCACCGGGCGGTCGAGGGGGATATCACCGGAGTGACGCGGAACCTCGGCGTCGCATTCAACTCGACCTTTGTCGCCCTCCTGATTTCGATCATCCTGATGTTCCTCCTGCACCAGCTCCAGCTGCGGCAGGAGCGACTGGTCCTTGATACCGAGGCCTACGTCGATACTCACCTCATCACCCACCTCCAAGCCGGCCCGGCGGCGTCCGATCGTTCGCAGAGAACCGGGGCGAGCTGAGCTCGTGAGACTCGTCGCTCTGAAGCTGGTTGATTCCGGGCTCCAGTTCGTGAGCCCGAGGGGCAAGCTGTCACAGCCGAGTCCCGGCCTTGCTCTGATAGATGGTCACGAGCTCGCCGTGGGAGTCGATGCGGAAAGCGGCGCGCGTCTCAATCCCCGCCGTCTTCACAGCCGGTTCTGGCAGGACCTCGGCACCGCCCCGCTCGGTCGCCCATTCCCTAACTATCTGCGAACGGCCGATCTCGCCCATGCGCATTTGAAATCCGTGTGGGATGCTGACGGCTCGGACGCCGGAGAGGTCATCGTCGCGGTGCCCGGCGTATATACCGACGATCAGCTCGCGTTGCTCCTCGGGATCGCCCGCGAGCTCGCGATACCGGTTCGTGGCCTGATCGACGCCGCGGTCGCTGCCGCTGCCGATCGCGAGCTGCGGCCGTCGGTTCTTCACCTCGACATCCACCTCCACCGTGCTGTCCTCACCGAGCTCGAACACGGTCATGAAATTGTCCGAAAGACCGTCCGCGCTGAACCCCGGGTTGGTCTCCTCGCTCTCCGGGACGTCTGGGCCCGGGTCATTGCCCAAACCTTTGTTCGAGCAACCCGATTTGATCCACTTCATGTCGCGGCCACTGAACAGGATCTTTACACTCAACTGGCAGACCTTCTCGAGGTGCTTACAGACAGGGACTCGACCGAGGTTCGCATCGCATCGGGTGGCCACGAACACACCGTCAAGCTGGACCGTGCACGCATCATCGACGCCGCGATTTCCACTTACGACAGTCTGTCTTCTCTCGTCAACGATTATGAGCGCCCGAATGACACAACCCTTCTGCTCAGTCACCGTGCCGCAGCCTTGCCGGGGCTCGTCGACCATCTCGAAGAGCACACCGAATCATCAGTCGTGGTCTTACATCCAGCGGCCGCGGCCAGCGGCGCCCTTGCCCACGCCGACCTCATCCGGTCACGAGGCCCCTCCGTGCCCTTTGTCACCCGCCTTCCAGGCCTCGATGCGAGACCACCGGGGCCGGTGACGATTCCGATGACTCCCCCCCCGGACGGAGGGCGGCACCTACCAACCCATCTCGTGGTGAATGGCGTTGCCCACCGCATCGAATCCGAGCCGATGATTCTCGGTCCTGCCGGAATCGAGGAAAGATCAGACATCGATTCGCCGTATCCGACCGTGCGGAAGCTCGCCGGCCAGGCGGTGCTCGATGCTCCCGCCAATACAGGCGTAACCGTCAACGGCGATCCGATCGATGGTCGGATGGCTCTGGCCCCGGGCGACCAGCTGCGTCTTACCGCAGCCGACTCCGTAATCCTGGTTGTTGCGATGGCGGATTGAGACATGAGAGCCAGGAGCGTCACCCCGGTCGGTCTGTCATTCCTTGACGCCATGACCTGCGGTCTGGGGGCGGTGATCCTTCTGTTCATGATCATCAACGCCTCGATACGTGACAACTCGGTCCAGGTCACCAGCGACCTCCGGGGCGAGGTCGATCGGCTCGAACGGGAAGTCCTCGACGGGCACCGCAATCTCGTGGAGCTTCGCAACGCGATCATCGAAACTGATGATGAGCGTGTCCTGACCCAGGGTCTGGCCCTGCGGATGATCGAATCACTCAAAGAAATTCGAGTCGAGCTCGCGACTTTCGAAGCCTCGACCCTGGCCCGTCGTGAGCATATCAACCAGCTCCAGGCGGACCTTCGGTCGCTGGAGGAAGACGCCCATCGCCTGTCAGCGTCACTGCCGTCTGAGGAGACCCCGGGTGACCGGGTCCGTGTACATGTTGGCGACGGCGATCGCCAATACCTGACCGGGCTCAAGGTTGGCGGCAGCCGAATTCTATTTCTTGTCGACTCCTCGGCCAGCATGCTCGGCAGTACCATCGTCAACATCATCCGGCGCCGAAACCTGCCGGAGAGGGACAAAGTACGGGCGGCCAAGTGGCAACAGGCCCTGGCCACCGTGGATTGGCTGACAACCCAAATCCCGCGCGACAGCCGCTTCCAGATCTATGCGTTCAACACCGCTGCACGGCCGGTAACGCCTGACACGGCAGGGCAATGGCTTGATGGCTCGGATCGCAAAGTGCTCGAAGGTGCGGTGCGGGGGATGCAATCCGTCGTGCCCGCCGAGGGCACCAGCCTGTTTCACGCTCTGGCGGTTGCATCCCAGCTCAACCCCAGGCCCGACAACATCATCCTTCTGACTGACGGTCTGCCGACGGTCGGCAAGAGCCCGGCGAGGGCCTCCACGGTGTCCGCCAGGCAGAGGGCGAAGCTCTTCAACCGCGCCGTTGAAGAGCTGCCGGCAGGGATCCCGGTCAACGTTGTCCTCTTCCCCATGGAGGGTGACCCGCTCGCGGCCAGCGCATTCTGGAAGCTGGCCATCGGCACTCGTGGGTCCTTTATGAGCATGGCTGAGGACTGGCCATGAGAAGGACTCGAAAAGACTTTGAGGTCTTCTCGCTGTCATTCCTCGATGTCATCTGCTGCGGTTTCGGCGCCATCATCCTGCTGCTGGTGCTGACCAAGTTCGGCGAACCGCTGGCAATCGAAGAGGCTCGCCGCGACCTCGACCGTCTCCTGATCGAACTCGAGGCCGAGCTCTACGAGATTCGGGGAGAAACTGCGATCCTCGACCGTCGCCTGACCGGCAAGATACAACAGCTGTCCGAGGAACAACGCCACATCGCGCGGCTCCGCGGCGATCTGTCCGAGATTCGGGGTGAATACTCCGCAAGCTCCGAGCTTTCCGAGGTCCAGGACATCCTCGAGGGCCGGATGCTGGCTGCTCAGCAGGAGCTCACCGAAGAAATGCGCCGGCTCCTCAAGCAGAGCCGACGCCGCCGCGAGCCGGACGCTATGGTCGGCGGCATCCCGGTGGATAGTGAGTACATTATCTTCGTGATCGACACATCCGGATCCATGTTCCATTACGCGTGGCCGGCTGTGGTCGAAAAAATGACGCAGGTCCTTGACACTTATCCACGGGTCAAGGGCCTACAGATCATGAACGACATGGGTCAATACATGTATTCGCAGTACGCCGGCAAATGGATCCCAGACACGCCCGGACGCCGTAAGGCAGTGATCGCCAGACTCCGCTCGTGGAACGCGTTTTCCAACTCGAGTCCCGTAGAAGGAATCACCCGAGCCATCCGGACTTTCGCCAGCCCAAACCACAGGATCTCAATCTACGTCTTTGGCGACGAATTCACCGGCTCCTCTATCGACGAAGTCGTACGTGAGGTCGACAGACTCAACACCAGGAGCAGTGACGGCGAGAGACGGGTGCGGATCCATGCAATCGGTTTTCCAACCGTGTTTTCGGTCGCTGGCGCCGGTGAACACACGGGAGTCCGCTTTTCCACCCTGATGCGGATCCTGTGCCGGCGAAACGACGGCACGTTTGTAGGCCTCAACTCGACATCACCGTAGTCGGAATCCTCGCTCGATTTCTACGCGATGGTATGGATGCAGGATGCAGGATGCAGGTCCCACCCACCCAACCCTGGAGCTGAGCTTGGCCCTGTATCCTGAACCCTGGACCCTGTATCCGGGCGGTGGGGGGCGTTTGGGGGGTTACAATTGTAGGAGTGAACGAATCCCAAACTACTTCTGAACCGATCCGGCTGCTGGTTTGCGAGGATGACGAGCCGCTCGCCGACGGTCTTTGCCGCAATCTCGAGCTGGAGGAATTCTCGGTACACAGAGTGGGCACCGGGGAAGATACGCTTGACGAACTCGCCCAACGTTCATCTGATTTCGAGCTCTTGATCCTCGACATCATGCTCCCTGGGATCGACGGTTTCGAAGTTTGCCGACGCCTGCGAAGCGAAGGCAATATGATCCCGATTCTCTTCCTCACCGCCCGCGGGAGCGATGCGGACCGTATCCTCGGACTCCAGCTGGGCGCCGACGACTATCTGACCAAGCCATTTCTGGTCGAGGAGCTGGTCCTTCGCGTTCGCGGAATCATGCGACGGGCCGAGTGGTCACAAACGCCTGCCCGAACCGGACCGGTGGTGAAGGTCGGTGAGAGCGAAGTCGATATGAATACGATGCGGGCCAGCACACCGGAGGGCGCGGTCGCGCTCACCGAGCGCGAGGTGATGCTGGTCCGTTTCTTCTCCGAAAACGAAGGCCGTGTCCTGACCCGCGGTGAGCTACTCGAGCGGGTTTGGGGCTATACCTTTGACACCTCGACCCGGACTCTCGACACCTTTATCCACCGCCTCCGCAAACACTTCGAGAGGGACCCCCGTAATCCGCTCCATTTTCACACCGTCCGCGGCGTGGGCTACCGATTCACCTCGGAGACGGAGGAATAGCTCCCACAGCCCCCGCACCCGGGCTCAGGATGCAGGATCACTGCTGTCCAAAACAAATCCACAGGTGACGTTGCCTATCTGACAACACAAGGGTTACGGGTCGGTTTTCGGCCTTTCCAAGGCGAGGTTCCCTTCAACCAACTGATGCTGTCCAAGGCGCGGGCGACCGCGACAGGTAACAGCGGCAGTATTCAGCGGCAGCGACAGAAAGCAGCGTCAGGAAACAGCGCCAGCCATCAGCGACCGCGTCGGGGGCAGCACAACGCCGAGCCGCGGAGCGGCGACAGATGGATAGCCCGGGGTGTCAACCCCGGATCTGGCGTCAGATTTCCCGTGACGCCGGCATGATCACCTCCGGGTCGTTCAACGGGCGAGATAGCTGGCGAGTCGGCCGGTGTCAAGGGCGGGCCGGCCCGGGGCCGGTTGCTTTGCAACCCTTGACACCAGCCGACTCGCCAGCTTTAGGGAAGGCATGAACGACCCGGAGGTGACCATGTCCAACGCCGCCACGAAGCCAAACCTCATTGCCCATACGATAGCCCTCGAAGCAGCAGGAATCGCGATCAAGCTGGTGATGAGGGTTCCCGCTCCTCTGAAGCCGATTGCCGATCAGGTGATCCGGTCGGCAAGCTCGGTTCCAGCTAACCTCGCAGAAGGGCACGGCCGGGTCGGACGGGACCGGTCGAACCACTGGAGAATCGCCTACGCCTCGGCCAAAGAGATCGACAGCCACTTGAAGCTCCTCGCGCACGCCGGGGCGATCAGTCAGACAGCCGCCCGTGACGTCATGAAGGCCTTCGATCAGGTCCGTGCCATGACCTGGCGACTGCTCAACCCAAGGTCATGATTTCAGTCATATATCCCAGTCAGACTGGATGCTGTCGCTGCCGCGGCCTCTGATCGCTGACGCTGATTGCTGTCGCTGGTGGCTGCCACTGCACCTGCCGCTGCAATGCCTCCGCCAGTCAAATCTGAGTTGGCTTCCCGAGACGCTGTCTTGGACAAGAGTGATGCAGGATGCAGGATGCAGGATGCAGGATGCAGGATGCAGGATGCAGGATGCAGCCAGATCGTCGTTCAGCTTACTAATGTGTCAAGGGTGGGCTGGTGGGCCCTGAACCCTGGACCCTGAACCCTGCATCCGGGAACCCACGAATGATGACTGTTACTTGTCGCGCTCCTGTTTAGGAGCCCTTTTCGATGCCGAGGTCCTTCATCTTGCGCCAGAGGGTGACGCGGGAGATCCCGACCCGTTCGGCTGCCTCTTGCATCCGCCATCCACAGCGTTCGAGCACCTCGCGGAGGAGCCGCTCCTCGAGGGCAGCGAGAGGGTTTGGCGCCTTGAGCAGTTCATCTACAAATGCCGTGTGATATCCATCAACCGGCAGATGCCCTTCTTCTACGCAGTCCCCGGCCACAGCCAGTGCGGCCGTCAATACACTTTCGAGCTCTTCAAAGCCGCGGTCGCGCGCCACGCGTTCAAGGCGCTCGAGCGCCGCCCGGGAAACCCTGCTACGCGGCGAGAGTTCCTCGATCCAGGCCACGATCATCGTCGAGAGATCCTCTTTCCGCTCCTCGGCTGTGGGCAATTCAAGTGTTTCGAGAGACGAATCCTCGACAGCGCTCATCCCGCCAATGACGACCCGCCACCCTTCTGGACGAGCCCCGTCGAACAGGCCGACCGCGTCACCGGAGGCGTACATTGTTCCGGGCGGCCACGGGCCGATTCCATCCCAACTCCCATCCCAGGTTTGGAACAGGTTGTCCGGCATACCTGAAAAGCGGTGTATGGCACGTGCCACGTCTCGACAGGCCGGTGCCTCGCCTACAACACAGAGGTCTGCCTGCCCCCGTGCGAACGCCAAGACACGCTCTCTGAGAGCGCAGGTCACAACCGAAGATCCTGTCAGATAGAAGCCTGGCTCCGGATCAGTGGGCCGCAGAATTTCGACGGCGCCCCGAAACTCGCCTTCTTCGCCAGTCAACGGAATGACAGTGATCCTGAGGGCCAGCGCGCTCCCATCAGCCGTGTGGTAGACGGTCGCGAAGTCCTCGACCCGCTCGAGCCCTGTTTCGAGGGCAAAGGTTAGGGGGCAGGCATTATCGCAATCGACCCCGCGAGTCGTGAGCTTGCACCTCCCACCAACCCGCTGCCCGTGCTCATAGCCCAACAGACGTCGTGCAGCGTCATTGACATGTTGCAGGGTGCGCTCATGATCGAGGACGATGACCGCCTCGCCGAGCTGATCGAGGACCTTGACCCAAGCCCCCCCAATGAGATCTTCTTTGCTTTCGGCCACGCTTCTATAACAGCGCGGATGGCGGGGATATTCGCAGATCTTGCTATTCGCGACGATCCATCTCAACGCTCGATCTCGAAACCCTCCTCGGCCTCGGGTTCGGGATCAGCAAAATACAGCGCAGTGTGGGCCACGGGCAGCAGCATGACGTGGGTGCGTCCCTTGATTGGAACCTCGACATGGTAGTAGCCGTGATCGGAAATTGACACCAGCGTCCCAACGGTCCCTTTGACATCGATCAGGGGGCAGTACAGTGCAACCTTGCCCGGTATTTCCATCACGCACTCCTTTCCATTCCCTCGATTTTAACACTGTGCCGCCCAGGTCATCGGAGGCCCGATCCTGGATACTCGATACTCGATTCTCGATGCTCATTCCCCGGCCCGCTCAACGAGCCTACGGATCACACAGATAGCTCGCCTTTTTGAATCTGTGTTGAGCTGTGGTATCTGTCGACAGTCTTGGGTGGTTGGATCGAGTGCCGAGCGGCGAGTATCGAGAATCGTGCGGATGGGTGGACGGAAATTCCGAATTCCTAATTCCTAATTCGAAATTGCTACTCTTCGCCGTCCGACTCCCCGTTCTCTCTCGGTGCGATTTCGCCATACTCTTTCAGTTTCCGCTGCAGCGTCCTGAGCCCGATCTCGAGGAGGTCTGCCGCGCGCGCCCTGTGGCCTCCGGTGTGAGCAACAGTACGAAGTATGGCTTCCTTTTCGATGTCGTCCATCGGTCGGGGCTGCCACGCGGCAGGTTCCGCCGACTCGGTCTGCTGAGTCGCCGTCCGGTATTCGGCGGGTAGATCTTCAAGCCCGATTTCTTCGGAGCTCGCAAAGAGCACCATCGTCTCGATCAGGTTTCGGAGTTCGCGAACGTTCCCAGGCCACGGCTGGCGTTTGAGAGCTGTCAACACGGCAGGGTGAACACCACTGACGTTTCTTTCGAGCTCCTCACCGAAGAATTCCAGAAAATGCTGGACAAAGAGTGGAATATCACCGGCCCGTTCGCGCAATGGCGGAATGCTGAGTTCGACCACCTTGAGTCGATAAAAGAGATCCTGACGGAAGCGGCCCGACTCGACCCAATCGGCGAGATGACGATTGGTCGCCGCTACGAGCCGGAAATCGACCGCAATCTGCGTCGCCCCACCGACCCGCATGATGTGACGCTCCTCGAGCACCCGAAGCAGCTTGACCTGTAAATCAGCGGATAGCTCCGAGATTTCATCGAGAAACAATGTCCCACCGGCGGCCCGCTCGATCAGACCGATGCGGCGCTGATGCGCGCCGGTGAAGGCCCCCTTTTCGTGACCAAAGAGCTCGGACTCGAGGATTTCCCCAGGAATGGCACCGCAGTTGATGGCCACGAATGGCCCGCGGGCACGCGGCGAGTTCTGGTGGAGAGCGTTGGCAACCAGCTCTTTTCCGGTGCCTGACTCGCCGACGATGAGGACTGTCGATCGCGTTGGTGCCACCACTCGAAGCCGTTCCAACAGATCCTCCATGGCTGTGGAGTGGCCGACGATTCCCTCGAAACCAAAACTCTTTTCGAGCCGCTGGCGTAGACGACGATTCTCATCCGATAACACCCGTCGTTCGAGTTGAAGCTGCACCCGCTGGCGCAATTCCTGCACCTTTACCGGTTTGGTGAGATAGTCGTCAGCTCCCTCTTGGAGCGCCGCCACGGCGTCTTTCACATCGGCATAGGCGGTTACCAGAAGGAACGGCAGATTCGGATACTCAGCACGAACCTCGCGCAAGAACTCATAGCCGTCCATACCCGGCATTCGCACATCGGAAACTATCGCATCAACCTGCTCACCATCGCGCAGCTTTTCGAGAGCCTCTTCGGCGGATGCAAATGCGTGCAGGGAATATCCCACCCGTTCCAGGGTACGAGTCATTGCATCGCGCGACCCATCGTCATCGTCCACGAGAAAGATCACAGGCTCCACGTCACCAACTCCCTTACAAATCCAACATCTTTACCAGCTCGGTCTCGTCAATGATCTCTACGCCGAGTTCGCGCGCCTTGGCTAGCTTACTGCCGGAGTTTTCTCCCGCCACCAGAAAAGAGGTCTTTCCTGATACGGAGCCCGCCACCGAAGCCCCCAGTTTCTCCAACTCCTCCTTGAGCTCGCGCCGCGGCCGGCTGAGGCTGCCGGTGATGACGAAGACAAGACCGGCAAGTGATTTGTTCCTCCGATCGTCGATCTCCGAACGGGGATTGACTCCACGCTTGGCCAGACGCGTCAAGAGAGATTGATGACGGGGTTTCGCAAACCACTCGATGACCGCAGCAGCAATCACTGGACCGATTCCGTCAACCTCTTCTAGCGCATCTGGTTCGGCGTTGGCGAGTGCCTCGAGGCTGCCGAAGCGACCTGCCAGGAGCTTTGCCGCCCGTTCGCCGACATGAGGTATGCCGAGTGCAAAGAGCAAGCGGTGAAGAGGCCGATCACGGGCCTCCTCGAGTTCACCCAGGAGATTTCTTGCCGAGAGCTCGCCCCAACCGGGCAGCTCGGCCAGGCCATCGATCTCAAGGTCCCAAAGGGATGCCTCGTCAGTCACACAACCCGCATCGACCAATTGCTCGAGCAGCCTGCCCCCGAGGCCTTCAATTTCCATCGCACCTCGAGCAACGAAATGGCGAAGCCTCGCTCGTGTCACGGCAGGACATTTGGGGTTGGGGCAGCGCAGAGCGACCTCTTCCGTTTCACGCACCACCGGCGTGCAGCACTCGGGGCATTTTTCCGGCACAGCATAGGGGCGTGCCTCGGGCTCTCGATCGACGGTCACAACACCGACCACTTTCGGAATGACCTCTCCACCCTTTGCGATCCACACGGTGTCGCCCACACGGGCATCAAGGCGCACGACTTCGTCAAAGTTATGGAGGGTCGCTCGGGAAACTGTCGAGCCCGCAACCTCCACCGGCTGCAACACCGCAACCGGCGTCAACACTCCGGTACGACCGACTTGCACGACGATGTCGAGGAGTTTCGTTGTCCGACCTTCGGGTGTGAATTTGTAGGCGACGGCCCACCGCACCGAGCGTGCAGTACTGCCAAGTGCGGCGCGTTCGGCAGCGCTATCGACCTTGACCACGATGCCATCGGTGTCGTAGTCGAGATCATGCCGTCGCTGCTCCCAGCGATCAATGAAGGTCTCCACTTCGGTAAGTCCCAAACACCGCTCGAGCCCCGGGCTGACCGGAAATCCACACCCGTTCAGCCACTCGAGCGAGGCGACATGGCTGTCTTCGTCACGACCCACTGTGCGAGCCACCTGGTAGCACCACAATCCGAGCCGTCGTCGCGACGCCTGTCTCGGATCGAGCAAACGAATTGCACCGGCCGCGGCGTTGCGTGGATTCGCGAACTCGCGCTTGCCCTCCCGGCGACGTTCCAGATTGAGTTCTTCCAGTGTGCTCCTCGCCATGTAGACCTCTCCCCTGATTTCAACCAGGGGTGGCAGCCCTACCACCTCGAGCGGAAGCTGCCGGATCGTGCGGGCGTTGGCAGTAACATTATCGCCGACCACCCCATCACCGCGAGTCACCGCACGTTCGAGGATTCCGTCGACGTACACAAGGGAGATCGAAACACCGTCGATTTTGAGCTCCGCGGCGAGACTTCCAGGGTCGTGTCCGAGCTCACGGCAAAGCCGCGCGTGCCACGCCCCGAGTTCATCCCTCGAATAACTGTTGTCGAGTGAGAGCATGGGAACCGCATGTTCGACCTGGTCCAGTCCCGCCAACGGTTCTCCCGCCACGCGCTGGGTCGGCGAGGTTGGAGTCTGAAGTCCTGGAAACTTTTCCTCGAGCTCCTTCAACTCGGAAAAGAGCTGATCGTACTCGTAGTCTGAAATCTCGGAATCGGTGAGGACGTAGTATCGGTAGTCATGGCGGCGTACCAGCTCCCGCAGCTCATCGACCCGACGCGCCGCCTTCTTCAAATCCTGAACTCCCACTCTTCACCGCCTGCGTCGCGGACGACGGCGCGGACGTGGACGCTCGGTCGCGCTCTTCCGGGGAACATCGCTCCGGTCTTTGGTGCCGACCTTGCGCAACGCGCGTTTCCAACCCTGGTATGCCTCGGGAGATATGTAGCCCAGAGCAACCGCAAAACCGAACAGCTCCCAAGCCACCTTGAAGTACTCCTGGCGTGCCAGCTTGAGGACCTGACGCCCACGGTCTGGTGGCCGCCGCATCTTGGTCAAGGCAAAAAGACCCTGGTGCAACAGGTGCAAGGTTTGGTTCGAGAGATGCATGCTCGTCGAAGCCGGCTCGAGTGACTCTCTCAGCCGTCCCAGGACCTGGGGGTTGTCAACCCGACCCGTATCCGAGGTCTCCTCTTCCGCAATCGCGAGGAATCGTCCGAGAAAATAGCTTCCGATCAAACCCGGGTCCGAGATATCGCGCCCCGAATTGATCTCCCGATCAACCATCTCGAGGACCCGCATGCTCTCATCGGTATCGATCGGAATATCCGGAAATGCTCGTGTGAACACGCCTGAGCGGCGCCAGGCTTCGTGAATACCGGCGGCATGCCCTGATCGAAGTGACTCCAAGAGCTCGTAAGTCAGGCGCGGCGCCGAGGCCTCCGCGATCATATCTCGCTGGGCAATGATCGCCTCACTGGTTCGCGAATCGATCTCGAACCCGAGGCGAACGCTGTACTCCAGCGCTCGCATCATTCTTACCGGGTCTTCGATGAAACGCTGGGCCGGGTCACCGATGGTGCGGATCAAACCCCGCTCGAGGTCCTTGATTCCGCCGACGTGGTCGATGATCGAAAAATCCGCGATGTTGTAGAAGAGTGCGTTGACCGTAAAGTCTCGACGGCGAGCGTCTTCCGCCGGCGTGCCAAAAACAACATCCTCGGTCGCCGGCTGTGGGCGATCTGTGGTTGTGTTCTCTTCCTCCTCTTCAGCAGCCGCCTCCTCCCAATCATTTGGAGATTCCGGTGGCTCCGGGCTGGCGCGAAAGGTGGCGACCTCGACGATGCCGGCTCGGAAGAACACATGCACAAGTCTGAACCGCCGCCCGATGATGCGGGAATTGCGAAACAGCCTTCTGATTTCCTGTGGCCGCGCATTGGTCGCAACATCGAAATCTTTGGGCCGATTGCCGAGCAGGAGATCACGAACGCTGCCGCCAACCAGATAGGCCGCATATCCGGACCGGTGAAGCCGATAGAGGACCTTGAGCGCTTCTGCAGAAAGGCTTCCCCGCGAAAGCTGGTGCTCGGGACGAGCCAGCACTTTCGGTGAGAGGTATTCGGTCGTCGGCGTACTTATGGCTTCAGTCAAACTGACTCATTTCGAAGTGTCGAATCGGAGTTACTTGGCGAGCGTCTCATTGACCTTTGCCGGCTCAGCCATCGATGGACAGCACGATCTTAGCAAATTGGTCCGCCCGCTCCATCCGCTCGTACGCCGTTTGACCCTCTGCCAACGGAAGAACCGTATCGATCACAGGTTTGAGCTGGTGCATCTCGACCGCTGCTACCAGCTGCCGCCAGTCTTCGCGCGAGCCCATCGTCGAGCCGATGATGCTGAGCTGATTCCAAAAGATCAGCCGTATCTCCTCAGCCGGGTTGGGCCCCGATGTCGCGCCGCAGGTCACGATTCGACCGCCCTTTGCAGCCGCCTTCAATGATTGCATCCAGGTGGCCTCACCTACCGAGTCCACAATGACGTCGGCGCCGCGTTTACCGGTCAGCCCACGAACGCCGCGGGCGATCTGATCATCAGCCGGCAGTGTTTCGTCAGCGCCCAATTCGACAGCACGGCGGAGCTTTTCATCGCTCCGAGAGGTCGCGATCACACGCGCCCCGACTAGCTTCGCAAGCTGCAAACAGGCCATCGCCACCCCGCCACCGATGCCATGGATAAGTACCGTCTCGCCAGCACGCAACCTTCCTCGATTGATCAGCATTCGCCAGGCGGTGAGATGGGCGAGACCAAAGGCCGCCGACTCCTCCCACGACAGGTGGGATGGACGCGGCGCAAGTGACAGGGCGGACACCACCACGGCCTCGGCGAAGGTGCCGTTCGAGTGCTCTCCCAGCACACCGAATCGCACGCAGAGGCTTTGCTCGCCGCCACGGCAGTACTCGCACCGCCCGCAGGACAATCCTGGATCAAAAACTACCTCGGCGCCGACCTCAACGTCACCGACCCCGTCTCCAATTGCGTCAACAACTCCAGCCCCGTCCGCTCCGCCGATGTGGGGCAACTCGATTGGAATGCCGGGTATGCCCTCGAGGACGAAGAGATCGAGATGGTTGAGAGCAGTGGTTTTCAGCCGCACCCTCACCTCACCCGGTCCAGGATGGGGTTCCGGCCGGTCACCGTAACGCAGATTGTCGGTCCCGCCATGCTCCTTGAAGTACAGAGCTCTCACAAGCACCTCCGTGGTGCGGACATTGTAACTGTGTCCATGCCACATTGGCATGGTGCGAATGGCTTGAGGCTTGTGGCTTGAGGCCTGACCATTGCACTGCCGACTTCTGAGTGCCAATCGACTCGGCCTCAGGGTCCCTTGTTTCAAGTCTCAGGTCCCAAGCCCCAAGCCATCTTCATCAACAACAAAACCCCGCGGAGGCGGGGTTTTGCGGTTCCACGGGTGTATGGGGGTCAGGGACTCTGATTGTCGAGAACAAAGGTCCGCTGACCGATGATGGACCTGCCGTCACGGCCGTCGTGGGTCCAAACGATGAGTTGGTGTTCCCCGTCGGCGAGGTTCGCCGCAACCGTATCGAGTTCGTATCGGAAACCGGCTCTCGTCGAGTAGTTCGGCGGGAACCACGGATAGAGGTCTTCGAGATCCGGAGTGCTCAGACCGTGTTCGGCGTTACCGATGTAAACGCCATCAACCCAGATCTCGACCCGATCGAAGGACCTCGAGTCGATGGCGAATCCGGTCACTTCGACGACTCCCGCTACCAGCTCCATTTGCTCCGGCGTCCAGATATCGCCCCACGCGGGCTCATCAGCGTCGTCGTTACAGTCGAAAACCACCGGCAACTGAGCAATATCGGCGATATTATTCTCCCGATCGCCGGCCCTCACCTTGATCAAATGCATACCCTGGCTAAATCCGCGGTTCAGAATCAGCTCCGAAATATCCATCAGGAACGAAAATCCGCTGTGCTTGGAATTCGGCACATCAACGTAGAGATTGTGGATGTCCATGCGTGGGTGACCATAGTAGTTAAAGTCCCACTCCACAGGCTCCCAGTAAAAACTTCCCTCGTTGGTATCGGAGATGATGACCCCGTCAAGCAGGAGCTGCACGTAGGCAACTCCACCCATGTCGACGCGCGAGCCAATATCGAGCGCCCAGCCAACCACCATTTCGACGCTGTCGGGGTCCGCGTAAATAGCGCCCGACCACGGCGGAAGTTCTCCGTTCTCAGCATCTTCGCATCCATCCGCATACATTATGTGGTTGTAAATCGGCCAGTCAATCTTTCCAAACGGAGGCAGATTGGAGCCCGTGTTGAACGTCTGGACGAATCGCCGCCCTATGACCCGCGAGGCACCTTCGTTATCAACCACGCGCACTGCGAGCACGTGGATTCCATTGTTGAGCGCAGTGGTGTTGAGCATGCGCACAAAACCGGAGAACTCGGCATCAGGATCACTCGGGAACCGGTTGCCGATGTCGGGCCGGTGGACGCCAGTGACGGCGTTGCCCATCGCCAGACCGTCGACCATGATCTCTACATAGGCGACCTGTTCGTCATCGAGGGCCCAACCAGTGACTGGGAACACCCCGTTCATTGCCTGCAACGACCCCGGAAGCTCGATTTCTCCCAAGGGGGCCTGGTTGAGATCGTTGTTGACGGTCACGGAACGCAGCCCGTAGTCCTCGCTTGACGAGTCGCTGAAGGTGACCCGCATGAACAGCGTGTGCACTCCATCGGAATAGCCCTCAGAGTCAAATGATGTGGTGAAACCGGGGCGCGCGTAAGGAGTTCCTGCATACCACGGGTAGGCCTGGAGGATGTCGTAGCGCGGCTGATTCATATCGGCGGTGGACACAAACTCATCATCGACGTAAAGGTCGATTTTGCTCACCAATGCGTCGTCCCACTGGCAGGAGTGCCACGTCCACTGGGGGCCGCACTGCTCGCCATTGTCAACGACAAAGCCGTTGACCTCCACGAGACCGAAAACCGTCGCCCCATCTGCCGGCGTATCAAGCCAGAAAATAGTCTCGGCAACTGCGCTGATTGGCAGCAGGAGAGTCAGCAGAACAAGCGCTCCGGCGATTCCTTTATAACGCATTGCGAGTCCTCCTCTGGACCGAAGTTCCAGGCGATTTACGATCGTAATAATGATATACCAAGGCATATCTACGGTCAAATAAAAGATGGTAAATGAAGGGGTTTGGGCACGCTTTTGTGCCAAAGTCTCGCACGAAAAGCGTTCTCCGTGATACAGATCACCAAAAATATTCGAATCTCAAGAAAATTAAACGATTGAGGTTTTCGCCAATTCCTCGACATGAATGCGCGCAGATTTCGCAAGCGCTTCTAGCTCGAAACCTCCTTCGAGAAAGGACAAAATACGTCCTTCGGACCAACGATTCGCTGCCTCAACTGCGGTAGCGGTCAGACGTCCAAATCCAGCTTCAGTCACTTTCATGCCGCCAATTGGATCTTCACGATGCGCGTCAAATCCGGCCGACAGAATGATGGCCGCCGGCTGCATGCGCGCACATATCTCGCTCAAAGCACCAGAAAAGGCGGTGCAAAAAATATCGTTATCAGCAGCTCCCGCCAGCGGCACATTGCGGGTCGTTCCGAGCCCCTCGCTCTCCCCGACCTCGTCCCCTCCACCACTACCTGGGAAGGCCGGGTAGCGGTGGACAGAAACGTAACCGACCTCGCCGCTCGAGAGAAAATGTTGCTGTGTCCCGTCTCCGTGCAAGGCCCCGAAATCCGCAATGACCACCGGCCGATTCCAGCTACGGACCACCACTTCCGCGGCCAGGGCAACCGAATTGAAGAAGCAGTAGCCAGATGCGTGATCTCGACCCGCATGGTGGGAGGGTGGTCGAGCGACTACGAAGGCTCGCTGGATGCGACGGTTGACCAAATCGAGGGCCGCCTGCATCGCGAGGCCGGCTGCCGCTACCGATGCGTCGAATGTGCCCGACGAAATGCCACAATCCTGCGAATCCAGCCATCCGCTGCCGGTCGCCGAAGCCTCCCGGACACGCTCGACGTAGCTTGGATCATGTATCCAGGTAAGGGCGCCGATCGTGTCCTCGTCCGGAGGTAGCGGGCTTTCACGATCCACCACCCAACGACCTTCGGCCCGCGCGGACAGCACATCGAGCACCACCTGGACCCGTTCCGGCCTATCCGGATGACCGAGCCCCGGCTGGTGTTCCAAACACCTCGGGTGGGAACGCACGCTGAGCGCCACATCGAAATTTGTTTCGGCCACGAGGCCATAATAGCGAACAAGAGAAACAATTTCGGATTTCGGATTTCGGATTTCGGATTTTCCACCCACCCACCGCCACCCCGAGATGGGCGCGTCGACCGGAGGTGCCTGGCATCCCGATTCGCGGCGAATCGGCGTGCCTGGCATCCTCTCGGGAACCACGACCTCAGGACGTCGCGCCGAAATCGCACTTGCGAGACTGTAGGGCGGACACGAGCGCGGGTGGTCAGGTGGTACACCCAACAACAGGTGTTACCCTATGACAGATGGCGAAGAAAGCTCTTCGAATCGGTGTCTCGCTTGCCCTGATGGTCGTGCTGCTGGCGGTCTTCCTGTGGAACGTGGATTTCCAGGAGGTCGGCCGGTCGCTTGCGGGCGCCAATTTATATATGCTCATCGCAGCCTCTCTGGTTGCGCTCTTTTCATACGTGCTGCGCGCTCTCCGCTGGCAGTTCATTCTCCGGCCCGTTGGTCGCGTTCGCCTCTCCAGTGTGCTGTTGACGACCGCGGTCGGCTACGCTGCGTTATCCCTGCTGCCGGCCCGGATGGGTGACCTGATCCGTCCACTCCTGCTCGCACGCAGGGAGAAGATCCCGGCCTCCGCGAGCCTCGCCTCAATCCTCACCGAGCGGGTTTTTGATCTCTGGTCGGTGGTCCTCTTCTTCCTGGTCTTCATCATCTGGCCACCGAAAATGTCGAACCTCGACGAACATGCGCAACACAGCCTCGAGGTGCTTTCACTCAGCGGCTACGTTGTCGGCGCCGGGCTCCTGATCGGCACCTGCATTCTTCTCGGCCTTTTCCGTTACCAGGAGCGCTTCGTAGAGCTGTTGACGCGGCCAATCGGCTGGATCAAAGCGTCGTGGCGGCAACCCGCAACGAACTTCTTCAATCATTTCCTTGACGGTCTGCGCGTGCTGCAAAGACCCCGCGATCTCATCATTACCACCGTTGCATCGCTCTTCATGTGGTATGTCATCTGTTGGCAGGTCCGTTTCACCTTGCTCGCCTTCGACGTCGACCTCCCGCTGAGAGCGGCGTATCTCATCGTCACCATGGCTGTGATCGGCCTCGCGGTGCCAACTCCGGGCGGCGTCGGTGGATTCCACAAGGCCACTCAGGTCGGCATGACCCTGTTCTTCGGCATCGGCCTCAACGAAGCGACCGGTATCGCCATCGCCTATCACGCCATTTGCTTCGTCCCCATTACCATCATCGGGCTGCTCTGTGTGCCCCTCCTCGGAGTCAACCTGCGCGAGGTTGATTCGGTACGGTCCGGGGCCGCCGAAGAATGAACTGTCCCTTTTGTGGTGACCCCGACAACCGGGTGGTGGATTCCCGCGACGTCCGTTCGGGCCTGGAGGTCCGGCGTCGACGCGAGTGTTCGGACTGCGGCAAGCGTTTCACAACCTATGAGCGGGTTGACGAGCTCCCGACAACCGTCGTTAAACGCGACGGAAGACGGGAGAGTTTCGATCGCGAAAAGCTTCTCACCGGTCTACTTCGTGCGTGCGAGAAGCGGCCGGTTCCCAGGCGCGATCTCGTGACAATCGTTGACGCCGTCGAATCGACCCTCGCGGCCCGCGATGTTCGAGAAATGTCGACCGAGGAGATCGGCAACATGGTCATCGAGGAGTTGCGCCGTCTTGACCAGGTTGCTTATGTGCGATTTGCCAGCGTCTATCGACGATTCGAGGACGTGAACCAGTTCATGGATGAGCTTAGACACCTTCTTATCAAGGAACAGAATACGGATTAAGACCGGTGGCCAAACTGCCTGATATCCCCGACCACGAACTCCCACCTCAGGATGCCATCAGCATTCCCGACGTGCTGCCGGTGATGGCATTGAGGGACGCTGTACTTTTCCCCTTCGCCATCATTCCATTGACTGTTGGCCGCGACATTTCCGTCCGAGCGGTCGACGATGCGCTCTCCGGAGATCGACTCGTCCTGGTCCTGACACAGAAGGACCCTCAGTCTGAAAAACCGCAACCTGAAGAGCTGTATCAGACCGGGTGCGTTGCGCTCATTATGCGCATGCTCAAGCTGCCCGACGGGACAATTCGCATCCTCATCCAGGGACTGTCCCGGGCGCGGGTCGACTATTTCACCCGAACCGAGCCATCCTTCGAGGCCCGCCTGACACCTCTCGAGGAGCCCGATCCGGGCGAGAACGAGCTCGAGGCGAAAGCGTTTGTTCGTTCGATCAAACAGGGACTCGAGCGAGTCAGCACCCTCGGAAAGCAAATCTCGCCTGAGGTCATCCTCATCACCTCGGGCCTCGAAGACCCGCTGCGACTCGCCGATCTCGCGGCCTCCAACCTCGGGCTGGATGCGGCTGATGCCCAAAATGTCCTCGAAACCATCGACCCGATGCAGAGGTTACGACGGGTCCACGAGCTTCTCGAACGGGAGCTTGCCCTGGCCGAAATGCAGGAACAGATTTCAACTCAGGTCAGGGGTGAAATCGATCGCAATCAACGCGAATTTCTGCTTCGCCAGCAGTTGCGCACCATTCAGCAAGAGCTTGGAGAAATTGACGACGTCGAATTGGAAATTGCGGAGTACCGAGAAAAGGCGGCTGCGCTTGGCCTCATCCAGGAAGCGCGGGAGGCGGTGGACCGGCAGCTGCGACGGCTCGGGACCATGCACCCCGAGAGCGCTGAGTCGTCGGTGGCAAGGACCTGGCTCGATTGGATGATCTCTCTGCCCTGGGCGACGATCAGCGACGACAATCTCGATATTGCAGCCGCGCGCTCAATTCTCGACGAGGACCACTTCGACCTCGAGAAGGTCAAGGAGCGGATCCTCGAGTTTCTCGCCGTTCGACAGCTGCGGCCCGAAAGCAAGGGCCCGATCTTATGCTTTGTCGGCCCGCCCGGCGTCGGAAAAACGTCGCTCGGCAGATCGATCGCACGCGCCTTGGGACGCGAGTTCGTTCGTTCTTCGTTGGGCGGAGTGCGGGACGAGGCCGAAATCCGCGGTCATCGGAGAACCTATGTTGGCGCACTCCCTGGAAGAATCATCCAGGGGCTGTCTCAGGCCGGCACCTCCAATCCGGTTTTTATGCTCGATGAGGTCGACAAGCTTGGTGCCGATGTTCGCGGAGACCCGTCATCAGCCCTCCTCGAGGTCCTCGATCCGGAGCAGAATGACTCCTTCCGCGATCATTACCTCGGGGTCGTCTACGACCTATCAAAAGTGCTCTTCATCGCCACCGGCAACGTCACCGACACCATTCAGCCGGCCTTCCTGGATCGAATGGAAGTGATCCGCCTTTCGGGTTACACCGAGGAGGAGAAGCTGGAGATCGCTCGCCGCCACCTCATCCCGCGCCAGGTCGAAGAAAACGGTCTCTCGGTCCGGGGGCTCGAGTTCACCACCGCCGCCATCGCACGCCTGATCTCCGATTACACTCGCGAAGCGGGTCTGCGGAACCTCGAACGAGAGATTGGCTCGGTCTGCAGAAAGGTGGCGGTACAGGTAGCCGAAGGGCGGAGATCAATCCGCCGCGTCAGTCCTCCCGCTGTTGAACGTTTGCTCGGGCCACCGCGGCACCTGATGGATCGCCCGTTGGAAAGAGACCGAGTAGGTGTCGCCACCGGTCTCGCCTATACGCCCGTCGGGGGCGAGGTATTGCTGGTAGAGGCAATACCCCTGACGGGTAAGGGCAAGCTCGAGCTCACCGGATCTCTGGGCGACGTGATGAAGGAGTCCGCCGCGGCCGCTCTGTCTCTTGCCAGGGCCCACTCCGCGGAGTTCGGAATCGAAGAAGGCTGGTTTGCAGAGCATTCCCTCCACATTCACGTGCCGGCCGGCGGTGTTCCCAAGGATGGCCCCTCGGCCGGAGCAACCATCCTGTCGGCCATCATTTCCGCCGCTTCCGGGCGATCAGTCCGCCATGATCTCGCGATGACCGGAGAGATCACACTCCGCGGCGACGTTCTTCCGGTAGGAGGGATCAAAGAGAAGGTCCTTGCCGCTCTCCGCGTCGGTATCACCGAGGTCCTGCTACCGGCGGAGAATGAGAGAGACATTGTCGATCTTCCGCCGACCGCCCGCAAAAAGCTGAAGTTCATTTTTGTCAGCACAGTGGACGACGTGCTGAAAGCTGCGATTTGCTGAGATCAAGGCTTTACGGCAAACCGATGAGCCGGGGCGACCACGTTGTCAAGAGCGTCTGCCGAATAGCCGTTTTCCCGAATAGCCGTCTGCCCGCAGAGCGGACTGCGGATATACTTGGTTGCTAAGACGGAGGTGTCATGAGTCAAGCCAAACGAGCTCTGGTGACCGGTGGTGCGGGTTTTCTCGGTTCCCACCTGTGCGGACGTCTGATGGACGAGGGCCTCGAGGTCGTCTGCATGGACAATCTCATCACCGGGTCGCTCGACAACATTGAAAGCTACTTCGGCCGGAAGGGCTTCACCTTCGTCCACCACGACGTCACCAATTTCATCCACGTCCCGGGGAACCTCGACTACATCCTCCACTTTGCGTCGCCGGCTTCACCCATCGATTACCTCAAGCTGCCCATCCAGACCCTCAAAGTAGGGTCCCTGGGCACCCTCAAGGCCGTTGGCCTCGCCAAGTCCAAGGGGGCTCGTTTTCTCCTCGCATCGACCTCAGAGACCTACGGTGACCCGCTTGTCCATCCGCAGCCGGAAGACTATTGGGGAAACGTCAATCCAGTTGGTCCGCGCGGTGTCTATGACGAGGCCAAACGCTTTGCCGAGGCTGCCACCATGGCCTACCACCGACACCATGGCGTCGATACCCGCATCGTCCGCATATTCAACACCTATGGACCGCGGATGCGGGCGGGTGACGGCCGGGTTGTGCCGGCCTTCATTTGCCAGGCGTTGGCGGGCAAACCGCTGACCGCCTTTGGCGACGGATCGCAGACACGTTCCTTCTGCTATGTCGCGGACCTGATCGAAGGCATCTGGCGGCTGCTCAATTCGGACTACGTCGATCCTATGAACATCGGCAACCCCGCCGAAATGACGGTCCTCGAGTTTGCCAAGGAGATCATTCGAATCACAGGCTCATCCTCGGATATCGCCTTCGAACCGCTGCCCGAGGATGACCCCAAGGTACGCCAACCAGACATCACTTTGGCGCGAGAGGTCCTCGGCTGGGAACCTCAGGTACTGTTGGCCGATGGGCTCAAGGACACCATTGAGTTCTTTGCCAATGGACCGAAGCCAGCAGAGTATTCAGTGATCAGTAACCAGTAACCAGTATCCAGTAACCAATATTCAGCGCCCCACTCCCGTTTCCTCGCGAGACGATGAGAAAGTAACTCCAAGCAGTTATTTGGGAGACGGGGGCCTTGAGCCACGGAGCGGCGACAGAAACCGCTGATAACGCCGCAGGCTAAATCTGTCGCCCCTCTGGCGTTTCGTACGGTCCGCGGCAGAGGCAGAACCACAGAGACACAGAGGGCACAGAGCGGACCACGGAGATAATCCTCTTGTGGTCTCGGGGTACTCAATGAGATGCAGTAACGCTTGACGTTTCTATCAACCAACGCCCACTTAAGAATCGTCTCTGTGTCCTTCTTTGTGTTCTCTGTGTCTCTGTGGTGGTTCAGATGGGGTGGTGGTTCAGATGGGAATGACCGGGGCTCACGCCCCAGGCCATGTATCTGTCGCGCCTCCGGCGCTTCGTTCAGTTATGAGCTCCTACCCGCGTTTCCGCGGGAGACAACGAGGAACTTCTTGGGCAGTTTCTAAGGAGAAACCAAAAACCACCCACCCCACGAACTTTCAGGTTGGTTGCTCGTCACCCATTTCTTATGACTGGACACTGGTTACTGGGCGGGCGGGCGGGACTGGTCACTCTGCGATGTCCTCGGCGGTGCCGAGAATCAGCTCCGGTGGATCGACAGGTTCTGACCCGATCGTGAACGCCTGGCAAATCCGATCGGTCAGGCGTTGCTCGTCGACTTCGCGCTCGCCGACCAGCAAAGTCGCCACCGGTTGGCCGACTTCAATTCGATCGCCGATGCGAGCGTGGACCAGCACACCCGCACCGTGGGCAAGTTCTTCGTCTAACCTCCGCCTTCCGGCACCGACCTCAGCCGCCACCCGGCCAAGATCCTCACCATCGCAAGCGGTCACAAAACCATCTGCCGCAGCAAATACCTCCACCGTCGATCGCGGGCGGGCCAACAACTCGGGGTCGGGATCGGCGCCGTGCGCGACAGCGATCCGTTCCCAAGCGGCCAAGGCCGATCCGTCGGCCAGAACTCCGTCGAGCGCTGCTGTGGCCTCCTCAGCATCCCAACCCCGCAAAACCATAGCCCCGCGGCACAGCCCGACCGTCACCTCGCGCAAGCGGGCATCGCCGCCGCCCGAGAGAATGGCCAGTGCTTCCCGCATTTCGCATGCGGTTCCAAGCGCGGGCCCGAGGGGCTGATTCATATCGGTGATGAGTGCTTCGCACCGGACACCGGTATCAACCGCTACCTGTCGCAATGCGAGGGCGAGTTCACGTGCCGAAGCCACCGTTTTGCGAAAAGCGCCACTCCCCCATTTCACATCGAGGATCAACGTACCCGCGCCAAGAGCGAGCTTTTTGGACATGATGGAGCCGACGATGAGAGGTAGGGAAGGCACTGTCGCGGTCACATCACGGAGCGCGTAAAGGGTCCGGTCGGCTGGGGCAACGTCGTCGGTCTGGGCAATGATGGCCGCTCCACAGGTTTCGACCAGATCAAGCGTTTCGCCGCGACTTCGGTTCGAGTCCCAACCTGGTAGGGCGTCAAGCTTGTCGAGGGTCCCCTGTGAATGACCGAGGCCACGACCCGCCATCATCGCGACCGGCACCCCGAGCGCGGCCAACATGGGCGCCAGCATCAGCGACACGGTGTCGCCGACACCACCCGTCGAGTGCTTGTCCACGACCTCTGGCCGATCACCCACAAGATCCCAGGACTCACCGGACTTCAACATCTCCTCGGTCAACCAACGGGTTTCTTCCGCGTCCATGCCACGGCAGCAAATGGCCATGAGCATTGCGGCCAGCTGTTCCGTCGGCAGTGAGCCGTCACTCGCACCGCGCACAAAGTTCGCGACTTCTTTTCTGGTGAGCCGACTGCCATCACGTTTCCGGGCGATGGCCTCGACAAAGTTCACCGGCGAAACTCCGACTAGCCGAGCTCGAGCAGCCGCTGACGGGCGTTGGACAGGAACGGAGACTCCGGGAACTCCTCGACCAGCATTTCGAGATAGGTCCTCGCCTTTTCGGGCTGGCCTTCCTCGACAAACAACAGGCCCAAACGATAGAGGGCCGCGTCTCTTGGAAGACCGGATGATTGACCGGTCACCATCGCCTCGAGATCGGCCGCCACCTCAGCGCCCTGACCCGACGCAATCCGCAGGTTGATGAGGTCGAGATTGGCAAGTCTTCCGATGACATCGTCGCCGTGTTTCCGAGCCAGCTCGACCAGGGCGGCGCGCGCCTCGTCCGTCTGCCCCCGGCTGAGGGCGATCCGAGCCAGGTAGAGCCTCGCCATATCAGCCTGATCCGTACGGCCATAACTATCGATCACCTGTTGGAATTCAATTTCAGCGGTCTCGAGGTCGCCCGCCGGCGCCATCGAACCCGCGGTAGCTTCACCCTCGTAGGTCCTCGTCGCGTGGTGCAAAAGCAATGATGCGTCATCCGTTCGCGAACTCATCCAACCGCTGGCCGCCCACCACAGAAGCGCGATGACTACTACTGCTGCGGTCCCCACGATCAGGGCTTTTGCATTGTCTGCGATCCAGCGAAAAATCACTTCCGCCGCAGAGACGAACTCGTCGTCCTTCTTCAGTTGTTTGCGGGTAATCCGACGTCCCATTCAGCTCCTCCTACCGTACCCACAGTGTTCCCAGGGCGCACGGAGGCCTTACTTTAACACGTGCTTGGGCTGGACGTCGCCCCCCGGAGGTCATCAGGGATTCAGGGAGTTGGCGCGTCAACCCCTGGGACTTCGAGCTCGAGCTGTTGGAGGAGCGGAAAAGCGCCTTCGGCGGTCTGGTCGAGTCCCAAAGGCGATATCGCAACCCAGTCGTTGGCGAGTGCATGCGAGTCGCCGCCGGGTGTCGTTGTTTTCGGCGGCTTCCAACGGCTCGTGTACCACCGGGCGCCGTCAGAGTCAGCGCGCGCCAGCACATAGCGCGCCTCCTCTGACAGATCGAGGCCCATTCGAGCGAACCGAAACCCGCGAACGGTCTCGGTGTCGATGGGTATGTTGACGTTGAGGTACACCCCCGGCGGCAGGCCGTTTTCCCGCACAGCATCGATGACCGGTTTGGCCCACCGGGCAGCAGCCTCGAAGTCGGGCTGAGGATCGGACCAGTCGAGCTGCAATGACACCGCGATCGAGGGAATGCCGGCGAGAGCACCCTCCCGCGCGACGGCAACGGTACCCGACGTCCAGGCGCCGAGGCCGTCATTTTCACCGCGGTTGATGCCTGAAATGACCAGATCCGGGAAGTCATCTACCAACAGGGCGGTCAGAGCGACGCGGGCAACGGTAGCGGGCGTGGCGTCCACCGACCATGCGGTGCAACCTGCCACCTCAGCGTGCTCCAACACCTTGATTTCGCTTCGAGTAATCAGGCCGTGGCCCGAGACGCTCTGTTGTTGCGCCGGCGCGACCACGGTAACCCGATAGGCGGGATCGGCAGCGATCACCGCTGCTATTGCCTCGATGCCTGGCGAGTCGATACCGTCGTCATTGGCGACGAGGACGTGAATGGGTTCGCCAGCAAATGCCGGGAGGGATATGACGGTCAAGGTCAGAGTCAGGCAGATCAGAAAATGTCGTGATTTCATCGGGCCTCCAATTTGACGAGATTCTAGCATCAGGACGGTCAAGTCCTGGCGAAAAGTTGTCAGTCAGCAGCGTCAGGTTCAGAGTCGGCCGCAGCGACGGCGGCAGCAGCAGGGACAGCGATATCGACAGCGCCGGCGACAGTTTGGCGTTGCGGCGGCATGGTCACCTCCGGGTCGTTCAAAAGGGGAAGGTAGCCGGTGGCCATTCGATGTCAAGGGCAGGCCGGTCAAGCCGGTGCGTAGCACCCTTGACATCGAATGCCTCACCGGCTTGGGGGAAGGGCATGAACGACCCGGAGGTGACCATGCTCGACACGCTTCCTCACAACGGCCTCATCGCCCATTCGAAAGCCCTCGAAGCCGCGGGTTTGGCCCTGGCGCTCGCGCGACGAGTGCCGGCCCCGTTTCGATCAATTGCCGACCAGTTGATTCGGGCTTCAAGCTCTGTCGCTGCCAATCTCAGCGAGGGCCACGGCAGGGTTGGTCGAGATAGGCTCAATCACTGGCGGATCGCCTACGGGTCGGCAAAAGAGGTGGATACATTCCTTCGCCTCCTGGCACACGCTGGTGTAGTCGACAAAGCTCAGACCATTGTTGCTCTCGAGCTCTTCGACCAGGTTCGAGCCATGACCTGGCGCCTGCTCCATCCGATCTCGTGATGCGCACGTTGGTCTTGCATCTTGCATCTTGTATCTGGGTGGGTGGCCCGAATCGCCGTCAACCCGTATAGCCGTTAACCCGAATAGCCGTTCGGCCGTAAAGCCGTAGAGCCTTCGGGCGGGTGGGCGCGCTACACTCTGCGAATAAGGAGGCGGCAATGGAGGAGTACTCGCTGACACTCGGCGCGCACCTTCTGCTATGGGTCTTCCCGCTGGTGCTGGTCGTTGTGGTGATCGTGGAGGATCTCCATGACCGGCTCAAACCGGGGCCCGAACAATGACGCCGGTCGAAGGTTCCACCCTCACCACCGTTGCCGTCGTCATGGTCGCATATCTCGGAGTGCTTCTCTTCATTGGTTGGAGGGCAGCAAAGAGGACCCACGGCGGCGAGGATTTCCATCTCGCGGGACGCTCACTGGGCGCGTGGTCGGCCGGTATTTCCTCCACCGCCAGCTCAGAATCGGGATGGGTCACCCTCGGCGCGGTCGGCATGACCTTCACCTACGGTATCTCCGGTCTCTGGTACGCCCCGGGTTGTCTCCTCGGCTATCTGGTCAACGTCTACCTGGTCGCACCACGGCTGCGACCTCTTTCCGCGAACCAGGGATCCGTCACCCTTACCGACGTCATCACCCGTCGTTGGGGGGACCCTAGCAATGTCCTGCGGGTCACCGCGACGGCCATCATCCTGGTCTGCATGATGGGCTACGTCGCTGCACAAATGACAGCGGCTGGCAAAGCTTTCTCATCGTCCCTCGGTTTCGAGGGACGAGGCGGCTACATCCTCGGTGTCGTAATCGGCGCCGCGGTGATCACCCTCGTGACCTCACTCGGCGGCTTCCGGGCGGTGGCCTGGACCGACCTTTTCCAGGGCCTGCTGGTGGCCATCGCCCTCATCGTCCTGCCTTTGTACGCCGTTGCACGTCTCGGAGGATTCGGTGCTCTGGTCCAGGGCCTCGGGGCGATCGATCCGAATTTTCTCAGCGCCGGCGGCGGCCGCCTCGGACCCGTCCTGTGGGGTTTCGTCATCGGCCAGCTCGGAATCGGCCTCGGCTATCCCGGCATGCCGCACGTCATCACCCGCTATATGGCGACGCGAGACGATCGTCAGGTGCAGCGCCTCCAGGTGATTGCCATGTTCTGGGGAGTGGCGGTTTTTTACGGCGCCGGCCTCGTCGGTCTCGTGGGTCGCGTCATGCTCCCCGGGCTGGCCGACGGCGAACAGGCGCTGATGGCCATGGCCCTGCAGCTTGTCCATCCTGTCCTGGCCGGCTTGCTGCTGGCGGCGGTGATCTCGGCCATTCTCTCCACCGTTTCATCACAACTGCTGGTGGCGGCATCGGCCGTTTCCTACGACGTGGTCGAGAAGACCCTCGGCAAGGCCAGCGATGATCGCCGCAGTCTCGTCCTCGGCCGCTGGACGGTCGTAGTGGTCGGGCTCCTCGGCATCCTGGTCGCCCTGTCCGAGGTTCGTCTCGTCTTCTGGTTCGTTCTCTTTGCCTGGTCCGGCCTCGGGGCAGCCTTTGCGCCCCTGATCCTGCTCGCCCTGATGCGTCGGGGGGTCAATCGCCACGGTGCGCTGGCAGCGATGCTCACCGGCACCGGTGTCACCGTCGCCTGGAAGCTGGGCCGCGACGCCGCATCAAACCCCGAGATTTTCGCCCGCGTATGGTGGATTACCCTGCTGGCGGCCGTGGCGATTCTGGTTCTCGGTCAGATTTCGCGCGCCTTCGTCGCAGCCGATCGTGTCGCAGTTGTGGCCGCCGCCGCATTGACAGTGATCAGCTGGTGGCTGGTCCAGCAGTGGGGTCTCCACAACCTCTACGAGCTCGTCCCCGCCTTCTTCCTCGCTGCCTTCGCCGCGCTGATGGTGAGCGCGGTGACGAAGGACGACGAACCGGCTTCTGAGTAGTATCGTCCCCGACTCGTGCTACCAGACGCTCGCGCGCAAGAAAATCAACGCAAAGTCGCTAAGACGCGAAGTCGCAAAGGAAATCTCAACGCCTCTCTTCGATCTGCCACAGCGTTGTTGCAATCACCGTTGAGGGGCGATAAAGCAGGGATGTCCGGATTTAAGAAAAACTTTGCGTCTTTGCGCCTCTGCGTCTTTGCGCTTCCTTTTCGGCGTTGATCTGCAGAAAACCGCTACATCAGCGCGGGGGTGGCGTCATACCGAAGGAGAGCCGCACGTAGTTTCGGGCTTCTTCCTGGAATTCTTTCAAGCGCGGCGAATCTGCGTTGACCACCAGCCCGTGACGCTCAAGGTTGGGGTTCCGGCAGAAACCCTCGAGGGGTACACCAGCGATCCCAGTTTCGAGGTAGAAGGCTACCGTGGGCGAAACTTGGCACTCGTCGGCGAGCGAGCAGCAGCGTTCCGAGAGCCGCGGAACGGCATACATCGAACCCTCCCAGTCGAAGTTCTCAGGATCGGGAAGCAGCGGCTGATCCGAGTCGAAGAGATCTTTGTACCGATCGACAGCCGCCGTCATCAGCAGGCGCCTGCGACGTTGGAGATGGCGGCCGATGCGCAACTGCAGCTGGATGCGGTGGCTCGCCACCTCTTCATCGCCAAGGGCGTAGGGGGCGAGAAGGGCCATCATTACCGCCTGCATTGCGTTCGAGGGACCCGCCATGATGTTCTGCGCGTAGCGCACGATCCCGTCCCGCAGCGTTGACGACCGGGTCAGGATGGCCCCGGCTCGTAGACCGGTGACGCCATGGGTCTTGGACAGCGAGTCGATGATGAGCACCGCTTCCGCATAGCGCGGGTCTTCCTCGTACCAGGCCAGCAGATCACGATACTGCGGATGGAGGCGCACATAGACCGAGTCAAGGATCACTCCGGCGTTGGGCCAGCGGTCGAGCACTCCGTCAACAAATGCGCGGAGTTGTTCCGGCGGCAAGGTGCGTCCGGTCGGGTTGTTGATCGGCATCAGATAAACGCCGTCGATTTCCACATCGTCCGGCACCTGATCGAGGTCCTCTGCGCTCGGGTCCATGTCGTCCCGCTTGGGCGGCAGAAAGAAAACGTTCATCCCCTGGAGCGCCATCTGGTCCATTGGGCAGGAGAAGGTCGGGATCGGCACCAGCATCGTCGCCGGGCGATCCGTACCGACGCGATTGCGACGGGCCTCGGAAACTCCGAGCAACGAGGCCTGCAGCGCCTGGTTGCCGCCGTGGAAAACCATGATCTCGGGCGGCGAGTGGGTTTCGTTGGCGAAATCGATACCGAGTTGGGTCGACCACAGACCGCTCCAGGCCCTGGTCACAACCGGGAAGCCAATCGAATCGAGGTTGTAACCGTGCGGGTGAGGACTGAGCTGGCCGAGCCAGCCGTCAACGTGCGCAAACGCCGCTTCCAGCATGTTCTGCCAATCCTGTCGCAGGTTTGGATCTTCTGGGTCGTCGGCAGGCACCGTTCGCCAGTCGAGATCACCGATTGCCGAAGCCAGGTCGTTGTAGCCCTTGGCCCGCATCTCGCTGACAGTGCGGCTCATCAATCGAATCGGGGCACTCGCGAAGACCTGTTTGAAGGAATTGAAGACCTCTAAGCGGACATCGCGTTCGTTCTTAGCCATGGGTTCTCCCTCTCGGTCGACTGGTTGGCATGGTACCCGGCACACCAGCGAGCGGCAAGGAATCGGCGCTTCGGTTTGTCCTCAGAACGAGTCGGGTTGGGCGGCCTGCAGGACACGCTCCCGTAATCGATCGAGAAAGGCCTGCTCCTTGGGGGTCAAGGTATGCGGCCCGGTGGTTTCGATCTTGATCCGAATGCGCTCGAATTCCCGCGCTTCATCGGGTGTCAGCGAGGCCGCCCCCGAAGGCGGGCGAGATTGTCGAACGGTCGGGGTCGGGTAAGTTGCGCGGAGGTAGAGAAAATAGATCAATGCTCCGGCAAGAGCGCCACCGAGGTGGGCTCCATGACCGATCGGTAGCCCACCACCGCGACCCTGTGCGATGAGACCCCAGAGGTCGAGGCCAACGAATGCGAGGACTCCGGCCAACGCCGGCACCGGCACGATGCCAAAGAGCAGGATGCGGTGGCGCGGAAAATGGAGGGCGTAGGCAAGCAGCAATCCACTGATCGCGCCTGAAGCACCGAGGGCCGGGATATCGTCTCTCCCCATGATGAAAGACGACAAAGCGCAGTGACTGACCGACGCCACAACCGCAGCCGCCAGGTAGACCAGGACAAAGACCCGGGTCCCCCAGAGGTGTTCGAGGACCGTCCCGAAGCTCCATAGGACAAACATATTGAGCGCAAGGTGCCAGAGCTCGTTGTGGGAAAAGGCAGCCGTGACCAGTGTCCACACGTGGAGGTGCTCAATATGGAGGGTGCTGACGAGGAAGTTTTCGGTCATGAACGCAAACAGACGGGGCGAATAGGATGCCGCCTGCCAAGCGAGGAAGACGAGTACGTTGATGCCGATGATGACCGAGACCGCCGGCGTTCGTGGCCTTTTCGGACGGGCCGGTGGAGCTGCCGGCACATCGAATCGAGACTCGTATGGAGTATTCATCGTCGACGCATTATGGCAGAACCCCACAAGGGCTATCGTGGTAGCCTCGATGAAAGCTCTGGAGGTCGGCCCTTGCAGCGTTCTCTTTGTGTTTCACTCGTCGCACTCACAATGATGGCAGCGGCCGTTTCATCTGCTTCAGAGCTCGGCGACCGCCTTGATCGAGAGCTCAAGGGCGGCTGGGGCGTGCTCGAGGTCGAGGTCTATTCAGCCTGTGGAGGCACCTACTCTAACAACGAGGTCGGATCGACCGGTGTAGCCAGTAAAGCCCTAAATCGCTTCGCCGCTGGTGAGTTGGCCAAGATCGACGACGTCAAGGTCAAACGGCAGCGGGTCGACCTATTGCTGACCCTCGACGCACCACTGAGAGTCCCCCGCATGGATGGGCCGTTTGAGCTCTATGACCAGCGATCCTGCCGGGTCCAGCTGATGGTCTACGTGCCTCGCGAGCTGGTGAAGAACTCTGATCTCGAGGGACTGCTCACTCAGGTCAAAAAGCAGATCACTCTGTATTCGTCCCGAGAGAATGCGGAGATTTCAGATAACTGGAACGGTCGCGAGATGGAACCACTGCCCGATGATTACGAGGAAACTCGGCACCGCCATGCGATTTGGAAGGTCGAGCAAACCAACGCCGCCGTTCGTGACGGTATCGACCACGCCCTCTCCGCTGCGGCTGAGGCCGTTGACGATCTGGATGATGATGCGGACTACCTGGCCGGTTTTGGCGAAGGCGCCGAGAAAATGGGTGAGTTTCCCGTCACCAACTGTGACTCGCTGTTGAGCCTGTCTTTCACCACCTATCGCAAGAGTGCATCTTCGGAAAAATCGAGGACCTGGAAGGACGGTTGGGATGACGGCCAGAAGCTCGTCTTCCACGTGTTGCTCGCCGACCGATTGAAATCCTGCCTGGTGCCGGTTCCGGCCACTCCACTGCCGTGATTGTCGCAGGCCTCCAGTTCGACATCGCCTGGGAAGATCCGGAAGAGAACTTCCGCAGGGTGGCGCCACTCGCGCAAGAGGCGGCGGCGAAGGGCGCCGAGATCATCGCCCTACCGGAAATGTTCGCCACAGGATTTTCGATGAAGGCCGAAGAAATGGCGGTCCACGCCGACAGCATCCGTGAGTTCATCGCAGATCTCGCCCGCCGTCACAGCGTGTGGGTGATCGCCGGCTACGCTGAACCTGGCGAGGAACGGCCTGCCAATTCATGTTCGGTGATTGCCCCCGACGGTCGCGAAGTCCTCCACTACCGCAAGATTCACCCCTTTTCCCTCGCCGGCGAACCCGATCACTTCGAGGCTGGGGAATGTCTCCACACAGTTGAGATTAGCGGGGTGCGGGTGACGCCACTGATCTGCTACGACCTCCGATTCCCAGAGCTCTTTCGCGTCGCGGCCATGGCCACCGACCTCTTCGTGGTCATCGCCAACTGGCCCGAGCGCCGCGCCCACGCCTGGCGAACCCTGCTCGCGGCGCGCGCGATAGACGACCAGGCCTGGCTTCTGGGGGTCAATCGGGTCGGTGAGGTCGACGGCTACGATCATCGCGGCGATACCAGCCTTCTCGATCCGTGGGGAAAGGTGGTGGCGACGCTGGCCGACGAAGCCGGTATCGTCACCGGTGAAGTCGATCCGATGGCGGTTCGCAGTGCTCGCAATCGATTTCTGTTCCTCGCCGACCGTCGACCCGATCTCTATCGACGGCTGGAGGATGAGGAGTGACGGCCGCCCACACGGATGCAGGATGCAGGATCACTGCTGTCCAAAACAAATCCACAGGTGACGTTGCCCATCTGATAACACAAGGGTTACGGGTCGGTTTTCGGCCTTTCCAAGGCGAGGTTCCCTTCAACCAACTGATGCTGTTCAAGGCGCGGGCGACCGCGACAGTTAACAGCGGCAGTATTCAGCGGCAGCGACAGGGAGCAGCGTCAGGAAACAGCGCCAGCCATCAGCGACCGCGTCGGGGGCAGCACAACGCCGAGCCGCGGAGCGGCGACAGATGGATAGCCCGGGGTGTCAACCCCGGATCTGGCGTCAGATTTCCCGTGACGCCGGCATGATCACCTCCGGGTCGTTCAACGGGCGAGATAGCTGCCGAGTCGGCCGGTGTCAAGGGCGGGCCGGCCCGGGGCCGGTTGCTTTGCAACCCTTGACACCGGCCGACTCGCCAGCTTTTGGGGAGGGCATGAACGACCCGGAGGTGACCATGTCCAACGCCGCCACGAACCAAACCTCATTGCCCATACGAAAGCCCTCGAAGCAGCAGGAATCGCGATCAAGCTGGTGATGAGGGTTCCCGCTCCTCTGAAGCCGATTGCCGATCAGGTGATCCGGTCGGCAAGCTCGGTTCCAGCTAACCTCGCAGAAGGACACGGCCGGGTCGGAAGGGACCGGTCGAACCACTGGAGAATCGCCTACGCCTCGGCCAAAGAGGTCGACAGCCACTTGAAGCTCCTCGCGCACGCCGGGGCGATCAGTCAGACAGCCGCCCGTGACGTCATGAAGGCCTTCGATCAGGTCCGTGCCATGACCTGGCGATTGCTCAACCCAAGGTCATGATTTCAGTTATATATCCCAGTCAGACTGGTATATATCCCAGTCAGACTGGATGCTGTCGCTGCCGCCACCTCTGATCGCTGACGCTGATTGCTGTCGCTGGTGGCTGCCACTGCACCTGCCGCTGCAATGCCTCCGCCAGTCAGATCTGAGCCGGCTTCCCGAGACGCTGTCTTGGACAAGAGTGACCCTGGATCCTGAATCCAATATCCGGTGTGGTGAATCTGCCGTTCAGATATTCTCCGCCGCATAGCTGGGAATTTCCAAGCCAGAGCGTGCGCTATGCTGATGGGAGAGCAATGGCAACAACAGTCACCGTCAAGGTCTACTTCGAAGCGGCCCACCGGCTGCACAACCCGGCAAAGTCGGACAGCTGGAACCGGCGCGTCTTTGGGAAGTGCAACAATCCGCACGGTCACGGACACAACTACGTCATCGAAGCGGTTGTGCAAGGGGATCCTGACCCTGAGAGTGGCTACCTCATCGATATGAAGGACCTCAAAGAGATCATCAACCGGACCGTCGTCAATCACGTCGACCACCGCCACCTCAACATCGAGGTGCCGTGGCTTGAGGGGATCATTCCGACCGCAGAAAACCTCGCGCGGGTGTTTTTCGAGCGTGCGGCACCGGAGCTTCCGGATTCGGTGGAACTGGTCTCACTCACTGTCCAAGAGACGGAGCGCAACTCGGCGACGTACACTGCAGACTGATGCTCGATGCTCGATGCTCGATGCTCGATGCTCGATGCTCGATGCGACAAGATGCTGAATCCCCCGCCGCGATGTCAAAGGGCGGGTGGGCGGATCGGGTATCGAGGATCTGGTATCGAGTATCTGGGTGGACGGTCAGACCTTTGAGCCGTCCTCGGCGTACTCTTTGAGAACCGGTTCGAGGCCGGCCCAGAATTCTTCATCGGCAACCATCAGCGTACCGAGATAGACCAGCGCCGATCTGCCCTCAGCACCAGCCAGGTCGCGCCCCGCCTTTTCCACCATTTCGGCATCCGGCCCCTCGAAGTCCTCGGGAAGGTCGAGGGCCCCGTCGTCGTGCGGCAGGCCGACGGCGTCGAGATAGCCGACCATCAGCGGCCGCCGTTGATCCATATGGAGGTGGAACAGATACTGAAAGAGCACTGTCTCCGGCAGACTGTCGGCCATTCGAACCAGACGACCTGCGACCTTTTCCGCCGCCAGCTGGCGGACCGACTGCTGGCGGAATTTCAACTCCGCAGCGAGCGCCATTTCGAGGGCGGATCTGCTCTCACGATCAGCACCATTCCAGAATGCGATAGCAGCCGCCTTCTTCTCATCATCATCCATCAGGTCCCACACCGCGTACGGCCCACGGCTCTCCACTGCTTCCAAAAACGTCATTTGATCGGCCATTCGCTACCTCCACATTGAAACCACAGGGTACCGCACCCGAAAAATGTTCACGACTTGAAAATCCGAAATCCGAATTCCTAATTCCTAATTCCTAATTCCTAATTCCTAATTCTTTCTAGATCTTGTACTCACCCTCGTCGATGACGGCGACCTGCCGCCCGTCCGCGTGGATGATGACGGCACGCTCGACTTGCACCGGGTTGCCCTCGGCGTAAACGATGTCCTGATGGACCACCGATTCCGGGCTCTCGAAATCCTCCACCCCAACCACCCCGCCGAGGTGGTCGGAGCGGCCGAACGCCCAGTGGAAACCGGCCTTCTCATCTTCGAGTACCTCACCGGTGACCTCGGCGCGGTCATTGACCCCGAAAGCGACCTCGGCGATGTTGGCGCGCGCCGGGTCAGCATCGAAGAAAGCCGCGTAGCGCTCCGCCACAGGGCCCTCCCCCTCGACTACGATGACCGTATTGGCGACCACGTGAAAGAGGACGAGCTCCTCCTCCTCCACAACCGGGATCGTGCCCGCAGTCCATGACGGCACCGCTTCGAACTCGCCCTCGTACGGCACGACAAAGGTCTCACCCGAGGGCAAATTGATGATGCGATCACCCTCTTTGCCGCGGGGAAGGAAGCCGTCGTCCATCTCCGGCATGCGGTGGCGAGTGTCGAACCAGCACCGGTGGCCGGTCGAAAAAAGAACATCACAGAGAATGGCGCCGTCCATGATGTCGAAGATCGCCTTGCAGCGCGCCGCCACCTTGGAGTAGTCCGCCGCCAACGCCGTCCCCTCCATGCGTTCCTGCACTCCCGGCATCGAAGCTGCGCGAAAGTCATCCTCGGCGTCGGCAAGCTTGGCGAGCGGGGCGGTTGCCGAAAATTCGGTCATCGCAATGACCAGAGTCGACTCCTTGAGAACATCCAGTAGATCGACCTCATCATCGCCGAGCCGGCCCTTCGCCGGCAGATCGGCGTTGTTGGCGCCGGAGGCTTCAAAAGAGAGGATCGGGCGCACACTGAAGTCGCGCTCGGATGCGATATCAACCATCACGCCGCGCCACCGTTCAGCCATCGCCCGTCGCGCCGACCATCCTTCGTGATCCTTGACGTCACCCCTGGGCAGATCGACCACAAAGGTCACGGTCTCCCCCGGCTGGGGATCGAAAACGTCGAGCAACAGTTTTTTTACGTCAAGCATGTTCACTCCTTTGGGGCGGTCAGGACCGCCCGAGAATTGTACTCCCGCGGCAACGGTATTATCCTGCGCTCTATGACAGACGCCAAAATTACCGCTGCAGTCGTCGGAACCGGCCACCTCGGTCGTCACCACGTTCGCATCCTCGCAGGCATGGAAGGGGTCCGCTTCATCGGTGCCTACGACATGGATCGCGAGCGCCTGGCCGAGATCACCGCTGAACACGGAGTACCGGCCCTCGACTCGATCGATGCGGCCGGGACCGCCGATGCCGTAGTCGTCGCCACCCCCACCGTCAGCCACCGCGAGGTCGCCGGCGCCTTGTTGGAAGCGGACTGTCACGTGTTGGTTGAAAAACCCATCACAGCAACGGTCAACGAGGCCGAGGAGCTGATGAAGCTTGCCGACGAAGCTTCAAAAATCCTTGCCGTAGGTCACGTGGAGTATCACAACCCCGCGGTGCAGGCCGCCCTCGGTCTCGCCGAGGACGTTCGCTATCTCGAGTCGCAGCGTCTATCCCCGTTCACCGCGCGCTCGGTCGATGTCGATGTGATCCTCGACCTGATGATCCATGATCTTCAGATCACCCTCGCCGTGGCCGGAGAGGCGCCATCCGAGATTCGGGCCGTCGGGGTGCCGGTCCTCACCGACAAGGTCGACCTGTGCCACGCCTGGGTCGAGTTCCCGGGTGGCTTGGTGGCCAATCTCACCGCCAGCCGGGTATCGGCGGAGAGAATTCGAAAGCTCCGTCTCTTTGCTCGCGAATCTTACTTCTCGATCGACTATGCCGAACAGAGCGTCTCCTCGGCACAACTCGTTCAGAGCCCAACCGGGATCGAGATCGCCCCGCGCCTGGTCGAGGTCGAGAAGGACGAGCCGCTCAAGGCCGAACTGGGAGCCTTCATTGCCGCCTGCCGCGGTGAACAGAGTCCGATCGTCAGCGGACGAACCGGCGCCGCAGCGCTGGCCGCTGCAATCACCGTTCGGGAGTGTGTCGAGAATCGCTAGATCAATGCCCGTAAATGACGATTTTTGGAGGGTTTCAATGAGGCCGCAATTCCAACAGCTCGACGGGGACCTGGCCGATCGAATCATCACCGAGGCAAAGACCGTGCTCGCCGAGGTCGGGGTCGATATCGGCGATGATGAGACGAGGAGTTTCCTCGCCGACCACGGTGCCGGCGTCGACGGCACCGATGGACGGGTACGCATCAGCGAGACCATGGTGGCAACGGCACTCGACTCCACACCGATTTCCTTTTCTCTCTACGACGTGCTCGGTGAGGAGACCCACGTCTTCGAGGGCAATCGGACCCACTTCACTCCCGGCTCGGCGGCGATAAATATCCTCGACCGCGCGACTGGTGAAATTCGTTCAGCCATCACAAGCGATCTTGTGGCCCTCGCCAAATTGGTGAGTGGCCTGCCACGGTATGACGCCCAGAGCACGGCGCTGGTTTCCTCCGACGTGCCCGAGGCCATATCGGACAGCTACCGGCTTTTCCTCGGGTTGCTGCACTGCGAAAAACCGGCGGTCACCGGCGCCTTCACGATCGAGGGCTTTGAGGTCATTCGCGATCTGCTGTTGGCTGTACGGGGGTCCATCGACGAACTGACGGCCAAGCCGGTCGGGATGCTCACCTGTTGTCCCACCGCGCCACTGCGGTGGACGGACGAGGGCAGCCAAAACCTGATGGACTGCGCTCGCCTGCGGATCCCGGTTGAAATCATCCCGGTGCCCCTGACCGGCTTCATGGCCCCGGTGACCCTCGTCGGCACACTGATTCAGCACACTGCCGAGGTCCTCTCGGGTGTGGTCATCGCACAGCATGTACAGCCCGGCACCCCACTGCTCTTTGGCGGCTCCCCGGCAATCTTCGACCTGCGCTACGAGACAACCCCGATGGGCGCGATCGAAACCACTATGCTGACCTGTGCGGCAGCCGAGATCGGAAAGCGCCTCGGCATGCCAACCCAGGGCTACATCTCGCTGTCGGACTCCAAGGCCCTCGACGCCCAGGCGGGACTCGAGACCGGAATCGGAGCAACACTGGCCGCCTTGACCGGAATCGACAATGTCTCCGGCCCCGGCATGCTCGATTTCGAGAGCTGCCAGAGCCTCGAGAAGTTGGTGGTGGACCACGAGATCTGCCTCATGACGGATCGCCTCACGGCCGGCATCGAACCGCGGGAGGACTTTCCGTCACGGACTCTCTTCGAAGAGCTCCTGGCCGAGAAGCACCTGATGATCGCCGACCACACCCGCCGTCACCTGCGTTCGGAGCTCACCTTCCCCGGCCCGGTGATCGACCGTATGAGCCGGGCCCGGTGGCTGGAGGAGGGAGCGAAGACCCTCGGCGAGAACGCCGCGAACGAGGTCGACCGGATCATCGGCGAATTCACCCCGAGCCGCATCGGCGACGACGTGCGTAATAACCTCGAGGAGGTCATGACCGCCGCCGCCAAGGCCAACGGGATGGACAAGCTGCCTGAACGTTAGCCCGCGCCCGAGTCCGGGTTGGCACTCTGATCCGAAACGAAAGCAGAACCACAGAGGCACAGAGTTCACAGAGCCTCCCGGGCTGCCCACAGATCACACAGATGGACCCACAGATAGGTTCATACCAATGCGCTTGGTGTGGCGAGGTCCGGCCGTCCCAGGACGGCCGGAAACCGTTGCCCCCTTCTTTTTCATTCAATAGCTGTGAGCGATACATCCCAAGGCAAAACCGACGTGCCCCTGGCACGTCGGCCGGTGAGGAGTCCGAGAGTGACGGATGCTCGGATCCGGAACGAGCGGACTTCTCACCGGCGACAGGCGATCCGATCGTCTGTCGTTCTGCCAACAATCCTCAGCATCGCAATACAGGTTCAGCATCGCTCTCTCTGCGTCTTTGCGTCTTTGCGTGGGTGGGCGATCCTTCGTGTCTTTGTGTCTTCGTGGTTGTGATGGACTTAGAAAAAATTTCTGTGTTTTCTCTGTGCCTCTGTGTCTCTGTGGTTCCCTTGGTGTTCTTGGTGTCTTGGTGGTGAATTCAACCTGCTTCCCGTTAGCCGTGGGCACCCAACAGCCTATTCGTCGTCAAAGTCCAGCCGAGCGGTTCCGGGTACGGGTACGGGCGCGGGAATGGGAATGGGAACGGGAACGGGAACGGGAACGGGCTCATCGCGACCCACGAGTTGAGCGCGCTCAACCGGCGGAAGGTCATCCCACGCCGCGGCCAGCCAGGTGACGCCCTCGAGGAAAGCCCGGGCTCGGTCGGTCTTCGCGCACACCGAACGCACCAACTCCCAGAATTCGGACGAGTGATCGAGATAGAAGGTGTGCGCCAACTCGTGCGCGACCACCGCCTCGAGCACCCACGGCGGCATCTGCCGGAGGGCGGCGTTGAGTCGAACAATCCCGGTCTGAGGACTGTAACTTCCCCACTGGGCGGTTTGGTTGGTGACGAAGCGAACCTCAGCGATCTCTGGAGGCTCTGGAAAGCGGGCGGCCATCTTGCGCGCGATTCCCTCTGCACCGCCATCCGAATTCAAGGCGTCCGCGCGGGACCGACGCACCAGCTTTCGAGCAAGCTCGACGATCGTCTCGTCGAGTTCCCGCACCGACACCCGATGCGGTGCGCTCACCGACAGGGTCTTACCGTGCAGGCGGGCGTTGATGTTTTTGACCCGCTTTCGAACCACCTTGAGTTCGAGGGCCACTCCGTCCACTTCCAGGGTCCGCAATCCATTCGCCATGCACAGCATGCTACCTGAGCGCGCTAAACTCTCCTTGGAGCATCGTGAGACCTTCAATCCACATTCGTCGTAATTGCGGGGTCGTAGCCTGCCTCGTCTTCGCGATCATTGCTGCCGCTCCGCCCGCCTCGGCGGACTACTGGTACGAACACTACGATCGGGCGGAGACGGCGCTCGAAAATGAAAACTGGGACCGGGCCATCGAAGAGCTCCAGCAGGCCCTGGAGCGTAAAGGCGATTCCGGTGCACGGGTGCGCTCCTACGGGATGAAGGTGGTCGCCTACTTCCCCTATCTCAAGCTCGGGATCGCCTACTACCACCTCGGGCAGGTCGAAGCCGCTCTGCAGGCGTTTCAGACCGAGGAACAGCTCGGGGCCATTCAGAGTTCGGCGTCCGACTTCGCAGAGCTCGAGCGCTATCGAACGCTGGCCCTCGAAGCGCGCGCTTCGGTCGCAGAGGCCGAGGGCGAACGCATCGCACAGATCGTGCGCGAGAGCCTCCGTGACGCCGAGATCCTCGAACGACAGGGGCGACTGCCGGAGGCCATGGAGGCGCTCGGCGAGGGCCTCGCCGTCGATCCCGAGAATCCGGACGCGGTCGCCAAGATGGAGGAGTTGCGGACCGAGGTTGTTCGTCTCGAGCGCGAGCGACTCGACGCGGCTCGGGCGGCGGATTTCATCACTCGCGGCAGATCCCTCCTCGAGGAAGGAGATTACGCCGAGGCCTCGAGTTTCTTGCGACAAGCACTCGAGATCCGTCCGAGCACTGAAGCCCAGAGGCTCTTTGATCGCGCAAGGGCCGTTCTCCTGGAGGAGATCCAGGCGGAGGAGGACGCCGAAGCACGGCTGGCGGCAATCGCCGCTGGACTGACCCAGGCTCGAGCTATGGTGGGCGACGGACGGTTTGCCGAGGCACTCGATCGCCTGCAGCCGGTGCTCGCCGTCGATCCAGAGAACAGCGATGCCCTCGCCCTCCAACAGCGCATTCTCGAGCGTCAGCAATCCTCCGCAGACCGGGATTCGCTTGTCCGGGCTCTGGCGGAAGCCACGGCCGAACTCCAGGCCGATCGCTTCGGAGGCGCCATCTCGGCCGCAAACTTCGCGCTCGCGCTCGACCCGGGGAATGCCGACGCTCTCGAAATGGTCCGCATGTCCTACGCGCAGATCAGCCGGCGCCTCCTCGGTTCGCGGACGATCGAGAACCTCCCACCGGCCATTAAATTCGCCGATTTCAGGGTCGATCAGGGCGATGGAACCAGCGTGCAGGTAATCCGAAGTCCAGAATTCCGGCTGAGCGGAGTCGTCATCGATACATCGCCCGTCGATGTGCGTTTTCGCGGTCCGGCGGATCGTGAAATCGAGGGCACGAGCACCAGCCAGCCGATGGGCGAGATCTACATCACCGAGTTCAGTATCGACGATGCCCTGATCGACGGCGCCTCGACCTATCAGCTGGTCGCGACCGACAACGCCGGTCTCACCACAAGTGCCGAGTACACGGTGGTTTACACGCCGCCATTTTTTCGATCACTCTGGTTCCAGCTGACCGTTGCTCTGCTTCCGATCGCCGTCCTCAGCGGGGTGTGGGCACATCGGGTGCGTCGGCGGCGGCAGCTCATGAAGCGCCGTTTCAACCCCTACATCGCCGGCGCTCCGGTACTTGACACCGAGATGTTCTTTGGCAGGGAGCGGCTGATCGAACGCATCCTGCAAACGATTCATAACAACAGCCTTCTGCTCTACGGTGAGCGGAGAATCGGCAAAACCTCGATCCAGCACCATCTCAGAAAACGGCTCCAGCAGCTTGACGACCCCAGTTACGAGTTCTTCCCGGTCTACGTCGATCTCCAGGGGACCCCCGAATCGCAGTTCTTTGCCACCCTCGCCGAGGACGTTTTTCATGAGCTCGAGTCGCTGCTGGGCGGAATGCAGCCGGGAAACGGCCTCGACCCCGCTGCGGACTACGGATATCGCGAATTGGTGGCCGATCTGCGTCGGGTCCTCAAGGTCCTCGAAGAGAGATCTTCGAAACAGGTCAAGCTGGTCCTGTTGATCGACGAGGTCGACGAGCTCAACGCCTACGACCCGAGGATCAACCAGAGATTGCGGAGCCTCTTCATGAAGAGCTTCGCGGAGAACCTGGTGGCCGTGGTGTCGGGCGTCGAGATCCGCAAGCAGTGGGACAAGGAAGGCAGCCCCTGGTACAACTTCTTCGAGGAGATCGAGGTCACCCCGATCGGGCGCGATGACGTGGTGGAGCTGATCACCCGGCCTATCGGCGGCGTCTTCAAGATCGACCAGGCGGTGATCGACCGCATCATCGAGCTCACCGACAGAAAGCCGTACCACGTTCAACGGCTCTGCATCGCTCTCGTCAACCGGATGTATGAGCAGGGAACGCGGCAAATCACCACCGCCGACGTCGATGCCGTCGCCGGGAACAGCACGTGACGGGAGCTCCCGCCCCGCCGAACCCATTCGTCGTCGGCCAGTGGGTCCGCGGTGAACGTTTCTACGGCCGGAAGGCCCTGATCGACGAGATCCTCAACGGCCTCCGCAACTCGCTCTGGGTGCTCGGTACCCGCCGGATCGGTAAGACCTCCCTGCTCAAACAGATCGAGCACCTGACCTCGTCGGAGGGCAGCGAGTACGTACCGATTTTTTGGGACTTCCAGGGCGCCGACGACCCCAAGGAGCTGAACCTCACATTTACTGACGCCCTGCTTGACGCCGAAGATCGTCTCGAGGCCATCGGAATCGAGGTCTCCAAACTCGAGGACGAGGATCTTTTTGCTTCGATGGCCAGGCTCCGCCGCACGATCCGCGGCCAGGGCCGCTCGCTTCTCTTGCTGTGCGATGAAGTCGAGGAGCTCCTCAACCTCCACCGCCAGGATCCGGCACTATTGCGCAAACTCAGACGCGCCATGCAGTCGCAGGACGGTGTCCGTTCAATTCTCACCTCCTCGATCCGCCTTTGCGAACTCTCCGAGCAGCGAGGCGATACCTCGCCCTTCCTCCACGGTTTCAGCCCACCGCTCTACATCAGCGGCCTTGCGGCCGAAGAGTCTCTCTCCCTGGTTCGGCAGGACGGGTCGCCGGCGGCAACGCGCCCGGAGATCGAAGGAGGGGACGCGGTCGAGATCAGCCATCGTTGTGACCACCACCCCTATTTGATCCAGTTGGTCTGCAAGCGTTTCCTCGAAACCGGAGATCTCGAGGAAGCCTTCCGCCAGGTCGTCAGTGACCGCATGATCAACTACTTTTTCTCGGTCGATTTCGAGATGCTGTCAGCCACCGAAAAATTGGTCCTCCGCCTGATCGCCGAACAGGGCACGGCGACCGACGACTCGATCCATGCGGTCATGAAGGGCGATACAGCCGACCGTGACGATGCCCTGCAGCGGCTCGAAAATCTCGGCTTCATTGGCCGCGACCAGAATCGGAATTACGATCTGCCGAGCTATTTCCTCCGTCGATGGCTCGAAGATCTCGCCATCACCCAGCCGCCACCAGAGCCGCAACCCGACTCCCTGCATGAGGATCCCACGATTTCGGTGCAAACCATCGACGGCCGCTACACCCTGCACGAGGAGATCGGCGCGGGCGCCACCGGCAGCGTCTTCAAGGCGCGCGACGCGATGCTCGATACCTGGGTCGCCGTCAAGCTGCTCAAACCCGAGTACACCGCCAACCGTGCAGCCATCGAACGCGTGCGACAGGAGATCGTCCTGTCACGCGACATCGCCCATCCAAATATCCTCAGGGTCTATCATCTGGCCTCATCCGAGGGCAAAACATACCTGACGATGCAATGGATCAAGGGCGGGACCTTGGCAAACGTCATCTCTGATCGAGGGGCGCTGCCGACACCTGAGGTCCTGACCCTGGCGACCAAGCTCGCGTCGGCACTGGCGGCCGCCCACAGCCACAATATCCTTCACCGCGACATCAAGCCCGGCAATATCTTGGTCGACGAAGAGGGGGAGCCGTTTCTCGCCGACTTCGGGCTCGCGCGGCTGATCGGAGGGCACGGCCTCACCCAGCATGGGGTCTTTGTCGGCACCCCGCACTACTGCTCCCCGGAGCAGGTGGCTTTTGAAGATCTCGACGAGCGCTCCGACATCTACACTCTGGGTTTGGTGATCTTCGAAATGGCCACTGGGCAACGGCCGTTCGAAGCCGCAACGGTGGCCGAAATCCTGGCCATGCAACGGAGCGCTCCGCCACCCGATCCATCAGCGGTTTCGCCGGGAATCCCTGGCGAGCTGGCGGCGATCATTCTCCGCTGCCTGGCAAAAGACCCCTCGGATCGAATTGCGAGTGCTCAGGAGCTGGAAGCTGCGCTCCACCGGGTCGTGGACGTTCTTTAGCCGTCAGAAGCTGTAAATCCCCGAAAGTGCGAAGACGTTGGCGAGATCCGAAAAATCAGCGCCGATATCGATCTGGAAGTGGGTGAACGCGATGCCGACGCCGGCACTCAGATGCAGAGTATCTCTCCCAGGTCGATACAGGGCACGCGAGAATGGATCTTCGCCCTCAAAACGAATGCGATGGTCGGGATCGCGCCACAGCCCAACGCGCGCTGCAATCAGCGGAGTGGATTCGAGGAATACGTACTCGAGACCGAGGCGCAGCTCATTCCCGTCCTCCATGGCAACGTCGGTGGTGTCGACCTGCTCCGAAGCGAGCGTCTCCATGAGCACCGAATACTCCACCCGGTCCCACTCGAAACCGACCGTCAGGTTTCCGCTCGGTGACCGATAGGCGATTCCCAGGCCCCACACATCCGGGAAGGCGATGGAGCGGTCGGTCACGGCCCCGACAATTGTGCCCTCCGGCTCCTCGTGGAGGGGTCCGGCCAGATTGATGAGCTCATAATCGAATCGCGGTCCCTGCCGATACACGCCCCCGAGGCGCCAGCTCTCTGCAAACTTCCACAGGATACCAACATTGAAACCCACGTCCGTGTCGTCGACAGTGAAGCTGCTGGTCACTATCTGTCTTTCGGGAAGGAACGAATTCCGTTCCCAAAAGGTGTCCGGAAAGATATCTACCGAGTAACCCTCCCCTTGATTTTCGAAACGGCCCGAGAAGTACGAAAGACCGAGGCCGAGACTCAGTCGATCACTTACCTGGAAAGCGCCCGAGAGCCCCGTGCCGACGATTTCGAGGTTGGTGGTCACGAACTGGTCGAGGTATCTTCTGGTTCCCCCCTCCGGGGCGTCGCCAAAAAGGCCATTGATCTCGGTGTTCACCGAGAAATCTGCCAGCTGATGCCGGTACACCGCAAGTGACCACTTCGCGCCCGGATAAACGAAAGAAAGGAACGACAACCCGGATGTGGTCTCATTCGAGACTTCGGTCCGGATGCCGTTCACGGTGTCGATGCCCCAGCCAGTCGGCGTACCAAGAGCCCGCCCGCCTTCGGTGTAGGGGGTTGAGTAACTTCGCCTCCGAAGCTCGAGAGAGACCTCTGGCCGCAGAAGTTGAACGAGGCCGGCAGGATTCGCGAATGCCGCAGTGGCGTCGTCGGCGAGGGCCACAAAAGCGCCGCTCAGGCCCATGCTGCGGGCGCCCGGGTTGGAGAAACTGAACTCGAGGGCCGGTGGCGCCTCCTGTGCGATCGAGCTCGCGGGCATCAGTAACACCGCGATCGATACGACCACGAGCGCGAAAACGCGCGTCATCGGGGCACCGAAGCTATCAAAATCGATCCCTCCGCGTCCCAAATCCTAGCACGGGGGAAAGCCTCAACAGACCCTCATCTCGCCCTCATGTTTCCATCAAGCGCCGTCCTCCTCAATGAACCACATTTGAAGCCGAGGAGGATCCCATGCACCAGATTCTGAAATCCCTCACAGTCGCTTGCACCGCTCTCACGATTGCCGCAACGGCCTCGGCCCAGCGCCAGTGGACCGTCACCGGCCAGGAGGTCTCCGGGTTTTCCGTCATCGACGAGATGATTCGTGATCAGATGAGGCTCCACGACATCAGTGCGTCCTCGGTGGCGATCACAAAAAACGGCCGTCTGGTCTACACCCGCGGTTACACCTGGGACCAGCCCGATATCGAGCCGGTACAGCCGACCTCGCTCTTCCGCACCGGTAGCATCGCCAAGTCGATCACCTCGATCGCTATCCATCAGCTCATCGAGGACGGGCTCCTGCGCTATGACACACGGGTCGCGGAGACCCTCGGACTGGAACCGCCCTCCGGTCGGTCCGCCGATCCGTGGCTCGACCTTGTCACCGTCGACCATTTACTCACCCACACCGTCGGCTGGGACAAGTACGACGGCGGTATCGACCCGATGGTCTTCCGGGACCTTTGGGTTGCGTTGTCGCTCGGCATCCTGCCACCACCGACGCGCCATCAGATTGCCACCTTCATGACCGGTGAGCCTTTCCAGTTCTATCCCGGCACCCGTTGGGCCTACTGCAACTTCGGATATCTGTTGTTGCAGATGCTGGCCGAACAGGTCACAGGCGTCGATTTTCCAGAGTACGTCCACGACAACATCTTTCGCCCGGTGGGAGTCGGACGCGCGCGGATGGCGCACACCCCCCGCGCCGACCTCGCGCCCACTGAGCGCCATTACGTCGGCGACTACGAGGGCGATCCCTATGCGATGGGTTGGGAAAACGCCTATGCAGCGGGCGGCATGGTGCTGTCGGCGCCCGATCTGGCTCGTCTCTATACAGCGCTTTTTGACGACCCGAACGCCTCCGGGCTGTTGCGCAGCGAGACCGTCGACTCGATGTTGTCGCTACCCTTCGAAGCTTCCCGCGACACGGGTTACGGACGCGGTTGGATCTTCGAGAAGTTCTTTGTTGACCTCGACAAAACCATGGGCGGATATATCAATCTCAACGACAACCTCCAGGTCTACAGCCACGGCGGCGGCGGTCCGGGCGTGCACGCCATCGCCGCGTGGCGAAGTGACGGCTTCGGGTTTTTCTGGGTCAGCAACAAGGACCCGCTGGTCGACGACTTCGACGATCTTCTCGAAATCGACGGCTGGCCCTCTCATGACCTCTGGCAGTCGGTTGGGATTTCGCGCGACCCCGTCGGGTCAGCCCCGGTCGAATCCTGGGTCCCAGCAGTCGCCCACACAAACGGCGTCGGTGACAGCATCTGGCGCTCCGACGTCGGTCTGCTCAACCGCTCGTCACAGACCAACGCCGTCCGTCTCAGGTATTACCAAGGCTGGGATGTCGTCGAACGCGAGCTCGAGCTGGCGCCGGGCGAATCGCGGGTGATTCCCGACGCCGTTGACTGGTTCGGCCGGAGCGGATCGGGAACCCTCCAGGTTTTCTCGTCAGATGCACTCACCACAACCTCAAGGACATACAACCAGTCATTTGAAGGCACGTTTGGACAATCTCTCGACGGTGTCACCGCCACCGGAGGTCTCGAGTCCGGTGAGTCCGTTGTGCTGATGCAGCTCCGTGAAGATGACGAAGCTCGCACTAACATCGGCATCCACAACCAGTGGCGGGGGTTTGCCCGAATTGGGGTCGAGCTCTATGACAACAACGGTTCACTTGTCCACGACGACACATGGATCATTCCTCCCCTCCAGACCGTGCAGTTCAACCGCCCTTTCCGGACCTTCGGTGGACGCGTCGATATCGAGTCGGGGTACGCGGTCATCAGTGTGCGCTCCGGACAGGACATCTACGTCTACGGGTCGGTGATCGACAACGCCACCGGCGACCCCATCGCCATCCCGATGAAGGGTGGCAACGGCTCGGGTCGTCAGTGGATCGCCGCCGCCGCCCACAGCGGCGGCGCCCACGGCAGCGTGTGGCGTACCGACGTTTGTCTGCTCAACCGCTCCAACGCAATTACCACGGCGGAACTTCGATTCCGCGGCAGCGATGGAGACGCTGCAGCACTCATCGTCGAGGTGGCGGATGGTGAACAGGTCGTGGTCAGCGATGTCGTGTCGGAATTGGGTATGTCCGGCTCGGGTTCGATTGAGGTCTTCTCCGACCGTCCCCTGTTCGCGAGTTCGCGTACCTACAACGCGAGTGCCGACGGTTCGTTCGGCCTTTTCCTCGATGGTGTTCCGGATCAAGCGGCAGCGGTCTCGGGTGACATCGTCTGGCTACCCCAGCTGCAACAGAATGCGGCCTTCCGCACCAATATCGGGCTCCTCAACAGCGGCGGCGTTGAAGCCCGCGTTCGAATCTTCCTGTACGACGAATCCGGAAACGAGCTCGTTTCCAGATGGAGAACGCTCGAACCGCACGCCTGGATGCAACTCCAGGAGCCGTTCACGCGGCTCGCCGGACACTCCGACATCGACTCCGGCTCCGCCAAGATCCAAGTTGCATCCGGAGGCGGCGTGATCGCCTACGCGTCGGTCATCGACAACGCCACCAACGATGGCACGGCCATCGGCATGAAGAGGTAGAACGAAATGCACCGGAAGAAAAAGGACGAAAGGAGGCCCGCGATGGATACGGGGGAACATGCACGCATATCGCGATTCTCAGGCACCGGCGAACCACGGTCGGGCGACGTAGCGATCACAGTGCTGACAGCCCTGATCCTCCTTGTCGTCCTGATCGTTGTCGCAGCGCTGTAAAGATCCGTCAGAAACTGTAGATCGCCGACAGGGAGAAGGTGTCGACGCGATCTGAAAAATCCGCCGCGAGATCGATCTGGAACGACTTGAAGGCGAGGCCCACGCCGACCGCGGCGTGGATCTCGTCGTCCCCGGGTTGGAACAGGGCCTGATGATCCGGTTGGTCACTGATGCTGTGAAAGCGGTGGTCGGGGTCGAGCCAGACTCCGGCGCGGAGGGCGAGCACTGGCTTGAGGTCGAGGAACGCGTACTCGGCACCTAGCCGGAACTCGTCGCCGTCATCGGCCGCGAGAGATACCGTCAGGTCGAGGTCGGAGTCGAGGGTCTCGATCACAACCGGATCGAAGCTCGAGAAAATCGAGGAGTACTCGACCCGGTCCCACTCGAAACCGACCATGAGTCTGCCATCGCGCGATGTGTAGGCCAGACCCAACCCGTAGACATCCGGAAACTGCATCGGTGTCGCGACGGTCAAGATCGTCGCACCTGGTGTGTATGCGGGTTCGAAAAAGTGGGCAATGGGTCCCGCTCGAACGTCGTACACCAGAGTGAGCTCGGGCCCCTGGCGGTAGAAGGCGCCCAGGCTCCACCGTTCGTCGATGGCCCAGAGAAGACCCGCGCTCAGCCCCCAATCCGAATCGCTGATCGCCATCTCACCGTTGGCGAACTGTCGCTCGGTCAGGTAGGACGTCGGACCGAAAAAACTCTGCAGCGTGTCCTCGTCGTACAACGCCCACTCGAACGGGGCATCGAGCCTGCCCTTGAAGTGGACGAATCCCAGACCCAGGCTGAATCTGTCGCTCAACTGATAAGCGCCGGCCACGCCGAAGCTGACGATGTCGAGCTCGGTCGACCACCTGCGGTCGATCTCGCGTAGCGTCAGCCCGCTCGCAGGATCGGTATGGAAGAGCCCCTGAGTCGCCGTCTGAGCCCGAAAGTTCGCCAGCTGGTGCCCATAGACCGCAAACGACCATTTCCCTTTCGGGTAGACGAAGGACAGAAAGGACAGCCCAGTGAGCTGTTCGTTCGAAACCGCGGATCGTAGACCGTCGACCGTGTCAAGACCGATGCCTGTTGTCTCGCCGTCATACCTCCCGCCTTCGATGTAGGGGGTCGAATATCGCCAGTGGCGAACCTCAGCCGAGACCTCGAGCGAGACGAGCTGCACCAGACCGGCTGGGTTGGCAAAGGCGGCAGTGGCGTCGTCGGCAAGGGCGACGAATGCGCCGCCGAGGCCGAGGCTGCGTGCACCCGGGTTGGAGAAGCTGAACTCGAAGGTGGAGGGGGTCTCCTGAGCTGAGGCTATCGCCGGCGAGACGACAACCGCGACGAGCACAGCGAGAATGTATCGTTGAACTCTCATCCCTTGATTCCCGGCGCATTCAGCGGCCGCGGATAACCCGTGCAGATCGTAGCACGGGGAAAACCCTCATCAGATCCTCATCCCATCCTCAAGTCATGCTGTAAGCCAGGGCATAGCTTTGAGACCGAAGGGAGGTTTCGATGAAACCCACAATACTCAATCAGGCCTTTGCCGCGGTGATGATCACCCTGTTCATCGCCCTTGCAACCCTGCCGGGAACCGCCTCCGCCAACGATGATCCGTGGAAATTCCGTTTTGCTGTGGTATCGATGAATCCGACCGGAGATATCTTCGACGTTCCCGAGACTGGTGAAACGTTTTCCTACCAGAGCAGTAGCGGGGTGGGTATCGCGCTCGATTTCGAGTACCGTGCGTCGCGGCGGCTCGGGATCGACTTCGGTGTGATCTCCGCGTCGCCCGGATTCACGGTCGCTGTGGATGCCGAGCCTACGAGCGTCAGCGCGAAAAGCGATATCAGGGTGACTCCGATCTACGCTGCGCTGGACATTCACCTGATACCGGAGGGTCGCTTCGATCTCTATATCGGACCCCTGGTGGCCTATGTTACCTATGACCGCTTCGAGCTCGTCGCGGGACCCGAGATGCGCGAAGGATTCAGCGCCGAGGAGGGCTTTGGCTACGGCGCCGTGCTGGGTCTCGATATCGGATTCGGGAGCGGTCGATGGTCGCTCGTCACAGCTGTCAGATACCTCAAGAGCACTCTCGAAGCTTCGCCGGATGACGGAGACGTAGGGAAAACCGACCTCAACCCGACGATCTTCAGCATCGGTTTCGGCTACCGGTTTTGACCATCTGGACCAGAGATTCATCGGGACCCGGCAGAGTGCCGGGCTCCGACCCATCACCCTTCGGTTCGTCACAACGGCGCGAGCTCGAGGGTCTGAGGTCATGAATGCTATTCGCACCTCGGTGCGGGCCCTGACCCGCTGCGTGCGCCGCATCGGCGAGCACATCTCCGGAGATGACAGCACACGCCACCCTGCGACCGGCGACCTCGAAACGGCAGAATTCGAGCGTTTGGTCCGCCGCATCCTGAGCTCGATCCACACCAACAGCATTCTCCTGATCGGCGAAAAGGGGACAGGGAAGACCCCGATACTCCTCTACCTCAAGGGACGTCTCACGGCCGACGAGGACCTTGCCCTCGACTTCTATCCCGTCTACATCGACCTCCGCGGGGTGTCAGAAAATCTTCTCTTCGCCACTGTCGCGGACGCTGTGTTGGGTCAGCTCTCGTTTTCGCCGCCGACCAAAGTCTCTCGCTTCGGCGCAAATTACGACCATCGGGACCTCGCCAGAGACTTCCGCGCCGTGATCCACACGCTTGGTGAGCGCGGCCTCAAACCGGCCAGGTTGGTTTTGCTGGTCGACGGTATCGACGAGCTCAACCACTACGATCCACGGACGACCCAAAGAGTTCGAAGCCTATTCATGGCGAGCCTCGCCGAGAGCCTTGTGATGGTGGCGTCGGCGGTGGAGATCGACAAGCACTGGGAGCAGGAAGGAAGCCCCTGGTACAACTTCTTCGAGGAGATCGAAATCCCCTCCCCACCCATCGTCAACCGGGAGGTCCGGGATAGAATGCCTCGAGATGGATAGCTCGGACACACAAGAACGGCCTGTCGCAGCCGATTTTCGGATTGCCGGATGGCTCGTCCAACCGAGCCTCAACCGGCTTTCGCTCGATGACCGGGTGGAGCAGCTCGAGCCCAAGCTCATGGACGTCCTCGTCTATCTGGCAGACAACGCCGGCCAGGTGATGTCGAAGATCGATATCAACGATGCCGTGTGGACCGATGTCTTCATCACCGAGTCGGTCATTACGCGATCGATCGCCGGCCTGCGACGCGCATTCGGAGACGACGTCAAGAACCCGAAATTCATCGAGACCATTTCGAAGCGCGGTTATCGTCTAATCGCTGCGGTTGATCGAGCGCCGACCGGAGACGAACGACCGTTTTCCCTTCAAACTCCACGGCCGACAAACGCGGTCAGCGCCGTGAGAACAACAGTTCCGTTCGTCGTCGGACAATGGGTGCGACGAGAGAACTTTTACGGCCGGGCGGCTGTCATCGACGAGGTACTCGGCGGCAACCGCAACTGGCTGTGGCTTTTAGGTACCCGAAGGATCGGCAAGACCTCGGTGCTCAAGCAGCTCGAATACCTCGCCCTGAACTCTCCCGACCTCGGGTTCCTGCCCGTCTTCTGGGACCTCCAGGGTGCCGATCGCCCGGAGGATCTCCACCTCGATTTTGCCGATGCACTGCTCGATGCCGAAGATCGCCTCGAAGACATCGGCATTCCCCTGGCCGATGTTCGGACCGGCGACTGCTTCGAGTCACTCGGACGGCTGCGGCGCGCGTTGCTTTCGAAGGACCTCCGTCTCTTGCTTCTGTGTGACGAGGTCGAAGAGCTGATCCAGCTCCATCGAAAGGACCCCTCCATCCTCCGCAAACTTCGCAGGGCGCTGCACTCGAAGGACGGCATCCGATCGGTTCTGGCCTCGAGCAGCAGGCTCTGGCAGCTGGCGCAGACAGACGAGGACACCTCGCCGTTTCTCGATGGGTTCACACCACCACTTGCCATTGGTTCCCTCGACGACGAAGCGGCTCGACAACTCATTCGCCAGAGCCAACTCCCCGAGACGGCCCACCCGAGCTTCAGCGACGACGAGATCGAGCAAATCCGACACCAGTGCGGCAATCATCCCTATCAGATTCAGCTTCTATGTCGGCGGACCCTCGACCGGGGAGATCTCGACGAAGCCATCGAAGAAGTGGCGCACGACCGGGCGGTCAGCTTCTTTTTCTCGGTCGACTACGAGCTGCGCAGCGACCCGGAACGGACCATCCTACGGTTCCTCGCCAATCAGCCTGGGGCCTCGTTGGCTGAAATCAACCGCCACACTCCGGATTCGTCAGACGCTGGAACGAACAGCCTGTCGGCCCTCTCGGAGCTTGGCCTTGTCATTAAGAATCCTGATGGCAGTTACGAGATTGCAGGCGACTTTTTGCGTCGCTGGCTGGCCGAGGGAGCGAGCGTTCCCTCAGACAGCGCTTAGGAAAACTCGTCAACACTACCGATGGAGGTCAGTTATGTTCGCCAATTCCATGATCTGGCCGCTCCAACCCGCCGTAACCATAACGGTGCTCGCCTTGCTGACAATCATTTCAACGACTCCAGGCGCTGCAGACGAGGAACGACCGAAACAACTCCTTATTCGGTGTGACGACGTTGGCATGTCGCATACCGTCAACCTGGCGGCGCGTGAGCTCATCGAAACAGGACTTCCCTTCTCGACCTCGGTGATGATCGCTTGCCCCTGGTATCTGGAGGCGGTTGAGATTCTGAAGGCCAATCAGCAGATCGGCGTCGGCATCCACCTGACCCTCAACTCTGAGTGGCAGCACTACAAGTGGGGGCCAGTGCTCGGGGCGGCGAAGGTGCCATCACTGGTCGACGCCAACGGCCACTTCTATGCCTCGGAGACAGAGTTCGCGGCCGCCGACGTGGATCTCGCCCAAGTCGAGATGGAGCTGCGCGCCCAGATCGAACGCGCCCTCAGGGCCGGTTTGCGGGTTGACTATCTCGATTACCACATGCTGACCGCTGTCTCGACTCCTGAGCTACGTGCCATCGTCGAGCGGCTCGCCGCCGAATATCAGGTCGGGCTTTCGCGCTACTTCGGCGAGGCCTCGGTGTCGATTTGGGGCGCCAACCCGGAAGACAAGCTGACAGGCTTGCTCGACCATGTTCAAAACGCCCAACCCGGTCTGAATCTCCTGGTGATCCACCTCGGGATGGAGACTCCCGAGATGTCAGCCATGGTGGATATGAACAATGAGGCGGATCCCTACCGCGTCGCTATCCACCGCCAGGCTGAGCTGGACGCCATCACATCGCCTGCGTTCCGCGCAGCCCTCGACGAAGCCGGCATCGAGTTGGTCACCTACAAGGACATAGTCTCGAACCTGGGCCTCGATTCGATGCACCCGCCCGATGATCTGACCAGCTACTCCTCCAGCTTCGTGGAGGAAGACTGATCTCGCTGGTCAAGAGTTAAGGGTTAAGAGAAAAGCCCACGCACCTATTGAGCCTTAACTCTTTACTCTTGACTCTTAACCTCGCTTGCGAGCCTCAACATCTCGCTGCCAGCGAGGAGGAAAGCCCCGGTGCCGTACTCCATGCTGTCATCGGCGGTAACCGAGCGCGGGTCGTAGCCGATCTGCTGTACCCAGCCAATGCGTCCGCCCGGTTGTTGAGCCCAGATCAGTCCCTCCCACCCCCTGCGCACAGCCGGCAGAAACGAGTCGGCATCCAGCAAGCCATTGTTCACGCCCCACGCCAACCCGAAAGTGAAAAAGCCGCTTCCGCTCGATTCAGGGATCGGAATCTCCTCCGCATCGAGCAGGCTCGACCGCCAGAGCCCGTCGTCGCCCTGAACGGCCGCGACGGCCGCAGCCATGTCCTGGAAGAGCTCCACGTAGCGTGGCCTCTCGGGGTAGTCGGCGGGCATGTGATCGAGAACGATCGCCAGCCCGGCGAATACCCAGCCGTTGCCTCGTGACCAAAAGACCTTCTGACCGTTTGAAGTCCGAGGCCCCGAGCCGTCTTCCTGAATGACGTAGCGCCCGTCCCGGTACCAGAGGTGCTCCTCGGAATCGTAAAGATAGTCGTAGGTCTGCCACCACATATCGTTCATGAGGTCGAGGTAGCGGAGATCACCGGTTGCCTCGGCAACCAGCGCCATGGTCGGCGGCGCCATGAAAAGGGCGTCACACCACGACCAGTTGTCATCCTCGGCCCACCCCACCTCGGCACCGGGGCGCGGATCTGCGATCATTTCGTCGAATCGCGCGGAGGTCGCCGCGATCATGCTCGGGTCGCCCTCGACGAGAAAGATCCTGGCATAGGTCTGGGCAATGCAGTGATCGTCTGCGTGGCGCGGCCGAGGACCCGGGTTCCAATTGTTGCGCTCCGAGATCTCTGTCGCTGCTTCCAAGTACTTGGGGTTCCCGGTCGCCTCGTAGGCCGCCATGACGCCGGAAAAGAACGCTCCGCGCACCCACTCGGTGTCACTGACATCCTGAAACCCACCGTCCGGCAGCGGCGCCTTGTAAACGATGTTTTCGATCTGCCAGTCGAAGGCCCGCTCCATGGCTGATCGGATGAACTCGATTGAGAAGATCTCCGGGGCGGGTGGAGCCTCCTCTCCACCGGCACATCCCAGGCAGATCACAAGAAAAACCAGAAACCACGGAGATCGCTTCGGCTGTGTCATGTAACCCTCCTCATCGCTCGCAGGGATCTGAACCCTGCACCGGCGATTCCAATCTGACATTCGCGAAACGCAGGGCGAGCGAGCCCTCGGTGGCAAGCAGGAACGGCGTCGTAATGTGGCTGAGGTCTGCACCGGAAACGCCGAAGTCACGCAGTCGGAGCCTCATCGTCCGCCACTCGCCGATCGTGCTTCGGATCAGAGCTTCAGTGATATCGATCCGGCCCTCACACCCCTCGCCGCACCGCATTGCTGCGTACACACTTGCGCTCGGTTCCTCTTCCACCATTACATCGAATGCGAGCAGCATGCAGTCTGAAACCTCGGGCGTCAGATCAACCGCCTGCGCGGCTTCGAGATAAACGTGGGCAAGATCGTACCCGGCCCAACGAGCGGCGCGGGCGTCTTCCTGGAGCTCGCGATCAACTGCGGTGACGACCAGGTTGTCACGATCCCAGGTCGAGGCGTTTCCGCCGACCGTCTTGACGGCCCAGAAATGCGAGTCGCCGACAAAGAGCTGCCACGGCGGCACCGGTCCGCCGCGGAAGTAGACGGTGCGGCCCGCGTCCGGAATCGATCCACCGGGATCCTCAGGGAGCTCGGCAAGGTCCACGCTGTCGGCATACGTGAGTCCGAAGCCGTAGGCGAAAAGCGGATCGTAGTCTTCGTCACCGAAATTGAGAGCTTCCTGCACCGCGGTTTTCGGCCACGAATGAGCGAGGGTGCCTTTGAAATCGTGGTGAGCGGCGCCATCGGGAGACTTGAAGATCACCTCTGCGACACCATCACCTTCGGAGCCCGGCAACCACGCCGCCACAAAAGCATTCGACGCGTTCAGCTCCGGGTTGACCCACATCGGCCGACCTGAGAGGAAGATCGAAACAACCGGGATTCCGGCGTTCTGCAGCTTCTTCATTAGTTTCAGATCGTCGGGCCGGGAAAAACCGTAGTCGAGAGTCTCGCGGTCGCCCTGGAACTCGGCGTAGGGCTCCTCGCCGAAGACAACAACGGCAACGTCGGGCTTCGATCGAAAAGAGCCGTCCTCGGACAGGATGGCCGTTCCACCTGCTCCCTCAACGACGCCCTTGATTCCATCCCAAACCGACGACCCATCTGGGAAGTCCTCGTTCTTGGTATCGGTGCCTTGCCAGGTCAGGGTCCAGCCGCCACTCTGTTTGCCGATGTTGTGGGCGCCGTCGCCAACCACCAGCACCGTCTGCGCCCGGTCGAGCGGCAGCAACCCTCCGTTGTTCTTGAGTAAGACGAGCGACTCGCGCACGGCTTGCCTCGCTACCGCTCTGTGCTCCAGCGATCCCAGGAACTCGGTCTTGCCGGCCATAGGTCGGCTCGATGGTTTGCCCTGATCGAAGAGACCTGCACGCAGCTTGACTCTGAGGATGCGACGCACCGCGTCGTCCAGTCGCTCCATCGGGATCTCTCCCGACCGCACCTGATCGATGGTGTTCGATCGAAGCGCCTTCCAGTCCTCAGGTGCCATGAACATATCGACTCCGGCGTTGAAGGCCTCCGGGCAGCTCGAGTTGCTGCATCCATCGACCTCGCCGTGTCCGTTCCAATCACCGACCACAAATCCGTCGAAACGCATCTGGCCTTTGAGGACATCCCTGAGCAGTCCCCGGCTCACGTGCATCTTCTGCCCCTGCCACGACGAGAACGAGGCCATAACGGTCTGCACGCCTGCCTCGAGTGCGGAAAAGTAACCGGCGCCGTGGATGTCGCGCAACTCGGCCTCGGTCGAGCGGTTGTCTGCTCGATCGACGCCGTTCGCCGTTCCACCGTCGCCGAGGAAATGCTTGGAGCACGCAACCACGCGATCGCTGCCGAGGAATCCCTCGGACATTGCCTCGCCCTGGAGACCTCGGACCATCGCGCCGGCGTAAGCTCGGGCGATCTCCGGGTTCTCCGACCAACTCTCATAGGCCCGTCCCCATCGGTCGTCCCGGACCACCGCGACGGTGGGGCTGAAGTCCCAGTCGAGACCGGACACGGCAATTTCGACCGCCGTAATCCGTCCGATCTCGTGGATCAGCTCGGTATTTCGGGTAGCGCCGAGACCTATGTTCTGGGGAAAGACGGTTGCGCCGAAGACGTTGGTATGGCCGTGGACCGCGTCTGTTCCCCATATGACCGGAATCGCCACACCACCGTCCGAGGTGTCCATCGACGCTTCCCAAAAAGCGTCAGCCAGCGCCAACCAGTCCTTGACCGAGGCCCATTTCTTGTCGAAGGGCTGCACACCGCCGCCGTTGAGCACCGAGCCCAGGCGATATTTTCTGACATCCTTCGGCTCGAGGTGGCGGATCTCACCCTGGACAACCTGTCCGACCTTGTCCTCGACCGACATGCGAACGAGCAGATCATCGATCCGCCGCTCGATCTCGGGGTCCTTGACGACAGGGCTTTCGATTGCCGGCCAGATCTCCGGATGGACGGCTGGAGACTCCATCGTTTCGGCGCCCTTTTCCCGGTCGTACGAAAGTCCGCAGCCGCAGATGATCATAAGTCCGAGCGCAGCCCCAAACGCGGCATATCCGTTGATGCTCATCTGCCCCCCCAGTCACCGGGAATCTTAACGTGCGTAGGGAAGCTTCACCATTGATTCTTGCTGACGATCTTCTGGCGTTGCAGCGCAGAATACGCGACACCATAGAGTCACAGAGCGTTTCGTAATCGTTGCCTTCCAACTGGCAGCTCAATCAAATCTGTTCACCGGAACGAGTTACGGAAGCGCCAACTCAGGTATTCCTCTGTGTTTTCTCTGTGTCTCCGTGTCTCTGTGGTTCTTCCGGCACCGCCTACTCAGCACTTGCATCTGACTGCCGCACGAGCTCGTCTTATGGAGCGGGGTTGACAATTAGTACGATTCGTATTATAACTAATCGTACTATGAATAACGACATCACATTTTCGCCCCTTCGTCTCGCGATTCTCGGGTTGGTCGCGATGCATCCGCAATCCGGTTACGACCTGAGGAAGGTCTTCGAGACAACACCGATGGGTAACTTCAGCAGCAGTCCCGGCGCCATCTACCCGGCCCTCAGAAGTTTGGAAAAAAAGGGCTGGGTTCGCGGAGAACCAGATAAAACGGAATCTCTCCGTCCCCGCCTCGTCTACTCGATCACCGAAGTGGGAGATGCGATCCTCCGCGCCGAGCTCGAAAAGCCGGTCACACACGAGGACCTGATCTGGCACTTCGATCTCGTCATGCTGCGATTCGCCTTCATCGAACGTCTCGGCTCCGCCGAGGCGCTGCGTTTCCTCGGCGAATTTCGCACCGAGGCCGAGGCATATGTCGGTCACCTTGAAGGACTCAGGGAGCAGCTGCGCGAGCAGCTGTCACCGTGCGGGCGGCTGGCACTCGAACACGGCATCCAGGGCTCCCGGGGCAACGTGCTCTGGGCCGAAAAAGCCATCGACGAACTGTCAAAGCTCGAGAAACCAAAGGGAGGTTCCAAGTGAACAACGAAACTCAGAACTCCATCGTCAGCTGGATGTGGAAGATTCCAGCAATCGCTATCGCCTACTTCATCGGAGTCATGATCAGCGGCGCCGTAATCACTGCGGCCAAGATGCCGTGGCCGGCATTCCCAGGGTCAGCAGGCGAATCCGAAAATTTCATCCTCAGTCTCATCAGCGCCATATTGATGGCCGCCTGTCTCGCGCTGCTCGCTTGGGGGATCCGTGGATCGCGGTTTGCACGTTGGCTCATCCTCGCCGCCTTTACCTACGTCGCATTCGGTCTCAATAACCAGATCGAAGCGGCGATCTTCACGACCTACGGAGGCACCGCAACGATGCTCGTGTTTTTCATTCTGCCCTGTGCCTTCGGTGCCGCGGCAGCCGTTTGGCTCTTCAGACCCGAGCGAGCAGGCGCATCTCTTGGGTCCGTCATCACCAAGCAACCCGTGTCCAGGTGGTGGTGGCGCGCGGTCGTCGTGTGGCTTGCGTTTCCGGTGATCTACGTATTCTTTGGAATGCTCGCCGCACCGTTCGTGGTGCCCGTCTACGAGGCGCAGGACTTTGGTCTGAAACTACCCGGTTGGGGGACCATGCTCCCTGTGGCGCTGTGCAGAAGCGCGCTCTACCTCGCGGTTACGATTCCCCTGCTTTTCACCTGGTCACGATCGCGGCGAAGCCTGTTCTGGACCCTGTCGGTTGTATTCTTCGGCATGATGGGGCTGATCGGCCTTCTCTCGGCCACGTTCTTTCCCCCAGTCCTGCGAATCACCCACAGCATCGAAATCCTCGGTGACGCCCTTGTCTACGCATCGCTTCTGATCGCCCTCTTCATTCCAAAAGTGCGTCAGGAGGTCGACGATCCGGTGGCGGTTGCCTCTGACTGACTGAGTTCAACCGAAATCGCTGAAAGGAACGCTCATGAAACCCGACGGACGATCCCAGCTGCTCGCCTTTTTCTGGAAGATCCCCGTCCTCGCCGCCGTCTACTTCGTCAGCAAGTCGGCTTCTGCGGCGTTGGTCACGAGCATGGGTCTGCGCTTTCCGGAAATGCCCGGCCACGAGTGGGCCCCAATCCTCGACTTCCTGGGTGGAACCGTTCTCGTTGTCTGCCTCGTTTTCCTCGCACGAGGAATCGGCGGAACACTCAACAAGCGGTGGCTGATCCTGTTGGCTTTCACCTTTTTTTCGTTCGTCATCAACAACCAGATCGAGGCTGCGGTCTTTACGACGTTCCACGAAGTCCCGACCATGCTCCTGTTCTTCTTCTTCCCGAGCGTTGTAGTCACGGGCGTCACAGTGGCTCTCGTCAAAGCTTCCTACGATCAGAACGCCCTTGAATCGGTGTTTGCCAATCGATCATTGCAGTCCTGGTGGTGGCGGCTCTTGGTCGCCTGGTTCGCCTTTCCGGTCATCTACTACTTCTTTGGAGCCTTGATCTACCCATTTGTCGCCGACGTGTATGCGCAGCAGGATTCCGGGCTCCGGGTACCCGCACAGGTTGTCGTTCTCGGCGCGGCCAGCGTCCGCAGCTTGCTGTTCCTTGTCGGCGCCATCCCAATCCTGATGAATTGGAAACTGTCCCGCCGGAGCCTGGTGCTGTCCCTCGCGGCAACGTTGGCAGCGATGGTTGGAGTTGCGGGAATGTTCGAGAACACATGGATGCCGACCCAACTGAAAATCGTCCACAGCCTCGAGATCATCGCCGACTCACTGGTCCACGCCTGGGTGCTGGTGGCGCTTTTGGTACCGAAGCAGAAAGTCGGGCAGGCTGGGGTCGCGGAGAGTATTCAGTAATCAGGAATCAGTCCCCTCCACCCAACCCCGCGGGTTCTCAAACTGAAATCTGATTACTGGTTACTGGTTACTGGTTACTGGTTACTGGTTACTGGTTACTGGTTACTGGTTACAGAATACTGGCTACTGGGTGGGGGGCGTTCACGCCTGGCGGTTCATCCTGACGATCCGGTCGGTGACATCGTCCTTCATGTTCCGCAGCAGCCCGAGCGTGAAATCGGCGACGTGGATGGATGGATCCTTGATCAACGGAGTCAGGTCCATTGCGAAACTCAGCCGATCGCACGTGTCGACCTCGTGGGACTCATAGAAAGTTGCGTTGGCGAGATACCTCCCTTGAACCGCAAGGTCGTATCTCTTCCCACCAGAGATCTGGGAGTCGAAAACGCCGCACAGCGCTTCAGCGATATTGGCTCGATCGCTGAGGCGGAGGACTTCTTTGTCGGAATCGTGAAGCCAGTCGAGATCGCGCCAGACCTCGCACCCGTAAATTTTTTGAGGGCGTTTGTCTTCTGGCAGGCTTCTCAGTGCGGCGATCGATCGCAGACAGCAGGCAACGTGGGTATCGTGCTTGTCGGCCGGATTATGGAGGTAGATCACCTCTGGACTCGCCCCCTCGAAGATCGCTTTCAGGTACACCACAACCTCTTCATTCGCGGCGTCCTTGACCACCTCGCTCGGGAAGCCGAGCTGGATCTGGCAGGCGTAATCACCAATCAAAGCCGCCTTGCGCTGCTCGGCAACCCGGATCTTTCGTATTTCATCATCCGAGCAGTTCTCGTAGGGTCCGCTTCTGGGGCTACCAGCTCCATCGGTCACAGTGACGCCGCTGAACCAGCGATCGGCCTTTCGGAAACACTCGAGAATGCCGTGCATCGCCATGAACTCAATATCGTCCTGGTGCGCACCCACAGCCAGGTGGGTGGTCTTGACGAGAGCCTCCGCAACAGTTGAACCGTCGGGGGCGTAGACATCGGCGTCAGGATTTTTTAGCTGCATCCTCGATTCCCATCACTGCCCTCACAGTTGTCCAGGAACGAATCCATCACTCCATCATAGCCTGATTTGCTTCGTACTTCAGAATCGAGGTGGTGGGATATCGGAGCTAAAGACAGGGCAGACTGGCCGCGGCAATCGCCTGTCCATGCCGCTTGAATTTCTCGTCCGGGGTGGTCATCCGAAGGCGATCGGCAAGTTCCGGGAATTCTTCCCTCACAACCTGCGACGCTGTTTCGATGATGATTTCACCGCCCGTACCGGAGGTCACCCGGCCAAGAGTCAGGAGGTTATCGATCTCGTACCAGTGAGCGTACCAGGCGATGGAATACCCGAGGTAGACGCCGATCGATTCATATATCTGACGCGCCCGTGCATCCCCCCTCTCTATCAGGCTCTGGATGTCGACGAGCCGCTCTGCAAACGGAACTTGATCCGGGTGTTCGAGGCCGACCGCGGGTGCCAGCCGTGCCACCGCTTGCTGAGAAAAGTACTGCACCCCGCAACCGACATCGCCCGACCACTCATCTGCGGGTGCGTCGTCCCGATAATCGACGGGAACAAAGGCGAGTTCGTTGAGCTGGCCGGTGATCCGTCCGTCGCCATCACAGTACCCCGCGGCCAGGCTGGTGCCCATGGCGATACCGAGAATGCTGGATGTATCCAAGGTCAGCGAAGCCGCGAGCGCCGTGACCTCGCCATCGTTGACCACCTCGAATGGCACATCGTTCATTTCGCGCCGGATATTCTTGAAAATCAGCCGAATCTCGCGTTCGAAATCTTCTTCTGAAATTCCCCTGAAGAGCGATCCCACGCGCGGTTCGCTGTCCACATAGACGCCTGCCGCGCTGCCACCGATTGCATCGACGCGTGGCAGGTGAGCGGCGGCACGCCCAATGGAGTCCATGATGCCGTCGAAGTGATAGCGGGGGTCGGACTCGAAGTAGGGGTTCCACTCAACCTCCTCAGAATGCACCACCTCACCATCTATCACCGCGGCACATTTGCGATCACTGCCTCCCAGATCGAAACCAATACGGCAACCGTCGAGGTGACCGCCGAGTGGTATTGCCTCGATCTTCTCCTCGGACACAACGTCAAGACTGCACGATGTGACCGTCATCGGTTCAAGGAAGATCCTCCTCCCGACGATGTCGCAGTCGAAGGTGCGTGCGCCCCCCGGCATGTAAAGGCCGGACATCGCTCTCGCGATCTCCGGATGGCCGCCGATCACGATTCCCGATCCGCCCTTCATCCACAGCAGGAGCTTGACGATGCGCTCGACGTATTTGAGGTTGAGAGGGATGTTTTCACCCTCGTGCGGGAGGATCCGGATCTGGTGCCGAAAGATCGTGCCATCGGGACGAGTCAAAGCCACAACGAGTGGTGTGCTCCCTGGGTCGATCTCGACCCACTCCTCGAAGGCTCGATTCCAGAGCACAGCCGGAACGAAGTCGGGATCGAGGACCGGTCGATGCTTTGGCTTCACGACCAGCCCGTTCACCGATTCACCTTTCTTTCCAGCGCAAGTTCGGAAAGAAGATCAATCGCTCTCCCTCCAGATCTTCGGCACCACCCAGGTCAGTCCGAGACCGGCGCCCAGGGTGACGGTCAGACAGACCGCGCCCTGCAGGGGTTGGCCGTAGAGCAGAGCGCCGGTCCCAAAAAGGCCGGAGTAAACAAAGGTGCAGCCGAAGACCCAACCGAGAAATGCCAACGACAAACTGTCCCGTGGGCCATCCGCTTCTTCGGGGCCTACGACTTTCGCCCAACCACGGCCCGCCGGCCGGACCTTGCGGTAGAAACGACGCAGCGTTTCAGTGTCGGCCGGTTTGGTGAGAAAGGTCACCACCACCCAGACGACGGTGGTCAAAGCGACCGACCACACCAGGGCGGCGTGGGACGAGAGATCGAGCCCGGACTTGCGGGCCACGAAGAGGGCCAACGCGATGGTGAACGAGGAGGCCATAGCGGCAATCTCGGACCACGCGTTGATCCGCCACCAGAACCAGCGCAAAAGGTATATCAGACCGGTGCCGGCTCCAATCGAAAGCAACAAATGAAAGGCCTCACCCGCGGTCGAAAGCAGGAAGACGGTCGCACCGGACACCACCATCAGCACCGCGGTCATGACCCTCGACAGCCACACCAAGTGACGCTCGGATGCATCCGGTTTGAGAAATCGCCGGTAGAGATCGTGCACCAGGTACGAGCAACCCCAGTTGAGATGGGTCGACATGGTCGAGACGTAGGCCGACAGCAGCGACGCCACCAAGAGGCCGAGAAGGCCCGCCGGCAGGAGGGTCAGCATCGCCGGATAGGCGAGGTCGTTGCCGATCAAATCGTCCGAAACATGCGGCAACGCGGTCTGTATGTCGGCGAGGCTCGGGAAAACCAGGATCGAGCACAGCGCTACGATGACCCATGGCCACGGCCTGAGGGCGTAGTGGGCAATGTTGAACCACAGGGTGGCGGCCATCGCGTTCTTCTCGTCCTTGGCGGCCAGCATGCGCTGCGCGATATAGCTGCCGCCGCCCGGCTCGGCGCCCGGATACCACACTGACCACCACTGGATAGTGAGCGGGATGATCAGGACCGACAGGGTCAGACCCCAGTTCGAGAAATCTGGAAGAAGCCTCAAGGTCGATGGGTCGATCTTGGCGACCAACCCGGCCAGCCCTCCCACCTCGGGCTGGGACAACGCCACAGAGGCGGCCGCAATGACCCCGACCATGGCGATCGCGAACTGCACCATATCCGAAGCCAGCACCCCCCACAGCCCCGAGATCGCCGAGAAGACGATGCAGATCAAACCGCAGATGATCACCGTCTGCAGCCGGCTCCAACCAAGCATCACGTTGGCGATCTTGACCGCCGCCAGGGTCACCGAGGCCATGATGGCGCAGTTGAAGAAGAGGCCGAGATAGACCGCGCGAAAGCCGCGGACGAAGGCCGCCGAGCGGCCCGAGTAGCGCAGCTCATAAAATTCGAGATCGGTGAGCACACCCGACCTTCGCCACATCCGCGCGTAAAAGAACACCGTCATCATGCCGGTGAGCAAGAATGCCCACCACGCCCAGTTCTGTGAAACGCCGCCCGTGCGTACAAAATCGGTCACCAGATTCGGGGTATCGGTCGAAAAGGTGGTGGCGACCATCGAGGTGCCGATCAGCCACCACGGCGCTGAGCGGCCGGAGGCAAAGAACTCAGCCGTTCCTGTGCTCGCTCGGCGAGCGAAGAAGACGGCCGGTGCAAATGCGGCTGCCAGGCAGATGGCAATCACGATCCAGTCGATCGATGCAAGCTGCATGAAATGGAGCCCCTTCCGTTGCCAGGATTTTAGCTGATCAGTGGCGTAGTTCGTCGGAGTGGGTGAGAATATTCGGGTAATCTCGGACACGGGGGAAATATGAAATACGCTTCGCTTGCCGTCGCCCTGATGCTGTCGATCCCGGTCGCCGCAGTCGAAGGTCCTCCAACTCTCAACCTGATGCCGGTGCCGGCCCAACTCGAGATCGGCGAAGCCGCAATCGAGATCGGCGCAGATTTTTCTGTGACGATTGAAGGAGATGGCGCCACACCACGCCTTCGAGGCGGTGTTCAGAGAACGTTACGCCGGCTATCGGACCGCTCGGCCCTGTTTTTCGGCAACTCGACCTTTCTCCAACTCGAGGGAAGATCGATGGCCTCGATGGTGGTCACGGCCGGGCGCGCGGGCGAGCTCGTTCTCGGCGAGGACGAGAGCTATCGGCTGACAATCAACTCGGACGGTATTGCCCTGCAGGCCGCAACCGACATCGGCGCCCTACGAGGTCTCGAGACCTTTCTGCAACTGCTGACTCTCGACGAAAACGGCGTCACGGTGCCCGAGATTGAGATCTACGACGAGCCTCGCTTCCCCTGGCGGGGACTGATGATCGACTCGAGCCGACACTTCATGCCCGTGGCGATGGTCAAGCGGAATCTCGATGGGATGGCCGCCGTCAAGCTCAACGTCCTCCACTGGCATCTGGTCGATGATCAGGGCTTCCGGGTCGAGAGTCTCGCCTGGCCCAACCTGCACGAATTCGGTTCAGACGGCAACTACTACACTCGTGCCCAGATTCGCGACGTCATCGAATATGCGGCCGAGCGCGGCGTCCGGGTGGTCCCCGAGTTTGACCTCCCTGGCCACGGCAGCGCCTGGCTCACCGCTTATCCCGAACTGGCCAGCGCCCCCGGGCCCTACGAGATCGAGCGAAGCTGGGGGATCTTCGATCCGACCGTCAACCCGACAATCGAGAAGACCTATGAGTTCCTGGATGTCTTCATGGCCGAAATGGCCGATCTCTTTGACGACGAGTTCATCCATATCGGCGGTGACGAGAACAACGGCAAGCAGTGGCTCGACAACCCCGAGATCGTCGCTTTCATGGAAGAGCGGGGCTACGAGGGCCCATTGACCCTGCAACGCTATTTCAACGAGCGCGTTTTGGCCATTTTGACGAAGTACGGCAAGCGCATGATTGGTTGGGACGAGATCTTCGAGGATGGTTTGCCAAAGAATGTCGTGATCCAATCGTGGCGCGGCCGGGAGTCGCTTTTCGAATCCGCGCGTCTCGGTTACTCCGGCATCCTCTCCAACGGCTATTACATCGACCTCATCCACCCCACGGATGACCATTACCTCAACGATCCTCTGCCCGCCGATTCACCCCTCACAGCCGAGGAGGCCGCCCGGATCCTCGGTGGCGAGGCCACGATGTGGGCGGAGTACGTGTCCCCGGAGACAGTCGATTCCAGGATCTGGCCGCGAACAGCTGCGATCGCCGAGCGCTTCTGGTCCCCGGGCCGGGTACGCGATCTCGAGGACATGTACCGGCGGATGGACTCCACCAGCCTGATGCTCGAGGAGCTCGGATTGCAGCACGAGCGCAACCGGCCGATGATGCTGCGCCGGCTTTGCCAGTGCAGGGACGTGGCCGCCCTCGAGGTCCTGCTCGGCACCATCGAGCCGGTCAAGGTTTACAACCGCGGGAGGCTCCGCAAGCACACCCAATTCTCGCCCCTCACCCGAATGGTGGATGCGGCGTGGCCCGATGCCGGCCCGGCGCGTGAGTTCAGGTGGGCGATCGAACGGCTGATCGAATCTGATTTCGTGGACGAAACCGACCTTCAAAAGGTCCGGTCAGCCCTTGTCACATGGAGCGACAACCACACCATTCTTGAGGAGACTATCCGGACCTCGCCGGGGTTGGCCGACATCGAAGCGATGTCGATCGCCCTCGCAAGGGTCTCGACCATCGGTCTCGAGGCGCTCGATCAAGCGATTACGGAAACCGCGGCGGACAGGGTCTGGCTCGACCTCCGGCTTGACAGCCTGAACGCGGCGCGGGAATCTCACGGGCAGACTGAGCTGGTGATCATCGACCCGGTTGTGGATCTCGTATGTGCAGTCTCGCTTCCGGCAAGCATGACAGCAGAGGGGTGTCGGGCGCAGGAGGCTCCAGTCGTCGAACACCATTGAAAGAGTCGAGAAGAACGGGAGTTTTTATGAAAAGAACCGTCGCGCTTTTTGTTCCGTGTTTGCTCGTGTTGGTTTTGTGTTCCCCGGCCGCAGCCGGCGAGACGAGGGGAGAGAGCGGGGATTGGTGGTACGTCCCCTACCCAGAGCCGTTCGATGCGTCGAAGATCGAAACCACCCTGCAGTTCATCCGCGTCGAGGGCAATCGTTTCGTCGACGAGGACGGCAACACGAGGATCTTCCAGGGTGTCAATATCTCTGACCCTGACAAGCTGGTGAAGAATGGTCGCTGGAGCAAGGCCCACTTCCAGGTCGTCAAGGACTGGGGTGCGAACCTCGTCCGCGTGCCGGTGCACCCGGTTGCCTGGAAGGGACGCGGCAAGGTCGAATACTTCAAGCTCCTCGACCAGGCGGTGACCTGGGCTTCCGAGCTCGGCCTCTACCTCAATATCGAGTGGCACGGCATCGGCAATCTCAAAACGGAAGTCTTTCAGCACCCGATGCACTACACCACCCGCCAGGAGACTTACAACTTCTGGCGCGACATATCCTTTCGCTACGCAGGTATTCCGGCGGTGGCGTTCTACGAGCTCTTCAACGAGCCCACCACATACAACGGCCAGCTCGGGCAAATCAGTTGGGCGGAATGGAAGGCCATCAATGAACAAATTATCGGCATCATCTTCGCCCACGATAAAAAGGTAATACCGTTGGTGGGCGGCTTCGATTGGGCCTATGAGCTGCGCAGCGTTGGTGAAAATCCGATAAATTTCGGGGGTATCGGCTACGTCTCCCACCCCTACCCCATGAAAGCGCAGCAACCGTGGGAGGTGAACTGGGAGAAGGACTTCGGCTACGTAGCCGACACGTATCCCTTGATGGCTGCCGAGATCGGCTTTATGGCCGCGGACCAACCCGGCGCCCACATCCCGGTGCTTGCCGACGAGGACTACGGCCGGAGGATCACGGCCTACTTCGAGAAGAAAGGCATCTCCTGGACCGCCTGGTGCTTCGACCCCGACTGGCCCCCGCAGCTCATAGCTGACTGGGATTACACGCCCACGAAACAGGGAGCGTTCTTCAAGGCCTATATGTTGGAGAAAGATTAACCCGTTCCCGTGTCCGTCTCCGTCCCCGTGCCCGGACGGCTTCTTCGCGATCATCGGGCACGGGCACGGAAACGGGCACGAGTTGAGTGCCTCTACAGGTAGCCACGCTTTTTCGCCTCTTCGAGGATGGATTCAGTCGCTGTCGCGCCAACCCGGGTCACAGCAAGGGCGTGCACTCGCAAGACGTCGTCGGGGGTACGCACTCCGCCAGCCAACCACCGGTCAGTCGAACGGATTCGCGGTTTCGTGTAGGCTGACGCAAGACCTCACGAAGACGGGGGACCGATGGGAAACCTGGGATTAACGAGCCTCGACCTGAGCATCATCGTCGTCTATCTCATTGCTGTGACCGTCATCGGCTTCGCCATGCGGCGGAAGGCGGCCAAGAGCGTCGAATCGTACCTCCTCGGCGGCAAGGACATCCCCTGGTACATGCTGGGGCTGTCCAACGCCTCTGGGATGTTCGACATCTCCGGGACCATGTGGTTGGTCACCATCGGCTTCGTTTACGGACTGAAGAGCATCTGGCTGCCGTGGCTGTGGCCGACGTTCAATCAGATCTTCTTGATGGTCTTTCTTTCGGCATGGCTGCGTCGTTCGAACGTTACCACCGGTGCGCAGTGGATCGAAACCCGCTTTGGGACCGGCACCGGCGCCCGTCTTTCTCACACGGTGGTGGTCGTTTTTGCGCTGATCGGCGGCCTCGGCTTTCTCGCCTACGGCTTTGTCGGTCTAGGAAAGTTTGTCGAGATATTCCTCCCCTGGGAGATCGTGCAGCCATACCTGGGAATTACGATCGCTCCCGAGTTTGTCCCCCACTTCTACGGCATCATCTTCACGATGGTGGCGGTGGGCTACACGATCCTCGGCGGCATGCGATCGATTGTCCTCGCCGACGTCCTGCAGTTCACGATCATGACCATTTCTGCGGTAGTGGTCGCGGTGATCGCCATGACCGCGCTCGCCCACACTCCCCTGGTCGTGCCCGACGGATGGATGAGCCCCTGGTTTGGCTGGGAGCTCGACCTCGACTGGACTGGCATCATCACCGAGGTCAACCAGAAAATTTCCGGTGATCAGTTCGGCCTCTTCACCATCTTCTTCATGATGATGGTCTTCAAGGGAATCCTGGTCAGCGCCGCTGGGCCGGCCCCCAACTACGACATGCAAAAGATCCTCGCTACCAAATCGCCACGCGAGGCTTCGCTGATGAGCGGATTCGTCAGTCTTGTTCTGAGCCCCTCACGCTATCTGATGATCACCGGCTTCGTCGTCCTGGGTCTCCTTTTTTACGACCAACTCGACCTGGTTTCGGGAGGACAGCTCGACTTCGAACAGATCTTGCCGTCCGCCATCAACGAGTTCGTGCCCGCGGGCTTCACCGGGCTACTGCTGGCTGGACTTGCCGCGGCCTTTATCTCCACCTTCTCGGGGACGCTCAATGCGGCCCAGGCATATGTCGTCAACGATCTCTACCACAAGTACATCGACCCGAAGGCCTCGCAGAAACGCACAGTGATCGTCAACTACGCCAGCGGCCTGCTGATCGTCGTCGTCAGCATCGTCCTCGGTTTCTACGCCAAGAACGTCAACAACATGCTGCAGTGGATCGTGTCGGCGCTGTGGGGGGCCTACCTCTCGTCCAACGTCCTCAAGTGGTACTGGTGGCGATTCAACGGCCACGGCTACTTCTGGGGCATGGCTGCGGGCATCGTGCCGGCCCTTGTTGCTCCCACGATCTGGCCCGAAGTACTGCCGCTCTATTATTTCCCCCACCTCATGGGGATTTCGCTCGTCGGTTGCATTCTTGGTACCTACCTGACGCAACCAACCGATGAGGAGACCCTCAAGACCTTCTACCGCACGGTGCGGCCGTGGGGATTCTGGGGCCCGATCCGGAGCAAGGTCGAAGCCGAGGATCCTAATTTCAAACGCAACACCAACTTCAAGCGCGACATGGTCAATGTGGTGGTCGGGGTTGTATGGCAGACGGCGTTGGTGGTCCTGCCGATCTACTTCGTCCTCATGCAGTGGACGCCGGTAGCAATCGCGGCGGGGATCGTGGCTGTGACGATGATCTTCCTCAAAAAGAACTGGTACGACAAGCTCGAAGAAGACTGAACCCGTGGATCGGAAGCTTCTCCGCAAAGCGATCGCGAGCGAGCTCGAGGAGAATCTGCTGCCGTTCTGGCGCGAGCGGAGTCCCGACCACAGCCACGGCGGCTTCCTGGCCGAGATGGCCAACGACGGCACCGTCCGCGACAACGCGCCGCGCGGACTGATCCTCAATTCCCGTCTGTTGTGGACCTTTGCCGCCCTCTACCGGCGTCTCGGCGACGAACGCGATCTCGAGCTGGCCCGACGTGCATTCGAGGTCCTCGAGTCGAGGTTCCGCGACCGCGAACACGGAGGTTACTTTTGGCGAATTGACGTCGAGGGCCGTCCGCTCGACCGCTCAAAGAAGATCTACGGCCAGGCCTTCTGCATATACGCCTTCAGCGAGTACTCCCTGGCCACAGGGGATCCGATACCGATGGCAACCGCCAAAGAGCTTTTCCAACTCATAGAGCGCCACGCCCATGATGCTCAGTTCGGCGGCTATATCGAGGCCCGCGCCGCCGACTGGACCGAGGCGACCAATCTGCGCCTCTCCGACAAGGACATGGACGCGGCCAAGTCCATGAATACCCACCTCCACCTTCTCGAGGCGTTCACCACCCTCCAGCGAGCACAGCCAACCGATGGCAACAAAATGCGGCTCTATGAGCTCGTCGAGGTATTCGGTCGGCAGATTCTCGCGCGGGATGGCCGCGGCCGCCGGCTGCGACACTTCTTCGACGATCGTTGGCGGTGCCTCTCCGACACCCGAACCTATGGCCACGACATCGAGGCGGCGTGGCTCCTCGGCGAGGCCGCCGAGGTGCTCGACGACGCCCACCTTCAGTCGAGGGTCAACACCTGGTCGGAGGGCCTCGCACGGTCCGTACGTGCTACCGGAGTCGATCGCGACGGCGGATTGGCGTACGAGGGTCGGGGTGACATCGTGATCAACGCCGACCGCGACTGGTGGTGCCAAGCCGAAGCGGTCGTCGGATTCTGGCACGTATACGAGCTCACCGGTGAGCAGGTCTTCGCGGATACTGCAAGTGGTGCCTGGCGATTCATCGAAACACGGGTGGTGGACCGCACGCACGGCGAGTGGTTTTGGCGAGTGCGGGCCGATGGCACCATCGATGAGACCGAGCCCAAGCTCTCGGAGTGGAAGGGCCCGTATCACTCGGTCCGGATGTGCCTCGAGATGATGCGACGGCTTGACGAGAACGCTGACGGAGTAGAACCATGAGGCAACAGGAGTTCGACGACCGAAAACAGCAGCTCTTTCGCGACTATGAAGAGCTGGTGACGCGACCCAATGAACCTGTCGAGGCAACGAACGGGGTCATCCAGCGCTGGAAACACCCGGTCCTGACCGCCAACCACGCACCGCCTTTCTGGTGCTACGACCTCGACTCGGCCACAAACCCACACCTCATGGAACGGATAGGAGTTCACTCGGCCTTCAATCCGGGCGCCATCGAGTTCAACGGGAAGTATTTCCTCATGGCGCGGGTCGAGGGCGCCGACCGTAAGAGCTTCTTCGGGCTGGCGGAGAGCTCGACCGGCGTCGACGGTTTCCGATTTCGGGACCGCCCGGTCGTCATGCCCGAAACCTCGGACCCAGACGTCAACGTCTACGACATGCGATTCGTCCACCACGAGGACGGTCACATCTACGGCCTCTTCTGCACCGAACGTGCAAATCCTAACGCCCCGCCCGACGACCTCTCGTCGGCGGTCGCCCAGTGCGGCATCGCGCGCACTTCGGACCTCGTGACCTGGGAACGCCTGGCCGATCTCAAGACGCGGTCGCCGCAGCAGCGCAATGTCGTGCTCCACCCCGAGTTCGTCGACGGCAAATATGCCTTCTATACGCGGCCGCAGGACGGCTTCATCGAAGCGGGGTCCGGCGGCGGTATCGGCTGGGGTCTGGCGGAGAGCATTGAAGAGGCGGTGATCGACAAGGAGATCATCGTCCACGACCGCAAGTACCACACCATCACCGAGCTCAAGAACGGGCTCGGTCCGGCGCCCATCAAGACGGACGAAGGCTGGCTGCAACTGGCGCACGGGGTTCGCGGCACTGCATCGGGTCTGCGCTACGTGCTCTACGCCGTCATGACCGACCTCGAGGAGCCCTGGCGGGTAATCCATGAGCCAGGAGGTTTCCTCCTCGCGCCCCAGGGCGACGAGTACATTGGAGACGTCATGAACGTCGCTTTCTCGAACGGTTGGATCGCACGCGATGACGGTGAACTCTTGATCTACTACGCCTCGTCGGACACTCGTTGCCACGTGGCGACGACCACGGTCGAACGGCTGGTCGATTACTGCAAGAACACACCGCCCGACCCCCTGCGCTCGGCCGAGTGTGTCAAGCAACGCATCGAACTCATCGACAAAAACCTCACACTGTTGGCCGGTGAGTGATGAAGAGGGTCGTTTTTCCGCTGGTCGTGATCCTCCTGAGCATGGCGGCATTCGTGCACGCCCAAAAATTCGAAGACCTCGCCCAGACCCCTCCAATGGGTTGGAATAGCTGGAACCACTTTGGATGCGATGTCAGCGAGCAGCTGATCCGTGACACCGCTGACGCCATGGTGTCCTCGGGGATGCGCGACGCCGGCTATCTCTATGTCAACATCGACGATTGTTGGCACGGCGAACGTGACGAGGACGGATTCATCAACGCCGATCCAGAGCGATTCCCTTCAGGAATCAAGGCGCTGGCCGACTACGTCCATTCCAAGGGCCTCAAGCTCGGGATCTACTCCGACGCCGGCTGGAAGACCTGCGCCGGCAGGCCCGGCAGTCGCGGCTACGAGTATCAGGACGCTCTCATCTACGCCCGCTGGGGAATCGACTACCTCAAGTACGACTGGTGCAACACCGAAGGTCTCAACGCCGAAGGCGCCTATCAGACCATGGGTAGAGCGCTCGCCGCGGCGGGCCGACCGGTAGTCTTCAGCCTCTGCGAATGGGGTAATAATCAGCCCTGGGAGTGGGGCAAAGAGATCGGCCACCTGTGGAGGACCACCGGCGACATCACCGCTTGCTGGGACTGTGAGGCGGATCACGGCAGCTGGTCATCGTGGGGCGTTCTACGCATCCTCGACATGCAAGAGGGGTTGCGGATCCACGCCGGCCCCGGCCATTGGAATGACCCTGACATGATGGAGGTCGGCAATGGGATGAGCGAGAGCGAGGACCGGGGTCACTTTTCGATGTGGACGATGCTTGGGGCCCCACTCATCGCAGGCAACGATCTCCGCAACATGTCCGAGGTGACACGTCGGATCCTCACCAACACCGAAGTCATCGCGGTCGACCAGGACGCGCTCGGAATCCAGGGATTCAAGCATTTCCAAGACGGCGGCCTCGAGATCTGGTTCAAACCCCTGGCCGGCGAGGATTGGGCGATGTGCATCCTGAATCGCGGCAGTTCACCTCGGTCGGTGGAGTTTTCCTGGATGGACGAGGACGTGACCGACGAGTTCTCCGGCAAAGAGACCTTTTTCAAGGCCAGACTCTACCAAATCCGGGACCTGTGGTCTGGAGAGGATCTGGGCACCACCCGGCAGACCCTCGAAGCGCGGGTCCCCGGACATGATGTGCTGATGGTTCGTCTCGTCAGGCTTCTCGAACCCGACGAGTGATGGAGAAAACCTCATGCGGACAACCTTGTTTCTGATGATCCTGATGGCCCTGGCGCAACCCGCGGGAGCCGAGCTCACGGTGAGCGAGATCTTCGGTGATGGGATGGTGTTGCAGCGCAAAACCACGGTTCCCGCCTGGGGAACTGCGGAGCCCGGGAGGGAGGTCACAATCGCCATCGCCGACCGCACTGTCACGGTCCGAGCGGACGCGATGGGCCGTTGGCGGGCGGAAATCGAGGCGATGCCCGCCGGTGGGCCGCACGAGCTGACGATCGTCAGCGACGGCCAGCATCTGAGCTTTGGAAACATACTGGTGGGAGACGTCTGGATATGCTCCGGCCAATCCAATATGGAGTGGACGGTCGCGGACTCGATGAACGCAGCACAGGAGGTCGAGGCCGCCCACGATCCCCAGATCCGTCATTTCAAGATCCCCCGATCATGGGCCGAAAAACCGGAGAACTCGCTCGCCGGAGGATCGTGGGAGCCCGCCGATCCCGCGCACGTGGGTGCTTTCACCGCGGTAGGTTATTTCTTCGCCCGCGAGTTGCGCCGCCACCATGATGTCCCTGTCGGCCTCATCAACACCACCTGGGGCGGCAGCCGCATCGAGCCCTGGATGAGCGCGGGTTCGCTTGGTCTTGATGCAGACGGAGTGGTCGAGGTTCTTGCAGCCGAAAAGGCCGACGAACTGGGGGCCCTTCGAGCGATTCGCGCACGCATCGGCGATCTGCCCGACACCGACCACGGCCTCGTCGACGGGCGGGCGTTGTGGGCCGATCCTGGGCTCGATGACTCGAGTTGGCAAGAGATGGGCACGACGTCGGTGTGGGAGGAACAGGGATGGGAGGGCATGGACGGCGTCGCCTGGTACCGCACCACTTTCAACCTCACGGCCGAGGAGGCGCGGACGGAGATCCACCTCGCCCTCGGGACGATCGACGACTCCGATACCACCTGGGTCAACGGACACGAGGTGGGACGGACGATGCTGGCCTGGAACAAATCACGGGTCTACGCCGTGCAACCGGCCTCTCTGAAAGAGGGACGCAACGTGATCGCGGTACGGGTCGAGGACACCGGTGGTGGCGGCGGCCTTTATGGTGATCCCGATCAGCGGTACGTCGAGATCGCAGAAACCAAACGTCCGTTCGCCGACCCCTGGCGCTTCCAGGTCGGTCTGGTGACGGTCAACACCGATTACAGAAAAAATCAGGTGCCGACGGTGCTCTACAACAAGATGGTGCACCCGCTGCTGCGCTACCCGGTCGCCGGATTTCTTTGGTACCAGGGCGAGTCGAACGCAGATGCCGACGGCGCCTTTGTCTACCGCAACCTCTTCGCCAGCATGATCACCGATTGGCGCGCACGGTGGGGCCGCAATGACCTGCCCTTCCTATGGGTGCAGCTCGCCAACTATATGGCCGCGGCGGACCAGCCCGGCGACAGCCAATGGGCCATGCTCCGCGAATCGCAGTCAGCGGCGTTGGCCCTCCCGAATACCGCCCAGACGGTAATCATCGATATTGGAGACGCCGACGATATCCACCCTCGCAACAAGCAGGAGGTTGGCCGTCGTCTCGCAGTGGCCGCGCGCACGGTCGCATACGGAGAAAAGATCGTCTTCTCCGGTCCCGTGTATCGCTCGCATGTTGTGCAGGACGGGCGCCTGATCATCGACTTCGATCATGTTGGCGGCGGGCTCGAGGCCAGGGGAAACGCCGAAGGAAAGCTGGCCGAGTTCTCCGTCGCGGGAGCCGACCAACATTTCGTGTGGGCCAAAGCAATGATCGAGGACAACCGGGTGGTGGTGTGGAGCGACGAAGTGAAGGATCCGGTATCGGCGCGCTACGCCTGGGCCGACAACCCGGACGACGCCAATCTCTACAACCTGGAGGGGCTTCCCGCATCACCCTTCCGCACTGACTCCTGGTGAGGAGAGGAGACGACGGATGCGTGTTCTGTTCATCGGCGGCACCGGCATCATCAGCTCGGCCAGTACCCGACTCGCGGCGGAGCGTGGGATCGAGCTCTATGTCTTGAACAGGGGTCAGAGTTGGCGGCCGGTCCCCGATGAAGTGACTCGGCTGATGGGCGACATCCGAGATCTGGACAGCACCCGCAAAGCGATCGGTACGCTCGAGTTCGACGCAGTCGTCGACTGGGTGGCCTTCAACCCGGAGCACGTCGAGTCCGACCTCGCTCTTTTTCAAGGACGAACCGCACAGTACATCTTCATCAGCTCGGCATCGGCCTACCAGACGCCGCCAACCAGCTTGCCGGTGACTGAGTCGACCATCCTCGACAACCCGATCTGGAAGTACTCGCGCCAGAAGATCGCCTGCGAGGATCGACTCGTCCGCGCCTATCGCGAGGACCACTTCCCATGCACCATCGTACGTCCGTCCCACACCTATGACTGCACTCTGCTTCCGCCGCACGGCGGCTGGACGGTCATCGATCGCATGCGTCGCGGAGAACCCGTCGTGGTCCACGGTGACGGCACGAGCGTGTGGACGCTGACCCACCATCGGGACTTCGCAAAAGGCCTCGTGGGGCTACTGGGTCGTGAAGATTCCGTCGGCGAGTCTTTCCACATCACCTCGGACGAATGGCTGACCTGGGACCGGATCCACCGCGTTCTGGCACGTGCGGCCGGCACCGAGGCCGAGATCGTACACGTACCATCGGAGGTCATTCACAACTACGATCGGGAGTGGGGGGAGAGCCTGCTCGGCGACAAGACCCACAGCATGATCTTCGACAACTCCAAGATCAAACGCTTCGTCCCCGATTTCGCAGCAACGATCCCCTTTTCGCAGGGCGCCGAGGAGATCATCGCCTGGTACGACGCCGATCCGTCGCGAAAGGTCATCAACAAAGATCTCGATCGCACCTTGAGCCGCATCATCGGCGACTGGCAACGGGCATATCCCGATGAAGCCCGCGAGAGCAGCGACAGATAGGCAGCTGGCAGCTTTTTTCTGTCGCCCCCTTCAGGGGCTCTATTTTTTACTCATTGGGGGTCCTGGGGCTCACGCCCCAGGCTAGATATCTGTCGCGCCTCCGGCGCTCATCGCAACCATCCGTCATTCCGACCGACCAAGCGCCCATTCTGATTTGTGTTGTAATCCCGAGGGAGCCAACGGAGTGAGCGAGTTGAGGGATCTATGGACAAGCAGGGGCGACAGATTCATAGCCTGGGGCGCGAGCCCGCCGGCGACGGCGAACTGTGGCCGAAGCCGATGATCGCCGACCGGCTACTGGCATTCCCCATCTGACGAATATCGATGGACCAACCCGAGATGCCCTTCCAAAATGGTTGGGCGGGTGGAAATTCCTAATTCCGAATTCCGAATTCCGAATTCGATCGTCAGATCGTGGGTAAGACGCTGCCGCCGCAGACGGGAATGAAGGCGCCGGTGATGAATTCAGCGAGATCCGAGGCCAGGAAGGCGACAGTATTGGCGACGTCCTGATCAGTCCCCCGCCGGTTCAGCAGGACCTTTGCCTCGTAGTCGGGTTGGCTTTCGGTGCCGTCGGCGCGGACCTGGTCCGAGATCATCCATCCCGGCGCCACCTGGTTGACGGTGATCCCGTGCGGACCAAGTTCGCGCGCCAATACCCTGTAGAGGCCGTCCATGCCGCGCTTGGCACTGGCGTAAGCGGCCTGGTTCTCTAAGCACTGCATCGCGCACTCGGTGTTGATGCCGATCACCCGCCCCCATGTCTTGTCGATCATGCCGGGTGCAAATGCCTTGACCATGTGGACGTTGTGCATGACGCAGGAGCGGAATTGGCTCTCGAAGTCCGCAAGCGATTGTTCGAGGACCGGCACCCACGTGTACTGGATAACGGCATTGTCGACGATGACGTCCGCTCGACCAAACTCTCCCTCCACCGCTTCACGCATCGCCTCCACCGAAGCCATCTCCGTCACGTCGGCCTGCACCGTCATTGCCGCCACCTCAAGCGACTGCAATTCCTCGAGCAAAGCATTCGCCTTTTCCTCTGCCTGGAAATAGTGGAGAACGACCTTGGCGCCCGCAGCGCCGAGGGTGCGGGAAATCACCCGACCCAGCTCACCGCTCGCCCCCGTCACCACACACACGCGACCTTCGAGGTCGATTTTCGGAGCCATCCTCCACCTCACTCGACCGACGGATCTTCGGGAAGACCCAACTCGCGGTACAGCTCTCGCCGCCCGGCCTTGTCGTTGTCGAGGATCGTCCGCGCGTAGCGAGCCACCTCCTCGGCCTGCGCCCGCGGCACCACCACCACGCCGTCGCCATCGGCAACGACGACATCGCCCGGGATAACCAGCACACCACCGCAGACCACCGGACGGTTGACCGACTCGATCTCGTTACGGCCGGGCCTGATGCCTCTCCCTACACCCCTGAAGTAGAGCGGCACGCGCTGGGTTTCGATCTCGTCGGTGTCACGGGCGGTGGCGTTGGTCACCACCCCAACCATCCCGCGCTTCTTCCAGGCGAGGATGTTGTAGGAGCCGATTGAGCCCACATCGACCGAGTTCGCGTCATCGAGCACCAGGGCCGATCCGGGTCTCAGCAGCACATCGAAGGGCTCCGGTGACACCTTCCAATACCAATTCCCGACCCAGGCATCGAAGTCTTCGGTCGAGATCTTTCCCGCAGATGGTCGGTTGGTCGGTACGTACCGCGCAGTGACGGCAATGCCGACGAAGCGGTGGAGGTAGGTTTCGGCGTCCTTCCACAGGGGGTGGATCGCAGGATCCATGAGGCCTACGTTGTCGAGTCCGACAGCATCCATGCCGTCCGAGACGTCGGCCACCCGCAACCCATCAAAGAGAGCAAGCAGCTTCTCGTCTTCCTCCGCGGTGAACACGGGCGTCGTGATGAAGCCCTTGCCGGCCTGCAGTGCTTCGATGACCTCGTCTCCGGGGGCTGTCTGGGCCGCAGCCACAACCGCCGCGAACACTGTCAATACCGCGAAGATGGCTCTCATGTTGACCTCCAGGTCAGTCCTCAATGTTGAAAAGCAGTCTGGGCGCGTCCTTCGCACGATTGGAGAACGACGCGTTGATCGACCCAAGGGGCGTAACGGCGATGCCGAGGGTCCGTCCATCGATCAATCGCTGGAGAACCGGCCGTGAAATTGTGAACCAGGTCTTTTCCCCGGGATTCTCGGCCACCGGCCAGTCGATGATCATCTGGGGATTGAAGACCTCTTCGAGGGCCTCTCCCTGCACCAGACTGGCAGGCGTCACCGTCTCCCGCCGCCACGATGGATCGCCGGCAGGAATCTCGACCACGCGGACGAGACCGAAGTCTTTGATCTCTTCGGCATTTCGTTGAACCGCGTCGGTCGTGAGCTCGAGGAGACCGTGATCCGCTGCACGCCGGCCCTGAAACGGGTCGAGGTCCCAACGGAGAATCACCCACATCGTGCCATTGACCGTCAGGACCGGGTGTCTCGCACCATCGTCGAGCACCGACCATTCGCCCAGGTTGACATCGGAGTGGGCGAGGTCGATGACCGCGCTCTCGGCTGCCACGATCGAGTGCTCGAAGGTGCCCACATCGGGTACCGGCGGGTGATATGGCAGAGGCTCGCCGAGGTCGGGTCCAACCTGCGCCACCTCCACCACGTCGACCTTGAAAGAGTCGACGTCGACGCGGAATCTCCCGCGCCCCCAGTCCATCAGCGCCATCTGCGCTCCAACGGCATCCCCCGGTTGCACCGGGAAGTCCCGGGTCGTCATGCTGATGGTGTACCACCTCTCAGCCTCGGGGATGTCGAACTCCATGAGGTGGCTGTGGAAGTCCGTCGTCCGTTGAGTGTTGAGGTGGAGGTTGACCCTCCGTGGCGCGTGACTCGACCGGATTCGCGCTTCAGCCCGCAGCTCCCATCCGGGCCGGCTCAGCTGCTCCAGGTCCATTTGCTCAGATACCCGGCGCTTGATCAACGCCCACCATATGTTGCGGCGGTCGCGGGTCGCATCGACCAGGATCGACGCGTAGCCCTTCCCCGAGCCACGGAAATCGATCGTCGCCTCGCCGTCACCGCTGAAAAAGGACCATCCGTCGACGCCGCTCGGGTCCACCCGAAGCTCGGGATCGTCAAAGGTCTCGAGGAACTGGGCGTCGGCGAGGCCGACCATCGCAAGGACCACGACGCAGACGAGGAATGACCGTTTCACCGTTGATCCGCCACCCGCGTTTTCTCGGCGTAGTCCGCGAGAATCGAAAGCGTCGAAGTATCGGTGGCAAAGACCGAGTTGCGCCCCTGCGGCTCCTGTGGCGGATCGCCGGTGAATTGATCGCCTCTCCGCCACACGGCCTCATCGGGATCCGACGCTTCTCCATAGCCACCCCAGGTCCAGAAGTTGCTGCCGGCAAAAACACCACCCGTCTCTGCATCCGCCTGGATGTGGTCGAACACAGCCCGGTAGAACCGATCGCGATAGGTCGTGCTTGCCGCCGGCGAGTAGGAGTGTCCGTCCCGGGGTATGCCGAACTCGTCGAGCACCAGAGGCTTGCCGATCTCTTCGGCAAATGCAATGTGCTGATCGAGGTACTCGATCGCTAGCCGTTCCGCCTCGGCATAGGTCTCGTCGGGCTTCTCCGGATCGTACCAGCTCCAGTTGAGGACCCACAGGTGGGCGGTCAAGTAATCGATGTTGGCAAAGCGATGGATGTCGAGGTAGGTTTCCGCCGATTCGATACTCCCTTTGAGACCCTCGTTGCCGGTGGAGATCAAGTGGTTCGGATCGATGGAGCGGATGAAGTCGGCGGTCTCGCCCACCCACCACGTGAAGATCTCGAAGTTCTGCTTTCCGGACTCACCCTCCCCCGGGCGCGGCTCGTTGCCAAGCTGCCAGGCCATGATCGTGGGATCGTTCCGGTAGCGGACACCGGTGTACCCGTTCACGCGGTTGACCAGCATCTCGATGTAGTCACGGTAGGCCTCGTTGGCCTCCGTGTGGGTGTAGAAGCGGGCGGAATACTCCATGAACTCAAGCCACGACCATTCTTCGAGGAAGGGGTTGGGAGCCGGCTCTCCTTCGAACCAGGAAACGTACTGCGACATGCCGCCCGACCACACCCAAAAGTTGTTCAGGTAAACGACTGCCACCATGTCGCGTTCCGCCATCTCGGCAAGCAGAAAATCGAGTCCGTCAAGCAGTCGTTCGTCGTACTGCCCCGGCTCCGATTGCAATGGCGGCCACACGGTGTTGTGCTGGGTGATGCCCTCCGAAGCCCCTAGCACCCTGAGGTTGTCGATGCCGAGGGACTTGAGCAGATCGAGCTCGCAGAGCAACCGATCTCGATCCCCGCCCTCGGCCTCTGCTCCAAGATTGCAGCCGTACCAGAGGTTGGTTCCGAGGAAATGATAAGGCCCGCCGTCCCTGATGAACTCTCTTCCCTCCACTCGAATGAAATCGGGTGCTTCCGCCCCGGGCGGTCCGGTGCAACTGAGCATGAACACGAGCCCAATCGCGATCGCGTAGAAAGATCTCATGAAGGCATTCTCTCCCCGCAACCCGGTCGTGTCGACCGTAGTAGACTCCGCCAATGCAATACGGACACTTCGACGACGACGCACGAGAGTACGTCATCACGACGCCGCGCACGCCATACCCGTGGATCAACTACCTCGGCAACGAGGAGTTCTTTTCGTTGATCTCGCACACCGGCGGCGGCTACTGCTTCTATCGCGACGCCCGCTTCCGGCGGCTGCTGCGCTACCGCTACAACAATGTCCCGACCGACGTCGGTGCCCGCGCTTTCTTCATCCGCGACGGCGACGACGTCTGGACGCCGGCGTGGAAGCCGATGAAGTCGGAGCTCGAGACTTTCGAGTGTCGCCACGGACTCGGGACTACGAAGATCCGCGGCGTGAGGAATGGGATCTCCGCCGAGATGCTCTACCTGGTACCGCTCGGTGAAACAGCCGAGGTCTGCCGGCTCACCCTTTCCAACGAGTCCAGCGCATCAAAGGCCCTCAAGGTCTTCTCGTTCGTCGAGTTCTGTTTGTGGAACGCGTGGGACGACCAGAACAACTTCCAGCGCAACTTCTCGACCGGCGAAGTCGAGGTCGAGGGCAGCATCATCTTCCACAAGACCGAGTACCGCGAGCGGCGCAACCACTACGCGATTTTCGGCGTCAACGCACCGATTTCCGGGTTCGACACCGACCGCGAGTCCTTCCTCGGTCTGTACAACGGTCTCCACGAACCCGAGGCGGTCCTGGCCGGCGCCCCGCGGAACTCCGTCGCCTCGGGCTGGGCGCCGATCGGCTCCCACTGTCTCGAGGTCGAACTCGCCCAAGGCGAGAGCCGGGACTTCGTCTTCGTCCTCGGTTACGTGGAGAACCCGGCCGACGAAAAGTGGGAAAGACCGGGAATCATCAACAAGGAACCCGCCCGCGCGCTGATGTCGAGGTTCTCGGAAACAGCGCAGGTCGAGGAGGCCATCGTCGAACTCCGCGACTATTGGTCGTCAATGCTCAAAACCTACGCGCTCGAGTCCCCGGACGACCGCCTCAACCGTATGGTCAACACCTGGAACCCCTACCAGTGCATGGTCACCTTCAACATGTCGCGCAGCGCCTCCTACTTCGAGAGCGGTATCGGTCGCGGCATGGGCTTCCGCGACTCCAACCAGGACTTGCTGGGATTTGTCCACCTCGTACCGGAGAGGGCACGGCAACGGATCCTCGACATCGCCTCCACCCAGTTCGAAGACGGCAGCGCCTACCATCAGTACCAGCCGCTCACCAAACGCGGCAACAACGATATCGGTTCGGGCTTCAACGACGACCCGCTGTGGCTGATCATCGGCACCGCTGCCTACATCAAGGAGACCGGAGATTTTGACATCCTCACCGAGGACGTTCCGTTCGACAACGACGAGGCCAACACCGCCTCGCTCTTCGAGCACCTGCGGCGCTCGTTCCACTTTACGCTCGACAATCGCGGTCCGCACGGGCTGCCGCTGATCGGCCGAGCCGACTGGAACGACTGCCTCAACCTCAACTGCTTCTCGGAGGACCCGGACGAGCCCTACCAGACCACCGCCAACCGCGAGGGCCGCACCGCCGAGTCGGTCTTCATCGCCGGCCAGTTCGTCTACGCAGCACCCGACTACGCCGAACTCGCGGAGCGCATGGGGTTCAATGACGAGGCATCGACCGCCCGCGAGCACGCCGTCAGCATAGAGGCGACGATCCTCGAGCACGGCTGGGACGGCGACTGGTTCCTCCGGGCCTATGATTTCTTCGGCCAAAAGGTCGGCAGCCACGAGTGCGAGGGTGGCCAGATCTTCATCGAGCCCCAGGGATTCTGCGTCATGGCTGACGTCGGTGTTGATGACGGCAGGGCACTCCGTGCCCTCGACTCGGTCGCCGAACGCCTCGCCACACCCTACGGCATCGTCCTCAACCAGCCGGCCTACTCGCACTACCACGTCGAATTGGGTGAGATCTCCTCCTACCCACCCGGCTACAAGGAAAATGCGGGCATCTTCTGCCACAACAACCCCTGGGTGATGATCGCCGAGACCCGGGTCGGGCGTGGCGACCGCGCTTTCGACTACTACAAGCGGATCGCTCCGGCCTATCTCGAGGAGATCTCGGAGGTCCACCGAACCGAGCCCTACGTCTATTCACAGATGGTGGCCGGCAGAGACGCGGTTCGCGAGGGCGAGGCCAAAAACTCCTGGCTGACCGGCACCGCGGCCTGGAACTATGTCGCCATCGCCCACCATATCCTCGGGATTCGCCCCGAGTTCGACGGGTTGAGGGTGTCACCCTGTATCGGCGCCGAGATACCGAGCTTCACGGTGACCCGCCGTTGCCGCGGCGCCGTTTATCGCATCCGGGTTACGAATTCTCTGAAGTACGATCGTCCGCTGCTGAAGGTGAATGGGGAAGCCACCAAAGGAACGCTGGTGCCCTACGCGCCGACCGGCGATACGGTCGAAATTGACTGCGAAACCTAGCGGCCTGCTGCGAACGCAATTCGGATTGCCATCGCCACCGCGGCCAACGTGTAGATCAGAGGCGCAACCGTAGCCGGCGCCAAGACACCCATGGTCGGGATCCACATGATGTTGAGCGCCAGAGAGACGAGGAGTGCGCCGCCGAGGATCCACAGAACCTGGCGTTGGCGGCGCCACGCCGCATAGACCGATCCCATCACCGCCATCGCAAAGGCACCCGGGAGGGCGAGTGACAGGCGCTGAAGGAGAGGCACCGTCGACGCGAACTCAGCGCCGAATGCGAGACGCACCAGGGGTTCACCGAGGACCCAGATCGCTGCAGCACACACGACACCAGAGATCACACCTCCAAGACCCGCCAACAGACCCGCCCTGCGCGCGGAAGCACCGGTCTCGGCCTGACGGGAGAAACTCGGATAGAGAGCAACCGAAATCAGCTGCGGCAGGGCCGCCAGCGCCCATACGATCGTTCCGGCCGCACCCCAGAATCCGATCTCGGCGCGCGCCATTCCGAAGAGTTCGAGCAGGAAGCGGTCGGCGTTGGCGATCAGCTGGGACACCACCGCCAGCGCCATGAAGGGCAGTCCCTCGGTGAGCAGGGCCGACGATCCGAGGGGACTTTCTTCAGATCCGAGTTCTCCCACCCGACTCCGAATCCAGATCAGACCGAGGGCAGCGCCGATCGAAAATGCGACCCCGGTTGTCCACACCGGCCAACGGAGGATCGCGAATACGCCGATCAAGGTGAGAGCGACGATCGTCTCCAGACCTCTCGCGCGGGTCTCGACGTCCATGCGGTCGAAGCCTTTGAAGGCGGCACCACAGGTGACTGTGGCCGTACGGAAAACCGCGTACGGGAGAAACACCAATAGCGCCAGACGAAGAGCGGGCTCGGGCACCAGGAGCGCACCAATGGCAGCCGCCGGTACCAGCCAACGTGCGGCGCGGATCTGAGCGAGACGGGAATTGGCGAGCAGCCCACGAGCCCCGCCAGGGCTGCGGGCCACCTCACGGATGAGGACCTCTTGCTGGCCGAGGGCACCGACCAGGACTGCGATGAGGGCCGCCGAGTAGGCGATGGTGAAGGTACCGACTCCGTCCGGTCCGGCAGCATGTGCAACGATCACAACCGTCAGTAACAGTCCGCCTTTGACGACGGCCTCTCCGACGCCGAGCCAGACAGCGTTGCGCAGTATCCGCGTGATCATCGACCCCAGTCCTTCCGTCGCGGCTGCACGATTCCGAACGCATAATTGCTTCGAAAATCGAGGTCCCACAGCATGTCTCGCCGCCAGTTACCGGGCCACAGCATGCTCGTCGCACGGACGGCGGCGGCGGCGACGGGACGCCCGATCAGCGTCCACGTCAATTCCGGGTGACGCCGCACAACGTATCGCGAGGCCGCACCCCCGGTGCGCGCGCGCTGCCGGAAGTCAGCTGGTCCCTCATAACGGTGATCGTGAAAGCACACGGACTCGGGCACGTACCGGAGCTGTCTGCCGGAGCGGAACAACCTATAACCCCACTCACCGTCCTCCACCGCGAGCACCGGGAAGTCGGGATCGAACGGCTCTTGCAGCAACCAGCCCCTCGGCACAGAGAGGTTTGTCGCCCAGCACGCATTCCACGGAGCTTGCTGTTCCGGGTCGAGGCGCCCATAGTTGAACTGGTGCCCCTCGGGTGCGAGCCACTTCATATAAGGGGTGGGCAGCTGATCGGGGTCCCACTCTACCCGGCCGATGGCGACGCACGGCCCGAGTCTCGCCTGCGCCGATGCGTGTTCGAGGAGACAACCGGGGTCCGGCCTGGTGTCGTCATTGAGGAGGACAACAAGCTCGCCACGAGCCGACGCCGCTCCCAGATTTCGAGCCGGTCCAGGCCCAGCGGGCTGCTGGCTCAGCACGCGGACGGGAAAGTGCCGAGGCTTCTCACACAGTTCTAGTGAGGTCTGCTCTTCTCCGTCGCATACCACGATGACCTCGAATGAAGGCGTTGCCGGATCAAGACGATCATATGCAGCCAGCGATGTGTCGAGCTGCGCCGGCCGCCCGGCCGTGGCTATAACGACACTGATTCCGATGTCTCGATCGTTCATCTGGGAGGCAGTATAGATGGCGCGGGACCGGTCATTGGTCTTTGGTAGGCTAGGGCCGTGTGGTTCACCCCAAATACCGACGGGCCGTTCACCGGCCGGAGCCGACAAGGTGGCGGCGAGTGGCCTGCATGCCTGGCGCTCATCCTCACGCTGATTGCGTGCGTACAGCCTACGACGCACGATCACGTCGCCCTGGAGGGCAAACCGGAAAGCCTCGAAAAGACGATTCCGACCTGGGTCGAGGAATTCGCCCTCGCGGTCAGCGGCGATACAGTGGCCGATGGACTTTCCGACGGTCCGCAACCAGGCCTGCGGCCACACGTGCTGTTGATCTCGCTCGACACGCTGCGGGCCGATCACCTGGGTGCCTGGGGATACGATAGGCCGACCTCGCCCTTCCTCGACGCACTCGCACGAAATGGGGTCCTATTCCAAAGCGTCTACAGCCAGTCGCCAAAGACCGCACCATCGCACATGACCCTATTTACTGGTAACTACCCGTCCGCTCACGGCGCACACTTCACATACGAGACCAGCCCACCGGCCATCTATCCGGTTGCCAGGGATCTTCGGCTCCTGCCAGAGATCATCCGCCGAGCCGGCTACCGAACGGCAGCATGGACCGGAGGGGGGCAGGTATCGAGCACGGCGGGATTCGAACGGGGCTTCGATCGATTCAGCGAGGATCTCGGCGACATCGATTCCTCGAAGATGAATGGGGTTCGTACTTGGTTCCGCGACAACTCGGATGAACCGTGTTTCCTCTTCATCCACACCTATCAGATCCACGGTCCATACCTCCCACCATCGCCGTACAACCTGATCTTTGCTTCAGACTACGAAGGCTGGGTCATCGGGGACAAGGAACAATTGCGGACAACCGCCGGGGGAGGCGGATTTGAAAAACTCCACCGTGCGTTCTGGCGAACGCCTGACCTCTATCCCGACCCAGCTTCGGTCGACCCTGACGACCTCGAACAGCTGGTGGCGTTGTACGACGGGGGCATTCGCTATACCGATGACGTACTGCGAGGGTTCTTCGAGGATCTCCGTCAGGACGGATTGCTCGATGACACCCTGGTAGTGATCTTTTCAGATCACGGCGAGGAGTTCCTCGAACACAACGGTCTCCTGCACGAGAAACTCTACCGGGAGACCCTGCATGTCCCTCTGATTCTCTTCTGGCCCGCTGGCCTGCCAGGCGAAGTCCTCATCGATAGCCAGGTGCCCCTCATCGACCTCGGGCCCACGCTGCTCGATCTGGTCGCCGTGGAGACACCCCCTCAGATGGAGGGAACGAGCTTGCTGCCGTTACTTCATAATCCTAACCAGGTGGATCATAGGTTTGCGTTCAGCGAGGAGCCCTGGGAGCACAACGGCCATCACCGGAGTATTCGCGACGGGAGTCGAATGCTCTACGATCACGGCACCGGGAAAATCGAACTTTTCTCGGTTGTGGAGGACCCGTTCGAACAGGTAGATATTTCCCCAGCGCAACCCGATCTTGCGGTCGAGACGCACCAACGACTCCTCGAGTTCATCACAACTCACGGCCTGATCCAGCGAGGTTCTCAAGAGGAAGCCCGCGAGCTCTCCTCTGAAGAGATCGAGGCGTTGCGCGCTCTCGGTTATATCGAGTGATCAGGGGCGCTCCACGGCAGTTGTCGCTTCACGGCCCCTTCACCCGGTTCGACGACGCTGCGACGACACGATCAGCGTCCAGGTCAGCAGGGCCAATGCCAGCGCCACCGCCGATGCCATCGGAATCCGGTATCTCTCCATTACACCGGTGAGCAGATACGGTACGGCGTAGGCCAGGGTGAAGAGCAGTACGGCGCCCTCAGCAGTTGAAAGGCGCCCACGGCGAACCACCACGAGGGCAATCAACGAAAGGGCAGGAACCGCCCACATCGTCGCCTTGATCGCGGACACCCACGGTGAGGAGTCCCAGGGCTTCACCTCGTAAGCGAAGAAAAAATAGAAGGCCCGGCGCGCCGTGTTGCGGAGGAACTCGCGGATTCGAAAATTCTCACGGAACCGGCTCTCGGCGTCGCTCACGAAGGCCAACTCACCAATTTCACCGTAGTAGGCAAACTCGGTCGCGTTCTGACTCGGGTGGTAGGCCTGGAAGGCGACGTTCTGGAGCACACCACGAGCCTCTCGGGTGTTGCCCAGATAGATCTCGAAACCGGCATTCGATTTGACCGGCACGAATCCGCCCATCCGGACCCCCTGAAAGACCACATACGGTCCGAGAATCAGAATGTGTGCGAAGGCGAGAACCAGGGCGAAGCGGGTGATCTCCCGACGCGATCTCCCCGGCACCGCGAACACACACCCAACGGCGGTGCACAGGAGCAGACCCGGGTTGAAGAGCGCGGCCACCGCCGAGACCGCTCCGAGATCGAAACCCGACATGGGCCGATCGAGCATCCATCGCGCGAAGGACCGCCAACAGGAGGACCGCAAACCACAGCACCTGGAGATTCAAATCGAGATGCCCGGCAATTTGGAAGATCCATGCTTCGTAGGGAAGAAAGGCGAAGAAGAGGGCCGCCAGAAACCCGACATTTGGATCACAACCGACACGTTCTCCGATTCGGAAGACCACAGCGGTGGTGATAAGCGAGACCACCAGGGAGATTGAAAAAACAAAGATGATTGATTTGAAGGTGAAGCATCCCCACAGGGCGAAGGAAAGCGCGTAGACAGCAACAACACCGGGCGCGATCCACGCCGTGGGACCCGTGGCGCCACCGAAAGGACTTGCGTACCCCTGGTCCGCGCACACCCAGGCATGGGCAATGTTCGAGGCCTCGAATCCGAAGGAATTCATATACGGATTTTTCGGGTCCGAGATCTCCGTCTCGACCTCCTCGAGGTCCTGGAAAAAGAACCAGGGGTGATCGGCAATGTTCCCGGCAAGCAGGGCCAGCCGTATGACCATGGCAAGTACCAGCACCAGCCCCAAGCCCAACCCCGACCCCGGGCTTGTGAGCGAAAAACTGTGGAGCGAAGGCTCGTTTTGGACAGGTGTCTCAGACATCGAAGCACATTTTATACGGTCATCTTCCCTGCAAAACCTGGCGGATGATCCCGGCTTTCTCCCCATCAGCCTCGATATGATCCCACGACCAGAAGACGACACCGGCAGATGGGGGTTCGAGAGCAGATCTCAGCGCGGCTTCGAAGTCTTCGACGGAAAAGACCTCGTCCTCGCGATAGGCCGCAGAGACCTGGATGCTCGGTAGCACCGGGCAGTCGGCCACCTGGTCGAGGTCGCCCACCACCGACGCTACCCAGTCGGGCGGACGCTCGAGCATGAATGAGTAGGTCATCGGAGACAGGTAGTCGGCGATCTCGCTCAGAGCCTCCGCATCCTGGCCGGCGACTCGGGCGATCGCGCCGTCGAAATCACCGCGCCGCCAGGGCACGATGTGGAAATTGATCAGGATATCGGGATCGATGGCCCGCACCGCATCTGCGATCTCGATTGCCATCGAGGTGATGGTGGCTGTTTTGTAGCGCACCCATTCATCGGCGACGTTGGTTTCGATCCAGGCCGCCGCGCGTCGCGGCTGAGGTGGAATCGAAAATGGCGATTCTCCAAGAAATGTCGCGAAACCCTGGAGGCAGTGTACGCAGTAACAGGTATCCGGCAAGGTGTCTGGATCGCGGTCCGGGCCAACCATCTCCCAGAACACGAAATGTCGGATGAAGTCGATGCTGAGACCATCGGGGCGCAGCCGCTTGACGATCGCCCGTGCTTCCTCGACCCGGCGGTTGCGGAATTCGGCGCGGCTCGGGCAGGCGAACTCCACCCAGTCCTCTTTCGCCCGTTCGCCGTCCGCGGTGATGGCCCACAGATCGGAGTTTTCGGCGATTTCTTCGGGGGCAAAAAAGACCGGAAAAATGATGAAGAGATCGGTGTTGTTTTTCCTCGCCAGCGCGCGGAACCCGCCGGACGAGGTCAACTCTTCACTGGCAAAGACCGTGTTGACGCCGAGAGCTTGCCATTCCTCGAAGAGCCCCGTCAGCTCGCGTTCGGTTTCGTAGATCTTGACTCCGACGATAGATCTATCCGGCTGCTCGGGCGCAACGACAGTCTCGGGAGCGTCACCGCAACCCGCCGAGAAACAAAGACCCAGCAGAAAGATCGTGCCATGTTGGAATTTTTGGCGAGTCACGAAGAATCTCCGTCTCCGATCTCCCCCGATGGCGAACGGTCTTCGGGCCCCGGTGGAAAGAGATCGAGGACCGTGAAGTCCACCCAGTAGAGACCCTCGGTATTCGGCACCCGGTCGAGGATGGCTTGGCCGACGTCGCCTGGCGGATCGTCGAGCTTCGACCACCACGGGCGATCCGACGGGTAGCCGTACTGGAAGCCGACCGGCGCCGGCGCGAAGGCACGCCCCCACTCGGCGAATTCATCCACCATTGCCTCGAGCGACGGCAAGATCTGGCTGTCGTCGATAAACAGCAGACCCTCGCGCTCGTTGGGCGGCATCTTGCCAATCTCCCAGTGCTTGAGGAAGAGCCGGTCCTCGGGGTCGTGCTCCCGAACCGCAGCGAGCCAGGCCGTTGCTTCGGCATCGGTCACCGCCCTGCCCTCGGGCTGATCGGTCGACTCGAACCATTCGACATCGACCCCGAATCCAACCACTGACGGGTGGTGTGCGTAGCGCTCGAGAACGATGTCGATCAAATCCTTTACCGGCGCATGGCCCGGTTCGACCTGCAGCCACACCCGGAATCCGTGACGGTCGAAGAGATCGAGGATGGCCTCGTTCTCATCAATTGCGGAGCCCAGGATCAGGGGATGGTCGCCGTCGATAGGAAAGTTGAGGAGGGTGCCGTCATCCTTCAGGCGACCGACGATCCACACCGTCTCGCCGACCGCTCCGGGGAACCGCGCCGCCATCTCCTGGCCGACCCGAAGCCAGTATTGCGGTCCGGGATCGTAGTCGGGGCCATACGCCGAGTAGCGAAAGCCCGCACCAACTGGTCGTTCCTCGACCGCCTCTTTGCGGACGGTTGCACAGCTGGATGCGAGTACCAGCGCGCACAGAACCGCCACCACCGCAAGCACACAACTCGTATGGCGCATCGCGACCTCCCGACTATCCAGCGGCGTCCACATACAGAGCCGCCGCGCCAAGCACGGCGGCGTTGTCAAGCTCCGACCGATCGATGAGCAGGCGCTCGACAACCCTGGGATACGCAAACCGATCGAGCCCCTCCCGCAGTCCGGCCTCAAACAGATCAAAGGCCGCGCTGATGGATCCTCCGAAGATCAGGGCGTCCGGGTCATAGGCGTAGAGGGCGATCATGACCGCCTCGGAGAGCTCGCGTCCGTATCTTTGAAAGGCGGCCAGAGCATCGGCATCTCCTTCGCGGGCGCGGCGAAAGATCACCTCACCCCCAACCCCGAACACGCGCGAGAAAAATGGGCCCGAGCAGTGCTCTTCCAGGGTCGACCCTTTGTGGTTCATCATCCCGATCTCGCCAACTCCACAGTTGCCGCCGCTGAACAAACGGCCGGCAACGATGACACCGGTGCCGAGACCCGTACCGAGCGTCATCCCGACGATGTTCTCAAAACCCCGTCCCTTGCCGAAGACAAACTCCCCGACGACGAAAGCGTTGGCGTCGTTGTTGATCGAGACCGGAACGTTGAAACGGTCTTCCAGCGCCGCCTTGAGGTGCATCTCCTTCCACGAGGGGATGTTTTCGACGTCAAAAACGATCCCCTGCTCGACATCGACGACACTGGGCACGCCGCAACCGATGCCTACCACGGACAGATCAAAGAGCTCATCGATGGCGTCCATGATCTCCTCGAGGACGACATCAGCCGCCTCCTGCGCCGGGATCTCCCGCCGAACGATCTTGCCAACTCTGCTTTCCGTGACCGCACCCACCGATACCTTGGTGCCACCGAGGTCAACGCCGATGATCGCCTCGGACATCGTCAGTCGGCCTTGCGGCCGGTCAGTGATCGCCAGAGCTCTCCAGGGCTGACGGTGGCGTTATCGATCAACGGCTTGGCCCACAAACCGATCGAGAAGATGTAACCGAGGGTCACGAAGAGCAGGGTCATGCCGACGCGGAGGCCAAACTGATCGCCGAGCCAGCCGACCAGGGCCGACACCACCGCGCCGCCGACGATGCCGGTGCAGAGGATGCCGGAGAAAGACCCATGGTGCTCGGCGACCGAGTTGAGGGCAAGCGAGAAGATCACCGACCACATCACCGACAGGAAGAAACCAACCATCATGAAGGCGACATAAGAGACTTGCGTCGACCCGACCAGCGCGATGCCGAGGCTGACCATCGAGGCGGCGGTGAAAGCGACAAGGACCTTGCGGGCATCGATCAGCTTGAGCAGGAGGAGCCCAAGCAGACAGCCTGCAGTCAACAATCCCCAGAAGTACGAGACGGCGCGCGCCCCCTCAACCTGGGGATCGAGTCCGTGATAGGTCTCGAGGAAGCGTGACACCCAGTTGGCAACTCCCTGTTCGGAGCCGACGTAGGCGAAGATGCCAAAGAAGAAGAGCCACACGTAGCGGTTTTTGAGGAGCTCGAAGTACGAAGCGGTCGAACCCGCCCTCTCGTCCTCCTTGAGCTCGACCTTCGGCAACCGCACCGCAAAGAGGACGACGATCATTGCCAGGGTCACCGCCGTAAAGACCCAATAGAGCGAAACCCACGGCAACTCGGACGGCACCACGCGAGCCAGCAAGCCAAGGGTGCCGCCCCCCGGCGCCGGAGCGTCTCCGCCGAGATTCGCCACCAGGTAAGAGTAGACGTGGGGGCTGAGGAACGAGGCCGCACCAAAGACCAGCTGACCCATCACCGAGAAAAAGGCGAAGTTCTCCTCCCCGCCGGCCACCCGCAAAAGCGGGTTGATGGCTACCTGGGTCATCGTCATGCCGATGCCGATCATGAAGAGCGATACCAGGGCGATAGTGAAGGTCGGCATCGAAGCGAAGAGGAAGGAGCCGACGAAGGCGAGGACGAAGGCCGCGATCAGAATCGGCTTCTGGCCAAATCGGTCGAGCAGGACGCCTGCCGGGATCGACATTACCCCGTAGGCAACGAAGAAGGAGAAGGGCAGAAACCCGGCCAGGGTCAGGCTCAGAGCGAAGCTCGAGATGATATCTGGCACCAGCGGGCCGAGAATATTGGTCAGGAAGGAGACCACAAAGAAGATCAGAAAGACGAGTAGAACGATTCCCATGCTGCGTTTCATAGCCCAACCCCCTGAAAAGAAGCAGTAGCGTTCTTGCCCGAGCCCGTGCCGGTGCCCGTGCCCGAAATATCTTGTTGAACCGCCAAGACACCAAGAGAGCTCGAAGGGAGTCTTCTCAGTCGAATCCTGGCTGATCGGATTGCCTTGCCCCAGGAACCCAGGAAATCCCTGGTTGTTTGCCGTTCGATGTTCCGGAAACAAAGGATTTCCTTGGTGATCTTGGTGCCATGGTGGTGAAAATTCGCGCGTTCCGGGAATTTGGATGATCATTCACCCAACCCCATCTCCATCGCCCCTACATTCCACCCATTCACCACCAGCGTCGCATTCGACAGATCATCCGCCGTCGGGAAGCGCGCTGTCAGCTCTCGGCCTTTTCCAGGGAGAATCGAAACATAGTTGTCATCCCACAGGACCGGTAGGATTGAGTTGCCCTCGGCATCGACCACTCGCAGCTCGACGAAGAAGGCGAGAGATTCAGACGGGTTCGAGAGCAGGACGGTGGTCTCCGGTCCGTCGCTGGAGACCGACACCTCGAGCTCGACTTCGGGCAGATCGTCGAGGGCTGTGAAGTCTGCGAACTTCTTGGTTGGAGTCACGAACCAGAGGTTGTTCTCGTAGTCGAGGACATCCGGCTCGGTCGAAAGCCAGTAGAAATTGCGGGCCACCTCGGTACCCGACGCGTCGTTCAGCCGCAGATCGAGGAACCACACCGGTGTGGGTGACTCCAGATCGGCGAGCGACACCAGCAGTTGTGCCCCGGCCGGAGGCAGATCGATCTCGTAGCTCTGGTTGTAGATCTCTCGCGCGGAGAGATCGAAGGCCCGGACAACGGCCCTCAGACCGTCGCTTGCGAAGCGTGAGTCATTGACCGCATAGACCGTCTCGTCGGCGTAGTTGTAGGAGAGGTTCAACGGTTGGCTCGCCGCGCGGGTACCGTAAAAGGCGCCGTTGGGCATCAGGTACCAGTCGTAAAGCTGCCAATAGGTCTCGGGCCACGCCGAGTTGAGCATCCACTGGATGAGGCCGGTCGTCAGTGGCCGGTTGACGGCAAAGCTCTCGAACATCGGCCGGATGGCCTCGTAGCTCGCCGCCTGGGCCTTGAAAAGGAACTCTTCTGCCGACTCCGATGGTCCATAGCGCCGGTCGAGAGCCTCCACGTAACGGTCCATGTCACTGAATTCGTTGCGGCCGCAGTGGTAGTTCCAAACCTCGCCAATCGGCCACAGATCCTCAGCAGAGATCATTCGCCGCATGCTTTCCAGGGGAGGCGGCTGTGGCCCCGGGCCGGTCTCCGTGTTGAATCCGTAGGCACCGCCATGCTCGCGGTCTTCCCACCAGTAGACCGGCGGCACCCAGTCGTAGGGCCCGCTCATCTTGACCCCGCTTGGGCCACTGACCTCGGACTCCACCCAGCCGCAGGAGACCAGCGGCGGCCGCGTTGGATCGAGCTCCGCCAGCACGGTTTCGTAGCGCCGTTCAAGATCCGGGTGGGGCAGCAGATCGCTTGCCAAAACCCAGGTGAAGATGCTCGGGTGGTTGCGGAGAAAGCGCACCTGATCGGCAAGCGACACCGCCACCAGATCCATCTCCTCGGGTTCCAGCACTCCGCCGTACTCCTCGCTCACCGCCTTGCCGAGGTAGTCCTCCCACTCCCACTGGCAGCTCCAGCCGGGCATGATCAGGATTCCCTCGCGGTCGGCGGCATCGTAGAGGTATTGGCTCGAGCCCCAGAAACCCTCGAGGCGGATGGTGTTGAGGTGCATCTGTTTGACGTAGGCAAGCTGAGCATCGATCTTTTCCGGAGTATCCGACAACAGCAGGTCATCGACCCAGCCACCGCCACGGATCAACACTGGTTGGCCGTTGACCGTGAAACCGCGATGGCCGTCATCATTGAGGTACGTCCCGAACTGGCGGATCCCGAAGGTCGTCTGAGAAACGTCGGAAACGAAGCCGTCAACCTCCGCTGTCATCGTCATCGAATAGAGACTCGGTTCGCCAAGAGTGTAGGGCCACCACAGACGTGGGCCTTCGACGCTCAGAGAGTCGTAGTCGTCGGGTATGAACCGCACAAGTTGTGACTCGTAAGGCGCGAGAATGACATCGGCAGCAAAAGAGATTTCTCCGATCCGGCCGCTCACCTTTGTCTTCACCTCGGCGTCGCTGTGGTTTCTGACCACTGCCGACACCGTGATCTCAGCTGACTCCAGAGTCTCGAGGTCGACCTCGGTCTGCACGGCAACATCGTTGAGTGAGACAGCCTCGGTCAGTCGCAGGGACACCGGCCTCCAGATCCCCATGTTGGCGTCGGGTGGACGCGGATTCCAATCGACAAAGCCGATGGTGAAGTCACCCGGCTGCGGCGGGTGGACCGCCACCGCGAGCGTGTTTCGGCCCTCCGTCAAACGACCTGTCACGTCGAGCTCGTAAACTCGAAAGGCACCGATCACCATGTTTCGCGCCGCCAACTGCTCGCCGTTGAGCCAGATATCGGCTGAGTAGTTGATGCCCAAAAACTCGAGGCGGGCAACTTTCCCCGCGTCTTCGGCAGAGACGTCGAACTCAGTCCGATACCACCACGCGCTCTTGAACTGACCGGTGTCGACATCTTCGAGGTTGGTATCGAGGTAGAGGTCTGGGTAAAGGCCGTTGGCTACCAGGGCCGCCATCGGTGTCGACGGCACCGAGGTCCCGAACCAGCCGCTTGCATCGAATCCCGTCGTCGAAAGCGATGCACCATTTTCGGCGACCTCGGACGCCGCCTGGATGGACCAACCGTCGGCCAGCTGCCGAGTTGAACGCACCGTTTCCTCAGGCGCGCCACACGCGGCGCTCGACAATACCAGGACAATTCCAAGGACCCGACACAGCCAACCGAAATGCATCCTGTGCATCTCTCCCCCCAGTTCCGAGCGCGTCACACCGCGCCATATTCATCCCGCACCTACCCGCCAGCTCCTTCGATCCGCGAGCGATAGTACTGAGCCCGCCCCAACACCTTTTCGAGCTCTGCCTGCCGCCCCTGTCGCGAGTAGACGTCGGCCAGCAGGTAGTAACCGAGGACTTTGAGGTCGTCGGCCTCCGTGCGCTCGAGGCCCGAACGTGCGAGGCGCTCGACCTCGGCCAGCTCCCTCTCCTGCTTGAGCAGGATGCGGGCGAGCAGGAGATAGGGCTTCGGCGAGTCACTCGCCTCTTCAATCAGGGCCCGCATCTCGCGTTCCGCGGCCGCAATGTCTCCGCGGCGAAAGAACAGATCACCGAGGTTGAACCGGGCCACCACCAGATTCGGGTACAACTCCAGCTCCCTAGCGTAGGCGGCTCGTGCCTCCGCGAAACGGCCCCGCTCCTCGTACAACAGCCCCAGGTGGAAGTGAGCGAGCGGGAATTCCGGCTTCTCGGCGATGATTTCGTCGAGGATTGTTTCCGCCTCTGCAAAGCGCCCAAGACCCACGTTGGCCACCGCCAGGTTGAGGCGGTTGCGGGTCAGCTTGGGCTGGATCTCGACCGCCTTCTCGAGTATCGGCAACGCGCCCATGTGATCGTTGGCGCTCATGTGAACCCCGGCCATGAGCGCGTAGGCCTCGGTATTGCGGTCATCCTCCGCCAACGCTCGCTTGGCGAGCGCCACCACCTCCTCGGTCTTTCCCTCCTCGGAGAGAATTTCCGCCATCGTGATCAAAGCCCGAGTGCTTTCCGCGTGATGTCGCAGGTAGTCGTCGAGCAGCTCCTTGGCTTCTTCGGTGCGCCCGGTTTCTCGATAGGCGCTGGCCAACATGAGCTTGGCCTGCGGAATCTCCGGGTCCGCGTCGAGTACGATCTCCAGGACCTTGACGGCCTCCTCGTAGTCGTCCCCCATCATCCGGGTGGAAGCGAAACCGACCGATTCGAAGAGATGGTGCTTGTCCTTGGGATCGGCCAGGTTCTCCCCTTCGGGAGCGGCCGTGGCGCCACCGACGTAACCCAGGGCCGCGAGCATGCCCAGGGTCCCCTCATCGAGGTCGGCCTGCTGAATCTCCGGGGCGCCGGTTTCGATCTCTTGACGGAGAGTGATCAGCGCGCTCCGCAGATCTTCGGCCACCTTCGGGTCACGGTGGAAGAGGTTTTCGGACTCCGAAGGATCCTGCGTGAGGTCGTAGAGCTCGGCCCGCGGCGCGTCGATGTACTTGTGGTTCGCGGTGCGTAGGCTGTAGAGCGCACTCCAGCCATACTGGAGGTGGACCGACATCGACTCCGAATAGGCGTATCGCGGTTCGCCGCCTCGGGGGTCGAACATCAAAGGCACCAACGACTCACCGTGGAGCAAGTCCGGCGCCTCGACCCCTACCAGATCAAGGACCGTCGGCAGGACATCGATGGTCCGTACCTGCGCGGGCACGCGAACATCGGCGAGATCGGTGCCCGGCACACTGATGATCAGCGGAACCCGCACGGTGGCGTCGTAGATGTAGTAGCCGTGCTCCTTCTCTCCGTGCTCGCCGAGGCTTTCACCGTGGTCGCCCACAACCACGACAACTGTGTTCTCGGCGACGCCTCGTTCCTCGAGCCAGTCGAAGACCCGGCCGACCTGGGAGTCAGTGAATGCGATCTCTCCGTCGTACAGCCCGTTCTTGCCGCGACCGGAAAAACGGCTTGCGTAGGGTTCGGGCGGCTCGTAGGGGATGTGGGGATCGTAGAAGTGGAACCACGCGAAAAACGGCCGCCCGTCGCCCCCCTCCAGCCACTCGATCCCCAGGTCAACCACCCGGTCCGCCGGGCGTTGGACGCCGGCGAGGTCGAGTTTTTGGTCGGGCGCCATCTCGAAATCATCGTCATAGAAATCAAAGCCCTGGCTCAAACCCCACCGCTGGTCTATGACGAAGGCGCCGATGACGGCACCACAGCGGTAGCCCGAAGCCGCCAGGCTCTCGGCGAGCGTCGTCTGTACATCGGCCAGAGCTGCGCCACCGTTGAGCCGGACGCCGTGGAAGGGCGGGTAGAGTCCGGTCATGATCGACGAGTGCGAGGGCAGGGTGAAAGCGGTTGGTGTCACAGCCTGTTCGAAGAGCACGCCCCCGGATGCCAATGCATCCAGTCGCGGCGTTTCGGCCAGCTGATATCCGTAGGTACCGATGTGGTCCGCACGCGTCGTGTCGAGGGTGATGAGGAGGACGTTGGCGCCCAGAAGGTCGATGTCACCAGTCACCTGGTCCGTTGAAAGGCCCGAGTCTTCTCGACAGCCGATTGACGCGATCGTGAATACGACGGCGCAGCCAGTAACCAGGATGACGGGTTTCAGTTTCATTGCGAGAATCGAACTCCTTCGGCCAACAGCGTTGTTCGGCTTCCATCCGTGCACGGAGACGGGCACGGGTCCTAAAGCTGGAGGGCCCAAAACGGGCCCTCCAGAGAATAGCAACGATTAACGAACGATCAGAAGTCGAACTTCAGACCGAGCCGGAAAATTCGCGGCAATATGAGGGAATTGACCTGACCGTAGTCCGCCCCCGTGTAGCCGACCCTGTTCGGAGCGCCTTCGTTGAACACGTTGAGCGCATCGAGGGACGCGGTGATACCCATCCCTCTGCCGATGCCGAACCGCTTGCGCAGGTTGAGGTCGACGATTGTGGTCGAGGGCATCCAGTCGGGGTCGTTGGGATCGTCGGCGACCATCATATTGTGCCAGCCCGAGCTCGTCAGCACTGTGTCCGGGTCATAATCGCCCATCCACGACGCGTAGAACGGGCCGAGATTGTTGTCGATCGCGAAGATCGGCCGTCCCGAGTCATAGCGGAGACGGAAACCGAAATCAGTCTCGACCACCGGGATGGTGTAGCTGCCGGCCACCTTGGCCATCCACTTGGGGGTCATCAGCGCCGGTCCGCTGAGGTTGTTCTGGAAGTGATTCGGAGTGCTGCCGAACGGAGTGTCCATGGTCAACGGGCCGTCGATGTACCAGTTCTGATCGACCGGCCGCGGGTAGAAGCCGTCGGTGTCGGTGTAGTTGATGGCGAAGTTACCCTGCCAACGGTTCGAAAAACGCTTCGTCAGCACGAGCTGCAGGCCCTGATAGGTGCGATCGACGTCCTGGCCGCCGAAGCTCTCGAGATTCTCCGCTCTCCACCCCCGGGTGGCGTCATCCGACGGATAGCCCGCGTCGGTGCCGTCGATCATGCCGTCGCCGTTGAAGTCCTCGATCACGACCGACCAGATCTGCGTCTCATACCCGGTCCAAGTGGTGTACGGTCGCTCCTCCCACTCGAAGTACTCGCCGGTATCGAGGTTGTAGGGGGTGAGGACCAGGAAATCCTTGGTCTTCTTGTAAATGTAGCTGAACTCCAGGGCAAGGTCGTTACCCAGCTGGCGCTGGATCGAGATGTTGAACTGGTCGGTGTAGGGGCTGGTAGTGCCGGGTTCTACCTCGAGCCTCCACGACGCCGGCTCGTCGTTGCTCGAACGGAGGTACGCTGGCTCCATCAGGGGCAGCTGTTCGGTAGCCCACACGACCTCGTTGGGGTCGATACTGTTGTTGCCGTTCTGGTCGACGTCGTCATACGGGAACCAGTAGATCCACTCATTTCGAAGATACGTGCCCATGTCCGGGCCGAAGCGCCGCAGGGCTTCGACGCCGAGCGGTGCATAATAGCGGCCGATGTGCGATCGCAGCACCGTCTTGCCGTCGCCGGTCAGGGTCCAGGCGATCCCGATACGGGGTGACCAGGTTTTGAATTCGTATACAGGGAAGCCCTGGGTGGTGCGAAGGACAGTGGGATTGTTGGAGTCTGACGGGGTATCGAGGAACTCGTAGATCTTGCCCTGGCCGTAGTCGGCCGTCATGTCGTCGTAGCGCAGACCGATGTTGATGGTCACCCGGTCCGAGACCACCCACTGATCGTCGACGAATGCGCCCAGTGAGTCCGCCTCCCGGACGTTGAGCCACGGGTTGCGGACGTACTCGACGTTGTAAAAAGCGACCGTGTCGTTCGGTGCCACGCACCAGGTGTAGTCGCAGGACCACCATGCGTCATTCATGTACTCGCGTGAATAACCCCACCCGTAGGGGTAGGCGAAGTTCGCGGCGTTCTGGAAGTAACCGCCCATCCAGTCGCCGTTAGCGGTCGTGTACTGGACGCCGAATTTGAGCTCGTGTTGTCCCGCCCAATTGTCGGCGTAATGCGTATAGTCCGCCTGGAGGGTGGAGCGCTTCGATTTCTGCGCCTCAATGTACGGAAAATCACCGGCAACCCCGACCGCCCGTCCCCCGATCCACTTCCACCAGTTGATGTAGCCCGGGTATCCGACGGTTTCCGGGATGGTCGGGTTCTGTTCAGTGTTGAAGCCGAGATACTTGAAGCCGAAAAGGTTGCGATCGGAGATCACCCACTGGTACTCGGCCTGCAGCGTCGTGTTGTCCGACGGCGTGTCGTAAATCATGGTCTCGTCAAAGGGCCCCCAGGTTCCGTTGCCCGTGAAACTGTCTTCGTAGTGGAAACCGAGCCACACCCGTTGGCTCGTCCCGAACTGGGCGGTCAGCTTGAGATCGAAAATGTCGGCATTGTTCAGCGCATTCAGCGGACGGAGAGGCTCGTCGGTCTCAGAATCACGCCAGTCGTAGCCGGCGAAGAACCACAGCGTGTCCTTGACGATCGGGCCACCGAGTGTCAGGGCGACTTCCTGGTTGTCAACCGGAATCGTCATCAATTCATCGTTGGGGTCGGCCCACAGCCAACCCGCGTCAAAGCTGGTCGTGGAGTTGTCGCCCGCGTCGCCCAACTGACTGTAGTAGCCGGCCGAACCGTGGAACTCGTTGCCGCCCGATCTGGTGATCACATCGACCGCGGCGCCCGAGAAGGAGCCGTACTCGGCTTGCGACCCCAGCGACAGGACTTGGACCTCCTGCACCGTGTCGTAGTTCACCTGCACCAGCGAGCCCCACGGCGCGCCGCGCGGGTTGGTGGTGTTGACGCCATTGACCAGGAAGATGTTCTCGTTGGCCGCGCTGCCATAAGCCGAGGGGCTCGGCAGCCACGACCCGTCAGCGCCCACCGACGACATCCCCGCCGCCGTCAAAGTCAGGTCGTAGAACGAATCTCGCGACGTCGGGATGGAGTCGATCATCTCAGAGCCGAAGGTGGTGTCGATAGTCGACGACCGGGTGTTGACGATCGGCGCTTCGGAGGTCACCACTATCTCGCCGGTCGCCGCAGCGATTTCCAGATTGAAGGTCAACGGCACAGTCACTCCGGCAGTGACGGCGATGTCTTCGACCTGGGCGGTGTTGAAGCCCGACAGGCTGGCGGTCACCTTGTAGGTTCCTAGCGGCACCCTGAGGAAGACAAAGTTTCCTCGATCATCCGACACCGTCGGCCAGTTACCTCGCACCAGGGCAGGGCCCTCGAGTACGATCGTGGCGCCCGGGCTGGGTGTGCCGTCCGGCAATATCACGCTGCCCGTCACCGTGCCATAGTTGACCGACTGCGACCACGCCGGATTGGTGCCGAACACCAGCACGAGGCCTACGACGAAGGCCCCAGACCACAGAACTGCTCTACTCCTCATCCTGTCCTCCCTTCCAGATCCCAATCGAAAGATGCCGCATCCCTCGAATGGGAAAAATGCGGCCGACAAAAAAAGACCGGGATCGTGAGATCCCGGCAACCTTGGATCGACAGTTTCGAGGCGTGAAAGAAGAAGGCGGCGCGCACCAGTCTCCTGCATGGGAAAAGCCTAGACCAGCCGACGGTGGCGGATGCCATTCAGAATTAAATTCTAAAAAAGAACGGAATATCGCATTCAATTCAGCAACTATCGAAAAATTCTCCCAAACATCTCGTGAAGAGGAGGTCGAAATCTCGTTGGAAAGGGTGGATGGGAGGGTTGTACGTCGCCTGATCGCACACTCATTCATGAGGTGCAGGTACCCGAGAAGAGAACCACGAGTGGCGTGTCCCCGCTGAATCGTCTTGACCCCCCAGATTTGCACACACAGTATACTTCAAACGCAACGCCACTCGAAGCTACCCTGAATCAGACTCTGTTGCGGATACGCGGAGGTGGGCATGAGCTTGCGGGACGAGATCTTCGAGCAGCCGGCGGCGATCCGCCGTTTACTCGAGATCCAGGCTGAGCCGGTACGAGAGATCGCCGCCCGTGTTCGCGAGCGAGACTGCGCATTCGTCTACCTCGCGGCACGTGGCACCTCGGACAACGCCGGCCTCTATGCAAAGTACCTGTGGGGCATCTCCAACGGCTTGCCGGTGGCTTTGGCGGCACCATCGATGTTCAGCGTCTTCAAGAAACCGCCGATGATCGGTGACTCTTTGGTCGTCGGGATCTCGCAGTCCGGCCAGAGCCCCGACATCGTCAGCGTGATCGAGGAGGGCCGCCGCCAGGGCGCCCTGACTCTGGCCATCACCAACGACAACAACTCTCCCCTCGCCGAGGCGGCCGAGCTGGTCATCGAGACCTTCGCCGGTCCCGAGCGAGCGGTCGCTGCGACCAAGACCTACACGACCCAGCTGACGGCCATCGCGATGCTGTCGGTCGGTTTGACCGGTGATGCCGAGCAATACGAATGGCTCGAGCGACTCCCCTCTCTCGTCGAAGACACGCTCGAGCTCGACGAGACGATCAAAGAAGCCTCCGTCCGCTACCGCTATATGAACGAATGTGTGGTCCTCGGCCGTGGCTTCAACTACGCCACCGCCCACGAGTGGTCACTCAAGCTCAAGGAACTCGCCTACGTGGTCGCCGAACCGTACTCCTCGGCCGACTTCCAACATGGACCGGTGGCGCTCGCCCGCCAGGGATTCCCGGTTTTCGCAGTTGTACCAGGCGGGGAAATCGACCAGGAGATCATCAAGCTACTCACCGAACTGGTGCAGGACGAACAGGTTGAGCTGCTTGCCATCTCCTCAGAGGGCTCGGCCCTGGCCCTCGCCAATACACCGGTACAGCTCCCGGAACGGCTCCCCGACTGGGTCACACCGATCCCGGCCATCATCCCGGCCCAGCTCTTCTGCTATCACCTCACCCGGGCCAAGGGCTACAACACCGAGGGCCCGCGCGGTCTCTCGAAGGTGACGTTGACGTGGTAGCCCCGGGCTCGAGTGGTTTGTTTATTCACCACCAAGACACCAAGAACGCCAAGAGAAATTTTGGTTTCCGGAACCCGTAGCCGAGGGGAGTGACTGATGCATCTGATGTCCAGGACTCGGAGCGTCTCTCGAACCGTCCGGGTTTTCCTCGGGGTGACGGTTGCCGTCATGTTCCTAGGGACTGGGCTGCCTATGGCCGGGAAGATTTCTGATTCCACTTTGCCGATTCGGGGATTCGCGATCGGAGTCCCGTCGCCGGAGCGGGTTGACGACTTCGTCGATTTCATCGAGAACGAGCTGGTGCCGAACAACGTCAACACCCTCGTCCTGCGGGTGGACTTCAAATACCGGTACAAATCACACCCGGAGCTCCGTGGCGAGGATGCACTGAGCAAGTCAGACGTTCGAAAGATCGTCAGGGCGTGCCGGAAGGGCAACATTCGCCTGATCCCGCAGATCAACCTCCTCGGCCACCAGTCGTGGCACACCAACGCCAGGAAGTTGCTCGAGGTTTACCCCGAGTTCGACGAGACACCGTGGGTCGAACTGCCGGAGACCTACGAGTGGCCGAATGCCGATGGCCTCTACTGCAAAAGTTATTGTCCCCTCCATCCCGGGGTGCACGAAGTGGTCTTCGCCCTGGTTGACGAAGTGGTGAAGGTCTTTGAAGCCGACGCCTTCCACGCCGGCATGGACGAGGTCTTCTACATCGGCATGGATCGCTGCCCCCGCTGCGTGGGTCGCGACAAGGCCGAACTCTTTGCCAACGAGGTGGCCCGAGTTCGTAACCACCTCGCGCTATCGGCTGTCGAGCTGTGGATCTGGGGGGATCGATTGATCGACGGCAAGGCCACCGGCATCGGCGAGTGGGAAGCGAGCATGAACAGTACCCACCGCGCCATCGAGCTGATCCCGAAGGACGTCGTAATCAACGACTGGCACTACGAGCGTGCCGACCCGACCGCCCCCTATTTCGCCGCGAAGGGTTTCACCGTCGTGACCTGTCCCTGGAAATTTGGGGAGGTTGCGGTCACCCAAATCGAGGACATGGTGCGTTACCGGCGGAATTCGACCCCCGCGATGCGCGAGCATTTCGCCGGCGTCATGCAGACCATCTGGTCACCGGCCGACGACTTCCTCGACCAGTACTTCGGCAGGGTGCCACCCATTGAAAACGAGTACGGCGGTGATCCAGTCGAGTGCGCCAAGACGGTATTCGCGGAGTTCAAGAGGCTCGGCGAGAGCCGATAGCGGCATGTTCGATTCGAAACGTCATTTCCGGTCCGACAGCGGTCCGGATACAATCACGGCGCAACCCGGGAGGAATCGTCATGCGAAAAATCTTCATTGCAGTCACCCTGGTTTCGCTCGCAGCAGCCCCCATCGGTGCCATTGACTTCCTCGGGGTCGAGCTGTGCGCTGAGAGGGTCGACACGGGCGCCATTCTGCCTTCGGATTCACCACTATCTCTGGAGAGTGTCGAGGTCGGACGGCACGGCGGTTTGGTCTTACTGCTTCATTCAAAGAACGTCACCGTTCTCAACCAGGTCGACGATCTGATGGTGCCTTATACCGGCAGCCGCGGCACGGGCGACGAACAACGTCTCGAGTGGTCGGGCAACCAGATCACTGCTTTCGCCCAGGTCATCAAAAAGGGCTACGTGGCCCTCGCGGTCACCGCCGCAAAAGACTGCACGGTAGAGCCCGCGCGTTCGCCGGCACCCGTCGCGATGGACATTGGAGAGGCTCCGAAAGCCGAAGAGACCGAGGACACATTTAACGCAGACGTAACCTCGGCAGCTGCGGCGGCAGTCGTGGCAACCGATGTCGAGCAAGAGCCTGAAGTCGATCCGCAGGCCGTGGTCAAAGATTTCGAGCTCGAGGGCAGGCTCAAACACGCGATGGCCGAGGACGGCTGGGTCGACATCATGGGAGTGGTGGCCAACAACTCCGGCGCCTCCTACACGGTCGCTAGCTTTGACATCAGCCTCTACGACAGTGCTGGTGAGCTCATCTGCGTTGACACCGTCTCGGTCAACCAGCTGAGACAGAGGCAGGAACGCGCCTTCCGGGGCGCCATCCGCTGTGCCGACTACGTTTCAGCCGAGGTCGCGAGCTGGAAGCTCCAGTTCGCCGGCGGGCATTAGAAGGGCTCACGCAACGGCGCCTTTCGAGATGTAACGCCAGATCCGGGGCTTACGCCCCGGGCTATCCATCTGTCGCCCCCTCCGGGGGCTCATTTCTTATGTTTTCGGTTCCTGGGGCTCACGCCCCAGGCTATGCAGATGTCGCCGCTCCGCGGCTCGGCTCTTGAGCTATATCCCGCCCGTCGCTGAATATCAGCAGACCGATGTGATGAGCGCCGGAGGCGCGACAGATGATTAGCCTGGGGCGTGAGCCCCAGGAATGGAGGAGAGAAAAATCTCAAGCCCCTGAAGGGGGCGACAGATTTGATCAGCCTTCAGCCCTCAATTTCGATCGCGAGGACGGAAACATCGTCGCCGGGGCCGGTTCCGCCCATCCATTTCCAGACGTCGTCCAGCAATCGTGTGACGGTCGCGTCGAGATCTTTGTCGAAGCAGCCTTGCAGGGTGCTGGAGATCCGCTCCTCCCCGTACTCCTCGCCACCCGGGAGATGCGCCTCGGGGATGCCGTCGCTCAACAGGTAGAGACGATCTCCTGGTTCGAGCGAGACTTCAGACTCCTCGTACGTACTTGGTGCTATTTCAGCCGGGACCAACGCGATTGGCGACCCTGTGCTGGTGTGAAGAACGGGATCCGAACCTCGCCGAAGATGAAAAATGGGCGTATGACCGGCAGACACATAGGTGAAGAGGCGCCGTTCCATATCGAGGATCGCGTACACCATCGTGAAGTACTGAAGGGTCTCCTTGTTATAGGGAAAGCGTCGTGAGAGTTCTCGAGCCACCTCTGCCGGCGTCGCAATGTTGATTTCACATGAACCCGAACCGTCTCGCAGAGTCCGCAACACCGACGACGAGTCAGGAACACCTGTCATGAGCCTGCTCAAGATCACCGACAGCAGAGACGAAGGAACACCGTGCCCGCTGACGTCCAGCACGTACAGACCGGTGATGCCATCTCCCAACGGAATGACGTTGAGGGTGTCCCCGGCCAACTCGTCACACGGTACGTAGCGCCACGCGCAGCGCGCGCCGGGAATGTCGATTTCTTGGGCCGGAAGGAGAGTCTGCTGGATCCTGGCCGCCGCCTCGAGATCTTTCTTCATCCGACCATGGGCTTTGGCGAGGGCGTCTCGGCCCTGTTTGACGGCAAGCTGGGTCTGAACCCTTGCCAGGACAACCGGAAAGTCGAACGGCTTCGTCACGTAATCGTTGGCGCCAATCTTGAGCGCCGCCACGATGTCTTCACTCTCGCTCTTCGCTGTCGCCATGATGACGGGAAGCTCGTCAGGTTCGTGCTTTCGACGGATCCTCTCGAGCACCTCCATGCCATCGATGCCAGGCATCATGATGTCGAGGAGGACCAGGTCGAATGCCTCGTCTGCGATCATCTCCAGGGCTCTTGCGCCGCCCTCGGCGACCTGGACCAGGTACCCCTTTTTGCGCAAACGCCGCGACAACAAGTCACGGTTCATCTCGTTGTCGTCGACAACGAGGAAGCGGCCGGGTCCGGGGTCCATCGATCAGACGCCGAGGAGCCCGTTGATCTTGCCGAGCAGCCTTTTGAAGTCCACCGGTTTGGTGTCGTAGTCGTCGGCGCCGGCCTCGATGCATTTCTCGCGGTCACCGGCCATGGCGTGGGCGGTGAGGGCAATGATCGGGATGCTGCTGGTCGTCGCATCGGCTTTGAGACGCTTCGCCGCCTCCCAGCCGTCCATCACCGGCAGGCTCATGTCGAGCAGGATGATCTCGGGATTCTCCGCGACCGCCATGTCAACGCCCTCTTGACCGTCGACCGCGATGGCCACCTCGTGGCCGCGCTTGACCAATCGACGCGACAGCATGTCGCGGTTCATTTCGTTGTCTTCCACGAGCAGGATTCTCGCCATTCAGTTCACCTCACAAGTCTGCATCATCTCACTCTTCTTCACTCGCCGGAACCCCGTGCTGGGATACGAGCTCCCGAACTTGCTTGAGCAGCTGTTGTCGTGTCAATGCGCCCTTCTCCACGATCCGCTCGACGCCGCCGACCAGTCTCTCCCGATCATTCTGATCGAGGTCCTTTGCGGTGACAACGATGATCGGCGTTCCCATGCAACCCTCGAGCTTCCGATAGTGCATCACAAACTCGAAGCCGTCCATCACCGGCATCATCAGATCCAGGAGCACCAGATCGGGACGGTTCCTCCCGGCCAGATCGAGGGCGACGGCGCCGTTCTCGGCTTCGTCCACCGTCCATCCGTCGTCTGAAAGGGAGCGCTGAAAGAGCGAGCGAATCCCCTCGTCGTCATCCACCACCAGGGCGCGTCCGCCGCCGGCGGGTGCGGCGTACTGGCTGGCGAGCTCGCGCAGCTTGTCGCGATCAACCGGTTTGGTGAGGCACTCGACCGCCCCGAGCGTATAGCCGAGGTTTTTATCACCGGCGATTGAGATCATCATCACCGGTATGTCCTTGAGCTCCGGGTCCGCTTTGACCTCTTGCAGAACGGACCAACCGTCCATGGCCGGCATCAGGACATCGAGGGTCATCAGGGAAGGATTGAGCTTTCGGGCGAGCTCGAGGCCCTCTTCTCCGGTCGCCGCGGTGACGACCGTAAAACCATCGGATTCCAGCGTTCGCTGTAGGAGCTCGCGGGAGTTGGGGTCGTCGTCGACCACCAGAACTGGCCGTACTCCGGGCGCAGCCTCTCTCGCCTCCGACGGCTCCGTTTTCGCAGCCTTCCTGGCCACTTCCAGGGTATCGACGCGGGATGGTATCTCGATCGTGAATATCGTCCCCTTACCGAGGTCACTGGAAACGGTGATGTCGCCACCCATCATCTGACAGAAGCGGCGGCTGATCGGCAGCCCGAGTCCGGTGCCTCCGTAGTCACGCGTCGTCGAATCGTCAGCCTGGGAAAACTCTTCGAAGACCTTGTCGAGCTTGTCCCTATCGATGCCGATGCCGGTATCTGCAACGCTCAGCTCGAACCACTCATCGCCATCGCGGAGCACTTTCTTTGCGCCGAGCGTGATGATGCCACCCTTGGTGAATTTGGCGGCGTTGGAGAGGAGGTTGAAGAGCGCCTGTCGGAGCTTTGTCAAATCCACCCGGACGTTTCCGAGATCATCGGTAAATTCGGTCTCGAGGGTGTTGTCGTTCTTTGAAATCAGCGGCAGGACGGTGGCCATCGCTTCGTCCAACATCTGTCGCAGATCGAAGGTTTCGAGGAAGAGCTCCATGCGTCCGGCCTCGATCTTCGAAAGATCGAGGATGTCGTTGATCAGCGCCAGTAGATGCCTTCCCGCAGCATTGATTTTCTCCAGATCCGGAACCATCTCGTCGTGGCCCTCGTCCTCGGCGTCCTCGGCCAACATCTCGCTGTAGCCGATAATGGCGTTCATCGGTGTTCGCAACTCGTGACTCATATTGGCGAGGAATGTGCTCTTGGCGCGGTTGGCGGCCTCTGCGGCGTCCCTCGCATCCTCGAGCTGAAGATCCAGGATCTTCTTTTCGGTGACGTCGAAGATCGTGCCGTCGAGATAGAGCGGCACACCATCTTCATCGTAGATAGCCTTGCCTCTTGCGTAGACCCAGTGGAGATTGCCGTCCTTGTCGATAACGCGGTATTCGTTGGTGTAGGGGACCTTTTCGTCAACCGCCCTCTGAGAATTGACTGCAATCGGCTCGCGGTCATCCTCGTGGATGATCGAGGCGAATGTTCGTTTCGGGTTTTCGCCAAGGAAATCACCAGCCGGATATCCGGAAAGGACCTCTATCTCGTCACTGACGAAGAGCATCGTCCAGGCATCGTCCATCAGGCAGCGGTAGACCACGCCCGGGATGTTACCGACCATGGTCCGGATGCGCTCCTCACTCTTCTTCAGCTGCGCTTCGGCCTCTTTGCGCTCGGTGATGTCGATCGAGTACTCGATCATCTGTACGACATTGCCGTCGTCATCGAAGATCGGGTAGCCGTTGACCTCGACAAATCTCGGGTTACCCTCGGCATCGTCGTGAATGTGCTCGACCGTGAACGGTTTCCTCGTCCTCTTGACCTCGACCATCGGACAGGCATGTTTGCTGGTATTGCACGGCACATCGCTCTTGTGGGTCAACGCGTGACAGGTCGTCTCTCCCGAGGTCCCTAATGCGCGCGCCGCGGAATTGGCGATCTTGATCGAGTAGTCCTCGGCGTCAATGACGTAGAACGGGTGGGTCAGCGATTCAAGAGTATTTTCGAGCAGTTGCTTCTGCTCGGCGATCTCCTGTTCGATCCGCCGTCGCTCGGTGATGTCGATACCAATGGTAAGGATTTCCCGCAGGCTTCCATCGTCATTCAGATTCGGGGTGTTACGCCAGGCCATCCATACCCATTCGCCGTTCTTGCGCTGGTTCTCCGTCTCATCCGTTTCGTACTTGGCGGGGTCGGAGACAATCTCGTCGATCATCTGCCGGATGCTCTTTTCGGCAAAGTCAGCAGAGGGAACGATGGTTCCGATCAGACGTTTTCCGATCAACTCCTCTGCGCTAAAGCCGAAGAGATCGAGGCCGAAATCGTTCATGAAGCGGATCCTGCCCTCGGTGTCCCAGCGAAGGATGACGCTGCTGACGCCCTCGAGTTCCTCGGCGGTCTTCTTGAGGTCGGTGGTTTTCTGGCGGATGGCGGAGACCATCTGGTTGAAGCTCTTGGCCAACCCACCAAGCTCATCACCGCTTCTGACCGGGACCTCTACATCCTCCTCACCTGCCGCGAATCGGCGGGCGGAGTCGTCGAGCTCGACAATCGGCGCGACAAAATATCGAGAGAGGAACCAAGCGGCCACCAGCACGATCGCCAGAAGCCCCGCCAGGCGGAGGATGAGGTTTCGGGTGAATACCCGGATGCGCGCGAAAGCCTCTTCGGCGTCGATCTCTGACAGAATGGCCCATTCCACCCCATCGATGTCGAGGGGCGCATACGACGACAGTACTTCGACCCCCCGGTAGTCCGTGGTTGTCATCGTCGCGGTCTCTCCTATCAGCGCCGCAACCGAAGCAACGGACCGCACCTCCTGGGTCAGGATCGTCGTGCCGAAATCTCGAATCTCCCGAATATCGGTCGCCGAGGCGCCAGCCTTTTCGGCGGCTTCGAGGAAACCCTCCGGGTCTTCGAGGAAAAACCGCGAGTTCGAACGCATCTTGAAATCGGGGCCCACCAGATAGGACTCACCGGTCTCCCCGAGACCATCGATCTCCCAGTTCTGATTACTGGTCATCACGTTATCGATCTCACCCACCGGCATCTGGAAGGCGAGGACGCCGAGTAGCCAGGCGCCGTCGACGATGGGTGCCGCAATGAACGATGCGGGCTCACCGAACGATGGTGCGTGATGGGCAAAGTCGACCAAATGAACCGAATTGCCCAGGTAATCGTGCTGAGCTTCCAGGTAGACGGATGCTAGGTTGGAATTCTGGTAGGGGCCGTCGAGCAGGTTGGTACCCAGATCAGCTTCCTTGGCAACCGAATACACGATGGTTCCGCTGCCATCGATGAGCAAAAGATCGTAGAACCCGAACTCGCGGACAAAATCCCTCAGAACCGGATGGATCGTCCTGTGGACCGCCGAGTAAACGCTTCCGTCACCGGCATCGTCGAGAAGGACTTTTTCACCGACGGGATGGGGGTTGGCGACGATGTAGTGGTACTGGAGGTAGAGATCGCCATCGTCCGCCGGCAGGAAGTCGGCTCGTTCCGGCTGTGCCCCGGTGGTGGCCCCCAACAACGGGAGGAACTCGTCATCGTAAAAGGCGAGCACCGCTGCACGCTGTTCCCGACTCAACTCGACATCGAGCATCGCCTGGTGGGCGTCGTCGAAATTCACCATCGCGTCGACGATCATCCGGTCCCTGGCGAGGGTCCTCGCCAGACTTCGGATCTGATCGAAGTACTCCTCGATCTGGTGCGCCTTGCTCGCCCGGACGGATGTCAGGTGATCGAGGGTGGTCCGTTCGACCGCCGCCTTGCCTCCGAGATACGACAGGAACCCGACCAACATCAACGCCGGCACCGCCAGCGCGAGCACGGTCAGAAAGAGCTTCCACCGAATGGGCGCGTTCTTGAGCACGATTGAGTCCCCTCAGCTTCTCCTCGCCACTTTGTTGGCGAGGATCGACAGCAACAGGCCGAGGGTAACGTAGCCGAGAATCCGCTCGCTGATCAATACGATCTCTCCGACCCAATGGGTCGGGGTGATTCCGCCCGAGCCGAGACGGGTGTAGGTAACGATTGAATAGTAGTAGGGCGTCAACGGGCTGTCGGCGGTTGACGGCAGATCGAAAAACTGCCAGCCGAAAAGCGAATCGAGGTGGAAGATGAAACCGAAGATCATCGTCACGACAAATGCGCCCAAAGCCAACTTGACCAGGCTCCGCCCATAGTCAATCAGACCCCAGGCGTTGAACCAGAAGCGTTTCCAGCGTCTCGACGCGGGCGATGGCGTTTCGTCTATGGCGACCTCGAGCGTGTCGAGATAATCCTGGTCCTTGGCGTCGCGGACGAAGAGCGGGTCCCCGAAACACGAATCGAGGCCTCTGATCCCATAGTAACGGCCTCTCTTATCCTTGAACCCGCCATCCTTCATCGCGGTGAGGTTGGTGGCCGCGAGGTTGGCGTTGCGGAGGTTGGCGCCGGTGATATCGGCATGGCTGAGGTTGGATCCCGTGAGGTCGGCTTCGCTCAAGTTCGCATCTGAAAGATCCGTTCCGTCGCAGTCGGCTCCTCGCAGCTTGGTGCCCCGGAGGTCGGCGCCCTTGAAATTGGCGGCACCAAGGCTGGCCCCTGTGAGATCCACCTCGATCAGACAGGCGCCGCTGAAGTCCGCCTTGTAGAGAGCCGCGCCTTTGAGATCCGAGCCGGCCAGATCCGCCCTGGTGAGCACCGCCATCTTGAGATTCGCTTCCGTCAGGTCGGCCTGGAATAGCTCGGCATCGGTCAGGTCAGCTTCCCCGAGGTTGACTCCGGTCAGATCCATCTCGCTGAGGTCTTCGCCTACGAGAATCGGGTTTTCGCCCGGGTTCTTGCGGCGCCACTCGTTCCACGCCTCGACCCCCTCGTACAATATATCGATGTGCGCAGCATCCGCCATGGGTCACCGTCCTTGGGTCCAATACTTTACTACGTCATCCCAGGACCCAGTTGGTCGAACCGATTTCGACCCATGTGGTGTGACCCTGGAGGCCCGTCTAAGGTGTGACGGTACCTGCAGGGGTGACCCGCAGACCTCCTCGGCGAATGACCACACTTCGGGTTTCGAGAACCGTCTTGATGAGGTCACCATCCGCTTGTGAGATCCCCGCCGAAGGAATCGTGATCGTGTCGTCGTCACCCCCCATAGGAGGCAGACCGTTCGGGTCATTGTTGACGACGAGGACCGCGACCGCCCCCGTAAGCTGGGCGTTCTTAACCTTTTCGGTGAAAAAGCACTCCCCGCGATCAACGACGGCGATCTTACCCGCTATCGCAGAAGCATTGACCAGGGGATTGCATCCCAAGGTCGACGCTTCAGACCCGTCATCAACTACCGCTAGATCCCCGCTGATTCCAGTCAGATCGATGGCCGGCCCGAACTGCGCGGGCTGCACGGCGTAGCTTCCCTCGATGCTGCTTGGCGAGTTGATTGTGAGAGCCGGCGCGTTGTCGAGAAAGGCGGGCGCCGCGCCGGTCGTCTGGGGACCATCCCACACCACTCGGTTGGTATTGACCGCCGACGCGCTGCGTTGTGTATTCGTCATCTCCGACCAGTGGAGCCCTTCATCTTTGTCGAAGGTATATACCGAATAGATGTCCGGCATCGGCGGGATGCCGGTGAATACCGGTGGCGAACCGGTCGCGTCATTGATGAAATTGGCAAAACCCAGCCCGTGGCTTATTTCATGGAGGGCAACTGAAGAAAACGGGGCCTGCCCGGGCGGGGTGTTTCCGTCCAGCCCATAGTAGTAGCGATACCCCGACCCCAGACATTCTTCGTCGATCTGACTATTGAAGGTGATGATCAGCTCACCGGCCTCCGGCGGGTATCCGTCCTCCGTGGTGCTGAGATTCTCGCCGGCAAGGGCTTCGGCAAGGGCTCCGTGGTACCAGGTACCCTGCCTCGGTGCGTTCGGAAAATCGAAGAACAGAAACTGGGAGCCCGCCGCGGCCAGCACCGCGCCGTCTTCGGGGTTGGGCCCGCAATCGAGTTCATCAAAAGCGGCCTCGATATTGATCTCGACGGAGCTGCCGAGTTGGGCAGCCCATACACCCGCGACCCACTGCAAGGCGGCCAGACGCTGACCACCGAGGGTTGTTCCACCGGGATTATCCGGAGCTGCGGCGACGACAGTCGGGTCGTTGAAACCCTCATCCTCGGGGTCGGTGACCCGTATCGTGATGACGGAGGAGCCCCGGGGCCAGCCAAGGTCCCTGAAGTGCGGCAGGGTCAGGTCCACCTCGCCCAGTGGAACGGTCGGGGAGGCGAAAGGCTCCATCAGCAGATCCGGGGTCGCAGAAATATCCCAGTGGGATATCGAAGAGCCCTGCTCCAGAGGATTCGGGGTGTAGAGAAGCAACCGGCCCAGTTCGTCGGCGCCTGAGATCCGGGAGGGATCGACGGCAAGGGTGCCGCTGACTTCGGCCGCTCCGGCAGTTACCACTGAAGTCAGGACCAGCACGGATAGAAGACGCCCGACGCGTATTGCGATTCTCATTGGCAGCGCCCTACTTGTCCCGGCGCTCTTCATTCGTCTCAGCCGATCTGGCCTTCAAGAATTCCTCGGCCGCATGTGAGTGGCTCGTACAAATAGTCTCCAGAGACCCATCCGGCCTTATCTGTACCATCAACGCATGTTGGAAACGGCCGTCCAGATACACACCCTTGCCACCGCTAGACAACTTGAAGACCTGAAGGCCTTCGGTCGAGCGGGTCAGTGCGTTGGCAAGAGGGGCCGATAGCACCGCGGACTCCTGGAACGGAACCGAGATGATCTCACCGGATTCCGGGTCGTAGATCACCCGAATTGTCTTTGTGGTGAACGTCTCGGAGCTCCCGACTTCAGACGCTTGCCGTTTGCGCCCCTCCTCCTCATCCGGGGAGGAAGCCGCGACCGGCAATGCGGTGGCCATCATCAAGGAGACCGCACACAGTACCGAGAGGTTGCGGATCGTCGTCACCTTTTCACGAAATAGCTTATTCATCCTTACTCCGTCTTGGCCCAAAGAGATTATGCCGGTCGAACGCCTCAGGATACCTCCTCGAGACGTCAAGATCTCGGATCTCTGGTTGAACAACGGTCAAAAGGCCGTCAATAATCCAAAGGGAGGGACCGTGGCGGGGAGAGATTTTGGCGGAGCAGGGTCCATCGTGGAAAATTACTCGGCTTCCCGAACCCCCTTTTCTCGCCCCTCGTAAACACCTGCGCCGACAATCATCGCGATCGGGAACTCGATAGTCTCGAAGATAGCTTCCATCAACCCAAGTCGAACGGGAAGCAAACCCAGATTGATGAAATTGATGACCAAAGAGAATCCCAAGATGACGCCAAACGCGCTGGTGATGAGAGCGGTCTTGGTCCCGACCCCGAACATCGGACGCAACGAGGCGTAGAGCCAGATCAGAATTGTGCAGTTCAACAGGGGGAGGAGGCCGCTAACCCAGTAGTTGAGGGCGGTCCAATGGCTCAGATCAATCGTCTGGAGCCACATATCCGAGGTGGTCTGCCCGAACAGGCACTGGCTGATCACGCGCTCCACCAGGATCTCGACAGCGATCCACACGACCAACATCGCCAGACCGGCAAGCAACATTCTTTTGACATTGATTTGGTTCATGAGTCCCTCCGATTTCGGAAACCAATAACTCCAAGGAAATCTCGGGCGAAATTCGGCCTACACATTCGAAGCGACCTCGTACTGAAACACATCCTCGATACCGACGCCGAAGACCTCGGCGATCCTGAAGGCAAGTTCCAGCGAGGGCCCGTACTTGGCCGCCTCGATCGCGTGGATCGTCTGCCTCGTGCAGCCCGACCGGCGCGCCAACTCCTGTTGCGTCATCTCACCGTTTTCGAAGCGCAGCCTGCGAATTTGATTCCGGATGACGATTTTCATCAGCCCTGTCCTCGATATGTTGAGTAATACATTCTTTACATAAAGTAAATTCTATTTTACTTTCTGTCAAGTATACCTTCCTCACCGTGTTCCTCGGAAAAAAGCGCGGGCAACTCGCGCCCCTCAAAGATCGTCTACAATTGCCTCCCGCACCGCTTCGCAAAACCAAGCCTCGTTGAACCAAAGGAGATCTTTGATGCGCATCAATCAAACGGTCACGCCGAATCCGTCCCGATTCCGTTCCGTCTCAACCCTCAGTCTTCTGTGCCTGATCCTGCTCGTCGGCTCGGCGACGACCGGGTTCGCGCAGATCGTTCCTTCAAAAGAATCATTGTCTGACGTCTATCCCGGCAAGGCATATTCGCCCTACGCGCAGCGCAGTTTTCCCTCCCACGTTTTCTGGGGCGACACCCATCTGCACACCGGTCTCTCGGTGGATGCCGGTCTTTTCGGTTGCCGCCTCGGCCTCGACGAGGCCTACCGCTTCGCCCGCGGCGAAGAGGTGATGGCCTCGAGCGGTCAGCCGGCAAAGCTCAGTCGTCCGCTCGATTGGTTGGTGATCGCCGACCATTCCGACGCCATGGGCTTCTTCAACGATCTCGCAAAAGGTGACCCCGACATCCTCAAATTTGATCAGGCCAAGCCGTGGTATGAGGGTCTGATGGCCGGTGGCGATGCCTCAGCCGAAGCCGCGCTGAGTCTGATCGGAACCTTCTCTCAAGGCGAAATTGATCCGGCGATGATGACCGAGTACTCGCCGGGCGGGAAGACCTACGCATCGATCTGGGAGAGGGTAGTCGACACTGCGGAGCGGTTCAACGACCCCGGCCACTTCACCGCCTTCATCGGCTTCGAGTGGACCTCACTCGTCGCCGGCAACAACCTCCACCGCAACGTCATCTTCCGTGAAGGCGCCGAAAAAGCAGGACAGGTCGTGCCATACACCACCCAGGCGCCCATGGGCTCGACCGATCCACTCGAGTTATACAAGTACCTCGAGAACTACGAAGCCAGAACCGGTGGTTCAGCGCTTGCGCTCGCCCACAACGGCAATCTGTCGAACGGCATCATGTTTCCGGTCGACGCCCAGTACACCGGCCGCAAGCTCGACAAGCACTACGTCGAGGCGAGGGCCAAGTGGGAGCCGATGTACGAGATCACCCAGATCAAAGGAGACGGCGAGGCCCATCCGTACCTTTCGCCCGATGACGCATTTGCCGACTACGAAACCTGGGACGCCGGAAACCTCGATCTTTCCGAAGCCAAGACCAACGACATGTTGCAATACGAGTACGCCCGCGAGGCACTGAAGAATGGACTCCTGCTGGAGAAACGACTGGGCACCAACCCCTACAAGTTTGGCCTGATCGGATCGACCGACAGCCACACTGGCCTTGCGGCTATCGAGGAGGAAAATTTCTTCGGCAAGGCGACCAACGCCGAGCCCTCGCCGACGCGCATGCACCATCCGTTCACCAAGACTGACAACGGCGTCTTTGAGGGCTATGAGCTTGTCGCCTCCGGCTACACCGCCGTCTGGGCGGAGGAAAACACCCGCGCATCGATCTGGGACGCGATGGAACGCAAGGAAGTCTACGGCACCACCGGCCCGCGCATCCTGGTGCGCTTCTTCGGCGGCTGGAACTACACAGCGCAAGATCTGAACAGCCGCCAACCAGCCTTCAGGGGCTATGAGAAAGGCGTGCCCATGGGCGGCGACCTCCGCGGATCCGGCAAGGCGCCGACCTTCATGGTCTACGCGTTGCGTGATGTGGTCGGCGCCAACCTCGACCGTATCCAGATCGTCAAGGGCTGGCTCGACGCTAAGGGCGAAACCCATGAAAAGGTCTACGACGTCGCCTGGTCGACCGGACGCGAGATGGACGCCAACGGCGTGCTGCCGCCAGTCGGCAACACGGTAGACATCGAAGCGGCCAATTGGAGCAACACGATCGGCGCCTCCGAACTCGGCACGGTCTGGACCGACCCCGACTTCGATCCGAAAGAGACCGCTTTCTACTACGGCCGCGTGCTCGAAATCCCGACCCCGCGCTGGGTGGTCTACGACGCCTTCCGCTACGGCATCGACATACCCGAGGGCGCCGAAACGACCCACCAGGAGCGCGCCTACACAGCGCCGATCTGGTATAGCCCCTGACCCCAGGGCGGTGAAAACGGATCGGGGCCGGATACGTCGAACAGGATCGTATCCGGCCCTTTTCTTCTTGGAATTGAAGTGCCCACACCCAGACAGTCGACGATTCTTATTCTGATGAGCCCAGCCCGGGAACTTTCCTCAGCTCGGCGCTGGCGATCGCCTTCAAGATCTGCACTCTGGCGATCGGATCGAGGGCGTCAAGTTCGGTCCGGATGTTTTCTTCGGCCGCAACCATGTGAGTCTGTCGCCGTTTGAGGAGAACACCGGAACCGATTGCGATGAGGCCGAGGGGCGCGGCGATATCGACAAAATTCCGTCGATCCCTCAAAAGGGTGATCATCGCACCGAGCACACCGCCACCGACCAGCAACCAGCCGATGTTGTCGACGGTTGGCACGGGGATACGGAAATCGGCCAAATCTGCGGTCGGTGTTGACAACTCTTTGTCTCTCATTTCATCTCCCTGCGTCTCGGTTGGAAAAGGTGTCAGGCACCGAATTTGTGAGCCGATCTCTGAGCTGCAACCCCGGTTCCGTCTTTTCCCGATTGCTGCGGCCAATGGTAGCGCATCAGGGCGCCGCTCTGGGAAGCCGCGCTAGAATGCGCTACGAAGAGCGGGCCTGGAGGGCATTCGATGCGGAGGTCGGTATTCATCCTGGTAACGACGTTGCTGATAGCACCAGCAGTGTGGCCGGGAACCTTGGCGGACGTGACCATGGCCGACGAGGTCGTGGTCGCCGACACGACTCTCCATCTCAACGGCATGGGCCTGCGCCGAAAATTGGGCATCAAGATCTATGTGGCCGGCCTCTATGTCGAAGAGAAAACCAACAGTGCGGACGAAGTCTTGAGCGCTCCCGGCCCGAAACGTTTCTCAATGCACTATCTGACCGACAAGGCCACCGACGAAAGGATGGACACCGCCTGGATCAAGGGTTTCAAAGCGAACTCTCAAGACGAATACGAAATCCTCGAGGACCGCGTCACGACCTTTATCGATTCCCTCGGTGACATGAAGGTGGGCGATGTTGTCGACTGCACCATGATCCCAGGTCAGGGGACCACCGTCACTCTCAACGGCGAGGAGATCGGCATCATCGAGGGCGACGATTTTCAAACCGCGCTGCTCCGGGTAGGGCTGGGTGCCAAACCTCCGACCGGCGCACTGAAAAAGGGGTTACTCGGCACCAAGTGATCGCTTCGCCCGCCGAAAGCATCGGACGACTCACTTTCGAGGCCCTCGTATCCGCCAATCTTCGACGTCACATCTTAGCCAAAGACGAGCCAAAAAACCACGATCCTAAGACCGGTATGGCGCGGTGCAAGCGAAAAGCACGAGCGACTCCTTGCGGTTGGTACCGGAGCCGGCAACATCCTGGTCTTCGACCAACGGGTAAAAGCCTTCCGCCTTTTCGAACCGAGCCAGGACAACTGCAGCCTCGCCCTCGACACAAACCGACTCTTCGGGCCGGAACCGTTTCGGTTCAAGGGCTACGTCGTAGGGCCCAAGTCCACCGGATTCCAAAGCCTCTACATGGTCGTCCTAGACAACGACGGTTTGTGTTCGGCGCTGATAATTACGAGGTCGATTCGCCGGCACGAAGGCTTTGGATGTCGGTGCGCATCTTCTTCCGATGGTATTCCACCGCAGCCGGCTCGCTCATCACCATGTCGAGTTGGCGGGTATGCATGAGGAGGTAGCCAACAACTCCGAGGCCCTGCTCTACCTTGGCTCTTTCGAGACCGGTGCGGCGGGCGACGACGACATCCTCTTTCACCTGAATATCGAAGTTCTGTTCGGCCAACAGATCACCGATAAAACGGGCGCGGGCGACCCTGCGTTCGACGTCGGCGGCACCGCCCTTGAAGGAAAAGCTCAGGTAGTTCTCCTCGGGGCGTGAACCAGCGAGAGCCTCGACATTCGTGAAGTGGAAGCCGAAGCGCGATTGCAGGTTGATGAAATGCTCGGAAATGATGAAGTAGTTGCGGTCGCCATAAGGTTTTTTGAAGGGGGTGGCAAGCGCGGGGTTGGCGGTGGCCTCGAAGAGAATCGACGCGAGGCCGCGGCCGGATGTCGCGGGCGGCCCGTCCCAGGGCACCGCCACCAAACCGTCCCAAAGGGCCAGCATCGGCTTGCAGGCGATGTCCTCGAGATGGACGTATCTGCCACTCACCGGCTGCTTGAACCCGCCTCCAAGATCGAGGACCCACCACTGCATTGGCACGTTGTGATGGAGCTGCTTGCTGGCGAACTCCGGGAACTCGGTTTCGGTCCCGAAGGCGAAAATCTCGCGCACCGCCTGCTCGTGGCAAAAACGCGTGATGTCGTGGAGCGTGCGACAGGCGGACGGCGTGAATTCGATGCCGTCCGGATCGAGGAGATTGAGGGGAACGATGTGCCGAAGTGCATCGCGAAGGGTCCTCAAAACAGGGGTTTCGGCACGAAGCGTGGACGGTCCCTCCGGACTTACGAGAAGCGACTCTATCCGGCCCGGATAGACGACGCCACCGGTAGCGTCAACCGTGACCTCCCGGCCGTCCACCAGCGCATCCAGGCAGCCCGCACCGAGGACCGCCGGTAAGCCAAGCTCACGGGCTACCGTTGCCAGGTGGCCGGCAATTCCGCCCTCCTCCGAAACCACCGCTGCCGCACGTCCGAGGAGAGCGGCCCACCGCGGCAATGGTTGCTCGAGGACCAGGACCGCACCGTCCGGACAGGACAGAGCATCGCTGTCGCGGCGGACCCGGTGGACTTGTCCCGCAGCTGCGCCGGGACTCGCGTTGACTCCGCCGGCCACGAGAGGAGGAGGCGCGCCTGGCGGTGGCGAACCGTGATCAACCGCGACCGACTGGGCTAGCGGACGGCATTGGAGGACCATCACCATTCCGCCACCGGTAATCGCCCACTCGACATCGACCGGAGCTCCGAAATGCGTCTCGAGTCGGAGGGCAAGGTCGGCAATCCGAGTAGCCTCTTCGTCACTCAATGACGGCATTTGACGGAGATCCTGCGGAACCTCGACCCGCTCTACGCCTTCCACGGGATCGAGCACAAAACGTTTCTCTTTGTTGCCGATCTGATGTTTCGAGATTCGTAGCAGTTTTGCGCGCTCCACGACCAGGAGGTCACTGGCAAAACGGCCGTCGACGATCGCCTTCGGCAGGCCCCACGCGGAACTGATGTAGATGTTGTGGTCGTCCCGGTCGGCGGGATTTCCCGTGTAGACAACACCCCCTGAACGCGCATCGACCATCTCCAGACAGCCGACGCTCATGGTCACGTCGTTGTCGAGGAGGCCGCGTCCCAGCCGATACTGCATCGCCTGCGGTGTGTACTTGCTCGCCACTACCTCCAGGTAACCGTCGATCAGATGCTCGCGGCGCACATTGAGCAGCGATTGGTACTGGCCTGCAAAGGAAGCATCAGCCGAATCTTCCCCCAGGGCACTCGATCTGAGAGCAAAGGCGGTCCCCACGTCTGGTTTCCAGATCTTCTCAACCGCAGCGTCGATGGCTGCCGCAATATCTTCTGGGACCTCGGCGGATAGGATCAGACCCTGAAGCTCGGAACTGAGGGCAAAGAGTTCGTCGAGGCGTTCGGCCTCATGAGCCAGTAGGAGACGATCGATTTCCGACTGCAGATCATTGGCAGCGATAAACCGTTCATAGGCAGCCGTGGTGATGACGAAACCGCTTGGCACTGACATGCCGACAACATTGGCGACTTCTCCGAGGTTCGCCATCTTTGGACCGGCGACGTCGTTGTGGTTTTGATCAACCCCATCAAGCGACAGGACCAGAGGCGCCTCTGTCGACTGCGGGTGGGTACCGATATCGCGATCGATGGATCCCTGGATGTCACGCAGGCGATCAAAGAGCAAGGTGTACTTGTCCGGCGCAAGAGTATCGAGGTGACGGACCATCTGGAAAACGCTGACCCCGATTGCTGTGCAGTGAGAGCGCACGAAGGACATACCGATGGTCATACGGCCCCCGGCGGCTCGCTCCATTGCCGCCATCAGCTCGAGTGCCTTGGTGTTAGCGGCCAACAGCAGGCGCAGCGCGTGGTATCTGGTTTGAAAGACGCCACGCGCCGCCTCGGGATCCAACACTACCCTCGGAGTGCCTCGTAAGCGCTCGATCAAACTATGCAGCCAAAAGGGCCAGCGCATTCTCACCACCAACTGGAGAGGTGGATCACTCCTCGCCACCGGATTCGTCAGCCTGATCGCTGAGGCGGCGAATCTTTTCTTCCTGGAGCTCCTTCTTGCGGTGGGCGTCTTCGATCTTGTACACCAACTCGTCAATATTGAGCGGTTTGAGGAGGTAGTCGAACGCCCCCATCTTCATCCCTTCCAACGAAGCCTCCATGCTGGCGTGGCCGGTGAGAAGGATGACCTCGACCAGCGGGTGGGAGGCCTTGATCGTTCTGGTTGCCTCGATGCCATCGAGATCCGGCATGCGAACGTCGAGAACAACGATGTCGATAGGGTTGTTCTTCAGGGTCTCAAAGGCTTTTTCGGCTCTGGTTGCGGTGTAAACGTCAAATCGGCGGAGCGTGAGTCGTTTCGCCGTTGCCTCGACGAAGGGCTCTTCATCATCCACCAGGAGCACTGAAATGGCCATCGCCACAACCTCCTCTGTCGGCGCGCGGATCGCACACCCTCAGCTTTTCCCTTACGGAACCCATCCTATCGCGACCGCACCCCTCAGTGCGCTGCGAGCTCGAAACCGAGACCCTCGAAGATGTACATGATTCCGTATCCGTACCAGACGGTATAGAGAACGTAGAACAAGAGCGAGAAAAGCACCGTGCCCCACCGGTCCTTGATCGCCTGGGCCTCGATCCCGTAGTAGTTGTACGCGCACTCGACGGTCTTCGCCTGCACGGTGTGAGTGAGCTGGGCCGCGGCGAAAAGCTTCTGCCGATTGAGGTCTTTTTCCATCGCACCGAGGGCCTGCCACCAGGTGTGGAGAGTGGGCCGTGCCTCCATGCCGTAACGGGCCATCAGATCGTCACTCCGGTTGTGGTATGCCGACTCGGCGTCTTCGAGACAGGCTTTGAATATCGTCTCGAGGTCACCGTTGACCATCAAGTTATTGTCTTCAACCGCCGTCGTCGCGCCCGTCTTCGAAAAGAGCTGTTCGGCGGACTTCGCGGTCCTCGGGTCGGTCATCTTGAGGTTGAGAGTCACGACTTCGCTGCCATGCTCCTCAGCCATGTGTTCGACCTTGGGAATGTAGTACGCCGATCCCTTTGAGATCGAGTTGTAGAGATTGTCCAGGTAATTGAGCGCGTTTCCGCCGTCGAAAAGCGGCAGGAAGATGCCGATCATCACGGCTGTGAAGGTCGCCAGCAGGAAGGCACCGATGCCGAGCTCTTTCTTCTTGATTGTGCTCATGACGGTACCTCCGCCCCGCGGAGTCTTCCGAGGTTGCTCAAGAAGGTCCAGAAGACCCATACTGCAAAGCCCCCGATAACAAGGAAGAAAGCCCAGATCCCGATGCCGTCGAGCACGCCGATGACGGCAGGTGAGAGCGAAATCACCTCCAGATCAGAGAGCTTCCCGGGAAGGGCGAAGATGCGATTGATGAAACCGGCAAGGACCGCCATTGCGTAAAAGCCGCGAATCGTGATGCCCTCGACGACTTTGGTAACCATTGCGCCCACCTGAACCCCGAAGAGCGAGCCTATGAGCATACCCATGGCCAGCGTATAGAAGATGAAACCGTAGATCGCATACTGGCTGATGGCGGCATAACCGGCGGTGAACACGATCTGGAAGATATCGGTGCCCACCGTGGTCATGGACGACACGCCGAGTGTGTAGACGAAGATCGGGAAGGTGAGGAACCCACCGCCCACGCCCATGATGGCCGCCGCAAATCCGACAAGAAAACCACTCGCGATCAGGAACCACGCCGAGATCCGACGCCCTCCGGGCACCAGATTTTGATCGAAGGTGATCATCGGCGGCGCATTGATCGCCTGCAGTTTTCTCGGCAGGTTTCCAAGGTCGGCCCCTTCCGACCTTCCGCCGTGGGCGTCCCCGCCGGCGTCGGGTTTCTTGCGGGCTTTGAGGTAGTCGGTCATGGCGTAGGCGCCGAGACCGCCGAGCATGATGGAGTAGATTGTTGTGATAAATGCATCCGACAGCACCGGATTGATCTCGTAGAGGACCCGGTTGATGACCCCGCCCAGGGTGGCGCCCCCGATGGCGCCGATGAGGAAAGTGAAAGCGAGCGGCACCGAGACGTTCCCAAGTTTGCGGTGGATCACGCTGCCCATGATGGCCTTGGCAAAGATGTGAAACAAATCTGTTCCGACTGCGAGAATGCCCTTGATTCCGGCCGACATCAAGGCGGGCGCAATGATGAAACCACCGCCGGCGCCGATGCAGCCGGTAATGAGGCCGGCACACAGTCCGATGAGAATCGAGGCGATGAAGATCCCCGTCGAGTAGTAGGCGGGGCTGTAGGCCTTTTTGCCACCCAGGATGTCGGGCAACGTCTCGCCGGCAGCGGCCGCTTGATCCATCACCTGAGCAGCTGCCCAGGGTCCGAAGATAAAGATCGGAACCACCAACAGGACGAGGATCAACAGCCTCTTTGGATCACCCATGATCCTGTTCGAAGTCTCCAACTCCCACTCTGCGTGAGCGCGGGTCGCGGCCATCAAAAACTCGCCCATAGCCTTGAAAAAATTCACGATTCCCCTCCTCAAAAATCGAGTAAAATACTGGGTCGGTATCGCCGGACAATAATCATAGACAAGGTCCCCACAAAGCTCAGGCGGACTCCGAACTCATCGCGGCGCGGATCCTCGCGATCAGAGGATCGAGACCGATCGGTTTGATCAGATAGTCGAACGCCCCGTGCGCGATGCCATCCCGTGCGGCACGTTCCGAGCCGTGACCCGTCAGGATGATCACGTGCAGAGCCGGGTCCATCCGTTTGAGCACTTTGAGAACCTCGATGCCGTCCATGTCCTCCATCTTCAGATCCACGACCGCCAGATCGAATTCCCAACTGCGCAATGCGCGAATTGCTTCTGCTCCGCTGCTCGCGGTCGTGACCTTGAAGCCGCGATGGGTGAGCCGTTTGGAAAGCACCTCGAGGTATCCCACCTCGTCATCCACCAGAAGCAGTCTGGTTGTTTTCTGAGATTCCACCATGGCGTTTCTCTCAGTCTCCCCTCCGGAGCCCGATCAGAGTCGCTCGAGCTTCGAGGATCCTTGTTTCATGCTCGCGTTTCTTATCTGCCGCCACATTGAGTTTCGAGATCAGATCCTCGAGTTCACAGGGCTTCATCAGATAGTCGAACGCGCCCTGTTTCATGCCCTCGATCGCGGACTCGACCGTGGCATGGCCGGTGAGCATGATCACCTCGATGAGGGGGTGTTTCTCCTTGACTCGCGCCAGCACCTCGAGCCCATCCATTCCCGGCATTTTGACGTCGAGAATGACAACGTCGGTTGTGGTCGGCCCACCGCCACCGAGTTTCTCAAGAGCTTCCTGGCCGCTGTGTGCGAAATCCACGCGGAACCCTCTCTTCGCGAGGCGTTTAACAAGGGTTTCCACAAATGCCACCTCGTCGTCGACAACCAATACCGATGCTTCGATCATGATTCCTCTCCCTCGATCTCGGATTCGTTCGCCCCGTTATGCTTGGCGACATTCCTCGGGAAAACCACGCTGAACGTGGTGCCCACATCGACTTCACTCTCCACCGTGATCGTTCCACCAATTTTTTCGACAATTCCATAACAGATCGAAAGACCGAGACCGGTGCCCTGACCGACCGGTTTGGTGGTAAAGAATGGGTCGAAAATACGGGCGAGATTGGCCTCGGGAATCCCCTTCCCGGTATCTCGCACCTCGAGGATGACGTCTTCCCCCACCATTCGAGTGCTGACAGTGACTGTTCCTCCCGGTCGTTCGATCGCGTCGATCGCGTTGTTCACCAGGTTGAGCAAGACCTGTTGGATCTCAGAGGACGCGGCCTGGATGGGCGGCAGATCCGGACTGAGATCGGTCTCGATGCGGACATTGGCGTAGCGGGTCTTTTGTGAGGTCAGCCCGGTCACTTCGGCGACGAGATCATTGAGTATGACGTCGCGAACCGTCGGATCAGTCTTCCTCGCAAAGCTCAAGAGCTTGTATGTGATTTCCTTGCAACGGTCGCCCTGGGTGCGGATCTGGCCAACCGCGCGTTCGATCTCTTCGAGATTATCGCCGGATATGGAGTCACCTTCCGCAAGTAAATCATCGATCCAGCCCGCCTCCTGAACCATAATCGCCACCGGATTGTTGATTTCGTGGGCAATTCCCGCGGCAAGTTCGCCGATCGAGGCGAGGCGACCGGTCTCGATCACCTGGTGGGTCATGACCGTCCGATCATGGTGGGCCTCGGCGAGGCGTTGGGCGAGGCGGCGCGAAATAAGAAAGCCTGTGATCAGCGCGATGACGGAAACGATGCTCAGCACCCCAACGGCAAACCCCCGGACAATCCGGAGTTCTTCGTAGGCATCCGCAGTCTCCTGCTGATAACACAGAAACCACTGCCTCTGTTTGAGGGGAGCAATCGTGAAGATCGACGAACGGCCGAGCTGATCCTCGCCGTTGATGACAAAGATCCGGTCGGAACGAATCTGCCCTTCCAGGAGATCGACATAGGGAGAGCGGCTGAGTGCGACCTCGAAGCGCGGATTGGTCTGAAACTCCCCTTTGCGATTGATGATGAACGCGAAACCCGTTTGGCCGATTCGGATATTCTCGACCAGAGCGTTAAAGGCCTCGAAGTCGATGGTGGCCTTGACGATGAAAAGTTCGCCACCAAACGTCCGTTGCGTTGCAACAATGAAATGAGGCGTGCCACGCAGACCGGCGAAGACATCGCTCACGTAGCTCTCGCTGGCGAGGACCTGCTGGAACCACGGGGCGGTCGAGTAATCCGCCATCTGGAGGTTGAACGGGCCTGAATACGCCACCTGAATGCCCTCGGCATTGATCAAACCGAGATCGACAAACGCGCCGTGATACTCCTCGCGCATGAGGTTGAGCACCCTGCGCAGGAATTCGGGTTGGCTCAGCCTCTCAATGGGGTGCTCGCGTGCGATCACCCGGACATCACTGAGACGGTCGTCGATAAACGAGTCGACAATGAGACTGTGACGTTCGATGATCGCCATGAGCTCGTTCTCGACCTTGCTGCGGTAAACCTTCTGGAACTGCTGGAGATTGATCGCACCGGTGATGAGGAGGGGTGCCAGAACGATCAGCGCCAGTCCGGCCACCGCAGTTCGGAATCGAATCCGCGGGGCTTTTCGGTTGTCGGAATCGACGGTTGACGTCATGAGAACTTCACACCTCCAATCGACGTCTCATGAATCAGCAAAGTACGTGCCAGCCCAGCATTCCGCATTCTCAACACGCCGTCAGCCGATAAGACCTGTAACTACGGCCCTTCCACAACCATCACGCCGGGGCGGACCGAATCACAGGCGTCTGATTTCTTTACGACGGTGTCAGGATATTTATCAGTCTTGGATCACTGAAGGCCATGTTTACGCATTTTGGCGAGCAGGGTTGGTCGCGATACCCCAAGCAACCGTGCAGCTTTGGATCGATTGCCATCGGTGTGGCGCAACACTTCGGCGATGGTCTGGCGCGTCACGAGGTCGGTGACCGTCTCGAGCAGATTTGTGGGTTTGTTGACCAATGCTCGCCGGACGCTGTTGCCGAGAACTTCATCGATCGCCTGCAATGGATCGGTCTGTTGTTCCTGCGCGCCCAATAAAAGGCGCTCAATCGTTTCGGGGCTGACCTGTTGCCCGCGGCTGAAAATCAGGCACTGCTCCATCAAATTGGCAAGTTCGCGAACGTTCCCGGGCCAGCTGTGAGCACAAAGAACCGGATAGGCTTCGGTCGCCAACCCGGGGTTGCGGACGCCGAGTTCGAGAGCAAAGCGTTCCATGTAGTAGTCGCACAGGAGTGGAACGTCGTCGAGTCGTTCGGAGAGAGCCGGAATGTGGACTGGTACCACGCTCAGCCGGTAGAACAAATCGTCACGAAATCGCTCGCTCGCGATGGCCGCTTCGAGATCGCGATTGGTGGCCGCGAGGATTCGAACATTGACCGGAATAGGCGCCCTCCCGCCGATGCGCTCGATCTTGCGGTCCTCCAACAGACGAAGGAGTTTCGCCTGAATGGGGAGTGGAACATCGCCGATCTCGTCGAGGAACAGTGTTCCTCCGTCAGCCTGCTCGACTTTGCCGATCCGCCGTTGGTCCGCGCCGGTAAATGCGCCTCGCTCGAACCCGAAAAGTTCACTCTCGAGAAGTGACTCCGGTATTGCCACACAGTTGACGATGACAAACGGCCCGTCGACTCGGGCCGAATGCTGGTAGATGGCTCGCGCAACCAGCTCCTTGCCGGTACCCGACGCACCCCGGATCAGTACCGTGGTGTTGGTAGGAGCGATTCGGCCGATCGCCTTGGAAACCTCCTGCATCGGTTTGGAGCGTCCGATGATCGCGTCACCCGCGGTCTCGGCCCGTGGTTCGCTTATCGCGACCGGTGACCGCATCAGCCGCCCAGTCTCGAGTCCCTGATCGATCGCATCGTAAAGATCGTCGTCAGAATATGGCTCGAGGAGGTAGTCAAAGGCACCCGCCTTGATCACCTGAATGGTTTCGTCCGTTCCCCCCTGGGAAGACACGACCACCACCGGCATCTTCGGCTCAACCGTGTGGATGGCTGCCATCGCACCTCCGCCCTGCACTCCATCCATGGGAAGGCACAACAACACGAGATCGGGCTGTCCGCCGGCGACCCTCTCTAAAGCATCATCGATTGAGCTCGCAAGGGACACCCGGTGCCCTCGATCAAGCAGCGACTTCTCCAAAGACCCCAGAGCCTCAGCGTCACGATGAACAACCAGTACTCGATCCATTACTTGAAGAATATCGCGGAAACCACCTGCTGCCACATCAAGAGGCTATGGAAACTCCTTCATTCCCCTGACACCCAAACTTTCGGTACTCAATTTGGTGCGAGCACGGCGGTCATCGCCTCGAGGGCGGCACCGTCGGCAAAGGCGAGCAGGCCGTCGCCGTTCTCGAGCTGAAGCTCCGGCGGTGGGTTGACCTGCAGTTCGCCACAGCGTTCCACAGCGAGCACGGTGGCACCGGTGCGGCGGCGGAGGTCGAGCTGGCGGAGGGTTCGACCGATGGCCGCAGACTCGGGCGGAACCGGCACAAGGCTGACGCCGGAAAGCTGGCCAAGCGCATGGAAGGTGGGATGGTCGTGTTCCGCATCGCCACGCAGCAGCCCGTAACCCTCGCGGCGCAGCGCAGCTTTCTCCCGTTCGACCACATATGGTGAGGCGCCATACAGTCCGAGCACCCGCCCAGTGAGTTCGAGCGAGGTCTCGAACTCTTCTGGAATCACCTGGTCCGCACCAAGGGCGGCCAGCGGCTCGACCTCGCGCAGGTAGCGAGTACGAGCGATGATCTGCGCATTGGGGTTGAGGCTGCGCGCCGTCTCAACCACCTTGCGCGTTGACGCCGCGTCGGCGACCGCCGCCACGAGTCCGCGCGCCCGGCCCATACCCACCGTCTCCAGGACTTCGGCCTGGCGAGCGTCACCCTCAAGGGCATATCCGCCGGCCGCCTGAACCTCGTTTACCGTGTGGGGGTTGAGGTCCACCACCACGTGCGGCACTTCGAGCAGGCTCAGGGCATGGGCGACGTTGCGGCCGTTGATCCCGTAACCGACAATGACCATATGATCGCAGAGCTCAGGGACCGATGGCGTGACGGCGAGTACGGCTCGCCGTCGAGCGGCGCGGCGGCCGGCGCCCATCACGAAGGGGGTGAGCACCAGTGTCGGTGCTGCTGTTCCAGGACCTGGCGGTGGTGCCTATCATGCTTGCCTTGCCACTGCTCGCCGGCCACGCGGCCACCCTCGGCGAGGTGACATGGCTGCTCAGCCGTTCGGTCGCTGTCATCTTGTTGACGGTGTTGGGCGCCCGATTTGCGTTCCCGTGGATCATCGCGCGCATCGTCGCCTCAGGCAGTCGCGAACTGTTCACCCTCACCATCTTCCTCACCGCCGTCGGCACCGCCCTGTTCTTCGGCCACTTCGGCCAATCCATGGCTCTCGGTGCCTTCCTGGCCGGAATGGTGGTGTCGGAATCGGAATACGTGGGCCGCATGATGGACGACTTCACGCCACTGCGCGATGTGTTCAACAGCCTGTTTTTCGTGTCCATGGGCATGCTGGTCGAACCGCGGCTTTGGATCGAGCGGCCGCTACTCACTATTGGCCTGGTGGCCGGGGTCATCGTCCTCAAAACCGTGGTGGCAGCCGGCGTCGCGTGGCCACTGCTACGGAACCCAACCGCTGCGATGGCTGTCGGCCTTGGTCTGGCGCAGATCGGCGAGTTCTCGATCTTGGTCGGGTCCGAGGCGAACCGGCTCGGCCTGCTCCCAGCCGATCAGCTGCGGATATATTCGGCCGTGGCCCACAGGGGGCCACGGCCGAATATATCCGCAGCGACACCTCGGCTGAGTTGGTCGGCAATCCGACATTCCAGGGCGGGTATGTGCAGGTCGGGTGGTTCATCAGCGGCGAAACCAAGCCCTATCGAACCAACAGCGGTACCTTCGACCGCGTGCTGCCGCACCACAAGTACGAAGGAGGCAACCCGTTCAAGAAAAGGGGCGGAGGCGCCTGGGAAGTGGCCGGCCGGATTTCCTACCTCGACCTCGACGACGGACTGATCGAAGGGGGCGAACTGGCCGATTTCAGTGCCTCGCTGAACTGGTACCTCAATGCCACGGTTCGGGTCGCGCTGAATTATGTCTACGCACAACCGCGGGACTGGGGCTCGGCCAACATCCTTATTCTGCGGGTCCAGTACAACCCCTGGTAGCCGTTGTCAGATCTCGAAGGCGAGACGCACCCCGGATACGGTGTATTCAATTCTCTCGACATCACGTCACTTCGGTTCGTTCTTCGTTGCATAACCTGCGCGCACGAAACGAACTGCACCATGAGTGCACCATGACTGGTTATTTCATCAGCGCAAAAAATAAGGAATGATCATAAGTCATTGATTCTAAATGGTGCCGGAGGTGGGGGTCGAACCCACACGATCTTACGATCAAGGGATTTTAAGACCGTTGATTCCGGCTATTGACCGCAACCAGCCACATGTCTCACCATGCTGAAAAATCAGTAAATAATTGATAAAATGTCACTTAATGAATATTCAATCTATGGTGGTCGATGCTGACAATGTGGATTGTTGTGAAAAAATGTCCCATGAATGTCCCATGGATACGAGGCGCAATGACTCGTAAGGGGCAGGTCAAGCTTTCGATCTCTCTTATTCCTCGTGGTACCAAGATGGGGTGCACATCACTCACAATGCGACAAAGGTGAACGTGGCACCCGTCACAACGGGATATCGGCGGACCTCGGGTGGAGTGAAGTTGCGAACCCCACCAGTTGTTGTGCGCTCGCGTTCAATTACTGCAGCACGGAAAAAGGAAGTACCTGCAATTCCTGGTCGGCATTTCGTTTAGGTCTCCTTGGTCCAATCACCAATCAAGGCTCGATGATCCGTTCGGATTAGGGGTCAGGCCGCTCCGGCAACGTCGGTTCCTTGATCGGCGGCAGTCCCACTTCATCCGCGATTACCATTGAGGCGTTCATGAGCCTATCCCACAACCCCAACTTCTGCTCACCCTTCTGATCTTGGAACAACGGGCCAAAATGGACGCACCTTCTCCCTGTCTCCTCTTCCTCTCTTCCCCCTTGCAACGATCGGGCAGGGCATAATGCCGGCAGCGAAAGGAGACCTCTCCCGAGATGAAGGCACTCATCGCCGTGATCGTGCTGACGGCGCTGGCCCTGGTCGGTTCTCGCCGGGCGTTCGTCCCGGGGAAGCTCCCGTTTGCCGTCCAACCCTTCTTCACCGGCGCCGAGTTCATCATCATCGGTCTCCTCCTCGGAAGCGACTTTCTCAACGTCATCGATGACGCCACCCTCGAGCTCCTGCGACCGTTCGTATGCGTCATTCTCGGCTGGGTTGGCTTCTTGTTCGGCCTTCAGTTTGACCGGCGGACGGTGAACAACCTCCCCAGCGGGTACGTCGCCGTATCGGCCGTAGAGGGCGTGGTCACGTTGGCTACGGTACTGCCGGTGGCGTGGTATCTGCTGATGAAAAGCACGAACGCCGCCCCCAACGTCATCGCCATCGCGGCCGTGACGCTTGCGGCGTCGGCGACCTGCACAGGTCTGACGGCGCTGGCGCTAGCCGAAGAACATGGGCGGCCTGCTTCGCGCCACGTGATGACCCTGCTGCGATTCATCTCCAGCCTCGACCCGGCGGTGGGTGTGATCGCGGCCGGTGTTGGTCTCTCGCTCTTCGCCGTTCACCCCTTCGACGCGGCCAGCTTTCCGATGACCCTTCAGTGGCTCGTGATCTCGGTGTGCCTGGGGTTCGTGACAGCCTGGATCTTCGTTTCCCTGACCCTGACGCGGACCAGCCAGGCGGAGCTCACCGTCTACCTCCTTGGAGCCATCGCCTTGGCCGGCGGTGTCGCCTTCGCCCTCCATCTCTCGGCTCTGTTCGTGAGCTTCATCTGCGGACTCGTGGTCGCGAATCTAACTCACGTGCGTTCGATCCGAGGGCGCGTGATGACGATCATGGCCCACGGCGATCGGTTCCTCTACCTCCTACTTCTCGTGCTGGCCGGCGCCTACTGGAAGCTTCCCGATATCCGGGTGTTGTTCGCGGCACTGGTTTATGTTGGGGTCCGTCTGGTCGGAAAAGTGGCTGGAGGCTATCTCTCGACTCGCCGACTTGCACGACACCACGCGGTCCCACCACTGATCGGGCTCGGTCTGGTCTCGCAGGGTGGGATGGGGCTGGCTATCATCGTCGAGCTCCGGCTCGTGGTCAATCAACCCTTGACCGAAGCGGTGATGAGCGTCGCGATCCTGGCGATCGTCATCAACGAGTTCCTGGCGCCGTGGCTTGCGATCCGGGCCGCCGGACGGGCGGGGGGAGCGGCTCGTGATCCGCCGCCTCATCACCCTCTCCGCCGTCGGCGTTTTCGTGTGGCTGCTGCTCAGAGTGATCGAAATCTCGCCCTCGGCGACGCCCGCCGAGAGCACCTTCATGTTGGGGTTCGCCCTCCTCTCGGCAGCTCTTCTCGGCGAGATCGTCGAGCATCTCCACCTGCCGCGGATTACGGGCTACATTCTCGCGGGAATCCTCTTCGGCCCGTTCGCCGCGAGCCTCCTTTCGTCACGGGTTCTGGAGCCGCTGAGCGCCCTCAACCACATGGCCTTCGCCTTCATCGGTCTCGCCGCAGGGGCGGAGCTCAAGCTCGCGGTACTCAAGGGGCGGTGGAGGAGCATCGTCTTTCTCATCGTCTGCACCGCCACCGTGGTGATGATCGGTGTCGGCGGGTTCTTTTTCGTGACCGCTTCGTGGAGGGGTTTTCTCGGCGACCTGCCACCGCTCCAGATTTTGGCGGTGGCCGGCATGGTGGGTGTGATCGCGGCCGCACGGTCGCCCTCGTCGGCGATTGCGATCATCGCCGAGACCAAGGCGGACGGCCCCTTCTCGGAGACCATCCTCGGCGTTTCCGTGGCCATGGACGTGGTGATCATCTGTCTGTTTGCGGTGGCGACCGCCGTCGCCGGGCTGGCGTTCGCCCCCGAACAGGGTCTCGACTTTGTGTTCGTATTCGAAGTTACCGGCGAGATCGCGATGTCGATCGCCCTCGGTGTATTGCTGGGGGCGATCATGGGCCTCTACCTGAAGCGCGAGGGCCCCCAGGTCTCCCTGGTAATCGTCGGCCTCTGCTTTCTGGTCTACCGGTTTTCGGAGATCGTGGGCCACTACCTCGAGGAGACCCACGATCTCGGAGTCGGCCTGGAACCACTCCTGATCTGCGCCGCGGCAGGATTCACGATCCAGAATCTCTCACATCAAGGAACCCGCCTCCTCGGCGCCATGGACCGGGTCGCCCTCCCGGTCTACGTGGTCTTCTTCACCATGGCCGGGGCGCGGCTCGACCTCAGCGCGTTGGCCACAAGCTGGGGCATCGCCCTGGCGATTGCCGGGTTCCGGATCGCGATGATCATGCTCGGAACCCGGCTGGCGACCTCGCTCGCCGGTGACCCCGAACCATTCCGCCGTTACAGCTGGTTGGGATTCGTAACTCAGGCCGGGCTGAGCCTGGCCCTGATTTCTCAACTCGAAAGCAAGTTCCCCGACTGGGGGACCGGCCTGGTAACCATCCTGGTGGCCGTCGTCGCCATCAATCAGCTGATTGGGCCGGTAGCGTTTAAAATGGCACTGGAGAAGGTGGGCGAGGCCCGAAGAGGCTCGTCACCGCGGAAGGGTCCGTCATGAGGCTCACTGATTTTCTTTCGCCGGAGACAATCAAGGTTCCCCTCGAAGGGACAACCAAGGGGGAAGTCCTGCGCGAGCTCGTGGAGCTGACCTGCCGGGGAGAAGAGGAGCAGTTCCGCGACGCCGTCCTCAAAACCATCATGGAGCGGGAGGGACTGATGAGCTCCGGCATCGGCCAGGGAATCGCGCTTCCGCACGGCTTCTGGACCCATGAGACTCCGTTCGCGGGCTCGCTCGGCATCCCCGCGCAGCCGATAGAGTTCGATTCCATCGATGGCAAACCGGTCGAGATCGTCTTCCTTCTGGTCTGCGACGAGGAGCACACCAATACCAAGCTCAAAGCCATGGCGAGGATCTCGCGATTGCTCCACCGGAAGGATTTTCGGAAGGGGCTGGCGACCAGCACATCGGCTGAAGAGGCCATGCAGGTGATCGTTGACGAAGAAACACAGCACAGGATCTGACGATGAAGGTGGTCGTGATCGTCCTCAACAACACCGAGCACCTCGAGGACCTGCTGACCGCATTCCTGGAGATTGGTGTCTCGGGGTCCACGGTCATTGACAGCGTCGGGATGGGCAGAATCCTGAGCCACGACGTGCCCATCTTCGCCGGCCTGCGCGGCACCTTCCCGGGAACCAGTCCGGTCAATAAGACCATCCTCACCGTGACCCCGGACGAGCTCGTCGACGACGTCCTGACCGTGATCGAAGACGTCTGTGGGACATTCGAGGAGTCCGGCACCGGCCTCGTCTTCGTGCTCCCGGTCGACACGGTCCGGGGTATCGGAACGGGGTTGAATTAGCCGCCCTACCCGCACAACCCATACACCGCAAGAGGAGAGCACAAGCGTACGGCCCGGTACATCATGCGGCCACCGATCAGCCTCGAGCGGATGCATTGGAGTGGGGGAGATCAGGTGCTCTATCGGCCAAAGGGATGCCACGACGGCCGCGTCGCGCAACAAGGCGATCAGGCCGAGACCTTCGACTCGGCCGAGTTTCTCGCCCGCGTGATCATGCACGTTCCGGATCCGAGGCGGCACCTGGTGAGGTACTACGGGTGGTACTCGAATGTTGCGTGGGGAACGCGCCGGCGGCAAGACGAGGCCGACATCGACGCCACGCCCGCCGACGGCCGGTAGGCCCTCTCTGCTTCGGCCGACCGAGACCACAGCCCTGATGCCCGAGTTCTCCGCCGAAGTTGGGCGCAGCTGATCAAGCGTATAGATGGGTGGTCGCGATAGGAACGGCCCTTTCGGGCCGCCCCCCGCACAGATCCCAGCGAGCGGGACTACCGCACTGGGCTCCTACCTTGGGTAGTGACGCGCAGACGTTGCTCGGGATAGGGATGCAGAATCCGGGGACATGGTAGCCATCGGTCCATGAGTCGAGTCATTCGGGCCCAGTTCCATCGAGAGCGCTGACTGCGCCGCTTGAGCGTGCGCCACCAGAGCCGCCCGACCTGGAAGCGGAAGGCCCAGAGTGTCCGGGCGTTTCCCGGCACCGCGTGGTATCGGTAGTACCCGGACACGACCTTCTCGAGCCATTTCCCGACGTCTGGGATGGGGTGGTGCAACCGGTGCCGAAGCTCGGCCTTCAACGCCTTCAGCTTCGCCCGGTACCGTTTCTTCATCGTCAATCGGACCACCTGAAAGTCGCCATTCCGTGTCTTCCCACACGCGTGGGTAAACCCGAGAAAGTCGAAGGTGTCAGGTTTGCCCTCGCCCCGCCGCTGTCGATTCTCGGCCGCAAAGCGTCCGAACTCGATCAGGCGGGTCTTGCCGGTGTGAAGCTCGAGCCCAAACTTTGCGAATCTCTCGCGCAGCTCGGCCACGAACCGCTCGGCTTCTTGACGATGCTGGAATCCGACGACGAAGTCGTCCGCATAACGGACCACCATCACGTCGCCCTCGGCACGCTTTCGCCATGCCTGGATCCACAGGTCGAAGACGTAGTGGAGGTAAATGTTGGCCAGCACGGGCGAGATGCTCCCACCCTGCGGTGTCCCATGATCCTCCGACGTCACCCTGCCATCCTCCAGCACACCAGCCTTCAGCCATTTCTTGACGTGACGGATGACGCGCTGGTCCCCGATCCGGTGCTCGAGGAACCGTATCAGCCACTCGTGGTCGATGGCATCGAAGAAACCACGAATGTCCGCATCGAGCACCCAATTCACCTTCCGCTTCTTCAGTCCGACTGTCAGAGCATCCAGCGCATTATGCAGACTTCCCCGGCCCTGTGTCCGGCGTCTGTTTTGTTGGTCCGGATTCCCCTTGGTCAGCCGCCTTTCCTCCACACCCTCCGCCGCTCGCGGCGCACCGCTCCCTTTGTTCGGGCGCTTCCCAGGTACTACGCAGCTGTCCGACTTCCTGGAACCGTTCATCGACGACTTGCCCCTTTGGGGTTCTCGCCGCGGACCGAGTGGCCATCTCCGCGCGGCCGGTTCCAGGATCTCTCGGTTCCCGTATGAAAGGCTTGAGCGCGCGCACGGGGTCTTCGACCACGCGGGACCCGAACAACCTCGCCGTTTCGGTTGCCCTGATGTTGCCCCTCGCTCCAGTGGACAGCGGAGGCGTCCCGTTCTCTATGTGATTTTCGAGGCTCAATGTCCCGGCTCGCTGCTCCCCCTGTCAACGCTTCGCCCTCACCCTTACGGATGAATACGCATGACTCGGGGCCGGAGTGGCTGGCTAGGCCTTCCCCGTATGAGACTCTCACTCACTACCTCCCATCGGTTTCACCGACGCTCCCACTGATCACAACCTCACAACCATGACCGATAGATGAGATCCCTGATCGTGAGGCTGTAATCAGAGGCACTTCTGATGGGCACCAGGCAGGTGTAACGGAGGATGAGTGCAACCCGTATGGCGCCAATGATGATAGGCTGGTGCCGCATGACCCTACTCGTGCTTTATGTCGTGTTTGCCATTGGCGTGTCGTTTCTGTGCTCGATCATGGAGGCGGTCATACTCAGCGTAACACCGGGGTACCTGGCGTCCATCCGTGAGAAAAGGCCGGGAACCGCGAGTCGACTGCGGCACTTCAAAGAGAACGTCGACCAGCCGCTGGCGGCGATTCTGTCGCTCAACACCATTGCCCACACGGGGGGTGCAGCAGGTGCGGGCGCGCAGGCGGCGACGGTCTTTGGCAGCGCGTGGCTGGGTCTGTTCTCGGCGATACTCACCCTAGCGATCCTCTTCCTCAGCGAGATCATCCCGAAAACCATCGGCGCGATATACTGGAGGCAGCTCGCCCCGGCAGTGACCCGGGTACTCACATGGCTGATGGTGCCGTTGATGCCACTGGTATGGCTGAGTGGGCTCGCGAGCCGGGCGATTTCCTCGAGCCACAATCCCGTACACGTGAGCCGCGACGAAATCAGGGCGCTGGCCGATCTCGGCGCGCAGCAGGGGGTGCTCGACAAAGAAGAGTCGAGGGTCGTCGAAGCCATTCTCCGATTTCGGTCAATGACCGCATCCAGGGTCATGACGCCGCGAACCGTGATCTTCGCACTGCCTGCCGATGACTCGGTCGGTGACGTGATCGAGCGGCATCGCCCGCTGCGTTTTTCCCGGATTCCGGTCTTTCGAGGATCGATCGATGGGCTGGTAGGCGTTGTTCTCAAAAACGAGATCCTCGAGCATGCGGCGCAGGGCGACCCCAAAACCCCCCTCAGTGCCCTTAGTCGCGAACTGTTCTTTGTTCCCGGTGCAATCCAGCTTTCCCACCTGATGGACCTGTTTCTGTCGTCGCGCGAGCACATCGCGGCGGTCCTCGACGAGTTCGGAGGCACCGCGGGTCTCGTCACCTTGGAGGACGTAGTCGAAACACTGCTTGACCTTGAGATCGTCGACGAGATCGACACTGTCGAGGACCTCCGCGCCGCGGCCCGATCGAAGTGGCGCGAACGAGCCGCCAAGTTTGGCGTATCCTCGGCGGTCGACGAGTCGGATTCGTCGCTGGGGTGAGGCGGCCCACCTTCGGGACCCCGGCGCCATGCACAGCAGCCCATTCGGGCTGGCCCATGAACGGACCGGGGGAATACCAAGAAGACCACGTTGACATCAGTTGATTTGTCACTGAGGACTGGAACCACGAACTCATATGTGGAAATCGGCGCGACTCACATACCGATGTTCTACTCGGACTCGCCTGTCCCGGCAGAATGGGAGATCTTGCTCGTGATCAGAAATACGAGTGGGACTGCGAGTCCTATGACGCATCCCATACCAATCGACCAGGGAAGAGGCGTGTCGTAAGCGAGCGAAAACACAAGACCACCCAATCCTCCCGCGGCTGCCAGAATCGGGAAAAAACCGATTCGAACAGCGGTTGGAAACAGAATAAACATCGCGAAGGCGGAAACCGAGAACGCCGCGAAGGCGAAAATCATCGCAATGCCAATACGCGCCACTGACGGTTGAAACAAATATGTCAAACCCAACAGTGTGCCAACACCGGCAGCGCCCAGAATCGACCTCCCAAACCAACCAGCTTCCTTTTCAAACATGTGAAACCCCGAATCAACACGGCCCCAGATCTTCACCAACGCCAAACACGCGGATTCCCAAGCACCCCAAATGCTGGGCGCTCATGGTGAGGTGCTCCCCATCCTGGCCCCGATCCGATACCGATCTCTGTCCTAGACAAACTGGCCGGACCTTCGGTATTTGAGCAGACAACCTATCCCTCCTATTCCAATCAGCGCGTCACTCTCACGAAGGATCTCCACTTCGACGTCGTGGAGCTCGGCCAAGCGGACGATTTCGGCTTTGAGATCGGCCTCGCGGACGGCGCAATCACCGCAGACCGGACACGCAGCGGGTGGATGGTCAGCCCGCTCTACATACCTGCAGTTTCGGCACGCCCACCCGGCGGGCGGTTCGTATCCTTCGGCCATCACGAGCACGTCCACCCGTCCTCGCTGGAGTGCCTCGAGTGTGGCGACGCTGTCGGCCTCGGCTAGGCCGCCTCGCCTCAGCTCGTCCATGAGCTGCGCGGCCCGCGTGATGGACTCCTGTTGCTCGTGCTCGATGAATCGCGCCAGAGTGGCGGATACCACGTCGGCCGAGCTGTCCCTGGCTGCAGCAGGGACGACGTCCACGAGACGGTCCTGGAGCCTCTTCGGCAGCCTTTTCCTGATGCGGGCGGTGGTCTCCGGTGAACCGGCCAAAACGAGGTGAGTCTGTCCACCCTTGGCCATCAGGCTGTCGAGAATATCCACCTTTTCTCCCAAGTATCGATCGCCCCGAGCGCGTGCATGGCGCTGGTAGTGGTCACGGGTCCAACCTCGCCCCACCCGATCGCGTAGCTCCGGACGCTTTGTCCAGATTTCACGTGTGATTGCGCCGACGTCAACCTCGAGGATTCGCGAGCTGTCCCGGTGGGCGATCAGCACGACATATCGGTGGTATGCGTCCTTCAGCGCTATCAGCCGAAACAGGTCTGGGACGGCATCCACCGACAAGTGATTTGGCACCGGTACATGGAGTGGAAGTATCCGGAGGTACCGTTTCTCACCTGCCCTCGAAAACGCCGCAGCCCCCTTTGACTCACGTGCCAGTCGTGAGCTGAGGAAGGCCATGATCGGCGACAGAGCGTGTTCGAATTCCACACGCTGGTCGGGTTCGAGACTCGCTCGGATGGTGAGCACGCGATCGCTTAATTCCGCCCGAGTCTTCCTTGGGTCGCCTTCGAGGTCGGCATAGCAGCTGACAAATGGGGCTTCCGATTCAGCAACAACTGCGAGTGCGCGCACTGCGTTTTGGAGGTCCGGGAGTTTCACTACCGCTTCTCCTCGACAACCCTGCGATTGAGATGAGTGACCCACTCGTGCCCGAGGGTCACAGGCTACAGTCTCGTGAATACGATATGTGCCGGATGTTACAAATCCGATCCGCTTCAGATGAACATCCTGTAACCTTCGGCTGCGGACTCGGTGAAAGGCCGGTGTCGGGTCGAGACGAAGCGCTGCCGAACGCTTTCTTTCAGGGTCCCTGAGTGGAAACGATCGCCGATCGCGGAACGATGACCCGGAATGTGCAGCCCTCACCCGGCTTGCTGTCGATCTCGATTCGTCCACCCAGCCTCTCGACGATGCCCCTGGACACCGCGAGTCCGAGGCCTGTCCCCTGGCCCTCGGGCTTGGTCGTGAAGAACGGCTCGAAGACACGCTCAATGTTTTCCTCCGGGATGCCCGGCCCGTTATCTTCGACCGCAATCGAAACCACCTGATCGTTCCCGCCCAACCTGAGAGAGACCTTTCCGCCCTGCGGAACTGCCTGAATGGCGTTGGTCACGAGGTTGAGAAGTACCTGGCGCAGTTGATATGGGTCCGTCGACAGGCGGAGAGGCACACCAGAATCCGATACGATGGCGACCGAGACCTCACGATCGTATGCAGTTTTGCTGGTCAGTTCGACAACCTCGGCGGCCAGGTCTACGAGGCTGACGTCGCGAACATTCGCGTCCGGGCTGCGCGCGAAACGGAGGAAGTTCTGGCTGATCCGTCGCGCCCGTTCAACCGCCTTTTCGATCTTCTCCAACGCCAGCTCCGCGTCCGCCTGAACGTGGGCGGGCACGTCTCCGTGGCGGCCGAGGCGAGACCTGAACCAGCCGGCATACTCGGCGATGATCGCCAGCGGATTGTTGATTTCGTGAGCGATGCTCCCGGCCAACTCGCCAAGTGACGCGAGCCGATCCGCGACCACCATATGCTGTTTGAGCTTGCCGGTGAAGGTCTCGGCGTCTTTGAAGCCGTTGCCGGTGCGCCGCTCGTGAGCATCGTGGATCTTGGCGATCAGCGTGTCGATGTGAACGGGTTTTGTGAGGTAATCGAAGAAACCGAAACGCATGCCGTCGAGCGAGCTTTCCAGATCGGCGTGGCCGGTCAGCATCACGACCTCGATGCGGGGGAACCGTTCTTTGATGCGGCGCAGGGTCTCAACGCCGTCCATTCCGGGCATCCGCACGTCGAGCACGACGACATCCACCTCCTCGGCCTCGATCCGGGCAAGCGCCTCGTGACCGCTCGACGCTTTCAACGCCTCCATGCCACGCAGCTCGAGCCTTTGGTGCAGGCTATCGAGGAAATCTACCTCGTCATCGACCAGTAGGACCCGGGGAGGGGTCGCCTCAGACATCATGACAATCGTGCATCAGCCTCAACCTCAGTTGGCGCTGTGGTTGCGGGTCCGGTCGCAGGCCGCGTCAATTCGCTCCAGGATGACTTCGAGCCGGATCGGCTTGATCAGATAGTCGAAGGCGCCGAGCTCGCGGCCGAGACGGCTGAATTCCTGGGACGCGTGACCGTGACAACGATGACCTGGGTCTCAGGAAAACGGCTCCTTATCTGGCGCAGGGTTTCGATGCCGTCCATTCCCGGCATCTTGATGTCAAGAAGGACGACGTCGACCTCCCCCGGGTTTGCCACCAAAAACTCGATCGCCTCGGCACCGCTGAGAACGCCATGCACGTTGAAACCGCGAAGCTCGATGCGCATCACCAGCGAGTTCAAAAAATCCTCCTCATCATCAATCGCTGACGCGTGTATCGGCATCGAAACGGCCTCCTTTCCACCCGTGCCACTTTCAAATCGTCTTCGCGGGCAAGCGTACCTCGAAAATGGTGCCCACGTCGGGAGTGCTTTCAAAGCTCAGAGTGCCACCGAGTCCCTTCACGATGGTGTGAGAGACCGACGCCCCAAGCCTGTGCCCTCTCCAGGAGCCTTGGTGGTGAAAAACGGGTCAAAAATCTGGTCATGGAGATCTGTCGGAATGCCACGGCCGTCGTCTTCAACCGTCAACACCACCCAGCCGGATTCGGGCGGCTCGTGACCAGGATTCTTCCGCCGTCCGAAACGGCATCGAGCGCATTGTTGGCGAGATTCAGAAGCACCTGTTGGAGTTGCGCCATGTCGCTTTTGATCACGGGCACGTCGGGGTCAAGCTGGCGGATGAGTTCGATCTCGCGAAATGACGCTTCCTCTCGACGAAAGAGAGGGCCTCCCGGATCACCTCGTTGACATCGAGTGTGTCCTGGCGGGGCTCCATCCGGCGCGCAAAACCCAACATCCGGTGCGTAATCTCACGGGTCCGATCGACGTACTTTTGGATCTTATTGACGTTGTTTCGAAACAAATCGCCGTGTTTCGCTTTGGAGAGGAAATCATCGTCGATGAGATCTTCCATCAGGCCTGCCATCTCGCCAATGGCGGCCAGCGGATTGTTGATCTCATGGGCGACACCGGCCGCCATGCGGCCGAGTGACACTAGTCGCGCCGAGTGCGCGAGTTGC
>CAVZOK010000004.1:0-152783 GCA_963776765.1 Candidatus Sulfomarinibacteraceae bacterium
TTCCTCGGGTGTTTCCTCCCGCACATGCTTTCCAAACCAGTCGATGAGATAGAGCTGGGTACGCATGAAGTTCGAGGGTTTGGAGCCGGTGCCGTGGTACTCGCCGTTGAAGCGAATGAGGACAGTCTCGACACCGACGGCGTTGAGGGCCTGGAAGTACTCTTCAGTCTGGCCCATCGGCGTCCGCAGGTCGAGCTCGCCGCACATCATCAGGGTCGGCGTGGTGACGTTCTGGACGTACATCAGCGGCGAGTGTTTGAGCCACGGTTCGGGGTCTTCCCACGGGTAGGGCTCGTAACGGTGATAGCCCTACTCGGTGATATCGGTTGTGCCGGCGAAGCTGATCCAGTCGATGACCGGCGAGCGAACTGCCGCACCAGCAAAGCGGTCGGTGTGGCCGATGGTCCAGCTCGAGAGCACACCGCCACCCGAAACCCCGGTCACATACATCCTGGTGGTGTCGACCCAGCCGCGCTCGATCACAGAATCTACACCGGCCATCAGGTCGTGATAGTCAACCGATGGATAGGAGTCGTCGATGGCATTTCCGAAATCGGTGCCGTAACCGGTGCTGCCCCGCGGATTGGTGTAGAGCACCAGATAGCCCGCCGCCGCCAGATGTTGGAACGAGTAGTTGAAGCCGACGTTGTACATGCCGTGCGGGCCGCCGTGGATATGAAGAATGAGCGGCCAGGTCTTTTCCGCATCGAAGTCGGGTGGTTTGACAATCCAGCCCTGAACCCGAGTGCCGTCATCGGATTCGTACCAGATCTCCTCAACGTCGCCTAACCGAACACCGGCCAGGAGATCTTCATTTACGGCGGAAAGGCGGGTCAGGCTCTTCACCGAGGGCAGCTCAAAGCGAACGATGTCTCTCGGCGCGTGCGGAGCTCTCAAGAGGCCTACCGCAAGACCTGATTTCGCTAGAGATTCCAGATCCAGCATGTGATTGCCCTCGGTCAGCTGGCGCACCTTGCCCTTGAGCGAGGCGAAATGAACGTTCGAGGTCCCTTGGTCACCGGCCGTGAAGTAGAGACCGCTGCCATCAGGTGCCCAGTGAAGCTGTTGAGGACTGCGGTCGAGCTCTGGTGTCAGCGACAGCTGGTCGCTACCGTCGATGCCGATGACGTAGAGCTCATTGACGCGGTAGGTCTGGCCGGTCCACCGGAATCCGGTGAATGCGACGTGCTTCCCATCGGGAGAGACGACAGGCCCGGTCCATGGGCCTTCGTGGAAGGTGAGGCATCGGACCTCGTTGGTAGCCACATTGACGGAGTAGAGATGGGAACGTCGATAGGGCATCTCCGGGTCATCGTCCTCCATGAGGCCGTCGAAGATGACGTTCTTGCTGTCAGGGGTCCAGTCGATTCCGATGCCGTAGTCGAGGCCGATGGTGCGGGCGCCGACGTTCCACTTGCCCTTGGTCAGCTGACGCGGCGTGCCGCCACCGGAGTCGACCGTGAAGAGGTGGAGGTAACCCTCCTTCATAAATCCGCGTCTGTCCTGCCTGAAATAAACGCCCTCGATGACGCGCGGTTTTTCGGTCCACTCCGCGCCCTCGGGTGCCTTCGGCATGTCGATTTCCCAGCCGTCATCGGCCGGGGTGCGCATGACGAATGCAATGGATTTGCCGTCCGGAGACCATTTGAAGGTGGACGGAGAGTTGTCGACCCGGGTGATCTGGGTTGCCTCGGCCGCGTCGAGCCAGCGCACGAAGAGCTGGGTGCCCTTGGGTTCACCCTCGTCAGTAAAGGCGAACCTCGTGCCGTCAGGCGACCAACGCGGAGACGAGCCCTTGGTCAGAAATCGGTTGCGGGAACCGTCGGCGTTCATGATCCAGATATCGGATTGCCAGCGATCCTCCATGCGGTCGATCCATGAGCGGGTGTAGAGAATCTTGGCGGCGTCCGGCGAAAGCTGCGGGTCGGATACCCGCTCGAGGTCGAGGAAGTCCTCGACAGTGAGAACGTCGGTGGCTTCTTCCGCCCGCACCGGGCTCATCGTCACCAAAAGAATTGCGACAACGGAAATGACAACTGCGACTGATCGATTCATGACTCCCCCTCCAAAACGGTCGTGGATACGATAGCAGCAGTAGCCATCCTGAGCGAGCGGCGCAACATCGTAGCTGTCATCCTGAGCACCGCCACGCCGCGAGGCGGCGCCTACTCATGGTAAGAACAAGGGATCGGCCCGGCAGAATTTCGAATTTGGTCAAATACTGATAACAAAAGAGTTACGTTTATGGCTTGAAATTTGTTCTTTGGGAGCGAGGGCCGCTCGGCGGCCCGAGTCGAAGGACCCCCTGAGTTCCGGAGAGTCCTGAGTACGGGACATTCTCAGACGTCGGGGGATCCCTTGACTACGGCGTCGCTACCGCTCCACCTCCGCTCGGGATGACAGTTTTTTACGCTCGCTCCCAATGACATCACCGACCACCCGCCTGGCAGCCGGGACGGCTGCGCCACAAAAACCCTCGCTTGATCAAGCCACATTTTGTGGTGCAGGCGTCTCGCCTGCACGATTCCACTGCCATCAAAGACGTGCGGGCGGTGCACCCGCACCACAATGAGTGCCGCCACGTTGACGTCAACCTGCGGCGAGGCCATAAACGACACTCGTGTTAGGGTGTTCTTGCAAAAGGGTCGCAAAACCCAAATCAACACCGGAGCGAGCGATTCCATGACCGAAAAAGAACGTGACACCACAACTCAACGCCCGCACCGCCCCATCGTCTGGGGTAACGTGGCGTTTCTCACCCTGGCCCCGCTCGCGGCCGCCATCGCGGTCCCCTGGTACGTTTTGACCCACGGCGTCACCTGGGTCGAGATCGCCGCCTGCATTTTCATGTGGCTGCTGACCGGCCTCAGCATCACGGCCGGCTACCACCGGCTCTTCACACATCGTTCCTACTCGGCGCCGGCGCCTGTTCGGGCATTTTTCGCGATACTCGGCGCCGCCACCTTCGAAAACAGCGTCATCTCGTGGGCCGCTGCCCACCGATTTCACCACCGCCACGTCGACACCGATGACGACCCCTACAATGCCCAGGAAGGCTTCTTCTACTCGCACATGGGCTGGGTGATGGTCGAGGGCGCCAAGCACGACGACACCTCGAACGTGCCGGACCTCTGGAAGGACCCGATCCTGCGATGGCAGCACCGCCACGCGATCGCCATCGGCACCGTCGTCAACCTCGCGGCGACAGTTGTTCTCGGTCTGATCACCGGCAACATGCTTGGGATGTTCGTCTTCGCCCTGCTCCTGCGGTTGGTGCTGACGCAACACTTCACCTTCCTGATCAATTCGGCGGCCCACATGTGGGGCAGCCAGCCCTACTCCACCGCCCACTCGGCGAGGGACAACTGGTTCTTGTCGTTCCTGTCGTTCGGCGAGGGCTACCACAACTACCACCACAGTTTTCAGGCCGACTACCGCAACGGTCCGCGCCTCTACAACTGGGACCCGAGCAAGTGGCTGATCTGGGGAATGGACAAGGTGGGTCTGGCCAGCGGGCTCAAGCGCAGTCCTCTAGACGTCACTCTCGGCAAGCTTTTCGAGCACGCTCGAGCGACCTTTGAACAGCGGCTGGCTTCGATCGGTGAGACCGTCGACGAGTGGCAGGTCGCGTTCGGCGAGACCGTCGACGACTGGCAGGCGACGACTCGGGACCAAACCGCCGCTGCCCGCGAGGTTCTGCGGGGCCACGTCGTCGCCGCCGAGAAGCGATGTGAGGAGGCGCTGAACGAACTCAAGGCTACGCGTATCCAACTCCAGGCCAAGATTTCGGAGGGCGCCGGGGTGATCGGCCGCAGCCGGTTGCGGCGCCAGCTTCGCGAGGCGACCCGTTCCGCGCGGCGTGCGCTCAATACTTGGCAGGATCTCGGCACCGCGTACTTGGAGTCCGCAACGAGGACAACGGTCCCAGCCGGATAACCGGGCCTTTCGGCATTGTGGTGCGTCTCGCCTGCACTTCTTCGATGGCAGTGGAATCGTGCAGGCGAGACGCCTGCACCACAACCAAATCCCCCAGGCTTGTGGGGCACGCGCCCCGCGTGCCGGGCGGGTGGGCGGCATTGAGATTCGGGCTCGGTTTGGCAACCGCAGAAACCACCATCCGTATGTTTTCCCATACACGGAGGTTGATATGGCATTCAGGTGCACCCGGGCTCTCCTCACCCTGTTCTTCGTCGTTTTGGCTTATGGCCCCATCGGCTGGGCCGAAATCGCGCCGGTCGAATACATCGATATCTCGCCATCGGTGGTCATGGCCGAGAATCCCAACGGTTCGAATCTGACCTGTATCGCCCTCGACGACGGGCTCGTCTTTGTCGACGCCGGGTTGGTCACCGAGATCGCGGCCGACTTCCGGACGGCGATGGAAAAGCGATTCGAGCGGCCGACCAAATACCTCTTCCTCACCCACGGCCACATCGACCACATCTTTGCGATGGCAGCGTTTTCCGATGTCGAAGTGGTTGCCGCAAGCTCCGAGAAGCCCCTCTTCGAGCAGCAGATCGCGATCGAGTGGACCGAGGAAAGAACGGCCGTCTGGACCGGTATCTTTCCTGCCTTCGCAGACTCCCTCGAAACCGCCAAACCCTTTCTGCCGACGGTGTGGGTTGATGGAATGCAGACCTTTGGTACGGGGGACAGCACCGCGATCTTCGCCACTACTGGAGGCCACACAACCGGCTCCTCCTACGTCTGGTTCCCATCGGAGCGCGTGCTGGTCGGCGGTGATCTGGTGCAGGTCGACAAGTACCCCTACTTCGGAGACAAAACGAACGATCTCAATCTCTGGATCGATGCTCTCAAGAACTGGCACGAAATGGAGCCGTCAGCGATCTGTCCGGGCCATGGGCCAGTGACCGACAAGGACTATCTGCGTCTGGAGTGGGAGTATTTCGAAGCTTTGATCGCCGCCCTCACCAAGCTCAAAGTAGAGGACGTGCCGGTCGAAAAGGCCGTGGTCGATGGAACCCTGCCTGCCGCCTACTGGCCCGACCAGCCCGAACCACGCTGGTGGAAGTACTGCATCGCGCTGTGCTATCGAAGCCTCTAAGCTGCCCATGCTCTGCTAAGGTAGTCAGTAGGAGGCCGGCTTGGGAAGAAAAAGTGGTTCGTACAAATTTGAAAAAAGACAAAAAGAGCTGAAGAAACAGAAGAAGAAGAAGGACAAGCTCGAACGGCGGCAGAACAAGGGCGACGAGTTCGACGATGAGCCGCAGCCGTCCGTCGACCTCGACAATCTCCTCGATGCTCCCAGCGACGACGATCCGGAATCCGACGAGGAAGTCTGACCCCATACGCAACTCGGAGCGATATTGTGGTGCGGGCGTCCCGCCCGCACTTTTTCGATGTCGGTGGGATCGTGCAGGCGAGACGCCTGCACCACAAGCAGGGAATAGATGCGCGCGTTGATATTCGATATGGATGGGGTGCTGGTCGACTCCGAGCCTCTTTGGCGGATTGCCGAGCGTCAGGTTTTTGCTGACGTCGGCCTCGAGCTCACCGACGCCGACTGCGAGCGCACCATGGGAATGCGAACCGACGAGGTCATCGAGCACTGGTTTCGCCTCTCACCGTGGGAAGGCGCCACTTGCACCGAGGTCGAGGCGCAACTCGAGGGCCGTATGCGAGAGCTCATCGCCGAGCAGGCTACGGCGATGCCTGGCGTTGAAGAGAGCATCGCGATGGCTCGCGCCGAGGGCCTGGCGCTCGGGCTCGCAACCTCCTCAGCCCCTCCGTTGATCGAGGCAGTCCTCACCACGCTCGGTTTGGGCGAGGTCTTCGCCATCACCCATTCCGCGATTGAAGAGGAGCTTGGGAAGCCACATCCCGCCGTATTCCTGACGACTGCCCGACTGCTCGGCGTCGAACCTGCCGAGTGCGTCGCCATCGAGGACTCGGTGGTCGGGGTCCGCTCGGGGAAGGCCGCCGGTATGCGGGTGATCGCGGTCCCGCCGACCCATCTCTTCGATGAGGCCGGCTACGGAGAGGCGGAGATCAAGCTGCATTCGCTGGAAGAACTCACGCCCGAAATGCTGCGCTGACATGAAATTTGTGGTGCAGGCGTCTCGCCTGCACTTCTTCGACGGTCGTGGAATCGTGCAGGCGGGACGCCTGCACCACAAAATCTGCAAATTCACCCGCGTTCGGTCAGGGCAACGCCGGAGATGACCAGGATCGCACCAAAAACCAGGTTCGGCGTGATGGCCTCTCCGAGGTAGAGCGCGGCCACCACCGCCGTCATCGGTGGAATGGCGTAGAGGTAGACCCCGACCTTCTGCGACTCCGACATGCCGAGCGCAACGAAGTAGAGGAGAGTCGCCAAGAACGAGCAGGCAACTCCGAGGAAGCCGATGGCCACCCACCCCTCGAGTGACAGAACCGAAAGAGTGAATCCCTCGGAACGGGCCTCGTACAATCCGACCGGTGCCATGGTCACAGCACCGAGGATCGTCACCCATGCGGTGACACGCAGAGCTCCCAACTCATCGGTAATCCGCTTGCCGAATACCGTGAACAAACCCCACATGACAATACTGACGAGCACCAACAGATCGCCCTTGACGTTTCCGAGTTCGAACGAGGTCAAGGACTCCGATCCCATCACGACCAGAACTCCGGCGACCGCCAGGAGGACACCAACAGCTTTGCGAGCGGTGATGCGCTCGCCGAGCACCAATGCCGAAAGCAGGAGAATCGTGATCGGTCCGGTCGTGGTGTAGAGGGAAGCGTTGGTTGCGGTTGTGTACTGCAGACCGGCGGTCTGGGTTGCGTAGTGGAGGGACGTGCCGACGAGGCTCAGGAGGAATAACTCCCCCATTCGCCGAAAGCCGATTCCCTTGGTGCCGCCCGATGCAATCACCCACGGCAAGAAACACATCGCTGAAATCATCAGTCGGAGTGCAACGACGACGAGGGGCGGCGCCTCCTCGAGAGCCACAATAGCTGCGACAAAGGACACCGCCCACAGAAAGGCGGCGGTCAACAAGGCGAATCGAGCGCGAGTCGGCATGGCAAGGCAGTCTAGCGGAATTCGGAGTTCGGAATTCGGAATTAGCGACCTTTGAAGATTTCGGATATTCGGAATTACCACCCACCCATCCGATAGCTGAGACGGCTGGCCCAAATTTCTACACAGGTCAGTCTTTTTGTGGTGCAGGCGTCTCGCCTGCACGATTCCACCGCCGTCGAAGAAGTGCGGGCGGGACGCCTGCCCCACAATTCACACTGCTCGGTCCTTTTGTGGTGCAGGCGTCTCGCCTGCACGATTCCACCGCTGTCGAAGAAGTGCGGGCGGAACGCCTGCCCCACAAATTCTCACTGCTCGGTCCTTTTGTGGTGCAGGCGTCTCGCCTGCACGATTCCACCGCTGTCGAAGAAGTGCGGGCGGAACGGTTCTCCTCCCTCGAAATATATCCACTCCACTGTCCGCAGCTCGGCGGCCTGGGTGAGGATTTCGTCGAGCTGATCGAGAGTGAGTGTCCCCTCTTTGAAGGGACCGCCCCACACAAAGCAGTGGTCGCACTCGTAGTTGCAGGTGTAGGTGAGGAGGATGTGGATGCCGTTCAATCGAATGGCCATGGTTCACCTCCACCACGATCATACGCCGTTCGATTCCAAACTCATTTCGGATTTCGGGTTTCGGATTTCACCCACCCGCCCGGCAGGCGGGACGCCTGCCCCACAAATTCTCACTGCTCGGTCCTTTTGTGGTGTAGGCGTCTCGCCTGCACGATTCCACCGCCGTCGAAGAAGTGCGGGCGGGACGCCTGCCCCACAAATTCTCACTGCTCGGTCCTTTTGTGGTGTAGGCGTCTCGCCTGCACGATTCCACCGCTGTCGAAGAAGTGCGGGCGAGACGCCCACACCACAATTTCGTTCTAGCCCCAGCTGTCGCCGTACATCCGGTCGGGGTGATGGCGAATCGCCGTGCCATACTTGGGGCAGGATGGAATACGAACCCCAACGCTACGAGCCTGAACATCAACGGCGCGCACTTGCCGTCTTTGGATTTCCGCTGCGCGTCGATCCGTTCTTTTTCGTCACCGCCTGGCTCATCGGCGGCCGCCAGGAGCCTTTGTGGATGCTGGTGTGGGTGGTGGTGGTGTTGACCGGGGTCCTCGCCCATGAGCTCGGCCACGCCTTTGCCGGCCGGCGCCTCGGGCTCGAGCCGTGGATCCGGCTGATGGCCTTCGGTGGCATGACCGGGTGGATGCGGCCCAGGAACCTGACTCCCGGCCAACATATTTTGATCAGTGTCGCCGGGCCGGCGGTCGGGATCTCGATCGGTATCGCGGCTTTGGTGGCTCGTTACGCAGCGATTTCTGCCGGCGCTTCCCCTGCAGTCCTTCAGGTGCTCGGCTTCGTGGTGTGGGTCAATTTGGGTTGGGGAATCCTCAACCTGCTGCCGATCCTGCCGCTCGACGGGGGCCATATTCTGGCGTCTGTTGCGGGAATGGTGGCCGGTCGTAAAGGCCGCATCGCCGCCCGGATCTTCTCGATAGTACTCACAGTGATCATCGGTCTCTGGGCGCTGGTCTCCGGCGAATGGTGGATTGCGATCCTCGGCGTCGTGCTGACCTACGCCAACGTCCAGGGCCTTCGCGCGGAGACTGCGACGATCGCCCCTCCCCCGGTTCGATAGCGCGATCTGCATTACAATGAGCGCCACCGCCGCATCAGGGTGGTCGATCAACCCATGTACGAGGAGTATTACGGCCTCAAGGCCCCGCCGTTCAACATCACGCCGGATCCGGCGTACTTGTTCTTCAGCCGCCGCCACCGGCAGGCCTTCGAACACATCCTCTTCGGGGTCAGCGAACGCAAGGGATTTATTCAGATTACGGGCGAAGTCGGTGCAGGTAAGAGCACGATCTGCCGCAAGGTCCTGGAAGAGCTTCGCGAGGGTTATGCCACTGCGCTGATCCTCAACCCGGTGATGACCCCGATTCAGCTCATGCGTTCGGTCCTGCGCGAACTCCACATCGATGACTCCGGCAACGACCGGGTCCGACTCGTCGAACGGCTCAACGAGTTTCTGCTCGATCGGGCGCACGACGGGGTGGTGGTTGTTCTTTTCATTGACGAGGCACAGGACATGTCTGACGAGCTGCTCGAACAGGTCAGGCTTCTGTCGAACCTGGAAACTGATCAGCACAAGCTGTTGCAGATCGTCCTCATCGGCCAGCCGGAGCTACGAGACCGACTCGATCGCAACGAGCTGCGCCAGCTTCGCCAGCGCATCACGGTGCGCTATCACCTGGGTCCCATCGACCGCCAGGAATCAATTGCCTATATTCAGCACCGGCTGCTGATCGCCGGGTCCAATGGACGACCGACATTCAGCCGACCCGCCTACCGGGCCCTCCACCGCTATGCCCGTGGCGTGCCGCGACTGATCAACGCGGTCTGCGACAAGACCCTGCTGTGCGGCTATGTGCAGGGACGTGACCACCTCGGCTGGTGGCAGGTCCGTCGGGCCATCCACGATCTCGAGGGGCAGGGCTGGTGAGCCTCATCAACGAAGCCCTTCGCAAGGCACGCCAGGCTGCCTCCGAGCACGAGTCGAAGCCGCCTGCGGGGCCTTTTCAGCCCACGAGGGCCTACCCCTCGCGACGGTCCGGACGGCGAACCGGACTGCTGGGAATCGTGATGGTTGCTATCGCTGCCAGTGTGATCGGAGCGGCGGCGGCGTGGTGGCTTCTTGTCGACCACGAGCCCGATTTGACAGACACGACGACGATCGAAAATCCGTCGATTGCAGCCGTGACGCCAGCCCCCACACCGCAAAGCTCCCCTTCCCCTGTCGAAGATCAGGCCAACCCGGTCGAAATTGCGAAACCCTCGGCAACGGGCCTAACGCCGGTGGTGGCTCCCGCATCCGAGGAACTGATGGTCGAGCTTGACAATCCGGCACCCACTCCGATCGAACCGGCCACCGGCCCCAACGGAGAACGGATATTCGTCATGGAGGCCGAGCTCGGCTATGCCTCGCTCAGCCTCGGTTACATCGTTGCCAGATCCAACAACGCGTTCGCCGAGATCAACGGTACGGAGGTCTGGATTGACTCGGAAATCGAAGGTTTTGTGGTCGAGGCAATTGAGGCGGATCGCGTAGTGCTGCGCGATGACAAGGGCCCGTTGATTCTTCGCGTGCCGTAATCAAGAGGACAGGGAGATCGCCTTGTGGTGCGGCCGTCCCGGCTGCACGAATCGCGCAACCGAGACGATGTGCAGGCGAGACGCCTGCACCACAAAAACACCTCGGTTGATCAGCCTACTTCTTGTGGAGCAGGCGTCTCGCCTGCTGAATGAGCGGCGATTCAATCATTCATCGCGGCGGGAATCCGATACACATAAACCTCGTGGATTTCACGATCGTAGCCCGGGTAGAGCCCCTTGGGCATGCCAAGGACGATCCGCTTGCCACGATTGGAGAGGACCAGCATCTCGCCCGCCTCGCGGTCGAAATCGATACCTTCGATCTCCCCTGCACGGCGAAACTCGGAGAAGGCCTTCTCGTGGGTCACATAGGCGTCCGAAGCCGAAGTCGGCGCTGACACACGCCACAGATTGTCGACCTCTTCGAGCTCGGCATCGCCGTCATCGGCAGTGATGTAGAGGGAGCCCGCGAAGGCAGCAATCCCCTGCTGCCACTGCGGAACCGGCCGAAGATGGAGCTTGCCGATGTAAGAGTCCGCCGCCATATCGTAGCGATAGACGAAGGTGCCGTTCACCCAATCGGTCATCCAAACCGATTGTGTCTCAGCGTCCACCGCGAGAGCGCTCACCTCGACCTGTCCCGAATCGGGTTGCCAATCGACCGACTTTTTGTAGAGCAGGGTTTCAGCATCGTAGATCGCAATTTGAATGTCGGTGCCGCGTCCGTCCTCGAACCACTCGATTCCCGCAAAGAGTTCACCATCGTGGACGCTGATGTCGCCGATGTGGTTGCCCGCCTTTTCGAGGTCGGCAAACGGCTCATTATTCTCGGCCAGCAGTTGGCCATCCTTCGAATACACGTACAGCGCCGTGCTGCCGCTGTTGAAGTAGCGCTCGCCATCAGTGGCGACACCCTGCCGACCGGCCACTTCGAAGACCTTGAGCAGCCGGTAGTCGGGCATCCGGTTGTCGTCGCCGACCGGTGCGGAGCACGGGGGACAGGTGCATCCGGCCAATCCAAAAAAGAGCATCGCTGCCGCGAACATCCGGAAACCACGCGATCTTTGCAGATTGGTCATCTCGGATCCTCCGTGCGCATTGTGGCACGGCCCGGCTATGATCAGCGGCAATGAAACTGCTCCTGGTCGCCAACCCCTGTGCCGGTCACGCCAGAGCCAATCGCCTCCTGGCCGAGATAAGCGACACCTGCAGGAATCTCGGTCTGGAGGCAGACACGCGCCTCACCGAGCGGCCAGGCCACGCAACCGAAATCATCGAGTCGGAGAACCTGGCGCCCTTCGACGGTCTCATTGCGGCGGGTGGTGACGGCACCGTATTCGAGGCGGTCAACGGAGTCTTCAAGAACCCTGCCGGACCGGCCGTCCCTTTCGGAGTGCTGCCGATTGGCACCGGGAACTCGTTTTCCCGCGATCTTGGCCTCGAACGAGGCCAGGTCCGCCAAGCGCTGGAGCTCATCGCCGGCGGGGCTACCCGTAAGGTCGACGTCGGTCATTGCCGCACCGAAAAGAGTGATCTCTACTACCTCAACATCCTCGGACTCGGCTTCGTCTCCGACGTCACCGCGACGGCGGCAAAGCTCAAGCTCCTGGGAAACGCCTCCTACACTTTCGGAGTCGTCTACCAGACAGCATTTCTCGGCACCTTCCGCGTCGAACTGGAGCTTGACGGCAATGTCATTGAACGAGAGGCGACCTTTGTGGAGATTTCCAACAGCCGCTTTACCGCAGACTTTCTGATGGCGCCGGAGGCAGAGATCGACGACGGATTCCTCGATGTCACCCTGCTCGGCAAGATCTCCCGGCGGCGGCTCTTGAGACTGTTCCCGACCGTGTTCAGGGGAGAGCACATCCAGTATCCGGAGGTCGAGACCTTCTCCGCGCGGAGCATCAAAGTGGTCAGCGATCAGCCGAAGATGTTGTCGCCCGACGGTGAGCTGATCGGGACGACGCCGGCCGGCGTCACGTGCCTTCACCAAGCGCTCGACGTCTTCTGTTAGGGCCTTTTGTGGTGCGGGCGTCTCGCCTGCACGATTCCACCGCCGTCAACTTTGTGGTGCGGGCGTCTCGCCTGCACGATTCCACCGCCGTCAACTTTGTGGTGCGGGCGTCTCGCCTGCACGATTCCACCGCCGTCAACTTTGTGGTGCGGGCGTCTCGCCTGCACGATTCCACTGACGTCAACTTTGTGGTGCGGGCGTCTCGCCTGCACGATTCCACTGACGTCAACTTTGTGGTGCGGGCGTCTCGCCTGCACGATTCCACCGCCGTCAACTTTGTGGTGCGGGCGTCTCGCCTGCACGATTCCACCGCCGTCAACTTTGTGGTGCGGGCGTCTCGCCTGCACGATTCCACTGACGTCGAACACGTGCGGCGGGACGGCCGCACGACAACATCACACCGATTTGGTTTTCTCGGTGATCCGGGCTTCGATCGCGGTGAACTCGTCTCGCAGATGGTTCTGGAAGATGGTGAATGACTCATCGGCGAGCAGCCGTTCGGACACGAGATCTGAAAATGCCCGGTGGCGGATGTCGTCGAGCGAGTCGCGGTGTTCGATCAATTTCTCGAGGGACAGCGAGCCCAGTTCCGCGGTCTGCTCCTCGACCTGGAGCAGGTACGCGTCGATCCGGTTTTTCATCCGCCGCCGCATCCATTCGCGGAAGGCGATCGAGCCCGAGTACAACCCGACCAGGAGCGTGAGCCCGAGGCTGATGGCCTCCGCATACTCGACGAAGAACGCGGGCTCCTCGCGGTGGTAGTAGGCGATCGCTCCACGATGATACGGAATGGCAACGGTCGCCGGGCGGTAATCCTCACGAATTCGGCCGGCTACAACGAGATCGTTGCCTTCGAGTCCACCGTCACCTGAGCGGTTCTCGAACACGGTTGCGGCAACGCTCCGGACCAGATTCGGGTCGAGTCCGCGGCGTGCGATCAGCATCGCCGAGACCTCGATGGTTCGCACCGGCTGCTGAGGTAAGCGCACGTATGTCGATTTGGGAATGGTCGTGCCGCGGATGCTGGGATAAACCAGCGCCAGCGCGTCGGCTTCATTGCCGTATTGTTGAGCATCGCCGAGCGAGAGAAAGCGGATCGCGTCCTTGTCGGCGAGTTCGGTGACTATTCGGGACGGAATCGCGTTGAGAATGAACGCGCCATCCACCGAACCTTCGATCAAGCCTGCGGCCGCCTCGGCCGGCGACAACGCCACGTCCTCTCCGACCTCGACGCCGAAATGCTCGAGCACCTGCTGCGAGAGCTGGCGGGTGCCGGATCCGACCGGTCCGAGGGAAACCCGTTTCCCACTGAGATCATCAATGGTTCGGATCTCATCGGCGGACTGCTTGCTGACCAGAATGTGCAGCACCTCGTCATAGAGCGAAGCCACCAGGCGGGCGTTGGTGCTCGGTGGGGTGTCGCTCTGGACAAATGCGAGGTCGGCGCCGTCGGCGCCGCGTTCGATCAACTCCATGTTATCGACGCTGCCGCCGGTCGGGAAGACAGTGGCCGACTCGATGACGTTCGTGTCCTTTAGAACCCGCCCGAGCGCCTTCCCGAGAGCGTGGTAGGTTCCACCGTCCGCACCGGTCGCGATGACGATTTCGTGGCGGGCCTGATCCCCGGAAATCGTACGAAAGGCGTAGAAACCGCCAATGACCACGGCCAGTGCGACAACCGTTGCGATGATGGCGACAAACGGGACCGATGATCCGACGTTCTGCTCAGGTGCTGTGTGATCCATCCTCTTCTCTCCGCCTCGGTTCGACCATTGGACGATCTCTCGCGAAGCCTAGCACACGAGTTTCCATAAACACGGGCTACGGCAGACGGGGTGATAAAATAGATGTACCCATCGTCTTGGAAGGCGGCAGAGGAGAATCGCGAACGATCGATGGTGCGGCGAGGTTAACTTTGGATAAGAAACCGAAGCGAAAGACGAAGGCGGGCGGCCGGAAATCAGCACAGGCTGCGGCTGTCAACGTTCACCAGATGCCGACCGGCGGTCGTCGTCGCGCGGCGCCTGCTGAAGAACCTGTCGCCTTTCCAAACGTGGCCACCATCGTCGCCAACGCTGCCCGCGCCGCGGTTGCAGCCGACAGTAAAAACCGGATCCTGCACTGGAATGACGGAGCCATCGAGCTCTTCGGATTTACTGCCGAGGAGGCCGTAGGCCGCAACCTCCAGCAAGTCATTCAGGCCCGCGACGTCCACGGAAACCGGCTTTCGACAAACCACGGGGCCTTCCACGAAATGGTCCGTATCGGCGAAGCGCCGCAGAGCTTCGAGATCGCGATCATCACCGCCACCGGCAAAATGATTCGAGTGGCGGTATCGGTGGTTGTGGTCCTCGGACCTCAGACCGGCGAATATGCCCTCGTGTATCTGATGACCCCGATGCATCGCCGGCGACGCGCCGATGAGGCGATCGACCGCCTCCTCGCACAGACCAATCTGCCCGGAATCACCATGCACGGCACGCCATCGGCAACGGGAGCCGATCAGCGCGGCACCAGTAAACAACCGCACCTCACCAGGCGCCAGCTGGAAGTGCTGCTGCTGCTCGCCGAAGGCAAGACATCGGGCGAGATTGCCGAGGAGCTGAATATCAGCGTCCACACGGTTCGGACCCACATTCAGGGGATCCTCCGCACCCTCGGGGCCGCCAACCGGTTGGAAGCGGTCTCACGAGCCCTCCACGAGCGGATTATTTAGAGCCCACTCCGTTTTGTGGTGCGGGCGTCCCGCCTGCACGATTCCACCGCCGTCAACTTTGTGGTGCGGGCGTCTCGCCTGCACGATTCCACCGCCGTCAAATTTGTGGTGCGGGCGTCTCGCCTGCACGATTCCACCGCCGTCAACTTTGTGGTGCGGGCGTCTCGCCTGCACGATTCCACCGCCGTCAACTTTGTGGTGCGGGCGTCTCGCCTGCACGATTCCACCGCCGTCAACTTTGTGGTGCGGGCGTCTCGCCTGCACGATTCCACCGCCGTCAATTTGTGGTGCGGGCGTCTCGCCTGCACGATTCCACCGCCGTCAACTTTGTGGTGCGGGCGTCTCGCCTGCACGATTCCACCGCCGTCAACTTTGTGGTGCGGGCGTCTCGCCTGCACGATTCCACCGCCGTCAACTTTGTGGTGCGGGCGTCCCGCCTGCACGATTCCACCGCCGTCAACTTTGTGGTGCGGGCGTCTCGCCTGCACGATTCCACCGCCGTCGACGAAGTGCAGCCGGGACGGCCGCACCACAACATCTCATCGGGGGGTTATTGGCGCCTTCTACCGAATGGTCTTCGGGGCGCTGACATCGAGGTCTTTTTCGGAGGCGCTCACCGACACCGTGGTCACGGTTTGCCGACCACCGTCTGGAGATCTGAAACGGACGCTATATCCCCCATCGAGATACCGTCCGAACCGGTCCGCAGCGCTTTCGAGCTGGGCCCTCCCCTGCACCAGAAAGAGGCTGCCGCCCGAAATATCAGTCAGCTTTTTCAGGCTTTTCCGGGTTCGGTTGTTGAACTTTTCGTCCCACAGGGCGATGACGAGGATCGGCACCCCGGCCTCGCCGGCCGCTTCGGCGGCTGCCTGCCATTCTTCCTTCGCCGGCTCGTTGCGACCGTCGGTCAGCACGACGAGAAAAGTCCGTCCAAACCGGCCCTCGAACCTCTCGATCGAGGCAATGACGAGCCGAGCAACGTTGTCCGATTTCTGGGACAGGGTCACTCCTCCTGGAGCATCCATATCGGCATCCCAGGCGCCGACACCCTCAGAGGTCGCCACGAAGAGCCGTCCTCTATCACCACCGGCACGTTCGACGATTGGCGACAACGACCCTCGCATACCGGACCAGTCTTCGACCTCATCTGGTGCCACGTCCATCGCGAGTCCGAGAAGGAGTGGCGCGCGCTCGGCGCCTCCCAATTTCTCTATTGGAACCCGCGAACCGCCAACCCGCAGTTGGAAATTGCCGATTCCGACGTCCATCGCCGGCTCCCTGCCTCGGGTGACGATCATCGAGAACTCGCGGATATCCGAATCAGCACTCCCCCACTCCTCGTACCGCGCAGCAAGATCCGCCGACAGCGGGAGGATCGCCGGCCCTGGTTCCGCATCCTGAGGAGGGCCGATTGCCTCGGGCTGTCCAGCCTGCGGCTGGGCCTCCGCCCGAAGCGGTTCGACGAGAGGTGCCTCTTCTTCGACCTCGGCTTCGGTTACTGGTGGAGTCACCGGCTCCTGTAGTTCGGGTTCGGGCACGGGCTCGGGCTCGGGCTCGATTTTTTTTGTAGGCGGTTCCGCTACGGTGGATGCGCCGACTGCGGCCACGGCGGCATCGATCACGTCCTCGGTTTCGGTCGGAGGTGGAGTCACCGGTTCTGAAATTTCGGGTTCGGGCACGGGCTCGGGCTCGATTTTTTTAGTAGGCGGTTCCGCTACGGTGGATGCGCCGACTGCGGCCACGGCAGTATCGATCGCGTCTTCGGTTTCGGTCGCCGGGGGAACCATTGTTTCCTGTTTTGTGGGTTCGGGAATGGGCAGGGGCTCGGGCACGGACTCGGGCTCGGGATCGGATTTGGGCTCGTTAACCTCGTCGACGTATTGATCAGGCGACAGATCTGGGATTCGAACGGTGCCGACCCAAAGGCCCGTGTCCTCTTTGCTCGGGTCCTCGATCCCGACCTGAAGATGGTGTTCGCCCGGCGGCCACTCGACCACGACGCGAGCGCTCCCATCATCCTCGAGTCGCACCGCCCGCATTGGGCTTCCTGAACTCACCTTTCCGCCGTCCAGCTCGATGCGAAGGATGGCGTTCGATCCGATCCGGAGCCGGTCCTCCGGTGAGACCTGGACGACGACGGCGACCTCGGTCTCGTCGCCAACCTGCCGAATTGGCTCCACCTCGACCCTCATCGCAACCGGCGCAGTTGCCGCGAAGCTCAACCCGCCGGCCAGCAGAAAACCCAGCACCCACGATTTCTTTGTACTCACGGATGACTCCCGCTGCGATTGTCGCACGGCTCCGCCCGCACGAGGCATTCAGCTTTTCGAGCGCAGTGCGAACAACGCCCCTTGCGGGTCGACGCATTGGGCGATCAGATCACCACCCGGAACCTCCATCGGACCGTTCAACACCTGGCCACCCAACTCCGTGACCTTCGCAACCGACGAATTGACGTCGCCGACGGACACGTAGTAGAGCCACATCGGCGGTCCGGGCATTTCCTCCGGCATGTTGAACATGCCACCAAGAGGTGTTCCGCCCTGTCCATAGATCTGGTAAATGCCGCCTGGGCCCATGTCCATCGCTTCCTGGGGCTCCCAGCCGAAGAGATCCGAGTAAAAGGAAAAGCCGCCCTTGTAGTCTGAAGTCGCGAGTTCATTCCACGAAAACGTCCCGACCTCAGTATCAGTGGTCGAATCCTGGTTCTCCGGATTAGCGGACTTGTGAACTGCGAATGCCGCTCCCTGGGGATCAGTCAGGACCGCAAACGAACCGGCGCCGGGAACCTCAGTCGCTTCATGGAGTACAGAACCGCCGGCCTCTTCGACCTTCGTGACAGTCTGCTCGACGTCGGCCACCGAAATATATGCCATCCAATGCGGCGGCGCTCCGGCCGCGCGAACTTCCTCGGGCATCTCCATCACTCCGCCCAGGGGCGTCCCCTCGTTAGTCCACATCGTGTAGGGCTGGTCACCCCCTTCATATTCCTGGGTCCCCCAGCCAATCAGCTGGCCGTAAAAATCCTGGGCGGCTTTCGGGTCCACGGTCATCAGGTCGTACCAGACAAATTTCCCACTATCCTGACTTGACATTGGATTCTCCTCTCTGATTTCTGAGCTTCAGTATCAATTACGAAGCACACGGATTCAAGATTCAAGCGCCTTGCATCTGGATCAACACAGGGGCTCAGATTTTCATTCTCGGAGAGGATTCGCGGTCAGTTGTCTTCGAGGAAATACTGGACCGTCGTCACCACCCTGACCTTTTTGAATTCCGGTGAAAAACGGTCGCGGTCATTGATGGAGAAGTAACCTTGCTGCGCGTTGCGTATCCCGCCTACGCGACTCCCAGAATCCTCGGCAAACTGCTGCGCAGCGCGGCGGGCATCTTTCGTCGCCTCTTGAATCATTTCGGGTTTGATCTCATCGAGCGAGGTGAAGAGGTACTCGGTCGTGTTTTCATAGCTGCGGATCAGGGCGACGCCCTGTTTCACCAGCTCACCCGTGCGCTCCATGGCCGCACGCACCACGTCGATTCGCGATGACCTGACGGTCACTGTCGACTCCGCCACGTAGCGCTCCATCCGCCCCTGCCTCATCATGCCTTGAGCCTGACGATCGTCGACACGAGGGACTGTGAGGCCGATTTCGGCATCGTCAAATTCGCCTGCCAGAAACGCCCTGATCTTCGCCGCACCGTCGTCGGTCCGCGTCTGGAGGGTGCTGAGGTCGTCGGCCGTCACGGTGTAGGTAATAGGCCAAATCACGAGATTCGCGGCCACTTCTCGTTCGGCCAGACCTTTGACAGTGACAAACCTGTCGGCCGAACGAGCGCGGAGCAGTCCGTTGCCAATGAAGAAACCTCCGACAGCAAGTCCAAATGCAACCAGTGTCCCGGCCACGACTACGTTTCGCTCGTTCATGAAATCCCCCACCCAATAATTGACTTCGCCGCTTCGCATATCCATCTTCTCATTCCCCCGTTTCGAGCGAACCGGCTAGAATGCTCACCGGACCCAAAATAATTGGAGGCACCTCATGCGCCACACCTCGGCACTCGTGCTGGTTTTCCTTCTATTTGGCTTCGGATGCGGAAACACCGGCGAGCCCACCGCACCGGCACCGACCGGGGTGGATACCGACCCCGACGACCCTTCGATCCTGATGCGCCCTTTCTCCGCCGACGAGATCCGTGACGAGTGGATACCTGGTTTCCAGATACTGATGCGACGAACTTATCCGGAGCGAATCCAAATTGAACGTTGGACGGTCGTATCTGCCGATGACGAGGGGGTCGAGATCGAGCACGCCACAATACTCGAAAATGGTTCGGTCGAAGGAGAACCAACGATGGTCCGTTCCGGCTGGGTCGAACTCCGCGACCACGCATCATTCCCCGCAGCGCACTCGACCCGCGAGTGGGTCAGTCGGCATACCGCACTTGGCAATTTCGAGGGCTGGCTCTACCGGGTGGCCGAACCGGGCGCCGCCGTGGTCAACGAGTTTTTCTTCGTTCCGGGGCTGCCGGGAGCGCCCGTACAGATGCGTGTCCTCGAAGGTGACGAAACGGTCTTTGAACTCGAACAAACTGACCGGATGCGGCCCGACGCAGATTGAACGTCTCCCTGAAGAAATCGGAGGTATCGTGAATTCCTTTCCAGTCCGTTTGTACATCATCGCGGCACTCGTTCTCTCGCTGACCGCTCCCCTCGCTGCCGAGGACACGGCCAAAGAAGATCCGAAACTCGTCCTCGTCCTGTCGGGTGGTGGCGCCCGCGGGATCGCCCACATCGGCGTTATCAGGGTCCTCGAGGAGCTGCACATCGCCCCCGATCTGATCGTCGGGACCAGCATGGGATCGATCATCGGCGGGCTCTACGCCGCCGGCTGGTCACCCGACGAGATGGAGGAGATCGTCCGGGCGATCGACTGGGACAACATTTTTACCGATCACGTGGACCGCAAAGACAGGCCGTTCCGGCGCAAACAAGACGATCGGCCGGTGCTGATCAAGGGCCGGCTCGGCTTCAACGGATTGAAACCGGTGGTGCCGTCCGGTGTCATCAGCGGCCAGCGCCTCGAGCTCGCGCTGCGCATCATCGAGGCGCTCTCCCCGGCCAAATCCGACTTCGATCAGCTGCCGATCCCCTACCGCGCGGTCGCCGCGGACATCGCGACCGGTGAAACAGTGGTGATTTCCTCCGGGAGCCTGGCGACCGCGATGCGGGCCAGCATGTCGGTGCCGGGGGCCCTGCCGCCGGTGAATATTGGCAATCACGAGCTGGTGGATGGCGGCATCGCCGCCAATCTGCCAGTCGGCATCGCCCAGGATCTCGGCGCACACCGAATCATCGCCGTCGACATCTCGAGCCCCCTCCTCGAAGAAAATGACGAGCAATTCGAGTCCTTCATGAGTGTCTTTACCCACCTCAACAGCCTGCTCACGGTCCGCAATCGCGACCGCGACGCGGCGCTTCTCCAGCCCGATGATGTGCTGATCGTGCCCGACCTCGGCGACATTTCGTTTGTCAGCTTCGATCGCGCGCAGGATGCGGTGGCAATCGGAGAGGAGGCCGCACGGCTGCAGATCGATGAGCTGCTGAGCTTCAGTGCCAAAACCGAACGTTGGAACGAGTTCGACGACCGAACGCGGGCACAGGGTCTGACTCCCATCGAGATCGACCGGATTCGACTCGAGAACACCAGCAAAGTCGACGATCGCCTTGTTCGCAAAGCCCTCACCATCCAGCCGCCGGAGACCCTTGATTGGAAATCGCTCGGCTTCGATCTCCTGGAGCTTTACAACACCCGCTACTTCGGGGTCATCGGCTTCCACCTCGAAGAGGTTGAAAAGGATGTCCACGAACTCGTCGTCGAGACGCCGGAGCCAACACACGGGCGCGGCTCGCTGCAGTTCGGCATTGGCTTTCTCGACGATTTCGACGGTGGCTCAACGTATCACCTCCAAGCCCGTCATCAGTACCTTCCCGCAAACCGCCGCGGCGGTGAGTGGGAAACCACCGTCCAGATTGGCACGGTAGCCGGTGCCAGCACCGAGTTCTACCAGCCCCTCGACTGGAACATGAACTGGTTTGTCGAACCGTCGCTCACCTACGAACGTGGCACCCAGGAGATCTGGCTTGGCGGAAATGCAATCGCCGACTACTCATTCACCACAGCCTCTGCTCGAATCGCGGCAGGGCGGGTCCTGGGTCGCTGGGGAGAGCTCCGCGTATCCGCTTTCACCGGAACGAACCGGGGATCAGTTCGCATCGGTTTGCCAGAGTTCGGGTCCACGGAAGAGGATCGCGCCGGCGGCGAAGTCCGTTTTCGGATCGATACCGAAGACTCCGTCGTATTTCCCCGTTCCGGCGCCGACGTGGACGTCGTGTATTCCGTGTCATCCGAAGCGCTCGGTGCCGACGCCCCATTCGAGCGGATCTGGGGCAAGGCATCGTACGCCTGGAGCTTTGGCAAAAACACCATCGTTCCCGCGATCGAGTACGGCGACAATCTGGACTCCCCGGAGAGCTTCTTCAGCCTCTATTTCCTGGGTGGGTTGGGCCGTCTCTCCGGCCTCGGGAACAACGAATTGTTCGGCGAGAAGATCGCTCTCGCCAAGCTCGTCGCCTATCGCAGCCTGCTCCGTTTCGAAGCTGCCGGGTTGCAGGTCAAGATCTACGCCGGTTTCAGCTTCGAGGCGGGAAATGCCTACTACGTCGGACAGGATGTTTCGTGGGGCTCGATGCTCAAGGGCGGCAGCGTCTTTATCGGCGGCGACACCTTCATCGGGCCGGTCATCTTCGCCTACGGCCTCACCGAGGGGAATCGCGACCGGTTCTATTTTGCGATTGGGGATAGGTTTTAGCCACCCACCCGAAGGCACAACGGCTATACGGCTTGACGGCTATACGGGCCACCCACCAGCTACCGGTAAGGTCTGCATTTGTGGTGCGGGCGTCTCGCCCGCACGGATCGCGTTGACTGTCAATGTGCAGCCGGGACGGCCGCACCACAACATCGCACCAGTTCATTGTGGTGCGGGCGTCTCGCCCGCACGGATCGCGCTGACTGACAATGTGCGGCCGGGACGGCCGCACCACAACATCGCACCAGTTCTAGTGGTGCGGTCGTCTGCACGTCTCCCCTGCTCTTCTGCCCGGCAGCTTCACTTGCCGAGGACGAAACGGAGGGCTCTGAGAAGCTCGGTCTTCGTTCGGCGGGGAAAGGTGTGCCCGGTACCGGAAAGCACTTGGAGATCGATCTCGTCGCCGGCCGCCGGCGCGGGGGCGTCGATTTCCGGGATGTAGCCCCCTGCCATCGAGACCACTCCGATGAAAACCTCCGGATTCCCAGCGATGCTGTTTCGCTCCGACTCTCTTCTCCGTTCTGGTCCTTGTATCCGTTGCGGTTCCGTGCGGGTCAGCGGATAATGCACCCGCCACGGAGGTTTGATGAACAGACACCAGATGCTCCACACCGTCACGGCGCGTCATTGCCAATGATCGAAGCATTCGCCGCCGCGTTTTCGAGCACGCTTTCAGCAATCTCGATCATCTTTCTGGTCGTTCTGGTCTCCGTTTTCATGGCCCGACGGAACCTGATCACACAGACGCAGATCAGCGGTCTCTCAGCCGCTACAGTCAATCTCTTTCTGCCCTGCCTGATCTTCGCCAAAGTCGTCGAGCATTTCGAACCCTCATCCCAACCCGGTTGGTGGGCACTGCCGCTCGCGGGAATTGTGATCGCGCTGGTCGGTACCGGGCTCGGGGCGCTCGTATTCGCCCGTCAACTTCCCGAGAAGCGGGATATGCTCCCATTGGCCGGCATGCAAAACGCCGGTTACCTGGTTTTACCGGTCGGGATGGCGCTCTACCCGGATCGATTCGATACCTTTGCGGTGTACGTCTTCCTCTTCATCCTCGGTTTCAACCCGGTTCTGTGGAGCCTCGGCAAGATCCTCGTGACCGGAAACGACGGGCAAAAACCGAAGGTGCGCGACCTGCTCACACCTCCCCTGGTTGCCAATCTGGTCGGCATCGGCGCCGCCGTCAGCGGAGCCGGACGCATTCTGCCAACGCCGGTTCTTGACGCGATCGAGCTGGTCGGCACCGCCGCCGTACCCGTCGCCACTGTGGTGCTCGGTGCGGTACTCGGGGGGATCTCGGTTCGTTTTCGGGCCCACCTCGGGGATGCGGCCCGGGCGATGGCAGTCAAGTTCTTAGCCCTACCGCTGATCGTGGTTCTGGTGCTCCACGCGGTGCGGCTCCATGCCACCAACCCCCTCCTGGCCGAGTTTTTCGTTATCGAGGCTGCCTCCGCACCGGCGGTGGGACTGGTTCTCCAGGTTCGAACCTACGGCGGCAACGAGCAGCGAGTCGGCACGGTGATGTTCATGTCCTACGTCGCGTGCACTCTGGCTCTGCCTGCCTGGGTCGCCATCTGGAGATTGCTGGTTCAGTAAGGGCCAAAGCGCTTCGTGTAGGCTCTCTCTTACAGCAACAACTTTGGAACCGCAAAGACGCAAAGAGCGCTAAGACCACACAGAGGATTTCTTTGAGTCGTACTTCGCGATGATCTTGGCGCTCTTTGCGTCTTTGCGGTTCCAACTCCATGGCGGTCATCCAAGAATGACACGAAGACCCCAGTCGAGTCCGAGCCGAAGATTGCCGGGACCCCTCACCCTGTCATCCTGAGCAACGCCACGCCGCGAGGCGGCGCCTACTCATGGAAAGAACAAGGGATCGGCCCGGCAGAATCTCGAATTTAGTCAAATATTGACAACAAAAGAGTTACATTTATGGCTTGAAATTTGTTCTTTGGGAGCGAGGCCCGCCGCGGGCCGAGTCGAAGGACCCCCCGACTTCTCCGGAGAATCCAGCGCCTGGTTCACTCTCAGGATTCGGGGGATCCCTCGACTACGGCGTCGCTCCGCCCCGCCTCCGCTCGGGATGACAGGCTGTAAGGTACGCTCAGGACAGCTTCAGTGAAAAGGGGCGGCTTGAATCGAATCAAATGAAGACCCGAGGCGGAGGTGAGTCCGCCCCGGGGATGTTCAATTGATTACGGCAGTTCGTCTGCGCCAGTGGGCTGCACGATTGGATCGGATGCCACAACCGGTGCCGCATCGGCGATGATTGGCGTCAGAGAGCAAATCTGCTTCCGCAGATTGTTCGAGCTCCGCTGTCATGATGGCCTGCACCGGCGCCGGCCATCCGATGGCGTCGCACAGGTCCCTCAGCTTGCTCTGAATAGCGCCGACGTTCCTGGGTCCCATCCGCAGGAAATGCTTCTGCGCACCAGTGAGGTTTTCGAGACTGTCTTCGGCATAGGCATAGACAATGGCGCGCTGCTCGACCTCGACCTGACCGGATGTTGGGGTCACCTCGAGAAGGTGGTCCACCGCCTCCCGCAAACGAGTATCGAAATCGTCATTCGCCCATCCCACCTCGCGGTAGATGGCCTCCAACCTCGGCCGGAATTGCTGGTAGAGCTCGATCGCCCCGTCGGAGTCCAGGGAGGTGAAGACATCGGTCACGACGTCGAAGCGCCGATACGTACCGGAAGCAATGACCAGTCGGCCCTCATCCTCGCGCACGAAAAACGGCCGCGACGGCCGCAGGAACTCGATCTCGTCTGACGGGCTGTAACCGCCGGCAATCGCGTCCACTGCACGGACAAAACGGCGCAGGAGCCGATCGTTGACGAGATATGAAGCGAGCTCGGGGTGCGTCGAAAGACGCCCAACTGCGGCCCGAAAGAGCCCGTCATCAACATCGTTATAGAGACTGGCCTCGTCGACCTGGGACGCCACAGCGAGGGAGGCCACCGGTGTCGGATTCGATCGCTGCGGCACCGTCACGGTTGCACGCTGCGGAGCCTCGACGGTGATGCCGGATCCCAGCCATATCATTGCCGCGACCAGGGCCACGGCGGTCACAATACACGCGCCCACCACTGCAAAGATTCGATCGTCCTTTTGCATGGGGACCTCCTTTCACCTACCAAGGTGGAGGGGCCATGCGGTTACCCGAGGGCCGGATTTGGGCGTGAACGAGGATCTTCGTGGCAGAAACGAGGCGGGGTCTTCTTGAGGATTCACCACCAAGGCACCAAGGACACCAAGAAAATCCACTGTGTATCAGACACTTCCCGCCGACAAATTGGGGGAACCTCGCGGAAATCGTCGTCGGATCCTACTCGGATTTCCACTTGGTGATCTTGGTGTCTTGGTGGTTCAGATTCGATGGATCTGAAAATTACTGGACCGAGAAGCTGACTGTCACCAGGTAATAGACTGCGACCGGTTCGCCCTCGAGAGTTGCCGGTTTGAAGCGCCAGGACGACACCGCCGCCACCGCAGCCTCGGTGAGACCTGATGGGAGCCCCTTGAGAACCTTGACATCGGTGACATTGCCGAGCGTATCGATGATCGTCTGAAGAATCACAACCCCCTGCACCCGGGCGTGACGCGCTTCTTCAGGATAGTGGGGGTCTGGCGCGTGGATCCGAACCGGCGCCAGCACGTTTCCGGCAATCTGCATCGGGCCAATGGCCGGCCCGGCCGGTCCCTCGGGAATGACCACCGAATCACCTATTTCCGGGAAGTCGAGTTCGGACACTTCAACAGCCTGGTCATCAAGCAACAACGGTTCAGGATCATCAGGGGTCGCATCGGGCACCGGCACTCTTCGCGCCTTGGGCTTTGTTACTGACCGTCGCATCTGTGGCTTCGGCGGCTTCTGGAAGCTGACCGCCCGCAGGCGGTAAACCTTCGGGGTACTGCCGATCTTGAGGATTCTCTCTTCATAGTAGGACGGAAAAACAATGAAAAAGAGGACGACGTGTAAAACGACAGCGGCCGCGATACCGAGGCGAACGGCACGACGGGTCCTCGGTGCCTCTTCCTCTTCCAGACGCAGGACAGCCGGGTCGAGCGCGTTGTACGGTCGACTCCATCGGCGTTCCCTCGCCTGTGCCAGTCTACTTTCGCCTATCCGCATGATCGTGTTTGGCCATCCCTGAATCGGATTGGGCTCTGCAACATCCTACGCGCAAACGCCCATTCCGGTTACGTGTCGGTATCGTTGCCGTCCTCGGTGGTCGACAGCCCTTTGATGAAGGGCGCGTTCGGAAGAGGGAACCACCGTAGCCGCTCCAATTCTTCCGCCAGGACCGCAGATTCTACCTCGCCACCGAATTCCGTCTCCGCTTCGGCGACAATTCGCCGGGCGTCGTCAAGGTGTCGAGCAAGGGCGCTCTCCGGTTCCGTCAACTGACTGCTCCGGTATTCGAGTTCACCCGATTCAAAGCTCAGGTCGTCGAGACCGAGTCCACGGCCGATCTGATGGTCACGGTGTCTCCAGAGGCCCGAATCAACCGAGAACCTGTAGTAGGGCAGCAGCATCCAGCCGGACTCCGCCACCAGGTGAACGGCATCGAGAATGTAGTTGAAGACCGCTTCGGAAATGAAATAGTTGAAATTGACCCTTACCCACCCCGGTTTGATGCCCTCGCAACCGCTGTTGATGGCGTCACGGAACTGGGTCGAGTGATCCAAATCGATGCCCAGCAAGCGATGGCCGTAAGGCCCGGCGCACGAACACCCGCCCCTCGCCTGGATCCCAAAGAGATCGTTGAGCAGAGCCACGACGTAGTTGTGGTGCAGGAACCTGCCATCACCTTCGATCAGGAAGGACACAATAGACAACCGTGTGGCTTCTCTGTTGCCGAGGACCCGGATACGAGGGTTGGCCGACCAGGACTCGATGGCACGCGTGACAAAAGAGTTTTCCAGTTCCTCAATCGCGTCCTCTCCAACCGCTGTTTTGAGTTTGACCACGAGGCCGGCCCGGATCGACTCGATGATCGCCGGAGTCCCACCCTCTTCTCGAATGGTTGGATCAGCGATGTAGCTGTGATCATCAGCGCTGACGTACGTAACGGTTCCACCACCTGGAACGGTCGGTACGCGGTTGCTGACCAGCCGCCTTTTCACCATCAAGACGCCCGGAGTGCCCGGCCCGCCCACGAACTTGTGAGGAGAGATGAAGATCGCGTCCATGGCGGCGAGTGGTTCACTGCCCTCCCCCGACGGATTCATTTCAATGCGCACGTAAGGTGCGGCCGCTGCGAAGTCCCAGAAGGCGAGAGAATTGTGCTTGTGGAGAAGGATCGTCAGGGCCTCGGTATTGGAGACGATCCCAGTGACGTTGGAGGCGGCCGAAAAACTGCCGATCCTCAGCGGGCGATCCTGGTACGCAATCAGTTCGCGTTCGAGGTGGGCCTCATCGATGCGGCCATCCGGGTCCTCATCGATGACCACCACATCAGCGATGGTCTCGCGCCAGGGGAGCTCATTCGAATGATGCTCGTAGGGGCCGATGAAAACCACCGGCCGCTCGTTTGCCGGAATCAACGAACTCAGACCGTAACGGTCGTCGAGATCGGCGGGCAGACGGAGGTTGAGGATGTCGATCAGCTTGTTCACCGCACCGGTAGCCCCCGAACCACAGAAAATCACGACGTCATCTTCGGTCCCGTGCAACGCATCGAGGATTGTCCGCCGTGCATCCTCCCGGAAGCGTGTCGTCTGAAGACCGGTGGTGGAGGTTTCGGTGTGCGTATTGGCATAGAGCGGCATCACCTCGTTGCGGATGAAATCTTCAATGAAGTCGACAGATCGACCCGATGCGGTGTAGTCGGCGTAGGTCACCCGTCGTACCCCAAATGGGCCCTCGACGGCGCGGTCGTCACCGATGATCCCGCAGCGAATTCTCTCGACCAGGCGTTTGACCCGCTCTTCCAAAAGACGCTCCTTTCAGATCTGGGAACGGTCGTGCAGGTGATGATACTCGATGTTTCCCAAACCCGTCGGATACAATAGTTGACAAAGTGAGACTCGGGAATCATGACCAGCGATCGAAAGGAGATCCGATGACGTCCCAGGCTGACAACGGTGCGAAGGGCGAAGGCGGCAGAACGCCCTTCAGGCGACGCCAATACCTTGTCGACAGGCAACGGCAACTTGCCGCCACCGTGAGGGTTGCCGGATTGGTGTTTGTCCTATTGGTCATTCTCAACGGCGTGCTTGCATGGCAGAACTACGAAGCCACCCAGACGATCATGGCTTCGAATCCGGAGGTCGGTGAACGAATGCGGGCCGATGATATGCGCAATATCGCGATTACGGCTGGCATCTCGCTCATCATTCTGGCAATGGTGGTAGTGCGGTCAATCATGTTCACTCACCGTACCGCCGGTGCCGTCTACAAGGTATCCCGGTGTCTCGAGCAGGTCAGCGAATTCAACTTTGATATCTCGCTACATCTGCGCCGCGACGACAACATCCGGGCGCTCGAGGATCCCTTCAATAAAATGGTGGAAAATCTGCGTCAGCGTGCCCTCGACGACTATCAGGCCATGAAGAAACTGGCTGACGAAATCGAGGAGCATGGCAACCCGGTGGATGCGGAATTATTGCGTCGGATCGCCGACTCGAACACAAGGGTTGCGACGTAGACGAAAGCCGGCGAAATGTGAAGGCTCGCCTATTTTTTCTCGGGTGGGAAGTTCTTGAGGAGCTTCTTGAGCGACTTCTGAATCTGTTTTCCTGACGGGTTGACGCTTCGGACTTCTCTCTCGAGGACTCCCGTCCACATCAGCTTGTGGGTGCGGGCGTCGATGATGTCTAACACCAGCGTACCCTGCTTGTATGAACGGACCTCGGTGTAGCCATAGTTAAAGCCCGGCCAATAGCTGTATCCCCAGGGTGAATACGGAGCATAGGAGACGTGGTTGATCTGGAGCTCGTCCGAGGCCCCGAAATAGAACGTGAGCAGGAAATCAGTCTGCGGTGGTGCCGGAGCAGGGTCGAAACCTTTTTCGGCTAAAACCTCTTCGGTGACCCGGTGGAGGCGCACTCTGAGATGATCCGGAAGCTGGGTTTCAATGGAGTTGTCACGTTCGAGGAAGGCGTAGGTCGAGTAGCCCGAAAAATCCAATGAATGATCGTAGTCGAAATTCACCTTGGCCCACGCGTAGCCGGCCGCCAGCCCGACCAGGCACATGCACATCACGATGTAACGGACTCTGAGCTTCACATCAATCTCCTTTGCGAAACCATAGGGTAGCAGAGGTACATCGCAGAATTAGGAATTAGGAATTAGGAATGTCGGATTTGAGATTTCGGATTTCGGATTTCGGATTTCAAATTTTCGCCCACCCGCCCGATCCTCGATACTCGTTACTCGATTCTCGAAAACCGCATCCAGCGAGACTTCATCGGGAGAGTGGGCGGATCGAGTATCCAGAATCGAGCATTGAGCATCTGTTGCGCGGGGGGAACAACGGGGAGGTTTGATCGATTAAACCTACCGGTGCTCGCGAAACGGAGGTGGCAATGGCAAAGAAGCGGCATTTCGACAAGGAATTCTTCGACTTTTTAAAGGAGCTCAGGCAGAACAACACCCGCGAGTGGTTCCAAACCAACAAGGAGCGCTATCGATCGGTGGTCCAGGAACCTTTACTCCGCTTCATCTCAGATTTCTCGGACCCGCTGCACGACATCAGCCACGAGTTCGTCGCCGACCCACGGCCGTCCGGCGGTTCGATGTTTCGCATCTACCGGGATGTCCGATTTGCAAAGGACAAGAGTCCGTATAAAACGCACGCCGCCGCACAGTTTCGCCATCGCGCCGGACGCGACGCTCACGCCCCGGGTTTCTACCTCCATCTGGAGCCGGGAAATGTCTTCGTCGGGGCCGGCTCGTGGCACCCCGACCGTGAGGCGCTCGCCGACATTCGAGATGGAATCGTCGAAGACCCCGATCGATGGCGAACTCTCCTGGGGGACGCTCAGTTCTCAAGGCGCCACAAGCTCGTAGGCGAGAGTCTCAAACGGCCGCCGCGCGGCTTCGATCCCGAGCACCCCCTGATCGAGGAGCTCAAGCGGAAGGATTTCATTTCGATCGAAAATTTCAGCCAGACCAAGGCCTGTTCGGCGGGGTTCATCGACGTGGTCGCAGACTCCTTCCGCACCGCTGCGCCTCTCGTCCGCTTCCTGACCGAGGCAGTCGGACAACCGTTTTAGCCCGCCCGACACAAGATGCTCGATGCTCGATGCTGGATGTTCGATTCAAAGCGCTTCTCGCTTCGGTGTGTCAGGTGCCACCTTCACAATTGTCAGCAGCGCGCTTGGGACATCAGGGCACCGATGACAATTGTGAAGGTGGCACCGGTGTCGCCGAAGCTGCAACGCGCGTCAAATGGTGCTGACCTTGGCGGATCGAGGATCGAGAATCGAGGGGACGGGCGTTACTTCTTGACGTACCAGCGTTTGCGGCTGGCAACATACTCATGCACACCATGCTGAAGCACGAATGAGTGTTCGACCCGGAATCCCTGCAGGAGCTTGCCTACCTCCGCCGGCGGAAGGTCCGGGGCACCCATCTGCTCGGTGGTCGCCGCTTCATAGGCGATGCGAGCGTTGTCGACGATCCGATAGCGGTTAGGTATCGCGGCCATCGTGTTGGTGGCGAAGACAATCGCGTGAAGGCGTGCGCCTGGGAGACAGAGTTCAGCCACCGACTGGATCAACTTCTCGGCCTGTTCCCTCGACAGGTAATTGAGCACGTCCCACATCAGCACCAGGCTGAAGCTTCGCCGATGCTGGTCGAAAAGCGCCTTGAGGGTGCTCAATCGACCAAACCCGCTCCCTTCAAGATCTGAGGCCGACGGATCCCGGGCAATGGCATCGATGATCTGCAGATATGAGGCGAACGAGGAAACGAATTCGACGTTGTCCGCCACCGATGGGCCGAGATCGAGCACCTTGCAGCTTCCGTCATCCGGCGTCCCGCGCAGGGCTTCCTCGAGCCCTGGAGAGCTGTAGATGTCGATCACGGGACCCGGTGGTTCAAGCGGAACCACCTCGGGGCCCGTGGTCTCGATTCGGGAGCGCCACGGCAGCTTCATCGGCAGATTATAGTCCTGGCCCGCATTTCTCACCAGCGTTCTGCTGCAGCCGCAGATCTGCAGCAATATGCGAGCTACACGTGGAGGCTCTTACCGGACTCCTTGTCCCCCGCGGCGCCTTTCCCGGAACCGTTGTCCCGCTTGGCGCCCGCCCCCTGATCGGCGTCGGCGCTCTTACCAACGGTCGGTTTGCCATTCTTGCCGCCCGCGTCCATTTCAATTCCGCCGCGAAACACCGCACCATCTTCAAGAGTCACGCGCGGTGCGGCGATACTGCCCTCGACCCTGGCCGAATGGCGGAGAACGATCTGCTCTTTGGCGTGGAGGTCTCCCTCGACCTGACCTTCGACCACCACCGTTCGGCCGTGGACATCGGCCTTGACATGCCCTTCGGACCCAATCGTGACGTTGTGTTTGCCAAGCTTGACCTTGCCTTCGATCTGACCCTGAATCAGCAGGTCTTCGTCACCCGACACATCACCCTTGATCTTGATCGAGGGACCAATGGTCGCCCCTCCGCCGCTCTTCTGCGGTGCCGGGGATCGTCCCGCTGGGGACTGCGCCGGCCTCGCCTGTACGGATGAAGACTCATTTTCGTCCTTCTTGAACATCTGATCCTCCCACGGGCCCCATCGTTGGTCCCGCCTCATCGTAGAGGAGTGACGGGCACCAAAAGGTGCCCGAGATCACTCCGGACCCGCGTTATCGGCAACGGGCCATTCAAGTGTCCCGTGGTATCCTGCCCGCGAAATCACCTCAGAAGGCGATGCAAGAGCTATGTCTCGCCATACCGAATTTCGTGAAAAAGGAGTTGTGAAAATGGCGGTTCTCAAAAAGGTCTTTTTTGTTCTCCTCGCTCTGGTTTTGATTTTTGTCATCGTCGGCTTCGTCCTGCCGAGAGAGAGGCATGTCGAGCGTTCAATCGTCATCGACGCACCGCCAACCGTCGTTTTCTCTCAGGTCAACGGATTCAGGAACTTCACCAGTTGGTCTCCTTTTGTAGCGGTGATGCCCGAGGCTGAGTACGCCTACGAAGGACCGGATTTCGGCGTCGGATCGAGGATCAGCTGGTCGGTGGCCGGACCCGATCCAGAGACAGGAAGCCAAACGATCGTTGCCAGCACCCCGTATGACCGGGTCGACATCGAACTCGACCTCGGCCCCCATGGCACCGCCCAGGCCGCCTACCTTCTGCTCCCTGAAAACAACGGCACCAAACTTACCTGGGCATTTGACACTGACTTCGGGCTCAATCTCCTCGGCCGGTATTGGGGCCTGCTCCTCGATCGACAGCTCGGGCCGCTCTACGCCCAGGGTCTGGCCAATCTCAAACGAATCTCCGAGGGCCTCCCGAAGGTCGACTGGTCCGGTCTGGATATAGGAATCACCGAGGTGCCTTCAACAACCGTCGCTTACTTCACCGGCAGCTCCGGCAGCGAGTCCGGAGACATCAGCGCGGCCCTTGGCGCAGCCTACGGCCGCGTCGCCATCTTCATTTCTGCCAACGGACTTCAAATCGATGGGTCGCCGATTTCCATCAGCAACTACCGGGACGAGCGAGGCTACGGATTCGACGCCGGTATCCCGGTCAGCGGCACACCTGCGCGCGGTGCCGGACCCGATTCGCCGGTGCGCATGGGCGAGACCTATGGCGGCCGCGTCGTGCGGGCCATGCACGTCGGCCCTTACACCGAGCTCCAGGAGACCTATGCCATCATTTATGCCTTCATGGTCGCCCATAATCTCGAGGCCAACGGTCGCAGCTGGGATTCGTTTGTGAGCGATCCGGGGAACACTCCCGAGGAGGAGCTGAAGACGGAAGTCTTCTACCCGGTGAAGTAGGGTGGGCCTTGGCCCACCTTCAGGCTTCGAAGACCCGTGGTGGCGATTATCCAGGCGACAACTTGCGTCAACGCATGATGGTGGGCTGAAGCCCACCCTACAGTCGCTGAATTGTGCTGAACAACTCCTCAAACTGACCCGTCAGCTTATGCGAACGGGCCAGAAACGGTAATGGTTTGGAAGCTCCATGCGACTCCCGAACCTTGACCGAAGCCGAGATGAATGGCTCGAGGATCGGCAGACCCTCACCGACGAGCTCATCTACCAGGAGCTTCGGAAGCCGTGCTCGGGCTTGGAACTGATTGACGACGATGCCGCCGACCTTCAGCCTTGAGTTGTGGTCCTCCCGGACCTCGTCGACGCTTTCGAGTAGGTTGTAGAGGGCCCTGCGTGAGAAATCGTCGCAGTCAAATGGGACCAGGCAACGATCGGCCGCAATGAGTGCGGATAGAGTGTAGAAGTTGAAGGCCGGAGGAGTGTCGAGAAAGACTTCGTCGTATCCATCGAGCTCATCCAGGGCATCCCGCAGTTTGTAGATCTTGTACTTCGCCTCGAGCTTGGCCTGCAGATCCTCGAGACCGGCATCGCACGGCATGATGTGAAGATTGTCGAAGCGTGTGTGGTGGACGAAGCCCTTGGCGCCGTCCCGAAATAGCTTGAAACCAAGGGTCTGTTCAAAGAACTGGGCCAGGTTGGGGTCGGCGGCATCGACATCGGATCCGAGCAGGTAATGACTCGCATTGGCCTGGGCGTCGAGATCGACAACCAGGGTTCGCCGCCCTTCGCGGGCGCTGACCGCCGCCAAATTACAGACGATCGTCGATTTGCCGACGCCGCCCTTCTGGTTGAATACAACCCACCGCATGCCATCCTCCTCGCCGGATCAGGATAGCCACCAATCCGCCCTCCGTAAAGGGGCTTCGACAAGGCGGGATATATCCCGTCCTCCGAAGCGTGAACGAAAATCTGTCGCGCCTCCGGCGCTAGCCGATCCATTTGTCGTAGGGGCGGGGTTTACCCCCGCCCGAGCGAAATCGATCCCGTGTTTTTAGGCGCCAAAGCATAGGACGTTGTATGGAGGGATGGTGTGGTCGGTTTCGCGGTCGAGATCGGTAACACCTGACTCGGGAGGGGATAAACCCCTCCCCTACCACCCGGAGGAAATGTTTGTAGGCGCGTCCTTCAGGGCGCGCCCGAGCGCGTTGCCATCAGCGACGCCCACGGGGCGATTCAACGATCCGTTGGCGGGCCCTCGAACCCGCTGGCGGCAGCGATATGTGGACGAGGTCGGGGATCGCCGGCCATCGGCCACTCGCTGGTGACGACGCGTCACGACGCCCGAAGGGCGTCAGTAAGGACCCGCCTCCAAAGATTGTGGCCCCCACCCGACCTTTATTGAACCGCAAAGAACGCTAAGAGCGCAAAGAAAATCCCTTTGTTCGCGATACACAAATGGTCCTTTGCGATGTCTTTGCGTGCTTGGCGGTCTTCGCGGTTCGAGGGCGCGTTCAGGTCTTCGATTGCGCTACCTTCAGGAATCGTAGGGGCAACAGATTCCCGTCTTCGGCGTGAGCCGAATGCCCGTTGCTGATATAAGAGTGAGTGTGGATCAACCGTCAAGGGGATACCGTTTTTCGAGCGCTCGACGGCAGGGCCGTGGGCCTTCGCCCGTCGTCTTCGCGGCGGTAGCAATCGCAGCGTTGGCCGTGCTGCTTGCGGTCATCTACCGAGAGCGACCGCCTGAGATCGCAGAACAGCCACCACCGCCAACTCCTCCCCCGCCGGCAACCGCGCCTCCGCCTCCGACGGCGACTGGCACGCCCGTCATCGAACTGGCCTCAGGTTGGGTCACGGTATCGACCGTAGAGGATACGCCGACTCCGTGGCCGACTTCTCCGCCACCGGTCCGCAGGGAGCCGACACCAACTCCACGAGTCTCGGAATGCGTCAGCTATCACTGGACAACTGTCCAGGTCTTTAGACCAACGGTCCATGTGCTGACTGAAATCAGGGCCCAGAATAACTGCAACCGCGACATCGAACCCCCAAACCTGATGTTCGAAGTCTCCGGATGGCGCAACGGGGAGTTCATTCAGTCGGTACGAGGAATGCCATTTGACCGCATACGCCGGCGCCACTCGGAGATCATCGGCATCGGTCTGCCGGGTTCACGTGATTGGTATGACGAGATAACAGTCGAGATCATTGACTGATCGTTTCTTGATGGCACTCTCGAACCGCAACAACTTTGGAACCGCAAAGACGCAAAGAGCGCCAAGATCATCGCCAAGAAAACTGAATACCTCTGCAGCTTCTTTGCGGCCTTTGCGTCTTTGCGTTTTCAACATATTTGAAGCAAGCAGAGAAGAACCAGAAACGGATGCGCGCCGGCCACTGTAGGATGTCGGCCTCGGGAGGCATCATGACTGACGATCGACTGACCGCCGAAGAACTCACCAATCTTGTCCGACGTGTTTTCGAACCACGGCCTGAAGATAAAGCACTGGCGGTGATCGTCGATTTACCAGACGACGTGGTTCCGGACACCGAGCAATGGCGCGAACGCAGGGCTTTAGCCGCCGGGTGGGTTAAGGAGCTGATGGGCGCTCGCTCCGACCACGGCCTCGAGGTCTCGCTCTTTCTGTACCCGAACGTCCACTCGAACAATGCCGACCTCCCGAGCTCCGCCTGGCGGTGGACCGGCGACACTATCCCTGATCACATCGAGCACATGACCGGCCAGCTCGAAGAGCCTATGGAAACGTTGCTTTCGAACCATCAACTGGTGATGGCCCCAACTCAGTTTTCGACCACCGCACCCCTCAAAATGATGGCCCAACGTCTCGGTTTCAGGGGTGCCACGATGCCCGGCTTTACGTCCGCAATGGTGCCGGCCCTGCGCCTCGACTACACCGAGATCAACCGCCGCGTGTGGCTCCTCAAAGATCTGCTCGACGACTGCGTCGGTGCGGATTTCCTCTTCATAGTCGACGACTCGACGGAGTATCAGCTCCATCTCGACCTCCGCCATCGCAAAGCCCACGCCTCAGGCGGCCTCCTCCTCGAGCCTGGCACCGCCGGCAACCTGCCGTCGGGCGAGACCTACATCGTGCCCTACGAAGGAGAAATCGAGGGCGACCCAACGGCCAGCCGCGGTCAGATGCCAGTGCAGTTCGGCGATGAGGTCGTTATCTTTGAAATCGAGGACAACCGTGCGCACCGGATCTCGAGCACCGGACCCGAGTCCGAAGCCGAGGCCACTCGGCTTGCCGCAGAACCGGCGCGTGGCAATCTCGCAGAACTCGGTCTCGGAGTCCTCGCGGATTTCGGAATCAATCCGATTGGCGTGGTCCTGCTGGACGAAAAGCTCGGACTCCACCTCGCCTTTGGACGCAGCGAGCATTTCGGTGGTCAAGTGGGACCCAACGACTTCTCCCGCCCCGAAGCGGTGATGCACCAGGATCACGTCTATCTGCCGGCGCTCCAGCCGAGGGTTTCAGCCGCACGGGTCGTTCTCGAGCGAGAGGGAGGCGCGAGCCTCGACCTCATCAGAAACGGCGACTACGTGATCGATTTTGGAGAGAAAAGAGCTTAGGCATCGGTACGGTCAGCCGAGGAGGGCGCCGGCTACCAGAACTGCGAGGAAAAGAACCCCAACCGCCATCGGAAACAGGACGTGGTTCGAGGATTCGCTGGCACGGCTCTCGGTTTCGTTCATCTGTCGCCCCCCACGCGCTTGAGGACCGCAGTCCTCGCGCCGCATGTTAGATCAGAACCGCCCCTCATCCAAGTTTCTGCAGCTCAGGCGGCTCGGATTTCAAATATCGCCGCCGATTGGTGGTTCCTGATGTCAAAAGTGGGAAATCCAGAGGCGAAATGTGGCACAAATGAGGCAACTCCCACCGCGGGACGAGAACCCGCGGTGGGAATGACTGATCTTCAATTGGCCGCGACCACGCCTTCGGCGATGACGATTTCAACCCTGCGGTTGGCGGCCCGTCCCTCACGGGTGGAGTTGTCGGCCACCGGGCGCGTCAGGCCGTAGCCGACGGAGACCATGCGCTGGCCCCCGATCCCCTGTTGGGCGAGAAAATCGCGAACCGATGAAGCCCGGCGTTCGGACAGCGTTTGGTTGTAGTCGGCGCTGCCGGTGGAGTCCGTGTGTCCCTCGACCCGCAGATTGAGCTCGGGCAGGATGAGGAGGATCCCCGCCAGCTTCGCGATCACGATCTTGGCCTCGTTCTTGAGCGTGGCCTCGTTGAGGTCGAAGAGGATGTCGGGCAGGCTGACGATCATCCCGCGCGCCGAATCCTGGGTGTCCGCAACCTGCGAGAGGGCTCCCTGAAGACGTGACGACAGCTCGGCCTTGTCGCGCTCGAGCGCAGCCGACTGGTCCTCGAGAGCCGCCACCGAAGCCGCCAGCGCGACACGCTCGGATTCGATGCGTGTAAGTTCACCCTGGGCCGCAAGCACCGCCGCCTCGGCCTCGGTGCGAGACCGCTGGACCTCTTCGATGGCGCGATTCGCCTGCACGAGGGCGGCTGCAGCTGCGGCAGCGGTGGCCTCGGCTTCACCGGCCCGCGCCGTGAGGGCCTCCATCTCCGCCGTCCGGCGGGCGATCTCCGCCTCGACAGCCTCTGCTTCCTTGCGTCTGGATGTCACCTGCAACGCCTCGGCGCTCAGCGCCAGCGATCGGCGGCTGTAGTCTACCGCCGCCTTGTTCTTTTTCCCGGTCGTGAAACCGCTGGCCTGGGCCAGCATCGTCCGGGCCCGGAGGAGTTGGGTCGGCGCATAGGCTTCGGCGCCGGCGTTCACGGCCATCTCATAGGCCTTCTGGGCCTGTCGGAGATCGAGCGGCTCGCTTTTGTCCCAGATCACCCGCGCAACCGACGGATACTCGATCACGGGCGCCGGCCCGAAGCCCGAAAAGGTGAACTGCGTGGACGTCGATCGTTCTTGGCCTTGGCCGCCAGCGAGCGAAACATCACCAGCTCGGACGGCTCCGACACCAGCGGGTGGGCCTCGGCGGTCACCATCATCGCGAACGATTTCAAGCCGGTCGAGTACTCGACGGTCTCCGAGGCATCCCGGACCCATAGCTCACCCATGTTCTCCACCGTGCCGTCGCGGGTCACCGCCCACAGGACATAGCAGGTGACGTCGCCGGCGAAGAGGATCGCCGGTTTCATCTCTTTGTAGCGAATGTTCATTTCGGCCTGTCCCTCGCGATACTGGACCTCGGCAATCATCGTCGCCTCGGGCGCGCGCTGGTCACGGACAAAGCCGATCTCGATCTCGTTGCGCTCCGGGAAGGTGACCTGAATGAGGGTCACCTCGGTGGCATCGGCGGCTCCGGGCGCGAGCATCAGCACCGCCATCGCCAAGCATATAAAACGCACATTTTTCATGACTTACCTCCATGTTCAGAGACGACCACAAATCCAGAAAACTGACTCTCAATCCGCAGACTCGGAGAGTACCACGGCCAGAAATTCCGCAATAGGTCGGGGGGGGGGTGGGAAAACCGTCACTCGCCGCGTCGCAGTGGCAGCAGCACACCGACCGTGAAAAGGAGCGCCGCCAGGAGCCACGGACCCTCGAGTCCGATCAAGATTGCGCCCGCCACCATGCAGGCGCCACCGTAAAGTGTCGCGCGAACACCCGTCAGGGGTCGTTGAGGTTTCTCGGCGGGTGCGCTCCTCAATCATGAGTCAGTCCTTCGGACACCAGGAGCGGCAGCTTGAGGGCCGCATCGAAGATGTCGGGGGCCACCCGCAGTCCCTCCTTCAACAAACGCGCGGGAGAGTACTCCTGGCGGAAGATCTGCCGAATGTGGCGCTCCGAAACTTCCGCCACGTTGAAGTCCGGGTCGAGCAGGTAACCGACTCCTTCATAGGTCACCAGGGCTTTGACCATCAGCACCATTTCGACCGGAAAATAGAGGTGATAGCGAGCGCCGAGCTGGATACATTCGAGAATCAACAGGGCGAGGGAGAAGTCTTCGAACCGGGCCTGCCGGCGCCATCTGCGAGCCACTTCCTTGACCGCGCTCCGGAATCCCGGTACATCCGATTGAGGATCGGTTTGCGAAACCGCCGCGAGGTGGCGCGCCGCGCCCTCGAAGTCCTCCATCACCATGGCGTAAAAGAGCTCGAGCAGGTTGTGACGCAGCTCCGGGTCGAAATGCCCGACCATCCCCAGATCGAGGAAGCCGACCTTGACCTCCGGCAGGACAAGGAGATTCGCAGGGATGGAGGTCGGCGTGGAAGAAGCCGTCCTGGTAGAGCATGCGGATGATCGCCTCGGCCCCAAGATCGATCAGGCGCTGTCGGTCCTCGAGGGGCATTGCGGCCACAGCCTCGACGTCGGGGCGATCGCCATCGAGGTACTCCATACACAGCACGTTGTTGGCCGAGAACTCGCGGTAGATCAGTGGGAAGACGACGTCGGGCATGTCCGCGAAATTGTCGTTGAAGGTCTCGGCGTTCTCCGCCTCCAGAGTCATCTCGACCTCGCGCAGGGTGTACTCGCAGAACTCGTCAATCACCCTTCGCGGCTGGTAGCGCGGGATGATCAATTGAAGGAAGCGCGCTGTGGTCCGCAGCAGGGTGGCGTCTCGGTACAGGAGGTCACGGATATCGGGTTTGACGACTTTGAGGATCACCTGCTCACCGGTCGCCAGTCGTGCCCAGTGGCTCTGGGCAATCGAGGCCGAGCCGAGCGGCACCTTATCCACCTCGGCGAATATTTCATCGACCGGCCGGCCGAGATCGGCCTCGACGATCGCATGGATCTCCTCGTACGCCACCGGCGGGAGGTCAGAAAGAAGGTTCCGAAGCTCGGAAGTCACGATGTCCGGGAGAATGTCCTGGCGCAGGCTCAAGATCTGACCCAATTTGACGTAGGTGGGGCCGAGGATTTCGAGCCGCATCCGGAGCTGGACCGGGAAGGGTTTGCTGACGATGTCCTTGTTAAGGAATCTGCGGATGATCCAGGCCGACATCGCACGAAGCCGGAATAGAATTCCCCGTCCTCCGCGACGCCGACTGACCTCCACCGAAGAAACATAGCCGCCAAACAACAACGCGATGACCTGGCTGACGGTGGCGCGACCGCGGCGGGCGAGACCCGGAATATTGATGTAAGCACGCCGACCCTTCCGACGGCGCGGTTCCGGCGCCCGCGGCACCCTGGGAGCAGGGCCCGACGACGGCGTTTCTTCGGTCATTGAGGCGCCGGGCCGGTCATCAGCGATTGCGACCGTACTTCTCGTGGCTCGACACCCAGTCGAGCGAAGAGATCGCCGAACCGAGCGAAATTTCGCCGGCCAGCGCCACTCCAGCGATGATCTCCGCCAATTTCTTGACCTTGCCCTTTCCGACGCATCCCATCAGCTCCAGGCACTCGCGCTGGGTGGGAAGGCCTGTGCCGCCGCCGAAAGTCGCAACAATCAGCGAGGGGATGGTCAAGGACATGTAGAGATCACCGTCCGGTCTGAGTTCGGTGTAAAGAATACCCGCCGACGACTCGGCGACGTTGGCGACGTCCTGCCCGGTCGCTATGAACATGGCCGTGATGCCGTTAGGCGAATGTGCTCCGTTGTTGTTGGCGCCCGACAGGAACGAACCGACGTTGGAGATCTGAGAGTGGTACTGGAGGCTTTCAGGTTCGACTCGCATGTGCTGCACCAGAACGTCGCGACTGACGACCGCCTCCGCGATCACCCTCTTGCCGCGGGTCCGCATGATGTTGATCTGCGAGTGCTTCTTGTCGGTTGCGAGATTCGATTCGAGATAGAAACGCTCGACGTTGTCGACGTTGTCCAGAATCCACGAGCAGGCGGCAAAGGTGGCGCGCCCGACCATGTTCTGGCCGGCGGCATCGCCGGTAAAGTAATTGAATCGGAGATAGGCAAAACGGCTCGCCAGGAACATGTCGATATCCAGGAGCTTGGCCACGCTTGAGGTTGCCTCCGCAGCCTGGGTGATCTCGTCCAGGTGATCAGTCACCCAGTCGCGAAATCCCCTCGCCTCCCGCGCCGACTCGAAGACGAAGACTGGCGCCCGCTGCATGCGATCGTCTGACACCGTACAGGTGACTCCACCCGACAGGTTGATCACCTTGATGCCGCGGTTGTACGAGGCCACCAGTGTGCCCTCGGTGGTCGCCAACGGGACCAGAAACTCACCCTGCGCGTGTTCGCCGTTGACTTTGATCGGTCCAGCGAGGCCAATCGGCACTTGCGCGACGCCGACAAAGCTTTCGATATTGCCTTTGGTCTCTTCCGGTTCGAAGGAGAACTTCGAGACGTGCTCGAAACCGGCGCCGGAAAAGGACCGCGAAAACTCCTGTCTCTCGCTGATAATCTCAGCGCTATAGTCGTCCTCCCGATCGTACGGCACCTTGACCCGCTCTTCTTTCGTCTCGCGGATCGAATCCTTGACCGAGAACGAGAGCTTGCCGAACGGGGTCGACTCAAAACTCACCGCGACGGTGTGTTTCCCGATCTCGAGGCTCTGCCCCTTCCACAACACTGTCATGATCTTCGCCAGGGGAAATTCGATCGGGCTGTCCGCGCTCACCTCTCCGGGTAAAAAAATCTTTTCACCCATCGAAAACTCGAGGGAATCGAGCGGGACCGACTGCTTGTCGACCTTGATCTCTTTGATCCCGGTGACGACTGCGTCGCTGAGGCGGTTCTTGAGACTGAAGACCACACCATCGGGTGTGTTCTCCAGACTTCCGTAGGTATAGAGCTGCTTCAAGACGAGAGAAGGGATCTTCATCGGTCCTCCAAGGCGAAAGTCCCGGTCATTGTATCTGACCCGGACGAATCCCAACAGCGGTCCAATGAAAGGGCGAGTTTTGAGTTTTGAGTTTTGAGTTATGCGCTTTGGGTTGCGATTACTCGGCACTCGATACTCGATGCAGGATGCAGGATGCAGGATGCAGGATGCAGGATGCACGGATGCAGGATCGAAACGATCGGTCACCTTCCGTTCTTGTCAAGGGTGGGTGGGCTGCCCGTATAGCCGTCGAGCCGTATAGCCGAATAGCGTCCCGGGGGGCGGGCGGATGAAATCCGAATTCAGAATTCAGAATTCCGAATTCCTCATTCCGAATTCCTAATTCCTATTTCGCCGTTCAGTCGGCTTTGAGACGGGTCACGAGGTCCCTCATCGCGGTCTGAAGTTCGGGTTGGAACCACTGGTCTACGAGGCGGTTGACATCGTTTTGGCTGTGATTTTGGATCGATTCGAACAGGTCGCGACGAAGAACGGATCTGGTTTCGGCAAGCGCTTTTTCGGGCGCCTCGATGATGTGCTCGCACCAGCGGCGCGCCGCCGTAACGACTCCTCCAACCGGGGCGAGCTCGTCGACGAAACCAACCTCGAGGGCTTCGACTGGATTGAGAAGCCTTCCGGATACGCACAACGCCTCGCCGACTCGGCGCCCAACAGCGCGTGTCGCCAGGTCGGCCACGACCCTGGGAACTGGAATACCGATGCGTACCTCACTCAGGCCAATGGTGTAATCGCCCTCGGCCATCACCCGCCGGTCGCAACACAGCGACAGGACCGCGCCACCCGCAGGGCTGTGGCCCGTAATCGCCGCAGCAACCGGCACCGCGGAGGCCGCCAACGACTCGATCGCGTCGAAAAACGCTGCCAGTGCTCGACCCAGCTCGTCCTGGTCAAGCTCGAAGAGAAACGGCACGTCTAAACCAGCCGAGAACATCCCTTCCCTGCCCGACAGGATCAGCGCTCGTGCACCGTGGGTCGGCGACCGGCGAACCTCGTCTGCAAGTAACCTCAGGAGATCGGGGGACAGAGCGTTGACCGGCGGCCGGTTCAGCCGCAGCTCGTGGACCTCACCGTGAATTATTCGGTCAATCATTGACGCCTCCGCCGCCATCCTACCGGAACGCGTGTAGGAGGGAATTGAAATGAAAACTACACTCCTGCAAGACGATTGATTTAGGATGCGAGATGCTGGATTCGAGTTGCAAGCTTGGTCTCTCATCTCGCTTCGGCGTGCAGGGTGCCACCCTTCACATTGTTTGAGATCGGCGCCACCAATACCAGGAACGCCTTGAGGGCAAACAATGTGAAGAGTGGCACCGGAGTCGACGAAGCAGCAACGCGCGTCAAATGGTGCTCAATTCGAGCCATTGTGTCTCCTCCAGATGTCACTTGGCATCGCTTCGCAACGGGCACCACGAAAATTCCGCTCCGAAAGGCGCCTTCTTTGCGCATCTGACGTGTGGCATCGATGTTGCTATATATCGCGGTACAGTGTCCGGGACACCCAAGCCGACCGGGCAAAAGGAGGTCAGATGCGCTACCAAAAATACCGAGTCCTCGCCCTCTTCATCTTCGTCACCTGTCTGTGGACTGCCAGCGCTGAAGCTCAGGGCAACTGGAGGCCCGGCGACTTCGGATCCTGGCGCTTTTTCATGGGGATCTCTGAGCCGAGATGCGATTCCCAATTCTGGGACGACTACTTTCTCGACTTCGACGGTTCGGCGTCCAGTTTCGACGATCTTGTTTTCGGTACCGACTACCTGTGGCGTACTTCACGCTATGGCGGTGTCCTCTTTGGCGTCAGCTTCTACAACGGGAAATCCACTCTCGCCTATCGGGACTGGGTGGATGCAGACGGTCAGGACGTCAGCCATACAACATCGCTCGATCTCTCCGATCTGACCGCCGCCTATGTCCTGCGGTTTGGGCGCAACAGTGTTCGTCCGTATATAGGCGCCGGCGGAGGTCTATTGTGGTGGCAATTCCGCGAGGAGGGCTACTTCATCGACTTTTCCGACGAGGAGAGCCTGCCCATTTTCTTCGGCAACTACCGTGCGGACGGCTTGACGTGGGAGCTCTTCGCTCTCGCCGGTCTCGATTTTCGGCTCAGTCAACGTTGGAGTTTCTTCTTCGAGGGTCGATATCGCTGGTCCGAGGACGAGCTCAACAAGGATTTCTCCGGTTTCGGCACCATCGATCTTTCGAGCGTCCAGCTGGCCGGAGGGTTTTCTTACAATTTCTAAGAGGATTGCGGGCGGGGGTAAACCCCGCCCCTACGTTCTCGTTTTCTTTGTAGGGGAGGGGTTTATCCCCTCCCTTTCTGAATTCAGTTGTAGGCGGGGGGTTTTGCAGGAGGTTGGGCTAAAAGCTCCAAGAAATGAAAAAGCCCCGCGAAAGCGGGACTTTTTCGTCTGCGCCCTCACTGACTCTACCAACGCTCTCCAAAATCAGAGCGCCGCTGATGATTGTTGTTCTTCGGTTGCGCGAGGTTGACCCGAAGGCGACGGCCATCGATCTCAAATCCATCGAGTGCGCCCGCGGCGCTTTCAGCCATCTCGTCGGTCTCCATTTCAATGAATCCAAAGCCGCGTGACCGACCCGAATCATCGTCACGGATCACCACCGTGCTCACCACGGTGCCGTGTTCTGCGAATGCGGCTTCGAGTTCGCTCTCGCCGACGCTGTAGGGAAGGTTGCCAACGAACAGTCGCTTCTCCATTCAGCCTCTCCTTGCAATAAGCACCCGAAGCCGTCGCAAAACGTGCGAACCCCGCTGATTCGAAGAGGTTAACGACCCCACGCGCAATGGTCACACTATTAAAAAATTATCACGCAAAGGTCCGAAATGCAATGTTTTCCAATCTTCAAAGGGTTCTAGTTCATGTCGAACCGATAAGATCCGGCATCGGTATAATGCGAACGCGACTTCGATCTCGCAATGACTGAGGAGGCGGCATGCGTCAACCAGACGGCAGCTCCGCGCTGCTCACGACCAAGCTCGCCGCAATGCTCGCTTGGGCTCGGAAGAACAGCCTGTGGCCTCTGCCCTTTGGCACCGCCTGCTGTGCGATCGAGTTCATGTCGACGGTTTCGTCGCATTACGACCTTGCGCGATTCGGCGCCGAGGTCGTGCGCTTCTCGCCCCGGCAGTCAGACATGATGATCGTTGCCGGGACCATCACCGACAAGATGGCTCCGGTTGTCAAACGTGTGTACGACCAAATGGCGGAACCGAAGTACGTCGTGTCAATGGGTGCTTGCGCATGTACCGGGGGATTTTATCGCGCCTATCACGTGGTCCAGGGCGTCGACGAGTTCATCCCGGTCGATGTCTACGTTCCCGGTTGTCCCCCGACACCGGAGGCGTTGATGGAGGGGATCTTCAAGCTCCAGGAACTGATCCAAAAGGGAGAGACACAGTATGACCGTCTCAAAGCTTGAGTCGTCTCCCAATCCGTTGGCAAAGTTCCTGCCGAATCACGAGAAACTGTCCGTCGTAACTGCGGCCGACGGTTTCACCGAGATCACCACCGACAGAAGCCGAGTTATCGAGGTCTTACGCGCCCTCCGCGATCGCCCGGAATTCGATTGCAACCTTTTGCTGGACGTCTGCGGCGTCGACTACCCGGAGAACGACCAGCGTTTCGAGGTCGTCTATCACCTCACCAGCCTCGACAAAGGCCACCGGATCAGGGTTCGGGTTCCGCTTGACGAGGAGGATCCGCGGGTCCCGACCGCCTACGGAATCTGGAAAGCTGCCGATTGGTTCGAGCGCGAAACCTGGGATCTCATGGGCATACGATTCGATGGCCACCCCAACCTTCGTCGAATCCTCACCCATGAGGCATTCCAGGGTCACCCTCTGCGCAAGGACTACGACCCCGAAAAACGATGGGTTTTGACTGAGGCCGAGACCTTTGTTCCCGACTGGGCCACCGAAACAGACGACGAGGATCAGTTCGAGACCCAGATCATCAACATCGGACCATCTCATCCGGCAACCCACGGGACACTTCGTATCGTGGCTCGACTCGACGGTGAGGTCATCACCAGGGCCGAGTGCGAAATCGGCTACCTCCACCGATGTTTCGAAAAAATGTCTGAAACCCACGGCTGGAGCGAGGTGATCCCATACACCGACCGCCTCAACTACTGCTCGAGCATGATCAACGGGGTCGGCTACGCGCTGGGGGTCGAGCAGATGCTTGGCATCGAAGCGCCGCCGCGGGCCCAGGTCGTGCGGGTGATTTTGTCAGAGTTCTCGCGCATCATGGACCACGCGGTTTGCCTCGGCGCGACCCTGGTCGATATCGGCGCCCTCACCAACTTCTGGTACTTTTTTCAGCCCCGGGAAGAAATCTACACCCTTCTCGAGTCGTGCGCCGGCGGACGTTTGACCGTGTCCTACGCGCGGATCGGCGGGCTGGCACACGAGGTTCCCACCGATTTCGAGGAACAGGTTCGATACCTGCTCGGTTACATTCCCAAGTTCATTGACGACGTCGACAAACTCGTCACGACCAACCGCATCTTTCGCGGCCGCACCGAGGGCATCGGCGTTCTCTCGGCCGAGGAGGCGCTGGCCTGGGGTTGGACGGGTCCCTGCCTGCGGGCATGCGGAGTGCCGTACGATCTGCGTCGCGCCCGACCCTATCTCGGTTATGAAAATTACGAATTCGACGTCCCGATCGCCTCGACCGGCGATAGCTACGCGCGCTACCTCGTGCGCATGGAAGAGATGCGGCAGAGTCTTCGGATCATCAAACAGGCTATCGATAACCTCCCCGACGGACCAGTGATCACAGACAACCACCACGCCGCATTGCCGCCCAAACCAAAGGTCTACTCCGAGATGGAGTCCTTGATCTGGCATTTCAAACTGATTTATGAAGGCGTCAAGGTGCCGGCCGGCGCCGCCTACTCGGCGACCGAAGGGGCCAACGGCGAGCTCGGTTACTACCTGGTGTCGGATGGCGAAGGCAAACCCTACCGAATCAAGGTTCGGCCACCGTGTTTCGCCATCTTCCAGGCATATTCGCATCTGCTCGAAGGCTGCCTTGTGCCGGATGCCATTGCCATCCTGTCGAGCCTCAACATCATCGCCGGGGAGCTCGACCGATGAGGCCCGTAACGACCGTCAACGTCGACCGGCCACGGAAGGGCTTTGGCGAGTGGACCAATCTCGGACCAATCTTCAAGGGGCTGATGGTCACCGGGCGTCACTTCCTGCGCAACCTTTTCGGACAACGAGACGTCGCCACCATCCAGTATCCTGAAGAAGTCCGCCAGTACTCGGAGCGAATGCGCGGTCGCCACATCCTCACCACAAAGGATGACGGCTCGCTGCGCTGCGTCGCCTGCTACATGTGCGAAACGGCCTGTCCAGCCGACTGCATCACGATTGTCGCGGACGAGGATCCGGAAGCAACCGTCGAGTGGGAAAAGATCCCGGTCAGTTTCGAAATCGACCTCCTGCGATGCGTCTTCTGCGGATTCTGCGTTGACGCGTGCCCGAAACAAGCGCTGATCATGAGTCGTCAGCACGAAATGGTTTTCACGACCCGCGACGAGGCTGTTGTCGGTATCGATGAACTCAAGCAAAAAGGGCCCATTGAGGACCAGGATTTGGGTTATCGACCGTATTACTGACCCGATGAGCGCTTCTCGCATCGGCGAGTCAGGTGCCACCTTCACAATTGTCAGCAGCTCGCTCGGAGCGTCGGCGCGCCTGTGACAATTGTGAAAGTGGCACCGGTGTCATCGAAGCGGGCAAGCGCTCCAAATGGTCGGTCATTGTCTGCACAATTCAACGTTTGGGCGCGGGCAGGGGCAGGGGCTCGGGCACGGGTTTGAAGGGGAATATTTCCCCGTTGTGACGTGCTTTCACAGGTGATACGATGGAAGGTGTACGTCACTTACATTGGAGGGTCAGAATGAGCGCCAATCAGGAGCAGGTTGAGCAGAGCTCTCTCACAATTGAAGATCTCCAACTGCAGCACCAGGACCACGAGCGCCGGCTCGAGGAACTGCGAAGCAGGGCGTTCTTGACGCCCGACGAGGAGATCGAAGAGAAACGTCTCAAAAAGCTCAAGCTGTACCTCAAAGACCAGATGGAGCGCCTCCGTCGGACGGCCTCCTAGAAATCTGGCGAGGATTTACTGATGATTGCCCCGGAGGGGTGGCCCTTCGCTGTGATTCCACTATTCGCCGGCGCGATTTTTTGGATCGTCGGCTGGCCCCCGGTCGGCGTTCTTTTGATGGCGCTGGGCCTCTTCGCGCTCTTCTTCTTCCGAAATCCACGACGGAGTTGCAGTTTCGGCCCAGGCACCGCCTGCGCGCCGGCCGATGGCAAGGTCATCAAGGTCTGTCCCGCGCCCTCAGAGATGGTCCAGCGGGGACTTCCGAAGCAGATCAGCATATTCATGTCGGTCTTCAACGTCCATGTCAATCGGGCCGCGATCGACGGCACCCTCACCGAGTACAGCTACAACAAGGGCCGAAAATTCTCGGCATTCAAAGACAAAGCATCTCTCGAGAACGAACAGAATCTCTCGGTCTGGGATGGACCTCAGGGGCGGATCGCTCTCAAACAGATCGCGGGTCTGGTGGCCCGGCGCATCGTATTCGATCACAATCTAGGCGATTCCATTCTCCGAGGTGACCGAATCGGTTTGATCCGCTATGGTTCCCGAGTGGATGTCTTTCTACCTGATGAGGTAACCATTCTTGTCGAAGAGGGAGACCGCGTTCGGGCTGGCGAATCGGCGATTGCCGAGTTCGCCGGAGACGCGTCGTCATGAAGCCTCCGCCCGTCAAGAAGAGAAATGCCACGTTGGGCAAACGCAGAGGCTTCTACCTCATTCCTTCGCTCTTCACGGTAGCAAACATCTTCTGCGGTTTTCTATCGATCGTGGCCTCGAGCCGTGGTCAGTTCGAACGTGCCTCAATCCTGATTCTGATCGCCATTTTTGCTGACGTGCTCGACGGTCGTATCGCTCGCCTGACTGGAACCGTGACCCAGTTTGGAGAGGAGTTCGACTCGCTGGCCGACGTCACCTCATTCGGAGTCGCTCCTGCCCTGCTCGCCTTTCAATGGGGACTCTGGGAAGTACCGCGAGTCGGAATGGCGGTGGCGTTTCTCTTCCTGGTCGCGGGTTCGATTCGGTTGGCGAGGTTTTCGGCAACCGACAGCGATTCCCTCGATTTCATCGGACTGCCGATTCCGGCCGGAGCCGGCTCCATCGCGATGTTGGCCCTGACCTCGCCGACACCGGTCACACACCCGGCATTCATCCCGGTGGTCGTGGCCTTTGTCCTCGGCCTCTCGTTGCTGATGGTCTCCAACCTCCCCTACCCTTCTTTCAAGGGGGTCAACCTGCGCAAGAAATGGCCCGCCCCGACCCTCTTTCTGATTGCCCTCGCGTTCTCGCTCATCACCCTGACGCCTCACTTCCTGTCGGTGTTTGCCGCCTTCTACATTCTCTCGGCGCCGTTCACGGTCCTGACCCGAAAGGTCCGCCACAAACCGGGCGCAGCCGAAGAGCCGATTTCAACCCCTGGAGATACCGCCAGTGTCATCGAAAATACTGATTCTTGATCCTCTGACCCTCAGGGGCCGCGAACTCCTACGCTCTTCCAAACAACTCGGCGGCACCGTCGGCGAGTGGGATTTCCGCCATACCGACCTCGACGAGGAACATCAAATCGCGGACATGATCGAAGGGCCCGCTCTGGTCCCACCCGTAGAAGGACCCGACGATTTCATCGGCGCCGACGCCATCGTCATCGCCTCCGATGGGTGGTCCTCTCGCCACGAGCACCTGCTCGCATATCTCGACAACAACCCAGAGACGATCCTCCTCGACCTCACCGCTTTCGAAAACCTGCGCGATCGCACCACCCCATCGATCGGAGACGTCGGGCCCGACTCGCGCCAGCTACGAGTTGCCCACCCCGCCCTCTTCGGGACATCGCGTGTCGTCGAAGTCGTGTCCCACCTCGGTGCCCTCGGCGGTTCATTGGCGGTCATCGACCCTGCATCGGGGTACGGCCGCGAGGCGGTCGAAATTCTCGCCCGCCAGGGGGCTCAACGCATGCAGGGCAATCAGCCCGCCGACCGTATCCAAGGGCACGTCCTCGCGTTCAACGCGGTTGCAGTAGACAGCGACAATCTCCAGGAGGATGCCTCGCTGATTCTCCCCAATCTGCCGCTGGCGATCACCCGCACCCTTTCCGGCTCCTTCCACGGCCACATGGCGCACCTGAGCTTGAGCTTCGATCATCGGATCGATTCCAGCGCCGTTCGGGACGTGCTCGAGCAGGCCGAAGGGATCGAGATCGGCTCGCTTCCACTCAGCCTGGACTCGGTCACCGATCGGGATCACGTTGTCGTGACGCCGCCCTCGCTTTCGCCGGACGGCACTCAGCTGGCGCTGACGATGATGGCGGATGGGTTACGCGTGGGCGGGGCTTTGACCGCGGTGGAGATTCTCCAAGCGCTGATCTGACGCACCCGCCCTAGCTGGAATTTCGGATTTCGAATTTCGAATTTCGGATTTTCACCCACCCACCACAATTTGCCCGCAGATGACGGAGATAGCATCACAAAAGGTCCGGGTATTTATCTGCGTGATCTGCGGGTATTCTGAGTGGCCGGGTTTATCCTGGATACTGGATACTAGATCACTCTTGTCCAAGACAGCGTCTCGGGAAGCCGACTCAGATTTGACTGGCGGAGGCATTGCAGCGGCAGGTGCAGTGGCAGCCACACAGCGACAGCATCCAGTCTGACTGGGATAAATAACTGAAATCATGACCTTGGGTTGAGCAATCGCCAGGTCATGGCACGGACCTGATCGAAGGCCTTCATGACGTCACGGGCGGCTGTCTGACTGATCGCCCCGGCGTGCGCGAGGAGCTTCAAGTGGCTGTCGACCTCTTTGGCCGAGGCGTAGGCGATTCTCCAGTGGTTCGACCGGTCCCGTCCGACCCGGCCGTGCCCTTCTGCGAGGTTAGCTGGAACCGAGCTAGCCGACCGGATCACCTGATCGGCAATCGGCTTCAGAGGAGCGGGAACCCTCATCACCAGCTTGATCGCGATTCCTGCTGCTTCGAGGGCTATCGTATGGGCAATGAGGTTTGGCTTCGTGGCGGCGTTGGACATGGTCACCTCCGGGTCGTTACTGGCGCGCAGGGCGCGCCGTGACTCACCCTCACCAGCCAGTGGCCGTAAGCCAACCACCCTCACTCTCGAAGACCCCCATCGCAACGGCCACGGATGGCTGCTGAGGGCGAGTTCATCCCCTATTTGTCGTCCCGAAGGTAATCTTGGCGGCTCATCGACCCGGAGGTGATCATGCCGGCGTCACGGGAAATCTGACGCCAGATCCGGGGTTGACACCCCGGGCTATCCATCTGTCGCCGCTCCGCGGCTCGGCGTTGTGCTGCCCCCGACGCGGTCGCTGATGGCTGGCGCTGTTTCCTGACGCTGCTCCCTGTCGCTGCCGCTGAATACTGCCGCTGTTAACTGTCGCGGTCGCCCGCGCCTTGGACAGCATCAGTTGGTTGAAGGGAACCTCGCCTTGGAAAGGCCGAAAACCGACCCGTAACCCTTGTGTTATCAGATGCGCAACGTCACCTGTGGATTTGTTTTGGACAGCAGTGATCATGCATCCTGGATCCTGCATCCTGCATCGAGATCCGGTATCATGCTGGAGCCGGTCCGCGTGGCCGGCCCAACCAACAACTGGAGGCCCTACTATGAGCAGTCCCCTGGAATCCCTCGAGCCGAAACTCCTGTGGCAGCACTTCGACACCATCCGTCAGATCCCCCGCCCATCAAAGCACGAAGAGAAGATCGTCGAGGGCGTCAAAAGCTGGGCTGCCGACCGTGGATTCAACGTTCTCCAGGACGCAGCCGGCAGCTTGAGCATCAAGGTTCCTGCCACTCCCGGCCATGAAAACGCCCCCACCATCATTCTTCAGGGTCACCTCGATATGGTCTGTGAGAAGAACTCCGACATCGAACACGACTTCATGACCCAGGGCATCGAGGTCGAGGTCGACGGCGACTGGGTCAAAGCCAAGGGAACGACGCTCGGCGCCGACAACGGCATCGGCGTCGCCGCCGCCATGGCAATGGCCGATGACCCCGAAGTGGTCCATGGCCCACTGGAGCTGCTATGCACCATTGACGAGGAAACGGGCCTAACCGGCGCCAAGGACCTCGACCCGGCGATCGTCAGCGGTCGCATCATGCTCAACCTCGACACCGAAGAGGATGGGGCCGTTTACATCGGTTGCGCCGGCGGCGCCGACACGATCGCGAACCTCAAAACTGCCCGCCGCACAGCGTCACTCGGTTCGGTACCGATGAAGATCTCCGTGACAGGGCTTCGCGGTGGTCACTCGGGGCTCAACATCATCGAAAATCGCGGCAACGCCATCAAGCTCACCACCAGAGTCCTGCTCGCAGCCATCGACGAGGGCATGGAGCTCGACCTGGTGTCGATCGACGGTGGCGACAAACACAACGCCATCCCTCGCGAGGCCTTTGCCGTGTGTCGGGTGGATAAACCCAAGGTTGACGCACTGAAGAGCACGGCCGAGGCATGCGCCAAGGACTTCCTCGAAGAGTTTGGGCCGTCAGACCCCGATCTCGCGGTTGCGGTGGAAGAACTCGATGACGACGAATCGCGGCGCATGGTGCTCAACGTTCACGCCCGCGACCGCCTCCTCAGGGTCCTCGACGGTCTGCCACACGGTGTTCTCTCCATGTCGAGAGACGTCCCAGGTCTGGTCGAGACTTCCAACAACCTCGCCGTGGTCAAGAACCATGGTGACCACGCAGAGGTCAATGTCTCCTATCGCTCCTCGGTCATGCCGGCGTTGTTCGCGGTTCGCCGTCAGGTGGATTCCATCTTCAGACAGGCCGGAGCCGAGGTCCACATCGAAGACGCTTACCCCGGGTGGAAGCCTAACCCCAGCTCACCTATCGTCCAGAGAACGTGCGCCGTCTACAAAAAGCTTTTTGGCAACGAGCCAGAGCTCAAGGCGATCCACGCTGGGCTCGAGTGCGGGCTGCTGATCGAAAAGGTCCCGGGGATGGATGTCGTGTCGATCGGTCCGCAGATCGAAAACGCGCACTCACCTGAGGAAAAGGTCCAGATCTCCTCGGTGCAGAAGTTCTATAAGCATCTCGCCGCGGTCCTGGAGGATCTCGCGTAGCGCTGCAAGTAACCAGTAATCAGTGACCAGTAATCAGTCGGGCGCTGCAAAATTCGAACTGGTTACTGGATACTGGATACTGGTCACTCCTTCGTGCGCCATAATGAGGGCGTGAGCTCACCACAACGCGCCGCCGATCCGAGGGGAACCCTCTTCCTTCTCGGCGTCGCCACCGTCGTTGCACAGGCCCTGTTACTCCGCGAAGCGATGGCCGCAATGGGCGGCTCCGAGATCGCCTGGGGCACCGTGATGGCGCTGTGGCTGTTCGGGATGGGCCTCGGCTCGAGGATCGGATCAGCAAAAGGTTCAGAGCGACTCGCTCGGATCCTGCCCGTACTTGTGCTCGCTATCGCCCTTCTCGGCATCGTGCTCTTCAGAGCCGCCCCAGCCCTGGTTGGCGCCGCATCCGGAGAAACCCTGACCACCGCCAGCGCCATCTGGTTGTGGATTTTGGCCGTCTCACCGACCGCCTTCGCCGGCGGCCTCGCGTTCCCGATCCTCGCCGAAGGGCTGGGGGTGTCGGGCGGTGGAAAAGCCTACGCGATCGAAGCGACAGGAATGCTCGCCGGCGGAACTGTGCTGAGCGTGATCCTGATGGGATTCGGCACGACAGTCGCTCTATGCTTCACGTTTGCGGTGGTGACCGCCGCAACGATTTGGCGCCGAAGCCGGGCATTCGCTTTCGTTGTCATGGTTGCCGGGATCCTGTTGGCACCGATTGCTGCAAACTCTCTGGCCCAGGCCGGTTGGGTCTGGTCCGGCAACCCCGGAGAACTTCATGACTGGAAAGAAACACGCCTACAGCGGCTCGAGGTCAGTGACGGTCCGCCGACCGCCATATTCGCTGACGGTCGCCTGCTTGCGTCCTACCCAGACCCTTACGAAACCCTGCCGCGCGCTCATCTGGCAATGCTTCTCCACCCGTCACCATCCCGGGTGTTCGCCATCGGCTGTGTCGCCGACGGTTCAGTCGAAGCCATGGCACGCCATCCGGTCGAAAGCCTGGTTGTCGTGGAGGAAGACCCCGTGCTGCTCAGCAATCTCCCCACCTGGTACGGGGTCGATGTGGCCGAGGCACTCCTGAAACCACACGTGCAGCCGGTGACTTCAGATCCTCTACGCGCGATGTCGAGCTCTGGCCCGTGGGATCTCGTGATTCTTCACGACGGCAACCCGACGACCCTCAGACGAAATCGAACCCGGACCCTGGAGTTTCTGCGCCGATGCCGCACTCACATGAATCCGGACGGCATTCTCGTTATGCGGGTCGCGGTCTCCGACACCTACCTCGGCGGCGCCGCGGGCCAGTTGGTCGCGACGCTCGCGGCCACCCTGCGAGAAGTCTTTCCGCAACTCACCGCTCTGCCGGGCGGAGAGATCCTGCTCATCGCAGGTGGTCCCGACGCCCGGCTCGATTTCGATTCGGATAGTCTCGGCGAACGGTTGCGGAGCCGTGGTCTCGAAAGCTCGGAGCTGATCCCCGAGATGATTCCGTTGTTCCTCGACCCTGAAAGGGCTGCGACTCTTCGCGCAAGGCTCGAACGCACGGCGCGAATCAACACCATTTCTCACCCGAGGGCGGTGATGCTGGCGGGTGGGCTGCACGAAGCTCGGTCGAAGCCTGCTGTCTTGTCGCTCGTTTTGGATCTCGAGCACCGCGGAAGCTGGCCTCTGGCTATCGCACTCGGCATCGCGGTCCTCTGTCTTCTGGCGATGAGCTTTTGGCGCCGTCCCCCGGTTTTTTCCACTGCCGCCGCGGTTGGTTTTTGTTCGATGGGCTGGTGGTTGCTTCTAATCGCAACCTGGCAGGCGACCCGCGGTTCTGTCTACTCGGAAATCGGCGTCCTCACCGCATTATTCATGGCCGGACTCGCCGGCGGAGCCGGACTCGCCTGCAGGTGGTCCCAACCCGCGCGCCGGCTGCCCCTTGCGCTGGCCGCCGGCGCTGCTCTGTCGCTGCTGATCGCCGGAGGTGTTGCCATCCATTTCCCACTTGCCGCTGTGCCGGTATTGCTGATCGCTGGCGGAGGGTTGACCGGGATGGCGTTCCCCGGCCTGACAGCGCTCAGCGGTCTGGCGAGCCGACGTGGGGCAGGGAACGCGTTCGCAGCCGATGAGGCTGGCGCCGCCGCCGGTGCCCTGGTTGTCGGAATCATTGCCTTACCCTGGGCCGGTCTCACCGCCACCGCCTGGGGGCTTGCGGCACTCCAGGTCGCGGCGATTCCCGCCGTGTTCAAGGCCCTGCGTCGCGGCTGACTGAAACGGCTGAGGTTGTTTATCGTTAGACTTGGGCAAAAGGGAGACTCGACATTGACTGCAAAAGGTTGGAAGGTTCACAACCACTCGGGTAAGAGGCGGGTCGTGGTGACGAAGGAGCTGCCGGGCGAGCGTTGGCTGAAGATCCTCGCCCAGGCGGGCGCAAGGGTCGAATATGGGACTGGAACCCGGATCCTGAGAGTGAGCGAGATCAAGGCTGCCATTGGCAACCGTTGCGACGGCGTGATTGGGCAATTGACTGAGGACTGGGGAGACGCCCTGTTCGCGGCCCTGCAGAAAGCGGGAGGAACCGCGTACAGCAACTACGCGGTGGGTTACAACAATGTGGATGTCGATGCGGCAACGAAGAGAAGAATTCCGGTCGGCAACACCCCCGGAGTGCTGACCGAAACTACTGCGGAGATGGCCGTCGCCCTCACGTTTTCTGCCGCCAGGCGGATCCCCGAGGCCGATGTCTATATGCGCGGCGGCAATTACGAGGGCTGGCTTCCAACGTTGTTCCTTGGAGAGATGCTCACCCGGAAGACTGTCGGTGTGATTGGCGCAGGGCGCATTGGGGCCGCGTACGCGAAGATGATGGTCGAAGGCTTCAAGATGGATTTCATCTATTTCGACCTCGATCAGAACCGCGGCGTGGAGAAATACTTTCGTGATTACTCGAAACTCCTGAGGGCGCATGGCGAAGCGCCCGTGACGGTGACCCGTGCGACGAGTGTGGAAGAGGTATTCAAGAACGCCGATGTGATCAGCCTTCACCCGTTGCTGAACGAGACGACCCACCACCTGATCAACGCGAAACGGCTCCGCCTGATGAGAAAGAACGCGATCCTGGTCAACACGGCACGCGGACCCGTGATCGACGAAGCGGCCCTGGTGGCGCACTGTAAGCAGAACCCGGAATTCAAGGCCGGATTAGACGTTTTCGAGGACGAGCCGAAAATGAAGCCAGGTCTGAGCAGATTGAAGAATGTGGTGATGGTGCCGCACATCGCGTCGGCTACAGGGTGGACCCGGCAAGGAATGGCTACCCTCGCAGCCTCGAACGTGGCCGCCATCTTGCGGGGCTGGCCGGTCTCGACGGATCCGAGCAGGATTCTGGAATTCATCGAGGGCAAGGCGCCCAGGGCCGCACCGAGCATCGTGAACGCCAAGCAACTGGGGCTACCGACGCTCGAGTAACAAAGCCCACAGAGCAACACAAATCCATCGACCCGCCCAGCCTTCAACGCAGAGACGCAGAGGCGCGGAGGCGCAGAGAGAGTTGTCGGAGACTTCTCCGTACGGCGAGGTACCGGCCGTCCCATGACGGCCGGTAACCGCTGGGCCGGGTCATCGCTTCAAACACGAGCGCTTGTCGCGATGTCCCGGCCCAGCGGCCTGCGCTCTGCAAGCGCAGGCCTCGCCACCTCTCATTTCTATTCAGTAGTGGTGGAGTGCACCCCTCCTCCACTCAAAAGGCAGAACCGACGTGCCTCGGGCACGTCGGCCGGTGCGAAGTCGGACATCGAGGAAAGCTTGCTTTCGGAGGTGGCCGGCTTCTCACCGGCGACAGGCGATCCGATTGCCTGTCGTTCTGCCGTCAATAAGCGCGACCGCCTTTCACGCTCAGCTTCCGCCTCTCTGCGCCTCTGCGTCTTTGCGCCTCTGCGTTTCTTTTCGATGAGCGGATCTGGGTCTATCTGGGTGATCTGTGGGCAAACTGGGATGTTGGGCGGGCTCAGATGAGAAGTGCGATGACGATCGCAACCCAGGTGACCAGCAGGAAGTGCCAGTACATCCCTACGAGATGGATGGTCTCGTAGTCTTCAGGGGTGTAGCGCCCGGCTCGGGCACGGAGGGTGACCAGGACCAGCGGCACCACACCAAAGAGAACGTGCGCCGCGTGCAGGATGGTCAGGAGGTAGAAGAACCAGACAAACAGGCTCTGGTCCGGCAGAACCTTGTTGGCTGCCATTTGCATCCAGTTCGAGGCCTGCGCGACGAGAAATGCTACCGCCAACAGGACCGAGACTCCAAGCATCCGGTTGAGGACGGACAATCGCCCAGCGCGGGTGGAGCGAACAGCCATCACCAGCGCCAGACTGAGAACGATCAGGAGTCCGGTGCTGACCCATAGCCCACCGGGCAATGGCGGCGTACCCGGCGGCGGCCATTGTTCGGCCCGCATCCGGAGAATCAGAAAACCGACCAGACTCGCACCAAAGAGCATGCCGAGCGACGCCAGAAGCAGCCACATCCCCATCCGACGGAATGCTGCCGGCGGAGTGGCCGAGGTCATGAACTCTGTACGATCCGGGTGATTCGAATCTTTTCCCCGTCCGTCGTCCATATGGGCGCTAGTCACCCATACCCGGGGAGTAACCCGGGATGAGGTTGGGCTGGTAATGCGCGGAATCCATCATTGCAAAGCCAATGAACAGCAAGAGGAAAAAGAAAGCGCCCAGAAAGACGAAGGAGTTGAACGGTTTGTCCCAGCGCAGGTGCATGTAGTAGAGCCCGACCAACAACGCCTTGGCGGTGGCGATGGCGAGACCGACCCAGATATTGAGGAAGCCGAGGTCGATATTTGAGGCGGAGACCGTGAGCCAGGTCCCGATCATGAGGGCGACCCACACGATCAGTAAAAGCTTCACCGAAGAAACATGAACAACAGAGGAATCGTGCTCGCTCATTCTCAACCCCTCATCAAATCAGGTACAGAAGCAGGAAGAGGTAAATCCAGATCAGATCCACCAAGTGCCAGTAGAGCGCAACCATGTCGACTCGGGTGAAATGGCCGCTGTCGAAATCGCCGCGGCGGGCGCAGAGCAGGAGCCAGATGAAGGCGCCAATGCCACCGAGGACGTGGATGCCGTGAAGACCTGTCAGCAGAAAGTAGATCGAGAAGTAGGTCTGCGCGTTGGCCGGCTCGACCTCGATGCCCGCGTCTTCAGCCACGCCGGAGTCCGGGACGGCCAGACCCGCCGGCCCTTCCGCCGCCGGTGCGATTGTGGAACGATCGGGGTCGGCAGCCGGTTGTGCCGGGCTCACCTCGACAACCGCCTCCTCTGTGACGATCTCGACGTGGGCCTCGTCAGCGAGTTCCTCACCGGCGATGTCGTGTGAAGTCTCTCCGTGATCCTCGAGGTGCGGGTCGTACTGACCGGCCCACAGGAGGCCGTGCTTCCACTTGCCGTTGTATTCGACGCTCTTGACACCCATGAATCCAAAGGCGCAAAGAATGGTCAACAGGATCATCAGCTTGAGCATGCCGATCTGCCGAAGCTGTGCCGCCCGTACGGCCCACGCGGCAGTCAGCGAGCTGCAGATCAGGATGACCGTATTGAGGGCGCCCAGGTTCTTGTCGAGGAAGTGGTGTCCGAAAACGAAGATTTCCGGATGATTCGCTCGATAGACCGAGTAGGCGACAAAAAGACCCCCGAAGAAGAGGATCTCGGTTCCGAGGAAGATCCACATTCCAAGCTTCGCCGACTGGTACTGCTGGTCTGCGTTCTCGAAGTGGTGTTCGACGGCCAGACCGTCACCCGAGGCGTGCTCATGATCGGACATCAGCTCGCCTCCCCCGAGGAGAGGAGCGTCGAACGCGGGTCCTTGCGCACATAGCCGTTGATCTGGGGATCCCATTTCAGGGCGTCCAGATCGTAGGGGTCACCGGCCTGCATGTCGTGCTTGAAATTATAGTAGGCCGGCGGCGAGGTCGTCTCCCACTCCAGGGTCGCTCCGCCCCAGGGGTTCGCCGGTGCCTTTTCGCCACCCACCAACGAGTGCAAGAGATAGCCGGCCATGATGAAGAAGCCGAGGGCAAGAACGAACGAACCCACTGTTGACGCCTGGTGATAGGCGGTAAATCGCTCGAGGTAGTTGTAGTAGCGCCGCGGCATACCGTGGCTTCCCATCACGAACTGGGTGAAAAAGGTGAGGTTGAAACCGACGAAGATCAGAAATGCGGACAACTGCGCCCAACGCTCCGAGTACATGCGGCCGAACATCTTCGGCCACCAGTAGTGGATACCGCCGAGAAAGGCGATCACCGTACCGCCGAACATCACATAGTGAAAATGGGCGACCACGAAATAGGTGTCATGGAGGTGGATGTCGGTCGAAAGCGAGCCGAGGAAGAGGCCCGTCAGCCCGCCGATGGCAAAGAGGAAGAGGAAGGACAAGGCGTAGAGCATTGGCGCTGCAAGCCGGATCGAGCCCTTGTACATTGTCGCCAACCAGTTAAAGACCTTGACCGCCGATGGAATCGCGACTGAGAAGGTCAGTGCAGAGAAGATCATATTCATCAGCCCCGATTGGCCGCTGGTGAACATGTGGTGGCCCCACACCAGAAAGCTGAGGAGTGCAATGGCGATCGACGACCAGGCGATGAACTTGTAGCCAAAGATGTGCTTGCCGGAGAAGACCGAGATGAGCTCGCTCATGATCGCCATCGCGGGCAGAATCATGATGTAGACCGCGGGGTGGGAGTAGAACCAGAAGAAGTGCTGATAGAGGACCGGATCGCCGCCCAACGCCGGATCGAAGATACCGACACCGAGGGTGCGCTCGGCCACCAGAAGGAGGAGGGTGATCCCGAGCACCGGCGTCGCCAGCACCTGAATGATGGCGGTGGAGTAGATGCCCCACAGGAAGAGAGGCATGCGGAACCACGTCATCCCTTCGGGGCGCATCTTGTGGATGGTAACGATGAAGTTGAGGCCAGTGAAGATCGACGAGAAGCCGAGGATGAACGCCCCCAGCGTCATGGCGGTCACCGCTGTGGTCGTTGTGGTCGAATACGGGGTGTAGAACGTCCATCCCGTGTCCACGGCGCCGATAACGATCGAGGCCACCGCGACCGTGGCACCGGTCAGCCACAGCCAGAAGCTGGCCAGGTTGAGGCGCGGCAGGGCCACATCCTTGGCCCCGAGCATCAGCGGCAGCACAAAGTTCCCAAGGGTCGCCGGGATCCCTGGAATGATGAAGAGAAAGATCATCACCGCGCCGTGCAGCGTGAACATCTTGTTGTAGGTGTCGGCGGTCATGATCGTCTGGCCCGGCGTCCACAGCTCCGTGCGCAGGACCAGGGCGAAGACTCCACCGAGGAAGAATGACGACAGGATTGCCACCAGGTACATCACCGCGATCCGTTTGTGATCGAGGGTAAAGAGCCAGGAAAGGATCCCCTTGCCGTGCGTGAGGTAATTGTCGTCGCTCGCGGTGTGGTCGACGATTGCGTCGCCGCCCGGAGCCGAAGTCGCTTCAGCCATCAGCAGCTACTCCTCCTGCGAGGCCCCTGTGGGCGCTTTCAGATACTCAATGATCGCCATGATTTCTGCGTCTTTGAGCCGGCCTTGATAGGTCGGCATCACGGGCTCGAAGCCGGCAACGACGCGGGCGTTGGGTTCGAGAATCGACTCCCTAATGTAATTCTCGTCAACGACGAGGGACGATCCGTCCGCCATCTGTTCGGTCCGGCCGAAGACGCCCAAGAGCGTCGGTCCGGTCTTTGCCGAGCCGTCCACGCTGTGACACTGGGTGCAGCCCCGCACCTGGAAGAGCTTGCGACCGGCATCGACCGGTGACATGGTCTCGAGAAAGTTAGAGGCCTTCTCGAGCCAGGTTTCGAACTCACCCGGCGGGTGAACGATGACCATCGCCAACATATCCGAGTGCGAGGTGCCACAGTATTCGGCGCAGAAGAGGTCGTACTCTCCCGGTTGGGTCGCCTCGAACCAGGCCTTCGAGTAACGCCCGGGGACCACGTCCATTTTGATGCGGAAGGCCGGCACGTAGAGGCTGTGAATGACATCGGCCGACGACATCACGAGCTGGACCGGCCGGTCGACCGGCACGTGAAGGTTTTCGTCCACATATCCATTCGGATAGGTAAAGGACCAGTTCCACTTCTGGCCTTCTACCAGGACCTCGTAGGCGTTCGCGGGAGGCGTCGCCATGTCGAGGAAGCCCTTGAAGCCGAAGAAGAAAATGATGATCACCAAGACCAGCGGAATCGCCGTCCAGGTGAGCTCGAGCGGCAGGTTGTGGCTCGGCGACGCCTGCGCGGTCTGACCCTCACGTCGCCGGTATTTCAGAACAAAGATCACCATCACGAGGGTGATGAGGATGAAGAAAAAGACCGAGATCGCGAGGATAAAATTGAAGAGCCAATCGACGCTTTGCGCCACCGTGGAGACCTGGGGCGGCATCCAAAAACTACCGTCCTCGGGATCGGGCGCCATCGCGATCCGTGCGAAAAGCATTTGTGCCAGATTGAGAGCCATCATGCAGCCGTATCCTTCATTTTCCTGTCGGTTCTTTTCTTTCGCCTCCACTCGGCCAGCCAGAACATGCCGAGAGCGACCGCGAGAATCGACGCGGTAGCGCCGCCTCCAACCCGCATGATGTTCATGGCGACCGGTGTGTAGCGGCGATTTGTTGGGTCGTAGTGATAGCAGTAGAGGATCAGTTGGTCAAGTGCAGAACCGACTCTTCCTTCGGCTGCTTCGAGCAACGCAAACTTGAGCCGCTTGGCGGGATACTCGATCCCGTAGAGGTAACGGGCGACCTTCCCGTCGGGTGTGCAGACAAAGATCGCCGCTGCGTGTGCGTACTCCTGCGAAACCGGATCGTAGGTGTAGGAAAAGCCCAGGGTCTCGGCCAGGCGCTTGATCTCGAGCTCACGTCCGGTCATGAAGTGCCAGCCCCTCGCCGCCGCCGGCCGCTCGAGGCGGTTCATATAGTTCTGTTTCTTGGCTTGCGCAAGCTCTGGGGTCTCGAGCGGATTGATGCTGATCGTGACGATTTCGAACTCCGCACCTGGGGTCCAGGACATTTCCGCGAGGCCATCAACCACCCCGTTCAGCATCAGTCCGCAGAGCATCGGGCACCGGTAGTAGTTGAGGGTCAGAATCACGGGTCGCGTGCCGTCGAAGAAACTTCCAAGCTCGACCCAGTTACCCCCCTCGTCCCGGAACTCGAGATCGAGAGGCAATTTGGCGTTGAGGTGCTCGGTCACACCAACCTCCTCGAGCACCTCCGGTACCTGCTCCGCAAGCTGTGCCCGGGCACCGCCTGCTCCCAAACAAATGACGGCCACGAACGCCGCAAAGTTGTATTGAAGCCGTCTCAGTCTCATATTTTGACCCGACATCGCCCAACCCCATTCCGATCAAATAACCGAGAAAACCGATCCCAGATTCCGACCCCGCGTAGAGCAATGCAAAGGTAGCATATCGGCCGGCCGGAAGACCGGCCGGAATTCAGAATTAGGAATTAGGAATGAGGAATTTCCGACCGCCCCACGCGAATTCGGCCAGCCACTCTGATGGGGCCTGCCCCACATGTCATTCCGACCGAAGGAGCGAAGCGACCCCCACTCTGTCATCCCGAGCGAGCGAAGCGAGCCGAGGGATCTGTGAACCGGTCATAAGCGCGCCTTTTCCCAGGCCCCACAGGCTTGTCCTGAGCGAGGCCGAAGGCAAATCCGAAATCCGAAATCCGAAATTTGGGTGTGGATCCATGGAGCTGGTGACCTGACACTCCCTGTCAGTCTCGCACCCCGCTGCATCTGGTTTCGATCGCTACGGACGCCACCTGGCCGGATTTGGGTTGCCGCCCTCTCGCGCGTTTCCGCTACCGCCGGCGACCATCGCCTCAATTTTGCCGCGGGTCACGATTTGAGGACGTCGATACGGGCGCCGCTCACGGCGGCCTTCATCCAGCTCGGAATCACGTCCCGTTCCCAGCCCACATTCATCGGTTCGGTTCTTCCTGCTCACCCGGCAACTATATCAAAAGAGGTCTCTTCATCCGGATCTTACGAAACTGAGACGAATCGTGACGCGGGCACCAACCCGTCAGTCATAGCGGCGTGCGTCCAAACCAGAGGGCAAGCGCCACCGCTTCACAAAGGTGCAGCTCGTCCAGCCAATTCGGATGCTCTTCAAGACGCACACAGGCGGTGCGAACTGCGTCGATATCCACGTAAGCTCCAAGCGCACCGGCATGATTCTCTATGATTTGCTGTGCGAAGGACCGTTCACACGCGACAACCATCGACGTGAAGAGAGACATGACGTTTGCGTTGTTTCGACGCCAGCGAACTTGCTCAGGAAGCACTCCCTGGGTCGCACGACGGAGGATGTACTTTGTCCACCCATTCCTGATTTTCAAATGCCACGGCAAGGAGAGACACAATTCCACCAACTGGAGGTCGAAGAGAGGGTGACGCACGTCAATTCCCCATTTCGAGGCCACCCTGTCGTAGCGCTCCAGCCCCACCGCCACGTAAGGGTGGAGGAGATTCGCTCCCTGGTCGCGTCTGGCATCACCGGAAGCCACAAACCACCTGTTTCGATCATGGTGCTCGAGCCGTTCAGCGAGGTCAATTCGACGCGCGAAATCGGGGTTGATGATGCTGTCTGCGATCGCACCGTCGGCCGGATGGGAACGACCCCTGAATCTCCGTTCCAGGAGTCTACGGGCGGTCGGGGAGAATGCACTCAGGCCCCCTGCCGCCAGCGCGCGCCACGGTGACGCTCCGTCGACTCGGTCGCTCAGAGCATTCGCTTCCCTCAAGGCGCGCAACACGCGGCCCCTTCTGAGAAGGTGGGCGATATGTGTTCCGCCCAGCGACATCACGACATCACCATCGACGCCGTCGAGCACCACCCTGGCACCAGAGCTCTGCGCCTTTTCGTACAAGAGATCCGGTACGGTCATCGCTCTGTCGAATGGGTTGCCACAATCCAGAATCGAACGTCGTCTTTCAGGCGACAAAGATCGAACATATGCCGGGTTGACGATGTCGGCGCGCGCCCCGAGCATCTCAATCGATGCTCGAATACATGCTGACTCCTCGCAATCCTGGTCTTCGTCATCGATCGCGGAGAGGGTTTGCACGCGAGGCCCTCCGGACTGCTGGCGTAACTCCGTCGCAAACGCCGCGACGGCGCCGGAGTCGATACCGCCACTCAGCATCACAGCCGGCTGCGTGGAGCTTCGGAGGCAGGCCCCGACTGCCTGCTGGAGGGTATGGTGGAAGGCTTCGACGTACTCCTCGTCGTCTGCAAGGTGCAGCTCGTAACTCGGATCGGGGCTCCAGTACCTGTTAAGGCGGTAGCTGTCACGGCGCACGATCAATATGTGAGAGGGCGGCAGCCTCAACAGATCGAGATAGAAAGTGCTGGTGTGGTCTATGCCCTCGAGCTCGGACACCAGGAAATCGGCAACCCGGGCCTCGTTGACCCGGCGAGGAACGCCGGGCCCAGCCAGCACACCATTCTCCTCGGAGGCAAAGACGAAGAGATCAGGGGACAGGTGGTAGACGAATGGTTTGGCCCCGAAATGGTCTCGGGCGCAGAACATTTCGCTTGATCGAGGGTCCCAGATGGCGAATGCAAAGGCGCCTAGCAGCCGCTTCGGCGTCTCGATCCCCCTACGCCTGTAAGTCCTGAGCACGAGCTCGGCGTCCCCTACCTCGCGGCCGTCGGCAGAATCAATCGACAGATCGCGGAGCAGTTCCGAACGGTTGTCAATCCTGAGATCGCCGGTGATGAGGAGGCCTTCGGAGGTCGCGAGCGGCAGTGCCTCATCGAGCGATTCCGGTGTCGTGTGGAGCGCGCCGTGACCGAGGCCAACCGTCCCTGAGCAACGAGCCGTTCTGCCATCAGGTGAACGGTCGGCCATCGTTTCAAGCATGGAGTCGATGCCCGCGGCGTTGGCCCTGCTCCCTTTTCTATGAAAAACCCCGCAGACAGCACTCAAGGGGTTGTGTTATCCATTGTCCATGTTCCGGTCAGTCGGTGTGTCGTAGCGCAAATCGAGGACCGAGCAAGCGAGGACACGATAGCTTCGGTACGCCAGACCTCAGGTATCGGTGACGACGACCGAGGCCCCCCTGGCGTTTTTCTTGATCGACTCGATGCCCTTCAGGCAGGCGTCCTTGGACTTGTAGCCCTGGCCATTGGCAACCACTTTGCCGTTGGCGGCCTTGAGCCGGAACCGGAAATCTCCACCTTTTCCCTTGAAGACCTCGAACTTTGCTGCCATCGACTCCTCCTCCAAATGGACTGGTCGACCATCGTACCAGATCGTCTCGAAAGCGTTCGAGACTTCGCGACCTGCCGTATAATCCGCACACCAACTCGGAAGCGTGAACTCGGACCGCATTGAATTCGTGGCTTCCCCGGAAGGATCGATCATGCGCTCTCTCGACTCTCAGACCAAAACTCGGTACAGATACCTTGAAGTGGGCTCCCGACGGCTATGGTCAAATCTGGTTGTCGCGACCTTGCTCGTCACCGGTACGCTGGGCTGCACATCCATGGGTTCCATCGAGCCCCTCGATGTGACTCTCGCCAACCTCAAGGTGACCGAAGTGACTGTTTTCGAAACCACGCTGGTGGCGAAGCTCAGGATCACCAACCCGAACCCAGAGGCGTTCACGATCGAGGGAGCGTCATTCAAGCTTTATCTCGAGGACAAGAAGGTCGGCACCGGCACGTCGAAGGAATCTTTCACCGTTGATCGCCTCGACTCGCACGTCGTCGACGTGATCTTCCACATGAACAACGCGTCCGCCCTCCTCAGACTCAAGGACATCTTCCAGAACAACGACAAGGAAATTTCATACGGCGTCCGCGGCGGCCTTTTTACGCAGGGCGCGTTCGGAACCAAGAAACTCAAAGTCGAAAAATCGGGCACCATCGATCTCGAGGACGTTTCAGTTCCCGAGGCCGATGAGCCCGATATCAATGATGTACTTCCAGCGCCCGGGGGGCGCCAGCTCTAGTTCTTGAGCAGACCGCCAAGCAGACCCGATCCCATTTTGACGATGTCGTCCATGGGATCGCCATCACCGTCGCTGTCGAGCATCCGGGTGAACATATCCACCGCCGACGACGACGTCTGGCGGGCAGCTTTCTCCTCCTGGCCGAGGGCGGCCGCCAGGCCCGAGGCATCCAGGCCCTGTTGCCTTTTGGCCTTGCCAAGCGCACCCATGATCAGGGGCGCAACCATCGCCATGATCTTACCGACCGAGGCGAGGTCAACACCACTCGACTTGCTGACTGCCGACTCAATTGACGACTGACGTCCGCCGAGCACGTGACCGAGGATCCCCGCACCGGAGGACAGATCACCGCCGCCGCCGAGATATCCCATCACATCGTCGAGAACGCTGCCGTCATGGTCCCGGTCAAGCGCACCGAGCAGCCCTGCGGCGCCATCGCTCGACGAGCTGTTGCGGGTGAGTCCGACCATGATCGCGGGCAGTGCGCCACCCAGAACGTTGGTGACATCAGAGCCACTGACGCCGACGGATCGCGCAATCTCGGTGATACCGCCGTCGCCCAGCTGTCCCATCAAGGACCCGAGAAGGTCGGATGAATCTGCCATGGTCCTCAGCCCTTGAGGACGAAGGTGACCTTCAAGTTCACCCTATAGGCGGTCACTTTCCCGTCTTCGACTTCAACCTTCATTTCACTCACCCAGGCGCCTTTGACCTTGTCCAGAGTTTTGTCCGCTCTTTCGATACCTTTTGCGATTGCATCTTCGAAGCTCTCACTCGACGTGCAGCTGATTTCGGTGACTTTTGCGACTGACATGCTGTACCTCCCGGTAGATGGGGGTCGCCCGGCGACCCAGTTGACGATGACCGATGTGGCTCTATGTATCGGTGAATTGACCATGAATCGTAACACGGAATAGTCCCGAGGATGGGGGGTGGAGCGTTCCCTTCGTTAAGGATCTTTCGTTGGAGCAGGGTTTTTCGCGAGGTGTCCAGCTTCTCAGTGCGCGCTTCTGGCTACCAGCCCCCGCTTGCGCCGCCGCCCCCAAAACTCCCGCCGCCACCCGAAAAACCACCCCCGGAGAAACCGCCGCCTCCTCCTCCGCCGCCGATGAATGGCCCCCAGAAGGTCCCGCCTCGTGTACCGGTTCCCGTACCTGCCCCCGTCTTCGGCAGAATGAGACGCAGCGCGGGGAACGCAATCGTCCACGCGATCGCGACGATCTTTCCGATCGTAACTCCGAAAATCGCCGCCGAAAACGCGAAGAAAAATGGAATCAGGAAGATCCCCACGATCCACCCCGCCGCACCTCGGGCCGTCAAGGCGGTGCCTATGAATGGCAGACCGAAGATCAGCAAGAAGATGAAGCTGGCCGGATTGAAGCCGCTCGATCGCGGTTGTTTCTCGGGAAGATCCACCGCCTCGCCGCGGATTGCAGACGATACTGCTTCGACCGCGGCGCCGACGCCTCCGTTGAAATCTCCCTCGCGGAACTTCGGTGCCATGAGGCGATCGATGATGCGGCCGCTTTGCGCATCGGTGAGGACGCCTTCGAGGCCGTACCCAACCTCGATGCGCATCCTGCGGTCGTCGCGTACGATCAGGATCAGCACGCCGTCATCGGCGTCCTCTCGACCAAGCTTCCAGGTGTCGACCACCCGCATCGAAAAATCCTCGATGGGGTCGCCGTCGAGCGTCGAAATCGTTAGAACCGCCACCTGGGCCCCGGTCTCCTCTTCCAGGATGCGGAGGCGCTCCTCGAGCTGAGCTTCGAATCCGTCTTCGAGCAGGCTCGCCTGGTCGTTGACCCGGCCGGCAAGGTAGGGCACTTCCAACGCCGAAGCGCCCGATGCCAACGTCAACGCCCCCAGCAGGAACAAAAGGCCCGGCGCAAGATACGAGATGCGAGATGCGAGACAAGGCCGGTGCTCGAGGCCGGGAGTTGGGCGGGTGGATCTCAAATCTCGTGTCTCGAATCTCCTACCTGGGATTCGCCAACCAAGAGTCAAAAGACGCCTCGAGCCGCCCATCATCTTTCCCTGATCCGCGGCGCGTCGGGCAGCTCATCCTCGTCATCGGGCCGTCGTTCAACCCTGTATTCCTCGAGCAGCCCGCCACAGCGTGTGATCGCCTCGACCAGGGCTGCGGCCGCTCGCTTGGCCTTGATACCCACGATCAAATCATCAACCAGGCCCTGCCACTCACCCTGCGGCACAGCACGGTGAATAGCTTCGTCGGCGAGGATCACCGCCCGGTGTTCGAAGAGAGCCAGGAAAACCAGGATCCCGGTCCGATCACGGGTCGCGAAGACCTCCTCCTCGAGGAAGGCCGCCTTGGCCCGGAGGTGGACCCAGCGGTCGATCTGGTCTTCTGGAATCAGGCGCCGGCCGACAGCGTCAAACCCCGAAACCAGATATCCCAATCCGGCGCCGACAACCGCCGGCAGGGTGATCCACCACACCCCGAATCCGCCCCAGAAATCACCGAAGGCGTTGCCGAGTCCAGCAATGAGTGTGGCGCCAAGGGCACCGAGGGCTGCACCGCGCCATCGGGCCGTATCGCGGTCGACGACACGCTCGACGATGTACGGAACGATCTCTCCCGCAGTCCGGGACTCCCCGGCGGCGGTCGCCTTCCGGATGGCCTCGAGATCAGCTTCAGAAAAGAGAGTGCGGGGTCGCATCAACCGAAATCCTCAGACTCCGATCATCAGAACTCAACCTCAGGCGGTTCCTCAGCACCGGGCTTCGATTCGAAGTATCCCTTGTCCTCGAACCCCATGAAACCGGCAATGAGAACCGCCGGGAATCGGCGCCGAGCAGTGTTGTAGCCACGCGCCGCCTCGTTGTATCGGTTTCGTTCGACCGCGATTCGGTTTTCTGTCCCTTCGAGCTGAACTTGAAAGTCGCGGAATGCCTGCACTGCTTTGAGGTCCGGGTATCGTTCCACCACCACCAACAACCTCGAAAGAGCGGAGGACAGCGCATCCTGATTGGCCTGGAAAGATTGCATCTGGGCCGCGGTCGGCGCCCCTTCGATGTTCATCTGGCCGACCTTGGCGCGGGCTTCGACGACGTTCTGCAGAGTTTCCTGTTCAAAATCCGCGGCGCCCTTGACCGTCGCCACCAGGTTCGGGATGAGGTCTGCCCTTCGTTGATAAACGTTTTCGACCTGTCCCCAGGCCGCATCTACCCCTTCTTCGAGGCCTACGAGGTTGTTATATACGCCACTTACCATCAATGCGACCAGGACAACCAGCCCGAGGACCGCCAGACCACATCCGATCAGTGTCTTGCTCATTTTTTCGCCTCATTTCCAGAGATTTTTCGGTGACGGGCATTGTACACGGGGCTCGATTCTCGTTTCTCGATACTCGATACTCGATACTCGATACTAGATACTCGTAGATAGGGGTTGTATTCCGATCGTGGATTCCGTGCGGGTGTACGGAAGTCCGCGATTCGAAGTCTCTGAGAGGATTGGCGGACTGAGAATCGATTATCGAGCATCTAGTATCACTGCTGTCCAAAACAAATCCACAGACGGCAGCGGCAGCAATCAGGGGGCAGCGGCAGGGAACAGCGCCAGCCATCAGCGCCCGCGTCGGGTGCAGCACCACGCCGAGCCGCAAAGCGGCGACAGATGGATAGCCCGGGGTGTCAACCCCGGATCTGGCGTCAGATTTTCCGTGAAAGCCCCCGGAGCGCGCAGATTCGCGACAGCGTCAGGAAACAGCGCCAGCCATCAGCGACCGCGTCGGGGGCAGCACAACGCCGAGCCGCGGAGCGGCGACAGATGGATAGCCCGGGGTGTCAACCCCGGATCTGGCGTCAGATTTCCCGTGACGCCGGCATGATCACCTCCGGGTCGATGAGCCGCCAAGATTACCTTCGGGACGACAAATAGGGGATGAACTCGCCCTCAGCAGCCATCCGTGGCCGTTGCGATGGGGGTCTTCGAGAGTGAGGGTGGTTGGCTTACGGCCACTGGCTGGTGAGGGTGAGTCACGGCGCGCCCTGCGCGCCAGTAACGACCCGGAGGTGACCATGTCCAACGCCGCCACGAAGCCAAACCTCATTGCCCATACGATAGCCCTCGAAGCAGCAGGAATCGCGATCAAGCTGGTGATGAGGGTTCCCGCTCCTCTGAAGCCGATTGCCGATCAGGTGATCCGGTCGGCAAGCTCGGTTCCAGCTAACCTCGCAGAAGGGCACGGCCGGGTCGGAAGGGACCGCTCGAACCACTGGAGAATCGCCTACGCCTCGGCCAAAGAGGTCGACAGCCACTTGAAGCTCCTCGCGCACGCCGGGGCGATCAGTCAGACAGCCGCCCGTGACGTCATGAAGGCCTTCGATCAGGTCCGTGCCATGACCTGGCGATTGCTCAACCCAAGGTCATGATTTCAGTTATTTATCCCAGTCAGACTGGATGCTGTCGCTGCCGCGGCCTCTGATCGCTGACGCTGATTGCTGTCGCTGGTGGCTGCCACTGTACCTGCCGCTGCAATGCCTCCGCCAGTCAAATCTGAGTCGGCTTCCCGAGACGCTTTCTTGGACAAGAGTGATCGAGTATCGAGAATCGGATCGGTGGCAGGTTAAACTGAAAACGTATGAGTGATCAAAAACTCCCCGTGATCGACCAGTACCGCCAGGTCGGGCGCCGAGAGGTCCTTCGGCAGTGGCTTCCACCCGCGGTAGCGGGGATGGCGCTGGCCGGCCTCGGTCTCGGTTTTTCGAACCGGCCCGGCCGTCATCAACCGCCATCAGTCGAATCGCTGCCCCGGCCACGAGACTGGCGGTTCGATCCGGACGCTCCAGGCACACTGGCAACCGCTTGCGGCGAAGGGCCGACCGCCAACCTCCGCCTGGCTCTTGCCTCTCTGGGCGGCATCAAAGCCTTCGTGAAACCCGACGAACGGGTTGCCATCAAACCCAACTGCGCGTGGGACCGCTCGCCAGAGCAGGCCGCCAACACCAATCCAGAGTTGATCGGTGAGTTGGTCCGTCAGTGCCTCTCGGCAGGTGCCTCGTCGGTGACCGTTGTCGACAACTCGTGCCACGATCCCGGCCGAGCCTTTACCCGTTCGGGCATCGAAAAAGCAGCCCGCGACGCGGGAGGGGCGACCGCCCACCAACGCAACACGGGAACGGTGAAACTCGATCTCGGAGGAACGATACTCGGGCCGTGGGAGGTCCTGAAACCTATTGCCGAGGCGGACCGGGTGATCAACGTCCCGGTGGTCAAGCACCACTCCCTGTCGCAAGCAACCCTGGGAATGAAAAACTGGTTCGGTGCGGTGGTCGGCCGACGGCCAAATCTCCATCAGCGAATTGCTCAGGTCTGCGCCGAGCTCGGCGCGGCTTTTCGCCCCACCCTCACAATTATCGACGCCACCCGGATTCTCACGGGCGGTGGGCCGACTGGGGGCTCACTGGCGCTGGTCAACCCGGCAGATTGCATCGCGGTAGCGACCGATCCGGTTGCGGCCGACGCATGGGGCGCCAACCTCATGGATCTCGGCCCCGAACAACTCCCGCACATCGCGATTGCAGCGCGCCTTGGCCTTGGCACGTCGGACTGGCAGTCTGTCACGGTGGAATCACAAATATGAATTCGGAATTCGGAATTCGGAATTCGGAATTCAGCCTACCTGACCTGGATGGAAGTGATGTTCTCGGGGGGGTCGATAGGAATTCAGAATTCAAAATTCAGAATTCAGAATTCGAGACGAATCCAGAGGACTCGACGCGATGATTCGGCCTCGCGCCCGCCATCTGCGAATCGTGGTTCAAGCTTCATTCCTGCTTGGATTCGTCTCGTTGTTCTGGGGTCTCGCCGAACCGCGGGTACCCGCCTCGGTGGCATCGATACTCCTGGCACTCGATCCACTGACAGCAATCGGCACCGCGCTGTCCGACTGGACGGTCGTCGGATGGACCTGGCTCGGGCTGGCGGTACTCGCCCTCACTGCCGTGCTGGGCCGTTTCTTCTGTGGTTGGATCTGCCCGCTCGGGACACTGCAGCACGTGGTGTCATGGATCGCAGGACCGGAGCGGCGCAAGCTGCCAAAGATCAACCGCTATCGCCGATGGTTCTCAATCAAGTACATCATCCTCACTGTGCTTCTCACGTGGGCGGCGCTCGGAACGAATCACATCGGTTGGCTCGACCCCATCCCCCTCCTCCACCGGGCCTTTGCTTCCGGAATCCGGCCCTTGTGGCACGGTGGCCTCTCACCAGCCGGCTGGGTGTCCTTCGGCCTTTTCGCGACCATCCTCCTGTTGTCGGCATGGATGCCCCGATTCTTCTGCCGCGGTGTTTGTCCACTCGGCGCTCTCATGGGTGTCTTTGCGCGGCTCGCACCGCTTAGAATCCACCGCGATGATTCGGGCTCATGCACCGGCTGCACTTTGTGCGTCTTTGCATGTCAGGGGGCGGACGAACCCCTCGACAAACATCGGGTCAGCGAGTGTCACGTCTGCCTCAACTGTCTCGGCTCGTGCGCCGAGGAGAGCCTGCACTATGGCGTCGCGAAGACCGCAGGCCCGACGCCGATGCCGGCGCTCGATGTGGGCAGGCGGCGCTTCCTGCTGACCGTGGCCGGTTCGGCCGCGTTCGCACCGGTGCTTCGCGCCGCCGGCAGCGGAGGTGAGGGAAGCGCCCATGACGCCATCAGACCTCCCGGAGCACTTGCGGAAGAATCGTTTCTTTCGCGCTGCATAACCTGTGGAGCATGTTCGGCGTCGTGCCCGACCGGCGTCATCCGCTCGGATATCGGAAAAACCGGGGTTGAAGGACTGTTCACGCCGATCCTCGATATGCGCCGCGGGTGGTGCGAGCCCTCCTGCATACGCTGCGGCGAGGTGTGCCCGACCGAGGCCATCACCACCGTTAAACCAGAGGCCAAACAGGCGATCGGCGGCCCTGCGGAGGTCACCATCGGCACTGCCTTCATCAACCGCGGCCGCTGCCTGCCGTGGGGCATGGAGACCCCCTGCATCGTCTGCGAGGAAATGTGCCCGACCTCACCCAAAGCGGTATGGCTGGAGACCGTCGAGATCACCCGCCGCGACGGTAAAGCCGTTACCCTGCAGAGACCGTCCGTCCAACCCGATCTATGTACCGGTTGCGGCCTCTGCGAGAATCGCTGCCCGGTAGGCCAGGAGGCCGCGATCCGGATTTCCTCGATCGGCGAAACGCGCGATCCGAGGAATCAGATGCTGCAGCGCAAGATCTCCTGACTCGCCACATTTGGAATCAGTAAAAAGTAACCAGTGATCAGTCCCCACCACCCTCCCCCTCCGGGACGAGGGAACGGTTCACCGTTCACTGAAAATTACTGAGCAACAGCCCAGAGTTTTCCTCATTGTCTCCCGAGGAATCGTGGGTAGGGAGTTGATGACTGAACGGAGCGCCGGAGGCGCGGCAGATATTTAGCCTGGGGCGTGAGCCCCAGGGGACGAGCAAGAAAAAACAGAAAGCCCCAGAGGGGCGACAGATTTCTGGCCGCGGCGTTTGCCGCAGCCCATCCGCCCGGACATCTGTCGCCGCTCCGCGGCTGATGACATCTGTCGCCGCTCCGCGGCTCAAGACAATTGTTTCCCTGCTAATTGCTCGGAAACGCGAGTGGGGCTGGTTACTGGTCACTGGTTACTGATCACTGGACCGGGCCCTGGGTTCGTTGCCACCACACGACTCGTGGGCCCCTGCCGAAAGAAACCTTTGCACGAATCACCGAGCTCCAACCACCGCGGGAGCCGACGGCCAGGACCTCGACCTCCCTGGCAGAGATGATCCGAACTGAACTGGACATCGTGCCGCCCTCTACCGGGCGTTCCGCAACTCCGGTAAAAGCTATGCCCTTTTCGGAAAGCTCTGCAAGGGTCTCGGCCATTGCAGCGTCCGACAGCGCCGTCAGGCGGACCGAGCGCTCCTCGATCACGACGCCCGCGCCGCGAGTCTGGATCTCGGCGGTGACTGCAGCGATGGTTATCGCAATCAGGGTCAGAGTCGCCAATGCGAAAACGAGCGCTGAACCGCGCTCACGCCCACTCACCACCTGGTGCCTCCCCCACCGCCGCGAATTGCGAAGCGGAGGTTTTCCTGCCGTCGTTCGAGCCCATATCCGACATCGCGAGACGATTGTCGTTCCGGTTCCGGATTGACCAGATAGGTAATGTTGAGATCGACAACGCCCTCCACCGGATTGCGCCACCACCACGCGGTCACACCACGCAGAATCACACGACGTTCAGGAGGCGTCCCGGATCCAGCCATCTGTGCCCGCACCAGATTCCCGTCTTCGAGCGAAATGCTCACAAACGCACCCTCGTGACTGATCAGCACCAGTGGTTCCTCAGTCCAGATCGATTCCTCCCGTTGCAGGGCCGCCGCCTCCTGGACATCGTGCCGAAGCCGAGATGTGACGTGAACAACCAGCGGATTGCTCACGGCACGGCCGGTCGCACCTAGCAACTGCATCGAGTGCACTACCAGCTGAGCCCCAACCAAGATCATCACGCTCAACAGGGCAAGGACGACCAGGAGCTCGACCAGAGAGGTGCCGCGAGCGTTCACGGTTTCCAAACCTGGGTTGTGATGGCGACCACCATGTCTTCCGAGCGAACCATCGCCCGCGCCTCGACTCGGACTGAAAATAGGCCCAGCGGGCTCATCGTCGTGACGACGACCTTGGTACGCACCCTTATCGACGAAAGGGGTTGGAATTCGTCGGTGAGATCGACGTCACCCGAAACCATCGGCAGGGTGCCGCCGCGCACGCTCTCGAGGACCGTCTCGGCAGCCCGTACCAGGTCGGAACGGGCTTCGAGCCGGCGAGCGGCACTCATGTGGGCGTCGAGAAAACCCGCTGCGACAACTACCGCCATGCCAAAGATTGTGAGAGCGGCAATGGCCTCGATGAGGCTGAAGCCGTTACGTCCTTGACGCGGTGCCAGGTGAAACAAAGTTAACAAAGTGGAGCCTCGACGATTGTCGGTCGCTCTATCATAGGCGGCCCGTCCTCGGCCCGAGGGGTTCACCACTTTGTTAACTTTGTTTCACCTGGCACCGTCAGGCACCGTCACGCGAATCCCAGCAACTCCCTCAGCTTCGCCTTCGAGCGTTCCTCCACCTCGTCGTGCAGCGAACGACCGTGCGAATCCATGGTGACCATAACTGGAAAGCGCTCGACATCTATCACCCAAAGCGCCTCGGGCACTCCGAACTCCGACAGCATAAAGACCTTTTCGACCCGCGGAATCGCGCGGGCCAGGACCTGGGCTGCACCACCGACTGCGTGCAGGTAGACCGCACCGTGGTCGGCAAGTCCTTTCAGTGTTTTGGCGCCCATGCCGCCCTTACCGATGACGCCTCGCAGACCGTAGCGGCCTATAACATCTGCCTGGTAGGGCTCCTCGCGAATCGACGTCGTGGGGCCGGCAGCGACAAAGTCATAACTCCCGTCGTCGTTCTCGGCAACCACCGGACCACAGTGATAGATCACGGTGCCCTCGAGGTATGGCGCCACCTCTTCTCGATAATCTTCAATCAACCACGTATGGGCCGTATCGCGGCCAGTAATCATGCGCCCGGTGAGCTCGACGAAGTCCCCGACCTTGAGGTTGCGGATCGACTCTTCGCTGACCGGAAGTTTCAGCTCAGCCATGTCACGCCTCCTTCCTGATCGATGCTGACGGCTGCTTTGCGGGCCGCCCAGCACATGTAGGAAATTGTCACGAAATAGCACGCCGGGAGACGATCGAGCACGCCGGCCTTGACACCCAGCAGCGTGGTCTCGCCTCCGAAACCCATCGGGCCCACTCCGAGCTCGTTGCCCTCTTTGAGGAGGCGCTCCTCCAGCTCAGCGAGCTCCGGAATCGGATTGGTGTCCTTGAGTGGCCGCAGCAGCTGCCGCTTGGACTCCTCGAACGCCGACACCCGGTCGCCGCCGACGCAGATTCCCAGCACCCCCGGCGCACATCCCTTTCCCTGAGCGTCGACCACGGCGTCGAGCACCGCCCGACGGACTCCCTCGAGGTTGCGGCCGGCGCCGAGTTTCGCGTCCGGTAGTTTGTATTGAGCGCCGACATTCTCGCTGCCGCCGCCTTTGAGTATCATCCTCACCTCGATCCTCGGTTCGTCCCATTCCTCGAAGTGGAGAAAGGGGATGCCACGCCCAGCGCCGTCTCCGGTATTGGATCCCGAAAGGGTGTTCACTGCGTTTGGACGGAGGAACTTGCGGGACGTCGCCTCGCGCACGGCCGCCGTGAAGTCATTTTGGAGACCCCTCGTACTGACTCCGGTCGGGTGATGAACCCAGACAACGGGTGTGCCGGTGTCCTGGCAGATTGGCGCCGAGCTCTCTCGAGCGAGATCCACGTTGTTGAGAATCGTATCGAGGGCGATGGCAGCGAGGCCATCTTTCTGCTCGACCTTTCGCCCCTCCTCGAGCGCTTCCAACACATCAGCTGGCAGCTCGGTCGAAGCCCTCCGGATCAGTTCGACAAATGTTTCGGTGTAACTCTCAGTTGCGCCCATTCGCGTACCTCCAGAAGAAGGATTATACGCCTGCCCGCCCATTCGACCGATCCTAGATGATGGCTGATTGATCCTCGATGCTTGATACTCGATTCTCGATTCTCGATGCGCGGTGCTCGATGCTCGATTCAATGCGCTTCTCGCTTCGGTGTGTCAGGTGCCACCTTCACAATTGTCAGGAGCGCGCTCGGGGCATCCGGGCGCCGATGACAATTGTGAAAGTGGCACCGGTGTCGCCGAGCTGCAACACGCGTCAAATGGTGCTGGCTGCTACGCGAAAATCTTCTTCCTCATGATCAACATTTCGAACGCCAACCCGGCCTTTTGTGTCGCCTCGACGAGCTTCTTTCGTTCGGGCTCAGCCACGTTTCTGCCGGGAGCATCGCCGACCAGGTACGCCACCACACGGTTTTTGACCAGCACCGGGAAGGCGCCGATCTCGACAGGCTCCGGATTGCCGAGGATCTCTTTCAACGCTTCGTTGATCTCACCGGCAGGGGCCTTCCCCCAGAACCCGTCCGAGCCGTTGACATCGGAGAGGACTGACGGCACATCCTGTTGAAACGCAAAAGACTGCACATCATCGACAACGACCCCGGGGCCCTTCACCAGCCATCCCACGATTTTGCCCGAGTACACCGCCAGCAGAAAACAGCGATCAAGAATCACGATGGATCGCCGTAGCAGGAGATCTCCGACCTCGTCTCGATTTCGGACCTCACGCAGAAGCTGGCAATAAACATCATTATCGAGCGGCCCGCTGGAACCCGGCCTGCTGCTTTCCAACACAGGCGCCAGGCCCGGAAAAGTCGAAGCAAGTTGCGCCTCGCCGTCTCGCTGTCCCGACCCCGTTCGCAGGAGATCGGTTGATCGCATCTTTGCCGGCGTCCACAATCGGTCCCACTCGTCTGTGCCACCGACAAAACCAGTCTCGGGGTTCTTCGTCTCTACGACCGTCGCCTCTTCTTCCTTGACCTCGGCAAGGGCGGTAAGAATCCCGATTTCGGTCGCGACATGGGGCACGATGTCGAGCCCGACATAACTCACAATCTCCTCGATCGCCCGCGGACTCCTCGGGGTCGTCATCGCCACACCCAGGTTTCCCTCTTTCTTTTCAAACACCACGACCTGGACACGTCGGGCGACATGCAATGGAATCATGCGCCGTAAACTGTCAGGCGCCCGGCGCAAAATAGAGGCAGACACCGACGGCACCCCGAGTTGTTCCGAAAGCGCATCGAGTAGAGCGTGCTCGTCGACAAAACCGAATTTGAGAAGCTGAGTACCGAGCCGGCCACCGCTGTAGTGACAGGCCTCGAGACCGGTGTGGAGTTCGGAAATTGCGATCGCCCCACGCTCGAGCAGAATCTCTCCCAGACGTTGCATCGCCTTATCTTAACGTGGAACAGACTGAATAGGGTTTGGGAGGGGGGCGTTACGGCGACAAGGCTATGCGGCTATGCGGCAACGAGGCTTTACGGGTAGACGGCTATACGGCAGAACGACTTTACGGCTTAACGGCTATTCGGCAACGAGGCTTTACGGGTAGACGGCTATACGGCAGAACGGCTCATCGCCAGGACGGGCAATCATTGGTGAAACCCGACTCGCTTTCTGATGAAAGCGACCAAGCCGCCGGAGGCTCGGTTCAGGGAGTCCCCGCGCGTTTTCGTCAACGTCAATAACAAGCTGATCAGCCAGTTCAATGATCTCCAGCTTGCGATGACCCCTCATCACGCTTCAACAGAAACACGCCGATGAATTCTCGCCGAATAGCCGTTAAGCCGTAAAGTCGTCTGCCGTATAGCCGCCGGTCGCACAGGCCGGCAAGCGGCGTTGAAATTCGATCAGTTTCTTCCACGGAGAATGGCTGTGAGTGCTTCGCCTCCAGCCCGGGCTGCCGCCACCAATTCATTCACCACCTCTTCCGGCACCTTCTGGCCCGGAATGTCTCCTATCAGAAACCCCTTGGTACGACCCTTCATTTTGAGAGGCAAAAGAATGGCTTCGTTCGGTGATGGCGGGCCAAGCACTCTCAGCAGATCGTCATCGACCGGACCGCCTGGGATCGGGCCAATGTATTGATCGCTCTCCTCGAGTTCCCAGAAAATTGACGGGATTTCCGCAAAGACCGAGAATGACCGAAGATCCGGGGCGTCAAGTGGCAGCCCACGCCCCATCCAGCCCGATACCTTGCCGTGATGAACCGCAAAAAGACACAGCCGGTCGAGACGTTGGGCGGCGTAGTGAATCAACATTTCACCAATTTCGCCAGCGGTTGCCGCTGAACTGAACTGCTTGTACAGCTCAGTGTTCTCGACTCTAGCGCCGCGCAATCTGCCCTCGCCCGATCCAACAGGTTCCAGCCCGGGGAAACTGGCCACCAGCGCCATGCTGGCTGGCCGAGGCCGGCTATGCATCTTCAAGAGGACCTCAGGATTGATCCGGGGTTGCCATAGGTCATCCCAGGCGTAGCCGTTCTGCTCCACCACAACCTCGGTCAGAAGGTCTTCCTTTGGTTCGACAGCGACCGGGACGACATCCTTGACCCTTTGGAGCGCCCGCGCAATGGTGCGATCCGAGGCCACGAAGGGCTCAACGTGAAGCTGGGTGTAATTGGCGACACGATCGATGACACGGGCGTCCGCCGGGTTACTCATCGCCACCTGAATCCGGTCCATGACCTTGCGGAATGGAACAACCCGCAAATCTTTCAACATCGAACGTGGCATCAAGCCGTGATCGAGGGAATCCAAAAACTCAACCAGGGTGGGCTCCGAGATAAACGGCACCCCGTGCTGTTCTGCAAGCGCCTCAAGCAGCGAGCGCTCATCAATGAAACCGTAGTCCACGAGATATGTGCCGAGTCGCCCGTCGCCTTTGCGACACGCTGCGAGGCCGGTGTGGAGTTGTTCCACCGAAATCGCCCCGCGCTCAACGAGCATTTCTCCCAACAGTCCCATGACGTTATCTTACAACTTTTGCACAGATCGTTCCATAATTCCTTCAATTCAGGAAGGTTTTGGCGAGCAAGCGTTATGATGCATGATCGGAGGTAGGACGATGGCAACTCGAATCGAAGAGGACAGCCTGGGCGAGGTGGAGGTTCCCCTCGACCGATATTGGGGGGCGCAGACGGCCCGCTCTCTGGCAAATTTCAAGATCGGCGACGAGCGCATGCCGCGCGAGCTCATCCGCGCGTTCGGAGTGCTGAAACTGGCCGCCGCAAAGAGCAACGCCGAACTCGGAGTCCTCAGTCAGGAAACCGGCAATTTGATTGCTCGGGTGGCTCAAGAAGTCATCGATGGCCGGCTCGACGATCATTTTCCTCTCGTGATCTGGCAAACCGGCAGCGGAACCCAAACCAATATGAACGCCAATGAGGTCATTGCCAACCGCGCGATCGAGGTGGCTGGAGGCGAGATCGGTTCCAAGGACCCGGTCCACCCCAACGACCACGTCAACCTGGGCCAGTCATCCAACGACACCTTTCCAACCGCAATGCACGTCGCAGCCGCAGAACGAATCGTCCACAACCTGCTGCCAGCAATGACCCATCTCCGAGACGAGCTGTCTGCGAAGGCGATCGAGTTCGACAGCATCGTCAAAATTGGCCGTACCCACCTCATGGACGCAGTGCCGCTGACCCTCGGCGACGAATTTTCAGCCTGGGCCCACCAGCTCGGAAAAGACATCGAGAGGGTGAATGGAACCCTCCCAGATCTCTACGAGCTGGCCCTGGGGGGGACTGCCGTCGGAACCGGCCTCAACACCCATCCTCGATTTGCCGAACGTACAGCCGCCGAGATTTCCAAAATCACCGGTCTTCCTTTTGTGCCAGCACCAAACTTCTTCGAAGCACTCTCCGCCCACGACGCTGTCGTTCAGACCAGCGGAACCCTGAAGACGGTCGCTGTCTCGCTGATGAAAATCGCCAACGACATTCGGCTTCTTGGTTCCGGCCCTCGCACGGGACTCGCCGAAATCATCCTGCCGGCCAACGAACCCGGATCATCGATCATGCCGGGCAAGGTCAACCCGACCCAAAGTGAGGCCCTGGCCATGGTCGCCGCTCAGGTCATGGGCAACGATGTCGCGATTGCGGTCGGTGGGTCTGGTGGATTCCTCCAACTCAACGTGTTCAAACCCGTGATGATCTACAACCTCTTACAGTCGATTCGCCTCCTCGGCGATGGCTGCCGCAGCTTTGCCGACAAATGTGTGTCGGGTATCGAACCGAATCGAGACCGCATCGCCGAGCTCGTCGACCGCAGCCTGATGCTCGTCACCGCCCTCAACCCGAAGATCGGCTACGACAACGCGGCAAAGGTGGCCAAGAAGGCGCACGCCGAGGGCATCACGCTCAAAGAAGCAGCGGTCGCATTAGGGCTTCTCACGGCAGAAGAATTCGATGAGTTGGTGCGGCCGGACAAGATGGCACGACCGAATAATTAGGAATGAGGAATTAGGAATTAGGAATTTCCCTCAACACCCCAGAGGAATCGATCTTCGTTGGGGGCGGGCAAGCGGATATTCTTCGCGGTGTTTATCAACAGATTGTGACGCGTTGGCTCGGGAGGGGATAAACCCCTCCCGAGCGATTGCCTCGAATGAAGAGTGCTCACCGCATCGTATGCCCGTTGAATTCCTCGGGTGGGCGGGCGGGAAATCCGAATTCAGAATTCCGAATTCAGAATTCTCTTGGTCATGACTACCGCATCTTCGCCATCCTGGTAGTAGCTGGCACGAGTACCAACTTGCTCGTATTCAAGGGCCTCGTAAAGTGCTATTGCGTCGAGGTTTGAGACCCGGACTTCGAGGGTCAGGGATTCGCCACCAGTCTCCACCCCGTGATCCTCAGCAAGGCCCATCAGTCGCCGTGCGAGCCCGGTGCGCCGGTACTGCGGCAATGTCGCGACCTTGAGCACGTGCAGGTCGAGGTACTGCCAGGCGCAGAAGAGGTAGGCCACCATGTCGCCGCCCGCATTGACCAGTAGCCTGTTGAAACGTCCATCGGCAAGAATCTCCGACACGAAGAACTGTGGCGGCCACGGGTCCGAAAAGCACAACAGTTCCGCCTCGGCGAGGACCCGCGCGTCACCCAGCTGCGGAGGACGAATCGACACCCGCTGAACCCGCATTTCAAGCCTTCTTGTTTTGAGTGTGGACAGGCGGGCCTTCGACGTAGAGTGGATCGGGCGTCTCGGCCGGTGCACCAAGCTCGGCGAGGTGCAGGAGCGCCTCAGCAGAGCTGCGAGCTGTCGCGACACGCCTGGCTTCGCCGAGTTCGAGAGCCTCGGCGGCGATCCAGGGGCCTCGTTCCCCGATCGCCGAGACCGGAAACACCTCGATCTCGCCCAGAGCCACTGGCGATCCACCCTCTGTTAGCTCGAATTGTCGCGCATAGACCTCGCCTCGGCGACCCGGTTGGGCGCACCAGACCCGGTCAGGCGTCCGACATCGCGCGGCCAACATGAGCAGCGAATCGTAAGCCAGACACTTCGCTCCGACCGAGGCAACAATCCCCGCCGCGGTCGCCAGCCCGGCCCGGATACCGGTGAACGAACCCGGGCCGCGGGACACAACGACTTCGTCCACCGAATCACCCGATAGACCGGCGTCCTCAACGAGCAGATCGACCGCCGCCAAAACCAAGGTTGAGCGGGGCGCCACTCCGCCGAGCCGAACCAGCGAGACAACCCGGGATGAAGGAGCCTCGAGCGCCACCTCGAGCTGTGGCCCGCAGGTCACCAGAGCAAGGCGGACGACGGCGCCTTCCGATGTCATCCGTTCTTTGGCAGTTTCAGTCATCGATCACGAATCGCATTCGACTCCTTTTCCGGAGCAGGAAAGAGCTCGATCCTCACCTTCGCCGCTGCGTCAACCGCCTCGCGACTGAAAGGAAATCGCACCGCCTCGACCTTCAGCCAGCTCGAGATCTGGTTCGAATAGTGCCTCGACCATGGGCGTCCACTTTGTCCGACCGGTAAGACCAGGACCGTGTCGTCCCAGTTTCCGACGTCGGCAACAAACCGCATCGCGGGAATGGCGTTCACCGCAAACGGGCGCCGCTCGCTCCAATAATTCCCGTTGATCGTCGTATTACCCCCGTCGACTCCGAACGGGCCCCTGCTCCATGAATCGGCAGCCAGTTGTCGAACCAACGAAAGTCGGGTCAGAGGATGGTCAAAGGTTACCTGGTGGACATCTCCCCAGCTCTCCTGCGGCCCTCGCCCGTCGAGGTCCGAGAGGACCCGATCGAGAATGTCCGTTCTGGTCTGGTTGCCGGGCATGGAGACATCGTTCCACCACGACTCGTCGAGACCACCCGCCAACAGCCGCAGCAACCTCTCCTGTCCCAGAGGTTCCCATTCGAGCCCATTCTGCTGTGCCTCGTCATCACCGACAGCGGCCTCGAGCTCCAGCATGAAAGAGGAGTAGAGCGTGGTTGCGGTCGAACCCACATCCATCTTCGCATCCCACGCCATCAATTCTTCAGCGCTGGTCCCCCGATGTTCCTCGAGCTCGGGCCTGAGCAGCCGGAGGACCGCGATCGCCCGCCCTGACACTGTATCGCCCTGGAGATCGGCAAAATCCTCCACGGTCCAATCGGAGCGGGCCGCAAGTGCCTGCCGCAAGCGCCGAACCCGCCACGGAGGCGCAAACTCCCCTGGGAAACGATCGCGCTCCGGGAAATCTCCCTCGCCGAAGATGTCGTGATTGGCAACGGCCAGGAATCCGTTCGGTGGATCCATCCGGGACTCGGTTTCGACCCGGTGAAATCCGTTCCACGCCCATCGCGAATCAGAACCTGGGGACGGCAAGCGACCAGCGCCTAAACCACGATCCGGCACCCACCCAACGACCCGGTGGAGGATGTGTCCGCTTGAATCCGCTGCCACCAGATTCATCGCGGGTCCGAGGACCATGTCCCAGGCGTCCCCAGCTTCCTCCGCCGAACGCGCACTGTTCATCCCCAGAATCGCCGATGCCATGCTAGGACCTTGAAACCCTGTCCACGCCAATGCGAGCGTTTCACCCCGTTGCTCTCGAACCAGCGGGCCGTGGCGGGAGAATCGAACCTTGAGCAGCATCGGCGTGTCCTGCCACCTCACCGATATGTCTTCGGTCACAGTCCTCAACGACTGCCACCGTCCGTCGATCAGCTCACGCGTCCCGGCATCGTCGAGGGTCACCTTGAAGAGATCCTGGTCGTCGACCATCGCCAGTGTCAAGCCCCAGGCAACGTCCTCGGTGTGGCCGATAATGACGCCAGGAATGCCGGCGATCGTTGCCCCGGCGACGTGCGTCCTTGGTCCCCGGAGGTGTACCGCAAAAAAGGTACCGGGCATCTGCACCCCGAGGTGAGGATCATTGGCCAACAATGGTCGGCCCACGGCGCTCCGTGTTGGCGACACCGCCCAACTGTTGGAGCCAATTCCGCCCATCGGTGGGGTAATCGGTTCGTAATCGCGCCTCGGTTGCCTTACGCCTTCGCCCGGTGGAATCCAGGCGCGTGCCTCGGCCCGGGTCCAACCCCAGAGATCAACCGCTTTCTCGCGGCCAAGCCGTACCAACTCAATCGCTCTCTTGAGCTCCTCGCCCATCGCCCAGCTCAGATCAAGCTGTAAAAGGAGTCCGATTGTCAACGAGTCTTCGATCTGCCACGGCTCAGGTTCGACGCCGAGCAGCCACGTTTCCGGTGCGATCCACTTGCCGAATCGATTGATGGCCGCGTTGACCCCTGCCGAATAGTTTTCGAGTACTCTTCGTTCTTCCGGCGATAGCAGGGCGCTCTGGCGCCTGGCGGAAGCGGCGAGGCGTAGCGTCCGCATTTTGCGATCGTTGTCGAGAGCCGATTCACCGAATATTTCGGCGAGGCGACCCGCTCCAGCACGCCGTCCCAGCTCCATTTGGAAAAAACGTTCGCGTGCGTGGAGATAACCGAGACTGAACCACATCGCGGACTCGCTGGCCGACTCGACGTGGGGAATTCCCCGGTCATCGAGCAACACCTGGACCCGAGCGGGGCAACCAACCACGTTCTCGGTGACAAACCCGCGTTCGGGTAGACGGCTCGATGCGGCGCGCATCCGAAGGTGTGTGAGCACGAGAACGGCCACCACTCCCAACAAGACAGCGGTCGCCAGCAGCAGGAACCACGCTCGACGAATCATTCAGCTCTCCCAATCACGTTTCACTCTTGCTGTAGGGTTGGCCCTTGCCGGTTTCGCAGTACGATTCGAGGCTTCGCATATAGAAACCCCAGTCGTAGCTGCACGTGGCAAGATGTTCGATGTCAGACATCACGAGGTCCTTTCAACGAAGCACCGAACTCAGGATACAAGATGTACCCCGTCGCCCGCGGAATTTCGGATTTCGGATTTGCTGTCGGCCCCAGGCCGACGCGTCGCACCGTCGCCTGCGGGTGGATCATTGCCTCCTCCTTCAGATGACGCCTGATCCGCCTCAGCAGCCGCCGGCGGGTTCGGATTTTCCACCCACCCCAGAGGGCGCGCAGAACCCGAGGCATTCCGAATTCAGAATTCCGAATTCCGAATTGGGTATGCGATGCGGTTATACTCCCCCGTTGGAGAAGAATGGTCATCAGATCTCGAATCTCGGAATCAGTCAGAGAGCGGGGGGGATCATGGGCAAAGCCATGACTCCTGCGACACGATTGGCGCGATTGTCGTCGGTTCTCGATGGCGCTCGCAGCATGTTGATCATTGTTCAGAACACCCCCGACCCCGACGCCATTGCGGCCGCTGCGGCACTCCGCGAGCTGGCCAACGAACGCCACGAGATCGCCTGCTCGATCGGATACTCTGGCGGCATCTGGAGGGCCGAGAACCTCGCGCTACTGCGCTATTTATCACTCAACACACGACCACTCGCCGACCTCGATCTCGATCGATTCGACCGCTTGAGCATGGTCGACGCTCAGCCCGGCGCGGGGAATGTCAGCTTCGATGCATCCATCCGGCTCGATGTCGTCATCGACCATCATCCAATTCGCCGCGAAACCCGGTCCGCCCGGTTCACCGACGTCCGGAGCCGTTACGGAGCCACCTCGACAATCCTCTACGAGTATCTCAAGGCAGCCAAAATAGATATCCCGACGCCGGTCGCCACTGCAATGATCTACGGCATTCGCTCCGATACCCAGGACCTAGGGCGGGAGAGCACTAAGGCCGACGTCGATGCCTTTCTCGATCTTTACCCCCATGCCAACGCACGGGCCATCGGACGTATCGTCCAGGCGCCTCTGCCCCGAAGCTATTTTTCAAAGCTCCGCACCGCCCTCGACGAGGCAAGGGTCTACGGAGACAGAATCGTTTCCTTCCTCGGTCACATGGAATCGCCAGAAATGATTGCCGAAGCCGCCGATCTCCTGCTGCGAGCCGAAGAGGTCTCTTGGGCCATGACCCTCGGAGTGGTTGACGATTGGCTCCACCTCAGCATCCGCACCAGGGACCGTGACCGCGATGCCGGACGAATCGCACGCAATCTGGCTGGCAGGCGCGGTTTCGGTGGAGGCCACCAGACACTCGCTGCGGCCCAGATTCCGTTGAACGGAACCAGTGGTGAGCGTCAAATCAGGAAATTGGTCGGTGATCTGACGAAGCGTTTCCTTCGCGCAACCGGAAACCGGAACGCTACAGGGAAGAAGCTCTGCACCTGAGCGCCTGTCCGGCTAATTCGGATTTCGGATTTCGGACTTCGGATTTTCCGCCCAGCTGCTTCACAACGACGAATGACCAGGAGGGCGGGGCGGACGGCAATTCCGAATTCCGAATTCCGAATTCAGAATTCAGAATTCCTAATTCGAAATCACGAAAGTGATTTCTCGTAAACGCGATAGACCTTGTACAGCTCCCCGTCCATCAGGCGGACGGCACGTTTGGTGAGCTCGTTGTCCTCGAGGATCCAGGAGTACTCACACCACTTGTAGCCGACCTCGATACTCTTCTCGAGTCCCTCGCCGAGGAGAATACCCTCGATGCCGCGCTTTCGGTGCTCCGGTTTCGTACCGAGGGTGATCAGGCGCAGCCCCTCCATGGTCTCCGGTTTGCTTTTGAAAATGTGTTTGAGAGCCCGCAACGGATGGCGCAGCGGCGAGCCGTCGAGATCTGCCAGAACCGGGTTCCAGTCCGGCATCGTCAGGAGGAATGCCACCGGTTCGCCGTCGTAGAGCGCGAAGCGCAGGAGTTCGGGGTGAACCAGCGGTTTGAGCTCTTTGGCAAGCCACTCGATCTCGGAATCCGACATCGGGACAAAGCCCCAGTTCTTCTCCCACGCCTCGTTATAGATTTCCTGCACCAGTTTCACTTCGCCGTGAAAGTCCGAGAGGTTGGCGCCTCGCGTGGTAAGTCCGGGGTTCCTCGCCCGAGTTCGTTCAGCGAGCTTCTGCAGCCGGCCGAGACTGGCGCCGTGAACGGGCGAAATGTAGGCGTGCAGGTCCTTGGCCTTGCGGTAGCCGGCGCCCTCGATAAGCCGGACATAGGATTGTGGGTTGTACGTCATCATCAGCGCCGGCGGGCGCCCAAAACCTTCGATCAAAAGACCGCATTCGTAATTTGTCGACGGGTTCATGGGGCCGCGGACGGCGGTTGAACCATGCTCGCCGGCCCATTTCTCGACGGCGGTCAAGAGCTCACGGGCGACGTCGGGTCGGTCAATTGTTTCGAAGAACCCAAAAAATGCTACGTTTTCCTCGTGCACGCGATTGTGGTTGTGATTGAGGATCGCAGCCACGCGTCCAACGACATCGCGACCATCCCAAGCCAAGAAGAGCTCGGCCTCGCCTCCCTTGCCTCCCTCGTAGAACGGGTGTTTCTTGACGTCGAGGAGGGCGCGAACCGATGCCTTGAGCGGCGGCACCCAGTTCGGATCGTCGCGGTATACCTTCCACGGAAAATCAACAAATCGAGCGAGATCGGCGCGCCCTCGGACGACTCTCACTTTCACCCGATGATTCCCATTTCACGTCCAACTTTGCGGAACGCCTCGAGGGCGCTGTCAAGTTGATCGCGAGTGTGGGTTGCCATGTACGAGGTTCGTATCATCGCCCGCCCCTCGGGTACCGCTGGTGAAACCACAGGATTGGCAAATACGCCTTCCTCCTGGAGTCGAAAAGTCATCCTGAACGCGGCCATGTCCTCGCCCACTACCAGCGGGATCACGGGCGATTCCGATTCACCGGTATCGAATCCCATTGTCGAGAATTCGCGTTTCATGTAGTCGGTGTGCTCCCACAGCCGCTGTCGGCGTTCGGGCTCGCGCTCGATGATCTCAATCGCTTTGATCACCGAAGCGACCGACGCTGGCGCTGGGGAGGCCGAAAACATCAGTGAACGCGAATTGTGCTTGATGAAGTCAATGACTTTGCTGCCGCCGACCACGAAACCACCGACTGTCGCCAGCGATTTTGAAAAGGTCCCCATCACCAGATCGGCCTCATCCTCGAGACCGAAATGCTCCATGGTGCCGCGTCCGTGCTCGCCCATCACACCAACTCCGTGCGCGTCATCCACCATCAGGCGAGCATTGAACTTCTTTTTGAGTTCGACGATCCGAGGGAGATCTGCGAGATCGCCCTCCATCGAAAAGACTCCATCAACGATGATCATCCTCGATCGATCTTCGTCGACGCTCCGCAGCCGCTCCTCTAATGCGTCCATGTCATTGTGCGGATACTTCAGCACACGCCCGAACGAAAGCCGCGCGCCATCAAGGATGCACGCGTGATCGAGGTTGTCCAGGATCACGACGTCCTTGCGATCGATGAGGCCAGAGATGACTCCAAGGTTGACCTGGTACCCGGTCGAGAAGGTCAACGCGGCTTCGCGGCCCATAAATTGGGCGAGCCTTTCCTCGAGTTCAACGTGGATGTCGAGCGTGCCGTTGAGGAATCGCGACCCGGCGGTACCGGTGCCGTATTTCTCGAGGGCACCCGCCGCTGCCTGCTTGATTTCGGGGTGATTGGTCAGCCCGAGATAGTTGTTCGAGCCGAGCATGATCACACGCTGCCCGTTCATTGTCACCACAGGATCCTGGCCGGAGGCAATCATCCGAAAGTATGGGTAGAACCCCGACTCGCGGACTGCGTCCGCGTGTTTGAAATCGAAGCACTTCTGAAAGACGTCCACATTCACTCCGTCGTACGCCAAATTCCCATGCCACACAACAGTCGGCGCGACATTGGCTGCAGCGCGGTCATGATAGCAGGAACAGCAATAGTCTCATCTCAGCCAGCCCTGACTTCGATACCAATTCCAGGTTATCTCCGCACCCTCACGAAAGGACATCGAGTCTTTGATTCCAAGGCATTGGAGGCTTTCGGAAGTGCGCGCGGTCCAGTGCCGCGCCAGCAGCTCTCGGCTCTTGTCGGAGGTCAGGGCAAGTCGGCGCCACCCCATTTTCTGCAGGGCGCTGCCGATTGCTCCGGCTCCTGACACCAGGGAAGGCGGCAGCCGCACCACTCGAGCTCGCACCCCACCCGCGTCGCACAGTTGCGAGATCAGATCGTCGAGAAGGAGAGGATCCGGTTCTCCGAGGTGGAAGAGGTTTCCGGCATCAGCTGCGGTGGCCGCAAAGATCGACCGCACCACGTCGCCAACCCAGGCGACCGTCAACCAGCGCTCACCGCCCGGCAGGGCAACCAGGCCCCGGTCGGCCATCCGGAAAAACTCGAAAACATCCGAGTCTCGCGGACCGTAGATGGCGGGCGGGCGAACAATCACCCATCCGCCATCGCCATCCCAGTGCCGGGCCTCCCGTTCGGCCGCCAGCTTCGATCGCCCATACCAGGAAATTGGCGCGGGTTCGGCCTCGGGGCCGATACCTTCTGGAGTTGGAGATGGTCCCGCGCCGGCAAGCGAGGAAACGTGTACCAGCCGTGCCGACCCGGCAACCTCCCCCATTGCGGAAACGACGTTTGATGTCCCGACGCGGTTACCGGTGTCGAAGTCAATTTCACGCCCGGCTCGTAGCACGCCGGCGAGGTGGACCACCGTCCCTGCCCCGTTGACCAGCCGCTTCAAGGCCTGCCGGTCGTCGAGAGAGCCGACAACCCAATGCACCGGCGCATCGGCAATCCAACGCGGCGAACCCGGGTCACGGACCAGGACCCGGGGCTCGATCCCGGCCGCGCACAGCGTATCCACGAGGTGCGATCCAACAAAGCCCGTTCCGCCTGTGATCGCAATGGGCTGTGGCATAGCGTCCAGCCACATCTTCACCTCGTCAGGCGATACGAGCGGGTTGGTGTGGGAAAAGTCCGTCATCCTTGGCGGGACATTGTAGCGCGAAGACACAGTGAGCACCGCCCATTACGAGCGCTATGCCGCATCGACGACACAGGTGCCACTCTTCACATTGTTTGCCCTGAGGGCATTTCTCGAATGGAGGGCGACGAATTCAAACAATGTGAAGGGTGGCACCTCACTCGCCGAAGCGAGAAGCGCTTACCGGGTTCACTCGATGTCGACGTACTCGCCCCAGGAGGTAGATGTCTCCCAGACTCGAACGCGTTCGAGTTCGAGGCCCGCCGGGATCTCGTATTTCGTACCGGTTGGAGTCTGGATAGTTCCTCCGGCAGCGAGCCGTTCAGCAATCTGGTCGAAAATCCAACGCGCCAAAACCTCGGTCGTCGGGTCACAATCCTCAAAAAGCAGAACCCTGTCACCGATAGCCGCCAAACCCTCGAGCTGCGGATCCGACGAGTTGAGGGCCATCGCGTGATCGAGCCGCTCCACGACACCGGCCACGATCATCTTGAGGGCCTTGTAATCACAGACCATATCCTGGTCATTGAGCTCCCGACCCCGCGCCACGACTTCGATGCGAAGACTATGGCCGTGCGGGAATCGGCACTTCTCCGGATGCTTGCTCAGCCGGTGCCCGTACTCCACCTCAAACGTCTTGGCGATCCTGAAAAAACCCATTCACACTCCCCGGCCACCTCCGAAGAGGTCCAAATGTAGGCGGGGAGTGTAGCGAAAGCCATGATCGAGACACAAGGCCGCGATGGCAGGTGCTCGTTCCTGCACCTCTTCGAGAGTCCGGCCTTGAGCCATGAGCAGGACCCGCGCCGGCTCGACATCACCCAAACCGGCCAACATTTCGAGAATTTCAGGCATGTCCTGAGCGCCCTCGACCACGTATTTGATCTGGTGCTCGGGAAAACGCTTCAGGAGCCGGACAGCTGCTGTCCGATCGAGGCGCAGTCTGCGATGTCGATCGCGATGCCGATCCGAAGGATCGGAATTCGCGGTCTTTGGCGAAAGTGACAGAAGATCGCAGTGGAAGAGCGGATCGACAGTGCCGGCGGACTCCACCGTGATGTGGAGTCCGGCCGCAGCAAGACCTCCAGTCAACAGGCCAATCTCACGTTGCAAGAGCGGCTCACCCCCGGTCACCACCACGTGCCGGACACCAGAGGCCACCGCCCCGTCAACCAAATCCTCAACCGGCCTTCGCTCCCCCTCCGGTTCCCAGGACGTGTAGGGCGTGTCACACCACCGGCATCGCAAATTGCACCCCGAGGTGCGGATGAAGTGCGAAGGGATACCTGCCAAGAGGCCCTCGCCCTGGATGCTGGTGAAAGTCTCTGAAATGAACATACGTCGTCAGCCTAACATTTTGAATTAGGAATTAGGATTGCGGAATTTCGGATTTAGTTAATCCGGACGCCTCAACTTTCTGGCTATGCTGAGAAAATTACGGATTTCTGAATTCGCGACTACGGAATTTGGATACTCCCAGCCAACGCGTTACGACATTTTGATGGACACCGCTTGGAAAAACCGTCCGTCCGCCCGACACGATCCGATCATGGGGGGTCGGAGGGAAATTCCTAATTCCCAACTCCAAAATCAAGAGTTGTCGGGCGACGACTCGCCGGCGTGGAGGTGATGCCAGAGGTGGCGACCGAGGCGGGGGCCGAGCGCCCGTTGCAGTTCATCCACCGTCGCTTGTTGGACACCGCGAACCGATCCGAAACGACTGAGCAACGAACGGGATCGGCCCGGTCCGATGCCGGGCACTGCCAGGAGCTGCGTCGAGAGAGTGCGTTTCGACCGCCTTGCCCGGTGGCGACTGACGGCAAAACGATGGGCCTCATCGCGTGTTTCGCGCAACACCAGGTGAGCCGGATCCGAGGCGTCGAGTCGAAGTGGCTCTGACGCCGTCGGTAGCCACACCAGCTCCTCGCGTTTGGCGAGGGCCGCAATCGGCAGGTCGAGCCCGAGCGAATCGAGAGCCGCCATCGCCGCGTTGAGCTGGCCGACCCCGCCATCGATCAACACAAGATCGGGCATTGGTCGCTCTTCGTCCCGCAGTCGGCGGTAGCGCCGGCCGACGGCCTCGGCAATGGCCGAGAAATCATCGACACCCTCGACCTCGCGGATATTGAAGCTTCGGTACTGACGCTTGTTCATCCTCCCGTCCTGCCATACTACACACGAGGCGGTCGTCTCCTTTCCGCTCGAGTGTGAGATGTCGAAGCACTCCACGTGAGTGACGGGTCCGGGCAGACCAAGCGCTTCACCAATGCGGCGAGCCAGATGTTGGGCTTGCGAGCGCGGGGCACGGAATCGGAGATCAAACGCGGCTCTTGCGTTGTCGAGGGCCAGTTGGACGCGTCTCGCGCGCCCGCCTCTCTGGGGTCTCGAAATTTCGACCGCATGACCCCTGATGTGGTGGAGAAACGCCCGTAACATTTCCCGGTCATCCTCGTCGAGCGCCTGCGCCAATTCCAATCTCCTCGGAATCGACGGATTCGCCTCGTAGTACTGGGCAAGGAAGCTGACCGCGAGTTCGGCCGCTGCAACATCTCCGACGCCCTCGAAGTGGAACTCCCGTTTGTCCACCATTCGTCCCGCCCGATACGGCAGGAGGCACACCGTCGCGTGCTCGCCATCTGTCCAGACCGCGACCACGTCGGCGTCACCGTGGCCGGGGCGCTCGACATCCTGTTTTTCTCCAAGTCGTTTGACGACCGCAATCAGGTCGCGGTAGCGCCCCGCGAGCTCAAAATCCTCGCGTTGGGAAGCGGTCCACATCGTCTTCTCGAGCCGGGGCAGGAGCTGGCGGTGACGCCCGGCCAGAAAAAGACGCAGCTCTTCGACCACATCGGCGTAGTCTTCAGGCGTGGTGAGACCGTCCACGCAAGGCCCCAGGCAGGCACGCATGTGGTAGTAGAGGCAGGGCCGGGCGAGACGGCCATCGATCTCGATCTGGCAGGTCCGCACCTGAAAATGGGTTCGCGACAGATCCATCAGCTTGCGCGCCATGCGCTGGCCCATGAACGGCCCAAAATAGCTGTGACCATCGTCCCGGACCCGGCGGGTCAGCTCGACCCTCGGCCACTCCTCGCCAGTTGTCAGTCTGAGGTAGGGATAGGTTTTGTCATCTCTCAGAAGAACGTTGAAACGGGGACGGAGACGCTTGATGAGCGTGTTTTCGAGAATGAACGCCTCGGCCTCACTGGCGGTAACAGCGAAATCGAGACCACGGGCCCTGTTCAGCATGTTCTGGGTTCGCTCGGGCAGGTCGTGTCTTCCGAAGTACGAGAGAACTCTTCGCCGAATGTTGCGCGCCTTCCCGACGTAGATGTCCTTGCCCGTCCTGTCCTGGAATCGGTATACGCCCGGTTTCTCGGGTGCTTCCTTGGCACGCTCCAGGAGTGGGTGGGTTTCAGTCACCGCATCATCCTAACCCGCCCACGCACCCAGTAATCAGTAACCAGTGACCAGTTTCGGTCGCATCCTGCGATAGGTCGACATCTGAGAATTCGCCGCCGCCTCATCGAATGAACGAGATGAAGAGAAGCGCCGGAGGCGCGACAGGTTCTTAGCCTGGGGCGTAAGCCCCAGGGTGAACAGGGTTAGAGAATGAAAGCCCCCGAAGGGGGCGACAGATCTTTATTGTGGCATGAGCAGCAGGTATCACCGCGATATATCTGTCGCCGCTCCGCGGCTTAATGGTATTTTTTGCGGGTCTCGTACCTGGGGCTCACGCCCCAGGCTATGCATCTGTCGCCGCTCCGCGGCTCGCCATCGCATGACAACCTTTCGTCAGGACTTGACCCAGTGACCAGTGACCAGTGACGACGAGAAATCAGTTTGCGAATACGAGGGGAGGGTGGTTGGGACTGGTTACTGGATACTGATAACTGGTTACTCTTCTGGGACGAGGCCGAGGCGAACGAGGGCACGGCGCGCTGCCTGGTGCTGGGCCTCGCGTTTGCTGACCCCTTCGCCACGAGCCACCTTTTCGCCATCCCAGATGACGTCGAAGACCCACAGGCGGCGGTGGTCCGGCCCCGAGACGCGGACGTTGCGGTAATCAGGCAGCGGCAGCCCACGAGCCTGGGCAACCTCCTGCAGCGAGGACTTGGGATCCGCAAGAGCCAGGGTCCGCCTGTCGAGGTTTGCCAGATCATACGCGAACTGGTCGTGGACAAAATCGAGCGCAGCCTTCCATCCTCCATCGAGAACGATCGCGCCGACCACCGCTTCGAAGAGATCCTCGAGGAGAGCCGATCGTTCCCTCCCCCGCGCGAGTTCCTCACTCGGTCCGAGGACCACCCAGCCATCGAGGCCGAGCAGGGCCGCCCGTTCAGCCAACCTTTCCGAACGCACCAGATGGACGCGTTTACGGGTCAGCATCCCCTGATCGTCCTGCGGAAATTCCTCAAAGAGGATTTGCGCCACAGCATGCCCGATTACGGCATCGCCGAGGAACTCGAGCCGCTGATAGGAGCCTCTCTCCTGCGCCGTCAGTGCCGACCCGTGTCGCAGCGCGCGCTGCAGCAGATCTCGATCCTCGAATCGGTGACCGAGGAGATTTTCGAGTTCCGCCAGGGCTTCGTCAGAATTCACAGTCATGTGTGCATTGTACAGATCGAGGATTGAGTTTGAGATTTCGGATGTTCGTGCTGCGGCTTACGCCGCAGGAAAAAATTTGTCGCCCCCTCCAGGGGCTTTTCAATATTCTCGTCCCTCGGTTCCTGGGGCTCACGCCCCAGGCTATGCATATATCGCCGCTCCGCGGCTCATCACAGTTCTGTAGGGGCTGGGCCGACAGATATCCAATTTTACGTACCACGCGAGTCTTGATCGATCAGCTGAACCTAGCGCCGGAACGGCGCAAGGTCTTTTCCTTGGGGATCCGAACGGAGCGCCGGAGGCGCGGCAGATATTTAGCCTGGGGCGTGAGCCCCAGGAACCAAGAAAACCAAAAATGATTGAGCCCCTGGAGGGGGCGACAGATATCCGCGCAGCGTCTCAGTTCAACCTCGCAGCGACCCGCTTCATACGGGCGAGGATTTTGTCGGTGTGCGAACCGGGCCAGTAAACGCGCCGGCAAACGGCGCACCTACGGAACCGAGACGCGGTCGCCAGCACGTGCGGTGGCGCGACCTCGGCCACTTCCTCACGACCGACATCCACGAGTTCACCGTTGCATTCGCTACAACGCGCGAGATTCAGGGTCGCATCCGGCCGCAGACCGAGGCGAACGAAAATCTCGATCAGCTGATTCTCGAGATCATCGGCTCGGACGAGCATCGTTCGAGGGCCAGTGGATGCCAATTCACGATCACGTGTCAGCAACCACCTCCCCTCGTTGCGGGCTTGCTCCGCGAGCACACGATCTTCCGGTCCCGGTTCGAGAAAGACGCTGTCGAATCCAAAGAACCGCAGCCACCTCGCCAATGAACCCAGCATCGCGTCACACAGAAAGCGTGGAGCGCGTCGATTGGAGTTGGATTCGACTTCCACTATGGAAACAGATTACCGCCGATCATCAAGATGCGAGATACGAGATTCGAGATGGCGCCAAAAAACGGATTTTCGCACAGTGCCCGAATAGCCCTGCATCCTGGATCCTGCATCCTGCATCTTGCTGGGCGGGCGGTGTAGAATGCTTGACGCACCGCGGCGCCGGACAGCGCCGCGACATCGACAAGGAGAACCCCAATGCCAACGATCGAGACCACCCCCGAGTTCGTCCAATCGGTATACGACACCTCCCGCGAGCGTCTGGCGGTCATCCGTCAGAGGCTGGACCGGCCATTGACTCTGGCTGAAAAGGTCCTCTTTGGCCACCTTGCAGACGCTGAGGAAGAGCTCGAGCGCGGCAAGGCCTATCTCCAGCTGCGTCCGGATCGGGTGGCCATGCAGGATGCCACCGCCCAGATGGCGCTCCTCCAGTTCATGCTCTCTGGCAAGGACACGACCGCCGTTCCCTCCTCTGTTCACTGTGACCACTTGATCCAGGCCCGTTCCGGGGCCGATGAGGACGTCGATGTGGCGATCGATCGCAACCGGGAAGTCTACGACTTTCTGCAGAGTGCCTCGGCTCGGTACGGGATCGGTTTTTGGAAGCCGGGCTCCGGCATCATCCACCAGGTGGTGCTCGAAAACTACGCCTTCCCAGGTGGAATGATGATCGGTACTGATTCGCACACACCCAACGCCGGCGGGCTCGGGATGATCGCGGTCGGTGTCGGCGGTGCGGATGCGGTCGACGTAATGGCCGGTTTCAATTGGGAGGTCCTGCAACCCGAGATCGTCGGGGTCAAGTTGACCGGCAGTTTGAATGGGTGGGCATCGCCCAAGGACGTAATCCTCAAGCTCCTTGGCATCCTCACCGTCAAGGGCGGTACGAACCGCATCATCGAGTACTTTGGCCCCGGCACCGAATCGATATCGGCAACAGGCAAGGGCACCATCACCAACATGGGCGCCGAGCTCGGCGCCACCACCTCCATCTTCCCTTACGACCGGCGAACCAAGACCTACCTCGATGCGACCCAACGGGCTCGTATCGCGACCCTCGCCGAGGCCAACAAAGACCTCCTCACCGCCGACCCCGAGGTCGCGGACGATCCCGAACGATTCTTCGATCTCGTCATCGAGATTGATCTCGACACCCTCGAGCCGCACATCGTCGGCCCGTTCTCCCCCGATCTGGCCCGGCCGGTATCCCAGATGGCGGCCGACGTTCGTGAGAACGGATATCCCGACAACCTCACAGCCGCGCTCATCGGCTCCTGCACCAACTCCTCCTATGAGGACCTCACCCGTGCGGCCGATATTGCCGAGCAGGCGCTGGCGGCCGGCGCGAAGACCAAATCCACCCTGTGGGTAACCCCGGGATCGGAGCAGATCGAGGCCACCATCGAACGGGACGGCCAGATGGCCACCCTCGACAGGCTCGGCGCGACTGTTCTCGCCAACGCCTGTGGGCCGTGCATCGGCCAATGGCACCGCGAAGATATTTCCGACGGCGAGGTCAACTCGATCATCAGCTCGTTCAACCGCAACTTCGCCAAACGCAACGACGGCAACCCGCAAACCAATTCGTTCATCTCGAGTCCGGAGATCGTCATCGCCTACTCGCTGATTGGCAACCTCACGACCAACCCACTGACCGACGAGCTCACAGCTCCCGACGGCAGCTCATACAGATTGCAGCCACCTGCCCCTGCGCCCGAGGTGCCGAAGAAGGGTTTTGTCTTCAAGGCGGACGGCTACCTGGCGCCGCCCGAGGACCGTTCGTCGGTCGATGTCAAGGTAGCGGAAGGGTCCGAACGTCTGCAGCTCCTCGAGCCCTTCCCAGCCTGGGACGGGAAAGACTATGAACAGATGCCAGTGCTCCTCAAAGCGCGTGGCAAGTGCACCACCGACCATATCTCGCAAGCCGGTCCGTGGCTGAAGTTCAGGGGCCACCTCGACAACATCTCTGACAATCTCTTCCTTGGCGCTGTCAACTCCTTCGCCGACGAACCCGGCTTCGGCATCGATATCGAGACCGGCAAGGCTACGTCGCTACCAAAGCTGGCGCGTGGGTATAAGAAACGCGGCATTCGCTGGGTCGCAGTTGCTGATGAGAACTATGGCGAAGGCTCGTCGCGTGAGCATGCCGCCATGGAGCCGCGCCACATGGCGGGAATGGCGGTTATTGCCCGTTCGTTTGCGCGAATCGCCGAGACCAACCTCAAGAAGCAGGGAATGCTGCCGCTCCTGTTCGCCGATCCAGCGGACTACGAAAAGATTCGGGTCGATGATCGGTTGTCGTTGGTCGGTCTGGCTGAGATTGCCCCCGGCCAGCCAATCACCGCGGTGCTTCACCACGCCGACGGCTCCGAAGAGAGCTTGGCGCTCGAACACAGCCTCAATGAAGAGCAAGTTGACTGGTTCAAAGCGGGCAGCGCGCTGAACGTTTTGCGCACCAGGGATTAGTTGTACGCGATCGGGAGGGGATAAACCCCTCCCCTGCAACTTCGGCAACGTAGGGGTGGGGTTTACCCCGCCCAAAAGTCCGCCGAAACGATGAGGTGGATCACATTCCCCGCGTTGACTCGAACTGTGTATTCTGCGAACATCGTAACGATGGCCGGAAATGGACAAAAGCGCAGTACAGCACCCGTCGCTGACCTCGATTTTCTGAAGGTATTCCTACCGTACGAGCTGCGCCTTGCTCAGCGGCAGGCCATGGTTTCAAGTTCGAGATCAATCGACGGCGCCCCGAGTTCTTGCCTCGGGCTGTATCTCGTAAGACTGGAACCGAAGTCCGGCGACTGGTTCCCGACGTCGGCCGATGGAGGCGCGCAAATCGGCGATCACATTCAGGATATGCTGTTCGAGGTCATGCGCGATTCGGACATTCCTGTACGGATGAGCGATCAAGAGCACCTCGCGATTTTGCGCGACCTCGATCCACAGCATACCTATGCGGTCAGCCAACGGTTTTTGACCTGCGCCTCAGATTCCGACCTTCTCCAGGCCGCCAATCTGCGGACCCGGGTCGGCTACGTCATCTACCCGCTTTCGACCCAACCCAACTTTCCCACCTCCCAGTGGGAGACCATCATCGAGCTTGCACGCAGGATGAGCGCCCTTGGTGATCCCTCCGGTCACGCGGGTCACGGACTCCTTCGCGGACCCGACATGATCGAATCCGGAATCCCCGAAAGTGACCTCATCCCCCTCGCGATGCGCGATCCCGAAGCGTTGGTCAAGCCAGGACTGCTGCAAATTCAGCGAATTCAATTGCTCTCGCCCGTTGAATAGCTCAAGAAGCTATACGGCTATGCGGCAGGACGGCAGGACGGCTAGCCGTCCTGCCGTATAGCCGTCTAGCCGTATAGCCGTGATCACGGGCCTCCGGCCTTGAAGCCACCAAGACCTGCGGGCGAGGTATGATCTCGTCATGGCATTCGAGCTTGGTGATTGGTTACCGGAATTTCCTGTGAGGGAACACGCGCTCTATCTCGATCACGCGGCGGTCTGTCCGCTGCCGAGACCGGTCGCTGAAGCGATGCGTCAACGAATCACCGAGCAGGAGGAGACCGGATACGACAACTACAAGGAGTGGCGCAACAACCACCTCAGCTGTCGCCATCTCGGCAGCCAGCTTGCCGGCTGCACCCCAGAGGATATTTCGATCATCCGCAGCACCTCCGAAGGCCTTTCGCTGATTGCTGAGGGCCTGGAATGGAGCGAAGGCGACGAGGTCCTGGTGGGAGCCGAGGAGTTTGCCGCCAACGTGGCGCCCTGGCTCGGACTCGCGCGCAGAGGCGTCAACGTCGTGCGCTTCCCGCAGCCAGACGGCCGCATCGACCCGAAGGTCGTGGAAGAGCACATTGGAGAACGGACCAGGCTGCTGGCGGTTTCGTGGGTCGCTTTCCACACCGGCTGGATTGCACCGCTGGCACAGCTCGGACTCGTCTGTCGAGATCGCGGCATCACCCTGGTGGTTGACGCCATCCAGGGTATGGGCGTATTGCCGCTTCACCTGGTTGCGCTCGGCGTCGATGCGGTCGTGGCCGACGGCCACAAATGGCTCTTCGGCCCGGAAGGAGCCGGCCTGATGGCAACCACTGCGGAACTTCGCGCCCGCCTCCACCCCGTCATTTCCGGCTGGCGCAACGTCACGCTGGCATCACACGATTTCTTCCTTCAACGTCTTGAACACCACACAGACGGCCGGAGGTTCGAAGCGGGCGCCACCAACGACATCGGCGTCGCCGGTCTGGCGGCCGGTCTCGACCTGATCGCCGCAGTGGGGCGAGACAACATCCAGGCCCGAATCGAAACTCTTTCCCGTCTTTTGACCCGCATCCTCCTCGCCCACGGCTGGGACGTCTTCTCACCGGGATCGGGACACCCGATCGCCGGCATCGTCGCCGCCCGTCACCCGAGCATCAGCCCGGCCGACGCCCGACGCCGGCTTCTTGAGCGACGGGTCGTGGTTTCAGTACGCCAGGGCTGCGTAAGATTCTCGCCCCACTTCTACACCACGCGAGGTGAGCTGGAAGCGCTTGACCGCATACTAGAAAAAGTGGGCTTGTAGCCGCCATCCCCGCGTCAGAAAGTAATCAGTAACCAGTATCCAGTAACCAGTAACCAGTAATCAGTAACCAGTATCCAGTAACCAGTGACCAGTAATCAGTAACCAGTATCCAGTAACCAGTCCCAACCAACTTCCCCCTCGGACTCTTACGTTGACTGCTCGTCAGTAACTACAAAACACCGGGTCAAGTCCTGACGAATAGTTGTCATGCGATCGCTAGCCCGGTCTTCTCACCGGGCGAGCCGCGGAGCGGCGAAAAATACATAGCCTGGGGCGTGAGCCCCAGGATACGGATGAAAAAAAGAAAGGAAGCCGCGGAGCGGCGACAGATATATCGCGGTGATGCCTACTGCGTGTGCCACATAACAGATCTGTCGCCCCCTCCGGGGGCTCGAATATTTACGGATCTCCGGTTCCTGGGGCTCACGCCCCAGGCTAAGCATCTGTCGCGCCTCCGGCGCTCGTCAACTTCTCGTTCACTCGGTTTGGCGACGCTCCATCCTCAGAAATAACCGATCGCTGGGCGCGACCACTGATTGCCGGTCGTTACTGGCCACTGGTCACTGGTTACTGGCCACTGGTCACTGGTTACTGGCCACTGGTCACTGGTTACTGGCCACTGGTTACTGGCCACTGGTTACTGGCCACTGGTTACTGGCCACTGGTCACTGGTCACTGGTTACTGGCCACTGGTCACTGGTTACTGGCCACTGGCTACTGGTTACGCGGGCGAACCCTAATCCGCTGCGCAGCGGAAACCCGTGGTGCGGTGATCCCCTGTTGGTTTGCGCGATGAGCGACGCGAAACCCGTTGTTTTGACGGGGGGTCGAAATACGAGCCGCCCCTAACCACGCGACGACGCTCAACCGACGGTCCGGTTTCCTGCTCCCATGGGACTCCGTCCCGCGGACCCCCACTGTAGCTTGTGTGGTAGACATCCTGCACCCATTCCGCCGCATTGCCGATCAGATCATGGATGCCCCAGGCATTCGCGGCAAAGGAACCGACCGGGGCCGCGCCACCCCAGCGATCGCGGCCGCCGGTGTCAAAAACATTTGCGCGATCTGGTTCCCAAATATCTCCCCATGGAAACCGCGTGCCGTTCCCGGCGCGGACCGCCCGTTCCCACTCGACCTCGGAGGGCAGGCGTTTGCCCGCCCATCGAGCATATTGATGCGCCTGGTACCAGCTCACCCACAGAACGGGATGCGAGGCCTGCATCACATCCTCGAAAGCCTCGGTTTTGCTGGGCGGGGTGCATTCCCCGGCGTCCACGCAGCGGCGGTAGTCGGCGTTTGTCACCTCGTTTCGATCGAGCCAAAATCCCCCGACCTCCCGGGGACCTGCAGGCAGCTCATCAACCGAAATCTGGCGATCGTACATGCTGGCGCCAAAACGGAATTCCCCAGACGGCACCCATACCATGACGCGACCATCAGAGGACCAGATCCGGGTTTCTCCCGCAGCGGGTTCAAGCGAGTCCCTGCCCTTCCGCAGCCGGGGGTTGGACGGGTCAATCGCGAGACCCGCATCGAAGCACTCTTCAGCCCGCTGACGCATCCCGTCGCGCAACATGTTCTCCCCACACGCAGCCAACGCATCGACCAATCGTTCTTCCATCCCCCGCATGCGGCGGTCAAATCTCGGGCTCGTGGCCACAGTCTTCAAATACCGAGAACGGAGATTGACCAATGCATCAACATCTCCATCCAGCGCAACCTCGATCATCTCCCCTTCCACCCACTCCAATAGATCGAGCGCCACCGGGTCACGGGGATCCCGTCGGAGAACGGTGGCAGCCTGCAGAACCGCTTCCCCCGCTCGCCTTTCGAGCATCAACCAGGTCAGCGTGCGGCGCTCGAGGTATCTGCGATCTTCAGTGCTCAATTCGACTCCGACCAGCTCGTCGCCCGGCGTTGACCGTAGAGCAAAAATCCTGTCGGCGATGGAACGCACCTTCGAGTCGCTGATCTCCGATGATTGATCCAACGCACACCTGAAGCCGAGGTCGTCCGCCCGGTAGCTCTCTTCAAACCATGAACGGGCTGAGACCCTCGCCAGATCGATACTCCTCCTCCACGAACCGCCTCGCACGACCCTTCCGACCCCGTTCTTTATCGGCGATCCGTCATCCGGAAGTTCCTTGAATCCGGACTGGTAGCGATCCTGGCACCACTCCCAGACATTCCCCGTCATGTCGTATACACCCCAACCAGTGGCCGCAAAGGTGGAGATCGGCAATGGTCCTCGCCCGGCCGCCATCGTTTCGTCCCAGACGTTGGCGAGCTCGGTACGACGCCCGTTGCCCCACGGAAACCGCGCACGAATTCCTTTTCCTCTGGCCGCGCGCTCCCACTCCGACTCAGACGGGAGTCGCCTGCCGACCCACCTGGAAAATTCACGTGCCTGATTCCACGTGAGACCGACGGCCGGGTGTTGGCCACGACCAGGGTCATCGAAAGCGGTGGCGTCCGATGGAGGGATGCAACGACCGGCATCGACGCATATCCGGTAGCGTTGGTTGGTGACCTCTGTCGAGTCAATCCATATACCGGGAACGTCAACCCAGCGAAAATAGACCTCGTTTTCCCGGCACCGACGATCATTCTCCGAGCAGCCGACACGAATCCGGAACGGCGGTTGGTAGACGAGCTCCGCGCCATCAATCGGCGAACGCCAGGTTTGGCCGCCTTCGGGATCATCGGGCGGCAGCAGAATTCGTCTGAGTCTTTCGATCGCAGGACCCGATGAATCAAATCTGGCGGCAAGGGTCCAGGCGGTGGCCGCTGCGGTCAGAGTCGATCCCTGGCGCGCATCACCCCAGGCCAGCAGAGCGGCGGAAGTCCTTCTCTCCTGGTTTCGCAGGCGCGATTCTCCGTCGTCGAGCTGGACTACCAGGCTGGCATAGGTATCCATCAGCACCGCGACCGCAGCCGCATGTCCGTTGGTCACCTCGCGCAGAATCGATGCCTCGGCTTCCTCAACCACTGCCAGGGCCGATCGATCCTGCGGATCGGCCTGGAGGCGAGCAATCGCGTCCGGAAGGGCGCCCCACGGTCCCGCAACGGCCACAGGGGCCGCAGCAGCAAGACACAAACCAATGAGCAATCGGTCAAAACGACACATAGTATCTGTCGCATTGTACCTTCACGAGCCAATAAAGAGCGCCAAGTCGGCTCAAGTTAAGGGTTAAGGGTCAAGAGTGAGGAAGGACAGCGACTCCGCCCCTTCGAGGCCTTTGCTCCCAACTCTTTTCTCTTAACTTGCTTCGCCCTGCCCGCTCCTGCCCGCCGGTCCGCTACACTCGGCGCATGTCCGACGGAAACGACCCGGAAATCGCCTACTACCGCGCCGTCGAGGATCTGTTCGCGACTCTGCGCGGGATACCCCACGTCATTTCGCCAAGGGATTTCCAATTGCTTCGCGAATGGTGGCGGGATGAGGTCCCGCTGGCCGCGGTACGGGCAGGTATCACCGAGGTTTTTGCGCGCCGCAGGGAACGCGGCGAGGTTGACCCGGTCGTCAGCCTCTCCTACTGCCGGCACGCGGTCCGCAGACACGCGAAGCAGGTGGCCGAGATGCAGGTCGGAGGATCCGGCGGCGACACTTCCCCTCCCCCAGATCCACAACCTGATCTCGAGGCCCTTGCGGCCGGGCTTCGCTCCGCCGCGGCTCGATTGCGTCTGGCCAAGCCACGGATCGCGGCCATCATCGAAAGCATCGCGACAACTGTGGAGACAGCTTCCGAGCTGCCGGTCTCCGCCCTCGAAGAACATCTTTTCGCCCTCGAGTCGGCCCTTCTCGCCAACTGTCTCGAAGCCCTCGACGAGCCCTACCGACAGGCCCTCGAAGACCGCGCGCGAAACGAGGCGGAATCGATCGCCGCGACACCCCAAGCGCGCGACAGGACCTTCCGAGCACTCCGCGATCGGCTGTTGCGCAGCGAGCTCGAGCTGCCGCGGTTGGAGCTCGACGGATGAGCTTTGCGGAAGGCGGACGGAATCTACAGACCGATCAGAGCACCAATCTGGTCGCCGAGAAATTGATAGGTGGTGGCCGCGCGATCGCCCATCACGATGGCGCCACCTGGATGGTCGCGGGAGCGCTGCCGGGTGAACGGGTCCGCGCCAAGGTCCTGAAGCGTCGCGCCGGCATTATCGAGGCAGGAACTCTGGAGGTTCTGTCGGAACCCCACCCTGCGCGGTTGCAGGATCCCTGTCCCCAAACTGGGATCTGCGGAGGATGCGATTGGCCACACGTGGATCCGGACGCCGGCGCAGATCTGAAGGCAGCCGCAGCGGCGGAGGCGGCTCGGGCCTTCCCCGATCTGGCCGACCGTATTGCTTCGGCGCCGATCCACAGATCGGAGGGTGGCTACCGGTTGCGCTCCAGGTTGCACTGGGATGCCGGACAGAAGCGTCTCGGATTCTACGAGCACCGCAGCCACAAGGTGGCATCGATCGAATCCTGTCGGATCCTCTCACCCCGCTTCATGCGGGTCCAACCAAAACTCACACACGTGCTCGCGAAGACCTGCCCGACGAACGTTGATCTCGAATGGCTCGAGGGCACCGGAGCTGACGACACAATTGTGGCACTGCGACCCACTCAGGGCGGTCCGAAGAAGATCGACGCGGCATCGGTTCCAGGACCTGACGATCTGAACTCAGTCCTGGCCGGCTTCCACACCCTCTCCAAAGCAGGCCGTATAGACCGTGGTTGGGGTGCGACAGAGGTCAGAATCGAGCTGCCGATTCCGCTCGAGGTGCCCATTGGTTCCTTTTTTCCAGGGCAATCGCCACCTCATCGGTCCCCTGTTCCGCCGCGTGGCGGAGCTTGTTGGCGGCGATCCGGTACCGATCTTCGACCTCCACGCAGGGGTCGGGTATCTGGCCGCTGCGGCTCGTTTTGCGGCCGAGCGTGACCTGACCCTGGTTGAACCGCACCGCGATGCGGCGCGGGCCGCCGGCCGAAATCTCCCCGGGGCGCGAGTCGTCGTCGGTGCCACTGCAGAGACATTCGTTGCCGACGCAGGAGACCTCCCTCGGGAATCCCTGGTGATCACCGATCCGCCGCGCACCGGTCTCAGCAAAGACCTCAGAAACCACCTCGCGGATTGGCAACCGCAGCGCATCCTGATGCTCGGGTGCGACCCCGCGACCTGGGCGCGCGATGCCGGTTTTCTGTGTGCGCATGGATATCAGCCAAGGGTGGTCGAAATCTTCGACCTCTTCCCGTCGACTCACCACATCGAGATCCTCGCACTCTTGGAGAGTGTGTGAGCAGTGGAGAAGCCGAAGCACGCGCCTTACGCCCTCTGTGGCTGCTGACAACCGGAGCCGCTCTCGGCGCCCTGGGTTCGACCTTTACGGCCGTTGAACCGCCACCGTGGCTCCCACCGCTGTTATTGATCGTCGGTTTCGCGGCGACATTTGTGGCCCTCCGTTGGCGGAATCGGGCTCGCTACGAGCTGTGGCTCCTCGCCGGCCTCACTCTCGTTGGCGGCCGAGGTCTCGGCCAGACCGATGAGATCCTTCATCTACAAAACCTGATCGCAAACGGCGAAATCACTGTGCGCGTAAAGCTCGTGATCATTGAAGGGTGGAGCGAGGCCCGGTGGGGGTACCGCACCCAAGCTCAGGCGGTAGCGGCGAGCCAGGGCGACGAGGATCTGTGGCTCCCGCGGCGCTGCCGCCTCGAAATCCGTGGTTTGGCGAATCCGAACTCTCTTCCCCGCCCGGGCTCTGTGGTCGAGGTCCTTGCGCGAATCCGCGGCAATCACCGGAGCCCCCTCCTCGTTGTCGCTTCCAACCGTCTCGTCCAGCCCTCGGGCAATCGGCGCCTTCTCCCCACCATCCGCGACCGACTCGCCGACAAATTGCTTCGAGCTGCCGGAACCGATGTGAATCGCATCCGCACCGCCGAGATGGCGGCCGCCCTGGCCCTCGGCCGTCGCGATCTCGTGCCCCGCGATCGCCGCGATCGGTGGCGGCGCTCCGGCCTTGCCCATTTGCTCGCGGTCAGTGGGCTCCACGTCGGATTGGTCGGTGGCGCGGTGTGGCTTCTGCTTGCTTTGACCGGCATCAGTCCACGTACGACCCGCATCACAGTCCTGATTGCTGTGCCGGCCTACGCCATCCTCGCCGGTGCTGCGCCCTCCGCCATGCGAGCTGCTCTGATGGCGGTCATCTACCTCGGCGCCCGGCTTCTCGGCAGGGCGATTCTTCCTATGGCGGCAGTGCTCCTCGCGGCCACCATGCTGCTCATCGCCCAGCCGTCTCTGATCGCAAATATCGGATTCCAGCTCACCGTCGTCATCACTGCCGCACTCGTCCGCTGGGTGCCGGTTCTGGCCGCGATCCTCTTCGGTCCACCTTGGGTCACTGGAGCGGTGGCGGTGCCGGTCATCGCCCAAACCGCCGCGGCGCCACTCGTCGCCTGGCACTTCCGGACCCTGATTCCGGGTGCCATCATCGCCAATCTGTTCGCCCTGCCGCTGCTGGCGCCGATCATTCTCGGATCAGTCGCGGCGACCGTGATCGCCCCATTGTGGAGCGCTCCGGCATCTCTCGGCCTCGACTTCGTCGGCCTACTGCTTTCTCTTGTCCGTTTCGTCAGCGCCCCGGCACGAGCCGCCGAACTGGTGACACCACCGCTTCCGGTTACAGCCGCCGTACTGATCGTTGTCGCCGGTTGGATCGCGCTGCAGGCGCATCGGTGGGCACGTTTCGGCGTCGCCGCATGGGTCTGCGTGTTCGCCATTTTCAGTTTCTCGTGGCTCCTCCTACGACCATCTGCGCCACCCACGGTTGAGCTGCTGCCAGTGAGCGATGGTGCGGCGGTGCTGTTGAGCGACGGAGACGACGCCATACTGGCCGACGCCGGCCGTTACCAGCGGGAGGCATCGCAGATGCTGGCTGAAAACGGCCATCGGAAGCTACGCGCTGTGATCGCCTCGCACACGGACGAGGATCACGTGGGCGGAATGGTCCACATCCTGCGCGCGTTCAAGGTGGATCAACTGATCATGCCGGTGTGGATGCTGACCGAGCCGTCGGTGGTGCCCCTGCTGCGAACCGCCCGGCGAAGGGCTACTTGGGTTCACCCGGTTGCTTCGGGCTCGTCCACCACCCTCGGATCAATCCGGCTCGATGTCGTATGGCCACCGTTCGAGAATCCGCCACGGCAAGAGAACGAACGCTCGTTGGTCGCCAGGGCCCTCTTTGAACACGGCTCGGCATTGATCACCGCCGACATCGGTCGCTCGACAGAGCACACACTTGCCCGAACCTGGCCGTTGCGGAGCACGGTGCTCGTGGTACCCCACCACGGGGGCCGCGGATCGACCTCGCCTGCCCTCCTCGAAGCCACAACACCTTTGGTGGCCTTGATTCCCGCTGCTCCGGGCAACACCCATGGGCACCCGCACGCTGAGGTCCTGGAGCGCCTCACGAAGCGACATATCCCCTTCAGGTATCCGGCTCGCGATGGCAATTGCGGTGCAAAGTGGGATGGGGAGGAGTGGGTGGCGTTCCCATGAATTCGGAATTAGGAATTAGGAATTAGGAATTTCGCGACTCTCCCACATCTCGACAACACCAACCCTGTCCCAATCGAGAACCGCCACCACCAGATATGTGTCATCTCGACCGAGGGCCCGAAGGGGCCGAGCTGAGAGATCTGTGGGGGTCGGTGGGGGTCGGTGGGCGTCGGCGCGATTCTGTCCTCTCCGCAGATTCCTCCATTCACTCGCTCCACGCGCTCGGTCGGAATGACATGGGGAGGGATTTCACCACTCGCTCGGTCGGAATGACATGAGGGCAGCCCTCACCAGCATGGGTGGTTCTTTTCATACGGGGTGGTTTCGTAATTCCTAATTCCGAATTCCGAATTCCGAATTATGTTGCGTACCGGCGTGCTACCACAATAATCTCTACCGGATGACCAACGCCCTGACTCCCCTATTGGTGATCTTGGGTCCAACCGGATCGGGGAAAAGCCGTCTCGGTCTCGAGGTCGCTGAACAGATCGGTGGAGAGATCGTGTCGGCCGATGCATTCGCGGTCTACCGCGGGCTCGACATCGGCACCGACAAACCGACGCTCGAGGATCGGCAACGGGTCCCTCACCACTTGGTGGACGTGGCCGATCCGACTGATCGCTTCTCCGCCGGTGAGTTCGCGCAGGCAGCATCAGCTTCGATCGATGAGATCGTGGGTCGCCATCGCGCCGCCGTGGTGGTCGGCGGAACCCTTTTCTATATCCGTGCTCTCCTCGAAGGGCTGTTTCCCTCGACACCGAGAAATCCGGTCCACGGCGAGAAGCTCGCCCAGGAATGGGATCGAGACCCGGAATCCGTTTTCAAGCAGCTTCAGGAGATTGATCCTCAAGCAGCAGAACGAATAAGCCCCAAGGATCGGCAACGGGTGCTGCGGGCATTGGAGATCTACGAGGTCACCGGCGAGACCCTCACCAGCCATTGGAACCGGCATCAGCAACCCCCGAAGTACCGCGCTCTGATGGTGGCACCGCAACGTTCCCGGTCAGATCTCTATGCTAGAATCGACGCGCGCGCCGATAGGTTATTTACGTCCGGATTAATTGAGGAGGTGCGGCGGATTTTGGCCTCTGGTGTTCCCGTCGACGCCCACGCTCTCAAGGCAATCGGCTACCGTCAGGTCGTCGAAATGCTTGGGGGCCAATGCGATCTCGAGACAGCCATCGACAACACCAAACGGTCGAGCCGCCATTTTGCGAAGCGTCAGCTCACGTGGATGCGGGGCCTTCAAGAGGGGAGCCTGCACTGGGTGCCGCCGGCAGAACAAGGTGGGGCGCCGGCGATCACCAATCTATGGGACCAGCACACCGGGGGAAGACGAACGCCATGAACAAACCTTCGAGCGGTACTATCAACATCCAAGATCCTTTTTTCTATCAGCTCAGGAAGGAATCCAAAACGGTCCACGTGTATCTCGTCAGCGGCAAAAGGCTCACCGGTATCATCCGTAGATTCGACCGCTACTCTGTGATCCTGGAGAACCACGGACAGGAGCAGCTGGTCTATAAACACGCCGTCGCAAGCATCGCTCCGGTGAGTGCGTTCCCGGACAAGGCGCAAGCCGAAGAATCGCAGCCCTGATTTCACCATGAACTCCATGTCGCGATTCTTTCAGGCACGCTACGGGTGCCATCACCCTCGCGGCGGCCGTGATCATTCTCGTGATGTCGGCGGGTTGCGCGTCAGCTCCGGCAACCGCACCACCTGTGCGCCTCGACTTTCCAGCCCCCGACACCGGCCCCGGTCGACCAGATCTCACCCGAGCCGACCAGGATCACATCGACAACGGATGGAAGACTCTGCTGAGTGGTGACGCCGCCTCTGTCCGGGCCATTGCATCCCAGGCAGGCGCCAACCCGGCCGCCGAGCTTCTATCGCTACAGGCGGTAATTGTTGCCAAAAGTGCAGACCCGCTATCGGGTCTCGAACGGTTGGCGGCTGCAGAGCCGGACTACGCAGCGGCGTGGCTCACCCTGTCGGTAGCGGCCGAGAATACCGAAGATGAAGCCCTCGCCCTCGAGGCCGCCTCGCGAGGGGCGGAGCTGTGGTCTGAAAAGCGCTGGCTTGATCGTGAACACAGGCTGCGCCAGAGGTATGTGGGCGATCGGATCGATTCGGCACGCGAGCTCTATGAAACGGAGGACCCAGAGGCTGCCCTGAACGCACTCGCGCCGGCCCTTGAGCTCGACCCTGACAACCGTGACGCTGTTCTCGTCAAGGCCCGCGCCCTGATAGCCCTTGATCAACCCGATAGGGCCGAAGTTGCGCTTTCCGGACTGCCAAGGGATTCCGAGGTCGTCCGCCTGTCCGGCGGCATCGCCGAAGCTCGAGGCGACCTCAGTGCCGCAATGAGGATCTACTCCTCCCTGCCCGATGACCCCGACGCGATGCTCCTGGCGGTCGCCATCGCCGAAAGACAGGACGATTGGCTGACTGCTATGAATCTCTATGCTTCGTTGCCCGACGAACGGCCCGAAAAGGCGCCGGGACTGCGCCGAGCCAAGCTCCGCTGGCGTCTTTCGGTGATGCCGGAGTACGTCCAGGAGGCCATTGATTCTCGCGAACTCGAGCGCGCCCAACTCGCAGTTATCGTGGTGACCCTGGCGCCAAAAGTGGAAACATTGCCAGGTGGACAGGTACCATTGTTATCAGACGTCATGACGATGCCATCTCAGAATGAGATCCTCACGGCTGCCCGACTCGGGCTGATCGAAAGCGATCAGTTTTTGAACCGCTTCCATCCGAAGCGGCCGGCGACCGCTATTGAAGTTCGAACTGCGGTAGACAGGCTTGCCAATCTGCTCGAGCTTGATGGACCGCGCTGGTGCTTAGAAGAGACCGAAACTGAACCATGTGCAGCCATCGCCGAGCCAATTTCAGGTGAATCCGTGGCCGCAATCGTTATCGAGGTGGTCACGCGGGAGGGCGAAATCCAATGACCGCTCACGCGCCGAAGCTGCTCAAGGAAATCGAGCTCTTCAGCGAGCTCAACGATCAGGATCTCAAAGAGGTCGCGGCCCTCGCCCAGATCAAGAAGATCGAGACCGATACCACGATATTTCATGAAGGCGACGACGCGGATGCGGTCTTCGTGGTGGTCGAGGGGCGGGTCAAGATCGTCACAACCTCAACCGACGGCAAGGAGTTCATCCTCAGTGTGCTCGGCGGCGGACAGGTATTTGGCGAGATGGGCCTCCTCGAGACCGCGCCACGATCCGCCTCGGTGGTTACCATCACCGAAGTCGAGCTGTTGGTCATCAAGCGCTCTGACTTCGATCACCTTCTGACTTCGAGCCCCGGAATTTCGCGCAAGCTCATGGCCATACTTTCTCGGCGTCTGCGTCGAGCCAACTCCAAGATGGAATCTCTCGCTTATATGGATGTGGCAGGACGTCTGGCACGCTACCTTCTCGACATGGCCCTCGACCACGGCAACCGTCTCGGCAACGGCTGGGTCGTTGTTCGCCGACCCACACATTCCGACATTGCCCACTCCATCGGCACCAGCCGGGAGACCGTTTCTCGCCTGATCAACGAGTTCGAGGAAGGATTCGGGCTCGTCAATAAGGGCAAGTTCACCTATATCCGTGAAAACCTGCTTGAATAGCAGGTTTTCGAATTCGGAATTAGGAATTCGGAATTCGGAATTTCATCCCATCCAAACCTGAATTTCGGATTTCGGATTTCGGATTTTCCGGCCCTCCCCAGAATGGTGTCGTTTCGCACCGTTGAGCGGCATTCCTAATTCCTCATTCCTAATTCCTCATTCCTTCTTCGGTGTACAATCCCCGCTCGGAGGTCGCGTGGATATTCCTCTCCGTTTCTACAACACACTGAGTCGGCGTCTCGAGAAATTCGAGCCGATCGAGTCGGCGCACGTGCGGATGTATACCTGTGGACCGACGGTCTACGACTTCTCCCACATCGGCAATCTCCGCACCTTTCTCTTCGAAGACATACTTCGGCGCACATTGGAGTACTTCGGTTACGAAGTCACCCAGGTCATGAACCTGACTGACATCGACGACAAGACCATCCGAGAGGCGACAGCCGCAGGTCTCGGGCTTCGGGAATACACGGACCGCTTTATCGAGGCGTTCTTTTCCGACCTCGACACCCTGCACGTGGAACGGGCCGAGCACTACCCCAGGGCTACCGACTACATCCCTCAGATGGTAAAGCTCGTGCAACGGCTGGAAGAAACGGGGCACGCCTACCGTAGTGATGGTTCGATCTACTACAGCATTTCAACCTTCCCCGAGTACGGCAAGCTGTCAGGCGTGCGCCCCGAGGCCAACCTCGCTGGGGCGCGGGTCGACAACGAGGAATACGAAAAAGAAGACGCACGCGATTTCGTGCTTTGGAAAGGGACACGGGAGGGAGAGCCCTCCTGGGAAGGTGATCTCGGCCCGGGGCGGCCGGGGTGGCACCTCGAGTGCTCTGCGATGTCGATCGAGTTGCTTGGCGAGGAGTTCGACATCCACACCGGCGGCATCGACAACATATTCCCTCACCATGAGAACGAGATCGCCCAATCGGAGGGCGCAACCGGCCGCCCATTCGCTCACTTCTGGTTGCACGCCGAACACCTCATCGTCGAGGGCGAGAAGATGTCCAAATCGAAGGGGAACTTCTTCACCCTGCGCGATCTTCTCGCCAAAGGTCACGACCCGATCGTGATCCGATACCTTCTGATCTCCGTCCCTTATCGACAAAAGCTGAACTTCACGATGGACGGCCTCCACGCTGCAGAACAGGCGATCGAACGCATTGGCAACACGCTGCGAAGACTGCAACACACCCCGGCAGCCTCGGGCGCCGGTGACCTGGAGCCTGCAGCGATCGACGAGTTTCGCCGAGAGTTCCGAGACTCCCTCGGCGACGACCTCAATACCGCACGCGCCCTTGGCGCGCTCCACACGGTGCTTCGCCACGTCAACACGGCCCTCGATGCCGAGGGCATATCAGACGAGGTACGTGGATTGCTTCACGACGCCCTTGACGAGGCCGATTCGGTGCTCGGCATCTTTCCCGCCTCTGAGACCGGTGCCGCAGATGATGACGAGATCCAACGCCTTGTGGACGAGCGCACCGCCGCCCGCTCCTCTCGCGATTTCGCCCGCGCGGACGAGCTTCGCGACCAGCTCACCGAGCTGGGGATTGTTGTTGAGGACACGCCTCACGGTGCCGTCTGGCACCGGAAGTAACAAATTTCGGGTTTCGAATTTCGGATTTCGGAATTGCCGCCCACCCACCATCCCTGGAAATTCAACGGATTTGTCCTCGTAGGGGCGGCATATATGCCGCCCTTGTTCTATTCGTATTGATCAGTACGTGAGATGCAGAGCCGCGGAGCGGCGACAGATGATTAGCCCGGGGCGTGAGCCCCGGGTTTTTGAAACCGAAAAAACTCCAGCCCCGGAGGGGCGGCAGATTTCCGCTGTGGCGTGAGCCGCAGCATGTGAAGCCATTTTCTCTGTCGCCGCTCCGCGGCTTTCCATTATTTTGAAATGCTTTCCCCTGGGGCTCACGCCCCAGGCTAATCATCTGTCGCGCCTCCGGCGCTCCCGACCGCCTCTTCACATAGCAAACGCCTGGTCGTCTTTGGATCGCTATTTTTGGAGCATGGGTCGCGAGTGCTGGATGGGTTGTCAGAAAATCCGAAATCCGAAATCCGAAATTGATTCCGTCTATCGTACGAGGTCGCTGGGATTGACCAGGTCGGCGCCGCGTTTCGCGAGGCCTGGCAGCTCTTTCGCGAGAACTTCGATCGTGACCTTATCGAGGTGGCCAATCGCGATGATCTCACCCTCCATCCGGGAACGATAGACAGCCTCGTCAAGTTGAACTCGGATAGCCGCGGCAGATCGTTCGTTGTCCAGGAAAACGTGGCGTCGATTCGTCGGCACACCCTGGGCCTGCGCTGCTTCTTCGGCCACGGTGTGGACCGTCGTTCGGGAATCGATGAACGCCATTTCTCGGGTTTTGAGCTCCTGCATGATCCAGGTCATCGTCTTGAGATCGGCGGTCGCCTTCGAGCCCATGTGATTGTTCACACCGACCGCATGCGGAATGTTGTTGATGGCTGAGTGAACCGCCGCGCGGAGATCATCCGAGTTCATCGCCATCAGGACCGCGCCCGGTCCCGGATCGTTGGCTGGATAGTTCTCGGGTTCCATTGGCAGGTGAAGCCAGATCTCGTGTCCCGCATCGTGAAGGGCAACAGCAGTCTCGGCTGATTTCGGTAGGAAAGGCAGGATCGCAAACCCGACCTTTGTTGGCAGGGCTGCAGCATTCGAGACCAGATCGAGCTTCTGCCCACCATCATCGAGGAGGATCGCGAGCCGGCCACGGGCATTCGGCGCCGGCTGCGGTTTCGGGGTTGGACTGGGAACGGGCGTTGGCTCAGCCGGTCGCGCCACAACCTGTCGAGGCTCCGCCACCGAGAGGTGGAGGTCGAAAGCCTCGACATCGAAGGCGACCCGGAGACGAACGGTCTCCGCTCCAAGCTCCTCGGGGTACGCTACCTCGGCACCTCGCGCAGCGCCCTCGATCTGGAGGTCTCCAACAAACCCGTCGCGAGCGGGGCGATTCGGAAAATCGAGCAGCCAGGTCCGGACGAAGATGTCGCCCTCCTTGCGGATGGGATCATCGGCCGTGATGTCATCCTCGGAGACTCCCCGTTCCGCGGCCAGCTCCATCAGACGTGCATCGAAGGGCCCTGAGGCTCCGTCCTCGCCACGCACCAGCATCCAAATCGCGGCCGACAGGATCAGCACAGCGACGACAATCAACGCTATGACCTGCCACTGTGAGAGTTTCAACTTTCCTTTTTTTCGCCTGCTTCGGGACGCCATCGATCACGCAGCCTTTTCGAGTTCTCGATCGAGAATCTCGAGAGCGCGCTCGAGGACCGGATCACTGTCGTCATCGGAGTCAATGCCCTCGACAACTTCATCAGGATCGATTCCCTTGCCATTGATCGGTTCGTCGTCCGGCCGCAACCACTGCCCGACCGGCATCCAGATCGCGACATCACCATCTTGAACCAGGCTCATATAGGGCGCGAATCCGACGCTGGTTTGGCCGACTACGACCGCCCCGGCACCTTGCAGGGCTGCCGCGAGGATCTCTCCAACACCGGCAGTGTGCGGACCGACAAGAACCACAGGCAACCTGTCAGTGACCACTTTTTCGTTGGCTTCGTAGGTTCGCGAGCCGGCCCGGCGGCCTTCCCACTGTCCGAGCCGTCCCGAGCTGACAAAACTGTCGGCCAGGGTGATGGTCTCTGCCTCGAGACCCCAGCGGAGATCCCGCAGATCGAGGATCACTGAACCCTGCTCGGGCAGGAGTGAGGTGACCACTTCGACTGCATCCATTGAGATCGCTTCGATCTGAATGACCGTAGCTTCATCTCGTTCCTCTGAAGTCGCAGCCTGGAGGACCCATTCCAGAGGCTCGAGCACCACCTCGCGCCGCTCGTCAACCTCGCGGTCAAAGACAGTCAGACGAACTGTTTCGCCGAGCCTCTCGCGCTCCATCAATTTGAGCCGGATCTGCCACAAGGGGCGCCCACGGCTGTTGACTCCTTCGACCAGCTCAATGACTTCCAGCGGCTGGAGCCCAGCGGTTTCGGCCGGGGAACCCGGGAAGACGAAACCCACGGCTGCCGAACCAAGCCTCGAGGCGAGTCCCATTCCATACGGAGGCGGAGATTCGATGAACTCGAGATAGTCGCCTATCCGATCCACAGGAAGGACAGCCGCCGACCAATTCAGTGGTTCAACCAGACCGGCGTCCAGGGACAGCGCCAGGGCCTCCTGGTTGAGTTCATCGACGTACTCGGTTTCCACCAGATGCACCACCTCGGCGAGGTTGCCGAGAGCACGAAAGAGAACATCTTGATTCGACCGGTTCGCCAGCAGGACACCGGCAAATAGCATCATTACGGCCAACGAAGCCGTCAGAAAGAACACACGGGTGCGTTTCATGTTCAGGAGGATCCCCCCTTCAATTGGAGCCAACGCCTCGGGTCCTCGGGCTTTTCGGCAACTCGAAATTCAAGATAAACATTGCCACCCTCTTTGGGTGGCGACGCGAGGCCCAGGCGCATTCCCATCGTCACGCGTTGATCGACGCGTACGTGGATTGTACCAAGGCCCGCAACCAGCGAGTAGATACTGTTCCCATGGTCCAGGACAACCATATTTCCATAACCTTTGAAGTGGCGGGCATATGCCACAACTCCAGGAAAGACCGCATTCACTGATGAAGAGCTTGGGGCATCAAACCGAATGCCATTGCACACGGTGTAGGCGGAGTATTTTTCCAACTTCTGGCGCCCGAAGTTCTGAACCACTGGACCTTCGACCGGCCACGGAAGAGCACCGCGGTAGCCCCGGATGTCATCTTTCCCTGTGAATCGCTGTCTGGACGCCAGTACCCCTACTAACCGTTCGAGCGAAGCTTCCCGCTGACGCAGCTCGTCGAGCGACGCACCGGTGCTCGCCCGGCTGCGTTCCACGCTCGCGAGGTGACGTGCAACCTGTGTGCGGACATCTTCGAGTTCCTGTCGCCGGCCTTCGAGCTGACGTGCTTCGTCACGCGCCTGATCGAGGATCTGGCTCAGCTCCGCGAGGCGAATGCCATGCTGCCGGCGCACTTCGCGGTACTCTTCGAAAAGCCGAATCTGTCCTGCCGTCAGAACCGAAACCGTACCGACAGCCTCCTCGAGCATTCCGCCCCGGTACGCATCAACAAAGAGTTGAAGGGGGCCCGGACGCCCCAGCAAAGCCATGATTTCGAGGTACTGGTCCAATGCCCGGCGGCGACTTTCGAGGTCCGCAGACAGAGTCGCCGCCTCCTCTCGCAGGCGCGTCGCCTCCTCGCCGCTTTTCTCGAGCAGCAGCTCGACTTCTCGAACCCGCGCATCTGCCAGCTCGAGCTCAGCATCGAGCTGGAGTCGCTCTCGCTGTGCGGTCTCGGCTTCGACAGAGAGTCGCCCGAGATCCCTTTCGAGCCGACCGATTCTCTCGCGAACTGCTGAAAGCTGATCATCGGTGGGCCTCGCGGCAGCCGAGACGTCTTCAGGAAAGGCGAGCAGCAGGAGGATCAGAAAGAGGGAGCTCCCTCGCCATTTCATGAAAGGCATTGTACTACAAATAAAGGAATTAAGGCGAAAATTACCCATGCGCCAGCAATTTCGAATTTTGAATTTTGAATTTTGAGTTTTGAGTTTCGAGTAAGGGGCGCGTCCCACAATTGACGCAGCGCGATGATCGCGGCATTCCTAATTCCTCATTCCTAATTCCTAATTCCGACCTTCTTCCCTCCTATATACTCGATGAGGAAGCGAGGTGGCCCATGGCAGAGGTTTTTTCGTACGACATCTACGTGATCGGGCTCCAAGATCCGTCGTCGAGCGGCCGATACCGGTTTGCGAGCACGATGGAGCGCCTGACCGGGAAGCCGAGCGATCAGTTCGAAGAGAACTTTCCGCCGCCGAACATCCCACTATTCCAGGCGATGGCCCCGGACCGGGCGGTAGAAACTGCGAAAGAACTCGGCGACATGGGTGTACTGATCGAGGTTCGTCCAACCGACGCTCCGCCGCGGGAGCAGCTCCGGTTTGAGGCAGAGACTCGGGAATGTCCGGCCTGCAACCAGGTCCAGCCTTCAACAAACGATGAGTGCATGAAATGCGGCATCGTGTTCAAGAAGTACGAACGCGAGCAGCTCGTCAAGATGCAAAAGGACCACACGCTCGAGCAGGCGATGATCAAGGCGATGCAGGTTCGCGAGGAGTGGTTGCACCGCGCCAAGCAGTATCTCGAGCAGCACAAGACGGCGGCGGATTTTTCAGCGGCTTTCGCCGCGGAACTCGTGCAGGACGAGGTCCCATTCATCCGGCTCGACTCCGCAGAAGGACCGATTCTCCTCACGTCGAGGCGATTGATCACGAAGATGGAAAACAGCTTCGAGTCGGTTCCATACGAAATGATCCGCGAGGTCGACTACGGCGGCGGCGCGATCAAAACGTCGAAGTCCAAATTCCGTCTTCAGGTCATCTTCCACACCCCGATGCCATTGAGATCAGGCGAACTGGCCAAAAACCTGGTCTGGCACCTCGACAAGGACTCCTCCTTCAGCAAGGAAATAGTCTTCGAATGGGGGTATGCGCGGAACTTCATCTGCGGGGCCTGCGGCGAACGCGATTTGCAGTACCGCACCGATGAGGTGCCGGGAGGGCACAAGATGCACTGCCGCTGCATGCACTGCGCCACCGACCACGAAATCGACCTCGTAGAATGCCTGGCGGTTCCCCTCGTCTCGGAATAAGGGCACCACCATGAATTTCAGGATGATATTTGTTCTTGTGCTGGCTGTTTCGGCACTGAGTTGTGCCAAGCCCACTTCCCCGCCACCACCGCCGGACACGAGTGTCGAAAACACCGAACTCGGCGTCGCACTCGCCTCGGTGCCCGAAGGGCTGCATACCACCGTCAACGAGGGAAGCAACCTCGAGCTGCGGCCCACTGGGGAAGGAGTCGATGGTCTCGTATGGTTTGCGGTCGGTCCCGAGAAGGTGGGTGTCAATCTGGTGGCAGCGACCCAAGCACACAAGATTCAGATCGAAAACCTACCCGATGGCGAGTACAAGGGCGGCGAGGAACTCCAGGGTGATTTCGGAGTCGCGTTCTACTCCCGCGGGAGATTCTCAGAAGGCGACGCCACCGTCGAGGAAACCGTGCTGTTTTTGATCCACCCGTCGGCCAGCAGACAGCTCGAGATCCATTACCGGTACCCGGCAGCCGACGATTCAGCCACCCGCGTCGACGCAGTTGATCTCGGTCCTCGCCGAATTGGAGTGATGCCCAGACTGGGAGATTCATCCGTAGGCGCCGATTACGCCACGCAACGCTTGCGAGTGGCTAAACTCCTCCCCTACAACCGACTAGTCTCAGCGCGTTGACTCACCTGCTCAAGTGATCAGTTCCCATCGTAGGGGAGGGCTTTATCCCCTCACCGAGGCATCGCGATCCCTACGCCCATCACGCTTCCGTTCCAAATACCTCGTCCCAACGAACGTCTTCCGGCCGAACGCTGAAAAACTCCGGGTCAATCTCCGCCCACTGAAATGATCCGCACCACCGGAATCCGTCCACCCTCAACCAAGCCGGCTCGCACCGGGTTCTCGAACATATACAGAAGGGTCTGATGAATTTCCACGTTGCGGCGCAGCAGGTGATCATGAAAGGCCCGTTGCCACAAAGGGCCGGCAACATCTCCGCGCAATCCCTTAGCTGTCCGACCCTTGAATAGGCGCATAAGATCAAGGAGGGATCCCTGGATATTCAACGCCATAAGGTGAATGGTCTGGCATGACCAGAGAGGATTCGTCAGTTTTCCCCGCGGAGCCCGATTTCCCATCACAACAAGATCCCTCGATGTGGATCCTCGTAAGTACAACGTCAGAGGCAGTACATTGGCAGGAGCGGCCAGAGCGTAGGACCGAGGCGGATCCTTCTCTTCGAGACGGACCTTTTCGACATGGTTTTATCGGGTCATCCACCGCCGTCAGAAGACAAGGCGGGTAAATATCCCGGCCCTGACAATCATGCTTGGAGCGTATAAACCTATCACGGTGTAGGGGCGATTAGCCGCACGATCCCACTACAAGGGCCTCGAAGGTCTAAACCACTCGCGCGCCGACGGCGTTGACGACCTTTTCGAATCTGTCTTCGAATTGTTGCCTGAAGGGCGAATGGAAAGGCGAAAGTTTCTCCCCTGAGGGCTCGGCCCTGAATCCCGTTCCGTTCTCAATGACTCGGTAACGAAGCTCACTGCGGCCCATCCACTTGAACCCCACCACCAGCTCGTGGTCCTCGCGACGCAGGTTCACGTAATCAGCGAGCCCACGTTCTGCGAGCACACCATGAACCTTCTCGACGAACTCCGTTGGTGTCCCACCTTCGAATTCAAAAGCCCTCATGGCACCAATTCTAACCCTCTCACCTGATACAAAAAAGACCGCGAGACCACAACGGTCTCGCGGCTTCCGACGTCGGATCCGCCTGGAGGGCGGATTCTGGCGGACCCAACATCACATCGCTTGTTCTATTCCGGTTGTTGATTCTTCGGCGGCGAACTCTTCCACAGGCGCTTCAAGGGTGCAAATTTCGGAAATGAGGTCCTGGACCTCAATTCCCTCCGCGAGTTCTTCCGGGAACTCGAGGCCGGTGTGGAATTTGATCGAGACCTGTCCATCATCCTGTTTCACCATTTGTGCCCGGCAGCGGGCGACCTTTGCCTTAATCAGCCGGGGTCCACCGGGTGCTTCGATGGTCAGCTCACATATTCCTTTCGGGGGAAGGCCACAAGGAGATTCAAGCAGCATCCCGTGCTGCGAGATGTTGAGGATCCGCACCTCCATGGTGGGTTTGATGCGGCCTTTGACCCCGTCGCTGACTGCCAACCTCTCGCTGCGTCTGCGGTTCTTTTTGTCTTCTTTTGATTCTTTCATGTCCGCCTCCGGCACCAGGTACTGCAAACCCGATGCCAACTCAGACGCCGACCCGACAGGAAACGTGCTGTCCGATCTTGGGACAACCCGTTTCGAGATGAAGCAGGCAAAGGTTGGGGGAAAGGTGCCATCGGACGTGATAGCCATCACGAAAAACCCCGAATCGATACCTAAATCTTTAGAAAATATATAGTTATCTAGATTCGATGGTCGCCGCGAAGCGCGCGGCGCCGAAGAGCGCAGCGCGATCATCCAGGATAATCCTGACCGGCATGGACTCGAGCAGCGGTCGCATCCGGCCTTTGGCGAGGAACCCGCCCATAAAGGCCCCGTCCTCGAGGAATCTTCGAATTCTCGGTGCGATTCCACCACCAACCCACACCCCGCCGGTGGCCATGACCTTGAGAGCCAGATTGCCGGCCTCTTCGCCGTAAAGCCGTGCGAAGAGTTCCAGGGTGCGAACACTGATATCGCAGCGACCCTCGAGCGCCATTTCGGAGACCGCAGGCACCGGATCGCCGGCATGGTCCGCTTCGAGGAACCAATCGGGCTCTGACTCCCCAGCCTCTGAGACCATGAAGCGGAAGAGGTCCGCAAGGCCTGGACCCGACAGCACTCGCTCCCAGCTCACGTGACCGTGTAAATTTCGGAGGAATTGCAGCAGCCGATCGCCAAGCTCGTCGGTCGGCGAAAAACTGGCGTGTCCTCCCTCGCAGGCGAAAGGTCTGGCCTCGCTCCCGTTCCAGTAGATACCGCCTTCGCCGAGACCGGTGCCGGCGGCAATCACCGCACCGTTGCCGGTAGCGTCTGTTCGCCCCGGGTTGAGGACCACGAGCTGGCCCTGCGCGAGGGCAAACACACCCCAACCCGTCGCTTCGAGGTCGTTGAGCAGCGCAACAGTTGGAATGCCTGATCGGGTCTCGAGTTCATCGGCGTCCACAACCCACGGCAGGTTGGTCGTGCGCATCCGGCGGCCGGTGACCGGCCCTGCAATCCCAAAGCAGGCTGCCCGGCAATCCGTTCCGCTGGAACGCACAAAATCGGCCACAATTTCCGTGAGGCCGGGGTAGTCCCGACTTGGGTAACTTCGCTCCTCGACCATCGTGCATTCGACGCCGTCTACCTCGAATACCCCAAGGCGGGTCTTCGTACCACCGATATCTCCAGCCAAAACTCTCATGAACCGCGAGTGTACCGAATCCTTCATTCCCCTCTCCAACCTCTATTGACATCCTCGTCTCGTCGCTTTACATTCAAGAAGTAAAGAGTAAAGAATCAAAGAGGCGACAATGCACAGCAAACTCTCGTCCAAAGGTCAGGTCACCATTCCAAAAGAGGTTCGGGACAGCCTGGGTCTCGAGCCCGGCGACTTTGTCACGTATGAGCTCACCGATGGCGACGCTGTACTCTTGCGGCGGGTGGAACCCTTCGACGCCGCTTACCACCTCGCAGTCTCGGAAACCCTCGAAGAGTGGGGTTCAAAGGAGGATGACGAGGCCTTCCGTGATCTGTGATCGCTGGGACGTCATCGTTGTCCCCTTCCCGTTCTCCGAAAAGGCCGCCGAAAAGCGGCGACCTGCTTTGGTACTCAGTAATGCGGCCTTTAACGCCGCCGGTCACACCGTATTAGCAATGATCACGACACGAAGCCATACGCCATGGCCTGGCGACTGCACCCTCGACGACTATGGTGAAGCGGGTCTCCCACGGCCGTGCCTCGTTCGCATCAAAATCTTCACTCTCGACAACCGGGTCATCCTTCGCCACCTCGGATGCCTGAGCGCCACCGACCGCGCCCGAGTCGAAACTCGCCTCACCACCCACCTGAGCTGAAGCGCGCTGCTGCCGGCCCCACAGATCCCTCATCGGCGCATGTCAGGCGCCTTGCTCCCAATGACATCACGACCCACCTGGCAGCCGGGACGGCTGCCCCACAAAAAATCCTCGTGTGATCAAACCATCTCTTGTGGGGCAGGCGTCTCGCCTGCTGGGTGTGTGAGAGCGGTCATGTCCGTTCGTGGGTCACCGCCGAAACCCCGCGTAACGGTGCTCGGGATAACAGCTCGGGCGGGAAACGTGTGTGGAAAATCCGAAATCCGAACCCGCCGGCGGCTGCTGAGGCGGATCAGGCCTCATCTGAAGGAGGAGACCATGAGCCGCCCGCAGGCGACGGTGCGACGCGTCGGCCAGAGGCCGACAGCAAATCCGAAATCCGAAATTAATCTGCCAGACAGGAGCCGGCCGTCACCAATTCCCAATACCCCATCGCCTCCCCACCGCAAAACAGCGATATCCGAGTTGCCATCTCAGCGCACGCAGCTAAACTCAATACAAGGAGTTATCCATGCGCCGGGAAAAAGCACTTAGAATCCTGGAGGCAAATCGCCAGGAGTTGCGCGAACGCTTCGGAGTGAAGTCGCTGCGCCTGTTCGGATCAGTCGCCCGCGACGAGGCCTCCGAGCAGAGCGATGTGGATGTGTTGGTCGATTTCGACGAGACTCCATCGCTTTTCGGCTTTCTGAGGCTTCGAGGATATTTGCAGGATCTCCTCGGAGCGAAGGTTGACTTGATCACTGAATCTGGTCTGAAAGAGCGTGCGCGGCCTTACGTCGAAAAGGACGCCTTGAATGTTGCGTGACCCACTCGACTTCCTTCGGGACATCGAGGAGAGCTGCATCCGCATCTCTGACTACACCGCGGGCCTCAACCGGGACGAAGTTTTCACCGACAAGATGCGATTCGACGGGATCCTTCACAATTTCCACATCATCGGCGAGGCTGTGAAAAAGCTACCAGACGATCTTCGCCAGAAGCACGCCGACATCCCTTGGAATGAAATAGCCGGCATGCGAGACTTAATCGCCCACGCCTACTTCGCCCTCGATCTTGACATTCTGTGGCAGGGCATCCAAGAGGATGTACCCGTCCTCTTGAAGCGTGTGCAACAGATGATCACGTCGACTGAGGGGAACCACACCCCCTGAAGAGATCGCCTGTTCTCCCGACGACACTGAAAACTGAATTCCCGAATTCTCTCGCGCCGACAAATCCGAAATCCGAAATTATCCGAAGCGGCCGGCCAGCATTCCAAATTCCCCTCCCCCACACCGAAAATTCCGAATAGCGATGAGCACTCGGAAAAGAGCGTTAGAATCGGCTCATGAACACTTTAGACAGAATTACTGTCGATCCCGGGCTGATGCTGGGCCAACCGGTCATCGCGGGCACTCGCCTGCCCGTATATGTGATCGTCCAGGCGATCGCCGCTGGTGATGGGCCGAAAGAGCTTCTCGAGACATATCCGTTCCTCATCGCAGAGGACATCGAGGCAGCCCTCAACTTTGCCGCCCATCTCGCCGAATGGGGCCTCGAGGTCGCTTCGTGAGACTGTTGGTCGACGAGAATCTCCCATTTGCCACTGTCGAACTTGCACGGGCCAAGGAAATTGAAGCAGCTTGGGTTCGGGACGAGATGCCTGCAGCGCCCAATGTCGAGATTCTGAAACGCCTCCGATCAACGGGCGAGACGTTGGTGACCAGAGATATTCGTTTTGCCAATCACGTGCTCGAGCAAATAGCTGCCGGATCACCTCTCGGTGGAGTTGTCTTGATCCGGGAGCAGAAAATGGCCGAAATGCGGCGGGCTTGGTAAAGGTTCTTGGAAAACCCCAGGGCACCGCGGGGAATCGCGGTTTTTACCACTCGGAGCATTCGTTTCCGAGAACACCCGGGAACGAGCGACCAGCCCTGACCATTGCACATTGAGTTTCTATCGCGCTGCAAGCGCCATACTGACGCTCAGCGCAAACTTCCGCCATCGCCCTCACATGCCGGCAGTACTGCCCACCAACCCGACCACCGCCCCGCGCCGATAAATCCGAAATCCGAAATGGCGATGGACCGGAAATTCCGAATTCCGGGATCCAAATCCAAAAGCCGTAATCGATTGACATACGGTAAACTTCAAATTTATGAAAGACTTACAGTCAGAATATCAGGGATTTGTTCGGAGTTTTCCCTGCAAAGCTTCCGTTATACGCCGATTTGTTGTATTCTGCGTATAACCCAGGAGGAATCGTGAACCAGCACCGTCTCTCAGAGTCCGTTTCGACCCTTTACTCCGAGCTGCTCGACCAGTCGATCCTGGCCGCTGCCGAGGAGGCAACACAAAGTGCTCCCTCGGGAACCTTCACGTCCAAGAACATCAAGGGCAGAATCTACTGGTACCTGCAAAAAAGTGAGGGGGAACGCAAGCGACAAATCTACGTCGGGGCCGACTCGCCCGCTTTGAATAGCTGGATGCAGCAGGTACGCGAAACACGAGACGGGAACAAAGCCGACGTAAGCCAGCGGCGGCGCCTGTGTGCCATGCTCGTGGCGGGCGGTGCGACCGCCGAACCAGCCGCCGTGATCAAGGTTCTGCAGCTTCTCTCTGAAGCGCGCGTATTCCAGCTCGGCGGTGTCCTTATCGGTACCCTCGCTTTCCGCACGCTGGCGAACGTCCTTGGGGTCAAATTCGACCAGTCAGCTCTCCGAACACAGGATGTAGATATCGCCCAGGATCCTGCCATCGGCGTGGCGCTCGCGCGCGAAACCGGCGCAATCGATCTCGATGAAGCTCTCAATGAGGCCGACCTCGGTTTTCGTGCAATCCCTACACTCGACCGCAAAAACCCGTCTACGTCGTTCAAAGTTCGCGGTCGCGATCTTCGGGTCGATCTCCTGACCCCGATGCTAGGCCGTGAGTCCAGCACCCCTGTTTTCTTGCCCGCCTACAACCTGTCAGCGCAACCGCTCCGTTTCCTCGAATACCTGATCGAAACGCCGATTCAAGCCACGGTCATAGCCACTGACGCGGTCTTGGTCAACCTCCCGGACCCGGCACGGTTCGCGCTTCACAAGTTATGGACCTCCGGCAAGCGCAGTCCTGGGTTCCAAACAAAGGCGCGAAAGGACCTCCTTCAGGCATCACAGCTCCTCGAAGTTCTCCTCGAGGACCGTCCATCTGACGTCGTTGCCGCGTGGGAAGCACTGGAAAACTACCGAGGCGTCAAAAAGAAGATCCTCGAGGTCGCCACTCGAATCGAGCCCGACGTGAAGAAGCACCTTGATGCGGCCCTAGGAATTTCTGGCTGATCACCTTCGATAGAAGAATCCGAAATTTCCCGTGAAGCGTGTGTGGAAAACCCGAAATCCGAACCCGCCGGCGGCTGCTGAGGCGGATCAGGCCTCATCTGAAGGAGGAGGCTATGATCCGCCCGCAGGCGACGGTGCGACGCGTCGGCCGGAGGCCGACAGCAAATCCGAATTCCGAAATTGCGATGTGCTGGAAATCGAAAATTCGAAAATTCAAAATTCAAAATTCCTAACATTCCTGCAATTCCTAATTCCTGCATTCTTTCGTGTATCATCCACCCGCCCCATCCGGGGCAAAGATTCCCAGGAGGAACCATGACCCAACGCACTCTCACGATCATCAAGCCCGACTCCGTGGAGAACGGCAACGCCGGCAAGATCATCGCCCACCTCGAGAACGAAGGCTTCCGCATCGTCGCCGGCCGCTTCATGCACCTGACCGAGGCCCAGGCCCGCGCCTTCTACGCAGTCCACAAGGAGCGGCCCTTCTACAACGACCTCGTCACCTACATGACCTCCGGCCCGGTGTGGCCGCTGGCTCTCGAGCGCGAGGACGCCGTCCCCTACCTGCGTCAGGTCATGGGTGCGACGAACCCCGCCGATGCCGACGAAGGCACCATCCGCGCCCTCTACGGCGAGTCCATCGAGCGCAACGCCATCCACGGCTCCGACTCACCCGAGAACGCGGCGATCGAGGTCAACTTCTTCTTCTCGGCGTCAGAGCTGGCGTAAGAGCTGCGACGTCACCCGGGAGAGGGAACTGAGAGCCCCTTCGCGATCAGTACTTTAGGATCAACGTGTCTTCGCACACCGTAGCGCTCGTATCCACTGTCGTGAAAAGCTGAATCTCAACCGTGACCTCGTGCTTCGGGTTCATTTCTACATAACCGTGGTAGGTCACCCACTCTGTCAACCCATCGCCGTCGACGTCTTGAGCGATCGACGGGTCCAGACACGTGCCCGAGCACGGAACCGACTGACCATTCTGCGTCACCATGCATCTGAGGAATACCTGCTGATCGAACGACCCGAAATCCATATCCGTTGCCGAGCTGATATTGATTTGCCCGGACCAGATGATCTCCAAGAATTTGGAACGCCTCGGGCTCGGCTTGAAGATTACGCTTTGAGGAACGTAGCTCAGAACCTCGAAACCCGGCGCAGATTCGTAGGGATCCACCAACGATATACAGAGTTCCCCTCGCACCCGCCGCTGTTTGGGCTGTATATGACGACACCCGCTGATCTCGTAGAGTACGCTTTGTTGTGGCCGGGAGGGTTGCACTCGAGCATCCCATCACCACGTTTCAGAAGGAAGTCCTTCTGGTTTTCCTGACCCAAAGCATCCATCAGGAACTGCGCAGGTTCCCCTCTTTCCGCGGGACCTTGAGCAAATGCAGTCGACACAATCACGAAGGACAATGCAAACAATACGCCTTTTTTCATCATATCGATCTCCTCTCGCCTCGCAAAGAACGTCCGAAATCTGGGGTCATACGGAAAAATATCGCCCGCAAGGACCCTCTCACAACGTCCACCACCACCACCAAGCCTCCTGTCATCAACTGTTTCGGCGCGCATTGTACACCCAGAAAACAATACTGTCAATAGTTTGTACAATTGATTCTCAATAACGTAGGAGAAATCGTCGGACCTCGCCTACGGATTGCTTGTCCAGTTGACTGTCAATTCTCGTTGGCGGGTAGTTGTTTAGTTGCGGAACGACCCGGAAAGGCCATCGGCAGTGACTGGGCTCTCATTTCCCAGAATCGACCTCGAGACATCGTGAGGTTCGATGTGAGGCCTCTCGTAAGCCCGGCGTGGGCTCTGGGCCTTTTGATCTTCAGCGCTCTGAACGGGGGGATCGTTTTGGAGATGAGATTGTTCGTCCATCGTGCTGCTCCTCAGGCGCCTTTAGCAAGATCCGGTGAACGACCCGACTCGAAGTTCCTTTGAATGAACGACTCGAGCCACAATAGGCGGATCATCTCGAAGGTCGCACTTCGACTATATGCCCCAGTCAGACGGCTGTCAATCACCTCGGCGTCCGCTACCCCGAGCTGAACCAGCTGCCATTCGGGCCCTGGTGGCAGCCGCTTCAAAAGGCCTTCCTCGCGTATAAAGATGCTGTTGAACTCCGTCGTCTCGATGCGCCATGTGACCTCCACAGGGAGCCTCTCCGCCACGGCGCGTCTCAACAACCACTTGTAGCAACGACCGGCGACCAGTTCCCGAGGCTCGACAGCAAACCCGAAGTCGATGACGTCGAGGTCCATCAACGGATGGCGGATCTCGATTCCGTGCCGGGCCGCCTGCTGCTCGATATTCTCAGCGACAGTTGCTGCCGCCAACCGGTCAAGGCTCATCACCAGCCTTCTTTTTGATGGACAGAGCCCCTCGCCCTCGAGTCGCTCCATCCAGCTTCCCGGAACGGGCGCCCGTCGCCCGGCATGTTCATCACTGTATCAGTGACGCCACCACACCTCTCGCGACGCCTCCGTAACCGAAGCGCCTGGCGAGGCCAAGCCGCGGTGAAAGCAAGGAGATCTTTCGACGAAAACCACCCAGCCGTGCCGGTAAACGGATCCTCCACAGATCGCGCAAGGCGGTGATCATCCTTCCCGAGTAGAAGAGCTCCCGAATATAGTCGAGCGATCCCCCCAGCCATTCATCACCGCCAAAACCCGTCATGAGCACGCCGTGCCCCTGTGCTGCCGCAGCTTCACACACAAGCTCTAAGGGCAGTGCATTCGGAAGGTGCGGTTGGTCGAGACGTCCACAGAGGACGTCCAGATATTCACTCGCCAGCGCGCCCGAGGTATCGACGAGTGCGCCTTCGACTCCCGTGTACTCGAGTATCGAACGAATGAACGGTGTTTCGTCGCAGGGCAACCCTGGGTAGACGTTCGAGTACGGTCTGAACCTGCCGCTCTGAAGCCCGTCCTTTCCCACAAATCGAGACAAGGGTCGCCCAGACACTCGAAGAATCCATGCCGCCGCTGAGGGACACTCCAGCCCCGATGTCAGGGATCGCCCTCTTGACGGCCGTGTCCAGCAACCCTCGAAGTTCGTCAACCAGGTCTCCGAAATTACGCTTGCCTCGAGGGACCTGTGGGGGGCGCCAGAAATCGATGTATCTCGTCGCCGCGCCCGAACCATCAGCCTTGAAAGTTCTCGCCACCCCTCCTGGCATGCGCTCGACACCCTCAAACACGGTGCGTCCCGCCTCGGGATACCGCACGAGGTGATAATCCGCAGCTGCGCCCGGGTTGCAGCTCAACTCGGCCCCCGAGCCGGCGAGCACCTGGCGAATCTCGGTCGCCAGGAACAGGCGACCGCCATACCGATGCATGAAAAGAGGTCGGCATCCGACGACGTCCCGCGCTGCAATCAGAACCCGCTCGCGCCGATTCCAGATCAGCAGGGCCCACTCACCGCGCAATTTGGCAAAGAGCCTCTCGCCGAGGTCCTCGTAGCCAACAGCGATCCTGTCGGCGTTGGAGGCGCCGTCTCCGAATCGCCAGCCACGCTCCGCGGCAAGCTCGGCCCAGTTGCCGACATACCCGTGGAATGCCACCAGCCAATTACCGGCATTGGCCAGCGAGGCATCCGAGCCCAGGCTCTGGATTCCTATCGCGAGTGGTCCCTCGACCAGGAACTCCGGTTTCCCACGGTAGGGCGAACGCGCGAGCATCCGCTGGAGGCAATCGCCCAGATCGGGATCGCTCGCCTCACCCAGGATCGCGAAAACTGCGCCCATGTCCCGGCCTCATCCTCTCGTCATCACGTGCGAACGTCCTCGACAAGACGCCGCACGGTCGCCGCCGGCTCTTCGACCAGCGCCCTGCCCATCTGCAGCTCGAAACACGGCGCGCTGTTGGTCAGCGCCAGCAGGCCCGGCATGCACCTCTCCCGCTCCTGCTTGTAGCGACCCGAAAGAAAGAGCGCCGACGACGCCAAAATAAGGCCGACGAGCCCCTTGGCAGAACTCACCCTCCTCAGCGCGAAACCACGGACCCTGAGATCCCTGTGCAACAGCACAATCGCCTGCGGCTGCGCTCTTGTCCGGAATACCTCCGGAAACGCTGCCCGCTCGAGGCCCCAACGCCGCTCCCCGAATGAAGAGGTCTCCCAGAGCTGAGCGCGAAGCGGCTTCGGCAGGAGTTCCACGCTTCCATCGCGAATCCACAGGTCGCGGCGCAACGCGCCAACCGACGGTGCTCCTCCCGCGTCGAGCCCGAGAATGACCGAGTCGTCCGAAACCACCGCACCGCCTGCTGCCAGGGCCGCCCCGCAGAGGGTGGACTTGCCGGCATGCGTCGGTCCGACGGCGAGCAGCGCTGTTCCGTCGACCTCGAATGAAGCCGCGTGATTGACCACTAACCCTTGCATCGCGAGCGCGTGGCTCATCGCCATTTCGAGCTGAGTAGTCAACACATAGCCGTCGACATCTTCCCCGGCGTTGGAAGCTTCGATGCGGGCCACGGATCTTCCTGGAGCCAGACACAGACGACAGCCCGGCATGTGGACTCGATCTTCGCCGTCCCGGTTGATGTGTCGTCGGTAAGGACGTCGCTTGATCGCCTTCCGACGGGTGGCTGAGCGCTGGCGTCTTGCACGACCTTTAGCCACCACCCGGTACGCCTCTGAATCTGAGCCGCCGGTTTGGACCCGAGCCATGAACCCGGTCAGCCCACCCAGAACATCCTCGTCAAAACCCTCGAAGAGCACGGTCTCCGGGAAGGCTTCGAATGTGAGGAGATGGGACGTCGTCATGCTGAGGATGTTACAGGTCTCAACCGAAGAGGTCACCGCCTCCGCAACTTCTGCCCGATCCAAGCGCCCCCATACCTCATCGCCCGCAGCACCAGATCAAACGGCCGCCACAGCCTCCACCCCCAATAGCCGAGCTCCGTCCGCGGCGTGCCGTAGAGGATGTCGATCTGTGCCTTCGTCGGCAGCAGGGCACCACGGATGGTTTTTGCCGCGGAGTGCAACCGGCCCATGTCCCTGGGTTTATCCGTCAGGCTACGAAATTTCATTGAATGTACGTAGCCCTCGTCGGTCGCGCCGGCTAAAAGATGCCGAAGCAGGGCGCCCACACCGTCGTCAGCGGCCGCCAACGCGCCTGGATCTTCCCCCGCTCTCAGACGCTCTGCCAACCCGACCGCAGCCTCGACCTCCTCGCGGGAAACATCGGAGCCGATCCACTTCCACCCTTCATCGAGAAACGCCGCGATTCCCGCCTCATCCACGCCGAGATCCTGTATGTCGGCGAGCATTCTCGCCATCGGGTACCCATGCGGGCTGAGCCCATGCTGTGCAATTCCGTGCACCAGCACGTGGGCCAGCAGGACCTCGTCGCTCGGCAGGTAGCAGTCACCCTCCAACCCAGGCGCCGGCTGCACGAGGTCGTTCTGGATCAGCCCGTCCGCCGTAGCCGACGACTCGCCATCGAAACGCACACCGGGGATGATCTTGTGGACCTCGATCCCGAGCCCCGAACGGTGAGCCAGGTATTGAAGCTGGTGCTCGCTTTCTCGGGATCTGAATTCTCCACAGCCGGCCTCGACCAGAGCCTTCTGCAGCCTCCTTGCCCCACCCACCGGGGCCAGCACGTCGATGTCTCCCATGTTGCGCGAACCGGGCGCCACCCTTTCCCCGAGCTCGAGTGCCGCCCCCTTGAGAAAAACCAGTGGAATCTCGAGCAGGCGACCGATTTCGGCCAACTCGCGGCACACCGGCTCGGCGAGCAAGTATCGAGCCGCCGCGCAGGCGTGCTGTTGATGGAACCACCGGCCCGCCTCAGATCCGAGATCAGCGGCAAGCGTCTCCGACTGCGTCCTCGCCCCCACCCGCGCCGCGAGATCGAATCGCCGGGCGAAATCCGCGACGGTTTCCGAGTCCAAGTCGCCGACTCCTGTCAACGCCTCCCCCGCCGGACCGAAGGCCCGCCACAGCAACCATCGCAGCTCGGCGGTGACCTTCACCTTTGGTGGTACAAACCGAAATCCCGACCTCATGCCGCGAGCCTACCACCACCCCCCGCCTGAGGCAGATTGAGTTCTGGGTTGTGCGTCGCTCACCTGCGGTGCTCTGGAGTGTGGGTGAAAATTTCGAATTCCGAATTCCGAATTTGTTACCCAACCACCCTCTCTCCAAATAGGTATTGAACGGGGGGCGGGTCAACCCGGCATCCGAATATCCACCGCTCAAGCACGCGTAACAGGCCCCAAGACCCTCGATAGCCTCCCCGCGCCGATAAATCCGAACCCGCCGGCGGCTGCTGTGGCGGTTCAGGCCTCATCCGAAAGAGGAGGCCATGAACTGCCCGCAGGCGACGGTGCGACGCGTCGGCCGAAGGCCGACAGCAAATCCGAAATCCGAAATTCCTCTTCCTTGACCGCTCACGCGCTCAGCTCTAGCATCAGAAGGTGCCGATCTCCATCCGCCTCCTGCAGACCATGGTCGAGATCTGGGCCCGCAAGGACGAGCCCGAGACGGCCGATCTCCAGCGGACCCTCCACGCCGCCCAGGCCCTCGAGAACGATCCCTCGAGCCCGACCCACCTGCGCGCCTTCGCCTGGCACCTCGCAGTCGAAACCCACCGGGCGGTCGGCTGGGATCTGCCCGCCAACACCAGCCTCGCATCATGCCGTGCGGCAGCCGACTCGCTCAGCCACTCCGCCTCGTTGCTCATGGAGGAAATCGCGGAACAGATTCACGGCGTCGCGAGCCCGGTGCTGCTGCTGGGCGCGCTCGCCGGGAGCCGCTCCGTCTTCGGGCGCTGGGACCTGCTGCGGGCAAGCGGCGCCATCCTGGTCTCGCTCGACCTCGAGGAGAAGGGCCGGTATGCCGGGGCCGACCTGTCCGAGATCCACGGAATCCGCTGGGTGGCGCCGGGGAGACTGCGCGATGTCTACGAAAAGCACGCCTCACCCGTTGTCCTTAATGGCGATCAGGTATTGATACCCCACTCCGAACTCGTCGCCGCCCGCAGCACCCTTCGCCCCCTGCGACCGGAAGACCCCGAAACTCTCCTCTTCTGCGGCGCCTCGTTCGCGGCCGCCACCTCCGGCCGCTGGCCGAATGTATTGCTGATCTCGAAGCTCCTCGGGCGCAGGCACGCGCCACTCGAAACCGCGGTGCAACTCGGTATCGAAGATCGACTCGGCCTCGCGGTCAGCACGGCACAACGCGCCCTGCTCGCCCTCCGCCGCCTCCTCCGCCGCTGACTTCGAAGCAATCCTTCCCACACAAAACCGGCAGTCAAATCCGAAATCCGAAATGACATGACGACGGGCTGGCCTTGGCAGCCCAGTCGGAATGTCATCCCGACCGAGCGAAGCGAGCGGAGGGATCTGCGGGCGGCATTCCTCATTCCTCATTCCTAATTCCGAATTCCGAATTCTTAATTCCTAATTCCTAACTCTCCTTGGTTCACAAAAAAACCGCGGCAGTTCGTACCGCCGCGGTCAACAAATCAATCTGTATTGGCGCGATCAGTCGTTTGCGAACCGGGATGGACTCACCGCGCGGTCCACACCCTGATCGAGGATGTGGTTGATCGAAAAACCATGACCCATCCGGCGCGCGAGGTAGTCGCGAAGCCGCGTGAGCTCGCGCCGCAGTACCGCCTCGGCATACGCCTGCGAAACCGGCTTGTCGCGATCCGGGGGGACGTAAACAACCCCAAATTGTTCGAGCACCTCCGACATCTCACCGTGGGTCAGGACCTCGTCGACCAGCCAACTCTCGGGGATCAGCCCGTAGCGCTTGACTTGATCCAGGGCATCCACTTCGTCCGGCAGAGTATCGGTATAGCCCGCTGCCGCCTTGAGCAGGAGAACTGCGAACTGGCCGTGAGTCATGCCCTGCACATCCTGTTCCGCGGGCTCCTCCTGGGCGAACATCGCGCCTGCCCACCCGAGCAGGATCGCGAAACACAGCACTAACACGCGCTTCATGGCATCCTCCGAAGCTTCTCTATCCGATCCTACCTCTGGCACAGCAACGTGTCAAAAACCCGCACACCACAGTTGGTCAGAACCCGACAACCAGCCCGAGAGTGAACGTGTTGATGGTGTAGGAGTACCGGTAGATAGATTGGCGATCCTCATACAGATAGGTGCCCCACAGCGACAGGTAATAGGTGAACCGGTAACCGAGCCCGACGCCGAAAGTGTAGATATCGTCCGACCGGTTTTCACCGGTAATGCGGTCCGGCCGCGAATAGTCGTTGTTCTGGTAGCGTCCGCGAAGCTGTCCGAACAGACTGCCGCGATCGAGGCTGTACATAAGGCTGGCGCCGGACGCCAGATAGTTGGCGTTGTCTCCGTACGCCGACGGGTAGGGCATGCGCAACAGATCCAGCCGGAGGACCGAGCCGTGTGCCATCTCCCAGCTGATGAAGCCGTTGACGATGGCGCCCTCGAAGTCCTCGACCTGGGGCTCGTCGGGCTGCGGGTCGTACTGCATCGACGCCATAGCCGACCCGCAGCTCGGTGGCGACAACCGGGTTGAACTGACCCCGGAAACCAAGGGTGAGGCTGTGTGACATCGAGTCGCGATAGTCGTTGTTCTCGTACTGCGAGTCGTGGGCATCGAAGTCGATGATGCCGTACTTTACGTCCATCACCAGGATCGGGCTGATCTGGTGGAGCCAACCGATGCCGCCAGTCAACCTCGTATAGTCGTAGAACAGCTCGGGGTCCTCGTGCTCCAGGTCCTCCCACGACAAATCGAAGACGAGGCCGTCGCGGCCAGTGATCCAGTAGTCGCCGCCGATCCTCGCCCACTGCTTGTCGAAGCGGCGGTCACCAAAGAACACCTCGCCGCCAGGGTCGATCTCGCGGGTCTCGAGGTTGCCGATGATGTAGCTGTAAGCCAGGTTCAGGGTGAGGCCGCTCGAAAACTCGAAGGCCGCCGCCGCATCGAAGAAGTGCTGCCACTTGTCGTCGAGCTCGTAGGTCCTTGTAGTCACGGTACTGAGGAGTGTACGAAAATCGAAGGTAGGACTCGTACACCGGCACCTCGAACAGGAGCTGCGCCTTGGCGAGGATGAGCTGGTCCGCGATCTCGTTGTCAGGGGTGAAGAAGATGTTGTCGCGATCTTGCCATGCGAGCTGCAGGGCCGGGCTGAAGATGAAGGGCCCGATCGGGATCGCTTCCTCAGAGTGGACCCCACTGTCGCTGATCTCACCCGTTCCGCTATTCATTCCTGACGAACTCGGCGCCTGCTGGGCGATGGCAGGCGACACAGTCAGCGCGAATGAACAGAAAAAAACGGCGATGAGTTTTCTACGCATCGCCCGTCAGCCTGCTGTATGCGGCAATTGAGTGCTCATCCACCCCACCGGCAATCTGCGAATATATCTCATATCAAATGCGGTAAATACCGCGTTCTCAATACTGTCAAAATGTTACCACATAGACGGCTGAACCGTCTCGATTTGCCAGCCCTCTGTCAGGGAGTTTTGCGCTCGATTCCGAAGCCCATCTCAGGTATCCGCCCCCGAGCAAACTGCTGTCCGCAGTTGCGTGTCTGCCGAATTCCCCCAAGCCGGCACGCCCAGAGGAATTGAGAATTCTCGACAAGGATGGGTGGGCGGAAATTCCGAAATCCGAAATCCGAAATTTCTCATTCCTTATGGGCGGGTGTGCGGTAATTCCGAATTCCGAATTCCGAATTCCGAACTCACTCTGTGACCCGCGCTTCCGGCAAAAACTCGTTGAAAAACGCCCGCAGCTCCCTTTCTCGACCAAGCTTCGCCAACCCCTCAAAGCGCTCCAGCACCCCCCACCACCCGATCGTCATAAGTGTTGATCGTCCCAAAAAAGATTTTCGGATGCCTGGTCTTGGCGTTATTCTCGCCCTCGGTGTTCAGCTCCTCGAAGAGCTTCTCACCCGGCCGCATGCCGGTGAAGACGATGTCGATGTCATCGAACGGCTTGAGTTTTGTGTAGCCTGTGAATAGTCTAGATTGGAAGCTGCCGTTTCCTGACGCGGTGACGTTCGATCACCATCAGACACTTGACAATCTCAGCCTCACTCACCGATTCGAACAGATGTTTGAGCTGGCTCTTCACCCACTCGTCACCGAACTGTCCACCCCGGATGAGGATCACCGGCGTATCTCTCGTGCCGAACGCCGCGAGCAACCTCGGGTAATCGAGGTCTGCCGTGATCACAACTCGCCCTTCATCTGAAGCTCGCCTGAGAATCTTTTCGTCGGATGCGCGGCTCATGCCGATTTCCGACGCGTGAACTGCGTCGTATCCCATTTCGCCCAGCTATCGGGCGAGGTGGGGCGACAGCATCATGTCGATGAGGAGCTTCACGAGGCGATTTCTACTGTTCCGTCCTCCGCCAGCACCGCGGCAAATCGAAGCACCTCGTCGATGTCCCCGTTCTCCAGATATGGGTAATCAGCGAGAATGTCCTCACGCGAATATCCCTCGGCGAACAGACCCAGGACGCGGGAGACCGGGAACCGGAGGCCTCGGACACAGGGCTTCCCTGTGCACACGTCTGAATTGATCGTGATTCGTTCAAACTGCATGGTCCCTCCAGTTTCTCCCCTCATATTAACCACATGACACTGAAACTGCCAATAGTCCGTAACTCGAAACTCAACCGTGGGCGCGGGCAACAATCCCGAATTCCGAACTTCCTCCGCCCAAGCGCGGGTAACGCGCTTCAACAACCCCAGCCGCTTCCCCGCGCCGTCAATTAAGAATTGAGAATCGAGAACTGAGAATTCGTCCTCGCCTCCTCGCGCCGATAAATTCGAAATCCGAAATCCGAAATCCGAAATTACTCGGGCGGGTGTGCGGTAATTCCGAATTCCGAATTCCGAATTCCGAACTCACTCTGTGACCCGCGCTTCCGGCAAAAATTCGTTGAAAAATCGCCGCAGCTCCCTCTCCCGCCCCAACTTCGCCAACCCTTCGAAGCGCTCCAGCGCCGCCGTCACCATCCGATCGTCATAGGTGTTGATCTTGCCAATGAAGATCTTCGGGTGCTTGGTCTTGGCGATGTTCTCGCCCTCGGTCTTCAGCTCCTCGAAGAGCTTCTCACCCGGCCGCACCCCGGTGAACACGATGTCGATATCGTCAAACGGCTTGAGCCCGAAGAGCGTGATCATGTCCTTGGCCATGTCGAAGATGCGCACCGGCTCGCCCATGTCGAGGACGAAGATCTCGCCGCCCTCCCCCATCGCGCCCGCCTCGAGCACGAGCTGCGACGCCTCGGGGATGGTCATGAAGTAGCGCACCATGTCCGGGTGGGTCACCGTCACCGGGCCGCCCTGGAGGATCTGCTCCTTGAAAAGTCGGGATCACCGAGCCCGCCGAACCCAGCACGTTGCCGAAGCGCACCGACACGAAGCGCGTCGAGTAGCGCGGGTTGAGGTCCTGCACCACCAGTTCCGCCACCCTCTTGGCCGCCCCCATCACCGAGGTCGGGCGCACCGCCTTGTCGGTCGAGATCTGGATGAAGGCCTCGACCCCGGCCTCCCCCGCCACCTCGCCCAGGCTCCGGGTCGCGAGGATGTTGTTCTTCACCGCCTCGGTCGGGTTCGACTCCATCATCGGCACGTGCTTGTGGGCCGCCGCAGTGCACCACCACCGACGGTTTGTACCGCTCCATCAGACCGCGCATCAGCTCGCGATCGCAGACGTCGGCCACCAGCGGCACGATCGCCAGCTCGCGGGAACGCCGCCCGCAGCTCGCGGTCGATCTCGAAGAGCACAAACTCCGCCCGCTCCACCAGCAGCAGCGTCCCGACCCCGAAGCGCGCCACCTGCCGCGCGAGCTCGGCGCCGATCGAGCCCCCCGCCCCGGTCACCATCACCGTCTTGCCGGCCAGAAACCGCTCCAGCAGTCCTCCTCGTCAAGGGTCACCGGATCGCGCCCCAGAAGGTCCTCGATCTCCACGTCGCGGATGCGGCTGATCTCCACCGTCCCTGACAGAATCTCGTACAGCCCCGGGATGATCTGCGCCTTGACCGGCACGCTCTCGCAGATCTCGACGATCCGCCGAATGTCGGTTCGCGAGGCCTGCGCGATGGTGATGACCACGTGGTCGATGCCGAGCTCCGGCACCAGCCGCGGCAGATCCCGAGTGGTACCGATCACCTTCACCCCCTGGATCACCGACCCCTGCTTCTCCGGGTCGTCATCGACGAAGCCCGCGGATCTCGAGATCCATGTCGCCACGGTTCGTGATCTCCCGCGCCGCCAGCACACCCGCCTGCCCGGCGCCGACCAGCAGCACCGGCTTCAGGCGACCGTTCTTCGAGACACCGACCCGGCTCTTCTTTTCGTAGCGCTCGTAGATCGCCCGCCGCAGCACCCGCAGGGCGAGCACGCCACCGAAACCGAAGACCGTGGTCATCAGAATGATCGAAAGCGGGATCCGCCACTGTGCGAACTCATTCGGCAGCGCCAACCGCAGCGCCACCAGCGGCAGGAAGGACCACCACGCCGCCTTGAGAAAGGCCGCCACCTCGGCCATTCCGATGTAGCGCCACACGAAGTTGTAGATGCCGAAGATGTGCATCGCCCCGAACTGGAGAAGAACGACCAGCGGCAGCTGCACCATGAGGCTTTTGACGTTGTCTGCCGACACCGAAAACTCGAAACGCAGCACATACGAAACCAGGAAGGCAACGACCAGCACTCCCAAGTCGAGCAGGAACTGGAACTGGCGACTCAGCAGCCGTTGCCAGGGCGCTCACACGCCGGTCGCTCCCCGTACGCCGATCTGCGATCACTTATGTCATCGCTGCGTGTTCGACGTGTCAGTCTCGTTCCATCGCAGTGCATTCGAATTGATGAGTTGAAACCCCCGTCCTGTGCAGAGTCCCGCCTACCATCCGAGTCAACGATCGTGCTTTCAGCAACGATCCCTTACCACCTCAATCACCCGCCACCGATCCTCCTCCGTCAAGCTCGACCCACTCGGCAAGGCACAAGCCCCTTTCGAACAGCTCCTCCGCCACCTCTCCACCGTGAACCCTGCAGCCCTCGAACACCGGCTGCAGATGCATCGGCTTCCATACCGGCCGCGCCTCGATGTTTTCCTCCTCGAGAGCCAATCGCACATCCTCCCGTGTTGCGCCGAACGCCTCGGGATCGATCGTCAGGCAGGTCAGCCACCGCGTGCACCGACCCCACGGCGCTTCCGGCATGAACTCGACTCCGGGCAGGTCTCCCAGCTCTCGGTGGTAGTGCTCGAAGTTCGCCCGCCGCGCCGCCACCCGATCCTCGAGCACCCTCAGCTGGCCCCGCCCGATGGCCGCCAGGACGTTGCTCATCCGGTAGTTGTAGCCGATCTCCGAGTGCTGGTAGTGCGGCGCCGGGTCCCGGGCCTGCGTCGCCAGGAACCGAGCCCTCTCGATCAGCTCCTCGTCGTCCGAAACCAGCATCCCGCCGCCCGAGGTCGTGATGATCTTGTTGCCGTTGAACGAGAAGAAACCACATCGACCGAACCCGCCGACCGGCTTTCCCTTGTACGTCGCGCCGAGCGCCTCGGCAGCGTCCTCGATGACCGGAACCCCGAATCTCTCGCAGGTTTCAAGCACCGGCTCCCAGTCGGCGCTCTGACCGTAGAGATCGACCGCCACCAGCGCCGCGGGCAACGCACCCTCGCGGTCGGCTTCCTCGAGCGCCTCGACAAGTACGGCAGGGTCGAGATTCCAACTCGACGATGCACTGTCCAGAAACACCGGAGTCGCGCCGACATAGGTGATTGCGAACGCCGTGGCCCCAAAGGTCAGCGTCGGGCACAGCACCTCGTCACCGGGGCCGACACCCAGCATCATCAGCGCCAGGTGCAGGGCCGCAGTGCCGGATGACAGCGCCGCCGCATGGGGCACACCCACGGCCTCGGCGAACTCCCTCTCGAACGCATCCACCTGCGGCCCAAGCGGCGCAATCCAGTTGGACTCGAATGTCTCGCGGACCAGCTCCACCTCGTTGCCGCCCATGTGCGGAGGGGAAAGGTAGATTCGGCTCACGCTCTCTTCCTCAGCGGCTTTGCCGGCACACCAACAACGGTGTCCCCCGCCGCAACATCCTTCGTAACAACCGCGCCGGCGCCCACAACCGCCCCATCACCGATGGAGACATACTGCAGAAGCTGTGCGCCGGTACCTACCAGGACTCCCTCGCCCAGTGCGCACGCCCCCGGATACGTTGACCGTCGGATTCAGAACGCATCCTCGGCCGAGCTGCGTCTCGTGGCCAAGGGTACAGGCGAGGTTCACCATCGAAAACGACCCGATCTGGAGATTCACGGTCCCGATCGTCCCCGCGCACAGAAGCACGCCGCGCCCAACCTCAGAGGAATCGAAATCCAGAATGGACCGTGGGGTGAACTAAGGTCGGCCAATCGATGCCGGGGAACCTGGCACTCAGAACATCGGCGACTTTCAGCCGTGCCTCCGGGCTCCCAATTCCTATCGCCAACGCATCAATAGTGCTGCGCGTTGCTCTCGAGCCATTCATAGTCACCCAGCAATTGCTCCCGGGTGTCATGTTCTCCGAGTTTCGTCAGGTCACTCACGACAAAACCCGACGAACTCGTATGTGGGCTCTGCTCGGTTGATGTCGCCAATGAGCCACACGACCTCGCGGGCAAATCCGCCGGCGCCTACGACCGCAATTCGTTTCTTGGTCACTGCTCATCCCCTCGCCGCCTGGCACTGTACCCGAACCCATGAACTCCGGCATCGTTGCGTAACCCTCAGCAGCTGATACCCTTCCCGGTCAAGACCTGCCAAACGGTCATCGCCAGGATCTTCAGATCGAGCCAAAGACTCACATGGTCCACATACCACACGTCGAACTCGAACTTCTCCTCCCAGCTCAGCGCGTTGCGCCCATTGACCTGCGCCCACCCGGTGATCCCCGGTTTCACCTCGTGCCGCCGAGCCTGCTCAACAGTGTAGCGCTCGAGGTACTCCATCAGCAGCGGCCGCGGCCCCACGAGGCTCATGTCCCCTTTGAGGACATTGATCAGCTCGGGCAGCTCGTCCAGGCTCGTCCGGCGAAGGAACCGGCCGAAGCGGGTGAGGCGCTGCTCATCGGGGAGCAACTGCCCCTCTTCATCTCGAGCCTCCGTCATGGTCCGAAACTTGAGGAGCGTGAATGGCCGGCCTCGGAGACCGGGCCGCCGCTGGCGGAAGAAAACCGGCGAGCCCAGCCGCCAACGGACCAACAGCCCAAGCACGACGAGGACAGGCGCCAGAATCATGAGCGCCGGCATCACCAGCACCAGATCGACAAGCCGCTTTCCGAAACGCTGGTACATCGTCCGGGTTCCTCAGACGCCGCCTGAGCCAGGGTGATCGCCGGGAACCATCCCCTTCTCGATCAGGAGTCCGCGATAGAACTCGATCCAGCGTTGCCAGACCAGCTCACGCCGAAACTCACGCACCGCTCGCTCCCGCCCCGCGGTCCCGTGTCTTGAACGGAGTTCAGGATCTTCGAGGTATCGGATGAGCGCCGACGCCAACGCCTTTCCTGTCACCCACCTTCACCAACGCCCCCGTCGCTTCCATCCACCACAGCGTCCACCGTCCCCGTGGCAGCGTACCCGGCTACCGGAATCCCGGAGCTCGCTGCCTCCAGCGGTGCATTGGGAAATCCCTCCCGATAGGAAGGAAACGCAAGAATATCCATCGCGTCTGTACGCCCTCTCGGGATCTTCGGCGAAACCGGTGGTGAGCACATTCGGATGGTCTTCGAGCCGACGGCGAACGTCGGCCGGAACGGGATCCCCACTCTCGAAGTCGCCGACGAGCAGTAGTCGGCAGTCGGGGAATCGCGGAAGAACGCCCTCGAAGAAAGCCTCTGAAAGGTCGACGATCCCTTTGTCTTTTGTCAGCCGTCCCACGAAACCGATTACGGGAGCGCCGAGAGGGACACCGAATCCCAGCCGAGCTTGTTGTCGCTCATCATCTGAGGAGAGTGGAACCGCTCCACATCAACGCCGTTCGACGACCCGGGTCCCAGAACGACAGCTTTCTCGGGTCGCACAAGCTGGAGTTCTACCGCTCTGCGCCTCAGGCTCTCACTGACACATACCACCCGGTGCGCGCAACCGGCCGACAGCCGTTCAGCCATCCCGAGAACCCTCTCTGGTGCCACGGCTTGTTTCCAGCGGAAGGCCCCGCAACACGTATACCCGTGCAGGAACCCGCCGCCAAGCAGCGGCCATCATCCCCAACAGCCCCGCCTTTGGCGTGCCGGCGCTGACGATATCTGGTCGAAACCGCCGAATCACCCTGCCCATCGCCGCGACACCTCTGAGATCGGAAAGTGGACGGATTCGCCGCTCCATCGGAACCGGGAAGACCTCGACCCCCTCACGGTCCGCGACCGCTTCCAGACCGGGCCCAGAGCCTACAGCCAAGCCCACCTCGAACCCGGCTTCGCAAAGCGCCGCGAGCTGGCCCCGCAAGAGGACCTTCGCCGTCATCGGATGAGTCACAGAAACCAGCAGACGAGGAGCCTGAGACGGCGCCGTCGTCCTCCCCGATTCCCGGCCCAGGCCACACCGTTCACAGATCTAGGCCTTGCATCACGCGACCTCCACCTCGCGCCGCGCCCTCTCGAATTCTTTGGCCTCCTCAGCGTCTGGTTCACGGAGGACTGACCTGGAAAGCGGTCTCGAGCTGGCCCCGACAAGGGCGAGGATTGCCTGCAGGGCGCTTCGCCCAGAGCGCAATACTGCCCCAACCCCAAACTCCGTGACAAGGCGGAGGCTCGCCCTCGCGGACCAAATGTAACGTCCAAATGCACCCTCCTGCTGAGCAACGATGCCGCGTCAGTATACGCATAAAGCACGTCTGGCAAAATCGCATATGGGTCGTTCCGCAGCGCCCGAGCCAAAAACACGAAGTCTTCTGACCGGCGCAGGCTGGTGTCATACCCCACGGCTTTCGCGAGCTCCATCCTAACCAGGCATGGGGCATGGGGCACGCAAGGTCAGAAAGAGAACTGAAGGGAGGGGCTTAACCCGCCTTCTTCCATCGACCGCAGACGCGGTTCCAGACCCCTCGGAGATCCCGCCGTATTCCCCGACGCTAGCCATGGCCGAGCTGACAACCCCGATCTCGGGGTGACTCTTCAAAATACCAAGTTGCCGCTCCAGCTTCCATGGGTACCACCAGTCATCGGCATCCAGCATGGCGAGGAACTTGCCAGCGACATGTTCTAGTGCAAACTGTGCGCGCTGCGCCGCGGCCGCGATTCGTCTCGAACTCGAAAGAACCTGAACCCGTGGGTCGGCTGGATACCTTCGACAACCTCGGCGGTCCGGTCCGTGGAGCCGTCATCCACGACGATGGCTTCCCAATCGTCAAATGACTGCGCGACAACGGAAGCCACGGCAAGACCAATGGTGTCTTCGGCGTTGAACGCCGGAATCACGACCGAAACACTGGGGTGACGGGCGGTATGGGACCCAAGGATCAGCCTCCGCCCAGTTCATTCGATCGTAAACACCTTGTGGACCCGCCGCGTCCCATCGACGGGGCTGCACATCACTCATCTTCATGGCGCATTTCTCGCACAGGTCGATAGCGATGGATCTGCGGTCTCAGAGGTCGAATCGGGTACGCGCACCTTGGATCGAGAAAAAGCGGCCCAGCCACCAAGATCGCCACCAGGAGGGGCATTCCCCCGTAAAAGTATTCGCCGCCCATGCCCCCCACGAACGCAACCAGCATCGCAATCTCGACGGCGAGTAGCCTTTTGCGTCGTGCCTCGCGCCACAGCGATCCACCACATCGCCAGAATGGCGACGCCACCAGGGATTCCGGTTTCGAGAAACATCTGCAGCCAGAAGTTGTGGCTGCCAACCCAGTCCAGGCCGGACGGAGGGAACCGATTGAACAACCCCCTACCCAAAATTGGCGCATCGATGAGCTTTCTCCCCTCCTGCCACCAGAACCTCTGGCGTCCTCCTTCGTCGATGCCCATGATGCCGGCACCATATCTATCGAGGTATTTCTGTTCCGGGTTGAGCGTGCGATCCACCTGGAATCGGAACTCCGGCACTTGGTAGTAGGCAACGACTGTCGTCAGGACCATGATGAACGCCACGCCAAGTGCTCGTTTCTTATTCGCGCTGGTTCGGTAGAGAAACCACCCAAGACCGATCAGGGCCGCCAGCCATCCTCCCCTGCCACGGGAGAATGCGAACCCCACCGTCATAGCCCCCAACGCGAGCGGGAAGATCTTCTGCCACCAGCGCCCTCCCCAACCCGACGACCATGCCACCCCGAGGAACAAGATCAGGATCGCCATCTCGACGCTCACCGCGTTGACGGTCTTGAATCCATGCAGGCGATCGTACACTGTGAAACCGACCCCGGTTGTCGAGAACGGCAGCGCCGAGGCTGTCACCAGCCCGCCGACCGTCAGCGACCAGAGCAACCGATCCAGATCCCTGCGGCCCTGAACGAGCTTGATCGTGATCCATCCGGCCAGCCCGTAGACGAAAAATTTGGCGAGCTTCAACAGACCGAAAATCACCTCGTGGTCGCCGCCGTACCCATACCTTTCAGCCATGGTCACCGTGGACAGAAACGCCCAGGCAAGAAAGAACGCAGCAAGCATCCGCACCCGCCGTTCGGCCGGGAAGATCACCGTCCATTCTCGAACGTCGGGCCGACAACGCCAGGGCCCCTGCCGCCAGGAACAACCAGATGAAGAAGTCTGAGATCTTCCAGCACCCCGAAGGGTGTCGCGGTGAGCAGACCGAGGTTCGGCAGGAAGAGCAGGGGCAAGATCAGCCAGGGCAAGGCGAGTCTTCCAGCCCCCGACAGCAGGGCGTCGAATCGAGCGGGGATGGGCAACCCCGGCAGCGGGAAAATGTGGTCTGTAACTCATATCTTGAGCTGAGTTCGGCGCCCGCAGGCAGACGCGGCTAGGGTTGGTGCTGCCATTTCCCGGTCCGACCCCGGATGAAATCCCGAATGGCGGCAATCCCGGCCTTGCTCAGGTCCACCCTCCCCTCAGCCGCCAGTTGGGTGATACCGAACCGCGCGATTGATCAAGTAATAAACGAAGTACGGGTACCATTTGACCGCAGGCAGGAACTTCCTTTTGAACATCAGGCCGTTTCGAATGCCGTAGTAGTAGTTGAGTGGCTTCATGACCCCGAGTGACTTACCGATCTTGTGGCAGATCCTGGCCTTGGGCGCGACCATCAACCGATAGCCGGCCCGCGCCACCCTCACCGAGTAGTCCCACTCCTCGCTCCAGATGAAGTAGCTCTCGTCATAGCAACCGACCTCGGAGAAGACTCTGCGGGGAATGAGCATCATGCACCCGCTCACCCACTCCGTCTCGAACGGCGATACCTCATTGATTGCTGAGATCGGCTCCCGGTCGTGGTTCCGCGAGGCATCCAGTACCGCGTTGAACCGACCGCCCGCCCACCAGACGGTGTCGGGGTCTGAACAGTATGTAATCACCCCGCCCACGAGACCCACCGACTCATCCGACTCGGCGACCTCTACCATGGGTGCCAAGAAACCCGGATTCACCACGGTGTCGTTGTTCAGGACCAGGACATAGTCGGCGCCGTTGGCAAAAGCCCAATGCATGCCGGACGTTGTTGCCGGCGCAGAAACCCAGATTCTCCGGTGACCTGATGAACACAAACTCCTGATCGCGGTCGCCATCTAGTCGCCTGCAATGCCACCGAGGCTTCGCGTCGGACTGGATCCCAGTCCATCACCCGGTACCTTGCTCCTTCCTCCCTCAACCAGCCTCGATCCTGGGTACCGACCCGTCCGTGGAGTCGTTGTCGATCACCACCACTGTCAGCGGCTCGTACTCGACCCGGCGGAGCGACTCGAGCAGGTCCACGGTGTCCTGCCAGCCATTCCAGTTCAGGATAACGATCGCAATCCGCGCATCCCGCCGTGGGGCTCTTTTACCCATGATGTCGTCCGCCGTCCTCAAGACGTCTTTTCACGATCCGGCTCCGCGCCAATGGGAGAGATCCCTTTCCGTCACCGATTCCACTTCCCGAATGTGAGGCTCGTAATGCTCGTCGAGGCGTGCTCGGACGGAATCCTCCAGTTTCGGCCCGCTACCGACTTTCGACAATCTGCGAACGAGCATCGCCCGAACCTGGCCGGGCAGAATTCTCCTGATCGGGGACTGGGCCACGCTGCCGACAAGTCGGCGCACCGAACGGCTCCGGAATGCTGGGTTGGCCTGCAAGATCGGGCGCGGGCGGTTCACAGGGAATGCCCAACTCCTCACAGAAAACTCGTGCGTAGAGGTCGGACGACGAAAAAAGATCCTCAAAGAAGAACACCCTGATCTGCTTACGACGGAAAGATCGAGTAGAGGCGTTTCAACTGCACATCGTAGTGGCCGTAGTCGACGTAGGTTCGATAGAGCACTTTTCGGGACACTTTCAATGACTCCAGGTGGGACCACCAGAGCTCGCGGCCACGTGCCCTCAAACAAAAACCCGTCGTTCAGGCGGGCCAGGTTTTCCTCGATAGCCTCGGCGAAGCCCAAGGCGCTCGAATCCCGCGCTGTAAAGCATCCACCAGTCGGAGAAGGCGCGCTCTACCGGTGCTCGGAGAATCGCGATGATCTTGGCCTCTGGAAATGCCTCATTAAGCCGCCCGAGCGCGTGCGGCGCGAACAGATAGGACGTTGCCACCTCGCCATAGATCTCAGCTTCCGATATGTCCCGGAAAATGGCGTCGCAGAAAGTCTGTCTCGAGGATCCGTCGATCGAAAACCTAGGCCCATCGAAATACCACGTCTCCTTTGGCACGGAAAGCTGCACCTGGGGCTGAACCTCCAGATACCGGTAGATGGTCGTGGTCCCGGCCTTGGCGGTCCCCACGACAAAAAAGGCGGTCGGGACTCATCTCGCTGGCTCAACCTGTCACGATGATTCGCTGGTCTCCCGCAACAAGGTCCTCGAACAGGGAAACATACCGGTCGGGCTTGAAGATCCAGTGAGTAGTCACGCTCCGCCCTCGCCCGCGACAATTGAGACATTGGGCCGGCCCGTTCAAGAACCCAGGAAATCCCATTCGCGAAATCCGAGGTACTGAACGGAACTGCAAGGTACCCATTCCTCGAGGTGATCGACCAGGTCGGGGAAACCACCGACTCGGAAGGCCACCGTAGGGGTTCCACAGGCCATGGCCTCGATGACGGTATTTGGGAGGTTGTCCTCGCGCGACGGGCACAGAAACACATCGGCCGCTGAGTAGGCCAGCTTCAGGGAGATGTCGTCATGCAAACTTCCCAGCACATGGACCTCGAAAGGATAGTTTGCCCGGCCCGGGATCTCGGAGGCACCAAATACGGCCAACCGTGTGCCGTTGCAGGATCCAGTAGCTCGAAGCACTTCCAGTGCTGGCCGGACAAAATCGAACCCCTTCCGCGGGTCACTGGCGGCTGAATCTGCGCCAAAGAGGACGATCGCGCCTTCAGTCGGCAGGCCGAGGATCTGCCTGGCCGCCGGTTTCGGGGATCGGCCGGAACTGTCGAGAGGTCCAGACCGTTAGGTATCGTCTCGATTCGCTGGTCTGCGAGGAGGGAGCTTCCTCGCGCTGCGTCCGCCAGCCACTGGCTCGGCGCCACGAATGTGATTTGCAAGGACATGTAGGCACGCACCTTTCGCCGCCACGTCCAACGCGACAAGTCCAAGCTCAGTCGACTTCCGAGCACCGGGCACTGACCGCAACGCGATCATATACTTCAGGCATTCACCCGCATAATGGCACCCACCCGTGAAACACCACATATCGTGCATGGTCCACACAATGGGGCACCCGATCCGTTTGAGGGATTCAAGACTCACGAAACCGCTTCGGAAGGTATGGAGGTTCACGATGTCGGGCGGATGTCTGTTTACGCGAATCAATCCGGCACCGGGAACCCGCTTCAGCAAGAACAGGTGCGGCAGTCGTCTTCGGTAAAACCTGGCCGGAAACTTGTCGAGTTCGAGAGCAAGGCGATCGAAAATCTTCAAGAGTCTACTCGACGAGGCATGTACTGCCGATTCATCGACTGTCGCCTGCTGGACCACCAATGACTGTCGACTCCCGCCGACCGAAGCCCCTGGTGGAGCCGAAACGCTGCTCGCCCGGCTCCCCCGCGAAGATCAAAGGAGCTTAGAATGGCCACATTCAATTCGCTGGCCTTTTCCGATAAACGGCAGTCACCGAATGGCCCCGCGGAGCCAACCTAGTTTCGGTGAGCGCTGAAGCTATAGGCCGGCCAACAAGGGCAGCAATACGCTTGAGAGCGACCGAAGTAAACGACGTATCGACAATTCGTTTCTCTCTGTGCAACCAGCGCCTCAGCACCTCTTCCACAAGGGCTGTGGCATAACGTCGTCTAAAACGGTCCCCAAGCACTTCATGATCCAACATCACGAGGTCGAGAGATACGACGTCTGCCACATTTCTTAGGGCGACGTCTGACCACCAGGTCAGATGGTGCGGTGGGAGATTCAGCGGCTCATTCAACTCAAGCGAGATAAACGAGTCTGCACATGGTACGGACAGAACCAAAAACCCCCCTGGAACAATGCAGCCGCATGCATTTTCCAAGAACTCAATCGGGCTGGTCAGATGTTCGATAGCCTGGAAACCACAGACGACGTCAAATGACTGACTCCCTAGACCGGAGAAATCGCTCAAAAGAGCCTGTTCCACATCGAGCCCCGTAGCGCGGGCAACTTCCACCGCCGCCGGATTGATGTCTACGCCAGAAAAACTCGCATGGCGAATGTAAGAGGAAAATGACCCGCTCCCACATCCGATATCCAACACGGAGTTACCATTCTGTACAAACCTCCTCGCTATCTCGTACTCACGTTTTTCGGGAAGGTAATACCAAGGGAGTTTCGAGAGCGCATCGTAAAATTCAGCGTCACCCTCATTTGCTGGTCGGAAAAAGCCTAGATCACAGTCATCGCACCGCAGTAACTCAAGGTGCTCCACATCCCAACCTGTAAACGGATCAACCCCAGGAATCAACCTATGATAGAGCCGTTCCAATGTTGCTATCTGAACTGTATTTTCGGCTGTTATTTTATCACCCCGACAAAGAGGGCAACAAGAATCGGGAGGAGCAGTCATCGACGCCATTCCTCGCACAAATCGACGCCGACAATCTCACTTAATGTCTCAAATGATGGTACGGCCTCGTTGCGCAGCCGTTCTCTTATGGCAACAGGCAACGGTTTGCGTTTGATATCCCTTCGGTTCAGCCTCATCAACCTGGACCGTATTGATCTCCGTATGGCCCTTGGGAAGACATGCGAAATTCCGCTGAGCCCCTCCGGGGGGAATTGCAGGAGCCTCTGGAGGTGACTATTCCAGACTTGTTTGTTGCTATTTATCACGCGAAAATCAGGAACAAAATTTTCTGTAATTTCAAGAAATTTGAATATCTTTTTACACTCTATTTCGTTATCTCTTACGAATTTCTCAAAAACAGTAATATGTACATTTTCTCTCCCAAATATAGAAATGAATCTCTGCAACTGAGGGAGATAATCTGCAATTTTCCGATATTGTAACCCAGACGGAAAATGTGATTTCTTGGGGATATGATGTCCATCCCGGCGGTAACGCTCAAGTTCGAGCGCACCCTCAAAGTCGCGGACGTCTTCATTGCCCCCATACAAGTATTGACTATGAAGGGAATACAACATGTCAACTGGATTACGCAGCATGATCAATATGCGGGCGTTTTTGCATTCCTGGCGGATCTCGCTTGCAGCTCGCTCAGAATACAAATAGAAAACAGAACTCTCTCCCCGGACTGTTTCATCACTACATTCCGAAAAATAAGACAGGTATCTCTGGCGATCCCCTGTTGTTCGAGGCACATTGAAAAAATTGCCCGACGGGCGACTCATCCCCAGATCAGATCCAAAATAGTGAAGTTCCTTCACATTGGCTAAAAAAACCTGAGGGTGTCCCTTGAGGTGTTCGTGCATTGAGGTTGTGCCGCATTTTGGCGCACCCACCAAAAAGAAGTTCAGATCCTCCAACGACTCAATAGGACTCATGTTGTTCTTCCCCCGAGAAAAACTGGATAAAACACGGTTCACGCTGCGACATTCACGGGCGCTTGAACCTCGTCAGAATGCCCGCCACAGTGGGATCGATGCCAACGCTCTTCACAACACGAACAACGAGGATCGCGTTCCATGTGACCGTGCTCACCAACACCGCCGCCGCAGCCCTGCTCCCCCCCAAAGAGGTATCAGAGTCGCCCCGAGGACCATGGTGATCAGAACCGAGAGCCCCATGGTCATTGCAACTTCCCTCTCGCGACCAGTCATCACGAGAATTGTCCCGGCTGACCCACCGGCCAAGTTCGTCAGCTGACCCATCGCCAGGATCAGCAGTACCCAACTACCTGCTGCGTAATCCCGTCCGAAGACACCGAGGATCCACCCCCGTGAAAGGATCAACGCGAGGGTACCCAGGCCCCCAATCCCAACACGGAGCGGGCCCCATGTGTGACGATACGCTGCAAGCGCTCCATCTCCCCTGTTGAATAGAGACTGGAAATCACGGGGCTGAGAACCATATTGATTGAGATCAAAACAAAACCCACCAACCCCACCAGGGTGCTGCTCAACGCGAAGACCCCCGTCGCTTCCTTTCCGCCAAGGGAGCCGAGCAAGAGGATGGGAACGCGGGTGTTCAGCTCGAACAAGAGCGCCACTGCCAGCAACGGAATCGCACTCGCGAACCAGATTCGGCCCCGGTAAACCGGTTCGTTTACGAGGGCCTCCTGGGGAATGGTCCGCCAAAGAAAGCCCTGCACGAATCAAAAGGGCAACGATGAGCTGCGGTCACGCTGAGCCAAATGGCGTCGACAGCCTTGAACTCACCCGAAAACCACCACGGCAGGGAGAGGAGCAGAGCAAGGAGCAGGGGTTTCGCCAAAGCTGCATCGGCTCCGATGCCGGCGACGGCTCTCCGCAATCCCTGGAGGGCCGCGTTGGCCAGATTAGAAAGTGAGAGAACAGGTACAAGACCCAGCGCAACCCAGAAGGCCAAAGACACCGGACGCCCCGCCAGCCCTCTGATGATCCAGGCGACGCCCGCAGCGGCAGAGATCACGACCGCCGCCGCCATCAGCCGGCGCCGCAGCGCCCAGCGAAGCAGGCCGTTCAACATGCGCCATTCTTCGCCGGCCTGATACGCAGCGATTTCTCGCACTACAACCTTGTCTATCCCAAAGGCCGCAGCGACCGCGAGAAGCCCGATCCAAGCCAGCACATACTGGTAGACGCCGTACTCCCCAGCCCCGAGAGTGCGGGCCAGCACGAGATTGACACCGAACCCGAGCACGGCGGACAGGATCCGGAGTGAAAACACACCCGCCGTGCCCCCAACCAGGTATCCGCGAAGGCCGTCGCCCCCTTCACCGTTCCCTTCCCCGCCTAATGAGAAGGCAGACAAGAGCTTCATGTTGGCCACCCTGTCACATGCATTTTCGGGCTTCGAATCGGTGAGTCAATAATCTCGGCGAAACCTTAATGGACATTGGTCGAAGCTCGTTTCAGGCGAAAACAGCTCGCTGTAGGGCTGCCTCCCGCCCGCGAGACACTTGTTGCCCAGGTCGGAATACGCTGCGCTGGTTGGCGCCATCATGAGTATGTAATCGGCCGTTCGGGCCAAAGGAAATCTCGCCAATGAGGTGACCCGATTCGCAATTGTTGTGCGCAGGCCGAGTCGGCATCGTTCGATCGACAACTGTGGGGCGCGCGGTTATCCTGCGGATCAATGGAGAGCAGCCGACTCGAATCGACGAAAAACGCTCCTATGCCGGCCGGCGAGCCCCACAGTGACACATGTCGCGACGGACGCATTCGAGACCCAGGTGTCGAGACCCTACGTGGGCTTGCCATCCTGTTGGTTGTCTTTCTCCACGCAGAAGCCACGAGAACCGGCAGCGATTTCGCCGCGATTTACTATCTGAATAACCCGGCAATGTTGATTCGAATGCCCCTATTCGCTGCGATCTCCGGGTTGATTTATGCGATGCGACCCGTCGGACCCAAGCGTTACAACGAGTTCCTTCTCGGTAAAGCGAGGCGCCTCCTGATCCCGATGCTCAGCGTGGGCGCGATTCAGTATCTGATGTTGATGTTGCCGCCATTCGCCGATCCGGCGCGTCAAATAGGTCCAGTTTGGAATCTATTCGTATTCCCATTCCAGCACCTGTGGTTTATTCAAGCTATTTTCTTGGTCTTTCTCGTCATCGCAGCTCTGGAGCGTCTGCAATGGTTGAAAACACCCCCTATCTGGTTTGTAACGACATTCGCTGCAACGTTGGTCCTCTTGTTCACTCCGCCAGGCTTTTCACTTCGCAGCCCCTTCTCGCTCATGGGCGCTGTGTACCTACTTCCCTTCTTTCTGCTGGGCTTGGGGCTCTGGCGGTTTCACGACAGATCGCCCCGCTTCGTAACTGCATTTGTAGCCCCAGCGCTCCTTGTGGCGGGGATCGCTATACAGCAGCTTGTTATGCGTCAAGTGATTGACCTTCCGGTTCACCGGACCAGTTTGCTCGCAGTAGTCGTTGGCGGCTCGGCGATTGTGCTGGCTTTTGAGCATCGGCGGGCCGTGGCCTGGCTCAGCGTTCTCGGAGGATTTTCGTATTCGATTTTCCTCTTTCACCTGAGCATACTCGGCGTGACACGGGAAATTCTCTCACGGGTCGGATTGCCTCTGGCGCCTGCGGTGGAGTTCGCGATCGGGGTTATTTGTGCAGTGATCGGTTCGATTCTCGCCCACCAGGTGTTAATGATGACCCCCATCACCAGGAGGCTGTTCTTGGGGCTGAGATGACAATCCCACCTATAATGCTCCTCCGGTCGAACGCGTAGCAAACTCCTCTCACGAATTCATTCCCTCTACCCCACGCCCGGACAGGGAGTTTTGAGTCTTGAGGTTTCGTGCACTGAGGTTGGCCGGGTCTATTCCAATTGTCGGTTTTCAAGCACCTATAGGTCTGGCTCATGAGGGATAAGGCTCGGAAAGGAACGGCAGACGACATAATGGATACCTGCGTTATCAGGAGAAGATTCGGGCGCCATCACGAAATATCTGGTTAAACTCGGGGAACGAGGTGATGATTCAATGAATTCCTGGGTCTTGGGGCGGAGGATTGCGAAGGGAATGAATTCTCAGTTTTAAATTCTTGGATATTAATGTCCAGCCACCCAAACGGCAGGCGGGAGCCTGCCCCGGCGATGGAACCTTCTGTTCGGTGGACCCTTCCGCTTTGTTAGCAATACAGGCCACAGGTATCGATGATCAGCGGTGCGTTCTCGAGGACGAGGTCGTAGTCGACTGCTTTATGGTCGGTTACTAGAAGGACGACGTGCACGGCGGCGAGTGTTTCCGCGTTGAGATCGACCGAGTTCATTCGGGGCAGATCGGGCCAGCTTCGCATTGAGGAGCTGTTCGGGATGTGAGGATAATGATAGGTGGCCTCTTCGCCAAGCTCGAGGAGGCGGTCGATGATTTCGAACGCGGGCTCTGGCAGGGTCGTCGATGTCGGTTTATAGGAGAGGACGAGGACGAGGATCTTAGCGGCCTTCATCGCCTTGCCGTGCTCGGTAAGGGCAGCCTGGAGCTTGTCGATGACGTGGCCGGGCATTAAGGTCTTGATCTCGCCGGCAGCTCGATGAAGCGGGTCGGCACGCCGGCCTCTCGTTGCGCGCCAGGCCAGGTAGAATGGGTCAAGAGGAATGCAATGCCCCCCAAGGCCTGGGCCTGGATCGAAGCGCATGAACCCGAAGGGCTTAGTCTCTGCAGC
>CAVZOK010000005.1:0-48162 GCA_963776765.1 Candidatus Sulfomarinibacteraceae bacterium
CGATTCGAGGAATGTCTCGACCTCTTCGATCGCGCTGTCTGGGGTGGAGGCGCCGGCGGTGAGGCCGACGCAGTTCACGTCATCGAGCCATTTCGGGAGGATGTCCTCGACGCCCTGGACGAGGTGAGCCGGTTTCGACTGTGCGGCGATTTCCCACAGGTGGCGGGTGTTGGCCGAATCCTTGCCGCCAATGACAAGCACCAGATCCACTTCCGGGTCCGCGGCAAGGAGTCTTGCAGCGTCCTGGTTCTCCTTAGTTGCATAACAGATGGTGTCGGCTCGTTCCGTGTTCGGGTTCAGCCCCTCGATGTACTGGACGAGTTCCTCGAAGTCGTCGGCGTTGAGCGTGGTTTGATAAACGATTTTGATTTTCGGCCACTTGCCCCAATCGATTTCCAGGACATCGTCAATCGTCGACACGATGTGGAACACATCCGATTCGAGATCGTGTGTATAACCCACCACCTCGCGGTGGTCCGGGTCTCCGACAAAGACCAGATGGCAGCCGTCTCTCAATGCACGTTCCACCTCGTCGTGGATGTCGATGACAAAAGTGCAGGTTGTGTCAAGGACATCAAGCCCGAGCTCGATGGCGTGATCACGGGCGGAAGGCGGGACTCCGTGGGCCGAGAAGACCACAGTTGGTCCCTTGGCGTCATCGAGCGATTCCACGCTCTTCAACCCAAGCTCCTCGAGCTCGCGCCCCACACGCTCGTTGTGGACGAGCGCGCCAAGAATGTCGCCGCGCCCCCCGTCAGCGGCGAAACGCCGCGCCTTCAAATCGGCCACTCGGACACCTGCGCAAAAGCCGTACTTCGATGCGCGTTTTACTCGCATCTAGAAGGCCCAATTCTCAATTTTGAATTTTGAATTTTGAATTCCACACACCCTCCCACTTCAGATGCGTCTCGAATTCCTCAATTAATAATTAAGAATTCAAAATTCATAATTCTGCGATCGTGGGTTTCCACCAGGGGGTGAGGCGCTTGGCGAGGGCTTTCCAGGCGGCGTCAGTATCGGCGATGGCATCGCCACCGAGCTTTTCGAGCAGAGCGTCGGCAAGGACCAGGGCCAGCATTGCCTCGACAATCACCGGCGCGGCGCCGATGGCCGTGACGTCAGAGCGTTCCCAGGCGGTGGCGCCTGCCTCGCCGGTCGCGAGATCGACCGACGGCAAACCGCGCCGCAGGGTCGAAATCGGTTTGAAGAAACCGCGCACCACGAGGTCGGCGCCGTTGGTCACACCGCCCTCGAGCCCACCTGCACGATTGCTGGTGCGTTCGAGGCGTCCGTCTACCGTCTCATAAGGGTCATGGGCCTCAGAGCCGAGCACCGAGGCGACCTCGATGCCGTCGCCGATGGTTGCCGCCTTGACCGAGGGGATTGCCACCAAAGCCTGGACGATCCGGCCGTCGAGCTTGCGGTCCCAGTGGACGTATGAGCCGAGGCCCGGGGGCAGACCGCGGACCACCGCTCCAACCACCCCGCCCATGGTCTCGCCCTTTTCACGTGCGGCGCGGACCGCCTCGACCAGCCGATCTTCGTCGTCCGGTTTCGGCGTCACGAGGGGCGAAGAGAAATCCACAGACCCCAGGTCGTCCCAGGTCGGAGAACCCGCCAGGACCTCCTCAGGCCCAACGCGAAGTACCGCCGACCGCATGGCAACGCCGTAGCGCGCGAGCAGCTGGGCGCAGACCGCACCCGCCGCGACACGGGCGGCGGTCTCGCGGGCCGATGCCCGTTCGAGGACATTGCGCATGTCTCCGTGTTGATCGGTGGCGGCGCCGCCCGAATAATCGGCGTGGCCCGGCCGCGGCCGGCTGACCAGCCGTTTAGCAGATGCCTCGGCATCCACCTGCCACGGGTCCATCACCGCCGCCCAGTTCTTCCAATCCTGGTTATCGACTCCCAGCACAACGGGTGAGCCGAGGGTGCGGCCGTCGCGCAGACCTCCGGTGACCTCGACCGTGTCTTTCTCGATTTTTTGGCGGCCGCCGCGACCGAAGCCGTGCTGACGACGCTTGAGCCAGTCGTCGATCTGTTCGCGGTCGACCTCGAGGCCCGCCGGGAGGCCCTCGAGGATCGCGGTCAAACCCGGCCCGTGGGACTCACCGCCGGTGAGCAGGCGTAGCTTTCTCATGCCCCAGTTATACAGGAGATGCGAGATGCGAGATGCGAGATGCTCCCGGAGGAACCGCAGATCGCGTCGGCGGACACGTGTTGTTCAGAGTCGTTGCCGCTACCGAGTATCGGTTCTCGGTGACGCCACTGAGTATGAGGAGCCACCTTTAGCATTGTTGGCCTCAGCGATAGGGTAACTTCATCAACGGGCCTCCAACAATGCAAAAGATGGCACCTGGCGCTTCTGGCTTGAATGCGCTGTTCTCGGCACGCGCTGAGAACATTGCGTGGGCGGTGGTAACATTTCCGCCTTGATATGAAAAATCTCCAAACTTTCACTGTGTGGGTGCTCGGGGTGTCATTGGTGGTGTTCGTGGCCTTCAGTGCGACGGCCTCCGAAAACACATCGGCCGAGCTTACGATCCTCCATACGTCGGATCTTCACGGGTCGGTGCTGCCGTTCAACGACTACGCCAACCGGCCGTCGGATCGCGGTTCGCTGGCGCAGGTCGCGACCCTGGTCAAGGAGATCCGCTCGGCCACCGATCACCCGGTGATGGTGCTCGATTCGGGCGACACCCTTCAGGGAACTCCGTTGGAACAGTTCACCCACGTACGGTGGGGTGAGCCGAGCCCGACCATCGACGCGATGAATCGCATCGGCTACCAGGCGATGGCGGTCGGTAATCACGAGTTCAACTTCGGTCTCGAGGTGCTCGAGCGGGCCCGGGAACAGGCCGAATTCCCGTTTTTGTCCGCCAATATTCTGCGCGAGGGCAGCAGGGAACTGGCGTTCCAGCCCTATGCGATCTTCGAACAGGGGCCGATCCGGGTTGGTGTCCTCGGTCTGATTACCCCCAACGTCCCCGGTTGGGAAAAGCCCGAGTACTATCGCGGGCTCGTCTTCGAACCGATGGACGAGGCTGCCCGGCGGTGGGTCCCGGTTCTCCGCAAAAAAGAGAAATGTGACGTGGTCGTTGTGCTCGCTCACAGCGGTTTCGAGCAGGACCCCGACACTGGCGAAACCGATGGCACCTCCCACGAAAACTTCGTCTGGCGGCTGACCGCGGTCCCCGGCATCGACGTCCTCCTCACCGGCCACACACATGAAAACATCCCGCCGCACCTGGTGCGAGGCATCTTGGTGGCCCAGCCCTGGGCGCGGGCAAGGATGTTGACACGGATCGATCTCAGCCTCGAACGGGATGGGAAGGGCTGGCAGATCACCGAGCGCCGAGGCGAAAACCTCCCGGCAAAGGGAGTTGCGGCCGACAACGAGATCACCTCCGCCTTCACCCTCATTCAACAGCGGGTTCAGACTGCCCTCGACGCTCCGGTGGGAGAGGTCACCGGCGATGTCGTTGTCGATCGCTGCCGGCTGGAGGACTGTGCCGCCGTGGACCTCGTACACGAAGTGCAGATCTCCGCTTCGGGGGCTGATCTTTCGCTTGCCGCTCTGCTCAACGCAAACGCCCCGGTATTGCACGCAGGACCCGTAAACTGGCGCTGGATCCACGCCTTTTACGTCTATCCGAATACTCTGATCGCAGTACGTCTGACCGGCGCCCAGATCCGCGATGTTCTCGAGCACGCGGCGCGTTACTACGACGGTCTCGAGTGCGCCCCGGAGGGATGCACGATTGTGGCCGACAGCGCAATCCCCCACTACAACGTGGACAATATGGCGGGGGTCAGCTATCGAATCGATCCCACCCGCCCCGAAGGATCGAGGATCCGGGATCTCCGCTTCGGCGGTTTGCCCCTCGATCCCGAAGCCGAGTTGATCGTCGCCTGTAACTCGTACCGGGCGGCCGGAGGCGGTTTCTATCCACACCTGGAGACAGCGGAGGTCGTATGGCGCTCGTCCGAGGAGCTGCCGGACCTCATCGGCGACTATCTGGACAAACACCGGCCGTGGCAACCCGCGGTGGACGGCAATTGGTTTATCGGCCGCGACATGGTGGCGGAGGAGTGATCCTTTTCCCTACCCACGCCTGCGGCCCGGTCGGAAAAGGAGTAAAGAGTTAAGAGTAAAGCTGTGGCGATGCCATGAGCTCTCAGCCATCAGCCATAGAGGTCAGGGACAGGGCCAGAAAACAGCGGCAGCGGCCGGAGACAGCGGCAGGTTTCAGCGACGCCGGCCGGTCGAGCGGAGCGCCGGAGGCGCGGCAGATTTTTAGCCCGGGGCGTGAGCCCCGGGAGTAGTGACGAAAATGAAAAACGAAGCCCCCGGAGGGGGCGACAGATCATGGACTGCGGTGAGAGCTTCAGACTTCGGCGCAATCATCTGTCACCGCTCCGCGGCTTTCCTCATTTTTCTTGCCCCAACCCCGGGGCTCACGCCCCGGGCTATGAATATGCCGCCGCTCCGCGGCTCACCATCGCATGACGACATCACGGTGAGGTTCAGGGCGAGATGGCTTAGAAAACGAGGCCCTCTCGGAATATTCGAAATGCCAGGAACACGGAACCCGAGTACCATACGCGCATGCAACGCTTGAAGGTAGAAAGTGCACGAGGCGCCTACAGCGTCATCGCGAAACCCGGGGCGGTTTCCCGGCTTGCTGAACTGGTCGAGGAGGAAGGCCTCAACAGACCCCGGACGGTGGTCAGCGACACGACGGTCGGGCCGCTGTGGGGTCAGCCGGCCGCTGACATCACTCGAGGCACCCCTGATCGAGCTCGCGGATGGTGAAGAGCACAAACGCTGGCCGACGGTCGAGGGGCTTCTCGGGCAATGGCTCGCCGCGGGGCTTCACCGCGGGGACACAGTGGCCGCGGTCGGTGGCGGGGTCCTCACCGACACCGTCGGATTCGCCGCGGCGGTGTATCTGCGGGGCATCGACTGGGTGGCGGTGCCGACGACCCTGCTGGCGATGGTCGACGCATCTGTCGGCGGCAAGACCGGGGTCAACCTCGAGCAGGGCAAGAACCTGGTCGGCGCCTTCTGGCCGCCGCGGCTGGTGGTGATCGATGTCGAAACCCTCTCGACCCTGCCCGAGCGCGAGCTGCGGGCGGGTATGGCGGAGGTCATCAAGACCGCCTGGATCGGCGACCACGAACTGCTGAGCCTGATCCCCTCGAGCCGTCGATGCGCTCTCGAGCCGATCAGTGGCAGGAACTCGTGATGCGGTGCGTCGCGGTCAAGGCGAGGGTCGTCAGCGAGGATGAGCGCGAGGCCGGGAAGAGGGCCGCCCTCAACCTCGGCCACACCCTCGGTCACGCCCTCGAGGCCGCGACCGGCTACACACATTTTTTACACGGCGAAGCGGTGGCCTGGGGTCTGCTGGCGGCGGCACAGCTCGGGCGGCGTCACGGCCTGCTTTCGAGCGAGGGGGAGGAGGCCATCACAAAGGCCGTCGCGACCCTCGGCACCGCTGCCCTCTCTGGCCGAGATCGATCCGGAAGCCGTCGGCTCCTATATCGGACATGACAAGAAGAAGACGGCGCAGACGGAATCGGCTGGGTTCTGCCAACCGACAAAGGCGTTGCTCTAGATCAGCGGGTCGTCGCAGAAGAGGCTCTCGAGGTGCTCCAGAACCTGAAAAAAACCTCGATTTAGAGAGACTGAGATCGGGTCTTTGAGGGTCCAAAAAAAAATTGCCGCGGTGTGACAAAAATCTCTTTTGAAACCGGCCTTGACGGCTCTGGTCGGTGGTATGATCCCGTGCATCAGATGGGAGAAATGGGAGGTCATGATGATGAAGAAGTTTGTTTGTTTAACAATCTGCACTCTTCTATGGGCGGGGCTCGTCCAGGCCCAGGGGGTGACAACCGGGTCCCTGAGCGGTGTGGTCATGGATCCGAACAACGAAGCGATGCCCGGCGTGGCGGTGGTCGCGACCCTGCCAGCCACCGGCAACCGCTATGGCACCGTCACCGATGTCGAGGGCCGTTTCCGGATGGTCAACCTCAAGGTCGGCGGCCCGTACGACGTGCAGGCGAGCCTCTCCGGCTTCCAGACCGTGACCCTGGACGACGTCTACCGTCCGCCTCGGTGAGGCGACCTACCTGGAGGTCGCCCTCCAGCTCGAGGCGGCGACCGGCGAGATCGAGGTCATCGGCGAGTCGAGCCCGCTGATCGCCCCGACCAAGATGGGCGTCGCGAGCTCGGTGTCACAGGGCTCTCTCGAATCCCTGCCCACCCTCGACCGCAGCGTCTACGACATGGCGCGCACCAACCCGGTGTTTTCGGATCTACAGCGAGGAGTACTTCGGAGCCGACCGTGCTGTCGGTGTCGGGCCGCAACCCGCGCTACAACAACATCTCGATCGACGGCGCGGTCAACAACGACGTCTTCGGTCTCGCCGACACCGGCACGCCGGGCGGCCAGACCGGGATCCAACCCGATCCAGCTCGACGCGGTCCAGGAGCTGCAGCTCGTGACCTCGAGCTTTGACGTCCGCCAGGGCGGCTTCACCGGCGGCAGCGTCAATATCATCACCAAGTCGGGCACCAACAACTTCCACGGCGGCCTCTTCGGCTATACCAGCAGCGACAGCTGGGTCGGCGGCGGCCCCGACTACTTCGGGGAGTTCGGCACCTACGAGGACACCGAGTACGGCTTCACCCTCGGCGGCCCGATCGCCAAGGACAAGCTTTTCTTCTTCGCCAACTATGGCCACAACACCTACGACGCCCCGACCGGCTATTCGCTCGACGGCACCACCGGTGAGTGCTGGCAGAACTGCGACTATGTCGACGAGGCCGCAGAGTTCCGCCAGTACATGATCGACACCTACGACTACGATCCGGGCGGGCTCGGTGAGCAGACCCGCGAGAGACCCAGCGACAAGATCTTCCTTCGCTTCGACTGGAACCTCAACCAGAGCCACAACTTCCTCCTGCGCTACAACTATGTCGACGGCGCCAACCTCGTCAACCGTCCCGCGACTGGACCTACGAGTGGGACAGCGAGGCCTACGATATGACAGAGCGAGACCAACTCGTTCGTCGGCCAGTGGAACGCGGTCTTCGGCGCGAGCTCCTTCAACGAGCTGCGCGTTACCTACCAGACGATCCGCGACCGCCGCAGCCCACCCGGCGAAGATTTCCCCTGGATCGAGATCGAGATACGTCTTCGGCTCCGGTGAATGGGAGTTCGGCAGCCGAGAACTACTCGACCTTCAACGCCCTCGACACCGACATCCTCGAGATCACCGACGACTTCACCTTCTTCGCCGGTGACCACGAGATCGTGATCGGCACCCACAACGAGATCTACTCCTTCAAGAACCTCTTCATCCAGAACGGCTTCGGCGCCTATGAATTCAGCGGCATCGACGACTTCTACGACAGGCATCGCCCGCCGATACCAGCACAACTACACCAGGGACCCCGACAACCCGGCCGACTCCTTCGACACCGCCCAGGTCAGCCTCTACGCCGGCGACACCTGGCGCGTGAAGTCGAACTTCACCCTGGTCTACGGTCTCCGCGTCGACGTGCCCCTCTTCCCCGACACGCCGGAGTACAACCCGGCCGCCGAAGACATCTTCGGGGTGGACACCTCCACCATTCCGGACGGCAACATGCTGTGGTCGCCGCGGATCGGTTTCAACTGGGACGTCTCGGGTGACGGCACCAGCCAGCTGCGCGGCGGCGCCGGTCTCTTCACCGGCCGCACCCCCTACGTGTGGGTCTCCAACAACTACGGCCGCACCGGCACCCGCCAGGGGTCCGTCTATGCGACGGGTGCGATCCCCTTCAACCCCGATCCCTACGACCAGCCGAGGGACATCGGCGGCGCCGCCAGCGAGGAGATCAACGCCATCGATCCCGATTTCAACTTCCCGCAGACCTGGCGCGCCAACATCGCCTACGACCACCGCCTGCCGTGGTGGAACATGGTCGCCACCGCCGAGGTCTTGTATGCGAAGAGCACCAACGAGATCGACTACAAGAACCTCAACATCGAGCAGACCGGTGCGTCCACGCCCTTTGACGGCCGCCCGCTCTACGAGGTGGTGGACGGGGACTACTCGGGCGCCTACTACTTGACCAACACCGGCAAGGGCGACGCTCTCAACGCCACCCTCAAGGTCGAGCTGCCCTACGGCCAGCAGCCCTTCTGGGGCATCGCCTCCTACACCTACGGCGAGTCCAACGTGGTCAACGACGCCACCTCGAGCCGCGCGATCTCCAACTGGCAGTACAACGAGGCCGCGGACCCGAACAACGCCGGCCTCTCGACCTCCGACTTCGAGATCGAGCACCGGATGATGATCAACCTCAACTACGAGTTCAACCGCGAATCCAGGTGGTCGACGACGGTGTCGGCGTTCTGGAACCACCAGAGCGGCAGACCATACATGAGCATTCTCGGCGGCGGTTGGCCCTACACCTCGATCAATGGGGACGGATTACACCTATAACGACCCGATCTACGTGCCCTCGGGGCCCGATGACGTGGTCATCACCAACGGCACCTGGGCGCAGCTCGAGGCCTACCTCGAGAGGACCGGGGTTGACGGCTATGGTGGCCAGGTCTCACCGCGCAACCCGTACAACGCGCCCTGGATCACCCAGACCGACCTCGCGATCCGCCAGAACATCCCGATCCCCGGCAGATCGTCGCTCCAGGTCTCGCTCGACATCTTCAACTTCTGGAATCTCATCGACAGCGACTCGGGCATCGTGTGGTACGTCCCCTTCGGCACCCTCAACCCGATCGAGTACCAGGGCACCACCGACGACGGTCTGCCCATCTACGAGCTCGAGAACATCGTCACCAACCCGGACGACGACTCCCTTTACGAGTACGACAACATCCGCTCGCGCTGGCGCCTGCGCCTCGGCGTGCGCTGGTCCTTCTGATCTGACGTAGTTTCTTTCAATTTACCCGGCCCGGGCGAAAGCTCGGGCCGGATTTTTTTGGCCTTGCCCGCGCATTTCGGATTTCGAATTTCGGATTTCGGATTTCCACCGCCCGCCCGATGCTGGATGCTGGATGCTGGATCCACCCGCCCATCCCGGTGATGTCAGCGCGCTTGGAGAAAAGCGCTCTCCACCGAGGAGCGCCAGGTGCCACTTTTCGCATTGTTGGAGGCTCATCAACGAAGTCACCCAGTGGGCGAGGCCAACAATGCGAAGGGTGGCTCCTCATACTCGGTGGCGCCACGGAGAACTCAGCGCCTCACAGGCATCGGACGTGGGCGCGCGTGATTGTCGACACAAAGTGAGGGGGGCGAAGACCCGCAAACGTTTCTGAGGTAGGATGGCAGACCCATGAGCAGCACGAGTCCTGGAAACGTTGTCAGCGGGCCCGGCACCGTCGCCGACCGGCTGCCGCACGACCCCGAGGCCGAACGCGCGGTCCTCGGTGCGGTACTGCTCGACCCCGGCGCGATGCTCCACATCATCGAAAAACTCCGGGTCGACCACTTCTATCTCGAGAGCCACCGCACCGTCTACCAGGCGTGCCTCGACCTTCACGAAAAGGGCGAAGCGGCCGATCTCGTGACGGTCCGCAACCATCTCACTGAACAGGGGCGCCTCGAGCATGTCGGTGGCGTCTCCTACCTGTCGTCGCTGGTCGATTCGTTGCCAGACGTCGCCAACGTCGTCCATTACGGCGAGATCGTCCACGACAAGGCGGTCAAACGCCAGCTCATGGCGGCGGCCCAACACATCATTACCACCTGTTCACTCGATCATGGTGAGGCCCGCGAGGCGGTCGAATCTGCCCAGAAGGACGTCTACCGGATTGCCGAGGACACCCTTTCCGGCGGGCTGATGCCGATCCGCGGCCTGACCGACTCCGAGCTGAAGAACATCGAGGCGGCGCGCGAGACCCGCTCGACCCTGACCGGTCTCGATACAGGCTTTGTCCGCATCAACGAGCTCACCTCCGGCCTCCAGCGCAAGGATCTGGTGATCCTCGCCGCACGGCCGTCGATGGGAAAGACTTCGTTGGGAGTCAACATCTGCGCTCACGCCGCGCTGCGCGGCGGCAAGAACGTCGCCATCTTCTCGCTCGAGATGGCCGCCGAGCAGCTCGTCCGGCGACTCCTGTCGTCCGAGGCGCGGGTCGATCAGAAGCGGATCGCCGGCGGCTACCTCGCCAAATCCGACTGGCCCAAGCTCGAGCTCACCGCGCAGGCATTGCGCGACGTCAACCTGTGGATCGACGACACCCCCGGTATCACCGCTCTCGAGCTGTCGGCCAAAGCGCGGCGCCTCAAACAGGAGCGCGGCCTCGATCTGGTGATGGTGGACTACATGCAGCTGATGTCGGGCGGTGCCCGTTTCAGCAGCCGTAACGAAGAGGTCTCGGCGATCTCCCGCAACCTCAAGGCGGTCGCCAAGGAGCTCGACGTGCCGATGCTGGTGCTGTCGCAGCTCTCGCGCCAACCGGAGCGGCGGGGCGGCGACCACCGGCCGCAGCTTTCCGACCTTCGCGAAAGCGGATCGATCGAACAGGATGCGGACGTCGTGATGTTCATCATCCGGCCTTCGGTCTATGACCGCGAGGCCGAGGACCCGCGGCGCGCCGAGCTCATCATCGCCAAACAGCGCAACGGCCCGATCGGCGAGATCGACCTCATCTTCCAGCACGAGTTCACGCGCTTCGAGAACGCCGACTTCAGCCACGAGGACGGCGACGCCCCGTGGTAGAGGCAGCTGCCCGCCCGGCGGGCATCTTCGGCTGGCTCGATCACTTCGGGAGCCTCATCGTCCGGGCGCTCGACGACCTCGGACGCTTCTTTTACATCATGGCATCGAGCGTGATGTGGACCTTCCGTCGACCGTTCGACGGCACCGAGCTGATGCGGCAGATGGTGCGTGTGGGGTGGGACTCGATCCCGGTCGTCTTCCTGACCTGCCTCTTCACCGGCATGGTGCTCGCACTCCAGACCTTTCGCGGCTTCGAACGATTTCACGCAGAAGGCTTTGTCGGTTCGGTGGTGGCGTTGTCGTTGACTCGCGAGCTGGCGCCAGTCCTGACCGGGCTGATGGTGGCGGGACGGGTTGGATCGGCAATGGCCGCCGAACTCGGCACGATGCGGGTCACCGAGCAGATCGACGCCCTCTACGCGATGGCTACCGATCCGATCCACTACCTGGTCGTGCCGCGGGTCAACGCTTCGGTGTTGATGCTGCCGATACTGACCCTGGTCGGTGATGCGGTCGGCATCATCGGCGGCTGGCTGGTCTCGGTCGGCCTCTTTGGAGCGAACAGCTATCTCTATATGGAGCGTACATTCCGGTTCCTGGAGGTCAACGACATCACCTCGGGGCTTGTCAAATCGGCCTTCTTCGGGCTCATCCTTTCGGTCACCGGCTGCGCCAAGGGCTTCTACACTTCGGGCGGAGCCGAAGGGGTCGGGAGGTCCACGACCTCGGCGGTAGTCACGGCCTCTCTCTACATCCTCCTTTCCGACTTCTTCCTGACAAAGATCCTTTTCTGATGTCGAACCCACCCATCTCAGCCACTTCCGCGGCACGCAACCCTGCAGATCCGATGATCAGCGTCATCGGCCTCTACAAGTCCTTCGGTGATAAAGAGGTCCTCAGGGGCATTGACCTCGAGATCGGGCGCGGCGAATCGCTGATGTTGGTCGGCGGCTCCGGCGCCGGCAAATCGGTCTTTATCAAGCATCTCATCGGCCTCCTCCAGCCTGACGAGGGCAACGTGGTGGTCGACGGCGTCGATCTCACCCGCGCCCCGCCGGAGGTGGTGCTCGAGCTGCGCAAGAGATTCGGGATGACCTTTCAGGAAGGCGCCCTTTTCGACTCGATGACCGTGGCAGACAACATCGCCTTCCCGATCCGCCGCCACACCGAAAAGTCCGAGAAAGAGGTCTCGAGGCGGGTCCGCGAGTGTCTCGAGCTGGTGCGGCTGCCGGGCATCGAGGACAAAATGCCGTCGGAACTCTCGGGCGGCATGCGGCGCAGGGTCGGATTCGCTCGCGCCATCGCCCTCGAACCCGAAATCCTGCTCTTCGACGAGCCCACCACCGGACTCGATCCGATCAACACCGCCGCCATCGGCAACGTCATCAATCAGCTTCGTACCGAGCTCGGAGTCACTGCGTTGACCATCACCCACGACATGGGTCTGGCCGGCAAAATCGCCGACCGGGTCGCCATCATTCGCCGCGGGAAGATCCTTCTGGTCGACACTCCGGATCGCTTTATGGAATCGGACAACTGGTTCGTTCGCGCCTTCCTCAACGGTGAGGTTCCTGAGGAGGACCAACCATGACCCCTGCTGCACGCATCGGCCTGTTCATGCTCGCCGGGATGATCATCCTCGGCGTCTTCATTATCAAAATCGAGGACATTCCGGTTGGCGAGCGCGGAGATCGTCTCGAGGTGACCGCCCGTTTTTCATCGGTGGCCGGCCTCGACCGCAAGGCGGCAGTGCGGATCGCCGGTGTTCGGGTGGGCAAGGTGGAGGCGGTCGACCTCGATGGTTCCGAGGCACTGCTCTATCTTTCACTCAACCCTCAGGTACGGCTCCACGAGGGTGCCACGGCCCAGATCACCAGCCTCGGGATGCTCGGTGACAAATACATCGAGATTCTGCCCGGCGATCCGACCGCGCCGTTGCTCCCGTCCGGCGCCGAGCTCGGTGGCACGACGACGCCCTCTTTTGACGACGTCATGCGGGTGGCGACCGATATCGGCGCCGACGTCAAGGAGGTCACTGAGGCGTTGCGGGGTTCGATCGGCGGACCGCAGGGCGAGGTGGCGCTCGAGGAGATCGTCGCCAACATTCGTGACCTCACGGCATCGCTCAAGGTGCTGATCGCCGAGAACCAGACCAACGTCAACCAGACAACCGAGAATTTCAGGGATTTCTCGGCCACGCTGCGCGACGAGATGCCGAAGATCACCAACAAATTGAACTCCCTCGCCGACCAACTCAACGGCGTTGTCGGGGAGAATCGAGATGACCTTCAGGCCTCAATGGGCAACATCCGCGAGCTCACCGACCGGCTTCAGGTCTCGGCCGAGAACTTGAACCAGATCACCGGCAAAATCTCCTCCGGCGAGGGCTCGATCGGCAAGCTGGTCAACGACGAGACCACGGTCGACAACCTCAACGAGACCCTCGATTCGATTGAAGATGGAATTGGCAATCTCAATGAAACCATGGGCCGGTATCGCCGCTACCAGCTCCAGGTCGCACTGCGCGGAGAGGCGCTCGAATCGACCGACGAGAGCCGCATGGCCTTCGGCTTCGATCTCTGGACGACCAAGAATCGATTCTTCCGCCTCGAAGGTGTGGACATGCCGTACGGCCGCGTCCGCACCAGCTCCGAGTACGTGACCACTGTTTTCGACGACGGAACCGAGGTGTCGTATCGCGAGGACAAAATAAAGGTCTCCGACAAAATCGGCATCAACGCCCAGGTCGGATACCGGATCTTTCCGAATACCATCGCCAGGGCTGGGCTGATCGAATCCTCCGGCGGCGTTGGCATCGATCACACCTTCAAGCTCGGCAAAAGGCCGATGATCCTGGTCTTCGAAGCCTACGATTTCGGCCGCGAGTTCGACCAGGGCATACACCTGAAGTTCGAAGGAAGGTACTTCATCAGTCCCCACGTCTTTCTGACCGCGGGCTGGGATGATCCCCTGGTTTCGGAAAGGTCTTCCTTCCTCTTCGGCGGCGGAATCAACTGGAACGACGACGATGTGAAGTACAGCCTCGGGCTCGCCGGCAGCGCGTTGAACTAGCGGTAGCCAATGGCTGAGACGATCTTCTTCTGTACCTCCTGCGGCCACGAGTCGAGCAAATGGCTCGGCCAGTGCCCGGGCTGCGGCGAGTGGAATTGCTATGCCGAACAGCCGGCCGCGCCGCGCAAGAAAAAGAAGGGTGGCCCGGCACCACGCCGCGGCGCTCAGGCGGTGCCTGTGACTGAAGCGGCGGCGACTCCCGCGACCCGCCTCACGACAGGCCTCGACGGCCTCGACCGGGTTCTCGGCGGAGGGCTGGTGCCTGGCTCTCTCGTGCTGCTCGCCGGCGAGCCCGGGATTGGCAAGTCCACCCTGCTCCTGCAGGTGGCGGCAGGGCTTGCCCGGGATCACGGTCCGGTGGTCTACGTAACCGGCGAAGAATCCGCCGAGCAGGTAGCCCTGCGCGCGCGACGGATAGACGGTCTCCACCAGGGACTTCTGCTGCTGCCGGAAACTTCATGTGACGCGGTGCTCGCCCAACTCGAGGCGCTCGAACCTCGGCTGGTGGTAGTGGATTCGGTCCAGACCGCCGTCCTTGATGATGTCGATGCCGTCGCCGGTTCGGTGAGTCAGGTGCGTCAGGTAGCGTCCCGTTTCCAACACTTCGCCAAGACCCGCGGGGTGCCGGTGGTTCTGGTCGGCCACGTCACCAAGGAAGGCTCGATTGCCGGGCCCAAGTTGCTCGAGCATCTGGTCGATGTCGTCATGTCGCTCGAGGGCGAGCCCGGACACGACCTGCGCGCCCTCCGGGCCGGTAAGAACCGCTACGGCACGATCGCTGAGCTGGCCCTCTACTCTATGACCGGACGAGGCCTTGAACCCGTGCAAAACGCCTCGGCATGGCTGCTCGAAGATCGCCGCAGCGGCGCAGCCGGTTCGGCCGTGGCGGTGGCCCTCGAGGGATCCGTGCCACTGCTGGTTGAGGTGCAGGCCCTGGCCGCACCCTCGGTGCTCGGTACGCCGCGACGCGTGGCGCACGGTCTCGATTCGTCCCGTCTTGCCCTCCTGCTGGCGGTCCTTGAACGCCACGCAGGCATCTCGTTTGCCGATCGTGACGTCTTCGTCAATCTGGTCGGCGGTCTGTCGCTGCGTGAGCCAGCCCTCGATCTGGCGGTGGCGGCGGCGCTGGTGTCCTCCGCCGCCGACCTCCCGCTAGCGTCCGAGCTCGCAATATTCGGCGAGATCGGTTTGCTCGGCGAGGTGCGGGCAGTGAGCCGCGCGGCGGAACGGGTCCGCGAAGCCTCCGCACTCGGCTTCGGCCGCGTCGCCCTGCCGACCCGCGATGCCAACAGCAAACTCGAGTTGCCGGCTACGGCGATAGATACCGTCGCCGACTTGCCGCGGCTGCTCGAGGCGGGCGAATAACCACAGAGCCACAGAGCCCGCCACCCAGATTGAACCACCAAGACACCAAGGACACCAAAGACCACCCACCTAAAAACCCACAGATCAGAAAGATAGCGCCTGAGCCGGTCATTTGTTTTTGAACCGCAGCAAACGCCCCTCGAGCACCCAATGACGCAGAGGCGCAAAGACACACACGCACGAGAGAGAAGTAAGGCGGAACGACGTGCCCCTGGCACGGCGGCCGGTGGGAAGTCGGGCATCGAGGAAGGCTTGCTTTCGGAGGTGGCCGGCTTCTCACCGGTGACAGGCGATTTCCGATCGCCTGTCGTTCTGCTGTCAATAATCGAAACCACATTTCATGCTCAGCATCGCTCTCTCTGCCCTCTGCTTGCGCCTCTGCGTTTCTTTCCGATGAGCGGATCTGCGTTTATCTGCGTTATCTGCGGTTTTTCCGGATGAACGAATCCGTGTTCATCTGTGTGATCTGTGGGCAGCTCTCTCTGTGTCTCTGTGCCTCTGTGGTTTTTTAGGCGGATAGCGATTCAGAGGAGCAGCAGCATTCTCAGCTGTCAGATTCGATATAGATCTGCGGGAAGGTGGCATAAAAGGCCATCGCAGGTTCGAGTTGAGCGAGGGGAATCTGGTCGTTGACGGTGTGTGAATGGAGTTCGTCGGCAGGCCCGAAACCAATCGTCGGGATACCGAAGATGCCCGAGGTGGCACACCCGTTGGACGAAAAGGCCGATCGATGAATGCGCGGCGTGCGTCCCAGCACCTGCTCCGCAGTCTCCATTGCCGCACGCACGGCCGCACCGTCTTCCGCGGTCTCCCAGGCAGGAAAGACCTTGTCGGTCGGGTAGGTGAATCCACGCCACGAAGGCAGGCCATAATGCAGCAGACGCACCTCGGTTCCTTCGGAAGCGGAATCGGCAACTTCGCGCATCTGTGCCAACGCATCGTCGGCAGTCTCGCCAATGGTCAAACGACGATCGATGTGCACCACGCAGCCATCCGGAATCGCAGTCAACGAGGGCGACTGCGAAGTGATACCGGTGACCGCCAACGATCCGCGACCGAGCATGGGGTGATCGACCTCGAGATTTTGGTGGAGACGGTTCAGTCCTTCGACCACCGGCATCATGGCAGAGATCGCGTTCTCCCCACGTTCAGGTTGCGATCCGTGGGCCGAAACTCCGGAAGTGGCTATCTCGACTTCCATTCGGCCGCGCTGGCCGTAACACACGCCGAGGTGCGAAGGCATGGCGATGACGACTGCCTCGGGCCGCAGAGGGGTCTCGTTGAGGAGATACTGCCAGGCGAGGCCGACACAGTCTTCTCCGTTGACGGTTGCCGCCACCCAGACCGTCACGTCGTCAGGCAGTCCAACCTGGTCGGCCAGGGCCGCACCGTGGACCAGCGCCGCCAGACCGCCCTTCTGATCCGAGGCACCACGACCAAAGAGTGTGCCTCCGGTGACGATGCCTCGAAACGGATCGTAACGCCAATGGGTCGGGTTGGAAATACCAACGGTATCGATGTGGGCGTCGTAGGCTAGAATCCGCGGGCCAGACCCGACTCGCCCGAGAACGTTTCCCATCTCGTCGAGATGGACATCGCGGAAGCCGAGCAACTCCATCTCGCGTAGCACCCGTTCGCAGGCGAGACGCTCGCCGCGACTCGGCGACGGCACGGTTACCAGGTCGTGAAGAAACTCGATGCAACGAGGCGCGGACTGCTCCGCGAGCTTTGTGACGGCCTCGAATTCACGTTTTTCAGAGCGGTTCTGTTCCATAAATCTTCAACCAACCAGACGGCTGAGAATTTTTTCACAAAGTCTCGCATTGGGCAAGGAGAAGTCCGAAGATTTCCACAACAACCTTGAGATGACGCTTCCGTGGCATCAAGAGTTGATAGGTTGCGAGTCGGGCATAGAGAGTTCAGCAGGCAAGCGCTTTTCACTTCAGCAACACCCAGTCAGGCGCGCATTGCCACTTCGACGGCACAGGTGCCACTCTTCGTATTGTTTGCCCCGCAGACGCTGACAATACAGGACGCGACAAATCCAAACAATGCGAAGGGTGGCACCAGCAAGACTAACGATGAGTTGGGAACGGGCACGGGATCGGGATCGGCGAATCAGCCGCGGGGGCCGAATATGGCAGTGCCGACACGAACCATGGTCGCGCCCTCGGCGATAGCAATCTCGAAGTCGTGGCTCATGCCCATCGAAAGCTCGCGGAGCGGGTGGCCCATTTCGTATTGGAGCCGATCCCGCAGTTCACGGAGCTTCCGGAACCAGGGTCGCGAGGCCTCCGGGTCCTCCGCCCAGGGAGGAATCGCCATCAGACCGCATACCGCCAACCGATCGCAGCCAATGACGTGTTCGAGCAACTCGCTCGCATCTTCGGGAAACGCCCCCGCTTTCTGCGGTTCCTCGGCCACATTGATTTCGATCAACACGTCCAGTCTTCGTTCGGGCCAGTGTTCCGTGAGCAGGTACTGGAGACGATCTGCGATTTCAAATCGGTCTACCGTGTGGACGATGTCAAAGACTTCGAGGGCTGCACGGGCCTTGTTGCGCTGCAGCGGTCCTATGAGATGCCACCGCGCCCCAGCAACTTCTGGCTTCTTGGACACCGCCTCCTGCACGCGGTTTTCGCCGAGATCGGTCGCCCCCGCAGTGACGGCCTCGTTCACCACCTCGGCTGGAAAGGTCTTGCCAACGGATATCAAGGTGATCGCTGCTGGATCCTGTCCGCAAGCGCTTGCTGCGGCATCGACGCGGTGTTGCACCGCGGTCAGCCGATCCGACAGCCCTGAGGTCATTGCTCGGCTGCTTCGTCGTCCGTCAGGGTTTCCTCGATATAGAGGATACGGTGGCAGTGCTCACAATCGATGATCTCTTCGCATCTCCGCACCCGCTGCTGGAGATGGGGCCGCAGCGCAAAGTGGCACAGCGAACACGATCCGTCGACAACTCTGGATACCGAGGTGCCCTGCTTGCTCTCGAGCAGCCGCAGAAACAGTGCGCGGTTCTTCGGTTGGATCTCTTCCTCGACCTTCTTGGCCTCTTTTGACAGCTTGTGAACCCGCCTCAGGAGCTTTCCTTTTTGTTTTTCCCACGTGGTGACAACCTCGGTTTGCGCCGTCTCCTCTTCCGGACGAGCGTTGCGACGTTCTTCAATTTCCGTGGTGAGCTGGTCGATCGCCTCTTCGAGCTCTTTCCGTCGCGCCGATGTTTCCTCGATGGCTTTGGTGGCGTAGTCAATCTCAGAGATCACGGCCGTGAACTCACGCTCGTTGGTGACCGAGCTCTTCTGCTTCTGGAAATGCTCCAGCTCGAGCTCCCACTCCACTTCTTTCTTGCGCACTTCCTTAATTTCCTCGGCATGTGCCTCGGCCTGCCGCTCCATTTCTTGGAGCTCCTCCAAGCGCAGACGGTTCGCCTCTTCCAGACTGCGAATCTCCGCTGGAGGAGTGTTGTGCTCGGCAATAGCCTCCGAAATGGCGTCGTAAACTTTCTGGAGCCTCACCAGGTGGACGAGATCTTGATATGCGTTGTTCACCATTGCCCCTCGCTGCGTATTCGATTCAGCCCTTTTCCAGGAGGGCCGACTATGGGCCCACCAGGATTCGAACCTGGGACCGACCGGTTATGAGCCGGCGGCTCTGACCGCTGAGCTATGGGCCCCGGCGTATGGTACCGCGGTGCGGGACGTACAGCAAGGAAGGAGGAATTCGGAATTAGGAATTAGGAATTTCCGCCCACCCAAGAGAATTTCGATTTCGAATATTCCGCCAACCCTCCCGTTCTTCGAGACAAGGACGCGAAATGCGCCGGGAGAACCGATACGATCGCGTCTGCGTACGTGCCACTGGTGACGATTTTGGCACCAGGTCTCTCGACGCAGCTTTCTATCAGGAGCCAAACATCGTCAGCGGTGGCACTCTCCGGATCGGCGCTGGGAGAAAAGCGCGTCGAAGCCAGTAGAATGTGGGAAATCCGACATCGACATCGGCCGGCCGGTGGACCTCAGCTGCTGCTGTCGGAGAACGGTTTCAACAGATGTGCTCGTGTCGGGTGCCGCAGTTTGCGGAGCGCCTTGTACTCGATCTGTCGGATACGCTCACGGGTGACGTTGAAGGTCCGGCCCACCTCCTCGAGGGTGTGCTCAGTACCATCACCGATTCCGAAGCGCAGCTTCAACACCTGCTCCTCGCGCGGGGTCAGCGACTTGAGAACGTTCTCTGTGTGATCCTTGAGGGTCCGCATGATCACCGCTTCGATCGGCGAAACCGAGTTGGTGTCCTCGATGAAATCTCCGAGGTGGGAGTCTTCTTCCTCTCCGATTGGAGTCTCGAGAGAAATCGGCTCCTGCGAGATCTTGTGGATCTTGCGGATCTTCGAAACTGGCATTTCCATGCGCGTGGCGATTTCTTCAACCGAAGGCTCGCGACCGAGCTCCTGAACCAACATTCGGGTTGTGCGGGTGAGCTTGTTGATGGTCTCGATCATGTGAACCGGAATCCGAATCGTGCGGGCCTGGTCTGCGATCGCCCTCGTAATCGCCTGCCGAATCCACCAAGTCGCATAGGTGGAGAACTTGTAACCACGCCGGTACTCAAACTTATCCACCGCTTTCATGAGGCCAATATTGCCCTCCTGGATGAGATCCAGGAACTGCAGACCGCGGTTGGTGTACTTCTTGGCAATCGAGACGACCAGCCGCAGGTTGGCGACAATCAGCTCCTGCTTGGCGCTGTCGGTTTCGGCCTCGCCACGCCGCACCTCGGTCAGAAGGACCTTGAGGCGATCGTAGGGAATCTGGAAGCGTTCTTCGAGATGCTCCAGCTCTTCCTCGTAACGTTCAACGCGAGAAGAGTAGAACTGGCGACGCTCTACGTTGCGCTCCTGCTGGAGCTTTTTCCGATCCCTGTTAATGGTCTGGATAGGAATCGCGAACTGGCGCTCGACCTCGCCAAAGAAGGTCAGGAGGCGATTCCGGGTGGTCGTCGTGAAATCCGCGCGCCGCACCAGAATCGCGGTATCCGCGGTATTGGCGTCAATCTTGTCCGACAGTTCCTGATAGCGTTTGCCAGCCTTCTTGCAGCGACGCAGCCGCCGCCGCAGCTCACGCGACTCACCATCCAGCTTGGAAATGTTCCGGAAGAGCTTGAGCCCCTCGCGTACACGGTCTTTGGCCTTTTCATCGAGATCGCCGGTGTTGGCCTGGAGCAGCTCACGAACACCCCGCCGTTCTCTCCGCGCCTGCTCGTTGGTCCGCAAGAAGAGCCGGAGGAGGTTCGGCTCCTTCGCCAAGGCGATAAAGACCTTTGCCTCTCCGGCCTCAATGCGCTGCGCGATGTCGACCTCGCCCTCGCGGTCGAGCAGCTTGACCGTGCCCATCTCGCGCAGGTACATCCGCACGGGATCGTTGGTCTTCTCGAGTTGCTCGGTAGCTACCGGCTTAGTGTCATTCTTTTTGGCGCCTGGTTTTTTTCCGTTCTTCCCGGCCTCAACCTCTGCTTTTGTCTTTTTGGAGGTCTTCTTGTCGGCGTCATCGGCGCTTTCGGCGTCCATGATGTCGATATCGAGCTCCGACAAGCGCATGTAGATGTCGTCCAACTCTTCGGCGACACCCGTGACCTCTTCAGGCAGGTTTTCGTAAAGTTCCTCATACATGATGAACCCGCGCTCTTTGCCCGTTTGAATGAGCTTGCTGAGCTCAGGGTACTTTTCTTCAACCTGCACACTCGACTCTTTCACCACTGGTAGCCTCCATTCGAGGGGGTGAGGATGATCCGCGAAACAGAACCGCCGCCGTACTTCACCGTTGACCGCATCCAGCGACGCCCTGGGGGATAGCAGTTCCCGCAGGCATCGCATTCCCGTATCGGGTCAATCAATAGTGTCTTCCATCAAGATAAATACGTGGTGAGCGCTTTGCCGCGTCCGAAAGCCTTTCGGCCAGGCCCCATCGCCATCCAAAGGAATATGGGTCGCGAAATCGTATTTGGCAACCCCTTCTTGCAAAAAATGTCAGATTTCTGCCAAATCCAGCCTCAAACGCGTCTTTTCCGCCAAAAGTCGGTCGACTTCCGCGTGATCCCCTCGCTTTTCTGCAGCTGCGATGAGCGGTTCGAGACGCTGCGAACCTTCGCGTGCCTGGCGCTGGAGGAGGGTTTTGAGTTGGACGCGGATGGAGTCGTCGGTGATCTCGGGCATCGGCGATGTGCAGAGCTCGGCCACCAGGGTACTGGCGTCAGGGTCTGTGCAGCGGCTCAAGAGTTCGTGTATGAAATCGGCCCCGGAGTCGTCTTCAGACACGATCGTTCTGGTGTCCTCGAGCAGCCTGCGAACCCGGAAATCCTGAATGCCCTCGACATCAACGATCTCAAGGATCTTGGATCTCCACTCGTTCGAACAATCAAGCAGGATGCGGGCGAGCTCTCGCTCGCCAGGAGGCATTGAGCTCCTTTCGGCTCTAGCCGCGACCTTCGCCCCGCGGTTTCTCTTTTCGCCGTGTTCTTCGATCTCCCGCGGCCGGAGATAGAGCTGACGCGCCAACTCCTCGATGAGATTCTGGCGGACGGCGGGGTCCGATGCCGAGCAAACGAGAGGCGCCAGTTCGAGACCGGATCGACGTCGCGCGGCAGGGTCCGGAGGAAGATCGGCGAGCAGAAACTCGAGGAGGGACGTCGGGTGTTCGAGGAGCTCTCGAAAGGATTGCTCTCCGTGCTCTCGGATGACGTCGTCCGGGTCCATTCCGGGAGGCAGCACCATCATCGAAACCTCGACGCCCGCCTCGAGTAAAACGCCGGCGCCGGAACCTGCGGCTCTGCGGCCGGCCGAATCTGCGTCATAGCACAAGAGAGCGAGGCCCTCGGGCCCGAGTCGACGTTTGAGTAGTCGGGCGTGGTCCGGGGTCAACGCCGTGCCCAGGGTCGCAACCACGTTCTCCACCCCTACGCGGTGCAGCGAGAGACAGTCGAAGTAACCCTCCACCACCAGCACTCGCCCGGTATCTGCCAGGCTGCGGCGGGCGCGGTCGAGGCAGAACAGTGTCGACCTCTTGCGAAAGAGAGCGGTTTCGGGGCTGTTGAGGTATTTGGGTTCGCCAGGGCCGAGCTGACGTCCGCCAAAGGCTATGAGAGTGCCGTCACCGGATCGGATCGGAAACGTGAGGCGATTTCGAAAACGGTCATAGGGAGACGTGCCACTGTCCGGGCGAATAGCAAGGCCGGACTCGACCAAGGCCCCCTCGGGGTGGCGGCGCTTCATGTGGTCGAGGAGGCGCCGCCAGTCGTCGGGGGCGAAACCGAATCCGAATTCCCTCCAGGAATCTTTCGGAAATCCCCGGCGATCGAGTTCGCTACGCGCATCGGCTCCTTCTGCAGCCTCGAGACAGCCTGCGAAAAACCGTTGTGCCTCTTCGAGCAGTGCGCGTTGCCGTTCACCTGCTTCCCGTCTTTTCTTGGTCTCCGGACTCCTCGGCGGCAGTTTCACTCCGTAGCGTCTCGCCAGCCGCTCAACGGTCTCCGGGAAGTTCAGGTGCTCCAACTGCATGACGAATTTGAAGACATCACCACCCTGGTGGCATCCGAAGCAGTAGTAGAGGCCCTTGTCGGGGTCGACCGAAAAGGATGGAGTCTTCTCCTCGTGAAAGGGACACAGGCCCTCCCATCCTCGGCCTCGTTTCTTGAGGCGCACATGGTCGCCGACGATATCGAGGATGTCCGCCGCCTCGCGAACGCGGGCTACGGAGTCACGGCCGATGTCCACATCAGTCATCGCGCTCATTCTCGCATAGAGGGAGCAGGATGCAGGATGCAGGATGCAAGATGCAAGATGCAAGATGCAGCGAAACTGTAGGTCAGTCCGCTCGTAACCGCGCTACTGATTGATGCTACGAAATATTCTCCCGCAGATCACGCAGATCAACGCAGATCAACGCAGATGACATCACGAATGGTCTGGGTCTATGTCTGCGTCATCTGTGGGCAAATGTGATGGGCTGATCGAGAATCGAGTATCCAGTATCGAGCATCGTAGGTGTGGCTTGAGGTCCATTGAAATGGTCGACTGTCACGAAATCCTGTTCCTGCTTCAGCAACTTTGGAACCGCAAAGACGCAAAGACCGCAAAGGTCCATTTTTTGACCGGGTCATGAGCCAGATTTCGATCTTTGCGCTCTTCGCGTCTTCGCGGTTTCAACGCAATTGAAGCCAGCAAGGACAAGCCGTAAGCGACAACCGTTGAATGTTTGTTGGGAAGCGCGCAAGTGGTCCCCGACATACCGTTGAGCCCGCGGCGACGGGAAAGCAGGCCATCAAACCCCTAGCCGCCAGGTTCGAGGTCGACCTCGGTGGCGCCGGAGCCGCCGAGGTGCTGCGGTGGGTGGCGGTAACCGCGGACTGCGGGATGCGACCGGCAAACATCAGCCACCATCTTGCGCAGAATTCCGGCGCCATGGCCGTGCACCACCCGCACCGCCGGTGCGCCGGTGGTAAACGCCTGGTCGAGAAACCGCTCGAGATCCTCGCGAGCCCGCTCGCTATCGAGACCGATAATATTGATTTCGCGCGCCGATTCCTTGGCGGCAACGACCCTCACCTGTGAACGACGCTTCGGCCGCGGCGTCTTGAGAACCTCAAGTTCGGTGATCGGCACCCACAGTTTCTTTCCTGAAACCTCGACCTGGGCTTGCGAGCCTCGGATCGCCCGCAGATCGCCCTCACCACCAAAGGCCAGACGAACCCTGGCACCCTCTTGCAGCCCGTCAGCTGGAACCGCTTCGGCTTCTCCACCCGGCAGCTCGAGGCGCATCGCATCGTCACGCAGCTTCTGCAGGCGACGACGACCCAGTGCCTCGTGGTCGTCAGTCGCCTTCTTCAGTGTGGCGATAGCTTTGTCGAGCCGACCCTTGGCTCTGCGCCGCAACTCTTCACGTTCAGACGCAAGTATTTCGGGTAACTCGCGGCGCTCTCCTTCGAGCTTCTCGAGCTCACGCTCCGCCTCGCGCCGGGCTCTCTCCGCAAGGCGCTGCCGCTCGGCAACGTCGACCCTTTCGGCCTCCAACTCCTGCTCGAGAGTCTCGAGACGTCGCAGCCATCGGTCGAGCTCGAGGTGATCTCCTCCTAACAGCTCCCGTGCACGCACCAGGACACTCTCCGACACCCCCATGCGATGGGCGATTTCGAGCGCCCTCGAGCGGCCGGGACGACCCATGAACAGGGTGTAGGTCGGCCTTTCCGAGTCCTCATCGAACTCCATGGCGGCGTTTTCCATACCGTCGGTAGCGCTGGCCGAGAGAGCGATGGCCGCGAGATGCGTGGACACTACCGTCATACCGCCACGGCGGTTGAGCTCTTCGAGTAGAGCGCATCCCAGGGCGGCCCCTTCGAGAGGGTCGGTACCGGTGCCGAGCTCGTCGAAGAGAACTAGCGTTCCGGGGTCTGCACTCTCGAGGATGCGCGCTGTTGCCGCCATCGCACCCGAGAAGGTCGAAAGGTCGGCGCCTACGTCCTGCTCGTCTCCGATGTGACACCAGATGTGGTCGAATTCCGGGATCACAGTTCCCTCATCGACCGGAAGCGGGATACCGACCCTGCACATCAGAATCATCAAACCGATGGTTTTGAGGACCACGGTCTTGCCGCCGGCATTCGGCCCCGAGATCACCAGAGCATTGGCACCCTCTGGCATCCGAAAATCCAACGGCACCACCCGATGATCGGGATCGCGCCGTTCCGCATCTCCAAAGACCTGGAGCCGGAGCGGGTGGAGGCGTTGATCGAGGAGCGGGTGGCGCGCTGCCAGGAGCACCAGGTCGCGTCCTTCACCTGGAACCACGATTCGGCCTTCAACGACGCGCCCGAATAGAGCCTTCGCCTGCACCGCGTCAAGCTCGGCCAGCACCTCTACCGCTCCCACCAGGTCATCACGAGCTTCGGCGAACAGATGAGCAATCTCATGCAAGATCCGTTGGATCTCGCGCGCTTCGCCCGCAAAGGCCGAGGCGAGACGGTTATTCAATTCGACAACACCGATCGGCTCGACAAACGAGGTCGCGCCCCGCGCCGAAACGTCGAGAAGGAGACCTGCTAGCTGGGCACGGGCGGACGAGCGAACCGGGAGGCAATAGCGGTCGCGTCGCATCGTCGGGGGTGCGTCGGTCACAACCTCTCTGTTGCCTCGGCGAACGGCCTCGAGTTCCGCCAGTACATCGGATCGAGCTCGAGCAATCTCCCTCCGCAGGCGACCAAGCTCGGGAGAAGCGTTGTCGGCAATCGTGCCATCTCGGGCGAGCTTTGGAGCCACCCTGTCGACCAAATCCCTGGTATCGGCAAGCCGACTCAGAATGTCATTGAATTCTTCGTTTTCGGATGCTTCGATTCGACGACGAATCGCTGCCACTCGGCGGGCGAGAGTGAGAAGGGCGACGAGGTCGCGGGGTTCCGACGGCGGCGGAGCTTCCTCCTCGAGCCATGGCACCGCCTCGTCGACCCCAGCCAACGAAAGCATGGCCATCTTCCTCGATCAGGTCTGCGACAGCCATGGTCAATAGAGCGGATCGAGCACGACCGGAGGTATCTTGAAGCGGATTTGCGAGACCATGAACAACAACGCGGCCCACGCTCGTACGAGTGTGGGCCGCGATCAACTCGAGAACTTTATCGAATTCAAGCTCGAGAGCGAGCGAACGGTCCAACTGAGCCCGCATGATGTGTGCGGACTAGAGCAAACCGGCGCGCCGCTGCTTGGCCATCTTGCGAAGCATCTTCTTACGGGCTTGAATCATCTCCCGCTTCCGGCGCTCGGACGGCTTTTCGTAGAAACGGCGTCGTTTCACCTCGGAGAGGATGCCAGACTTCTCGCACTTCCGCTTAAAGCGGCGCAGTGCCTGCTCGAAGGACTCGTTGTCACGAACTGTGACTCCTGTCGGCATGAAGGCTCACCCCCTCTCGGTGCAAATTGCGCTCGCGGCGGAGCCGCTTGATGGCGCGCACTTCGGGCGATGAGGATACCAAGGTCGGTGCGAGGCGTCAATTACGCGAGGTAAAGCGCTTAGCTATTAGCTTTTAGCCATTAGCTTAGTGCATGCACAATTCTGGCTTTTGGGGTTCGATTCAAGGTCTCAACATCAAAAAAAGCGCCCCGAAGGGCGCTTCCTGATTGTCGGACTGTACATTTCGTGGCCGTTTTGGCCTTTTCTCACCAAGCCTGCAGGCTGAAAGCTAATAGCTAACGGCGAACAACTTATTGCTAGTCTTCGGCCACCTTGAGCTTCACCGCCTCGAAGTTCTTGTTGTAGACCTTGTTGTTGGTGGTTTTGAAGTAGACCGCGGCGGCTCCGCCCTCACGTTTCCGATAGAGCCAAGTCTCTACTTTCCGCTTCTCATCCACCTGGATATTTTGGTAATACGGCACGCCGATCGCGTCCCTGACTTCATCCATCGTCATGTTTTTCTTCACCAGGTCGAAACGCTCCTGAGTGATGAAACGTATGTCCTCGAGCTCCGCCATTTTGTCGACCAGAGCCTGATAGGGGGGCAGGTCGATGGAATCGTAATAGCTGTTGGCAGCGTCGAGCTGGTTCAGCGCCTTTTTGTAGTCGCCGGCCTTGATCACTGTCTCCTCTGCGATCAGGATCGCCTCGTCGGAGTACAGGTTCAAGCCCTGCAAAGTTGCCGGGTGCTCCGGAAAGTCGTTGAGGGCAATATTGAGGAAATCGGCCAAGGTCGCCTGCACCGCGTCGTACGCGGCATCTCTCGCGGTGCCGAGCTCCACAATGGCGGCCGGCAGCGTTTCGAGTTCAGCAACCTGCTCCTCAGATCGATCGCGCTCCCTGATGGCTTCGATTTCAGCCAACGTGGCCTCCGCCGCACCGAGATCAGTTCGAGTCTGCTGCAACACCTCATACTGTTGCTGCAGAGTCGCCAACTGCTCCTCGAAAGCGGCCTGGGCGAGCTCCTCTTCACTGGGCCCACGTGAACATCCCGACACGAGCCCGAACACCACTAGAATCGCTATGCCATACGGCAGGAATCGGCTCCTTCTCATGACTCCTCCCTTCGCACGGCACGCTAACAGAAACCATCTCTTGTGACAATGCCGGAGGCCGCAATCTCACAAACTTCGTCCCAATTCTGATTGCCACAAACACCGCCCGTGAACGACAAATGCCTGCAACGGCGCGGATCGCATGTGAAATCAATTGCTTGACGAAAGGAGCCTCTGCTGGCGATAATGATGTAGGTGCGCGAATGGAGGCCCCATGGACCGGTACGATGCGATCCTCGAACAGCTCAAAAAGGCGCAGAGTCAAGGTCTCGATTCGGTGGCTACCCGTCTCGACGCCATCGTTGAAAACCTCGGTGAATTGCTTCAGTCAGCCAAAGCCAGTGTTCAGAGTGCCTTACCGGACGATGCGGAAGAAATCTTACCCCTGGCTGAAGTCGAGGCACTGGTCGCCGAGCTTCGGTCTGAGCCGAAAGAACCTGCCGGCGGCATCTCGGTCGAAAACCTGCGCACCCTCGATGCGGCACGCAGCCAATCCGAGCTCCTTCGGGCTTTGCTGCCCATGCTCTCGGATCACGTTGGGCGCGCGGTCGTCCTGGTCATCCGCGAAGGAGTCATCTCCGCATGGAGCGGCATCGGATTCGGGGACGGCGAGAAACTGCGCGGCTGGCACGGTGGTGTCGCGGCATCACCAAGCTTTCAACGGCTGGTCGAGACCTCGAAGCCTCTGAGCATCACGCCTGCGAAAGATCCGCTGCTCTCAGATTGGCTCCAAGGAGATGATTTCCCTGCGGAGGGGCTGCTGCTCCCGATCAGCCTGCGGGGCAAGCTCATGGGCATCGTTTATTTGGACCACCAAGGTGATCAGCCGTGGAACATCGAAGCCGCACAATCTCTCAACGCGATTGCGTGCTGGCTCATCGACACCCTCCATCATCGATCGACGGTACCGACACCGACCCTGGCTGAAATTGAGGCTGAGGAAGCGCAGCCTGAGTCACTTGCAGACAATGAATTCATGGAGCCACCGCCGGAGCCGCCAGAGGTCGTACCGCCTCTTGAAATCCTGGTCGAAGAAACCCCCCTACCAACCACATTCGAGCCCCCAGTTGAGGAGCCGCCTGTTGTGCCGGCACCTCCTGAGCCGGAGTTCGAATCAGACGAAGCGGATGGGATTGAGTTCGAATCGGTCTCGGAGGAGGATTTCCAGCGACCCGAGGTCGAGGAGGACGGGCATGCCCTGGACTATGACTTCGAGCCTGAGCCCGCGTCGCCCGAGCCAGAGTCGGCCGACGCCGGATTCGACCCGACGGAAACGGTCAGGATAGATGCCACCGAAGCCATTTCCAGTCCAGACACACCACAGCAGCCACCGGAGATTCCAACACCAGCGTCAGCCCCACCATCGGCAGTCCCCGGGCCTGAAGGTATCGACGAGCCCTCGGCCGTAGAGTTGGAAGCGCCGCCACCGGTACGCCCGGTCGAACCGCCAGCAGATTTTTCTGCCGGGGCGGTGCAAGCGCCTGACGAAGATGCGCGCCAGGAAGAGGCACGTCGTTTCGCCCGTCTGTTGGTTTCCGAGATCAAACTCTATAACGAGGACGAGGTCGAAAGGGGCAGAGCCGAAAAAGATATCGGCTCGCGTCTCAGGGAAGATATCGACCGCAGCCGTGAGATGTACGAGAAGCGAATCGCTGAGGACGTTCGCGGCGGTCACGACTATTTTCGCGATGAGTTGGTCAGGATTCTCGCCGATGGCGATGCCGACGCTCTCGGCATGTGAAGCTGCGAACAGCAAAAAGACGAGTCTTGATTCTCGCGGCGGCCGTAATGGCCGCCGCTTGTGTTGGAAGCGATAGCCCACCCCCGGTTTCGGAAAGGGAGCGTCTCCTCGACCAGGCGTTCGCAGTCGCTGACTCGGATCCGGCTCGTGCCTCCGCCCTCTTTGCCGATACGGGGCCGGGCGCTTCCCTGGAAGTTTCTCGTATGGCGGTCTGGGCCACCTGTCTCGAACGCAGCTCGGCTGAGCCTGACGAGTGGCGCCGCTACCTGGACGATCGTCCTCCCGAAGGTCTTGCAACGCGTGCGCGTCTATCCCTGATCGGCCTCCTCGTGGATCGAGACGAAATCGACGAGGCAGTCCGCGAGCGCTCATTCCTGGCCTCCGAGAGCTGGTCGCAAGCTGATGAGTTGCTGTTGAAGGTTGCTGACCAGGCAACACGAGCCGATGCGGCGAAACGCCTCGCGATCAGCTCACCATCATTTCTCGCTGCCGCTGACCCCGGACTCGATCGGAAAATCACGTCGAAGCTGTCACCTTCAGAACGTCTCGATAGAGCGCGCGCCTGGCGCCTCGGCGGTCAGCCATCACGGGCTGCCACTGAGCTTCGTAAACTGAGGTGGACCGGAGCAGACGAGAAAATGCGCCGGCGAGAGCTGGCGCGGACCGAGCTCGCGGCAGGCTCACCCAGTCGCGCACTGAATGCCCTCCCCTCCGGTTCGAACGCAGAGGCCGAGGACCAATTCCTGCGCGCGCAAGCCCTTCGCAATCGGGGATGGCATCTCTTCCCAGACCGCGGCGAGCATCGCTTCTTCAAGGACTGCATGGCCGCATCGGAGTCTGCCATTTCCCTCGACAGTATCGGTGGCCATCGTCAGGCCGCAATCGTCCTTCGTCTCGAATGCGCGACCCAGATTGGACAGCTGGAAACCGCGCTCGAGAGCTGGCGGCAGCTCGAGGCGGAAGGATGGAATGATCCTCGCCGGGAATGGCTCGGGCGACGTCTTGGTCTCGCGCTCATCCGATCGACTCCGGACAGCCCTGCAATCGGAGAGATGACTCGCAGCCTCCCTTCTCAAGAGCGCTGCCTACGATACTGGAGGGCTGTCAACCCGAGCGACGGATCGGCCGAGCTGTCGGCGCTGGCCGATGCGAAAGTGGCTGATATCTACGGCCGGTGGTCGCGCGAGGCCCTCAATCAATCCTCCGCCGCAAATACGTCTTTCCTCCCGGATCTGAAGGCTGGAGAGCCGCCCGAGTCGGTCGGCCGGCTGCTTGCCGCAGGCTCGAAGAGCGAGGCCCTCCGCCAGTGGCGTCGTATTCGACGTGTTCGCCCACCAATGGCGGAGGAGGCCCTGGCCGCGGCCGAAATTGCAACCGGATACGGGTGGTCTACCGAATCGATTCGCTGGCTTCGTTCCGGATTCCGGGAGCTCGGCTCCGTTGACATGAACCGGGTACCCGAGAACGTCGTCCGCGCCTACCTGCCGCTCCGTTGGCGAGAAACGGTGATGGCGGCTGCCCGAGAGGCCGGGCTCGACCCCTGGCTGGTTGCCGGTGTGGCCCGGCAGGAGAGTGGCTTTGTCGCCCACGCGAGGTCTCCGAGAGGTGCGGTCGGGGTATTGCAGCTGCTGCCGTCCACCGCCCGACTGCACTCGCGTGCGCTCGGGCTGGGCTCGCAACCCGACCTGCGGGAACCAGAACTCAATCTCCGTCTTGGCGCCCGAGAGCTTGGCGCCTTGATGCGCCGTTTCGGCGCCGTCGAACCGGCGCTCGCCGCTTACAACGGCGGTCTGACGAGGGTTCGAGGCTGGTGGAAACGATGGCCCGAACGGCACCGGTTCACAGAAGAAATTCCCATACCCGAAACCTACAACTATGTTCGTCGGGTTATTTTTCTCAGCGAAGCCTATCGGCTTGCCTATGAGGAAGAATGGAGGAAAACACAATGAACCAGATCGAAGTCCGGACCGCATCGCACCGGCAGATGGTTGATATCACCCGTCAGGTTGCGGCGGCGATCGATGGCGCGGGCGATGGTATCTGCCACGTGTACGTGCCGCACACAACCGCCGCGGTGGTCATCAACGAGCACGCCGACCCGGATGTGGCACGGGACCTCATCTCCGCCTATGAAAAGATGGTACCTGATATCCATTTCGCCCACGCCGAGGGCAACTCCGATGCCCACCTCATGACAACCTTGCTCGGCAGCTCGGTTACGGTGCCGGTTGAAGACGGTCGACTGCGTCTCGGCACCTGGCAGGGGATCTTTTTCGTTGAGCTCGACGGGCCGCGTTCGCGGAAAGTCTGGGTCAGCGTTTACTGATCCGCTGGTATTCAAGATCCGCTGGATGACTTTCTTCCGAGAATCGAACTCAGTATCTCAGGTCTTTTATCAGTAAGGAATCTCGATAGAGCTACTTACCCGCTTGCGCATATTCTCATAGATACAAGTTTAAGAAAACAAAAGGCTTTAATTCTTGACAGCTCTAGAATTCGATCCACAATGGAGTCGGAGGACCGGGCCATGTACAGGTCGATTTCCCAAAAAACTTTTTCTCACCAAAATTCCTTTCTCATTCCCCTCGCCGTCATCCTCTGTTTTTTAATCGGTGCCGGTTTCGCCGGGGCCCAGGGGGAGGAATTCGAGCCGATCGACAGCACAGCCTGCGCCGACTGCCACGAGGCCAGCCGGCACGGGTCGGCGTTTGCCGATGACATCACACACTCCGTTCACGATGGCCTCGAATGCCTCGACTGTCACGTCGATCGCGACACCGTGCCCCATCGTGAGCTCGAGGAAACGTTCTATCCCGGCTGCCAGGGATGCCGCACCTGCCACGATGACGCGTCGGAGGATTATCAGGCCCACGGTAGGGCTGTGCTCGGCTCGTGCGAGGACATGCCACAGTGCTCTGACTGCCACGGCGAGCACGACATTCTGCCGTCAACGGCCAAACGGTCCTCGGTCCACCCAACCAACCTCCCCGAAACCTGCGGTAATTGTCACGAGAATCTCGATATCACGACAAAGTACGACATCCTCATCGACCACCCGATCCAGATCTACGCCCGGTCGGTCCACGGCAAGGCGACAACCGGCGGCGTGTACGTGGCAGCGAGCTGCAACGACTGCCACTCCACCGGCGGCTCCGCACATAAGATTCTGTCGCCGGGATCGCAGGAGTCGAGCATCAACCACTTCAACATCCCCGAAACCTGCGGCCAGTGCCACAAGGGAATCGAATCCGACTACTGGGAAGGCATCCACGGCCAGTTGGTGGCACGCGGGGAGACCGACTCACCGGTGTGCACCGACTGTCACGGTGAGCATGGGATCCTGTCGCCGGACGATCCGCTTTCACCCGTTTCCGGATCCAAGGTCGCCGAAATGACCTGCTCGCCGTGCCACGAGTCGGCGGTGCTCAACGAAAAATACGGCATCAAGACGGAGCGTTTGACTACGTTTATCGATTCCTACCACGGTTTCAAATCAAAGGCGGGCGACACCCACGTGGCCAACTGCGCCTCGTGCCACGGTGTGCATCGCATCCTGCCGAGCTCGGACCCCACATCCACCGTTAACCCCGGCAACCTGCAACGCACCTGCGGCGAGTGCCACCCCAACATCTCCGAAGGGATGGCTTCGACGCCGATCCACGGCATCGGAGGCCAGGGTCTGCGCACGCCTATCGCCGACGTCGTCGAGAAGATTTACATCGTCGCGATTGCGATCATCATTGGCCTGATGATCCTGCACTGGGTCATCGACCTCATTCGCCACATGGTCAACATCACCAAGCAACGCCCGCAGGTGCTTCGCATGCACATCGACGAGGTCGTTCAGCACGCGCTGCTCGCGATCACATTCATCACCCTCGTAATCTCGGGATTCGCCCTGCGCTATGACCAGGGGTTTATGGCTCGCTTTTTCTTCGGTTGGGAGGGCGGATTCCAGGTCCGGGGCATCCTCCACCGAGCGGCGGCCGTAGGATTCATGGGCACGATCGTCTGGCACTCGCTCTTCCTCTTCTCGCCGCGAGGCCGCCGATTCATTAAAGACATGTGGCCGATCGAGCGCGATTTCCGGTTCTTCCTACGGCGCATGCTCTACAACCTCGGCCTCCGGCCGCGCATGGAGTGCGTGCAACGCTTCAACTATGTGGAAAAGGCGGAGTACTGGGCGCTGGTCTGGGGCACCGTGGTCATGGTCATCACCGGGCTCATGCTGTGGTTCGACAACTGGTTCATACAGTTCCTCCCCAAGGGCGTGCTCGATGTGGCGCTGGTCATCCACTTCTGGGAGGCCTGGCTCGCCTCGCTGGCGATCTTCGTCTGGCACTTCTATTCAGTGATATTCCATCCCCACGTCTATCCCATGAACCCAAGCTGGCTCACCGGCCAGATGCCCGAGGACATGTACGAGCACGAACACCCCGGTCATCTCGAAGAGGCGCGGCGCGAGACTGAAAGGGTCATCGAAAAGCGCATCGAACGGATGAGGCGGCGGAATGGTGAAACGCAGACAGACTTTGACATGCCGAAGAAGAAGTCTTCCCAGGACAAGAAGGACGAGTCCTGATTCAAAGCGCTTCTCGCTTCGGTGTGTCAGGTGCCACCTTCACAATTGTCAGCAGCGCGGTCTGGTCATCAGGGCGCCGATGACAATTGTGAAAGTGGCACCGGTGTCGCCGAAGCTGCAACGCGCGTCAAATGGCGCGGGCTGGAGCTCGGGACCGTGTAGACTTGCCGGCAGAGGAGTACGCCATGGCTGTCGATCCCAAGCTGCTTGAGATTCTCGTCTGTCCGGTGGACAAAACCCCGCTCGAGGTGGTGGAGCTGCCCGAGGCAGTAAGGCATCGCCTTATCGAAAAGTACCGTGACCAATTCAAGGGTGAGGAACCAGTGGTCGAAATCGGTCTCGCCTCTCCCGCCGGGCGCGTCTATCCGGTGGTATCCGGAATCCCCGTCATGCTGGTCGATGACGCCCTGTCCCGCGAGGAGATCGAGGGCTGAGCCGACTCGAGCGCGTTGCCGCGTGCCTTTTCATCCTCGGAGTAGCGGCCAGCATCAAGATCGCCCTCGCCAATATCATCCTCGGCATCGCAGGCCTGGTGTGGTTGGTGGCACTTGCCCGGGGCTCCGCACGACGTCCTCATGCCGCTATTCTGGTACCGATCGCCGCCTATGCGATCGTTTCAGTTCTTTCGGCGATTTTTTCAGCCGACCCGCATCACAGCATTACCGAGCTCGCCGACCTGTTGACCCTCGCGATCGTACCGATCACCGTTTCACTTTTCGGTCAAAAAAGATGGGACCAGCTGCTGCGTTTACTGGCGGTGGCACTTGTGGTTTCCGCCATCGTGGGGCTGCTTCAGTTTGCGCTCGGCGGAGACCCTCTCCAACACCGGATGCGCGGGCTTGCCACGCACTACATGACATTCTCGGGCTGGACCCTGGTGGTGACTCTTCTGCTCCTCGGCGACGTATTCTTCGCCTCCAACCGGCGACGATTGCTGTGGACTCTGCCGGTGGCTGCTCTCGGGGTCTCCACGCTGCTGCTCGGACTCACTCGCGGTGCCTGGATTGGCCTGGCGACCGGAATGCTGCTGGCCGTCGCTGTCGGGAGGCCGCGGGCGCTCATCTTGCTCCCCCTGGTGGCATCACTGCTGTACCTCGCCCTTCCGCAGTCGGTATTGAAACGAGCTGCAACCACCTTCGATCTTCGTGACACGGCAACTCGGGAACGGCTCGAAATGTTTGGCTCCGGCATTGGGATGGCTCGCGACAATCCAATCCTCGGCCTGGGTCCGGGGTTGGTGCAGCCGGCATACACCGACTACCGAAGGGGCAGCACTCCAGCGAAGATTCCCCACCTCCACAACAACGCCATCCAGATCACAGCTGAGCGTGGAGCTGCGGGTCTGCTGACCTATTTGACGATTCTCGGTGTCTTTGGCCTGCACGTGTGGCGAGCGCTTCAGATCTCGCCGTCAGTCGCGCGGCCGGTGGTCATTGGTTGCTTGATGGCGGTGGCGGGGGTGACGACGGCGGGGTTCTTCGAGTACAACTGGGGAGATGCAGAGGTCTGGATCGTCACTCTCGTGAGCCTGAGCGCACCATTCGCCCTCGTCCCATGGAAGGCGGCATGAACGATCGCGTCTATTCGGTCGCGGCACTCATCGCTGCAGTCAACACCCTGCTCGAACAGGGTTTCTCCGGAGTGCGGGTTGAGGGCGAAGTGACCAACGCCAGCACCTCCGGTCGCGGACACATCTATTTCTCCCTCAAGGACGACAGTGCTGCCATCGATTGCGTGATGTGGTCGTCGCGCGCCCGCCGCCTCAAGTTCGAACTCGAAGATGGCCTCGCAGCTCTGGCCTCCGGCTCGCTGACCATCTACCCGCAACGCGGCCGGTTCCAGATGGTGGTCGACAAGATCGAGCCGCAGGGAGTGGGCGCCCTACAGCTGGCCTTCGAACAGCTCAAGAACAAACTCGAGGCTGAGGGACTGTTCGCCGCCGAGCGGAAGCAATCCCTCCCTGCTCTCCCCAACCGCGTGGGTATCGTTACCTCGGCGACCGGCGCCGCACTCCAGGACATGCTCAAGGTCCTGCGCCGATATCCCAACCTCGAGGTGCTCGTCGCACCCGCGATGGTTCAGGGGGATGGGGCTGCAACCGAGATTGCCGCTGCCATCAAGCGTCTCACCAGGTCCGAACGGGTGAAACTCATCATCGTTGGCCGTGGCGGCGGCAGTCTCGAGGATCTGTGGGCCTTCAACGAGGAGGAGGTTGCAAGAGCCATCGCGGCCAGCCCGGTGCCCATCATTTCTGGCGTCGGTCACGAAGTCGATTTCACGATTGCTGACTTTGTTGCCGATATCCGTGCCACCACACCCACCCAGGCGGCCGAAATCGTGGTCTCGCATCTCGAAGAACAGGCGCGGCGTGTTGTTGACGCGAGGACGCTCCTTCTCCGCGACATCGATCGCAAGCTGGCCCTCGCGCGGACACGCCTCGTGGGGCTGGCGGGCTCCTCCGGTTTGGCACGGGTCCCGCAGCGGGTACGTCTCCTCCAGGAGAGATTGCGGCGGGCACTTCGACTGGGCCCGGCATTGCGGAGAGTCTTTGCGGTCGGCAAAGCGCGCCTGGACGTCGCCACCCGGGGCCTCCATCATCTTCCGGCACGCATCGCGGCCGGCGGCCATCGGCGTTTGCTGGTCAGCAGGAGAGAGCAGTTGGTTCAGCTCATGGGCGCTCGGGTTGGACAGCTCCGCTCGCGTATCACTGCCGGTGAAAGGGCACTCGTACACCTCGGACCGACCAAGGTACTGGATCGCGGCTATTCGATCACCAGGGTCGAGGGCACTGATAAGCCTCTTCGAGACGCGGCCCGGGTTCACCCGGGACAGGCTCTGATCACCCGCCTCGCTCTTGGCGAGGTGCGATCACTGGTCCGTAACGCTACTATCAGCCCGGCGGGCGAGAGAACGAATCCGGCCTCGCAACCCTCACTCTTCGATACCGCCGAACCCTCAGGCCAAGAGCCCGGAGATCAGGGAGCAGGAGATGACTGACAAGAAAAAGAAAGACAACCGATTCGAGGACCAGCTGGCCAGGCTCGAAGAAATCGTCGACCGGCTCGAGGACGAATCGGTCGGCCTCGAGGAGGCACTCGGGCTCTTCGAAAACGGTATGGACCTGGCGCGCCACTGCCGCGCCCGTCTCGAGGAGGTAGAGCAGCGGGTGACCCAGCTCCTCGAAACCGAAATCGGAGAGGACGAGGTCGTTGACGAGGAATCCGAGTGACCATCAAAGCTTTGCTCGCTCGCGAACGAGAAGCCGTTGAAGAGTCCCTCCACGATCTGTTTCCGGCCGCGGGACAGTGGCCGGATCGCCTCTGGCAAGCGATGGCTCACGCTGTTTTCGCCGGCGGCAAGCGGATCAGGCCGGTGCTCGCTCGACTCGCCCACCGAGCTGCCGGTGGTGACCCGGCCGAGATCACATATTCGGCATGCGGTCTAGAGTTGATCCACACGTACTCACTGGTCCACGACGACCTGCCGGCCCTCGATGACGACGTGCTGCGCCGTGGCCGGCCAACGGTCCACGTCGCTTTCGACGAGGCGACCGCAATTCTGGTTGGCGACGCCTTGCTCACCGAGGGCCTGCTGCTGATCGCCCTCCACCCGGAGGGAAATAGTTGGGCCGAACGTCGTGCCGCAGCCGTCGCAATGGTCGCTGACGCGATTTCGGCGCGCGGCATGGTCGGCGGACAGGTTGAAGACCTCGAGGCGACCGGCCAGATCAAAGGGGGGGTGGCAGGTGATCTCGGGGAGACACTCGAGCGTATTCATCGTCACAAGACCGGGGCTCTGCTGAGAGCGTCGGTCGAACTCGGAGCCATTCTGGCGGGTGTCGACACTTCTCAGCGCAGAGTTTTCGTCGATTATGGCGAGGACATTGGCCTCGCGTTCCAGATCGCCGACGACATTCTCGACGCTACCGGCGCCGCCGAGGACCTCGGCAAGAGCCCGGGCAAGGACGAGGCCGCTGGCAAGCTGACCTATGTCACGCTCTACGGCCTCGATCTGGCGCAGCGCCGTCTCGATGAGGTCGAGCAACAGCTCGTCGAGAGGGCCGAGGCCATCGAGGGCCCGGACGGAGAGCTCGGCGCCCTGGCGCGCTTCGTCTGCCGCAGGAAGTCGTAACCACGGAGGCGCATCACCTCCCATTCCACTGTCACTCGATGCTCGATGCTCGATGCTCGATCCCCTCGCTGATCTGTCAAGGGGTGGGTGGGCGGATCGAGTATCCAGTATCACTCTTGTCCAAGACGGGTTCTCAGACAGCCAAATCGAGATTGGTGGCAGAAGCATCACAGCGGCTGCAACCAGCGGCAGAGATCAGCGACCGCGGCAGCAACAGCGTCCTGTCTGACCGAAATCGAGGATTGAAATCACGACTTTGGGTTGAGGAGCCGCCAGGTCATGGCGCGAACTTGATCAAATGCGATCATCGCATCACGTGCGGCTGCCCGATTGATCGCCCCGGCAAAGGTGAGGAGCTTCAAGTGGCTGTCGACCTCTTTGGCCGAGGCAAAGGCGATCCGCCAATGGTGCATCCTGTCACGCCCTGTTCGGCCGTGGCCTTCGGCGAGGTTGGCCGGAACCGAGGCTGCTGAGCGGATCACCTGATCAGCAATCGACTTCAGCGGAGCCGGAACCCTCATGACCAGCTTGATCGCGATTCCCGCTGCTTCGAGGGCTTTCGTATGGGCGATGAGGTCGGTGTTCGTGGCGGCGTTGGACATGGTCACCTCCGGGTCGTTCATGCCCTTCCCCCAAGCCGGTGAGGCATTCGATGTCAAGGGTGCTGCGCACCGGCTTGACCGGCCTGCCCTTGACATCGAATGGCCACCGGCTACCTTCCCCTTTTGAACGACCTGGAAGTGGCCATATCGCCGCCACTGAACCTGATCACTGCCCCTGCCCGCCGCCGCTGTTTTCTGTCTCTGCCCGCTGATTGCTGCCGCTGTCACCCGCACCCTGGATTTCATCATCTTGCAGTGGGGCACCTCTCCTCGGATAATCCAGAAACAGACCCGTAACCCTCGTATATTCAGGTCAGAAAGGTCACCTGTGGATCTATTTTGGACAGCAGTGATCCAGTATCGAGAATCGGGTGGGCGGAGGGTGCTTTGCTTCTGTGGTTTTTCTGTCAATGAAAACACCCTTCTCTGGACGTTTCAGTCGCTCTTCGGTTACTGTTGAATTCGATGCTTCGAAGACGAACTCTCCTCCTTTTCCTGCTCGCGTTACTCCTCCGACTCCTCCTTCAGGGGTGGGACGCCGGGGTCACCTCGTCGTCTTCACACCCTGATGAGCGGCAGGTCGGGTTTGTCACCGAACAGGCGGAAGGCTGGTTCGCCGATCCCGGGTTCTACGCCTATGGCTCGCTCCATTTCCAAGCTGTCCGCGCAACCGCTGCCGTTCTCGGTCTAGGCGACCAAGGTCGCGGCATCATAGTCAGCGGCCGGGTCATCTCCTTGATCGCATCGATGCTGGCAATCGCGCTCGGCTGGATGCTCGCCTACCACGCTTGGGGCCGACGAACCGGGGATCTCTTTATCCTGCTCGCGGCCTGGATACCGCTCGATCTCCAACAGTCGCATTTCACGACTGTCGAAGCACACCACGCAGGCTGGGTCATGGCGGCTCTGGCTGCATGCTTCTGGCTGGCACGCAGCAATCGGCCGATCGCTGCGGCTGCTACAGGCGCCGCAATTGGAGCTTCGCTTGCGGTCAAAATCGCATCCGTTGCCCTCGGTCTTCCTCTCGTGGTGGCGGTACTCATCGCTGTCCGCGGACGTGGGGCATTTGCCGCCCTGCGTCTTCTGGCAATCGCAGGCGCGACCGGAATCACGGGATTCTGGCTCTGCCAGCCGTGGGCCTTTGCCCACGCCAGACCCCCCCTCAGCATCGTCGTGACCGCCCTCGTCGCGGTCGCTTTGATCGAGCTCGCCAACCGCAGAATAGGCCGCGCACGATCCGCGCTGCTGGTCGCCGCGGTGTTGATCGCGGTTGTTTCATTTCTTCAAATGGCGGCCCTTGTCGGGATCGGCGGCGAAACTTTCGTCTCCAATCTGGGCTCGGTGGTGCTGGCCGGAACAGCCCTCAATCCAGCCTATCTCGAGGGCGTCGGCCGTGAAGTTGCAATGGTGGTTGGTGCGACGGACGTCGCCTATGTTCGCATCTATGCGCACACGCTGCCGGTGCTCTATCCGCTGCGTGAGCTGGCGCTCTGGGGCTGGGGCGTGCTTCTCGTCCTCGCAGTCGCCGCCGGAGGTACCGCCGGCTCGTGGCGTCTGACAAAAAGGTGGCGACGGTGGGTTGCCGGTCGTTTCAACGACTCGTCGATCTTGCTCGCGATCCTGCTCGCCTGGCTCATTCCCATGACCCTGCGACTGAGCACCTTGCAGGTCAAGTTCATGCGCTACTGGGAACCGTTGGTTGTGCCGGCGGCTCTCATCGCCTCCTGGTGGTTAATGCGCCTCCCGCGGAGATTCCGCCAACGGGCCGTCATTTCGGTTGTCGCTGGCAATCTGCTATGGGGCCTCGCCTATAGCTGGGCGTTCATCGAACCCCACCCTCATCGAACAGCCTCGGAATGGTTCAGTCCGATGCTCGCCGACGGGCAGGTCGTTGCCTTCGAGCATTGGGACGAGCACATCGCCCTCAACCTCGAAAACGCAGTCGTCGACCTCGCGGAGCTGCCATCGTACGAACTCCCCGAAAGTGAAGGAAAACTCGCCCTCTGGACCGGCGCGCTCGCACGCTCCGACTGGGTCGTACTGACCTCCAACCGCGTCTATCGTACAGTCCTTGCCAACTCTGACCGTTTTGAGGAGACCGCGCGACTGTACCGGCTGCTGCTCTCTGGCGAGGCGGGGTTCGAGGTCATGACCCGGGTCCGGCGCGGACCCAGGATCTTCGGCCTCCGTTGGCCGGTGCAGCGAGCCGACGAGAGCTTCATCAACTACGAATTCCCACAGGTTGTCATTCTTCGCCGAGTCGCCGAAATCGACCCGGAAGACCTCGTCAAACGCGTCAGCCGGCCGCTGCCCTTTCTCGAGCAGATGGGGTACATCGATCTCGAAAAGGAATTTCTGTCCAAGACGCCGGCCGTTCCACCGGTACCCTCAAAGGTTCGGCAGGCAGTCGATCTGACGATATGGATCGCCGTCTTCGCCGGCCTCGGATTCGCCTTCTGGGCACTGCTACTGCCGATACTTCGGGGTTGGCCGGACGCCGGCGTCGGGCTCGCACTGGCGACCGGTTGGATCGTGCCGGCGTGGCTGATGTGGATGGGTTCGGAGCTCGGCATCTGGGGAGTCAGCCCAGCCACGGCGACGTGGGTGTATCTCACCCTGTTGGCAGCAGGTGCTTGCACCGTCATCTCGCGTTGGTCAGCGATCACGACGACTCTTCGCCGGCGTCGAACCGGCATCATCACGGTGCTGGTTGTCGCGGCGGCGATCGGTGCCCTGTTCCTCGTGGTCCGCGCCTGGAACCCGGCCATCTTCTGGGGCGAGAAACCGATGGATTTCTCGTTCCTCAACGCTTTTCTTGGTGCTCCACAGTGGCCCCCCGGCGAGCCCTGGATGGCAGGCATGCCACTCCATTACTACTACTTCGGCGAGGTTCTCTCGGCCTATCCGATGCTGGTGGCCGGTTGTAGCGCCGGCGTCGGCTATAACCTGATTTCGGCGACAATTCCCGCGCTCTTTGCCGGGATTCTCGCCGGTATCGGGCTCCTGCTGACCCGCCGGAGGAGACCGGCGATCGCCGCCTCGATCCTGCCACTGCTGGTTCTTCTCTCCGGAAATCTCGCGTGGCCGTGGCTCATCAAGACGCTTCGCGAGGGCAACATCTTTGATTTCTGGTGGGCGACCTCGCGCGTCATTCCTGGCCCCGCAATCGACGAGTACCCTCTGTGGACCAGCCTCTTTGCTGATGTTCACGGACATTTCATCGCCTTCCCAGTGCTGCTCGCAACCTTTGCCTGGGGATGGCTCTGCGTGGAAGCCGACAATCGAAAATGGATGATCTCGGCCGCGCTCTGCGGTATCGGTGCTGCGGCGGTCGTAGCCACCAACCCGTGGGACCTCTTTATTCTGACCAGCACACTCGGAGTTGGGGTGGTGGTCGCAGCACGCCGCCCCGTGCGAGGTTTGATCCGTCTGGGTGCAGCGGGTGCGATCAGTGTTCTTGCTGCCACCCCCTTCATCGTCGAGCTGGTGGCAGGAATCAGTGCCGGCGCCGGCGAACGGGGGCTCTTCCTCACCGATGCGGATTTCGCCCCCGCCTGGGCGATCCTGCGCCACTTCGGACTGTTCCTGATTCCGCTCGTGATCCTCGCAACGGTGATCCTCGGTCGTCGTTTCTGGATCGTGCTGCCGACCGCGGCGATCGGTGTCACTGCCGGCCTCGTTTTTCACTCTGGCGCCGCCGCCCTTGCCCTTTCGGCAGCCGCCCTCTTTGCGACGGTTGCGGTTCTTTCGAGGGACCGCATGGATCGTCTCGGATGGTCGGTGGCGACCCTCGGCATGCTGGCGGTCGCGGCCTGCGAACGCTTCACCCTGATCGACCGTATGAACACGATCTTCAAGGTCTATAACGAGGTCTGGGTGTTGCTCGCATTTGCCCTCGCGGTTGCCCTGATGCGAACTCATGGGCGACGGGTCCGAATTCTCGTTGCCGTGTGGGCGCCGCTCCAGCTCATTGCCATTGTGAACCTCCCGCTTGGCATCGCCCAGGGCTGGATGTTGCCACGTATCACGTCGCCACGTCCGACCCTCGATGGCCAGGCATATCTCGCCTCCCAGGATCCGCAGACCTGGTTCCTGGTACGCGGTCTCCAGGGCATGGCTCGTCCCGGCGCTGTGGTCGCCGAAGCGGCGGGACATTACTACAGCGAATTCACACGCATCACCATGCACACCGGTCAGCCCTCTGTTCTCGGCTGGGATTGGCATCTCAAACAGAGGGGCCAGTCAGCCGCGGAAATCGCGGCTCGAGCCGACGATCTCGAGATCCTGTACAGCGGTAACAATCGAGAGACGAGGCGTGCGGTACTCGACCGGTACCGCGTGGACTGGGCGGTAGCGGCAAGGATCGATCGCAACCGGTACGAGATCTCGGAGGACGATCCGCTTGGCGATATCCCCGGCGTCCAGGTGATTGCCGAGCGTGGCGGCGCCGTTCTGTATCGAGTGCTCGAACGCAGAGCGTCAGGCGCACAGCGCCACGTGCCGGCAGACCAACCACCGCCCGGTACGGGTCTTGTCGGGAAATTAGTCGATGTGAGCGACGAAATTGTCCGCTCTATCGTTCTCGACGACAGCGGAGCAACAGCGATCCTACGCGGCGGCAGTATCGCTGAACTCGATCTCGAAGTGCAGCGGGACAGAGTGTTGGAGGCACCGCCCTGTGAGCCAACAACAGTGGCAAGACACAACGACGAACCCTGGGTCTCCTGCCTTGATGGAAGCCTGTGGCATCTCGCCCAAAGACGCTGGAACTCCGCCGGACGGATCTCCGGGGCGGAAAGGGTGGTAGCCGACGAACGGGTGTGGGCCTGGGGACCCGGAGGCCTCTGGCTTCACCAGGGAGCAGCCAATTGGCGTCAGGTCTATACCGGCCGTGTGACCGCGGCTGCCGCATACGGAGGACGTGTCGCCTGGAGCGAGGGCTCCACGATCTGGACCGGCCAGGGTGCTGAACCCGAGAAGACCGGCGAGAATTTCGATGCCGTTCGAGCGATCTCGTGGCAGGGTGAAGTGCTCTGGGCACTCGACGCATCAGGCCTCCATCGCTCCGGCAGGGCCGCAATGCCGTGGCAGAAATATCTTTCCAATACTGATGATCTGGTGGCGATGGCCGGCAGCCGGAGCAGGCTGTGGCTTGTCCGCGATGATGGGTCCGTATTCGAGCCGGATCGACCACACTGCCCGTCTCCGTGGGCCTCACAGTCGAGCTCGCAGGCGGGATCATTGCGCGAACCACGCGGTATCGCAGTTTCGCCCGCGGGCTGGTTTGCGGTCACCGATACCATGAACCACAGGGTTCTCTGGTACTCGGATGATGGACTCTGTCTCGATAGTGTCGGAACGGACGGCTCAGGACCCCGCGAATTCCACGAACCGTCGGGCATTGCCATCAGCGGTGACGGGTCACTGGCGGTGGCCGATACCTGGAACGGACGCATCCAGGTTCTACGGCCAAATGGCGTCACCGAAGTGTTCGGCCGAAACCTCTTTGGTCCCAGAGACCTGATGTGGGCCCCCGACGGTTCGCTGCTGGTCTCTGACACTGGAAACAAGAAATTACTCCGTTTTGTGCCGCCCGAGTGGAATGATGAGATTGTCGCCAGGTTGCCGGGACCTCCGGTCGGTCTCGCATGGGCCGGTGGTCTGATCGCCGTAGCGGTCCCAGCAGAAGGCGCTCTGCTTCTGGTCGATGGCTCCAGTGGCGACGTGGTTCGACGGATCGAGCTTCGTTGCTGGAACACTCGCGACCAACAGGAGGGATACCTCGCACTGCTCCCCTCGGGCAATATCGTTGCCAGTTCCCCTCATTTCGGCGAGTTGTGGATCGTCGACCCGACCGAAGAGGAGCCACAACGACTTCTTCAGGACGGCCTCCCGGGAGTGACTTCTGTCGCGCTCACACCCTCCGGAGATCTCCTCGCGTCGCTGACGTGGGAGCACCGGCTGGTGAGAGTGCCCGTGGAACCCTGACCGCCCGGCTTGAGAGGGTGATGGGGCGAGGGAATCGGGCAGATTGGCACGGCCGGTTCTTACGTGACGATGTCGCTCCTTCAGCAATGTGGGAACCGCAAAGGCGCAAAGGCCGCAAAGGTTTCTCATTTCGTTCGGGTCGGAAATCCTGGCGCGATCTTTGCGCTCTTCGCGTCTTAGCGGTTCCAACAACCTTGAATCCAGCCAACTCATTCCTAGAACGCTCTCGGTTTGGAAAGCGTTATGAAACGGGCTTGAGTCTCAAAACATGGCATCTGGTACTTGGAGGATGCCGGGCAGATCTTCATTCCCTCAGGGCCGATTCCTCGATACGATCAAACCGTGGCGAAAAAGAAACGTCTCGATGTCGTGATCGCCGAACGAGGCCTCGTGCCATCGCGAGCGCGCGCCCAAGCTTTGATCCTCGCCGGTAAGGTCCGCCTGAATGGTGAAGTGGAGAGCAAGGCAGGCACCCAGGTGGATCCCGAGGCAGATATCGAGATCAGCGAACCTGATCATCCCTGGGTGTCACGCGGTGCGCTCAAGCTTGTTGCCGCACTCGACGAATTCGAAATTTCTCCTGAGGGCCTCGATTGTCTCGATGTCGGGGCTTCCACCGGCGGGTTCACCGACGTTCTGCTCGAGCGCGGCGCGCGCCGGGTGATGGCTCTCGATGTCGGTCGTGGCCAGCTCGACTGGCGGCTACGAAACGACTCCAGAGTCGTGGTTCTGGAGGGCGTCAACGCCCGCCACCTGAGGACCGAGAGCCTGCCATTCACAGCGGCGCTGGCCACGGTCGATGTCTCTTTCATTTCTCTCCGCCTCATCATTCCCGCTCTGCTGCCACATCTGGCCGCGGAAGCTGTGATCATTTGCCTGGTCAAGCCGCAGTTCGAGGCCGGTCGCGACCAGGTCGGTAAGGGAGGGATCGTTCGCGACGAAGCTGTTCGGCGAGGAACGATCGACGGCACTGTTCGCGCCCTGGAGGATCTCGGTCTCGAACTCGTCGGCCTGGTCCCGTCGCCGATACGGGGACAGAAAGGGAATCTCGAGGAGCTGGCGGTGTTCCATGCGTGATCGACGGTCGGGCTCCCTGCAAGCCTTTTCGGGAACGGGATCGGGATCGGGATCGGAAAACGCGCTAAGATCCCCTTCCGAGGAGGATCGATGAGCAGCAACTCGATGACAGTGAGCTTCCCGGGCGGCAAACGTGTCAACGCCAGGTACAACGGTTTCGAGATCGCCACCGACCAGGATACGGAGTCTGGGGGCGACGGTTCCGCGCCCGAGCCATATGACTATTTTTTGGCATCCCTCGCCACCTGTGCCGGCATCTATGTGCTCGGTTTCTGCCAGAAGCGAGACATCCCCTACGACGGAATCAGCCTCTCCCAGAGCTGGGAACGTGAGGAAAAGACCAGGCGCTTGACCAACGTCCGGATCGCGATCGAGGTCCCCGCCGACTTCCCGGAAAAATACCGGACGGCCCTGGTCCGGGTGGCCAATCAGTGTACGGTGAAGAAGACGCTTGAGAATCCACCTGAGTTCACTGTCGAGACGGTCATGGTTTAATGAGGAATTAGGAGTTAGGAATGAGGAATTCTCACCACTCTCCCCAAGAAGCGGACCGCGTCGGGCGGGCGGCATTCCGAATTCCTCATTCCTAATTCCTAATTCGGCCCACCGGGCCGTCAGAGTTCGTCAGCTCGAGTCGAGATGGGCCCCCGGTAATTGTGCTCGAGCCGGACCTGAGCGACCTGCGGCCCAAAACCCCGGTAGGTCTCTTTGATCCGGGTGAGCGCATTCGATCGCCAGTCCACATACGGGTTGTCGATCTGCACCGGATCGAGGGCGCCGGCCAGGGCTACCTTGGAGGTCGCACAGAATCGGCTCATCAGAGTCTTGGCAAGGTGGCGGTCGCCATTCTGTAGCTCGTCGACGAGCACTATCGATCGCTCGATGTCGAGCCCTCGGAGCATCGAGGTAGAGACCATGGTCAGGCGATCGGTCGATCGCAGCTCCTCCATGAAATCGTGCTCATTCGACAGTGACAAAGAGCGAACTGCCTGAAAGAACGGCTCCAGCCAAGGCGAGAGCTTGCTTTCATAGTCTCCCGGAAGATAACCGAGATCGTACTGGCTCGAGGCGTGCTCCGGTCGAAGCAGGAGAAGCCCGTGATCGTATCCATAGTCGGGGGTCAGCGGTTGCGACTGCGGAGCGACCCGCCACGTGGTGGGTTGGCCGACGAGCATGTAGAGGCCGGTCGCCACCATCATCCGTGTCTTGCCCGATCCGGCCGGGCCATCGAGCACCACCAGTTGCACATCGGGATCGAGGAGAAACTCCATGGCCAGGGTCTGTTGTGGATCTCGCGGAGTGAAGCCGAGGATCGGCCGCGGTTTGTAGGTGATGCGTTTGCGATCCCAGTACTGGGCGAATCGAAGATCCTCCACCCGCCGGAGTTCAGGGTTGGCGCGGACCAGGAGGATTTCTTCGCCACAATGAAGGAGAACGCCCATATTCCACTGGAGTTCGCCCGGTTCGCGGAGTTCGAGTTCTTCGAAAGGCAACCACCGCTCACCCGGCGCACCGCTGTCAAGAAACTGCTGGACGCCCTGTTCTGTCAACTCGGCCTCGACCACCCCGCGGTAGACCTCGTCGACATTGTCGAGGCTGACCTTGCCGTAGCGCAGGTTTTCAGCAGTGATCGACAGCGCGTCACATTTGAGCAGAAGGTTGGAGTCCTCCGATATCACCACCACTTCGTACCCGGGGTGCCCGTTCGACTTCGCGACCTCCGCAATGCGCTGGGCGCTGGCGAGGATGTGATTGTCCCCGGATTCGCTGCTGTAGGGCTCGATGGTCATGCCGTCCGGCTCCCAGGCGAGGATGCCGCCGGCTGGTGTACGCGGATACGCCTCCGGGTCCACTTGATGTTGGAAGAGCCGTTCGACGCTGTGATGGATGAGCTGGTGGCGCCGATACTCGAGCATCTTCCGCATCACCAGGCGGGCAGCATGGCGGACGCCTTCCGATTTGGAACGCGATGCCTGCAGCCGCCCCAGCTCCTCGATCACCTGGTGGAGCAAAACCACCACGTTGCCACCAGTGAGAAGGCGATCGAGGGCGTCGGGGTTTTCGATAAGGGCCGAGGTGTCAGGGATGTACACCGTGCCGGAAAGACGATCAGCAGAATCGTGCATCAGCGTTTAGTCTACCATCAATTTACACTCCGCAATCTCCAACAATTGCGTCCTGTAAAATGAGCTCATGATTGAAATAGGAGGGGCCCTGCTGGTCGCAAACGCTCCGCTACGATGGCACCCGAGACTCGCCACGATGGCAGCCTCGGCCCAGCCCCTCCTCGCCGCTGATGGTGGGGCCAACCATCTCGCGAGGCTCGGTCTCAGACCGAACGCGGTGGTCGGTGATCTGGACTCCATCAGCCCCAACACACGCGCATGGCTCGGCGAAGATTGCATGGTCGATCGCCCCGACCAGGATCGGACCGACCTTGACAAGGCACTGGAATATGGATTTGACGAGCTCGGGATCAGGAACCTGACGGTGCTGGCTGCGCTCGGTGGTCGGACCGACCACGATCTCGGCAATCTCGGGCTCCTGGCCCGGATGGCAATGGGCGACCGCCTTGTCTTCGAAACAGCCTACATGACTGTGTTGGCCATCGTTGGTGAGGCCTCACTCGCGGCAGCCCCCGGCGAGACCTGGTCCTTCTGGACTTTCGATCCATCCGTCCGGGTCAACGTGGAAGGAGTGCGATGGCCAATTCAGGATTCTCCCATCGACGCTGCCGGACGTCCCTCGATCTCGAATGAAGCCGTCGATGATCAGGTGCACATCAACACCACGGGAGGGTCCGTGATTGTCATGCGTCGA
>CAVZOK010000006.1:0-67588 GCA_963776765.1 Candidatus Sulfomarinibacteraceae bacterium
CTGTGTAGACTGATTTTCGACGCGCTGCGTCATCAGTTAAGCGACCTGATCTCAACACTTGGAGGACCTATGAACGTAGGCATCGTTGGCTACGGCGCCTTTATTCCCAGGCGCCGGATCAAGCTCGAGGAGATCGCCAAGGTGTGGGGCGCCGACGCGCCCTCCTACCGCCGGGGACTCCAGTTGAATGAGAAGTCGGTGCCCGGCGCCGACGAGGACACGGTCACCATGTCGGTGGAGGCAACGCGAAACGCCCTCGCCCGTTCCGGCGGGGTCGACCCGGTCGATATCGGCGCCCTCTATATCGGCTCCGAGTCGCACCCGTACGCGGTCAAACCGTCGGGGACGATTGTTGCCGAGGCCATCGGCGCGACCCCCGACATCCACATTTCCGACTTCGAGTTCGCCTGCAAGGCCGGAACCGAGACCATGTTCGTGGCCCAGGCGCTGGTCAAGGCCGGCGAGGTGAAGTTCGCGGTAGGGATCGGTGCCGACACCTCACAGGGTGCACCGGGAGATGCCCTCGAGTACTCGGCCGCCGCCGGCGCCGCTTCGTTCATCTTCGGCAACGACGAAGAACGCATCCTGGCCGAAGTGGTGGACACCTACTCGTGGACCACCGACACCCCGGATTTCTGGCGCAGAGAGTACATGCACTACCCGCGGCACGGCAGCCGCTTCACCGGCGAGCCGGCCTATTTCCGGACCAGCATGAACTCCGCCAAGGGCATGATGGAGAAGGTGGGGCTCGAGCCAAAAGATTTCGCCCACGCCATCTTCCACCAACCCAACGGCAAGTTCCCGATGCGGGTCGGCAAGAAGCTCGGCTTCACGCAAGAGCAACTGGAGACCGGCTGGCTGTCACCCTGGCTCGGCAATACCTACTCCGGGGCCTCCCCGATAGGCTTCACAGCGGTGCTCGACATCGCACAGCCCGGGGACCTGGTGCTTCTCACCTCCTTCGGTTCGGGCGCCGGTTCGGACTCTTTCGTCTTCAAAATCACCGAACGTGTTGAGCTGGTCCGCGACCGGGCGCCGATGACCCGGCCGCAGCTCGACGAAAACCAGATCTACGTGGACTACGGCACCTACGCCAAGCTCCGCGGCAAGATCCGCATGGCCGAGTGAGGAGGTGGCGATGCGCGATGTAGCCGTTGTCGGAATCGGAATGAATGACTTTGGAGAGCTGTGGGAGAAGTCCCTCCGCACAATCTGGGCGGAATCGGCCCTCGCCGCTTTGTCGGACGCCGGTGTGGACTCGGTGGATCTCATCACCATCGGTTGCATGTCCCCTGGCCTCTTCGTCGGCCAGGAGCACCTCGCCTCACTGCTCGCCGACGAGCTCGGTATGGCGGGTGTGCCGGCTTCGCGGGTCGAGTCGGCCTGCGCCTCGGGCGGCCTCGCCCTGCGCACCGGCTTTGCCGAGGTCGCGTCGGGTCTCTCCGACACCGTCCTCGTCACCGGCGTCGAGAAGATGACCGACGTCGACGGAGCCGACGCTACCTACGCTCTCGGCTCCGCCGCCGACCAGGAGTGGGAGGGATTCCACGGCATCACCTTCCCAGGCCTCTACGCGATGCTGGCACAGGTCCACATGCAGCGCTTCGGCACAACCTCCGAGCAGCTCGCGGCAGTGGCTGTCAAGAACCACGCCAACGGTTTACTCAACGCGCACGCCCAGTACCACCTCAGAATATCTGTCGAGGATGTTCTGGCGTCGACCATGGTCGCTGACCCCCTGCACCTGCTTGACTGCTCGCCGGTGACCGATGGAGCAGCTGCACTGGTCCTTACAACCGTCGAACGGGCGAAAGAGCTTGGTGGCGACAAACCGGTGGTCAAGATCACGGGCTCGGGCCTCGCCACCGACACCATTACGCTGGCCAACCGTGAAGATCTGAGCGAGCTTGGCGCGGTCCGTCTGGCCGCCGAACGGGCGTTCAAGATGGCAGACAAAAAACCAGAGGACCTGCACGTCGTCGAGGTCCACGACTGCTTCACAATCGCCGAGATCATGGCGACTGAAGCGATCGGCCTCTTCGATCCGGGCTACGGCGCAAAAGCAGTCGAAGACGGTCTGACTTCGCTGCAGGGCAAGATCCCGGTAAATACCTCGGGGGGCCTCAAGTCGAAGGGCCACCCGGTTGGCGCAACAGGCGTCGCCCAGGCGATCGAGATCGTGAGCCAGCTGCGCGGAGAAGCCGGGCAGCGACAGGTCGAGGGAGCTCGGGTCGGCCTCGCCCAGAACATGGGCGGATCCGGCGGCAGTTCGATTGTCCACATCATGGAGGTGGTCTGATGGACTCCCCAGCACGTGCATGGCGTGAGTATCCGCAACGATATCGGCTCGAGGCATCCAAGTGCATCGAGTGCGAAAAGCTCCTCTACCCGCCGCGGGTGGTGTGTCCGAAGTGCGGCAGCAGTACCTTTGAGAACATTACCCTCCCCCGCGAGGGCACGGTCGTGACCTACACCGTTGTGCGGGTGCCACCGGCTGGTTTCACCGAGCAAACTCCCCTTCCCATTGCTCTGGTCGAGTTGATGGACGGGCTGCGGGTTATGGTCCAGATTGGCGATCTTGCCGACCCGTCAGAGCTCGAGATCGGGATGAAGGTGAGGCTCGAGTTCCGGCGCATCTCGTGGGATGGTGAGGCGGGAGTAATTTTCTATGGTCACAAGGCGGTGAAGGGCTGAGCCCTGAAAAACCTTGAATTTCCGGCCCTCCGGTTAAAAGGAATGGGGCACCTGTAGGGGCGGCATATATGCCGCCTTTGAGCGACCCAAAGGACTTCAATGAGCAAGGGCGGGATATATCCCGCCCCTACACACGCGATCCGGAATTCTTTTTGCCGCGGTTTGACGTCAAAGCCGTAATCGGCGAGAATGCGTCCTATGAACGACACTGATTTCACATCGAATCTATGCAGTATCAACGAGATCGATCCCGAGAAGGTTGCCTTCGTCCAGAAGAAGGCCCTGCCTGAGAACACTGTTGAGCGCCTGAGTCGCCTGTTCTCCGCCCTCTCTGATCCAACCCGCCTCAAAATCCTCCACGCCCTCACGGTCACGGAGGAGCTCTGCGTCTGCGATCTCGCCGCGCTCGCCGAACTGTCGGTATCGGCCGTGAGCCATCAGCTGCGACTGCTCCGCGACCGCGACCTCGTTCGCGCCCGTCGCGACGGCCGAATGGTCTTCTACAGCGTTGCCGACGACCACATCGCGGTCCTCATGGGCACCGGCATCGAGCACGCTGACGAGTAGTAGCGCGTTCAAGCCCCTGCCGAAATCTCCGCGCCTCCTATACCCAAACGCGATGCCGTTTCGGGTCAAGTAACCAGTTAAAAGTAACCAGTATCCAGTCGTTCCCACGTGCTGATGGGTATAGATGAGCGTTGTAGCGATTCTCTGCTGACATCAACCGCGTTGGAACCGCGAAGACGCCAAGACCGCAAAGAATATCCAAAACCTCATCTCTGCGGCTTCTTTGCACTCTTTGCGCCTTTGCGTTAACAGAGTGGTCGAGGCCGGCTGAGATCCGAATGAGCTGAACAACCTACCGGTACAATCGATAGAAGGATCTATCGATGAAGATCTCCATCGGCACCTCGTCAGAGTCCCAAAGCGGTTGCGCCGGCAAAGGCTTCGCCACGATCTTCTTTGGGTTGTTCTTCCTGATGGGTTCATTGTTTACGATCTTCATGATCGGCGAAACATGGAAGCAACTCGAGACGTGGTGGTGGCCGGCCACGGACTGTACGATCCTCTCGTCAGGCGTCGCCGATACCGGAGACGACGAAGACCCCTACCGGCCTCTGGTTCGATACCGTTACGAAGTCAACGGCCGGATTCACGAGAGCGACAGGTTCTTTCGAAGCGGAGGCGGAACCGCCAGCTTCGACAAAGCCCGTGACCGCGCAGCGCGTTATCTACCCGGTGACGCGGCGACCTGCAGGGTGAGCACGAACCACCCGGCTCTGACGGTCCTCGAGCGACGCATCCCGTGGATTGCACTCGCCGTATTCTTCCCCCTCATCTTCGTCGCCATCGGCGGGGGCGGTCTCTGGGCTACCTGGATCGGCTTCTCTTCGAAGACGCGAGAAGTGGAATCGATCTCTCAAAAGGCGTCGTCGGGACGAGGCCAGAAGTTCATGATCGGCTTCGGCCTCCTCTTCATTGTCATCGGCGGCGCAGTCTTCATACCCATGGCCATCGTGCCCTCGATTCGACTCGCAGCGTCGGCGACCTGGGAAGCCACCCCATGCACAATCGTGAGCTCGTCCATGCGCTCGTGGTCGACCGACGACGGCACCTCCTACGGCGCCGATGTCCTCTATGAATACCAGGCCGGCGATCACATGTGGCGTTCCAACAAAGTCGAGTTCTTCGGTTTTCTCAGCTCCGGCTACGACGAGGCACACGAAGTTCTCGGCCGGTACCCCGACCGTTCTTCGGCAACCTGCTTTGTCAATCCTCGCGATTCTTCGAAGTCGGTCCTCGAGCGAAAATTTCGTCTCAAGCATCTGCTTGGGCTGATTCCATTGGTCTTTATCCTCGCCGGATGGGCGGTAGCAAATCACGGGTGGAAACAGATTCGAGTGCGAAGGTCCACCGAGGAAATCACGGCCGAGGCGGATATGGTCCACGACGGCCCGCTCTTCCTCAAACCACAGGTCGGACCCGGCGGAAAGGTCGCCGGAGCGATCTTCTTCGCGCTCTTCTGGAACGGAATCGTTTCGGTTTTCGTGTGGCAGGCATGGAAGGGCTGGGAACAGGGGAACCCCGACTGGTTCCTGACCCTTTTCCTGGTCCCATTCGTTCTCGTCGGCCTGTTCGCAGTCGGCCTTGTCGGTAATTTTCTACTCGCTCTCGCCAACCCTCGTCCACGACTGACTCTGACGCCCGGCAGCCCCCGCCTCGGCGACGAATTTCGTCTCGAGTGGCGTTTCACCGGCCGTAAGGGACGCCTCAGCAGGATTCGCATCTACCTTGAAGGCCGTGAGGAGGCAACCTACCAACGTGGCACTGACAGCATCACAGAACGCGAGGTCTTCGCGACATTTGACCTGGCCAATACACAGAACGACTGGGAGATCCCTCAGGGGGCGGTCGATCTGACGATCCCTAGCGACTCGATGCACAGCTTCGAGGGCAACAGCAACAAGATCCTCTGGGAGATCAATGTCGAAGGCGAGATCGCCCGCTGGCCCGATATCGACCAGAACTTCCCAATGACCATCCGACCTGCCTCAAGCGAGAACATGTGATGCTGACTCTCCACACCACCGACGGCGGTAGCTGGTTCAAACCTGGAGAACTCATCGAGGGTAGGGCCTCGTGGCATTTCGACGAGGAGATTGACGCGGTCGAGGTCCGCCTCTTCTGGTACACCACTGGCAAGGGCACGCAGGACGTCGGGGTCGTTCGATCGCTCCGCACCGAGTCTCCCGACACCTCGGGGCATCGTGACTTTTCGATTCGCGTACCCGAGGGCCCCTACTCGTTTTCGGGCAAGCTCATCACCCTGGCATGGGCGATCGAACTTATCGCCCTCCCGAGTGGCGAAACAGAGCGCCTCGATCTGCTGATCGGGCCACAGCCTGTCGAGGTGGACCTCTCATGAATTCAATCGCTGTCTCGCGGCATCGGCCGGCGGACAACCCGTTCGCCAGCCACCGTATTGAAGGCCTCGCCTACCGGTGCAACGGACTGGACGCTTCCGCTCTCCGCAAGCGCCTCGAAGTTATAGGAGGGCGCGCGGCGATTGTCGGGCCTAAGGGCAGCGGCAAGTCAACTCTTCTGGAAGAATTAGCCTGCGCCCTGCTCGGCGACCCGGTTCTTGTGCGAATCGAAGGCGGCTGCCGAGATCCGTGGCACAGCGCGCGAATCCAACTCCCGAAACCGGTGACCCCGAACCACCTGATATTGGTCGATGGCGCCGAACAGCTCGGCCCGATCGGATGGCATCAGCTACTGCGCATGACCCGCCATGCTCGGAGTTTCGTCGCAACGCTCCATCAACCGGGACGACTGCCAACCCTGATCAAGTGCCGACCAGATCACGAATTACTCTGCGATCTGGTGGAAGAGTTGACACCTGTCGACGCGCCGAAAATCAAGCCCCATCTCGAGGAGCTCTTTCAACGCTACGAGGGGAATATAAGGTCTTGCTTTCGAGAGCTTTATGACGTGTATGCGTGGCGCACAAGTATTGAGCTATGAGTTATGAGTTATGAGTTGATCGCCGCCTGCCCCTGAGCAGCTGGGACGATAGGTAGTAACTCAAAATTCAAAATTCAAAATTCAAAACTCTATTGTCCCTTTGGACGGTCAGCGCTCATCTGAATTCCTTTGGCACCGACCTTTCGGGCAACATCGAGAACGTGCACGACAACACCATAGTCGGCGCCCTTGTCCCCCTTGAGGATGATGCCGTCGTCCGGCGCCCGCTCAACGAGCTGCCGCATGCGGGCCTCAAGTTCCTCTTCCGGAACGATTTCGTCATTGATCCAGATGGAGCCGTCAACCGCAATCTTGACCTCGGGCGGCTTTTCCTCCTGGTTGGTGCCAACGCTCTCGGCGGTCTCCGCCTCGGGGAGCTTGAGCTTGAGCCGCTCGTCGTTGACGAACTGAGTCGTCACCGCATAGAAAAGGAGCAGCAGAAAGACGACGTCGATCAACGGCGACATCTGGACCTCGACCTTGCGCCCGCTACGGAGAGGCACGAGTCGCATCAGTCGTCCTCCTCTACAGTCGGCTCGTGCTCCCGCACGAGGTGCAGGTAGTCGAGGATCTGCGCTTCGATGTCGGCCAGAATCGTAACGGCGCGAGACTCGAGATAGGAGTGGACAAAGAGCGCGGGAATGGCGATCACGAGACCGGTCGCCGTCGTAATAAGGGCCTGCGAAATGCCCGAGGATAGGGCTTCGGTGATCCCGGAACCCGCGGTCGCGACGACACTGAAAATCTTGATCATGCCGATGACCGTCCCGAGAAGGCCCAAAAGGGGCGCCCCGGCGACGATGGTACCGAGGGCCGGCAGACCGCGTTGAAGTCCCATGAGATGGAGCCGACCGGTGTCCTCGAGAATCTCCTTGAGCTCCTCGTACGGCGCTCGCCGGTTTTCAACCAAGGCGATCACGAGATCGGTAAACGGGCCCGGGTGACGGTGACAGAAATCGATCGCCCCCTGAAACTTGTCACTCGCGAGCAGACCAGAAAGCGTCTGCACGGTTGAGTTCTCGAGGAAGTTGGCCCGTCGTAACACCCACAACCGCTCCATGATGATGGCCACGGCCACCATCGACAGAACGCCGAGGGGGATCATCACCGGTCCGCCGGAAATTAGAATATCGACCACGAAGTACTCCTATTCATGATGTCCTATCGTCCGCCACGACTCGGAGGCGTGGCGTTATAGAAGAAAGTGATGGTAACACCCTCACGGTCGACGTCGCCAAGGGCCGACGGCAACGGTTCGAAGGGTGAAGAGTGGGAAATCGCGTCGCGAGCGGCGAAGTCCATCGGTGGTTTGCCAGATTCGTCGATGATCTGGACACCGGTGACGGTCCCGTTGCGCTCGATAAAGAACCGGACCTTGACTACGCCCTGGACACCGAGTCTGGCGATCTCCGGAATCCGCCAGTTTCGGCGGATCTTGGCCAACATCGCCTTGGCATATGGGCCCCAGTCATACCACTGGGTATCGAAGGAGAGCCCGCCTGCATCTGCCTGCCCACCTTCGGTATCAGGCCTCTCCATGAGGCCGCCTTCGGCTGGCGGCAGGGCCCAGGCTCCGGGTGGCGGAAGTTTGATCGCCGGTTGCCGGCGCTCAGGCTCCGGGACCTCTTCACCGGCGCCCTCGGTATCGGGCTCGATCTGAGTCTCCTCTGTCGGTTGCTCGAGTGGCTCCTCCTGCGGTCGTTCCGGAGGCGGAACCTGCGGCACCTGTTCACCCGGTCTCGTTGGAGGGGAACCCGCACCAAAGGTCTGTCCGCCGTCAGCCTCGACCAGCTGCGGGGTTGTTCCCACAACGCCAGGTCGTGCCGCTGCCTCTCCCTGGCCGCCATGTGCCTGCCGATCGAGATCCGATAGCGGTACCTGATCTGAAACCGGCGTCTCCTCCCGCTCCTCGGCCAGATCCACGAACTCGAACTCGAGGGGAGCCTGATCGTCAGGATTTACCTCCGGCATGAGCTCCACCGCTGATGCATTCGCTGAGGGCCACAGCTCTTGGACCTGCGGCACAATCAGAAAGATCAGCAACAGGTGGAGCAGAAGCGATAGCTCGAGAGCTCGCCGGAAGGTACTTTTTTCCCGTCGCACGTCTCTACCCTAGCAAGTTTCCTGCCATCGGTATTTCACCATTAATAACTGCGCTCGCTCATTGCGGGGTGTTTCCTCTCTATTCGGGGCAAAATTCGGCAGTTTCGCCTCCCGGCGCCTGCCGCCGTCAATGCCGCATTGGCAGATATTACACGTGCCCTGCTAAAGAATGCTTTAGAAAACCAAAAATTCGGTTCGAACCAAGATGTTACGACTTCAGCGCCGAGATATGGAATGGACGCCAGCGACCATTCGTTGTTGTTACCGTTCGCGATAAAAGATCAAACCACCATTTGGAGGAACGAAATGCGAAAGAAAGCTTTTTTGACCGCCCTAGTCCTTATCCTTGGCCTCGGCACAGTTGCAGCGCAGGGAACCTACGGCATCGATACCGCCCACTCAAACGTCGGTTTCAAGGTCCGCCACCTTGTTTCGAAGGTCAGCGGCGGATTTAACGAATTTGACGGCACGATAGTCGCCGACTTCGGAAACCTCGATGCGAGCAGCGTTGAATTCACGATCCAATCCTCCAGCATCGACACCAAGAACGACAAGCGGGACGGACACCTCCGTTCTGCAGATTTCTTTGATGTCGAAAAATACCCGGAGATCACCTTCAAGAGTTCGAAGATCACCAAGATTGACGGCGACAGCTACGCGGTCGCGGGTACCTTGACCATGCACGGCGTGAGCAAGGAAGTCACGCTTTCGGTAGATTTTCTCGGCGAGATGAAGGCCATGGGTGGCACCCGAGCAGGTTACGAGCTGACCACGACACTCAACCGGAAGGACTTCGGGATTTCCTGGAATCGTGCCCTCGACGCCGGCGGTTTCGTACTCGGTGATGATGTCGAGATCAACATCAATCTCGAGGTGATCAAGCAGGAGAGCGAGTAGCGAATTCGGAATTCGGAATTTCCGTACACCCTCCGTGTTTCGATCTCCGAGGCAAGAGCGCGTGCGGCGGAGGTGCCATTTTTCCAGCCGCCCATTAGGGGCGCTCTGCCGCAGCAGCGACACAGGTGCCACTCTTCGCATTGTTTGCCTGAAAGGGGCCTCTGAACTGGAGGGCGACGAATTCAAACAATGCGAAGGGTGGCACCCTCCTCGCCGCCAATTAGAAGCGTTTTGCCGCATCGATGCGGAGTCGTCGAAGCCCCAACGCGCCTCTCCTTGTTGCATACATGTAGGATAGGCACCATGAGTAACTACGACTTGGATTTGTTCGTGATCGGGGCTGGCTCAGGTGGTGTGCGCGCCAGCCGAATGTCAGCCGGATACGGAGCGCGAGTGGCGGTGGCCGAGGCCTCGAATCTCGGCGGAACCTGCGTCAATCTGGGATGCGTACCGAAGAAGCTGATGGTCTATGCCTCGTCCTTTTCGGCAGCTGCCGAAGATGCCGCCGGTTTTGGATGGACCGTGCCGACCCCGACCTTCGAATGGGCGACGTTGATCGCCAACAAGGATCGGGAAATCGAGCGCCTCAACAGTATTTACGGAAAATTGCTCGAGGACTCCGGGGTGCGCATCGTCAAAGGGCGGGCGCGCCTCCTCGACCGGAACACGGTGAAGGTCGGCGGCGAAAGCTTTACAGCCGAGCGAATCCTGGTCGCTACCGGCGGTCAGCCCTTCAAGTCGGGCATCCCCGGTCACGACCTCAGCATCACATCCGACGAAATCTTCCACCTCGAACGCCAACCAGAGCGCATCGTGATCGCGGGAGGTGGCTACATCGCGGTCGAATTTGCGGGCATCATGAACGGGATGGGATCCGAGGTCACCCTGGTCTACAGAGGCCCCCTCTTCCTTCGCGGTTTCGACGACGATGTCCGCACCACGCTCGCCGAGGAAATGCGGAAACGCGGCATCACGCTGCGCTTCGACACTCTCATTGAGGAAATCGAAAGCACCGGAGACGGGCTGGCGGCGACCACGAATCATAGCGACGTGATCGAGGCCGACCAGGTTTTGAGCGCCATGGGACGTCTGCCAAATACCGGCGGTCTCAATCTCGAGGAGGTGGGTGTCGAGCTCACGGACCGCGGCGCCGTTGTCGTCAACGAAGACCTCGAGTCTTCGGTCCCCGGTATATTCGCAATCGGAGACTGCATCGACCGCGTCGCCTTGACTCCGGTTGCTCTCGCCGAGGGCATGGCCATCGCCGAGACGCTTTTCAATGGCAATCCGACCATCGTCGATTACACCAACATTCCGTCAGCGGTATTCAGCCAGCCCAACATTGGTTCGGTTGGTTTCACCGAAGCTGAAGCGCGCGCGAAAGAGTACGAGGTGGAGATCTACAGATCCACCTTCCGGCCGATGGTCCACACCCTGTCCGGCCGCGATGAGCGCACCATGATGAAGCTCGTCGTCGACCGGAAAACGGACAAGGTGCTCGGAGTCCACATGGTCGGGCCGGAGGCAGGCGAAATCATTCAGGGTATGGCGGTGGCCCTCAAGGCCGGTGCCACGAAAGCGACCTTTGACTCCACCATCGGCATCCACCCGACCGCCGCCGAAGAATTCGTCACGATGCGAACGCCCGTGTCTTGATTTCGGATTTCGGATTTCGGATTTTGGATTTTCCGTCCGCTCCCTCGGGGAATTGAACGAGCACGCGATGCGGTGGGCAGTCCTCACTCGAGGCAGTCGCTCGGGAGGGGATTAACCCCTCCCGAGCCAACGCGCCCTAATCTGTTGATGGACACCGAGAAGGATATCCGCCCACTCTCGCGATTCGGATTTCGGTCTTTTCGACTACCTACCATGCAGCCGAGACGGCTGCCGGGCCGGGGGGTCGGGAACTCAGGGTTCAGAATCGTGAGGTCTCAGCGCGTCGCGGAGGACGTCTGGTGTGTTGCAGTTGGCGGCGACTCCCGGATCATCGACGTCTACATCGACAGCGCCGACTGACCGCAGTACCTCCCTCAACGTGGGTCCAGCGAGGTCACCACTCAAAATTCTCTCCACAACTGACCTCGCCAAACACACGGGATGGCCGTGTTTCCCTCGATATGAAGGGATTGCAGCCAGCGCCGCCGTGTCGACGAGAGCGGAAACTGAAGAACTGTGAACCAGAGGGTGGTCCACCGGCAGTAATGCCACCGTGCGCCAGTCGGGGTGCTCAACGAGATGACGGAGGCCCGTCACTAGCGATGCGAACATATCCATACCCGGTTCCGGGAGGGCGATCGATTCCAACCCATCAATCTGTGGGTCTTCGGTCCCCGGTGGCAGCGTTGCGACCAGCGGCGAAGCTCCTGCACCGATCAAGGTCGCAGCGCATACCTCGAGGAACGTCCGCCCATCATCGAACCTCGCAAACGCCTTCGGCCCACCAAATCGTCTGCCTTCGCCACCAGCCAGGATGAGGCCAGCCAACTGCTCGGATTTCAACGCAGAGGCGCGGAGACGCAAAGGCGCAGAGGAATTATTATTCATAGGCCGTTCACAACTCGGTGAATGCCATCGACTACGCGTTTTTTTCCAAAATTAACCACCAATCCGAGTTTCAGGTCGAGGAGCCTCAGATAGGTCAGAACCTGAGCTCCAAACACCGGGTTGGTAATTGACGCGGCTTTGCACTCAACAACTACCTGTTGTTCGACGAGCAGGTCAATTCGGAAATCAGTCGCAAGGCGCCGACCTTTGTAAACCACCGGAACGGTCTTCTGGCGTTCAGCCTTCAGCCCTCTCTCGGACAGCTCTTGCGCTAACGCTTCTTCGTAAATGCTTTCGAGCAGTCCGGGCCCGCCAAGTTCTCGATGGACCTCAATCGCAGCATCTACGATTTCGCCACTGATATCGTTCAGTTCCATCAGTTAATCACGATAGCGTTCGCCACCTCAAATGAAAACCTCTGCGCCTCTGCGTCTCCGCGCCTCTGCGTTTATTTTTCAGGGCGACCAAAGACACACCCTCCGGACTCCGGTGATCTGGGACGTCACTGCGCCTTGCTCGACTGCGCGGAGGACGGCTTCAGGATCTTCGACCACAGTGCCGCAGAGGACGTCGAAACCAAATCGAAACAGCGCAGGCGTCAGCGGGGTGCTTGGGCCGAGGAGCATGACGAAGGCATCCGAACGAACCCCGGAGAGAACGGTCGGTAGAGTTTTGTTGAGCAGCGTGGTGGCGGTCACAGCCACAACATCCGCCTGGGGCAGCAGCTGTTCCATCGCCTCTTCGCCAAAATCCTCCTGGCGGCGGTTCAATCCGCGCTCGAAGACCCACAACTGGCCGCAGTCGTTGCGCAAGGCGTCCGCGAACGGAAAACGTCCGATCATCGCGACCTTCCGGCCCCGTCCCCTTTTGCGCAGAATGGCCACCGCCTTTTCATCGCGGAGGTCCTCAGCCGTCGGGCCAAGGAGAGCGTTGGCTGCCGCCAGACCGACCGCCGATTCGGGAGGCGAGTCCGAACGGAGGAGACTCGCCAGCTCCAGGGGTGTCCTTGTGTGAAGTTCGCCGGCCGCGGCGATTGGCTTCGAGCCGTGGAGGTGGTCCTCCGAACGCAGGGCCGATGCCATGCCAGCACCCAGACTGGTTTGAACCACCACCCAGTAAGGCCCGACACGGAGATTGATCAGATCGGCCGGAGGCGCCTCGGCTGCGGCCCCGAGGACCGCATCAACAAAAACTCCAGGGTTATTCATGGCCGCAACTTTATCAGGCACTGCACTCTCATCAGAAATCATCGTATACTCTGCATGTGTTTCATTAACAGCAACTTAGTCTCAATATGAATTGGCCGCCAATCAGTCTTGAGGAGGGTTTATGAAAAAGAAAAAGGATCCCACACAACGTCCGCGGGGAGGCGTTACCAGGCGAGGATTCCTCGGTTCGGTGGGTGCCGGCGCGGTGGTTGCAGCCACCGGCGTCGCGCGGCCGGGCGAAGCCATACCCGAGATCACCTCACCCGAAGAGATGGTGCGGGTTGCGCTCATGATCAACGGCCGCCTCCACAGGCTGTTGGTGGAGCCGAGGTGGACCCTCCTCTTTATTCTGCGCGAACGGCTCGCGATCACCGGAACCAAGGCTGGCTGCGAGCGCGGTGAGTGCGGCAGCTGTACGGTCCTCATTGACGGTCAGCCACGCTACGCGTGCATGACGCTGGCGGTGGAAGCCGAGGGTACCGAGATCACGACGGTCGAGGGCCTTCTCGACGGCGAAGAACTCGGCACCGTTCAAAAGGCCTTTGTCGAAGAGGACGCGTTCCAATGCGGATACTGTACCCCGGGCCAGGTCATGGCCGCTGAAGGCCTTCTTCGGATCAACCCCTCCCCATCCTTCGATGAGATCCGCTGCGGCATGAGCGGCAACCTCTGCCGCTGTGGGGCCTACCCGCACATTGTGAACGCGGTCACGACAGCCGCCGAGAACAAGAAGGGAGGCCAGTAATGGATAAGGAATCTCCCTATTGGATCGATGGATCTGTCCCCGAGACACCGGGCACGGGCGAATATCCGGATCCCTGGAAGAAGACCACGATCGTTGGCACACGGGTACCGAGGGTCGACGCCTATGAACGTGTCAGTGGGACTGCAGTCTACCCGCACGATGTCTCCCTTCCGGAGATGCTGCACGGCGCGATCCTGCGCTGCCCGCATGCCCACGCAAATGTTCTGAAGATCGACACCAGCAGGGCAGAGAAAATGCCGGGCGTCCTTGCGGTGCTGACCGGCGAATCTCCGGGGGCGGATATGCCCTGGTATTCGCGTCGTGGTCAATTCACCAGCAAGCTCTTCGACACCCGCTGCCGCCACGAAGGTGAGGAAATCGCCGTCGTCGCCGCAGAGACGCCGCTGCAAGCCGTAGACGCTATCCGGGCGATCGAGGTCGAGTACGAGGTGCTGCCGTTTGTGGTCGATGACGAGACCGCCCTCGAACCATCCGCGCCGGCAATCCACGAGGGTGGCAACATCATCGGAGAACCGTCGGTGCGCGAGCGCGGCGACCTCGCCGCCGGTTTCGCCGAGGCCGACGTGGTGGTGGAGCGCACCTACAGGACGAAGTGTGAGATCCACGCGCCCATGGAACCGCACGGCTCGGTGGCCAAATGGGATGGCAACAGACTCACCATCTGGGACACCACCCAGGGCGTCTACAGCGTCCAGGAGGGCCTGGCGCGAGCAATGGGCTTGCCGCTGTCGAATGTCCGGGTCATCGGCCACTACATGGGTGGCGGTTTCGGATCCAAGCTCGAGGTCGGCAAGTACACGGTCTATGCTGCCCTGATGGCCAAGACGACCGGCCGGCCGGTCAAGATCTTCCTGCCACGGGAAGACTGCTTCCTTGCCACCGGCAACCGGCCCGGCAACAAAATGACGGTAAAGATCGGCGCCAAGAAGGACGGTACGCTGACCGCGATCGACTACAAAAGTCTGGGATCGCCCGGCGCTTACTCCGCCGGCGCCGGCTCCAGCTCTTTGGCCGCCTACCTCTATACTTGTCCAAACGTCCGGACGGAAGACACGTCGGTCTACATCAACGCCGGCAAGGCGCGGCCAATGCGCGCGCCCGGCTTTCCCCAGGGCGCGTGGGCCCTTGAACAAGCCATGGATGAGCTCGCTCAGAAGCTCGATGTCGACCCGATCGAATTGCGTCTGCAGAACATCGCCACCGAACTCCAGGCCGGAGAAGGCAGGCCGTACACCTCGAATCAGCTCGCGGAATGCCTCCGCAAAGGCGCGGCGGAATTCGGTTGGACGGAGGCTCGGAAAAAGGCCGGGACGGACGGCCACCTTCGTCGCGGCGTAGGCGTCGCAGCCTGTTTCTGGGGCTACGGCGGCGGGCCGCCATCAACGGTCATCGTCAAGCTTTTCTCCGACGGCAGCGTCAACCTCAACATGGGCGCATCCGATATCGGGACCGGCACCAAGACCTGGGCGGCAATGATTGTCGCCGAGGAGCTCGGGGTGGCGGTGAATCAGATCCAAATCGAGCATGCCGACACCGCCACAACGCAGTACGCGACCTCATCCGGCGGCAGCAAGACAGTGCCGTCCGACTCTCCCGCGGTACGTGCCGCAGCCTACGCCGTCAAGGTGCAATTGATGCGGATGGCAGCCGAGCAACTCGAGGTGGACGTGTCCGATCTCGAGCTTCGCGACCTCAAGATCTCGAGCCAATCGGACTCCGAGAAAAGCGTTGAGGTCACCGGGCTCGAGAAGCTCAGCCGGCAGGGGCTCGTTATCGGCACCGGCTATCGTGACCCCAATCCCGAAGACAAGATCACGTTCCCATTTGCCGCACAATTCTGCGAGGTCGAGGTCAACACCCGCACGGGTGAGGTCCGACTCCTGCATTTCCTCGGAGCCCATGACTCTGGCCGGGTCCTCAACCGCCTGACCTACGACAACCAGGTATTTGGCGGCATCGTGATGGGAGTCGGTCTGGGTATGACCGAAGAACGCGTACTCGACCGCCAGACCGGGAAAATGGCCAACGCCAATTTCCACGACTACAAGGTGCCGACGATGAAGGACATCGCGATCGAGCACAGCTGCGTGCCAATCGATATCCCCGACACCGAGTTCAACACCACGGGCACCAAGGGGCTCGGCGAACCGGCAACAATCCCGACGGCGGCGGCGATCGCCAACGCGGTATACGACGCCATCGGCATCCGCGTCACCGACTCCCCGATCAACCCGGTTCAGATGGCGCGCCTGTTGGCCGAGCAGCGAAAGGAGGCCTGAGATGCTTCCCAAATTCACCTACGCGCGACCGACCTCAGTCAACGAAGCCCTCGCCGTACTCAACGACCGGCCGGCCTTGATCCACGGCGGCGGCACCGATCTTCTCGGCTGCCTCCGGGAAGGTGTTTTCAGCGCTGACACCCTGGTCTCTTTGTCCTCCATCAGCGAGCTCAAGGGCATTCGGGAGACAAACGACGGTGGCCTCCGAATCGGTGCCCTCGCAACGGTCGCTGAAATCGCGACCTCCAAGAAAATCGCAGCGGGGTTCACGGCACTCGCCGAGGCAGCATCCGAGGTCGCCAGCCCGCAACTCCGCAACCAGGGCACCATCGGCGGCAACCTCTGCCAGAAGCCACGCTGTTGGTACTACCGGGGCCACTTCGATTGCCTCCGAAAAGGTGGTGACAAGTGCTTCGCCTACGAAGGCGAAAACCAGTACCACTGCATCTTCGGCGGTGATATGTGCTACATCGTTCACCCGTCGGACACAGCGCCTGCGCTGGCCGCACTCGGCGCCGTCTGCCGCGTCTCCGGGCCGGCCGCCAGCCGTTCGGTGGCGGTCGAGTCCTTCCACGTTTCACCGACCGAGGACCCGCAACGTGAGACGGTGCTCCGCCCCGACGAGATTCTCACCGAGATCATCCTTCCAGCGCCAGCCAAGGGGCTCCGTTCGTCCTATCGCAAGGTGCGGACGCGAGGCGCATGGGATTTCGCCCTTGCCGGCGTCGCCCTCGCCATCGTCTTTGACGGCGACAGCGTCCGCTCGGCGCGAGTCTTTCTGTCCGGCGCAGCGCCGGTACCGTGGCGATCGGAGGCTACCGAGGAAGCAATCGTTGGCACAACGCTCGATGCGGCAACCATCGAGAAGGCCGCCGCCGCGGCTGTCGCGGGCGCCGAACCGCTCGAACACAACGGTTACAAGGTTCCGCTCTTTGAAGGACTGATGAAGGAGCAGTTGGAAGCGATCCGAAAGTAATCAGTAAACAGTAATCAGTATCCAGTCCGAACCATCTTCCCGTCGGACTCGGTGGCCACATCCTGGGCGGATGGGTGGCACTGGCTACCGACTACTGGTTACAAAATCGGTCACTGGTCATGGTCACTGGTCACTGATTACTGGTCACTGGTTACTGGTCACTGGTTACTGGTTACTGGTTACTGGTTACTGGTTACTGGTTACTGGTTACTATCCTCGCGAGGGCGATTCAATACTCCAACAAAAACGCGGGCCGAAACGGCCCGCGTTTATTTCTGATCAGCGATAGATGTTTATTGTGGCATGACGAAGACGGGATCCTGCGAGCTGCTGTCGATGACCGTCATATAGGTCAGATACGGACGGTCCCCGCTGACAACAACCGAGCCCGCGGGGTCGGGTTGAATATAGTCATTTCCGAAAAGCTTCCCGATCGACCATTGCTGCATGGTCCGCGGCGGCAACGTTTTGAAAGCGGTCTGGCGAAGGGTGCCGCCCTCGTCACGAAGGTCGAAGGTGAACGAAACACTCGTGTCGCCGGTGACCACACCGATATTTGAGCGGAAACCGTCGAGGACGCGAACCCCTGGAAGCACCGTTTCCCCGGATGCGAGCGCAGTCGACCTGACCGCTCGAACACCATTGCCAGAGGTGCCTCCCTGCGGACACGATTTGCAGTCGGTGAACACTCTGGAGGTGATCGTGATCGGCCTCGTCGATTTGATGACAAGGGTCCCCTTGCCGTTTTCGATACCGAACTTGTCCTTCAGCACATCTGCGATGTCGCGCGACTGGTACGGATTCAGCTTGAAGTTCTGCAGAACCTCGCCACCCTCGGAATTGTTGGTCTTCTCGGGCAGGTACTCCAGATCGACCCACGCAGTATTTCCGGTCGAATTCCACAGCGAAAGTGACGAGCTCCAAAATGTTCCACCAAAACCCGGAATGTGTGCGACCACCGGCACGATCCAGGTGCTTGCAGGTATCTTGCCGAGGAACACCGCCGAGTCGGTTGAATCGTTGTCGATGAGAGAGGCGTAGACAATGCCCGGTTGGCTCAGAGAGACGCGTACCGTCATCGGAACGCCCTCTTCTACCAGTTCGCCGAAAAGCTTCTTGATCGACCACTGGTCTTGTGCGCCGGCCTCGATTTTGCGGCTCACGCCCCCGGCCACGAGACCGTTGTTGCCTTTGAATAGATCAAAGGTGGCCCAGGTGTCGTTGTCACCAGCAGTGACCGCAATATTGGTCCGGAAATCTCCGTCGTGAAAGAGACCCGGCATCGATACCACCGCGGTCGATGGCTCGACATCGGCCGGAAGTCCGGAGCCCAGGTTTCCGAACGAATTCTCTGAGTAGGCGCGGGAAACCACAACCGGCGATTTTGATCCGCCGTGCAGAACTTCTACATCAAGCGGTCCGCGTCCATCACCGGCACCGAAGAAGGTTTCCACGAGGTCTTCGAGGAGGAGAGTTGCATACCCCGTCAGCGTACGGGTGACTTTGAGGCTCGCCTTGCTCGGCGTCAGATAAGTAAAGCGCACGGTCTGTGAAGTGCGATTTCGATTGCTGACAATGACATCCGAACGCCAGGCTGTACCACCTGCACCGTCGGAGTGGACAACGACAGGCACCGTAACCTTCGACGGCTCTGTTGGTCCAGGTGTTGGAGCCGGCGGCGAGGTCGGCGTTTTGGTCGGAGTCCGGGTCGGGGTGTTCGTCACACCACCCGAGGTCGGGGTTGCAGTCGGACCACCCGGTGTCCAGGTCGGGGTCCGGGTCCGGGTCGGAGTCCGCGTATTCGACGGCGTATAGGTGTTGGTCGGCGGTCCGGGCGTCGGCGTCGGGGCAGCCGGCGGATAGGCGTACTGGGCACAGGTGGCGTCAGTCGAATTGTGGTCGTGGCAGCAATTTGCGTACATATTGGCATTCGAATCCGACACGTGGTCGAAGCCCAACCCGTGGCCGAGTTCGTGAGCAACCAGGCGTTCGTAATTCGTTGACGACAAACAGCCGGATCCAGAGCCGATGTCGTTATTCAGGACCACAAAGAGGGAAGATGCGGTGTTCCAGCTCGTGCCGTCGTGAGTGTGTGTACTTCCAAAGTACGGCCCACCGAAACCGAGAGTGCCGCTGCAGCCGCTGAGATCGGCGATGTCATCGCACGGGTCGTCAAAGACGACGACGTTTGAACTGCTCGGCGGATAATCGTTGAGTTCGCCGGAGTTGCATGAAGAAAACGTGAAACTGCTGGTCCCGGCGTACCGTAGATTGAGGCTCGTCGGATCGACATCGCTGTTCCATCGGCTGATGGCACCGCTCACCTCAGAGAAACCGCCGCTGGATATCGACGGATCGCCGCCCACGGTGGCAGAAATACTCACCTGACCGCCAGTATCAAATGTCTTCCAGCGGATATTCCTTCCAGAGCTGTTCATAAAACTGCACTGGGACGGTACCGACTTTGCGACCGCGGAGACATCCTCGAGCTTCACCATCTGCGGCGACCAATACCAACCGGTGTCGCCGGTGAGGCTCCGTTCGATTGCTTTGAGAAACAGGGCCTCGTCGACCGGTCCCGGAACCAGCGCCTCCGCCTTTTCGAACCGGCTCACGCGGCTTAGTTGCGTCGCTTCATCGAGTGGCACAAGGACTGTCGAACCGTCCTTGGCGATTTCGCGTCTCAGCACGCTGTCGGCCAGGAGTCGCGGCTGCCAACGCCCCCGCGGATTCTGGTCGGCGAAGAAAAGATAGACCTCACCCGCCTCGAGTTTTGGCGTTCCTGATACGGCCCAGCCCACCCCGTCCTTGAAACCACCTGGGACGATCGATTCGACCACGTCTCCCGGCCGAAGCGAGCCTTTGATGACCTCGACGACCTCGAGCTCGGTCCCAGTCGAAATATAGTTCGACCGTGCAAGGGCGCGGCTGTCGCCCGCTCGGGCGAGAAATACCGCTTGGCTGTCCAATGCCAGCTCTCCGGGATCAGCCGCCGGAACGATGGTCGTCGCCCATGAAAACCCTGCCGAGAGGGTCAACAGCAGTAACAAAATGGGAAATGGGGCGCGCCTCTTCATACCTACCAGTATCCGTTGATGCGGGTCGAGCATCAATACGCGACCCGTGAGAACCGTCACATCCAGGCCCGTTTAACAAACCTTTTAACAATGCTTTAACTGATTTTCATTCCCATCCCACAAATATGACAAATGTTCTACTCAAATAGCAAATCTAACCAATCTGCAGACTATGTTCAATAACTGGGCGGTTCGGCGGGTTCCCGTCCGTAGGTCTCGACCAGATCCCACAATCGCACCTGGATGTCTTCGCCGAGCATGTTGGGCAGAATCCGGAAACGCCAATTGCCCTCGCCAACCGCCGGTATGTTCATTCTGCAGTCGGCGCCGAGACCTGCGATGTCCTGGTGCGGGACAATGGCCGTATCGGCGACCGAGGCCAGGGCGAGGCGGACCAGGTCCCATTGAATCTCGCTGCCCGAACTCCCCGCGTACCGTCGCACCAGGTTTTTCTCCCCCTCCGATGCGTCCTCGAGATACCAGCCGACGGTGGTGTTGTTGTCGTGAGTACCGGTGTAGATCACCATGTTGCGATCGAGCGAGTAGGGAATGAAGGTTGACCGCGGCTCGGGCGAGAACGCGAAGTGGAGGATCGCCATGCCCGGAATCTCGAGCTCCTTGCGCAGAGCCACCACATCAGGCGTGATCTCGCCGAGATCCTCGGCCACCATCGGCAGGGCGCCGAGGGCCGAGCGTACGGCGTCAAAAAAGGATCGTCCGGGCCCGGGTTGCCAACACCCGTGGACCGCGGTTTCGGCGTCCGCCGGCACCTCCCAGTAGGAAACGAAGCCGCGGAAATGATCGAGGCGCACCAGATCAACCAGCTCCAGCGTGTGGCGGAGGCGCGCGACCCACCACGAGAAGCCATCTGAGGCCATTTGGTCCCAGTTGTACAGAGGGTTGCCCCACAGCTGACCGGTCTCCGAAAAGTAGTCGGGTGGCACCCCCGCAACGACCGTCGGACGGCGGTCGGCATCGAGCTGAAAGAGATCCGGGTTGGCCCACACGTCAGCCGAGTCCCCCGCAACAAAGATCGGCACATCGCCAAAGATCCCGACACCCATCTCACGGGCCCAGTCATGCAACGCAGTCCACTGCCGGAAGAAAAAGAATTGACAGAACTCGACAAAGTCGACCTCCTGCCGGTGCTCCTGCATCCACTCGATCAGGGCCTGCGGTTCACGCATCGCCAGAGGGCGCGGCCACTCGTACCAGGGTGCACCCTCAAAGCTGTCATGAAGCGCCCGAAAGAGCGCGTAGTCGGAGAGCCAGTGGCGGTGCTGGTCGCGAAAGGCGGCGAGCTGCCGAAGCAGTTTCGGGGGTTGGGAATCACGGAATCGGAGATAAGCACGCCGCAGCAGGCCGATCTTGAAAGGTTTGACCTCGTTGAAGTCCACCCACTCTGAGGGGAAATCAGGAACCTCTGCCACCTCGGCATCGGTGAGAACACCGTCCTCGACCAGAAGATCGGGGCTGATGAGAAGTTCATTGCCCGCGAAAGTAGAAATCGCCGAATAAGGTGAATCCCCGGGCCCGGGCGGGTGCAGAGGCAGGACTTGCCACCACGACGCTCCCGCACCGGCCAGCCACTCGACGTATGCTGCGGCGGTCGGTCCGAAGTCACCGATCCCGAATCGGGACGGCAAACTGGTTGGATGGAGGATGACCCCGGCGGTACGGCTTGCTTTCATCGCGACCATCGTAGCGCAACGAGGTGCCCGATTCTTGGCCAAGGCTAAGATAAATTTTGAGTTTTGAGTTTTGAATTTTGAATTCCCGACTGCACGCCTGGGGGCCCGGGACTGCGATTCTTACATTTATAATCGGACGGGCGGAGAGCAATTCCGAATTCCGAATTCGGAATTCCGAATTACCCATCGGATCTCTGTGTTACCGTTTTTTAGTTGCGCAATGAAAAGCGCAGAGCACGAGGGGGTCCATGCTTCCGGAAGTCCATCTGAAACAGCCGACGACTGAAGAGTTTCGCGACCGATTTCTCTATTACCTTCGCTACACCTGCGGCCTCGAGCTGCGTCACGCCCGGCCCGCCGATCACCTGATAGCTCTCGGGCGAGCGGTCCGTGAATCGATCATCGACCGTGAAATTCTCACACGGCGCACCTACGACGAAGTGCGGCCGAAGGTGGTCCATTACCTGTCGATGGAGTACCTGCTCGGCCGGTTGATGAGCAACAACCTCATCGCCACAGGCCTTTTTGACACCGCCCGCGAGGCAATGCAGTTGCTCGGCCTCAACGTCGACACCATCATTGAAGAGGAGCCGGACCCGGGTCTCGGCAACGGCGGTCTCGGGCGGCTTGCAGCATGCTTCCTCGATTCTCTGGCGACTCTTGACTACCCCGCCTATGGTCACGGCCTCCGCTACGACTACGGTATGTTCCGCCAGAGCCTCGAAAACGGCTGGCAGGTCGAGCACGCCGATACCTGGCTCGAGGACGGCTTCCCGTGGGAAATCGTGCGGAACGACCGCATGGTTCCGGTCCGCTTCGGTGGACGGGTCGACTGGAGCCAGGGCAAGAAAAGCGGTACTCACCGACCCACCTGGAACGGTTGGCGCCAGGTCTATGGCATACCCCACGACGTGCTGGTTGCCGGCTACGACACCAACACGGCCACCGTGCTGCGACTGTGGGACGCACGCGCAGCTTCGGAGTTCGACTTCCACATTTTCTCCCGCGGCGGCTTCGTCCAGGCGGTCGAGGAACGGGAGCGCGTCGAAGCGGTCAATCGGGTGCTCTACCCTGCCGACGACGTTCTGGAAGGGCGCCGCCTGCGCCTCACCCAAGAGTATTTTCTGGTTGCGTGCTCCGTTCGAGACGCCATGGAGCAGTTTCGCCATCGCCACGGTGAGGTCTGGGAGATGCTCCCGGACAAGGTCTCGCTACAGCTCAACGACACACACCCCGCGTTGACCGTGGCCGAGCTGATGCGCTTTTTGTTGGACGAGGCAGGTCTCAGCTGGTCACCCGCGTGGGAACTCACCAAAGCGACCTGTTCCTACACCAATCACACTCTGTTACCGGAAGCGCTGGAGACCTGGCCAGTGTCTCTGATGGAGCCCTTTATCCCGCGCCACGTCCAGATCATCTACGAGATCAACCGCCGCTTTATGGACTCCGTCAAGACGATCTTCTCCGACCGTCCTGATGCGTTGCGCCGGATGTCGATCCTTCAGGAGGACGGTGAGAAGAGGTTCCGCATGGCCAACCTCGCCATCGTCGGCAGCCACCGCGTCAACGGCGTCGCCAAGCTCCACACCAAACTGCTGCGGACACGGGTGGTCAAGGATTTCGCCGACCTTTGGCCGGAGAAGTTCCTGCCGATCACCAACGGCGTCACGCCACGCCGCTGGCTGCTGGCCTGCAATCCACGCCTGGCAAGGCTGATCTCCAACCGCATTGGCGACACCTGGCCACGCGAACTCGACCGACTTCGCGAACTCGATGCTTTCGCCGACGATCCCGGGTTCCAGGCCGAGTTTCTGGCCATCAAGAACGCCAACAAACGGGATCTGTCAGCCACGGTCCATGAGCTGTGCGGGGTCCGGCTCGATCCGGAGTCGATGTACGACGTCCAGATCAAACGCCTGCACGAATACAAACGCCAGCTTCTCAATATCATGCACGTCATCCATCTTCACCGTCTGATCAAGGCCGATCCGACCCGCGAAATGCTTCCGCGCAGTTTCATCTTCGGCGCCAAGGCAGCGCCTTCGTATCACATGGCCAAGCTCATCATCCGCCTGATCAACGGTGTCGCGGAAGTGGTCAACAACGACCGCGAGGTGGACGGCCGTATTCGGGTCGTTTTCGTACCCGATTATCGGGTCACTCTGGCCGAAAAGATCATCCCCGCCGCCGACCTTTCCGAGCAGATCTCAACCGCCGGCATGGAAGCTTCGGGCACCGGAAACATGAAGCTCGCGCTCAACGGCGCACTCACCATCGGCACCCTGGACGGCGCCAATATCGAAATCGGGGACAGGGTCGGCGACGACAATATCTTTATCTTCGGCCTCACCGCCGAGGAAGTGGAATCTCGCCATGCTACCGGTTCTCACCGCCCGTGGAAACTCTATGAATCAGATCCTGCCCTCGCAGGCGTGATGGACGATCTTCGCGGTGGCGTCTATGCCGGAGCAGACGCTCTGCCGCTGCGCGAGATCTGGTCGGCGTTGATGGAACACGGCGACCGCTACATGGTGCTGGCCGATTTCGCTTCGTACGTCGAAGCCCAGGAACGAGCCGGTGCCCTTTTCCAGGACACCCGTGGCTGGGCGGCAGCAGCGATTCGCAACATCGCCGCGATGGGGTATTTCTCCTCCGACCGGGCCATAACGGAGTACGCGGAGAAAGTGTGGAACCTAAAGCCGGTTGAGGTGAAGGAGAGAGGCTGATTGCCCCTGTCATCCTGAGCGAGCTTCCTCTCCTGTCATCCCGAGTGAGGCCTACGCCTTCATTGCTGTCATCCTGAGCAACGCCACGCCGCGAGGCGGCGCCTACTCATGGAAAGAACAAGGGATCGGCCCGGCAGAATCTCGAATTTAGTCAAATATTGACAACAAAAGAGTTACATTTATGGCTTGAAATTTGTTCTTTGGGAGCGAGGCCCGCCGCGGGCCGAGTCGAAGGATCCCCTGAAACCACCTTCGACAGCTGTAGAGGATCACTCGTCGGCCGAAGGCCAACGCGATGATCCTCTTGCTGGCGAAGGTGTTTCACCGCACCCGGAGGGTGCGAGTAATTCTCCGGAGAGTGACGAGCACGGAACATTCTCAGACTTACTGGCGCCCTTTGGGCGCCGTGACTCACCACCGCCAGCGAGTGGCCAATCGCCGAACCCAATCACCTTACTGATTCGGCCTATGGCCACGAGTCGCTGCCGGCGGCAAGTTCGGGGGATCCCTCGACTACGGCGTCGCTTTGCTCCACCTGCGCTCGGGATGACAGGAGAGGAAGCTCGGTCGGGGATTTCAGAGGCCTGTCGTCAAGCCACACACCAAAATTCGCGCCCTTCTCTGAGACCGATATTTTTCAGCTGCTCATGGATCAGGGCTCGAGCACCGCGCGAGCCGACCGCTGCCAAAACCACCGTGTCCTTGTTGATCAAAGACGGCAGCTCATCGAAACCGATGATCGGTTTGCCCCTCATGGTGCTGCCGATCTTTTCGGGGTCGATGTCCACGAAGGCCTCGACCGGTGCACCGTCCCGCAGTAGGTGCTTTGAAATCCGCCGCCCGGTCTGGCCTGCGCCCCAGATCACAACTCGCTGCCCATCCGCGAGGGGACCGCTCAGCAGATATTTCGCCTTGCAGCGAAGGAAATTCTCCACCGAGTAGCGGCTGTCAACGCGAGTCAGCCGCTCGGCGTGCTCACGCCAGAAATACAGGTACTTTTCGACCTTGCTGAAGGTCACACCCGCTTCGAACAACCGGAGCCAGAAGTCAAAATCCTCGGCCCAGGTCTCGTCCCGATACCCCCCAGCGCTTTGATAGATTTCGCGCCGGACCATCGCCGACGGGTGAGGAATGGGCGACTCGACAAAGCGCTGACGGGAAATCTGTTCCGGCGTCAACAACGAATTGAGCCATTCCTCGTAGACTCGATAGCCCTCCCCCACCCCATGCCAGGGGAAGTGCCGGACCATGCTCGAAACCACCCCAACCCAGGGCAGTTCCTCGAACTCGGCCAATTGCAGCTCGAAGCGTTTCGGGTGGCTGATGTCGTCGGCATCCATCCGCGCCACAAACGGAGCCGTGCATAGTTCGAGGCCGGCGTTGAGGGTCTCGACCAGACCTGACTCGGATTGGTGGACGACCCTTACACGATCATCCTGGGCGGCCCAATCGTCGAGTACTTTCGCGGAGCCGTCGGTCGACCCATCGTCCACCGCCACGACCTCGTATTCCCCGAACGTTTGCCGTCCCAGACTCGCGATGCAGTCCCGCAGATAGGGACCGGGATCGCGCACAGGCAGGAGAACGGAAACCAGCGGCTCTGACATGTCCACCCAAAAGGATATCGCAAAGATTCCGAGACTGCCGGTGATTCCTCACACTCCCCAACGATTCCAATCTCACTTGTAGGGGCGGGATACATCCCGCCCTTGTTAACTGAAGTCCTCTTGGTCCATCAAAGGCGGCATATATGCCGCCCCTACAGCACGCTGATCCCCGCCCGTTTTGTCTTGAAGAAACGCGAGACTCCGGTATTGTGGCGCTGATCTGATGAATATACGCCTGGCAACTACCACCAAATGTGCGGCGACGGCGATGGTGCTGCTGCTCCTTGCCGGTTGCACCAGCATCAAGCGTCAGCCCGTGCCGATTGAGGGAATGGACCGCGCGGTCATCCCCGGGATGCCCGACGTCCGAGATTGGGGCGACGAACCCAGCCCTCACTTCCAGCAGGACCTCATTCAATCGGTTCGGGACGAATTGAAGGCCAGCGGTTCAGGTCCGGGCATCCCGCCGATGCACGTGCTGGTTCTTTCGGGTGGTGGTTCGAACGGCGCCTTCGGCGCCGGCTTCCTCAATGGCTGGACGAAGTCCCGCGATCGCCCCACCTTCAAGCTGGTGACGGGCATCTCGACGGGCGCTCTCATCGCGCCCTACGCCTTCCTCGGCCCCGCCTACGACGACGAGCTCGAGGCAGTCTTCACCACCGTCACCAACAAGGACATCTACGAGTTCAGGAGCCCGTTCACGGTGCTGAAGAAGGACTCCCTGGCTCGAACCGACCCTCTGGCTCTCCGGCTCGAAAAGGGCGTCAGCGACGAAATGCTGCAAGCGATCGCAGCCGAGCACCGACGCGGGCGGAGGCTCTACGTCGGCACGACCAACCTCGATGCCCAGCGACTCGTGGTCTGGAACATGGGCGCCATCGCCGCCAGCGGAAAACCCGGCTCGCTCGATCTATTCCGCCGTGTGCTCCTCGCCTCGGCGTCGATCCCTGTCGCCTTCCCTCCTGTCTATTTCGAGGTCGAAGTGGACGGCAAACGATACGACGAGATGCACGTCGACGGCGGGGTCATGGCCGAATTCTTCCTGTGGGGAGCGATGGTAAATATCGCTGACGCGAGGAGCCAGCTCCTGAGCAATGGCGATCAGCCGAGCCCGGCCTCGATATACATCATCCGCAACAGCCAGATCGACGCCGCCCCAAAGCAGGTCTCGCCGACATTGACCGCCATCGCTTCGCGTTCGATGGTCACCCTACTCAAAGCCGTGGCGATGGGCGACCTCATCCGGATCTGGACGCTGGCCGAGCGCGACGGCGTCGATTTCAACTACATCGGCATCCCGCCCGAGCACGCCGAGACCCCCGCCGGGACATTCGAACCGCCGGACATGAGACGGCTCTTCGAGCTCGGACGCGCGATGGCGCTCGAACCCTATCCCTGGCGCAAAGAGCCCCCAACCTGGGTGCAGTAAGCCATTCCGCCCAACCCACCCGGCTGGCGGGACCCGTCCCCCACGATGGAGATTTCCGCCGACGATTTTGAGCCGCGGAGCGGCGGCAGATTCATAGCCTGGGGCGCAAGCCCCAGGGATTGATCATCAATATAATGAAAAGCCCCAGAGGGGCGACAGATATCTGTCGCAGCTCCGCAGCTCAATGTATTTTTTTTGCCATATCCTGGGGCTCACGCCCCAGGCTCATCATCTTTCGCTCCTCTGGAGCTTCGTTCACGACACATCAGGTCTTTTTCTTCCTCAGAACGACAAAGATCGAATCTCCTGGATCCAACTCTTCGTAGCGCTCCATCATCACGACCTCGAAATGAGCTCCGAACAACTCTTCGAGATCCGATCCCAGATAGTACTGAAAGTGGAGTCCCCCGTGCTCTTCGACCTTATCGCCGTGCCATAGAGAGTGGGCCAGCAGGCCGCCCTCGTTGAGCACCTCAGCCTGGCGCGGGATAGACTCCTCCAGCTCCTCCCGCTGCAGGTGCTGCAGGACCTTGTTCGAGAAAATGCAGTCGAACCGTCGATCTGTCTCGAGAGTCACCGCGTCGAGCAGTATGAGATCGGCCTCGGGATTGACCTTTCGATACCTTTCGAGAAACAGATTCGAGTTGTCGGAGCCCGTGACCTCATACCTCTTCGACAGCAGCTCCAGATCTGTGCCCGGTCCAATCCCCAACTCGAGTACCGTGGAGTTCGCCGGCAGATACTCGGAGAGCTTCTCGATCAACTCCCGCCCATCGTGGCCCTTGGCCATCTCCAGGTATTCTTCGACGCCTTTTTCCGTGTCGAAAAACCCCATCAGAACTCGTCGCTTTCATGTGTGTTCATATTTGTACCTCCACGTTGAGCCTCGTTGATCCAAACACCTGCCGTCAGCGCGACAATTCCGACGGCTTGCCCTCCCGAATTCAACAACGTTGGAACCGCGAAGACGCGAAGAGCGCGAAGACCACCAAAATGAAAACCTTTGTGCGGTCTTTGCGCCTTTGCGGTTTCAATGTCGATCCGGAAGGTACATTCGAACCGTAAACGGAGCCGCCTCGAAGCGCCTAGAAGAGTCCCTTCAATATCGGTTTGACCAGCCCAGGGCCTTCGTAGACCAGGCCGGTGAAGCGCCGGCAGCTTGTGATCAGAGGCGCCGCTCTTCCCAGTAGGCCTCGGCCTCGGCCTCCATTTTGCTTAGCCGCGTGTAGTAGTCCGGGACCTCGTTGAGATGCGCGAGCGCGATCTTGCCGGTGAGCAGAGGGTCGTTGTGGGTCACGTCGGTGTCCGGGTCCCTCGAACCATGCTCCAGCTCGACCGCGAGACCGGTCCGGAACTGTTCGAGATCCACCTTCTCCCAATCGATCTGGAGCCGGTCACCGATCGACTTTGCCTCGTTCACGCTGAATTCCTTGGTTGCGCTCATGGCCATTATCCTCCAGTGTCGTTAATCTACACCTCGAGGCCCTCGAGAATCCGTTTGACGAGGCCCGGGCCTTCGTAGACGAGGCCGGTGTAAAGCTGGACCAGGGTCGCGCCGGCATCGAGCTTTGCGCGAGCATCCTCCGGACCCATGACCCCACCGACCCCGACGATTGGGATCGACCCACCGGTGTGCTCGGCAATTCGCGCAATGATACGGGTGCTCATGTCGGTCAGCGCCGCGCCCGACAAACCGCCTTCCTCCCCAGCCAGGGCGTGGTCGAGGCCACCACGGCTGATGGTCGTGTTCGTGGCGATGATGCCGTCGAGGCCGGATTCCGCGATGACGTCTACCGCGGTCAGCAGCTGTTGGTCATCGAGATCGGGCGCCAGCTTGACCAGCACCGGCACTTGTCGACCAATGTCAGCGGTCACCTGATCACGGCGCACCGCGACCCTCCCCAGCAGAGCGCCAAGAAATCCACGCTCCTGGAGCTTGCGGAGGCCAGGTGTGTTGGGCGAGGAGATATTGACTGCCAGGTAGTCGGCGAGAGGGGCAAAGATGTCGACCAACTGCTCGTAATCGTCGGCCGCGTCCTCAAGGGCGGTGGTCTTCTGCTTGCCGATATTGACGCCGATGATGGGCCCACCCGCCTTTCGCCCGCGAAGTTGCGCCGCGACGTACTCTGCGCCCAGCCCGGGAAAGCCCATTCGGTTGATGACCGAACGCTCATCGACGAGACGGAAGACTCGAGGCTTCGGGTTGCCCGGCTGAGGTTCAGGAGTGACGGTTCCGACCTCAATGTGGCCAAAGCCGAGGCACGCCAGACCACGCCAGCCTTCGCCGTCCTTGTCGTACCCCGCGGCGAGCCCAATCGGGTTGGGAAAACGCAGTCCGAAAACGTCTACTGGTTCCGAGTCGGGCACCGAGAACTGCGAAGCGACAACACTCCGAAGACCGGGCACCCTGCCAATCCCCGCGATCGCCCTGAGAGATAGGCCGTGCGCGGTCTCGGGATCGAGACGGAACAAAAGGGCGCGAGAAAGTGGGTACAGAACTCCAGTCATCAGTCGTCGTCGATCATACGCATTTTTGGCGGCAGCGGCGACGGCCTGCGGGGGGCGATCCTCTGTCGAAGCCGAACCGGTTTGGCCTCCCAGCTCTGGCCGCGCTTCCGCAGGTTGAGCATTTCGACAAAGACCGAGAAACCCATCGCGAAGTAGATATAGGGTTTCGGAATGTGCTGTCCGAGTCCTTCCGCGATCAGCGACATGCCTATCAGAAGCAGGAACGACAGGGCCAGGATCTTGATCGTCGGATGGTCTTCGACAAAATCTGAAATCGGACCCGCTGCAATCATCATGACGATCACCGCGATGACGACCGCCGCCACCATCACCGGCACGTGCTCAGCCATACCGATAGCGGTGATCACCGAGTCGAGCGAAAACACTATGTCGAGAATCATGATCTGTGCGATGACGCCGGCGAAGGAGGCGGCCGGTCCACGGCCGTGCTCCTCCTCGTCGCCCTCGAGATTGTGGTGAATTTCGAAGGTCGCCTTGCCGAGCAGAAAAAGTCCGCCACCGACGAGGACCACGTCGCGCGCGGTAAATGGGTCGCCGAACAGCGTGAAAAATTCGACCGTCAGCTTGGCGACCCAGGCCAGAGACAGGAGGAGGGCAACGCGCATCAACATTGCACCCGCCAGACCGACTGTCCGGGCCCGTGGTCTTTGTGCCTTTGGCAAGCGTCCCGACAGGATCGAGATGAAGATGATGTTGTCGATGCCGAGGACGATCTCGAGCGCGGTCAGGGTTGCGAGCGCGACCCACGCCTCGGGACTGGCGATCCAACTGAACATGATTCCCCCACAGTTATTGCGGTGCGGAAAGCTTAGCTGATCCGTGGTCCGAAACCGTTTTCAAACTTGCGACGCGCTCTGGCGGGCCCTGAAGGACCCGCCTACAAAACAACGGCAACCGCGAACCCTGTGGAGGCGGGTCCTTCAGGGCCCTTCGACGAATCAGGATGGAATTGTGGTGCGGCCGTCTCGGCCGCACTTCGTCAATGGCAGTGGAATCGTGCGGGCGGTCGCGGTAGGGACGGGCCTCACGGCCCGCCCCCCGCACAGATCCCAGCGTGCGGGACTACCGCACTGGGCTCCTACCTTGGATTCTGACGCCGAGTCGCTTGATGGGAAATGGGTGACAGATTCGCGGTTGGGGAAGCCAGCGGTCGACGTACCGCTTCATACGGTCCCAGGTGATGTGAGCCTTGTGACTGCGGCGATTGAGCGAGCGTTGCCAAAGCCAGGCGATACGCCAGCGGAAGTTGCTCAGCGCTTTCGCGTTGAGCGGCACGCCGTAGTACCTCATGTGTCCCTCGACCACGCTCTTGAGCCACTTCCCGATCTCGGGCACCGGGTCGTGCATTCGTCGTCGCAGCTCATGCTTAATCTCAGCAAGTTTGGTTCTCATCCGCTTCTTCATCGTCCGCCGTTCCACCCGAAACCTCCCGCTTCGGCCTCGTGCACAGATATGCGTGAAACCGAGGAAGTCAAAGGTCCCGGGTTTTCCCGGCCCCCCATCCGAGTCATCCTCAATGGTGTGACGGCCAAACTCAATGAGCCTGGTCTTGTCCGGATGAAGCTCGAGACCGTATTCCCCGAGGCGCTTCCTCAGCGCTTCGAGACATGCTTCGGCCTCGTGTCGATGTTTGAAGCCCATGACGAAGTCGTCGGCGTATCGGACGATGATCACATCGCCTTTGCACCTCCTCTTTCGCCACTCTTGGACCCACTTGTCGAGCACGTAGTGCAGATAAACGTTCGCCAGCAAGGGCGATATACATCCCCCTTGCGGCGTACCTTCTTCACTTCGTACCCGCTTCCCATCTTCCAGCACGCCCGCCTTGAGCCACTTCCGGATCAGGCGGATCACGCGCCGGTCCGCGATCCGGCGCTCGACGATTTTGATCAAACTCTCGTGGTCGATGGCATCGAAAAATCCACGGATGTCTGCGTCAAGCACCCATCTGACGTGTCTGCTCTCGATCCCGACGCATAGTGCATCCAGCGCATCGTGCTGGCTGCGACCCGGCCGGAATCCGTACGAAAAGCCCATGAAGTCCACTTCGTAGACTTCGTTCAGCACCATCGTCATCGCCGTCTGGACGACCTTGTCCTCCACTGTGGTGATGCCCAATGGCCGCTGCCGTCCGTCCGCTTTCGGAATATACCTCCGCTTCACCGGCCGGGCTCGGTAGGCCCCTCGTTGCAGCCGCCCTGACAGGTCCTGGAGGCGTTCCTCCAGTCCCTCTCCGTACTCCCGCCACGTGACGCCATCGACTCCAGGAGCCGCCCCTCGCTTCAAGCTCAGGTACGCCTCCCTCAAAGTGTCGACCGCGTACACGTGATGCAGCAGCGTTGTGAATCGCCTCCCTCGATCCTCTCTCGCTGCTCGACGTACTCGCCCCAGCGCACTTTGCACGCGCTCCCGGTCCTGCGCCCGGTACGTGTTTTGCCGTTGCGAGTTCTCCTTGGTCAGGGTCCTTCCCTCCACTGCCTCCGCAGGCTCGGTCGCCTCTGCGCCCTCCCCTTTGTTCGGCAGCTTCCCAGGTACTACGACCCTGTCCGACTCCCTACCCCCGTTCATCGACGGATTGCCTCCTCAGAGTTCCCGCCGCGTCCTGTCGGGCCATCTCCCGCAGGCAGGTGTTGGGCCTCCCGGTTCCCGCGTAAGAAGTGTCCACGCATGCTCGAGGTCTTCGACCACGGGGAGCCCGTGATGCACTCGCCATCCCGCGCATCACAGTATTGCCTTCCGACCACGTCCACCGCGTCGGCGCTCCCGAAGAGTGCGTTTTCGAGGCTCAATACTCGGCCTGCGTTTCCCCCTGTCAACGCTTCGCATACGTCCTTACGGACGCACCCGCATGACTCGGGGCCAGTGTGACTGGCTGGGTCTTCACTGTGGGGCTCTTTCATCCCCTACTCCTTACCGGTTTTGACCGGCGCATCGGACGCCCGCACCACAAATAGGGCATATGGGGGCGCGTTGTGGGGTAGCCGTCCCGGCTGCCGGGCGGGCGGGTGGAATCGAGTATCGAGTATCGAGTATCGAGCATCAATGTCAAGCCGACTTGACAAATCGTTTTGCAGAATCTACATTGTCAATGGAAAGCGAGCTTGACATGACAGAGAAAATCACAAACCGGGTCAAAGAGCTTCGCGGCAAACGTGGTTGGACGCAACAACAGCTCGCAACGGCGGTCGGAGTGTCACGTCAGAGCATCAACTCGATCGAAAGAAACCGCTATGTGCCGAGCCTGCCGTTGGCCCTCAAGTTTGCCGAGATCTTCGAATGCGCGACCGACGCCATCTTCACTTTGGAGGAGGAATCATCATGATCACCATGCCCGACGAGCGTTTCTTCACCCACCGCCTCAAGTCGACCAGCATCGCCGGCGTCTGCGGAGGCCTCGTTGCTGTCGGACTGTGGGCCTACCGCTATTACGTCAACGATGTGTTCAGCTGGGACCTGTTTGCCGTCGCCACCACGATAGCGGCGGTCAAACTGGCCGCCATGGCCTGGTTCCGCCTGACGGATTGAGAGGGAAAGATGCTTTTGAGAAACCGCCTTCACGACTCCCAATCGATGATCGGAGTCGGAATGTCCTGTCTTGTGGTCGGAATCGTGGCGCAACGGTACATACATCCGCCAACGGATTTTTGGCAAGGTTTTGTTATGGGCCTATCCGGCGCCCTGATTGGCCTATCCATCGTCTTTAACATCCGCGGGTTGATGCTCCGCAGGAAATTGGGTTCTTAGAACCGCCGCCAGGTGGGGAAAAATCCGAAATCCGAAATCCGAAATCCGAAATTCTTATGGGCGGACGCGCGGAATTCCTAATTCCGAATTCCGAATTCGGTCCTACTCCCGGACCGGTGTGCGTACCTGCAACTGTCCACCTGAGCGATGTTGTGGTGCGGGCGTCCCGCCCGCACTTCTTCGACGGCAGTGGAATCCGTGCAGGCGAGACGCCTGCACCACAAAAAGAAACGGTGCTCCTCCACTCGGGATGACACACCCGGCCAGCGGGCGCGCGGAATTCCTAATTCCGAATTCCGAATTCGGTCCTACTCCCAAAGTTTCTCGGGATAAACGCCGCGATCGACCAGATCACCGAGGACCCCGACAGTGATCTCGCGATCCTCGGGCGAGGTCATGCCGCACCAGCGACCACCCCCGGGCAATACCGTCACCCGCGCATTGCCCGTACTCAGCGCGCCAAACACCGCCTTCGGCAGGTAGAACTCATCCTTGGGATCCGGATGCTCTTCGAGGAACACCCTGAATTCTCGCTCGAGATTTTGAACGAGCTCTCTCGAAAATCCCCACAGATTCATCGATACCAACGAATCGAGCGGCTGATAGTGCTTGGCGCCGGTCGCATCCCACCACACCGCGTCGAGCCCTTCCCGCTCGATGGAGAGGACCTCTTCGAGACCGACAAGATAGCCTTCACTGTCCTGAACGCACAGCGCCCGCGACACGGCACCCGTCGGCGGTAAAGTGTCGCCCAGCCGATATCCAACCATCGCCCAGTGAGCGAGGCCGTCAGCGGCCGGTTTCTCCAAGAAGGCCTCCAGGGAGGCCAGCGCCTCACGCCCATAGAAGTCGTCGGCGTTGGCGACGATGAACGGTCCGTCGAGATGGGCCGCCGCCGAAAGCACCGCCTGTCCCGTTCCCCACGGCTTCATCCGCCCAGGCGTCACCACGAACCCCATCGGGATGGCGTTCAAATCCTGGTGGACATAGGTGACATTGATTTTGCTTCCGGCGCCCTTGTCGATGTGTTCGCGGACGTCGGCTTCCGTCCGACGTTGAACGACGATGACCACGTCTTCGACACCCGACAGCTGAGCATCGTAGATTGTGTAGTCCAGCAGCGCCGCACCACCCGGTCCGACCTTGTCGATCTGCTTGAGACCGCCATACCGAGATCCGATGCCCGCGGCAAGGACCACCAAGACCGGCTTCACTGCCCCACCTCCTCGACCGAAAGGTCGAGCCACCTGGCCAAGGTCTTCCGCGCATACGCTTGATCGGCTGCGCTCAAGCTTCTTATGACGGTGAAGTGATTTCCGTCACGCTTCCAGAACTGCACCTGTTCTCTCTCCCCAACCGGAATCGACGGCGCCGACCAAGGGTCGAGCCCTCCATATATAGACATTATACGATCAGCCCCGATTCTCAGCCATCGATCGACCTCCCGCATCGGTTCCTGATCGTAATCCTCCGGCGACCACTCGGGCGCAAAAATGCACAGCGGATAGTCCTCGGCAGCAAGCAAATCGGCGAAAGGTGCCTCGATATATCCGTAGAAACCGAGCTCGGTGCAAAACTGGTGAAAGGACGGTGAGTCCATCGTCGCGTCCGAGAACCACCCGGCGTCGGCCACTTCGACCAGCTTCTCGAGCACAGTTCGATCATCGGCTCCTGAAACCGGAATCGCGTCGCAGTCGGCGTCGGTGTACTGCCAGAAGGAGAACGGAAACTCGAGAACCGTGTAGTCGAATGCCTTCTCCCCGCCAATCGAGAACTGCCAATCCTTGCCTTTCGCGTACCAGTCGAACAAGGGCAGAATCTCTGCTTTACGCTCGAGCGCCATCCGCTGAAACCTCTCGATTTTCCGGCGACACTCGATATCCCCCACCTTGCCGAAATGGGCATCGACCCGCGGGTCCTCGAGTGCCAACGGCAGGGGCGCGTCGTAGGCCACCGTGGCAACAACGTCATCCGGGAAATGGCTGCGATAGATCAATGCCGTCTGGCCGCCCTTGCTCCAGCCCGTGCTCACCCAGGGCCCGGTGTAGATGTCGCGCAACAGCCCGACGATCCGGTGGGAGTCAGCTGAGGCCTGGGTGAGCGTCAAATACCTCCACTCCAATTCTTCGGGGGCCGAATCACCCACGAAGCGGTGCTCTATCCGCACCTGGTTGGCGCCGAGCATCTCGGCCAAGCTCCCCGACCAGTGTTTTCGCCCAATTCGTAGCCCTCAGTCACCAGCACCACCGGCCGGTCATATCCACGGTGCTCGATCAGGATTCGCTGACTGAAAGATCCCACCGATGGGTCCTGGTGATCGAGCGGTTGTTGAAGCCGCAGATCGAAGGCCTCGGCAAAGGGTTCCTCCGCTGCGATCGCCTTTACCGTCGAACCGGGCAACATCACCAACCTGTCCTCGAGTGGTGCTTCTCGCGTCCCGCACCCGAAAACGCCCAACACCGCCAGCACGGCTAGCGCGCGTTGCCTCACAACTCCACCTCGGTGCCGAGCTCGAGCCGTCGCGCCTCCTCGAGGATCAGCCCGGCCACCGCCAGGTCCTGGACCGCGTTGCCCACCGATTTGAAGATCGTCAGATCGGCGTCTCTGGTCCGCCCCGGTCGCGAGCCTGACAGGACTTCGCCGATCTCAGCCGGAGAAACCGCAGCATCGAGATGCCCCTCCTCCATCGCCATCACGAGCTCACCCGCCTCTGCCAAACAGGCCTCACGCGAGTCCACAACCAGCGTCGCCCGCCCCACAGCCTCACCGGGAATCTCGCGGGTATTGGGCCGGTAGGCGCCGATGGCGTTGACGTGGGCTCCCTTTGCCAGATCGGCGTCGGCAACCACCGGCGTCCCGCTCGATGTGACGGTGCAGACGATATCCGCGGCGAAGACCGTGGAGACATTGTCCAGTACTCGAATCGTCCGCCCGAGCCGCCGCCCCATCTCGGTCGCAAAGGCCTCGGCACGTTCACGATCCGCGTCGAAGACCAGCGCTTCGCGGATCGTCCGCACACAACACACTGCCTCGAGCTGGTGCATCCCCTGGATACCGGCGCCGATCACCGCCGCCACCGCCGCGTTTTTTCTGGCCAGCGCATCGGTCGCGACACCAGAAGCGGCGCCCGTCCGCACCGCGGTCAGCAGCTCGCCATCCATCACAGCCACCGGGCTTCCGGTCTCGGCATCGAAGACCGCGACAAGCGCCTGGATCGTCGGCAGATCGCGGTCGCGGTTTTCCGGGATCACCGTCACCACCTTGATGCCAAGCTGTTTCTGCCGTGGCAGGTGCACCGGCATAAAGAGGGCGCCGCCATCGCCGGCCAGCGTTATAGGTGTCCGCAGCGGTACATCGGCCTCACCTTTCGAAAGATCGACAAAGGCATCACGCACCGCCGCAATCGCCGTCGGCATCGAGAGCGCTCGATCGACATCCGCCGCCGACAGAAAGAGAATTTTCGAACTCATCGGAGAATGAACCCGTCGCGCAGAGGATCGTCCGGGTCGATCAGAAACTCGTGGCGGCCGGTGATCGAGGCCGAGCCCTCGACCTCGGGGATGACCGCCGGGAACGGCCCGAACGGTGTGTCCTCGAGGACCCGCACCGAAAAGCGGCTGCCGATGATGCTCTCGATGACCATCTCCTCCCCCACCCCGAGCTCGCCTCGCGCCCGGTGGATGGCGGCGCGGGCCGAAACCCCGGTGCCGGTCGGCGAGCGGTCGACCTCGCCCTCGGCAAAGATGCAGACGTTGCGGGAGTCGGCGTCATCGGACCGAAGGGCACGCCGGTGAAGATGGTGCCGTAGAGAAAGCTGAGGTCCTCTACGAAGGGATGGGTGATGCCGCCCGCGGCCATCACCGCGCGCTTGATCGCCATCCCCCTGTCGATCAGCTGCTGGAAGGACTCGGGGCCGAGAGTGACGCCGGCCTCGGCCGCATCGACGAAAGCATAGAAGGCGCCGCCAAAAGCCACGTCGTAGCGCACCGTGCCGAGCCCCGGCACCTGCACCTCCCGATCCGCAAACAAGACAAACGACGGCACGTTGGTAAAGGCGACACGGGTGACCCGTCCGTCCTCGACATAGCCCCGGGCCACCACCAACCCGGCCGGGGTGTCGATGCGCACCTCGGTTTCTGGCCCGGTAACAGGCAGCATCCCGGTCTCGAGCACCACCGTCGTGATGGCGATGATGCCGTGGCCGCACATCGTCGAGTAGCCCTGGTTGTGGAGGAAGAGGACACCGAAGTCGGAGCCCTCTGCCTCCGGCGGCACGATCAAACAGCCGTACATATCCGCGTGGCCGCGCGGTTCCCACATCAGGGCGGTACGGAGCGTGTCGTGGCGCTCCTGGGCGAAGCGGCGGCGTTCCAGGATCGTCGAACCCTCGAGCTCCGGATAGCCGGACAGGATCACTCGCAGCGGCTCGCCCGCGGTGTGGGCATCTATTGTGGTGACGCGGTGCCAGGAATCCGGCGGTTGCCACGAGACACCTCGGTTCATATCGACAGTCATTGTCTTTCCCTCGCAACGGCATTGTAGCGATCTTGTGGTGCGGGCGTCCCGCCTGCACTTCTTCGAAGGCAGTGGAATCGTGCAGGCGAGACGCCTGCACCACAAAAAGGAACGGTACTCCTCCGTTCGGGACCACATACGACATTTGCCACTCGGGGTCCCGACGCGGCGCGGTTGGCGATGCCGGATGACATCCTGGCCGGCGGGCGAAATCCGAAATTCCTGAAATTCCTCATTCCCAATTCGGCTCCTCCGGGACACCAAGCGCCTCCCTGAGCCGTCTCCCGACGCCTCATCGAAGTTCTCTTCCGTCACCTGGATCGGCTCTTTGAACTCCGCTCGGATGCGATTGAACGGATACGGCATTCGCTTCCGGTCCCACCCTTTCAGCTCCATGTACCTGGCGATGGAGAACCGGACGGGAGCAATCGGCACACCACTCTTCAAGGACATGTGAAGGACCCCGTCCTTGAGCACATACGTCGGGCCACGCGGTGCATCTGGAAACACTACGGTCGAGTAGCCCCGCTTCAGGTAATCGACGATCTCGTCCGCCGCCGCCCGGCCACCAAACCCCGTGGAGCCCTGCACCACCTTCACCCCGACGATACGAACCAAAATGTGCATGTGCTTGTTGAGCCAGCCCGGGTGCTGCATCCAGACGTGTTGGCGGGGACGGAAGAACGCGCACAGCGCCAGCGGGCTGAAGACGTGCCAGTAGCAGTAGATGTGGTTCGGGTTCTGTTCGATCTGCTCGCGCCCGACGACCTCGATCTTGCTGGTGAGGTACACGGTCCGCGCCCAGGACAAAAGGTAGAACGCGAAGGCATAGCTGAAGACATCGTGAAACGGCCGCAGCCACAGCGGAACATTGTCCACCAGATATCGAGAGGTGAAGGGTCTCGAGGTCATCTTCTTCGTCCAAAGGTTCTGTCGTGGATTCTACACCCGTCCACGGTCCGATCCCGATCCCGTTCCCGGATGGCCCTGTTTGTCATCCCGACCGAGGGCCCCAAGGGGCCGAGCGGAGGGATCTATGAGCCCAGACTGTATCGCACCGCCGTTCCACCCCACAGATCCCTCAACTCGCTCGCGTTGCTCGCTCCCTCGGGATGACATTCTGCCTGTCATCCTGACCGATGTTGTTGGGCAGCCGTCCCGGACGAGTCCACGCTTCTGTCATCCTGAGCAACGCCACGCCGCGAGGCGGCGCCTACTCATGGTAAGAACAAGGGATCGGCCCGGCAGAATTTCGAATTTGGTCAAATACTGATAACAAAAGAGTTACTTTATGGCTTGAAATTTGTTCTTTGGGAGCGAGGCCCTCCGAGGGCCGAGTCGAAGGACCCCCCGAATTCCCGGAGAGTGCTGAGCATCGGCTATCTCCGGCTTCGGGGGATCCCTCGACGACGGCGTCGCTTCGCTCCACCTCCGCTCGGGATGACATTCCTGTCTGTCATCCTGACCGATGTTGTGGTGCGGGCGTCCCGCCCGCACTTCTTCGAAGGCAGTGGAATCGTGCAGGCGAGACGCCTACACCACAAGGACGCCCCATTTGTGGGGCAGCCGTCCCGGCTGCCAAACGTGTGCGAAATTCATAATTCAAAATTCACAATTCATAATTCGCCCTCCCCCGCCCTGCTAGAATCGGGGCGAACCCACCGCGGGAGGGCCAATGACCACACCTGACCGCTACGTAGCAAAGAACAAAGTGCGTTTTGTGACCGCAGCATCGCTGTTCGACGGTCACGATGCCGCCATCAACATCATGCGCCGCATCCTGCAGGCGCAGGGGGCCGAGGTGATCCATCTCGGCCACAACCGCTCGGTCAAGGAAATCGTCGACGCCGCGGTCCAGGAGGACGCCCAGGGCATCGCGGTCTCCTCCTACCAGGGCGGCCACATCGAATTCTTCAAATACATGGTGGATCTCCTGAAGGAACGCGGCGCAGAGCACATCAAGGTGTACGGCGGCGGCGGCGGGGTGATCGTCCCGCGCGAGATCAAAGAGCTCGAAGAGTACGGCGTCACCAAGATCTTCTCCCCCGACGACGGCCGCGAGATGGGTCTCGACGGCATGATCTCCTCGATGATCGAGGGCGCCGACTTCGATCCCGCAACAATGGACTCCACCGGCCCTCTCGGCGCCGGCCCCGCCAACTGGCTGGCGGTCTCCCGCGCCATCACCCGCATCGAGGAGGGGCTGCCGGTCGAAACGCCCAAGCGCCCAACCCCCGCTCCCGTCCTCGGCATCACCGGCACCGGCGGCGCCGGCAAGTCCTCGCTGACCGACGAGCTAGTGCTGCGCTTCCTGGCCGACAATCCAACCCACACCATCGCCATCCTCTCGATCGACCCGACCAAGCGAAAGACCGGCGGCGCCCTACTCGGCGACCGCATCCGTCTCAACTCCCTCGGCTCCGACCAAGTCTTCATGCGCTCGTTGGCCACCCGCCAGGCCCACCGCGCCCTCACCCAGAACATCGACGAGTCGATCTTCGTCTGCCAGTCGGCAGGCTTCGATCTGATCATCGTCGAGTCCTCGGGCATCGGCCAGGCCGACTCCGAGATCGTCGATATCTCCGACATCTCGCTCTACGTCATGACCCCCGAATACGGCGCGGCCATGCAGCTCGAGAAGATCGACATGCTCGACTACGCCGACTTCGTGGCGATCAACAAGTTCGACCGGCCCAAGGCGCTCGACGCCCTGCGCGACGTCCGCAAGCAGTACCGGCGCTGCCACGAGCTCTTCGACGGACCGGAGGACGAGAAGCTTCCGGTCTACGGCACCGTCGCCTCGCAGTTCCACGACCACGGTGTCAACGCCCTCTACCAGGGGCTGGTCAGCCGCTTTGCCGACGACTTCGGCAAGCCATGGACCCTCGAAGGCACTTCGGCCGAGCCCGCCGGCCAGCCCGAGCGCCACCCCGTGATCCCCGGCGAACGCGCCGGCTACCTGCGAGAGATATCACGCGCCGTCCGTGGCTACAAGGAATGGGCCGAAGGCCAGATCCAGATCGCAGCCCAGCTCTACCAGCTGGTCGGCGCGCGCGCCATCCTCTGCGCCCGCGAGGGGTCGGGCGACATCGAAGACCTGTGGAACTTCTTCGAGGAGATCACCGCCGAAGAGCCCGGCACCGAGCCGCAGCTCGCCGACATCGACGCCGAGATCCGCCGCATCGCCCACCAGCTCGAGGAGGACTCGCGCAACCTGATCTCAGCCTGGCCCGAGATCCGCGAGGACTACGCCGGTCACGACTTCACCTACACCGTCCGCGGGCAGGTGATCAATGTCCCACTGACCTCGAAATCGCTCGCCGGCACCGAGGTGCCCAAGGTTCAGCTGCCGCTGCGCATCACCTGGCCCGGCATCCTCCGTTATTTGTTCCTCGAGAACGTCCCGGGCGCCTTCCCCTACGCGGCCGGCGTCTACCCCCTCAAGCACACCGGCGAGTCGCCGACCCGGATGTTCGCCGGCGAGGGCGGTCCCGAGCGCACCAATGAGCGCTTCCACCTCCTGTCCGACGGCCAGCCCGCCAACCGCCTCTCGACCGCCTTCGACTCGGTCACCCTCTACGGCGCCGACCCCGACACCCGCCCCGACATCTGGGGCAAGGTCGGCGAGGCCGGGGTCTCGATCTGCACCGTCGAGGATGCGGAGCGGCTCTACGCCGGCTTCGACCTCTGCGACAAGAAGACCTCGGTGTCGATGACTATCAACGGCCCGGCGCCGATGATCCTGGCCATGTTCTTCAACGCCGCCGCCCGGCAGCAGGCGCGCAAGAAGCTGATCGAGTCCGGCCGCCTCGCGGCTGAGCCCGAAGCCGCCTTCCAGCCGCTGGTCAACGGCAAGGACTGGGAGGCCCTCGAACCGCTGCTCAAAGACGGTGAGTGGGACGAGATCCTCGACGCCACGATGAAGAAGATCCGCGGCACCGTCCAGGCCGATATCCTCAAGGAGGACCAGGCCCAGAACACCTGCATCTTCTCGACCGAGTTCGCGCTGCGGATGATGGCCGACATTCAGCAGCTCTTCTGCGACCGCGACATCCGCAACTTTTACTCGGTGTCGATCTCCGGCTACCACATTGCCGAAGCCGGCGCGAACCCCCTCACCCAGCTCGCCTTCACCCTCTCCAACGGCTTCACCTACGTCGAGACCTACCTCGCCCGCGGCATGCACATCGACGACTTCGCCCACAACCTGAGCTTCTTCTTTTCAAACGGCATGGACCCCGAGTACACGGTCATCGGGCGGGTGGCGCGGCGCATCTGGTCGATCGCCATCCGCAAACGCTATGGCGGCAACGAGCGCTCGCAGAAGCTCAAGTACCATATCCAGACCTCGGGCCGTTCGCTGCACGCCCAGGAGATCGCCTTCAACGACATCCGCACCACCCTGCAGGGCCTGCTCGCCATGGCCGACAACTGCAACTCGCTCCACACCAACGCTTATGACGAGGCCATCACGACCCCGACCACCGAATCCGTCCGCCGCGCCGTCGCCATCCAGCTCATCAACGCCATGGAGTTCGGGCTGCTCAAGAACGAGAACCCCCTCCAGGGCTCGCACATCGTCGAGTGGCTCACCGACACCGTCGAGGAGGCCGTGCTCGAAGAGTTCGAGCGCCTCTCAGAACGCGGCGACGTCCTCGGCGCCATGGAGGCCATGTACCAACGCGGCAAGATCCAGGAAGAGAGCCTCCACTACGAGCGCATGAAGCACACCGGCGAGCACCCCCTTGTCGGCGTCAACACCTTCATCGCCGAGGATGGCGAAGAGCTGCCCGAGCCCGAGCTCACCCGCGCAACCAAGGAAGAGAAGGATGCGCGGTTGAAGCACCTCCGAGATTTTCATCAAAGACACGAAGACGAATCAGACAAGGCACTCAAATCCCTGCAGGACGTGGCCCGAGAGGGCGGCAATATCTTTGAGGAGCTTCTGAAAACGGTCCGGTTCTGCTCTCTTGGGCAAATATCAAATGCGTTGTATGAGGTTGGAGGTCAGTATCGGAGGAGTATGTGAAAACCCTCATAACTTCACACTGATCGAGAGTGGGAAATGCTGATTCGTCGCCTCGGGATAAGCCGTTCGACCCGTCTTTCCGGGGACGCCAGACACCAGCCAACCGAGATCGTACGGATCGCCCTTCACCAAAGGAGCTAACCCTCATGAGTCGCACAATGAACCGGACGCAACTGTTGGCGGCTGAGCTCTTCAACTACAGCTACGCGAACTATCGGGGCCACCTGGGCGTCAACGAGCGGTTCGATCACCTGATGCCGCAGACCGTAATGACTCTCGAAAAGGCAGAGCTTGAGGATTGGCCACTGAAGAAGCTCGCCCGAAAGCTGGAGATCGAGCCGGAGCACGCCGAGGATCTTCTCCAACGCCTTCAAGACGCTCGAGCGGTGGTGGAAGCGGAGAACCCAGCGGAGGCATTCAGAAACGGCGTGGCGCAATCGATCCGCCTGGCGATGGAGCTTGAGCTCGAGAGTGCGGAGGATGTCGAAAAGCTCGTACGGCAGATCTGTTACCGAGCCGCCGATCTCGCGTACCTGTTGACGGTCGAGGGCAATTCGTTGGCGCGATACTCGCGCCATCTGCGCCGGGCACCCGACGTGGAATACCACGACGGCTACTTCGACGAGGAAGAGTAGCTGCGGCCGATCGATTGTCTATCCAGCAATTCGCGCAGCGAATTGCCAATTGACAACAATACGTATACAATTGACCACAGATTGTAGTCGATCATGCTCACGAAACTCATGCCCGTCGCGCGTGTGAAGGTGCTGGCATTCCTCCTGCTGAATGCGTCGGAGGAGCTTCACCTGCGCGAAATCGCGCGACGCGCCGGTGTTCCCCTCCAGGCCGCCCAGAGGGAGCTGGCCCTACTCGAGGAGATCGCCCTCGTCGAGCGCCACCGGCGCGGACGGCAGGTCTTCGTGAGCGTTCAGGAATCGCACCCGCTCTTCCAGGCCCTTCGTTCGCTGCTCCTCAGAAGCGAAGGTCTCGCGATCCCCCTTCGAGAGGCGATAGAGGCGATCGACGGCGTGGAGGCCGCCGCCGTCTTTGGGTCCGTCGCCTCCGGATCCGACACCGGCCGCAGCGACATCGACCTGTTGGTCGTGGGGTCGCCCGACGAGCTCGCGTTCCACGAGGCCGTGTCCGCCGTCGAAGAGGAGCTGGGGCGCCCCGTCAACTACACCCTGCTCAGCCGAAAGGAGTTCAAGGCGCGCATTCGGCGAAATGATCCGTTTTTGAACCGCGTTTTGGCGGGCGACCTGATTCCTGTGATCGGATCCATCGATGAAGATTGACGAACTCCTCAGGAAGCGGAAAATCCGCCGGCACAAAGCGTCTCCAGAGGAGATCGGGCGCATCCTCGAACTCGCTGATCGCGACATTCGCATGGCCCGCCTCACCATGGCGGAGGACTGGGATTGGGCCTTCTCGATCGCCTACAACGCGGTCCTGCAGTCAGCGCGCGCCTACATGTACTCGCGTGGATTCCGGCCGGCCGCCGAACAGGGCCACAAGAACACCTTCGCGTTCATGCGAGCGGCCCTGGGGAAGGAACTCGCGTCAACGATCGGGTACTTCGACCGCATGAGGAAAAAGCGGAACCAGGCGATCTACGACGTTGCCGGTCTGATCACCGAAAAGGAAGCGCGGTCGATTCTCAAAAACGCGGTCGGGTTCGTTGAGACGGTCAAGGCCCAAATCGGCGGGAGCGCCGATTCATAGACAGAAACACGAATTGCTGATGGAGCCTATCCGTGAGTGACGCATCGACAGAGATTATCTTCGAGGTTCAAGAAGCCCCTGAGGGCGGGTTCACAGCTCATGCACTCGGTAATCCCATCTTCACCGACGGTGACAGCCTCGAAGAGCTCCGACGCAACGCTCGCGATGCCGTCCGCTGCCACTTCGAGGAAAAGGACCAGCCCCGAGTCATCCGGCTCCATTTCGTTCGGGACGACCTGATCCCTGTCTGAATTCCGCTCCCTGCAATCGATCTACCGTGGTATGGTCATCGCATCCCACCCACGCTGTATCAGGAGTCTCCGATGCAGCAAGAAACTGTCATCCAGCAATTCGCGCAGCGAATTGCCGTGCGAATTGCCATTGACGACCGCGAGAGAAGCAGCCGCGTCAAAACCGCCCTGAAGCGCAATGGAAATGTCTACATCTCCATTAAGCGACTGCATCTAGGCGACTACCAAGTCAACAACACCCTTCTCGTCGAGAGAAAGACCCTCGCAGATTTCGCCCGGTCAGTTCGGGATTGCCGATTATTCAACCAGGTGGGCCGTCTGGCACGAGAACGAACAATGAGGACCTGTCTGATCCTCGAAGGCGCGGTAGACCGTTACTCTCGCCTCGCGATCCCAAAACCTGCTTTTCGAGGTGCGCTTGTCACAGTGACGTTGGTTTTCGGGCTGCCGGTGTTGCGGTCGGCGACGCCGGAGGAAACGGCTGACCTCATCCTGTATGCGGCGAATCAGCTGCGGCGACGTGATGTACGACTCCCTCGAAGGCGGGGCTCCAAGGTCACGGGAAACCGACGACGGCAAATCCTCTTGCTGCAAGCGATACCGGAAATTGGGCCGAAGAAGGCTGAGATATTGCTGAACGCGTTTCTTTCGCCGACGGAAGTGGCTTCAGCAACCATCGAGGAGATCGAGGCCATTGAGGGAATCGGCAGGGACACCGCGAAACACATCTGGGACGTTTTTCACGGCGAAACGAGGCAGGCGTAGAATAGAGGCATGGAACATGGAAACGATGTGACTACCCGCAATTCGTCCGACGAATTGCTTGAGGAGCTTTTGAGGACGGTGCGGTCTTGCTCATTGGGGCAGATCAGCAATGCGTTGTATGAGGTTGGCGGGCAATACCGGAGGAGTATGTAGTCTCCCCGAGAAAGGAACTCGTGACTCCGGAAACACAATTACACACTATTACCAGCATCAACCACGAGTTCGCCAATCTCCTCGAAGATCTACTTCGTAACTGCACAGAAGTGAACGATGACTCTGCGATGGCAGAGATTGTCGCTCTGCCACCCAGACCTAATGAAATCATCATTCCGTCTGTTCGTGGAAACCTGCCAGCAACATACTGGCGGTATTGGCATGCGGCCAGAGAAGTTGCAGGTTTCTGGCGGGAAAACAAGGAACCGTATCAGTCTGCGCTGCGAGAGTCCGGCGGTACAAATGTGTTGTGCCAGACTTATGACAAAGTCCTCCCGCTCGCTACGTTTTTCGACACCGTCGTCGTGGCTGATCACTCAACAATGTTGTCGGATGGAGTCGATGACGCTGAGGCTCAAATACAGAGTGTGATTTCTAACTTCTACACCTGGAACAAGCTTATTCCAGTTTTGCGTGCGGGCACGGAGTCTCCAATATTGGCAGTGGCCCCCGACCCACCACCGCCAGCGGGGAACTTCGAAGATCTACGACGGCAGGCGCTCAACAACGAATTTGACAATCCATCTACCGAAAGGGCATTTTTTGATTGGAAGGAACTGATTCAGCTACTCGGCCATCGACCTACAAATAATGACTGGTCCCCTGCGGAACTTTTTTCGACAAACCTAAACGAACGGCTCCTGTTATCCGACCTCGACATCGATTGGGCGCGGCTGTCACTGATTCTCAGCCCAGCATTTGCGTCTCTGTTGAGCGCGAGGATTCCGCGGATTCGTGAGGAGTACATCGGAGTCTGCTCGGGCTCGGCCTCCTCAATATCTCGGGTCACCTACCACTGGATTCTCAGTGCACTCTTTGGAATCCTCTATCATTTCATCACCGACGAGTCTATCTGCACTTCCATCGACGCGTTTCCTCAAATACATGTCCCAAATGCTTACGGTGCATACCTAGAAATCGAAGGAAGACAGACCTCTGAATTGATCGGTTGTTCTGCCGAGTATGCAGCAGCTCAAACATTTTCACTGCCGGAGGTTCCCTGGCTCTCTGACCTCGATCTTAATGGGCTGGAAAGGTTTCGAAACGTTGGCGGCCTCGACTTTACGCGATCTACACTGATATCAAGCCTACAAAACTTAAAACGAGCGTCGAGAGCTGAATACGAGACCGTTTGCCGGCGATTGGGTGCAGAAATTTCTAGGTTCGCGGCGCAGCACCAGATTGAGACACGCGAGGAAAACGAATCATTCAGAAGTCAACTGATATCTAATGGGATAACTCTCGCGGGTGGCATCGCAGCGACATTCGTGACCAGTCTCTTACCAACGCCGTTGAATCTGGCAGCTTCTCTTGCCTCTAGCGCACTTGGACCATATTCGACACTTCGAGACATCAGGGGGATCATCAGAGAGCATCACGCTACTCTTGACTCGCTGAATTCGAGGCCAGTCGGCGTATTGATTGACTACCGTAGCGGGAGTCATGGATGACGGGCATACAAAAATGAACATCTCGCACAGCTGCTGCATATTGCATGAGAAAAAATGCCAGGCACCGCTTTGCAGGTCTATTTCGCTGGTGGGCCTGGCCACTTTGAGGAATGAATTCCTGCCAAGAACTTCAAAGTCGCCAGACGGTGCCGGGTCCCTTTTCCCTTTACTTAGCCCGCATATCTCACACCGAAGCCCGGAGCGGCTGATTATCTGGTTAATGTGCTCTGATTTCCGAATTCAGGGTGTGCGCGAGGCCGAATATCTGCGCCGACGCGATTGGGGTGTTCTGACTGCGGGATTTTCGGTCAGACGAGACACACCTTTCACACGAGTCGGTCGAGGAATCCTGGTTTCAGAGACAGAGATGGACGATCAGACTCGCAGCGGTAAGTAGTGAGCCCGGAGATTGGCGAGGATCTTGGCGAAGATTCTCTGGTACGGGTATCCGCTCGCGCACCTCACCCAGACCCTCCTGATGCTGAACGACACGTGGGCGCCGACTTTCAGGAGCTTGGTGCGAATGGTGCTGCACTGAGCTCGAGCGAGCTCTGTGCCTTTGAGGCCGACCCGCCGCAGCTCGCTGAGCAAGACGTAGGCGACGCTCGAAAACCAAAGCCTCAGCTGGTTGGCGAAGAACATTGTCGAGCTGGTCCGATCGGCGAACAGACCCAGCTGCTGCTCTTTGATCCTGTTTTCCATGTCACCGCGGGCACAGTACAGATCTTCGTACAGCTCCTGGGCGGCAAACTCTTGTTTGGACAGAGAGGTCACCACGAATCGGGGATTCTCTCCCTTGCTCAGCTGCTCCGCCTTGCCGACGACCCGCCGGGTCCGGCTCCAGCTCTTGAGTGTGCGGTACCTGAAGTCCCGGTAGCACCGTGCTGCCCGTCCAGTTTTCCAAAACCGCTTCTTTGCCTTCTTTAGCTGTTTGACAATCATCTTCACCAGCCTGTTGTTTCTCGCGAGCCCGAAGATGTAGTCAACGCCGTTGTCCTCGCACCAGGTCATCAGGTCGTCACGCGCAAAGCCCGAGTCCCCTCGTACGATGATCTGCACGTCCGGCCAGCGGTCGCGAATCTGGCCAACAATTCGTACGAGCTCCTCGAGCGATCCCTTGGCGGCGTCGATGTCTGAGGGTCTCAAACGAGCGCACAGCAGGTGGTCGTCACAGAAGACGTACAGCGGCAGATAGCAGTAGCAGCCGTAGTACCCGTGGAAGAACCGGCCCTCCTGGTCACCGTGAAGCGGATCGTCAGTCGCGTCGAAATCAAGGATGACCCTCTTTTGCGGCTTTGGGTACGCATTCAGGAAGGTGTCGACAAAGAAACGATCCACAGCATCCGGCCGGCACACGATCTTGTGGTATCGGTTGGTCGTTTCCGTGTCGGCGGGTGCAAGCTCGAGCCGATTGAGAGTGCTCTTCCCCGCCAGCGGAAAGCCCCGATCTCGCTCGCGCACCCTTTCCACCCCGGTCGGATCGGCCTTGCCAACCAGCGTCGCCAGCAGTGCGTCTCGCCGAAGCTCGTCGTGGTCATTGATGTCCTCGTAGCCGAGCGCTATCCCATACACCCTCTGCGACACCAGCTCGAGCACGCTGTGCTCGATGAGCTCCGGGGCCCGGTGGTCGACAAAACAATCCGCAAACCCTCGGAGAATTCCCGTACCCTTCTCGACCTCTCGAAGCAGAAGACCACCCGCGTCGGATGTGATCCGTCCTCCACTGAAATCAGTCACTACTTTGCGATTGCCAAGGCCTTGAAACTCAAGCTGCTCGGGAATACACTGTGTATGCAAGATCTGGGCTCCTTTCTTAGGTGTAACTGTCTTTGACAACAGTATTTTACACCAAGTCTGGAGCCTCTTTCTTGCCTACCGGTGAGATATGCGGGTTAGCAGAATGCCGTTGGTGTGGCTGGTGAAGGTAACGGGCACTCAGGGTTTCAGATTGTAGTCCATTTCAAGGATTCTTCTGACAGTAATCAGATTTGGCGCGACCCGCGCCCCGAAGGCCTCTGCCGCCTTTGCCGCCACTTCAGCAAAGAACGCATCACAGCTGAATATGTCTACATAAGGAAGGGAGCGTACGTGGTGTAGATCCAGGAAATCGCTCCGTCTCGGTTTCCTCCCACGCTCCGGGCTCCCGCGGTGCCGTTTGTAGTACTCAACGGCAAATGTGATCACTGCATGGAGGATGGGGATGCCGGCAAGTCTGGAAGCTTTCAGCTTGTCACGGGCCTGATCCGTGTCAACTCCGTGTTCAGCACAGTACTTGTCTATCTCCTGGGTGATTTGGCCGAGGAAGATCTCAACCAAGCGCCGTTCCATAGTCTTCGCATCCATTCCATTTGCGCCGTACTCCTTCTGTTCCATACGCAACTCGGTAGCGATGGCGCCTGATAATTCGTCGAAGAACGTGCCGAGTTTCTTGAAATTCGGGTATTGCCTGCTGAGATTGATCAATGGGCCTATCGACAGCCTCCGCTCAAGTTGTTTTTTGACCACTGTTTCCAATGGGCCAAACGCATGATATGGAATTGGCGGAAACGCATCGACAGTCTTTCCATAAGGATAGTCAGCTGGTACTGAGTGAGTTACATCAAATTCGCGGGCTAGCCAGAGGGTGGTCTCTAGCTGCAGGATGGTGACAGGCCAGCATATGCAGTGGCCCTGCGTCAGACTGTCGATTGCTTCACAGTATGGCTCTAGAACATCGATTTTGTCTTCGTCATACCGAAGTGTTTCTACTGCATGACACCATGAAAAGTAGACACGCACACGCCCTGCCCTGACAAAATCAAGAAGCCACCTAAAAACCTCCACATCCTCGCGGCACAGTGGATTCCCAGCGAGGCCCTTGCCAATCCTGCTGAAGTCCTTCTGATCGAGATAGACGCGAACAATCTCCATGTGCCAGTATCCACGATTCCGCAAATCACGCATGGGTGCCACGTTCATCATATTGGTGCCAGGCTTTACATGGGTGCCACGTTCACCATTGCACCATTGTCAAGAATTGTTCATGGGTGCCACGTTCCGCATTGTTGCGTTGTGAGGGGTGGGCCACGTTCACCATTGGTAGCCTAGTCTGACGATATGACACTCGGCACGCTAGCCAGAGGTGCCTGTTGATGCCCCGTGTAAATGCTTGTTAGCTACTTAACTACAATACTGTACTCAAGCACCGGCCAGAGTTGTTGGTCCTTCGAGTAATCATTGCCTCTTGGATAGCCATAATAGTTCTTGCCCTCATGGGTGCCACTGGTCGCATTGACTCATCACGGGTATCTCCTTTGCTCAGGTGGTGAGTCCCTGAGGAGCGAGGAGGGAGGGGGTAAACCCCTCCCCTACATAGGACTTCGCACGTCGCGTGACGCACCCGTTCACCAGCGTTCCAACCACACTGGTGAACACTGTGGGAGTCGCCCTAACCACCGTAGGGGCGGGGTTTACCCCCGCCCGTTTTGGCGCCCGGGGATCCACACAGCCGGCCTACCTGAGCAAAGGAGATACCCGTGTTGACTCATTGTTGATTTGTGGCGATGGCTCAACATTGGGCTCCACCGACAGAGAAAAGACTGCGGCTTCCGCCTCCGCCTCGATTTCCTCGACCAAAAGATCTCGTCAGCTGCACGCGACAATGCGTCAATGCGAAGTGTGGCACCCTAGCAAGGGGCGACCTGCCGGCACTACCGCCCGATTGTCTGGTAGCGCTCGAGCGCCATCGGCGTCGGTAGCGAACGCGAGATCTCGTTCACGAAGTACACGAGGTCGAATGCCGTACCTGGTGCGAGGACGGCCATTGAATCCTGTGCAATCCACTCCCGATCCTGCCGGAGCCATCTGGCAGGGGCGGAATTCTGCTCAACTCCACGCAGATCGACCAGAAAGCAGGGCACGTGAACGGCCGCCATGGCGCCGTCCATGACGTCTTCTGAAACCGCCTCGAACAAGCGTTCGCCCGGTGGAAGATCCGGCGGGTATGATCCCGTCCCAAAGGTCCCACCGATAGCGATGTAGGCGTCACCGAGTTCTTCGGCCAACTGCACACCCATCGGCTCGAGCGCACCCTCGGCGAGACCCGGCATACGGAACGAACTCTTTGCCACGTGCAGGTTGTGAGCCCATAAGATCGCTTTTTCACCTGGCATCTCTCGATTGAGAACCCTCAACGTCGCTTGCGCCATCCCGCGCTCCCGTATGGCCCCGCCCTCCTCACGGTTTGAAGACAGAAATAGGGAATTCCCAGCCCTTCCGACCTCGGCCAAAAAGAGCGCCCGCTCGTACGCGTCCTCGGAAAGTGACGCGACCATCCTCGTTCTTTCCGCTGTCACGACGCCGATTAACTCCTCATAATTTAGGCCGAGCTCTCGCCGTCGTTGGTCTGAAAGTGCTGCGTATCTCTCCCAGGTCGTGGGCCAAAAGTCGCCCTGTTGGATATCAAGGCCAAGCGCGCGAGCATCGAGACGGGTGTCCACCCCGCTGGCTTCGAGAGAATCGAGGACTCCCTGGACCCCCGGAGCCGGAGCTGTGATATCTGCTCCAAAGATCCGGACCTGCTGAAAAGGATCCCGACCCTCATTGAAATGACGGACCCACTGGACAACCTCAAACATCTCCTCCGTGTCCCAGAGATACCAGCCGGCAAGATGATTCATGAGATCTCGAAGATCGCCCTCGCCAGACGTGACGTACCGATCGAGTGACTCCGCATGCGGGGCGCTTTCCTCGAGGATCAGGGCACGAAAACCGAGATCCTCGATCAAATAGCGAACCAGCCTGCCTTTCAGGAGGAGCTGTTCTCGGGTGTCGTGGCGACTCTCGCCGATACCGACAATTCGAGCAGAACCAACAGCCGATCGAAGGGATTGTAGATCGGTCCCGGAGAGTGAGAAGTCGCGGCCGTCGAGGGCGATGGCGTGGTTCGAGGCCCATTCAATAAATACATCGGAATCGGGAAGCTCGACCTCCATCCCTCCGCAAGCCGTAGCGAACACCATGAGAACCAACAGGAAACCTCGCTTTGTGTGAAATCTTCCCGGCATTAAACACTCTCCACCTATGATCGAAGTCGAAGACCACTCAACCGAACAACCCGAGTATTGCACCCATCCATGGGTGCCACGTTCACCATTGCACCATTGTTGTCACATGGGTGCCACGTAAACACTTTCACATGGGTGCCACGTTCACCATCATCATGGGTGCCACGTAAACACTTACACATGGGTGCCACGTTCACCATCATCATGGGTGCCACGTACCGAATTGTTGAATTGCATGGGTGCCACTGATCACGGGCTCCATGGGTGCCACGCACCGAATCGTTGAATTGTGAGAAGGATAGGTGGCACCCTGGAGCACTGACTATTCGACAATTCGGTACGTGGCACCGATGCGAAGGATGGCGCCTATCGCACTCATGTGTGGCAACCTGCGAAAACTGAATAAAACCTTCGGTCGAGTGTCCTCGTAGTTCTTGCCGGGTGTCGTATCTGTGGGGAGGTCGGATTGCGGTCAACATTGGGTATCGTCGGAGCTGCCATCCTGGTGATGGTGATGGCGTCAACGTCAGCGGCCGAAAATGCAGCAAAGGTCCACTATGTCGCCAACGAAGGGTTTCTGATCGAGGTCGGCGCGAAGAAGGTCTTGATAGACGCCCTGTTCGACAACCAATCGATCACCTGGTGTCACGTCCCTGATGAGACGACGCTGCGAAAGATGGAGAACGCAGAAGCGCCTTTTGACGTGGTGGAATTGATTCTGGTCACCCACGCCCATCCGGATCACTTCAGTCCTCAATCGGTCATTCGTCGGTTGCGAAACGATTCGTCGGCCCTCGTGATTGGGCCGCCACAGATGGTCACGGCTCTCGACGCAGCCGGTGCAACGGAGCAGGAGATCGAGGAGCGAGTCATTGAGGTTGACCTCGAGCTATTCGATTCGACCGCGCTGGATGTGGCCGGTATCGGCGTCCGGGCATATCGGCTCAAGCACTCCGAGTACGTGACCGAGGACCCCAAGACCGGTGAGAAGATCGACAGGCACAGAGATGTCGAAAATCTGATCTATCTCGTTGAGGTCGGCGGCAAGAGGCTCCTCCATGTCGGTGACGCCGTCCTCTCCCAAAACCCCGAACTGTTCAACAATGGGTTCTTCGAGAAAGTGGACCTCGATATCGTGTTTCTCGAGTACTTTGACTGGTCCGAAGAAACCAGGGCCATTCTTGACCGCTGGATGAATGTCGATCGCACGGTTTTCATGCACCTGCCGTCAGAAGCCGACGAAATCGAAACTATCTCCCAGCGGATCGAACTCACTTTCCCGAATCCGGTCATATTCGATATACCACTTCAGATCAGGGAATTCTGATCGACAACGAGACGCGAAGTGACGTCTGCCCGGTGGGCGTCGGGATCATTCAATCAATCAGAAACCGCACGAATCAAAGGAAAAATCATGCTGCCTCCTCGACTCAAACCAACCCTGGCCGTTGGCCTCATCCTGATGTGCACCTCGACTTTCGCGCAGACGAATGGACCTGTCCCGTCCACCTGGAGCGAAATCGAGAAGGCCGCCATCACCCTCTTGGAACTGGAGAAATTTGAAGAAGCGCTGGCCCTGGTCGAACAGACTGCACCGAAACTTCAGGGTCGCGAGTTCGAGGTCTCTGACTTGACCATGAATATCCTTTTTGATGCCGGACGTACCGAGGAGGCCTTGACCGTCTGGGAAAAGGGCATCGAGGAAGGGTTTTTCTATTTTGTGATTCCTCGGTCGGACACCTATGACGGCGTACGCAGGAATGACCGGTTCAGGAAACTCGTGGCCAGGAACAACCAGATGCGCGAGATAGCCCAGAGTGAGTCCAAGCCGGAATACAAGGTGATCAAACCGGCGTCCTATTCACCAGAAGCTTCCTACCCTCTGGTGATGATCATCCACGGCGGCAATCAAAGCATCGTTAAGGCGATGGACCGCTGGGACCCCACGGCGATCGGCGACGATGTGATCATCGCCTATGTCCAGTCCAGCTGGCGGGCCGACACCAAGTCGTATCGCTGGGACCTCGGCGGAGTCGATATCTACAGTGTGCCTACGGCACAGGATGAGGTCCTTGGCCTGTATCAGGAAGTCGTCGGGGCATACGCTGTGGACACCGGCCAAGTGACGCTGGCGGGGTTTTCCCAGGGAGGCAACCTCGCACTTTTCATGGCAGCCGAAGGGACCATCCCGGCCAAGGGATTCATCGCCGGCTGTCCCGCAACCAGAACCCCCCTTCCGCTCGAGACCGCTCGGGCCGCCGCCGCGCGCGGCGTTCGAGGGACGATATTCGTCGGGGCTGAGGACTGGGCTGCCGCGTCGGCCGAGACCACCGTCTCCAACTTCGAAGAGGCCGGGAATCCGGTGAACTACATCGTTATGGAGGGGAAAGGACACGAGTTTCCCGACAACTTCGACGAGGTGCTGCGCGAAGCGATCAAACAGATCTATCAATGACCGCAGCTGAAATCACGCTCGGGTAGAATGCTGGCATTCCACCCGAGCCCCCAATTCACAATAGACAGAGTTCTAGGTCAGCATGGGTGCCACGTTCACAATTGCACAATTGTTCCTGGGTGCCACATCATGGGTGCCGCGTTCACACTTCCACACTTGTTGATTCCTCACCTGATGGGTGCCACGTGAGCCTCTTGCAAAATTCATGAATAAACGGGGAAGCGGTGCCAGAAAAAGTGGGCGAATCATGGGTGCCACCCTTCGCAATCACTCAATCTTGCTTTCTGAAGTCTGCTGAGTAGAATCGTCTTGTCCCGTCCGCGCTTGGGAGGAATCCCATGGCGCGAAAACCCCGCCTCTTTGTTCCAGGAGCCACCTATCACGTGTATTGCCGCGTCGCTCGCGGCGAGTTCGTTTTTGACGACCCGTATGAGGCGGAAGAGTTCGTCGAAAAGGTACGGGAGGTTCGCGAAACCTACGACTGGCGGATACTCATGGGTGCCACAGGTCGCATTGACTTATTGTGCACAGAGAAACAACCGCGGCTTCCGCCTCCGCCTCGATTTCCTCGACCGGAAGATCTCATTGGCTGCACGCAACAATGCGTCAATGTGACATGTGGCACCCTAGTGAAAAACTCGTGATGCAGATCTGTTATCGCGCGGCCGATCTCGCCTATCTGTTGAAGCTCGAAGGCAGCTCGCTATCGCGGTACTCGCGCCACCTTCGCCGAGATCCTGACGTGGAGTACTTCGATGGCTACTTCGATGAGGAAGAGTAGCTGCCGTCCATCGATTGTCATTCTTCAGCAATTCGTGCAGCGAATTGCTGGATTACCCTTGAAATCCCTCTGTACGTAACGTACATTATGTACAGGAGGCACGATGACCGACACAATGAACTCCACCGATGCACGCGAAAGGATGGCCGACGTATTGAATCGCGTCGCCTATGCCAAGGACCGCGTTCGCATCACGCGACGCGGAAAAGCGGTGGCGGCTGTGGTTCCAATTGAAGACCTCGAGCTGATCGAGCGCCTCGAGGACGAGATCGACATCCGCGAGGCCGAGAAGGCACTCCGCGAAGCGAGGAAGAAGGGAACGATCCCTCTGAAGAAAATTCGCGAAGAGTTCGGGCTGTAATCCGCGATGTCCTTCGTAGTCGAGTTCTCTCCAGCCGCTCGACGTCAGCTCAAGAAGCTCGACTCCCCCATCCAAAAACGCATCTTTCGTCGGATCGAAAGGCTCGAAAAACAACCGCGCCCGAAATCGGCGAAGAAGCTCCTGGGTCCCAAAGAGCCGCTGTATCGCGTTCGTGAGGGGGATTACAGAATCGTCTATACGATCGAGGAAGATAGGCTCGTCGTAGTCGTCATCAGAATTGGCCACCGAAGTGAGGTCTATCGGTAACATGCATGGGTGCTCAGTGGGTGCCACGTTCACAATTACACAATTGTTGAGTTTTGGGGGTGGATGAGTAGAATTGACTCGTCCCGTCCGCGCATGGGAGGAGTCCCATGCCGCGACACCCTCGCCTGTTTCTCCCTGAAGCGACGTATCACGTTTACTGCCGCGTTGCGCGGGGCGAGCTCGTGTTTGACGATGACTTCGAGGCAGTGGAATTCATCGAGGCTTTGCGCGAGGTCCGTGATCTCGACATGGGTGCCAAGTACGTAGTTACGGAGTTATGAGGTATTACTGCGTAACTCCGTACCCGGCACCTTTTACTCGCCCATTTCGCGGGTCATCGAGAACGTCATCTCGTGATCGGGCTTGCCGTCCTTCCAAGCAGTCCACGTCGCCTCGACATGGTCGGCGTCCACGATACGGATGGTTGCCTCGTGGACGTGGGCGTCTTCGGGCTCCATGTTGCTGCCACCGTTAAATGCGAAGTGAAGCCCCTCGGACGCGGTGCTCGCAGAGTCGAGCTTGAACCGCGGCTGGTTGCCCATGGCACAGTAGTGGGTCGCCACCAACTGGTCACCGTCGAGGTGGTAAACGGTCATCATCTCGTGGTCGGTCCCTGGAAAAAGGTCCTCTATGACAACGCTACCGGCTGACCCGACCCGGTACTTGATGGTGGCGGAACCGTCGGGCATCTCGACCTCCCAGGTTCCGGCGAGGCCTTTCATCTGCTCAAACGCCTCGGCCGCTTCATCCCCGGCCATTGCTCCAGCCGGTACCAGCAGGCACGCCAAGGCCATCACGGCGATTGCTCTTGTGTTCACGGTAGCTCTCCTTTCGGTTGACGAGTCCCTCGAGTCAAGGTATTGAGACTTAGTATACGTTAAAATCGTGCCAGGGTTTTCGGGTTCCACCCATGGGTGCCACGTTCACCATTGCACCATTGTTGTCAACGGGCGCACATGGGTGCCACGCATGGGTGCCAATTGCGGGATTTGATGCCTCGCACCCAACCTTTACCTTTATGGCACCTTTACCGAACTTGTCGACCTGACCGGTACCGTCGACTCGGGAACCTCCTTGAAACTCCGTCTCCATTCGCTAAGATACGCCCATGAATCAGACCCCACGCCCGCGCGGACTCCTCGCCACCGTGCTTGTCCTGTTCTTCGTCTCGGGTGCCCTGGCTCTGGTCTACCAGGTGGTCTGGACACGGATGATGACGCACGTGTTCGGTTCCACTGCCGTCGCCGTCGGAACGGTTTTGGCGGCATTCATGGGCGGTCTGGCCATCGGCAGCTGGTATTTCGGCCGCGTCGCCGACCGAGTGCCTGACCGGCTGCGCCTCTATGCCCGAATCGAGATCGGGATTGCCATCGCGGCGGGTGTGTCGCACCTGGCACTCGATCGACTGGACGCGCTCTATCCAGCGCTGTACGACTTGACCGGCGGCATGGCGCCACTGCTCGCGGCGGTCCGTTTCCTCTGCGCATTCGCGCTGGTGATGGGCCCGACGATCCTCATGGGGGCAACCCTTCCGGTGCTCGGCCGACTCGTTGTCGACGATCTCGACCGGGTCGGGCTACGTCTCGGCACACTGTACGCGGTCAATACCGCCGGAGCCGTCATCGGCGTTTTGGTCACCGGCTTCTGGTTGATCGGCGCGGTAGGCCTGCACATGCCAGCCTACCTGGCCATGGCGGGGAACCTGATGATCGGCCTGTCGGCCTGGATCGCCGCCGGCCGATACGTCCCCGCTTCGGACGAGAATGCTTCGGTCGTGGACGCGAAGGGTGAGCCTCCGGCAGGGCGAAAAGAAACCGAACATGAACCACTGGACCGCTTCACCCTGCGCCTGCTGCTGGTCGCCCTGGGTATTTCCGGATTCACGTCCTTTGCCTACGAGATCTACTGGACCCGATCCCTGGTGTTCATCCTCGGCAACTCCACCTATGCGCTCTCGACGATGCTGAGCGCGTTCCTGACCGGGATTGCCCTTGGGGGCTGGGGTGTGCGCTTTCTCATCCCCCGGGTGCGGGACCGGGTCGCCGCCTTCGGCTGGCTGCAGGTCGCGCTGGGTATTTTCTCCGCGTTGGCGCTACCGCTGCTGTTCGCTGTCGGCGACCCGCAGTCGCTCAGCGGTACCTTACTGGGGCTCTGGTCCGAAGCCATCCCGCTGGTAGCGGCCAGCTTTGGAATCGCCTTTCTGGTGATGCTGGTGCCCGCGACCCTCATCGGCGCAACCTTCCCGTTGGTCGGGCATGTGGCCGTGAGCGAGCTCGACCGCGCCGGCACCGACGTCGGACGCGTCTACGCGGTGAATACGGCCGGCAACGTCCTGGGCGCCCTCGCGCCGGGCTGGTTCCTCCTGGCGTGGCTTGGCATCCAGGGGGGCATTGTCGCCATGGCGATCATCAACATCATCCTCGGGGTGGTGATTCTCGCCGTGCAATTCTGGCGTCCGGGTGGCGCCAAGTCATGGCGTTTCGTGGTGCCCGCGATAGCGGTCGCCGCCGCTGTGCTGGTGTCTCTCGCGCCGCTGGACTTCCAGTTTCCCGCCGATGGCGCGCAACCGCATTTCGAGACGAGCTTCTACCGGGAAGGGCCACTCGGAACGACCAAGGTCCAGTCGGATCCTCGGACCGGCGAGAAGCACATGAGTGTCGACGGCATCGTCATTGGCGGCACCGGCAACAGCCATTTCAAGCAGCTGCTGCTCGCCCACCTTCCGCGATTGCTGATCGATGACGTGCCGACCGAGCTCTCGATTGGCCTCGGCTCCGGCATCCTGGCCGGGGAGAGCGCACGGCATTCGGATCTCGAAGCCATCACGGTGATTGAGATCGAACCAACCGTCGTCGACGGCGCTGCCCAGTTCTCCCATGAGAACCACGATGTCCTCGAGGATCCCCGGATGGAGCTGGTGACCGACGACGTTACCAGTTTCCTTCGCACCACGGACCGACGCTGGTATGCGATCACGGCAGACGAGAAAACCGCAGACGAATATGCGTCCAATGGCTTTTCCTACTCCGTTGACTACTACCAGCTGCTCGCCAACCACCTGGTGGATGGCGGGGTGGTCGTGCAGTGGGTGCCGGCGACGCTGCCGCCGCGACAGTTCCAGATGATCCTGAAGAGTTTCGGCGAGAGCTTCGAGCACATGCAGCTGTGGTATTTCCTGCCGGCCTACCGCCAAGGGCCCTTCAACGCAGTTCTCGTTGGCAGCAACGAGGCAATCGCGCTCGACTACCAGACGGTACAGGATCGCTTCGAGCGCCGCAGTGAGGCGATGGCCAGCCTCCGTCGCTACGGCTTGACCTCCGCTGTGGCGCTGCTGCCGCATTTCGTTGCGGGCGACGAGATAGTGCGGGCCGAGGTGGCCTCAGCTCCGGTCAACACGCTCGATCATCCACGCTACGAGTTCTACCACCCCTGGGATTACGCGGCGGATCGCAAAGGGAAGATGCTGGCCAATCACGTTTTCCTGCTCGAACTCAAACGACGGGCGCACGGCGGATTCTTTGAGCACGTCGCCCTAACGGCCCCGGATCGGGCCTGGCTGCAGAAGACCTTTGCCGCCGAGTTCCGGTACCTCGAGTCCTTCGCCATGTTTCTTGACGGGCTGTCCGCCCCCGACCACTTCCGCCTGTTCGACCGTGTGCTCGAAATTGCACCGTGGAACGACAGCCTGCGCGCGCGCATCTACTCCCAATACCGGCACCTGGCTGCGAACGAAAGAAATCCCGAACTGCGGCGACGCTTCCATGCCCGGGTCGACGCCCTCTACCACGGCGATTGAAGCCGACCCCGACCGCACTCCATGGGTGCCAAGGGTGCCACATGGGTGGCACCCTTGCGTGGCATGGGTGCCACGTTCACCATTGCATCATTGTTGCCATGGGTGGCACGCTCCCACCATCACGCCCTGACGGCGCCGGTCAACAGCTTGGCAGGCGCGATCAAGTCTCGTTCTCCATCAGAAGTTATCTTCGTCCGTATCGATCACACGGATCGAAAATACCGAATGACGGAGGACACGAAGATGGAAAGCAATGAGCCCATTCTGATTATTGGGGGTACCGGAAAGACGGGTCGCCGGGTCGCCGAGAAGCTCGCCGCTCGAGGCGTGGCGACCCGTGTCGCGTCGCGCTCCGGCGAGACCCATTTCGATTGGAACGACTCAACAACGTGGGGCGTCGCGCTGGACGGCGTATCGGCGGCCTACGTGACCTACTTCCCGGATTTGGCCGTGCCCGAGGCGCCCCCGGCTATCCAGGAGTTCGCGAGTCTGGCCGCCGAGCGTGGCGTGCAGCGATTGGTTTTACTGTCGGGTCGAGGTGAAGAAGAGGCCCAGCGCTGCGAACGCATCCTACTCACCACGAATCCAGCCTGGACCGTCGTCCGTGCCAGTTGGTTCAACCAGAACTTCAATGAGGGCTTCTTCGTGGACCCGCTGCGCGACGGTGTTCTCGCGCTGCCCGCCGGCGCCGTTGGCGAGCCGTTCATCGACGCGGAGGACATCGCGGATGTCGCCGTCGCGGCTCTGACCGAGACCGGTCATGAGGGGCAGATCTACGAGGTCACGGGCCCGCGCCTGATAACCTTCGCCCAGGCCGTCGACGAGATCGCCCGGGCTACCGGCCGCGAGCTGCGCTACGTACAAATCCCCGTCGAGGAATTCGTTCGCGGGATGCTCGAGCAGCAGGTTCCGGAGGAAGTCGTGTCGTTGACGAGGTACCTGTTCGAGACGGTGCTGGACGGCCGCAACGCCTCCACCACCGACGGCGTACAACGGGCCCTGGGGCGCCCACCGCGCGATTTCGCCGACTTCGCGCGGAAAGCGGCCGCGACCGGTGTGTGGGCGATATCCGGTCGGAGCGAAAACCGACCGGCGGCGGACAACGGCTCGGCGAAAGGCACGAACAAACAGGCGATGCTCCGGTTTGTCGACGAGTTCATCAACCGGGGCGACACCTCGGCACTCGACGAGCTCATCCACCCCGACTACGTCTATCGCAGCCCAGGGGAAGAGCTCCGCGGCCCGGACGGGCTGGTGGCACTTTTCGCTAGCTACCGATCGGCGTTCCCGGACCTCGCGGTGCAGATCGACGATCTGGTGGTGGCGGACGACGCCACGGTGATGGCGTTCACCCTTACGGGAACCCACCGCGGCGATCTGCTCGGGATTTCGGCCACCGGCCGGCGGGTGCGGGTCAACGGCATGGTGCGCAGCCGATTCCGGGACGGGAAGATCGCCGAGGAGTGGGAGATCCTCGACCAGCTCTCGCTCTTCGAGCAGCTCGGGGTAGTGGGAGATGCCGCATGACATCGCTGATCTCCGTCACCGCCATCGGCGCCGCCCTGGTCGCCGGGATCTTCTACGCGTTCTCGACCTTTGTGATGCAGGCCCTCGGGCGATTGGCGCCCCGGGAAGGCATCGCGGCCATGCAGTCGATCAACGTCGTCGTCATCAACCCGCTGTTCTTCCTGGCGTTCTTCGGCACCGGGGTACTCTGCGTGGCTACGATCGCCGCCTCTATGCTTTCCGAGACAGGGGTGTCGCTCGCTCCAGCTCTGACCGGTGGCTTCCTGTATGTCGTCGGATGCATCGGGGTCACGATGGTCGGCAACGTGCCGTTGAACGAGAGGCTGGCAAAGGTGAGCCCGGACGATACCGAGGCGGAGTCACTGTGGGATCTTTACCTTGCCCGCTGGACCCTGTGGAACCACGTGCGAACCGCGGCCTCGCTGGCCGCGGCCGCCTTCTTTTTGATCGCGATGGGAACGGCGTAGGCGGGGCATCCACGGATCGAGACACGGAATTCTGATCTCCCGACGTCGTGTTGCAGACGTCGAGGGGTCGTGACAGATGGGTTTTGTGACCGCAATTTTCGCTCGGAGAATGATCCAAGCCGCCGGGGAGTCGGTGGACGGACCGGTGCTGTTGCGTTCGGTCGGACTGGAACCGGACGAACCGCTTGACGTGACGCAGATGATTGCCGACGATGCGTACTACGACCTCCTCGAACGCATCGCTACAAATATGGAGAACGCATTCGAGCTGCCGCTCCGCGTCGGCCCGCTGATGCGGCCGGACGATTACGGTGCCCTCGGCCTGGCTTGGAAGTCGGCGCCGACGATTCGAAGCTCGCTCGAACGGGTCGAGCGCTACTGCCGACTGTGGACTGACAATCTGACCTACGAGATCCGCGATCGAGACGACGGGATCGACTTTATCGTGCATCGATTCGGGGAGCGGCGGCTCGGAATGAGGCTCTCGAACGAGGCAACGCTCGCCAGCGCGACCTCGCTCATTCGCCAGACGTCATCGCCGCGCTTTCGTCCGCGGACGGTGCTCCTGAAACACGCGGCTCCCAAGTCGATCTCGGCCCACGAACGCTATTTCGGATGCCCTGTCCGCTACGCCTCCGGTCGTGATGCTCTCTCCATCTCGAGCGAGGTGCTCGACCGTCCCAATCACCTGGCAGACGACGGAATCTCCCGCTTTCTGATTTCTCATCTCGAAGCGGAGATCGAATCTCTCGAGATTGAGATCCCGGTGGAAGCGCTCGTCGAGCGCGAGATTTCGCGCTCGTTGAGCGAGGGAATTCCCCTAATGGGGTACGTCGCCCGTCGCCTGGCCATGAGCGAGCGGACGCTCCACCGACGGCTGTCCGAAAAGGGCTTTTCGTTCAAGGCTATGGTTGAGGAGACTCGCCGCCAGGTGGCAGAGAACCTCCTCCGGGGAAACCGGTATTTAGTTACCGAGGTGGCATTTCTCACCGGTTTCTCCGAGCAGAGCGCGTTCAACCGCGCATTCAAGCGCTGGACAGGACTCACCCCCACCGCCTTTCGCAGTGAGGGGCAGAACTGACGGATGGATGGCACCCGTGACTCGGTTCTGTGTGATCTCCAACATAGAGCAACGCATCTTTTGATCTGAGGTTACGCGATGATGAAGACGATTCAAATATTTGCCGTATTGTCTGTCTCGAGCCTGCTGACGATGGTCATCGTTGACTACATTCTTGGCCCGAAAGCGGAGTTCATCAACGCATGGAGTGTCATCGAGCGGCTTCTCGGGCGGCCCCCGTCTGGTGGGAACTCCGTGGTGTTCCTCCATTTTGGCGCGGTCGGTGAGTTGATTTGTGTCGGCCTCATCAACCTGGCCGTTGGAGGTGTGCTGACATTGCTCCTCAGAATGTTGGTGAGAAGGTAGGCGGCAGACGGGAGGATGACATGGCAGAACATCCAACAGAGAATTCTCCGATCATCTGTTCAAGAGTCGCAGGAACCCTATACCTCGTCATCATCGTGTCCGGGATATTCGGCGAAGCATTCGTGCGATCCGGCCTGATCGTGTCGGAGAACGCGGTAGCAACTGCAAACAACATCGTGGCGTCTGAGGGGCTTTTCCGTGTCGGATTTCTCGCCGATTCCCTCATGTTCCTGAGCGACGTCGCTTTGGCCGCGCTTCTCTACATCCTGCTCAAGCCGGTAAGCAAGATGCTGGCCCTTATTGCGATGTGCTTTCGGCTGACTCAAACCGCCGTGTTGGCGCTCAACCTGCTCAACTACTACGCAGCCGGGCTGCTTCTGAACGGTGCCGACTACGCGTCGGGATTTGAACCTGACCAGCTCGCTTCGCTGTCATATCTTTTCCTCGACCTCCATGGGCACGGGTACGATCTGGGACTGCTGCTCTTCGGGGTTCACTGCCTCCTGCTCGGGTACTTGATCTTCAAGTCGCGCTACCTCCCAAAGGCATTGGGTGTGCTGATGATCGCGGCTTCTGTTACATATCTCGTGGGGAGCTACACGCGGTTTCTTTTTCCCGAATACGTCTCGGTTGTTGAACCGATCTACATTGTTGCTTTCGTTTCTGAAGTATCACTCTGCTTGTGGCTCCTGGTGAAGGGCGTGGATGTCGAAAAATGGGGAGAGATTTCCGGGGGTGATGTTGGGGCATAGGAGAGATCCATCTGGCCGTCGCAGTCTGTCTGGAGTGCTCGATTTTGACCATCTCGGGCGCTAGGGGCACCAGACCCGCCTCCAGTTGTTGATCCACCTATTATGTCAGGTGCATAGCGACATCCTGCCAAGGCAGAAAGAGAAGGAACCCCCAGGGGAGGTGCTGTGGCGAAGGTTTCCGGCGCCCGTTCAATGCCCGCCATGACACCACCCATGAGCCGCTCCGTCGAAAACTGTTCTTTGAACTTGCCGATTGTGATCCGACACACCCTGCCCATCGGAATTCCGAGTCGCGGGTCGAACAGCGACCACGAGTCGTTGGTCTGGCGGTCGAAGCCACGACCGAAGCCCAGGTATGGGTTGGAGACATAGTAGGCCCATGATTTCGAGAAGTTGATGCTGCCGGTGACGACGAGCTGCGCGACACCGGTCTCGGGGGCCTCGAAGGCCGTCAGGTCCTCGAGCTGCTCCTCGCCTTTTTCCTCGTGGATGTGCCGTGCGGTATCGAGGCCGAGCCCTCCGAACAGGCATCCGCTAAGGGCAACGTGACGGGCCCCAGCTGTAGCCACATCGCAGGCCGGGCATGGTGATCACCGGATGCCCCTGGTCCTCGCGCACCCCATCGGGCCAGCTGAAGGCCGGATCCATGGCGCGGAAGTAGTCGATGGTGTAGGGCCACAGCGTGATCTCCGCCGTGCCCCGCCGGGGGCCGCGACGGATGTGGCAGCCCGGCCCGAAGTCCACCTCGCCGAGCTCCGTGGAGACGATCAGGCGCGGCAGCTCGCGGCCGCTGCCGTTGCGCCGCAGCTCGGTAGCGATGCCGATGATCGTGTCCAGGTCCACCGGACGTCCGCTGTTCCAGTGCAGTTGGGTCTGCGCCCCTGCGACATACAGGTGGTGGAACTCGAAACCGAAGCGGCGGCACTTTGACGACAGCGCGCGCATGGCGGCCGCATTGTCGTTGACGTTGTGCAGCAGGCAGCTGTTGAGATAGACCGTGACGCCGTGCTGGTGGAAAGCCTCGACCACCCGACGGTGGGAGTCGTCGAGCTGTTCCGCGCTCAACACCAGCGTCTCGAGCTCGAAACGCACGGGGTCAGCCAACTCCAGGCTCTGGAGGGCCGCGTAGCGCTCCACCACCGAGGCGTCGTAGAGCAGCGGCTCGTCGTGGAAGACGCGGCTGCGCATCCGGAACGACCGCACGCCCGTGTCGGCGCGCAGGGCGTGCACGACGCGCTCGATCTCGTTTTGGGAGCTGGGCAGGTCCGTATCTGTGCGCAGCACGACGTCGGTGATCTCCGGTCGGGGCGCCACGTATTCCACGATCTGCCGCAGCTGGCGATCGTCGCAGTCTGCTCGCAGCTCGACACGGGTCAGGTGCACGCGACAGAGCTTCTCGCATCCACTGGAGACGACTTTCGGTCCGATGTCGGGCAGTTGATTGTAGAGCTCGGCAATCTGTTCCTCATCGTAAGGCAGGTCCTCCTCGTCGTCCACGTCGTCAACACCAGACAGCTCGACCCGGGACGAGACGAATAACGCATCATCGCCGATATCAGCCATGAAGCGAACCTCGAGCATCCCGTCCTCGTTCTCGCGCACGCCCTCGATCTCCTCGGCCGCCGCAACGAACTGGGAGAAGTACTGTGCGGTGTACGGTGTCCGGATCCACAGGAACGCCGGATCGTCGGTGTCACGCTCAACCGCCCAGCCGCTGGTCAGCCAGTCGACCTTGCCGATCTTGGTGGCCGTGGTCAGGTGGGGGATCGCCCGATCCGAGAGCTGGGCCCGGAGGAAGTTGCCCGCACGTAAGGCTGCCGCGATGGGACTCCAGTAGCGCCGGTTGCCCTTGATGGCGCTACAGGGGAAGAAGATGTAGTGCATCTCCGCACCGCGCAGCCGAAGTTCTCGGTAGAGCCGGACCAGGACCTCACCGGCATCATTGCAGCCGGCAAGAAACGGTGTCTGGATGTAGACCGGGATACCATTGCGCGCCAACTCGGCGATAACCTCGAGAGAGGCGATGGAGGTCTCGTCCGGGTGAATGAAGTGCCCGGCCACCTCGAGATGTTTGCCGACGATGGCCAGGTCCTCCCGCGCCTTGATCAAGAGCTGGATCCAGAACTCACCACGGCGGCGCAGCAGTTGGGGAAAGTACGAGATAGTGCGGGCCGCCAGGCGTATGGTCTCGACGTGGGGGATGCGCGCCAGCCCGTAGATCGACTGTTCCACGGTCTTGCGATTCATCAGCGGCTCGCCACCCGTGAGAACGACCTCCCGGATGTGGTCGTTGCCGGCAACATAATCCAACGCCGCGTCCACGTCTGCCACGGTCGGCGGCGACTGTTCGCGCGTCTCCTTGTGCTTGCGGAAGCAGAAGCGGCAATACACCGGGCAGCTCATGTGCAGCACCAGGATCACTCGATTGTCGTACATCTGCTCGACCACACCTTGATGGAACTGGCCAATCCAGGTGTGCACCTGGCCCTCCGGTGAAAGCTCATCGGCGAAGGGGAGGTACTGGTAGCCGATGTTCTCGGAGAGCCGGATCTGGCGCAGCGTGTGGTGCGAGAGCCGCACCGGATACTCGTGCAGAACGCGACGGAGGCTGTCCCGTTCGCCCGCAGGCACTTTGAGGTTGCACAGCGCCTCATAGTGCTCGAGTTCGCGGATGTTGACGAAACCGCTCCCCGGAAGCATCTCTTCCAGGAACGCCAACAGCAACTCCTGAGGCAGGTCGATGCCCCCCAGGTTTACCCGGGCCACCGCCTGCGGCGACGCATGGCTCAACGCCTCCAGGATCTGGTGGATGAAAGCCTCGATCCGGTCCTCATAGCCGCAGGCCGTGATCAACCGCCCCAGTCGTTCCTCGCCGTCGCCTTCACCCAGCACCGCGGCAAACTGCGGCCCGACCACGGCGGGTTCGCCGTACTGGCCCAGGAAATCGACCAGCCGGTCCTCGAGGAGACT
>CAVZOK010000007.1:0-24571 GCA_963776765.1 Candidatus Sulfomarinibacteraceae bacterium
TTGATGGTCATGGCCAGGTAAAGAGTCCCGGTGACGGGCAACAACAGGGCCCAAAGCGGAGATAGGCGGTAGAAGCGCAGGGTCGGCAGGTAGGTGGTGACCATGGCAATCATCGCCGCCATCGACGCTATTCGCGCCGCTTGGTCACCAACCGCCAGTCCAAGTGCGGGCAGCCAGAAGGCCCACGATAGGGCGGCCACGCATCCGACCAGCAGAAACGGTGAATAGCGAAGCTGCGTGTAGGCAGTGCGCGCTACCATCTCCCAGATCTTTCCGATTCCGTCGTATTGCCGATGGCTGACGACCGAGTGGCTGAGCCCGGTCCAGATGCGATGGTCCGCAGCTTTCACCTTGGCGGCCAGGGCGCAGTCGTCGATGAGCTCACCCTTGAGAGAGTCGAAGGCGCCGATCTCGCGCAGGACGTCGGTTTCAATCAAAACGCAGCCGCCAGCACCTGCCGCAGCCCACCGAAACGAGGAGTTGGAAAGATGAAAGGGGTAGAGCAGCTTGAAAAAGTAGACGAAGGCCGGCAGCAGGAGCTTCTCCCAGAACCCGTGAGTCTCGAGGGTTGCCATCAGCGAGACCATCTGCAGGTCTTTTGTCCGTCGCTGTTCGAGTGACGCGGAAATGATCCCCGGGCCGAGTTCGATATCGGCATCGAGCAGCAGGGTCAGCGGAGTTTCAACCTCGGCCAGGCCCTGGTCGAGGGCCCACAGTTTGCCGGTCCAACCGTCCGGCATCGGCAGCCCTTCGATGATCCTCAGATTCGCCAGCCCGGCCGCTCTCGCCGCCTCAGAGCTGCCATCGTCGGAGCGGTCGTCAACCATCAGCACCGCAGCGTCCGGCGCCTGCCCGCGGATGGCCGCCAGAGTTCGGCCGATCTGCCGGGCCTCGTTTCGGGCCGGGATCAGGACGGTGAGATCGCTGGTGTCAGGCAGTGGCGAGGGGTCGCCGCCCTGGAGGCGTTCACGAGTCGACCACGGGCGCCACGGGAGAAGCAGAATGATGATCCAGATGATGGCGCCGGGAACGCAGGCCAACAGCCAGATGGTGCTCACCGCGAGGGATCATCCGGCCTGTTTGACTGGCAGCTTGTTCTTTTCCCGGTGATCCTCCAGATACTGGAGGGGTGGGTCCTGGACCATCGGTTTGGAGGTGTCCGGACCCCGCAGCGCCACCTTGAGCGCCTTGATTGGATGGGCGACTGTGTCAGCCACTGCCGTGCCCTCGTAGCCGCAGTGGGCCATGCAGTTGTCGCACTTGGGGTTGCGGCCGGCGCCGTAGTGATCCCAGGGCGTCTCCTCCATCAGCTGCTGGAACGTCTCGGCATAGCCTTCGTCCACCAGCAGGTAGCAGGGCTTCTGCCAACCGAAAATGCTGTAGGTCGGGTTCGACCAGGGTGTGCACTGGTAACTCTGGTTGCCGGCGAGGAAATCGAGGAAGAGCGACGATTGGTTGAATGCCCACTTTTTCTTCCGCGTCTCACCACGCTTGAAGATCCCCCGGAAGAGTTCCTTGCTTTCGCGACGGTTCATAAAAACGTCCTGGCGAGGTGCCCGGCTGTAGCTGTATCCGGGCGAGATCGTGATCCCTTCGATTCCCATCTCCATGACATTGTCGAAGAAATCGGCGACCTCGTCGGGATCTTCGCCGTTGAAGAGGGTGCAGTTGATGGTGACCCGGAAGCCGCGGTCGAGGGCCAGTTTGATGGCCGAAACGGCCCGATCATAGACGCCCTCCTGGCACACCGAAGCGTCGTGGCGCTCGCGGTTGCCGTCGAGGTGGACGGAAAAGGTGAGATAGGGAGACGGCTCGTAGTCGTCGATTTTGCGCGCGAGCAGGAGGGCGTTGGTGCACAGGTAAACGAACTTCTTGCGCGCGACGATGCCTCTGACAATCTCCGGCATTTCGTTGTGAATGAGGGGTTCGCCGCCGGGGATCGAGACGACCGGGGCGCCGCAGTCGTCAACTGCGCGCAGCGCATCGCCGACGCTCACGCGTTTCTTGAGGATTTCGTCGGGGTGATCAATCTTGCCGCAACCGGCACAGGCCAGATTGCACTGGAAGAGTGGCTCAAGCATCAGCACCAAAGGATAGCGTTCTCTACGCAAGAGACGCTGTTTGAGCAGGTACCCTCCGACCCGGAGCTGCTGAATCAGAGGTATGCCCATCATCCCGCCGTCGGTAGACCCAGGATCTCTGGGAACGCGGTCCGCACCCGTGGCCATTCCATCGCGAACCAGGGCGTGAAGATCTCAGGGCGAGTCTCGAACTCCCGATCGAGGTCGTCGGGCGTGATCCATCTGATATCGGCGATTTCGTGATCGTTGGGTTGCGGCACGTCGGCGCTGCGGCCGATAAAGACCCAACACACCTCGTTCTCGGAGCCGAGATCGAGATAGGGCGCCCGGTATTGAAATGTGAAGAGATGATGAGCATCGCTCGTCATTCCGAGTTCCTGGGCCAGGCGCCGCTCGGTCGCCAACTCCATGGTCTCGCCGCGGCGCGGGTGGCTGCAGCAGGAGTTGGACCAGAAGAGAGGCCACAATCGTTTCTCTTCGCTCCGCTGCTGGAGGAGGAGTTCTCCAGAACCGTTAAAGACGAAGAGCGAGAAGGCGCGGTGGAGTACACCGTCGCCGTCGTGGCACGCACCCTTGCTGAGGTGTCCGATCTCGCGGTCGGACTCGTCAACCAGAATGAGGGGTTCTTCCTCGCTGGAGACGACCTCATGGGTTGGGCGAATCGCTGCCTCAGCCAATCGAGACCTCCATCGCCTGGTAGCCCGCGCCGCGCATTGCTTTGATGACTTTGTCGGCGTTGTCCGGGCAGAGGGCGATCATGGACCCGCCGCCGCCACCACCGGTGAGCTTTGCGCCGAGAGCGCCGTTCTCTCTCGCGACCTGGATCAGCTCCTCGAGCTCCCAGCTCGAAACCTGGATTCCGTTGAGAAGACCCTGGCATACGTTCATGAGTTCACCAAGGCGTTCGAGGTCATTTTTCTTGAGGGCTTCGATGGCCTGCAGAGTGAGGGCGTCGATGCCTTTGAACATCGTGTCGTATACGTCCCGATTGCGTTCCCGTCCCTCTCGAACCCGGGCCACCATCTTGGCGGTCAGACCCTCAACTCCAGTCATCCCGATGACAAAGGTAACGGGCTCCGACAGCTGAAGGGAGTGAATCTCCGGCGGATCGCCCTTGCGATAAACCAGAGGTTGTCCAAAAGTCGCAACGGTGTTGTCGATGCCCGAAGGCGTGCCATGGGCGACGCACTCGCACTGGTAGGCGAGGGCGTTGACCTGGTCGTCGGAGAGATCGAGTTTGAAGTGCCTGTCGAGTGCCCGGATGATGGCCACCGCTACCGCGGCCGAGCCGCCGAGCCCCATGGCCCGTGGGATCTCCGAATAGACTTCGATTCTCATCGAACGGTCGGCGAGACCAAGCTCACGGAGCATCAGGGCGGCCGGGACTTCGAAGGACATCTGTTTGGCCGGGTCCGAACGCAGACGCTGCTCAACACCCCAACGCGGAATCACAAGCCACACGCCGTCTTTTTCATCAACGATCCGCGCCCGTACCGCGAGCGGCACCGGGGCGGCGATCGCTCGACTTCCATAGACCACCGCGTGCTCGCCAAAGAGGATGATTTTACCGTGACCGGCGGCCATGTCTGCGCGTTCGTCGCCTGTCATCGCATGGCCCATCTCCGTCTTGACCTGAGAGATGACCTCCTCGGCCTTCCAGATCTTGATCTCTCCAGACTCCACCAGCTTTTCGACCACCGAATCGAAGATCTCCGGGGTCGCACCTGCGGCGGTGGCGACGCTGCGTGCGTGCAAGGTCATGTGGCCACGTTGAATGCCGTCTGTGACGAGGGCGCGGAGTGCGGAGAAATTTTGTGCCAGGCCGACGGCCGCCATCACCTCCGCAAGCTCGCGCGACGACTCGACCTTCGACAGGCGGAGGTTCATGGCCACCGACGGATTCGACTGTAATGGTCCGCCGACAATGCCGACCCGGATCGGGAGTTCAATCTCGCCGGCAAGCGAGCCGTCTTCGGCCTTGGTCCAGCGGGAGAGCGAGGTGTAGTGGGTGCCTCTTGCGGCAAAAGCGTGTGCTCCCGCCTCCACCGCACGCCAGTCGTTGCCGGTGGCCAGGGCCACAGCGTCGACGCCATTCATGATTCCCTTGTTGTGGGTCGCAGCCCGGTACGAATCGATGGCGGCAAACTGGCTGGCAATGACGATGCCGTCGCGCACCTGCTCGCCGTCGTAACCGTTGGCCCCCAGCTTCTCGACCGGGATCTTCACCGAGGCGCGCACCAGCGAGCGATCGGCGAGATTGGACAGGATCCGAAGAAAAACCTTGCCTCCGGTGATGCTTTCGATAAACGATGCCACGCCCTCGCACATGGTGTTGACCAGGTTCGCGCCCATGGCGTCGCGGGTGTCCACCAACAAGTGGACGACCATCATCTCGACGGTTTCATTTCCGGCGGGGTGGATGATCACCTCGAGGTCCACCGCGCCGCCACCGCGCGCCACCATCCTCGGATGGAGGCTGTTGGCGAGGTTGAGGACCTCATCCTTCCTATGCTCGAGAGCTGCCGTGCTTTGCTCGGGTGCGGAACGTCCACCAGCTGGATCTGGCCGATCAGAATCGGATCGGAGCTCGAGGCGGTGAAACCGCCTGTTGTGCGGGCGGTCTTGGCGGCAAAGCTGAGGGCGGCGACTATCGACGGTTCCTCCACCGCCAAGCGGCACCACATAATCCTTGCCGTTGATGAGGAAGTTCAGACCGAGGCCGATCGGAAGGCCCATGACGCCGATCACGTTTTCGATCATCGTGTCGGCGTTGTTGACATCGAGGATGGTATCGCCGTTGACCAGTGCCTTGTATTCCTGGGAGGACAGAAGACCCCGGTCGCGTACCGTGCGGACCCGTTCTTGCACCGAAAGCTTGTGGAATGAGGGGAAGAGGGAGCTGCTCACTGTGTTTCCGTTTCGTTTCCAATCGTGGTTAAAGACCCGTTTCCACTTTCCAGCGGAAGCCCGCGCGCGGCCGCGTTGAACAGGGCGGTGAGGCCGAAATTACTGCGAATCGAGGCGTGCGACAGGGCCATTATCGTTTTGACCCTGCGTCGCGAAACCTTAACGTGTGCCCCATTGGTAAACAAGGGGTCGGCAGAAATATTTCGTAGCGTCGAGGCCGCCAACAATGCCGCCCAGATCAGAAACCGCCGGATTCCGGTCTCGTCGTTGGGTATTGTCAGCGTGTACTCGAGAGCTTTCCGCAGGTGGCCGTGGGTGATTCCCACGAGATGTTTCATGGAGGCGGCGAAGGCGGGGCCATTGCCATTGTGGTGCGGCTGGAGCTCATTCAGGTCGTAACCGTAGCGCTCGAAGACCTCGCGCGGCAGCCAGCAGACGCCGTGATCATAGTCATCCCAGACGTCTTTGAGAATGTTCGTCATCTGCAGGCCGAGGCCGAAGCTCACCGCCCGTGCGTTGAGGTCGTCGCGCCTGGCTTCGATTTCCGGCGAGTGGCTGCAGAAGAGTTCTGTCAACATCTCGCCGACGACACCGGCCACGAAATAACAGTAGCGCTCGTATTCGGCCACATCCTCGAGTCCCGAACGGCTTCGACTGCGCTCGAATTGACCCATGCCGCGACTCATCGTTGTCAGGCACCGCAGGATGGCGCCGCGTTGGCGTGGCAGGAGTTGGTGGGTCTTCCGCAGGACCCGGGGGCTTTCCCGGATCAGCTCGATCTCTGCTTCGAGGGTGCCCGGCGCAAGTCGTGGCCACAGATCCTGAGCGAAATCCTCGGCGCCGCGACCGGTTTCTGTGGCGTCGAGGAATGCGTTGTGGAAAGCGTCCTTGGTTTCGGCGTCGAGATGCGGGTCGTCTTCGATCGTGTCGGCGATCCGACACAAGAGGTAGGCGTTGGTGACGGCCTCGCGAAGGCCACCCGGAAGCTGCGGGATGGTGAGCGCGAATGTCCTTGAAACGCCGGCAAGCAGGTGCTCGTGCCGGCTCGCATCCGCGGCTGAATCGGATCGACCGGTGATCGGTCGATGAGATCCAATTCCTCCAATCTTTCCCGTGCCGATGTCTTGCATCTCGCGCCCCCCGACATTTTGACACCTGTTTCGGTCGGGTATGGTACCCGATCACGGTACTAATAGGTGACATTATTGATTGTCGTTATATTTCATGCATCCCTCAGAGTTAGTTAGATATGAGGGGTATCCAGTGTGAGGAGATGGATAATACGGAATGACTCGGCGCCGAAATGCCTGTTTTGACAACGATTGCCACCGCTGCTGCCTGAATACCCGTATGACCCTGACCGAGGCCGATTCCCAACGGCTCGAGGCAGCGGGGAGACGGGACTTCTATTTCGTCAACGACGATCACGACCTGCAGCTCGTCAACGTGAATGGCCATTGCATTTTTCTCGTCGATGGCCGGTGCTCGGTCCACGACGATCGGCCTGAGGGCTGCCGCCTCTACCCTCTGATCCTCGATCTTTCGGTGGATCGGGTTGTCCTTGACCGATTCTGCCCGTGGGCGAGAGAATTCACTTTCACCCAGGACGACAGAGTGCAGTTGCGAAAATCGGTCGTCGAAGAAGATAACGAAGCGAGGAAAAGAGCATCGGGAACATCCCATGGATCGCCTCCCGATCCGGCGTGAACGACGGTCCGGCGACTCCATCGATACGTTACTCTCCCGTGTTAGTCTGACCTCGAACGAAAGGAAATTACTATCCTCGAGCCCCAATCGCTCCAAGGCAAAATGGCGTTGGTTACTGGTGGCGCGCGTGGGATCGGCGCTGCAATCTGCCGCCGGCTGGCGCGCGCCGGTTGCGGGATCTGTATCAACTACTACAGCAGCGCCGAAGAGGCAGAGGAACTCCGCCGGGAGCTCGAAGAGGAGGGCGTGCGGTCGTTTACTTTTCAGGCCGATGTCACCGATTTGCCGGCTGTCAAGGAGATGTTCGAGGCTATTCGGGAGGGGTTCGGCAAGCTCGACATTCTCGTCAGCAACGCGGCGAGCGGTGTCCTGAGGCCGGCGCTGGAGATGACCACCAAACACTGGCGGTGGTGCTTGGAGACCAACGCCCTGGCGTTGAACCACCTCGTGCAGCAAGCGAAGCCGCTGATGGAACGGGGGTCCAGGGTGCTGGCGCTCTCAAGCCTGGGGGCCCATCGTGCAATCCCGGAATATGCGTTCATCGGCGCTTCGAAGGCGGCGTTGGAGTCGCTGGTTCGGTCCCTGAGCGTTGAGCTGGCGCCTTCAGGTATTTCCGTGAATACGATATCGGCTGGAGTCGTAGATACCGATGCCATCAAGCACTTCCCAAACCGGGAGCAGTTGCTCGAGGAGTTCAAGGCACGGTCCCAGCTCGGCAGGGAGCTGAGGGCTTCGGATGTCGCTGATGTCGCCTATCTTCTGTGCTTGCCTGAGGCCGAGGCGATCAGGGGGCAAACGATCGTAGTTGACGCGGGCTACTCCATTGTCGGGTGAGGCGAGGATGATCTTCAACGACTCGGGGATCGGTGGGAAAACGGCGATTGTCACTGGCGGGAGTCGGGGCATCGGCCGCGAGATCGTCACAATGCTGGCCGCAGAAGGCGCCGATGTCAGCTTCTTCTATTTGCAGGATCGGGAGGCCGCTGAGCGCTTGCAGACGGAGTGCCTGGGCTTCGATGGCCAGGTGACAGCTCTGCAGGTGGATGTGCGCAACGCCGAAGAATGTGGTCGGGCCGTGGAGTCGGTTCTCGACCGGACGGATCGCATCGATATTCTCGTCAACAATGCCGGGGTGATCCGGGACAACTTGCTGCCGGCGTTCACCGAGGAAGAGATCAGCGATGTCTTCGCTACCAATGTGCTCGGCGTCTTTCACATCACCGGAAGGGTCGCCCCAGTCATGATGCGGCAACGCGCCGGCGCGATCATCAACATCAGCTCCGTTTCGGGCGAGAAGGGCGGTAAGGGCCAGACGAATTATGCCGCGAGCAAGGGGGCGATCAATGCCTTCACCCGCGCTCTGGCCGTGGAACTCGCCCCACGCAAAATTCGGGTCAACGCGGTGGCGCCGGGTCTCATCGACACCGAGATGAGTCGTGAGGTCCGGGAGCTGGCCGGGGAGCAGGCTCTCGAGCGAATACTCCTGGGCCGGTACGGGACCCCGGCCGAGGTGGCGTCCGTGGTATGTTTCCTGGCGTCCCGCTACGGGGAATACATCAACGGAGAAATTATTCACGTCGACGGCGGTTTCAAGATGGCGTGAGCCCTCCGTCAATCGAGGAGAAGATGAATACCGACACCATCTACCCGAAGGTCCGAGAGATCATTGCCGACGTTCTCGCGTTCGACGAAGAGGAGATCCAGCGCGACGGAAGCCTGGTCGAAGACTACAGTGCGGAGTCGATAGATTTTCTCGACCTGGTCTACCAGCTCGAACGTGAGTTCAAGATCAAGATTCCACGCGGCATGATCGAACAGGAAGCTCGCAGTGGAGTTGCGGACGGGGATTTCGAAGAACACGGACGGCTCACGGACAAGGGGTTGGAGCATTTGAAAGAGTACCTCTCCGAGGTGCCGGAGGATCGTTTCACCCCGGGGATGCAGGTCTCTCTCATTCCCACCCTGTTCACCCCGGAGACCTTCTGCAAGATTGTCATCCGCGAAATGGAGCAGGGCGAGCAAGCCGCATCCGATTGACGAGCGGTGTTCCACTTCGTCGATCAGATTCTCGATCTCGATCCGGGACGTCACGCCCTTGGAATCAAGCGCGTTACGGATCGCGATACCTTCGTACGGGCAAACGCCGGTGGCGAGACAACGCTGCTGTCGTGCATTCTCGGAGAGGCGCTTGGGCAGCTCGGTGCCTGGAGTGTGATGGCTGCGAAGGACTTTACTGTGCGGCCGGTGGCTGGGGTGGTTGGTGAGGTCGTGATCATCGGTGAGGCCGCCGTAGGCGACAGCGTCCTGCTCGACACGACGATCGACTCGGTGACCGACGATGCGGTTTTTTACCACGCGACGGCGTCGGTCGAAGGATCGACGGTCTTGAGGCTCGAGAATACGCTCGGTCCGTTGCTTCCCATAGAGCAGTTCAACGACCCGCAGGAGATGCAGGAGCGCTTTGCCAGGATCCGTCATCCGGGAGGTTTGGCCGAAGGACCTCAGGCTCGAGGAGGTGCCGCCGAGCCGTTCGACCTGTCGTTCGACGAAGTCCTTTCCTTTGAGAACTGCAAGGAAGCTACGGCTGTGCGAACTCTTTCCGGGAGCGAGGCGTTCTTGAGGGATCACTTCCCCAGAAAACCGGTCCTACCACTGTCTCTGCTTCTGGAATCACTGCTCCAGCTTGGTCAAAAGCTACTCGAGGACGGCGGATCCCGCTACATCCCGACCGGCGCCCGCAAGGTGAAGATGAGCCGTTTCGTTGAACCGGGTAGCTCCCTGGTGGCCAAGGTCCAGGTGAAGGATCGAAGTGCTGAGAATGCTCTCTTGAGATTCCGCTGTGAAGTTGACGGAGAACGTGTCTGCGTCGGTCAGGCCGAGTACTCGGCGGTCATTGGAGGAAACCGATGACAACTTCGAGAACAGTGGCCGTCACAGGCTTGGGGATGGTAACTCCGTTGGGCAACGACGTTGAATCGACATGGAACGCGATCCTCAATGGCGAGTCCGGGGTGCGCGAGATTGCCGGCTTCGACGCGTCGGGGTTTCCAACCCGGATCGCGGCTGAGGTCAAGGATCTACGGGCGGAAGAGATCGTCGAGGATCGTAAATCGCTCAAGTACGTCACGCCGTTCTCTCTCTTTGCCCTCGCTGCAGCGGAGGAAGCGGTTCGTGACGCTGGAGTTCGGCCGACCGCAGCCACAGCCGAGCGATGGGGCCTGGTGTCCGGCAGCGGGATGATGACCATGGAGTTCGATTTCCTGCAACGATTCCAGCGGGAATATGCCGTTGATGGGCAGATCGATCTGGCCCGCCTCGGCGCCGAGGGAACAAGGTTCATTTCCTCTCCTGAGTTCGCACGCCATCGAGCGGTTGCGGGCCAGGCCCTGCTGCACAAGCGTTACGATATCCGCGGCTATTCTGCCAACCTGCACACGGCGTGCGCTTCCGGCGGCCAGGCGCTTGGCCTGGCGATGCGCGTGGTCCGCAGCGGGCAAGCAGACTTCGTTCTCGCTGGTGGCTACGACACCATGATCAACCCGATTGGGCTCGCGGGCTTCTGTCTGCTCGGAGCTATCTCAACGGACAACGATCGGCCGAGTTCGGCCAGTCGCCCGTTTGATCTCACCCGCAATGGTTTTGTTCTCGGGGAGGGCGCGGGGTTCATGATCCTGGAAGACTGGCAACGGGCCAGGGACAGGGGCGCGAAGATCTACGCCGAGATCGCGGGAGAGGGAAATTCGCTGAGTTCGTACAGAATCACTGATTCTCCGCCGTCTGGAGACGGGCCGATTCAGGCCATTCGTAGCGCTCTCGAGGACGCCGGAGAGACCGTTGACTCGATTGACTACCTCAACGCCCACGGCACTTCTACCCCAATGAACGATTTGAGTGAGACCAACGCCATCAAGGCGGTCTTTGGTGACCGCGCGAACGACCTGGCAGTCAGCTCGACCAAGTCTCAGATGGGTCACCTTATCGCTGCTGCAGGCGCGGTCGAAGGCATAATCTGTGCGCTGGCGATCCAACACTCCATTGCTCCGATGACCGCGAACCTCAGAACGCCCGACCCGGCGTGCGATCTCGACTATGTTTCCCAAGGGTGTCGTCCGATGCAGATCGACGCCGTGCTATCCAATTCGTTTGGTTTCGGTGGTTCGAACAGTTGTCTGGTATTTCGCAGTCCACAGCGCGTCGAAAACCGGGGGCGTTGAGCCGTGAAGAATGGCGTCGTCATCACGGGTTACGGCTGTCTCACTGCTTCTGGGGGCGATGCCGCCGTGACCTGGGAAGCGATTCTCGCGGGTGAGAGCGGAATCCAGGAAGTCGAAACCTGGGACAGCGCCGGGTGGCCGTACCGCCTCGCAGGCGAGATCAAAGACTACAGTCCTCGGGAGTTGATTTCGGACCGGAAGCTTCTCAAGTTCATTACTCGACAGGACGTGATCGGGCTGAATGCCGTGGCCCAGGCCGTCGCCCATAGTGGGATCATTGAACACCGGGATGAGCTCGCGGATCCCACCTCTTCAACGACCGCACCGGCGTCTTTGTCGGGTCGCCGGCCACCAAATACCGCTACCAACACGACTACCTCGCGCCACTCGCGAATGCCGCCGGAGATTTGCGGGAGTTCGGCGTTCGCGCGGTGGAGGAAGTCCACCCGATGTGGCTGTTGCGGACGTTGCCCAACAACGTGCTGGCATACGTAGGAATCCAATACGGATTCAAGGGGGCCAACGCCAACGTCACCGCGCACGGAGTGAGCGGCTCGCAGGCCATCGCCGAGGCGTGCCGCTACCTGAAGGACGGAGCAATCGAACGGGCGATTGTGGTTGGCTACGACTCCGCATCGGAACTCGAGGCCCTGCCTTACTACGCCTCCCTGGGCCTCTTGAGTTCCCGAGGACTGAGGCCGTTCGACCGGAGTCGAGATGGCACCGTGCTGGGGGAGGGTGCGGGCGCCCTCGTCCTGGAAACGCGGGATGCCGCGAAACGCCGCGGTGCGAAGATCTGTGGCGAGGTGCTGGGTAGCTCGGTTGTTGCTGAGGCCTCCGGTGTGTTGTCGATTCGCGAGGACGGTGACGGCGTGAGCCGGGCGATTCGGCTGGCGTTGAAGGACAGTGGAATGCATCCCGACGAGATCGGGATGATCTCGGCCCACGGCAATGGCGGAAAGGTCTCTGATGCCAGTGAGGCACGAGCCTTCAGCGAGATCTTCGGGGCCTCGTCGATCCCGGTCACGGGCTTCAAATGGTCTCTGGGCCACACCATCGCGGCCAGCGGGGCGATCGAGAGCGTCCTCGCCCTTCTTTGTCTTGCGGAGGGTCGCGTCGCTGGGATCGCAAACCTCGAGGAACTCTCACCGGAATGCAGGGGAGTGAAGGTCAGCGCCACGCAACAGACACCGAGGTCCTCGGTGGGGATTGTGGTAAGCCGCGGATTTGCCGGACTGAACTCGTGTATCGTGCTTTCCAGCCATGCCTGAGACGCCAACATCCGACTCCACAGAGAGCCTCGTGGCGGGCACGGGAGGCGTGCCGGAAATCTCCGATCTGAAACCGTCGTTTTTCGGGTCGGCTGTGTACTCCCTGCTTCCCGTACGGCGGCGCATCGTAATGGAGAACCTGCAACAGGTTTTCGGTGATCGGCTGAGCGAGCCGGAACGGCGGCGGCTGGCGCGGTGTTTTTACAGTCATTTTTCGAAGACGATCGCTGAAAACCTGGCGATGATGGTGAGCTCGGAACGCCGCATTGCAAGCCAGGTCGATGTGTTTGGTGTCGATCACGTCTTGAATGCAGCGGAGCAGAATCGAGGGGTCCTCATTCTGACCGGCCACTTTGGGAACTGGGAGCTGTCGGCCGTAGCGGCGATGCTGCAGTTCAAGCAGTATCAGAACCGGTTCCACGTGATTCGGAAACGTATTGGTCTGGGTATGGAAGGAGTGGTCTTTGGCCGCTTTCGCAAGGCGGGTCTGAGGGTCATGAGGCAGACGGACGCTCTGACGAGAGTCCTCGATGCGCTCGAGAATAACGATGCCGTCATCTTCATCATGGACCAGCACAATGTAGTGGGATCCAAGGCGATTGCAGTCGAATTCTTCGGCAAGGAGGCGGGGACGAATCGAAGCCTGGCGTTGCTGGCCAGGCAGAGCGGCGCCCCTGTCATTCCGGCGGTCAGTTACCGCGAACGCGATGGCCGCCACGTCATGAAATTCCATCCACCGCTCGAGTGGATCCCTGCTGATAACCACAGAGAGGAGATCTATCTCAACACTCTCGGCTACAACCGAGTGCTCGAGAGATTCGTACTCGATCATCCCGATCAGTGGTTGTGGGGTCACCGTCGGTGGAAGCTCGATACGCAACGTCCGACTCGCCGCCGCCGACGTGAGCTGAAGATGGGTCGCCGATAACCTGTGAGGAATGGAGACTCGGGTCAGAACAGCAGGAAAAGGGCGATGCTGACCGCGCCGAATAACGCGAGTAGCGAGAGGCTCAACCGGCCGGTACGCGTCGAGCCGAAGACGACCGCGTAGATTCCCTTCATAAGGTTGTTGACCGCCGATGCAATCACGACCGCCAGTGCTGCGACGCCAAGGTCAAGACCTGAACCGATTGTCTGGGTGAGGCCGAGGATGAAGGGGTCGACGTCGGCGGCACCCATGATGGCCGCCATCACGAGTACACCGGTGCTGCCGAATCGTTCCGCGACCACTTTCGTGGCTACGAGGATCGCGAGGAATATCGCGGCGAAGGTGAATGCCGAGGTCATCTCGAGCGGGTTGCCCTCACGGCGGTCGGTTGTTGGTTCAAACTCACAACCGTTGTCAGATTTGGCGGTGCGCGCGAGCAGTGAGCCGACAATGACGGCTGCGATTCCCAATCCCCAGAAAAGGGTTGTCAGTCGGTAGGCGAGGGGCGCAGCGAAGAGGAGCAGCAGAATCCACAGACGGATATACATCATGCCGGTGGCAGCAACGATGGCGCCGGCAAATCCGACCGAACACGGCTCCCTCTTCTTGGACTGGCGGGAGAGGACCACTGTCGTGACGGTCGAGGAGTAGGCACCGCCCAGCAGACCGGCCAGGATCAGACCGCGGTCTTCTCCCCACCACATGCGCAAGAGGTAGCTGACGTAGGAAACCCCGGAAACCGCTACCACCACCAACCAGATCTTGAACGGGTTGATCTCGAAGGCCGTGAAGACACGATTTGGAACGACCGGCAGGATCACTGCAGAAAGAAGAAGAAAACGTAGAAGGGTGCGCATCTCGTGACGAGGTAGGGCGGTGGCGAGCCCCTCGAGAAACCGCTTTTCGTGCAGGAGGATGACGGCGACCACGCCGGTGGCGATGGAAATCCAATACAGGCCTTTGGCGGCGCAGCCACCAATTGTGAAGGTGAGCAGCGCCGCGGCTTCGGTGGTTATGCCGGGCTCACCGAGTTGGAGAGCGTGCCAGTGGGTGAGAGCGACCAGACCGCCCATGACGACCAAGCCCAAAGCGAAGGGAATGGCGGTGTCGGGAAATCCGGCGATCAGCAGGAAACCGCCGAGGCCGATGATCGGAAAGGTGCGGACACCACCGATGCCGTCCCCCTCGTGCTCTTCGCGCTCGAAGCCGATGAGCAGGGAAAGACCGAGGGTGAGTACGAAGCCGAAAAACTCAGGTGGCAGGTGGGAGACGAGAGCGTCCATCAATCCAGTTTAACGCTAACGGCGCTAAAGCGTTAGAACGTTAACGCGTTACCGCCCGCTCGATTCTCGATACTTGATACTCGATCCGCCCACGAACCCGATACTCGATACTGGATACTCGATCCGCTCGCCCCCCCCTTGACAAAACAACTGGGTGATTTATGGATTTGTCGAGCATCGAGCATCGAGCATCGAGCATCGAGCATCGAGCATCGAGCATCGAGCATCGAGCATCGAGCATCGAGCATCGAGCATCGAGCATCGAGCATCGAGCATCGAGCATCGAGCATCGAGCATCGAGCATCGAGCATCGAGCATCGAGCATCGACTGCATCGAGCATCGAGTATCGAGTATCGAGTATCGAGCATCGAGCATCGAGTAACGAGGATCAATCGTTTCCGACAAGCCGATCCAGCAGCGCGGAATCTGCGACGCGTGGCACGGTGACGTGCCCTCGGGCGGCGTTGGCGCGGTTCCAAGTGTCGACCGTCTCGATGGCGTTTTCGTTGCGCGCCCAGGCGCGGCGGGCGACTCCACCCATGGCGTCCCACTCGAGGGCGGTGTCGAGGATGCGCTCAACCCTTGCTGAGCCGTCGAGCACCAAACCGAAGCCGCCGTTGATGGCTTTGCCGGTCCCAACGCCTCCGCCATTCGACAGCACGGCCATCGTCATTCCGCGAGCGGCGTTGCCGGCCCAGCACTGGTGCGACATATCGGCGACTGTATTTGACCCGTCGTAGATGTTGGCGGTCTCACGGTAGGGTGAATCGGTGCCGCCGGTGTCGTGATGGTCACGACCCATCATCACCGGTCCAATCTCTCCGTCCCGAACCATGCGGTTGAACTCGCGAGCGATCGCGGTGCGTCCCTCGGCGTCGGCATAGAGGATCCGCGCCTGGGTGCCGACTACCAGGGCGTTCGTTTCGGCATCGTGTATCCACTGCCAGTTGTCACGGTCCTGGCCGCGACGAGAGGGGTCGATACTGGCCATCGCCGCGGCATCGGTCTTGTGAAGGTCTTCGGCGTTCCCGGACAGGCAGACCCAACGAAAGGGGCCATAACCATAGTCGAAACACATCGGTCCCATGATGTCCTCAACGTAGGAGGGCCAAATGAATCCTTGGGAGGTATCGGCGCCGTTCTTCGCGATTTCCGGCGCACCAGCGTCGAAAACCGCCTTCATGAAAGCGTTGCCGTAGTCCCAGAAATGGGCCCCCTTGGCTGTCAAATGCTGAAGGACCTGGAAGTGGCGAATCAAACTCTCGTCTACCAACTCTGCAAACGCGTCGCGGTCGGAAGCCAGCAGCTCGCGACCCTCGTCGAACGTGACACCCGCAGGGGTATAGCCGCCGTCGTATGGAACGTGGCATGAGGTCTGGTCCGAGTAGAGATCAACTGCGATGTCGTTGGCGTCGAGATATTCGAGGAGATCCACCACGTTGCCCTGGTACGCGATCGACAGAGGTTTGCTTTTTTCGGCTGCTTCGAGCATCCACTTCACAGCAGTTTCGAGGTCATCCGAGACCTTCGATACCCAGCCCTGGGAGTGTCGAGTCTCGACCCGCGACGGATCGACCTCGGCGACAATCCCGGCGCCACCGGAAATCTCGAGCGCCTTGGGCTGCGCGCCCGACATCCCACCGAGGCCCGAGGTCACAAAGGTTTTGCCCGCGAGATTGCCGTCCTCGGGGACCCCAAGGTAGAGCCGTCCCGCATTCAGAAGCGTGATATAGGTGCCGTGGACAATGCCCTGCGGGCCGATGTACATCCAGCCGCCGGCGGTCATCTGACCATAGTTGACGCAGCCCAGCGCGGCCAGGCGATGGAAATCTTCAGGCGTGTCGAACATTCCGATCATGAGGCCGTTGGTGATGATTGCGCGCGGCGCCTCCGGGCGCGAAGGGAAGAGACCGAGCGGGTGGCCGGAGCTGACGACCAGGGTCTGGGTGTTTTCCATTATCTCCAGGTAGCGTTTGATCAGGAGGTATTGCATCCAGTTCTGGCAGACCTGGCCCGACTCGCCGTATGTGACCAGCTCGTAAGGGTAGAGGGCAACATCGAAGTCGAGATTGTTGTCGATCATCACCTGCATCGCCTTCGCCTCGGTGACGCGGCCGATGTAGCTGTTGATCGGCTTTCCCGTGATCTCTCCGGCAGGTCGGTAGCGATAGCCGTATATCCGGCCTCTGGTTTTGAGCTCTTCGAGAAACTCGGGAGCGACGATTTCGTGGTGTTCGGCGGGCACGTAACGCAGAGCATTTGCCAACGCGACCTTTGTGTCGTGAGCGTTCAGCGTGTCGCCGCGGTCGGGTGCGCGCCGAATCCCGGCTTTGAACTCCTTCGGCTCGGGAAGTTCGGTCAACTCAACAGTCAAAACGGGTGCGGTCATCGCTACCTCCAGTGGGGGATTGTATATCTCTCTGACCGTGATCCCATTCGCTAGCTGAGTAATCAGTAGTCAGTAACCAGTGACCAGTAACCAGTCATCAGTCCCAGATTCGGCAGTTCGTGGAAAACTGACAACCGGCCACTGGCCACTGGTCCTGACGAAAAACTGGCATGCGTTCGCGAGCCGCGGAGCGGCGACAGATACATAGCCTGGGGCGTGAGCCCCAGGATACGGAGGAGAAAAAAGAGAGGAAGCCGCGGAGCGGCGACAGATATATCGCGGTGATGCCTGCTGCCCACGCCACGAACAGGATCTGTCGCCCCCTCCGGGGGCTTTCGTTCATTTTTCCTGTTTGCCCTGGGGCTCACGCCCCAGGCTAACCATCTGTCGCGCCTCCGGCGCTTCTTCATCTCGTTCATTCGATGAGGCGGAGGTCAATTCTCAGATGTCGACCATCACCGGTCACTGGTTACTGGTCACTGGTCACTGATTGGGCAGGTGGCTGGGAGAGCCTGGTTCTCAATATTTGTCTCGATTCTGACATGACCGTGACTTCTGTTAGACCCCCAGGGAGAGAGCTAAAGTACTCGTGGAGAATCACTAATAGAATTTTTGAATACTGTTCGCAATTATTTTCACAATCGGATAAGATTCTCGTTCTGGGGGGTGCGCAAGCCGATGATGGCTCTCGATACGGTGGATATAAAGCGGCAGGTACGCGTCATGATGATTGACGGCGGCCACCGTGTTCGCGCCCACCTCAATACCCTCGGCATTCATATCGGCGATTGGCTGACAGTGGTCGAGCGGGCTCCCTTTCGGGGGCCGGTTCTGGTTGAGATCAACGGCACCCGCCTCGCTCTCGGGCGTGGCATTGCCGCGAAGATCCAGGTCGAGATGGACGGCGCACTGGAACCGCTGGTGCGACGGCAGCCGGAAGCTGAGACCGAGCAGCGATGAGGTTTGTCCTCGCCGGACAGCCGAACTCCGGAAAGAGCACGATCTTCAACTCGGTTGCCGGCTACCGCGCGGCGACCGCCAACTTTCCCGGATCCTCGATTTCCTTCACCTTCAGCAAGGCGCTGATTCTCGGCCACGAAGTGGAGGTGGTGGACCTCCCGGGGACCTACTCTCTGACTTCCTCCACGAAAGACTCCGGCAAGGCCGAGGGCTATCTCCTCGAAGAATCCTACGATCTCATCATCAACGTCGTTGATGCCAGTCGCCTGGGCAGGTCGCTCGAGCTGACCATGCAGCTACTCGAGCTCGAACGGCCGATGATCGTTGCTCTCAATATGATGGATGAGGCGAAGCGTGGCGGCATGGAGGTCGATCACGAGGAGCTATCGCGGCAGATTGGGGTACCGGTGGTGCCGACAGTCGGCCGACGGGGCCTCGGGTTGAAGGAGCTCTTTCGGCGAGCGCTGCAACATGCCCACAAGGGCGAGGACAGCTTCGCCCTCACCCTCGACCGCGAAGTCGAGGAGGCGCTTGAAGAGGTGACCGACGTACTCGAGGTGGCTGGCATCGGCAACAGCGTGCCGAGGCGGTTTGTCGCGGAAAAGTTACTCGAGAGAGATCCTCATTTTGAGCGCGAGATTTACGCGCACCATCCTGAACTCAAGAAACAGGTTCGGCGAGTTGCGGCAGTGTTGCAGAAAGCCCACGGCTGGAGTGCTGATCAGGTGATTTCGGGGAGCCGCCACGCCGTCGCCCACTGTATCGAGGAGGAGGCCGTGGTCCTTGAACGCCCACAGATCGGTTGGCGGGAGTGGGCGGATCGGATCTTTCTGCACCCGTGGACGGGTGGGCCGGTGATGGTCGCGATCCTTGGTCTCCTGTTCTGGGTCGTGTTCCGGGTCGGTCAGCGGCTCGAGATGCCGCTGATCGAGCTGACGGATCGGCTCGGAGCTGCCCTGGCTGAAAAGCTTCCGCCGGAGACCCTTCTCGGAACTCTGGCCGGTGGTGCTTTGACCGGTATCGCGGGTGGCGTGGCCATCGTTCTGCCGTATTTACTGCCCTTCCTGATCGGACTGGCGATCCTCGAGGACAGCGGCTATTTGCCGCGCATGGCGTACATCCTCGATAACTTCATGCACCGCATCGGGCTGCACGGTAAATCGGTATTGCCGCTGATCCTCGGCTACGGGTGCTCGGTACCGGCGATCATGTCGGCGCGAATTCTTCCATCGCTCCGTGACCGCCGGATCACCGCCGTCCTCGCTTCGTTCATCCCGTGCTCGGCGCGTACGATCGTCATCTTCGGTCTGGTGGCGGCCTATATGGGACCATGGTGGGCGCTCGGGATCTATCTCCTCAACCTGTTGATCGTCATCCTGCTGGGTAACGTACTCGCACGAACCATGAAGGGCGCGTCGCCGGGGCTGATTCTCGAGATTCCGGAGCTGCAGCTGCCTCAGCTGAAGACTCTTGCGGCCAAGACCTGGCTGACACTCAAAGAGTTCATCACCATCGCCTGGCCCCTGCTCGTGGCGTCATCGGTGGTGCTCGGTCTGCTCGAATGGGCGAATGCCGCTGCGACCATCAATGCACTGCTGGCGCCGTTGACGGTCTTTTGCCTCGGGCTGCCGGTGGCTGTCGGGATGACGTTGGTCTTCGGGATCCTGCGCAAGGAGCTGACCCTGGTAATGCTGGTTCAGGCCCTCGGCACCACACATCTCTCGGCGGTGATGACCGAAGGACAGATGTTGACCTTTACCCTCTTCGTGGTCTTCTACGTACCGTGCGTAGCCACCGTGGCTGTGATGGCGAAGGAGCTCGGCTGGCGGGACACCGCCGTGATTTCCGCATTCTCGGTGGTTTTGGCGCTCGTCGTCGGGGTCGCCGGTCGCTTCGGCTACGCTCTTCTCGGATGACCCCTATTCGGGTCGTTCGCGCCGGCGCCGCTCTTCCTCTATCTGACGCTCGGCTTCGGCCTCCTCGGCAAGCCTTCGGGCTCTCTCAGCGAGCACCCGTGACTCTTCCCTGGCTTCGCGGGCGGTTTTGAATGCCAGCTCACGAGATTCGGCGTGGAGCTCTGCGACTCGACGCATCATCTCCTCGCGTTCGGCTTCGGAGAGGCGCATGTGTTGTCTGGCCTGACGCATGTGTTCGCGGGCCTCGGCCTCGGCCTGTTTCCTGAGTTCGTGTGTGTCTGCCCAGAGCTTCTCGCGCTCGGCGGCGGTGAGGCGCATGTTTTCCCTGGCCTGACGCATGAGTTCGCGGGCCTCAACCTCGGCCTGTTTCCTGAGTTCGCGGGCCTCTGCCCGGAGTTTCTCGCGTTCGACCTCGGTCAGCCGCGAGCGTTCCGCGGCCTCGCGCGCCTGCTCTCGGCTCCTCGCTTGAGCTTCAGAGCGCGCTCTCCGTTCTTCGAGTTGTCGTTTCCGCGTTTCATCTCGAGCTGCACGCTCACGCTCATCGGATTCCTCAGATATGGGCGTATCAGTCTTGGACGGAGGCTCTGGTGCGGCTGGAGAATCCGGAGAGGCCGGCGTTCGTTTTGAATCTGGCTCGGTTGCCGGTGCGGGTTCAAGCGCGGATGTCGGTGCAGTGACAGGTCGTGGTTCCGAGGCCGGACGGGGAGGGACATCTGGCGCGGGCGCGGCATCGGCCACCGGTGCGACCGGCGGGTAAACGTCGCTCGAAGGTGGCACCGCAAGAGGTGCCGGGATTGCAGGCTCCTCGACCTCGAAGGCCTCCGCGGGTGTGGACCACGTCGGAGCCGATGCCGCATCAGAGCCAGTGAACGAAATGTCGGCGTGAGCGGAAGAAGGTGCGATCGCCGGCAACATGACCACCGACCCGACGACCAGCGCGATCAGAAGAGGAGCGGTCCACCGATTTATCCGATATTGGCCGGCGGTATCCGATATCAGACGACGGACGCGACGATCGAGACGCGGGCCTGAAGCAAAGGCCGTTGCCGGCAATCCTGGGACATCGGAGATGCCCCAGTGGGCGACGACTACGAGACACCGAGCGAGACCGAGTCGGTCGCCGGTGCAGGCCACGGCACGTTCGTCGGTCAGATGTTCCGCGATCTCCTCGAGCCGGCGTCTGACGAGCCGATTGAGTGGTTGCAGGAAGAGGATGGCCTCACCGAGCCGGTAGAGAAGCTGCCAGGCCGGATCACGGCGGGCCAGGTGGGCCAGCTCGTGCGCGAAGAGGCTTTTCTGGTGTTCTAAGGCGAGATCTTCGACCCGCTCGGGACAGCAGATCTCCGGTTGTTTGAGGCCTGTGGCAAAGGGTACTGCGATGGCCGCAGACGTGCTCAGACGAACGGATTTCCGTAGACCCATTGCGGCGGCAAGGCGGTCGAGGAGCCGCCCTCCTGGGCGAATGCGTCTTGTCTTGAGCAACAGTCTGAGATCGAAAATCGAGCGGGCGAGAACCAGCAACGCCAGAAGCGATCCGACGGCCCACAGCGAGAGTAGGGCCACCGGCCAGGAGTCGAGGGTGGGATGAATGCCCGGCGTGGGTGAGAGAGCGGTATCCCTTGCGATGACACCAGTGGCGGCGGTGTCACTGGCCGAGATTGCTTTCATCTGATGGAAAGCGGCGATGTCCACCGACCCACCAACCGGTTCGACGCTGAATCCTACCTGCAGTGTTGTTGTCAGGAGGCCGCCGATCAGGGCCGTGCGGAGGACGGTCTCCTGCAAGGCGAGTCGACGATCACCCAGAACGCGCGAAAACAGCCAGGCGGCGCTGAGCAGCACTGTGCTGTGGATCAGATAAGTGAGGATCCAGGATGCGATGGTCGGCGTGCTCATCGGTTCTCTTCCTTTCTGGCCTCGGCGTTCTCGAGGAGCGTGCGCAGACGCTCGACTTCCGCCTCGTCGATGTCGTGATCGGCCACCAGGTGCGATACCAACGCTGCCGGATCGCCGGCGAAAAGTCGGTCAAGCAGCTCGCCAACCATCGTCGATCGGACCTCATCCTCGGTGACCGTGGCCCGGTAGACGAAGTGGCGGTCCTCGACCCGGTGGTCGACAACGCCCTTGTCTTCCATCTTACGAAGCATGGTGGCAATGGTTGTCGGTGCCAGACCGCGCTCATCAAACAGCGCCTCGTGGACCTTTGCCACCGTCGCCTCATCACGTGCCCACAGCACCCGCATGATGGCGTGCTGGAGCTCTCCGAGTGTGTGTTTGCCCATTGGGGCCTCCTTGAACTACCAAGGTAATACTACCGAGGTAGTTTGTCAAGTGCGATGGCCATGAGGACCTGTGATGTCGGTGCCATGGCGTTTCTTTTCTGTTTCTGCCAAACGGGCCAACTTCGTAAACGCAAAGCCGCAAAGGCCGCAAAGATAGACTTTTGATGGGGCCAATGGAATCCTTCGTGCTGTCTTTGCGCTCTTCGCGTCTTGGCGTTTTCAAAGTAGCCGAAATCGGGTTGACGTTTCATGAAACGGAAGAGCGATCCGGGGGGAAAGGGGGCTCGCGCTAACGAGGTGCGTAGTTCGTTGGATCTTCAACGCCCGCCTCTTCGAAACCTCGTTTTCGGAGGATGCACGAATCGCAATGGCCGCAGGCGAGGCCGTCGCGAGTCGGGTCGTAGCACGACCAGGTGAGGCCGTAATCGACTCCGAGCTGGCGGCCCCGGCGAATAATCTCGGCCTTGGTCAGCTCGAGCAGGGGCGCACGGACTCGGAATTGAACGCCGTGCTCGGCGCCGGCAACGGTGGCAACTGTGGCAAGTTTTTCGAAGGCCTGAAGGAACTCCGGCCGGCAGTCAGGATAGCCCGAGTAGTCGACCGCGTTGGCGCCGATGAAAAGCTGGTCGGCCTCGACCACTTCAGCGAGGCCCAGAAGCAGCGATAGCATGACGGTGTTGCGGGCGGGGACATAGGTGATGGGCACTTCTCCCGACTCCGGGCCCTGGTCCTTGGGGACCGCGATGTCGTCGGTGAGGGCCGAGCCGCCAATCGCCCGGAGGTTCAGCGCGATGATCCGGTGTGATGCGGCCCCGAGGGCGTTCGCGACTTTCCGTGCCGCCTCGAGCTCGATCCGGTGCCGCTGACCGTAGTCAACCGTCAGACAGTGGCACTCGAGACCTTCCTCCCGCGCGATGGCGAGAACGGTCGTCGAATCCAAGCCACCGGAAAGCAGAATCACGGCACGCGAATTGCTCAAGGAGCATTGTGCCAAGAGAATGAGGAATTAGGAACACCCTACTACCCGCCCGATGCTCGATCCTGGATACTCGATTCTCGATCCGCCCACCAAATCACCCTGAAAACCGCAGATAACGCAGATAGACGCAGATTATCGATCCTGCATTCCCGCCCCAAACGCGAAGGCACCGAGTTTACGGAATACTTACCGAGGTTCTACCTGTATTTTCCTATCACATCGGAAGACAGCATCACCTTTGGCCGGGAATGATTGACATCTCGATGCCAAGCCTTCCGAATAGGCAGGAATCTCTTCGTGAAACCTTGGTGTCCTTTGCGTCTTGTTGGTGAATTGGGCGGATGGATGGAAAATCCGAACCCGCCGGCGGCTGCTGAGGCGGATCAGGCCTCATCTGAAGGAGGAGGCCATGAGCCGCCCGCAGGCGACGGTGCGATGCGTCGGCCGGAGGCCGACAGCAAATCCGAAATCCGGAGTACGGAATCTCGCCAGAATGGCCAAGGCAACGAGGGTGGGTGAGGGAATTCAGAATTCCGAATTCAAAATTCAGAATTCGCCGCGAAGCGGCGTCAGCCCGCTTCGCGGCGCGCTTGCTCCCAGAGCTGTTCGACGGTTTCGTCGTCGGGAGTCGGCACGGCCGCGGCTTTTTGCTGAAGGTCACGGGCCAGAGTCCCCATGCGAGCGTTCATTTCCGCCAATCGGCTGGTTACGGCCGGATCGTCTTCGACGATAGCCTCCAGGTGATTCGCGATCTCCTCGATTCGGTCGCAAGCGTTACAAATGAGGATGCCGTGGTTTCTCGCATGGATCGCTGTCACCACCCGCTCCGGCAAATCACCCCAATCACTGAGCGCGCCCATTTCGAGGTCGTCAGCGAGCACGACCGGCGACCCGGGCAGATTTGCTGCGCGCTCGACGACAGTCCTGGACAACGAAGCCGGACGCTCGGCATCTCCCAGCCCCGGTGTCACGACGTGTGCGACCATGACGGCCGGGAAATCGGTGCCCAGCTCTTCGAAGACATTGAGCTGTCGGACGAGATCTTCCTCATCGGCCTCGAGAACGGGGAGCTCTTCGTGGGTATCGGCAGGCACCGGACCGAGACCGGGGAAATGCTTGCTGCAGCCTGATACTCCCCATTTCCCGAGGCCCTCATCAAAGGCCGTGCGAGGACCACGACCCGATCAGGATCGCTGCCGAGGCACCGTCCCTGACCACTCAGGCAGCCACCCTCGCAATCGAGATCGACCACCGGTGCGAGATCGAGCTGAATGCCAAGGCTGCGGCATGCAGCGCCGGCTGCCTGCCCAAGAGCCCTCACCGCGCGGCGTCCGGCGCGGGCGGCTTCGGCGGGCTTCGGCAATTCACCCCACAACCCCGACAACCGGTTGACCATGCCACCCTCGAGGTCGGCGGTGACGAATGGCCGAGGGTCCAGGTCCTTGAGACACGTGACCAGCTCCCGCGTTTGCTGCGGACTCTCGATATTGCGCGAAAAGAGGATCACACCCGCCGGTTGCACTCTCTCGAGGAGGGCGATGTCGTCGTCAGAGACCGTGGTTCCAGGAAGCCCGACCACCAGCGGCAAGTTAATTCTTCTCATGCACCTTCTCGTGCAGCTCGGCGAGAAGTTCGAGCGCCTCGCGTGGGGTT
>CAVZOK010000008.1:0-36144 GCA_963776765.1 Candidatus Sulfomarinibacteraceae bacterium
TGGTGGGTCGCCCGGGGCTCGAACCCGGGACCACCGATTAAAAGTCCGATGCTCTACCAGCTGAGCTAACGACCCACTCAGAATGCACAAAATAATCCTTCGCGCGCCGAATGACAAGGGCCACGAGGGATGTCATCCGGTGATGATCGAACGGAGCTGTTCTGACAGCGCGGAATTTCCGCGAACCAGGGTCTCTTCGCGGCGCGGGCCAGTCGAGACAATGACCGCCGGTGCGCCGATTTTCTCCTCCAGGAATGCCAGGTAGTTTTCGGCTTCGGTCGGCAGATCGTCCTCCGCAACAACGCCTTCGGTCGGGGTGCTCCAGCCGGGGAGTTCCTCATAGATCGGCTCCAAGGACTTCGCCACCTCGGCGTCGGCCGGGAATGTGTCGATTGTGGAGCCATCGGGCAGACGGTAGCCGGTGGCAACCTTGACGGTTTCGAAGCCGTCCAGAATGTCGAGCTTGGTGACGGCGACGGCGTCGATGCCGGCGACCTCGACCGCATAGCGGGCTGCAACCGCATCGAACCATCCGCAGCGGCGAGGCCTGCCGGTTGTGGTTCCGAACTCGGCGCCGCGCTCCCGCATGCGCTCGCCGGTGGTGTCTTCGAGCTCGGTCGGGAACGGCCCGGAGCCCACCCTGGTTGCATAAGCTTTCATGACGCCGATGACCGGACCCAGGAGCTTCGGCCCGATGCCGCAGGAAGCGGCGGCAAAGCCGGGCAGACAGGAGGAAGATGTGACGAAGGGGTAGGTGCCCCACGCGAGATCGAGCAGCACTCCCTGAGCACCCTCGAAAAGCACGCCTTCACCCGCCGCCTGGTGACGGCGAAGCGCGGGGCCTACTTCATCGATCATGGGTGCCAGTCGCCGGGCCATCGATTCGAGCTCCGAAACGGCGCCCTCGAGGTCCACAGGCTCGGCACCGAAGAGGATCTGAAGTTCGCGATTGTGGGCCGTCATGAGATCGAGTGCCCGTTCGCGCAAGCGACGCGGTTCAGCAAGGACATGGGCGCGCAGAGCCCGCCGCTGGGCGCGATCCTGGTATGCGGGGCCAATACCGCGGCCGGTTGTGCCGATCTTGCCGACGCCGAGGGTGCCCTCGCGGGCGCTGTCGAGGGCCTTGTGAGTCGGCAGGATGAGGGTTGCCCGCGGCGACAGCTTGATCCGACCTTCGATCTTCACACCCTCATCAATGAGGGTTTCCATTTCAGCGACCAGGCCCGTCGGGTCAACCACCATCCCCGATCCGAGATAGCAGGTGACTCCGTCATGGATGATGCCGGAGGGCACGAGGTGGAGGGCGAACTTCCGGTCCGCAAAGCGGACGGTATGGCCGGCGTTATTACCGCCGTTGTAGCGAACGACGGCTGCAAAGCCCGAAGACAGGAGGTCGACAACCTTGCCCTTGCCCTCATCGCCCCACTGGCCGCCAATGATCATCAAGGATTCTGCGCCCATCGAACCTCCGGCCGCACATCATATCGTGCCTGGCCCTTCGAGCCAAGTTCTCACAGGTGTTATAGATATCTCGGTACCAAGCCGAGTTACAATCAGCGGTCATGACAGACCAAGACCCGATCCAGGAAAGCGGTTTCTTCAGACGTCTGAGCGATCTCGCCGGACGCAGCGAGAACAGGCAGAGCGTCGGCCGCTGGATTCGTACCCGACTGCTGGTCGGTTTCATGGTCGCCCTCCCGTTGGTGGTTACGATTTTCTTCGCCCGATTCATTTTCGGGTTAATGGACAGGTGGTTCCGGCCGATCTCCGAACGGATTGTCGGCGAGCCATTGGTCGGTGTCGGCGCGATCGTGTCGCTGATGCTGCTTTTCCTGCTTGGGGTATTGGCGACCAATGTCCTCGGCGGTCGGCTGCTCGATTACTTCGAAAAGAAGATCACGGGCCTACCGCTCCTGAGCCCCATCTACCAGGGTGCACGGCAGATCACCGAGGCGATCCAGCTCCATGAGACCGCCGAGTTCCGTCGGGTCGTACTGCTGCCGTTTCCAAACCAAAATGTTCGCTCTCTGGGGTTTGTGACTCGCGATTTTCGAAAGGCAACTGCGTTCGGCAACGAACCAACCGCCCTGGTCTTCGTGCCCACAACCCCCAACCCGACCTCCGGTTATCTGGTGGTGGCCAAGCAATCGGATCTCACCTCGCTCGACATCACGGTTGAAGAGGGTGTCAAACTCGTCATCTCTGGTGGGCTCCTGACACCGACGAAGCTTCTCACCGAGGACCAGGCAAAACCGTGGATCGGGACCGGTGAACCATAGCTGCAGGTTCCAGTCGATTGGGAATTGATAGACTCTCCGTCTCAGTTCAATGTAAAGAGAGACTCAACGAACAGAAAGGGTACTCGCATGACATTCGAAAGAAAGATACGGAGTCGGCTCGCGGTCGTCGTCTTCGCGGCCGTCATCGCAGCGCTGACGATAGCTTCACCGGCAGCAGCGCAGCAGGGGGCGCCGGCGCCCGGCACCTTCATCGGCGCGGATTTGATCACCGAGAACGCCGAGGCCGCAAGCCGATTCTACGCCGACCTTTTTGGTTGGGACGTGGAAAAGGTCGCGGACGGCGGTTATAGGATCAATCACAAGGGCCGTCTCATTGCCAGCATCAGCCAGATCGACGCCTCAGACGGTGACGCCGAAAGGTCCTTTTGGCTGGTCGCGCTCGCGGTCAACGATCTCAAGCAGGCGATGCGTTCGGCGGCAGAGAACAACGCCGAGGTCTACGAAAAAGTCACCACGGTAAAGAACTACGGCAAGTTTGCCGTCATCGGTGACAGCGAGAAGGCGCCCGTCATGTTTATTCAATCCGGAAAGACCCCTATCGGTGGGACCACAGGGCCGGGATCGTGGGTGTGGGCGGAATTGTGGACCGACGATATCGACAAGGCGACCGCGTTTTACGCTGACGTCGTTGGCGTCGGCCACGACACGACCGACCGGGGAGGCCGGGCGTACCACCTCTTCACCTCGCAGGGCGAACCACGCACCGGCATCGTCAAGATCCCCGCCGAGCTCGAGGATGTCAAACCCGGATGGGCGCCCTATGTCGATGTCGAGGACCTCGACACGACCAAGGCCAAGGTCAAAGAGCTCGGCGGCCGGGTCATCTTCGCGACGGAGAATAATCCGGCGCGTGGTGCTATTGCCTTGATCATCGACCCCACCGGGGCGGCTTTGTTTATCCACCAGATCGGCAGTTCCAAGGAGGCGACCGAATGAAAACCTATACGAGAGTGATCCTTGGGGCCCTGTTGGTGATCGTTATCGCCCTGACCTTTACAGCGTGCAGCTCGGACGGCTACTACCCGGGTTCGTCGACGGTCTACGTCAGTCATGGCTACGGCGGATACGGACCCGGCTGGGGCTACGGCTGGGGTGGCTACGGGGGGTATGGCGGCGGGTATTACGGCCCAGGCTGGTAATCATCGGTCCGGCCGCCGCGGTGCCATTCTAGGAGCCCGCCCAACGGTTCTAGTTCGGATCGGTGAGCACCAAACTGTAGGCGGGTCGTTTACGGGACCCGCCTACAATCGGGTTTTTTGGGCCGGTAGAGTCGGCTAATGGGCGTCGAGGATCAGGACCTCAAGATCCCGAATTCAAGCTCAAGCAATATCGGGTTTCAACACGACCTTGCCGAAGTTTTTGCGCTCCTGGATGTAGCGGTGGGCCGCGGCGGCGTCGCTGAACGGGAAGCTCCGGTCGACCATCGGTTTGAAGGTACCATCGGCGAAGAGATTCAGGATCTCGCCGAGCATTGCCGTTAGCTCGTCGCCGTGGTGCCAAAGATGGCCGACGTTGACACCGTAGACGCCCTTGTTGTGACTCATCAATTGCAGCGGTTTGAATGAGCCCATCTTCGACAGACCGGTGAGGGCCGAGATCCAGGATCGCTTGGTGCCCGGCGCCAGGCTCGAGGCACCAAAGATGAAGAGGCGGCCAAGATCGGCGAGGCTCTTGTAGCTTTTGCGAAAGGACTCGCCGCCGACCGCATCGAGGGCGATGTCAACCCCCCTGCCATCGGTCAGTCGCTTGACCTCTTCCTGGAAATCCTGGGTGCGGTAGTCGATGCAGGCCGACACGCCCATCTCGAGAAGCCGCTCGTGCTTGCCCGCCGAGGCTGTGCCGATGACTTCGGCGCCGAAGTGGCGACAGATCTGAACCGCGGCCAGGCCGACGCCGCCCGCGCAGGCATGCACCAGGACCTTCTCTCCCGAACGCACATTGCCGAGGCGAACCAGCATCAACCAGGCGGTCAGATAGTTGACGGGGATCGAGGCGGCGCCTTCGAAATCGAGGGTCTCTGGAATCGTACGAACCGCCGCCTGCGGCGCACAGACAACGTCCGAGTAGCCGCCAAAACGGGTCATGCAAACGACGCGATCGCCGTCGCTGAAGCCTTCGACACCCTCACCCACTCCGTCAACGGTTCCCGCCACCTCGTAGCCAACCACGGTCGGCAGATTGGGCGAGTCCGGATAGAGCCCCATTCGGGCCATGATGTCGGCGAAGTTGATGCCGGACGCCTGGACCCGGACCCGAACCTGACCGGATTTTGGCTCCGGATCGGGCGCTTCCCTCACCTCGAGAACTTCCGGTTCACCAACTCGCGGAATCCACACCTGCTTCATCTTTGCCTCTTCTCCGATTTCGGGCCGTAGTCGATCGCTTCGACAGCATACCTTCGCCAAGCCCTCAGATCTCTACGATCGAATGCGGCCCGAAATCGGAACAAAAAAGCGCCGGAAAGGGGAAGGAGAACCCTTTCCGGCGAAATGTAGGTTCCGGCCGAGAGGTTTTCAGTTGGCCGCAACCTCTTCACTAAAGAACTCTTTGAGATCGATACTGTTGTCGCGCAGCCTTTCGGGCGGCACGTTGACGTAGTTGTATCGGCGCCCGAAGCTCAGGAGAGCCTTCTCGAGCATCCGCCGCCCACGGTAGAGGCGGGACATCACTGTGCCTACCGGGACCGCGAGAATGTCGGCGATTTCCTTGTAGGCGAAACCCTCGAGGTCTGCAAAGAGGACCACCATCTTGTAGTCGTGCGGCAAGCTGAGCAGCGCCTCACGCACTTCGTGATCCATCTCGATCGCCATCAGCCAGCTCTCGGGGTCGATGAGATCGCCGCGGCCCTTTTCCAACAAGGTCTCTTCGAGGCCCTCATGGACATCATCAAAGTCGACCTTCGGCGGCTGCAGCTTCTTCTTGCGATAGGAGTTGATGAAGGTGTTCTTCATGATTTTGAAGAGCCACGCCTTGAAGTTGGTGCCCTCGGAGAAGCGCGCATAGTACTTGTACGCCTTGAGGTAAGTCTCCTGTATCAGGTCTTCAGCGTCCTCCACCGAGCGTGTCATCCGCAGTGCGCTCTTATAGAGCTGATCGCGATACGGCAACTTTCCGGTGGTGAAATCCCACATTCTCGGTTCGGCTACTTGTGTCAAGATGGCCTCCAGTTCCGGAATGCTACAAGATTGAAACATTGATGTCAAGTCTCGTTCCTTGTTCGGGTGGATTTCATAAAATGTTTCATTCTTGAAATACCAGCCTCGGAGCTGTAAATGGCTGACTTGCAGGAACCTCTGCGGCTGACACCCCAGGCGAATTGTCTGTCGCCCCCTCCGGGGGCTTGTTCATCGTTTGATTTCCTCGTTCCTGGGGCTCACGCCCCAGGCTATGCATATGCCGCCGCTCCGCGGCTCAATAAACACGATCAACGAGTGGATTGCCGGCCACGATTTGACGGCAGACCGAATGAAACGCTGGAGGCACGAAAGTACCTGGGGCTACTGACGGCCTTCGGCCGTCGTGACGCACCGTCGCCGGCGAGTGGCCGATGGCCGGCGATCCCCGACCTCGTCCACAAATCGCTGCCGCTGGCGGGCTCGCGCCCCAGGGAGGTTGAACGCATTAAATCATTGAGCCCCCGGAGGGGGCGACAGATGGATAGCCCGGGGTGTTAACCCCGGATCTAGCGCAAGATCTTTGATGGCCCCCTTGGTGTAAACCCCGGATCTAGCGCAAGATCTTTGATGGCCCCCTTGGTGTAAACCCCGGATCTAGCGCAAGATCTTTGATGGCCTCCCTTGGTGTTAACCCCGGATCTAGCGCAAGATCTTTGATGGCCCCCTTGGTGTATACCTTGGATCTGGCGCGGCCATTCATGAAAAAAAGGAGCCCCGAAGGGCTCCTCTACAAAAATTGTCGCGGCGCGCGGCTACGGAAGCAGCAGGAACGCGATAATCAGCGCGTAGATCACCAGCGACTCAATCAGCGCCAGACCGATGATCATGGTGATCCGGATCGGTCCGACCGCACCTGGATTACGGCCGATTGCCTCGACCGACGCGGCAAGGCCTTTGCCCTGGCCGAGCGCACCGAAGGCCGCCGCGAAACCGATAGCGATGGCCGGTGCAAAGAGCCCCCACGGGCTGCTGTCACTATCTCCCGCGGCCTCACCATGCTCCTGGGCGATCGCCGGGGCGGCCACGGCCAGCGCTACGAAAATAACTGCCAGAACTGCAAAACGTCGAATCATGCTCATCCTCCCAAAGGTTGGTATTCCCTGATATCGATCAATGTTCTTCCGCCCCGACGGCGCCGTTGAGATACGCCATCGTGAGCATAATGAAGATGAAGGCCTGGAGGAACGAACCGAAGATCCCCAGACCCATCATCGGCCACGGCAAAATAAATGGAAACATAAGAAAGAAGATCCCGGTTGCGGTGTGCTCTCCAAAGATATTGCCGAAGAGCCGCAGCGCCAGTGACAGGATCCGCGCGAGGTGGGAAATGATCTCGATCGGTATCATCAGGGGCGCCAGCAACGGCAACGGGCCGGCATGAAATGCTTGAGGTACTTGAAGAGCCCGTTGTACTTGATGCCAACGATGTTATAGAAGAGGAACGCGGTGATCGAGAGTGCAAATGTGGTGTTGGGATTGGCGGTCGGCGGTTGCACGAAATAGAACAGACCAAAAATATTGCCGACAAAGATGAATATCGCCAAACCCATGATGAAGGTCAGGAAACGCTTGCCGAACCCGTGCCCGACGACATCCTCGATAAGATCCTCGAGGCCTGTGATCAGCAGCTCGAAGACCTGTTGCAGCTTTCCGGGTTTCTCAATCGAAAGACGACGGCTGGTGGGAATCAGAACGGCTGCGACCAGAACCACGACGAGCATCGCCATGACCACATGGTCCGGAAGCCAATAACCCGCCTCGTGCAAACCCAAAAGCTCTTGATAGCGATTGCTTGATTCCCCGAAGAGCGCGATCAGGAGTTTGTTGACTGGGTGGAAAAGAAACGAGACTGGATGTTCCAAATCATCCTCCTCCGACTCGAACCTGACGAAGGCCCTCGATCACAATCGCTACGACCAGCGTCGAGAACCCGAAAGCCACCGCTACCGCATCAACTCGCGGAATCACGAGGAAAGCCGCGAAAACGATGGCCAGAAGTATCAAGCGACCAAAAAACCTCAGAACTGTCCAGCGATCGAGTCGTGGTTTTCCAGGCTGAACCACTCGGTGCACGATCACCTCCAGCCAACGGAAATTGATCATAGCCACGAGTCCCGCCGCGGTCAAGCTCAAAGCGCCGATCCATGTGCGAAAAAGCACAAGTTCGGCCACAGCGCCAAAAAACACCAGAAAAGCCGTGATACGGATGACCCTGCTTGTCGAAAAATCATCATCTTCACGAGGTGTCTGGGTCGTCATCAGGTTTTCCGTCTTCAGCCGCTTCGAGCTTCCCGATCTCTTGCTCCGCACGAGACGCTTGCGCGGTGATGCGAAACAAATTGACAAAACCTGCGGCAATGCCAAACAGGGCGAAAATCATGGTCATCCACCGGCCGGTGTTGAAGAGACCATCCAGCCAATGGCCGAAGAAATATCCCAGGGCAATTGCGACCGGGAACTGGATGCCGACGATGGATACGTCGAGCCAAAGGCGGGCCCTGCGGAGCTGCTTCTTACCACGTCCCATGGTCGCGCTCCTTTTCGCCGACCGCGAAGGTCAGCATGCCACTACATGATGCCCAGAGCACCTGCCGCGCTCTTGGCCCAACCCACGACCGGTCGCGGCCACACGCCGACCACCATGGTGGCGACGACACACACCACGATCATCGCCTCAGTCCAACGGTCCCTCAGAAGCTCGGCCGGCTCTACGCCCTCCTCCTCGCCGTCCTGCAGGTACATCTGCACGACGATGCGGAAGTAGTAGAACAGGCTCACCGCCGACATGATGACTGCAATCAGGGTCAGGAAGACGTATCCGCCCTCGACCGCAGCAGCAAAAAGGTAGAGCTTGCCCATGAAGCCGGCAGTCGGTGGAATCCCGGCCAGAGCGAGCATGAAGATCAGCATGCCGAGGGCAGCGATGGGATGGCGACGTGCGAGACCGGCGAAGTCTGTGATCTTCTCGCCCGCATAGCCCTTCGACTCGAGCAAAATCACAAAACCAAAAGCGCCCAGGTTCATGAATGCGTAGACCAGCATGTACATCATAAGCGCCCAGGCGCCGAACTCATTGAATGCCACGAGGCCCATGAGGGCGTATCCGGCGTGGGCGATGGATGAATAGGCGAGCATCCGCTTGACGTTGTTCTGGGTCAGGGCAGCTACGTTGCCATAGATCATCGTCGCCGCTGACGCGATCCACAATAAGATCCGCCAGTGCTCGATTCCGGGGGCAAAGGCGTCGAAGAAAAGCCGCATGAACATCGCGAACGCGGCCGCCTTCGGAGCCACCGAGATGAAGGCGGTTACCGGAGTTGGCGCACCCTCATATGCATCCGGCGTCCACACGTGGAAGGGAACTGCCGCAACTTTGAAGAGCATGCCGAAACTCACCAGGACGATACCCAACACCAACATCGGGTTCGCGGTCGGCAAGGCGATGAGCGACTCTCGAATCTCACCCAGATCAAGTGTTCCAAGGGAGCCGTAGATCAACGAGATGCCATAGAGCAGAATCGCCGACGACGCGGCACCGAGGACGAAATATTTGACGGCGCCCTCATTGGACTTGATTTCGAGCTTGAAGTAACCCACCAGCACATAGACCGAAAGCGCCATCAGCTCGAGGCCAACGTAGAGACTGGCGAGGTTGGCCCCCGAAGACATGATGAACATCCCGACGGTGGCAAAAAGAATCAGCGAAACGAACTCACCTCCACCATAGCCAGATCGCTCGAGGTAGCCCGCCGCCATGAAGATGGTCACAGCTCCAGCTGCCAACACCAGCAGCTTGAAGAAGACTGCCATCTGGTCGACCACCAGCATGTCGCCGAGAATGACCATCGGCCCATCGACCGGCCGTCCCACCAGCCACACCAGAACGCCGGTCAAACCGAGTGACGCAACGCCAATAAGTGACAGAGGGCGAACGCCGTCGCGGCCGAGCGGAATGCCGAGCAGAAGCACGGCGAAGCCCGCAACGGCGAGGAAAATCTCAGGCAGGAACGGCACGAACTGCGCGAGGGTCATCGGCTACTCCCCGTGCTCCCCTGCAGCCTCGCCGGCCGGCGCGTGGGCCAACTCCGCTACATGATCGCCCGCAGAAGGGCCTTGATCGTGTCTCGCCACATCCACTCGTTCCAGGACGCGGTCGACAGTCGGCGCCATTCGATCGAGGAAAGGTTTTGGATAGAGCCCAATCCAGAAGGCGACGACGATCAACGGAATCAGGGTCCACTGCTCGCGACGATTGAGATCCGGCAGCTCCTTGTTCTTCTCGTTCGACAGCTCACCGAAGAAGACGCGCTGATACAGCCACAGCATGTAGGCCGCGCCGAGGACGATGCCGGAGGCGGCAAAGAGGGCCCACACCCACGAATGGTTGTAAGCACCAATCAGAATCAAGAACTCACCGATGAAGCCGTTCAAGGTCGGCAGGCCAATCGACGACATGGTAATGATCAGGAAGAACGTCGCATACAGGGGCATGACCTTGGCCAGACCGCCGTACTCGGCAATCATCCGGTTGTGACGTCGTTCGTAGACGATGCCGACGAGAAGGAAGAGCGCGCCTGTGGAGACACCGTGGTTGAGCATCTGCAGGATCGAGCCGCGCAGACCGGCCTCGTTGAGGGCGAACATGCCGAGCATGACAAAGCCCATGTGGCTCACCGATGAGTAGGCCACCAGTTTTTTCATGTCCTTCTGCGCCATCGCCACCAATGCGCCATAGACGATGGCGACGATTGCCAGAACCCCGATCCAGCCGACCGCCTTGAGAGTGGCGTCGGGCAACAACGGCAGCGAGAAGCGAATGAAGCCGTAGGTCCCCATTTTCAGGAGGACAGCGGCCAGAATGACCGAACCCGCGGTTGGCGCTTCGACGTGGGCGTCGGGCAACCAGGTGTGGAATGGGAACATCGGCACCTTGATGGCGAAACCGACGAAGAAGGCGAGAAAGACCCAGAACTGGACCTCGGGCGGAATCTGCGGCGCAATGGTATAGAGGTGCGGAATCGAGAACGTCGCCACATTGCCGAGACCCTCGAGCCCGACAGCGGCCAACCCGGTGGAGTTGAAGAAATACAGGGTGAGGATGCCGACGAGCATCAGCACCGAACCAACCAGGGTGTAGAGGAAGAACTTGATCGCTGCGTACAGCCGGCGCGGTCCACCCCAGACGCCGATCAGGAAGTACATGGGAACAAGCATGACTTCCCAGAAGACATAAAAGAGGACGAAATCGAGCGAACAAAAGACACCGAGCATGCCGGTCTGCAGCAGCAGCAGAAAAACGTAATACTCCTTCTGGCGCTCGGTGATGGCGGTGTAAGAGCAGTAGACCGCAATAAAACCGAGCAGGGTCGTCAGTAGGATCAGAAGGACAGCGAAACCGTCCACCCCGAAGAGATACTGGACGCCCACCGACGGGATCCACTTCAACTGGGTCGCGAACTGGAACTCCGCACCGTCTGGTTTATAGAGAAACCACAGCGGGATCGAGACCACGAAGTCGACACCCACCACCAGCGTTGCCCAGGTTTTGAGCGCAGTGGAGTTCTCTTTGTTGATGAATGCCATCATCAACAGCGCGCCCGCCAGCGGCAGGTAGCAGATCAGGTTGAGAAGCCAGCCGTATTGAAAGTCCATCATCGTCCCCTAGTTCAATTTGAAGAGGTAAAAAACCGCGAGCAGGATCGCCGCACCGAAGACCATCACCATTGCGTATCCCTGGGTAAAGCCGACCTGGAGCTTGCGGAACCAGCGGCTCGCCACGTCGTAACAGGTTGCGATCAGATTGACCGCACCGTCCACCACCCGCAGATCGAAGATTCCCGACAAAAAGGACGAACCAACGGTCGTCAGCGCTGTGCCGTTGACCGCGCCGTCCACGACCCTCGCATCAAATTCCCACAGGCCCCGCGCGCCGTTGACCGTGCCGGAAATCACGGTGGCGTCGTAGATCTCGTCCATCCAGTACTTGTTGAGCAACAACTTGTAGGCGAGCGGGAAGTGTTCAGCCAATCGCCGCGGCCGCGCGAGCGCTCCCGGACCCATGTAGAAGCGGTAGGCGAGCCAGATTCCGAAGATCGCGACGCCTACCGACAAGAAGACCAACCCCCACTCCATGCCAAGGCTGACCGCGTGGTGACTGACGTCATGGCCACCTTCCGCGGCGTGACCGATCGGCAGGAGTATCGGTTCGAGGAAACGCTCGACGAGGTTCCACTCGGGGTGGTGGAAAAGCTTGCCGGGGATCCCGACGAGACCGCCGAAGATCGACAGCACACCCAGCACGACCAGCGGCATGGTCATGGTCCACGGCGATTCATGGAGATGGTGCTCCGCCTCCTCGCCGCCGCGAAACTCGCCATGGAACGTCATGAAGACGAGCCGGAACATATAAAAAGCAGTCAGTACCGCGCCCACCATGCCGAGGATCCAGAGCACGTAGTAGGCCGATCCAAAGTGGTTGAGGTCGGAGGCGCCGGCCTCGAAGGCCTTGAAAAGGATCTCGTCCTTGGAGAAGAAACCGGCAAAGATCGGTATCCCGGAGATCGCAAGAGTCGCGACCAGGAAGGTCCAGTAGGTGGTCGGCATGTACTTCTTGAGGCCGCCCATCTTGCGAATATCCTGCTCGCCGCCGCATGCGTGGATCACCGATCCCGAGCCGAGGAAGAGGCAGGCCTTGAAGAAGGCGTGGGTCAGAACGTGGAAGATGGCGGCCACAAAGGCGCCGACACCGGCACCGAGGAACATGTAGCCGAGCTGGGACACCGTCGAGTAGGCCAAGACCTTCTTAATGTCGTTCTGGACGAGACCGATGGTCGCAGCAAAGATCGCAGTTATCCCACCAACAATCGCGACCACCAGCATGGCGGTCGGACTCAGCCGGTAAATGACATTACACCGCACCACCATGTAGACCCCGGCGGTGACCATGGTCGCGGCATGGATCAGGGCCGATACGGGCGTCGGGCCGGCCATCGCGTCGGGCAGCCAGACGTAGAGCGGGATCTGGGCCGACTTACCGATCGCACCAACGAAGAGCAGCAGGCCGATCACCGTCGCTGCCGACGCGAAGTGCTCGGGGTGGCCGGCCGCCATCGGGAAGAACTCGGTGAACTCGAGGGTCCCAAAAACCATGAAGGTGGCAAAGATGGCGAGCAGGAAGCCCCAGTCTCCGATTCGGTTGACGATGAACGCCTTCATGCCCGCGGCCGCGCACCAGTCCTTCTCGAAGTAGAAGCCGATCAACAGGTAGGAGCAAAGGCCGACCCCCTCCCAACCTACGAAGAGAACCACCAGGTTCGAGCCCAACACCAGCACCAGCATCGAGAACATGAAGAGGTTGAGGTAGGAGAAGTAGCGCGCATAGGCCCGGTCGGACTCGTCGTGCATGTAGCCAATCGAGTAGACATGGATCAGGAAGCCGACAAAGGTCACGAAGAACACCATCAACGCTGATACCGAATCAAGTTGGAAGGAGGCGGAGATGTTGACCTCGGCGAGGCTGCCGTCGAGGATTCGCAGCGAACCGCCCTGGATCCAACTGAAGAGCCGCACGACGTGGGTGTGGTGGACACCGAGCTCGAGGATCCACTGCGCGATCGCCGCCCATCCCAGCAACCACGCGAGACCGGAGCCGAGGATAGCAACGGTGTTGGTCACCGACTTCTTGAGGCCCAACCGGTTGGAGACGAAGCCGTTGAAGATGGCCCCGAGAAGAGGAAGGATCGGAATCAACCAGATCAAGTCATAGAACTTCATCGGGTCAACCTCCCATCTCGTCGGCCTCTTCCAAGGCCACCGTGTCCTTGAGACGGACGAGGGCAATGATCAGTCCGAGTCCTATCGCAGCTTCGGCGGCGGCGATGGTGATCACGAAGATCGCAAGCACCTGGCCCGCGAGATCTCCGAGCCGGAAGGAGAACGCGATCAGATTGATGTTGACGGCATTGAACATCAGCTCGAGTGCCATCAGCACAGTGATGAAGTTGCGCCGCACCATGAGTCCAACAAGGCCGATGCAAAGGAGAATCAGCGACAGAGCAACGTAGTGGGTGGCCCCGATCACGGCTCCACCTCCTCCCCCGCCCCTGCAAGGGCCGCATCGCGCCTCCCGAAGACGATGGCTCCGATCATCGCAACCAACAACACCACTGAAACGACCTCGAAGGGCACCAGGTACTTCATGTACAAAAGCCACCCGACTGCCTCGGTGTTGCCCACCGTCTCACCGTCGATAGCTGTCATCGCGGCAGCGCCACCATCGCCCGCGGCCATTGATCCGAGCAGGATGCCGATTGCGATCAGACAGCCGAGAATGACGCCACCGAGCACCGCCAGTGGTGCGATGCCGGAGAGGAAAACCTTTCCGGGCCCGATGTCTGTGATCCTCACCAGCATGATGACGAAGAGGTAGAGGACCATGATACCGCCGGCATAGACCAGGACCTGGACCGCGGCCAGGAACTCGGCGTGGTTCATAATGAAAAGCACCGCCACCATGACGAAGGTCAGCAGAAGCGACACAGCGGCATGCACTGGGTTGCGAAGAGTGACGACGCCGACAGCCGCGGCGACGGTGATGGCCGCAACCACGTAGAACAGGATGGCGCCGAAGTTGGCTACCAGGAAATCCATCAGCTCGCTCCTCCGCCGGCCGCCTCGTCCGAGGTTGCTGGTTCGGTCTCCAGCTTCTTCATTGGTGAGGACGGATCCTGACCGTCGATCGGCAGCACGACCCCCGGGAAAGCGGTGAGCCCGTCCCAGTTCGCCAGCCGCTCTTTGTTGTAGTAGAGACGCTCATTGCGCTCATAGACCGTGCCCTCATAGCTCTTAGTGGTGAGCCAGATTGCCTTGGGCTCGGTCGGGCAGGCCTCTTCACAGAGACCACAGAACATGCATCTTTTGACATCGATGTCGTAGCGATCGATGATCTTTTTCTTTTTCTTCTTCTCACCAACTATCTCGACTTCGGTGTGATCGCTGATGAAGATGATGTCGATCGGGCAGGCCTTGGCGCAGAGGTGGCAATCGATGCAGCGCTCGAGATCGTAACCGAACATCCCGCGGAAGCGGTCCTTCGGTTCCATCTTCTTTTCCGGGTACTGGATGGTCTCCTTCTTGCGGAAAAGGTAAGCACCGGTCACGCCCATCCCACCGAAAAGATCGGTGGGAATTAGTTTATGTACGAAGTCACCAAAGCTCATGAGCTCATCCCTTCAGCAACAGGACGCCTAACGCCACCAGCGCGACGTTGGCAAGCGAGAGCGGAAGCAACCACTTCCATCCGACCTGCATCAGCTGATCGAACCGGTATCGGGGGAAGGTGCCGCGGAACCAGATGTAGAGGAAAATGAATCCCAGCATCTTGCCGTAGAACCAGAAGAACGGTGGGATCAGATCGAGAAACGCCAGGGCCTCGACATTCGGGAAGGGCCTCAGCCAACCGCCGAAGAAGAAGATCACCGCCAGCGATGACACCACCATCATGTTGATGTACTCGGCGAGATAGAACATCGCGAACTTCATCCCGGAGTATTCGGTGTGGAAACCGGCGACAAGCTCAGCCTCGGCTTCCGGGAGGTCGAAGGGATTGCGGTTGTTCTCGGCAATACCGCAGATGAAGTAGATGCCAAATGCGAGGATGCCGGGGAATACGTACCACAGACCGGCGTCGCGTTGAGCCTCGACGATTCCAACCAGAGACAGCGTGCCCGACATCAACAAAACCGCCACCACCGAGAAGCCCAGTGGGATCTCGTAGGAAATCATCTGCGCCGCCGAGCGCAGTCCACCCATGAGTGAAAACTTGTTATTCGACGCCCAGCCACCGAGAATCAGGCCGTACACCCCCACCGACGAGATCGCGAGCACGAACAGGACAGCGATGTTGATGTCGGCAAGGAATGAAGTGGTCTCCACCCCTGCGATGGTGAAGGTTTCTCCCCAGGGAATCACCGCCCACACCAGGATGGCGGGCGCGAAAATCAGCATCGGCGCCAGAACGAAGATGAAGCGCTCGGCGCGTCCAGGGATGAGGTCTTCCTTGACGAAAAGTTTGAGGCCGTCAGCGATCGGCTGCAGCCACCCCTTGGGGCCGACCCTATTGGGGCCGATTCGCGCCTGCATATAGGACAGGATCTTGCGCTCGGCAAAGGTCAGGTAGGCCATGGTCAGGAGCATCACCACGAGCATCACGACGCCCTTGACCAGGGGAATGCCGATATAAGTCATCAGAGGGGAAGTCAGGAACTCAGTCATCGGTCGATCTCCCCGAGCACGATGTCGAGCGTTCCAATCACCGCCACGAGGTCAGCTACCAGGCTCCCCTCGACCATCAGCGGTAAGGCCTGGAGATTGACGAACGAAGGCGGTCGGACACGGCACCGATACGGGGCCGTGCTCTTTTCGCCGGCCACGATGAAGTAACCGAGTTCGCCCTTGGGCGCCTCGACCGAACCGTAGACCATTCCCGCTTCCTTGACCCGAAGAACCTTGGGGACCCTGGCCATGTGGGGCCCATCCGGAAGGCGATCGAGGCACTGGCGGATGATGCGAACCGACTGCCGCATCTCCTCTATCCGGACCACGTATCGATCGTAGGTATCACCGCTCTCACCGATCGGCACATCGAAATCGATCTCGTCGTAGCGGTCGTAGGGAAAGATCTTCCGAATATCCCACTTCACTCCAGATCCGCGAAGAGGCGGTCCCGTGAGACCCCATTCAATGGCTTCCTCGGCGCTGACGACACCGACGCCGATTGTGCGTTTCTTCCAAATCCGGTTCTCTGTCAGGAGGTTTTCGTACTCGTCAACGTGGGCGTTGAAACCGTCAACCAACTCGGAGCACCGGTCGAGCCAACCATCCGGCAGCTCAAAGGGCACGCCACCGATCTTCATGGTGTTCAGGGTCAACCGGGCGCCACAATACTCCTCGAAAAGGTCGAGGATCGCGTCGCGCTCACGGAAGGTGTAGAAGAACGGCGTGATGGCGCCGATATCAACGGCGTGAGTCGCAAGCCATACGAGGTGCGATGCCAGTCGCTGCATCTCGGCAAGCATCATCCTGATGTATGCGGCGCGCGGCGGAATCGTGATGCCGAGCAGCTTCTCCATGGTGACGCAGAAGCCCTGATTGTTGGTCGCCGCTGCGACATAGTCCATCCGGTCGGTGTGTGGGATGCACTGCGGGAAATCCATGGTCTCGAAAAGCTTCTCGGTGCCGCGGTGGAGGTAGCCTATGATCGGTTTCGCCTCCATGATCTTTTCACCGTCGAGCTTCATCTTGACCCGCAATACACCGTGGGTCGCCGGGTGCTGGGGACCGAAGTTGATCTCCATTTCCTCGACGTCGAGCAGGGATTTGTCAGGACCAGTCATACCGCACCCTCTTCCCCGTCTTCCGCCTCATCGGTCTGCGGTCCGCCTCCAGGCGGGTAGACGTCGGGATAGATGGCGGCGCCGGTGTCGATGCCCTCGATCGGGAAGTCCTTGCGTAGAGGGTGGCCATTGAAACCTTCCCACGTCAGGATGCGCTCGAGACCAGGGTGGTTATCGAAGACGATTCCGAAGAGATCGTATACCTCGCGTTCCATCCAGTCTGCGGTCTTCCAGACCTCGGTCACGCTCGCGATCGACACGTCTTCGGCGACCACTGTTTGCAGGCGGAGCCGTTTGGAGTCATCGTGGCGATGCATCCAATAAATGACGTCAAACCGGCCCTCCTCCCGCTCCGGCCAGTCGACAGCCGTGAGGTCGACGAGGAACTTGTAATCGCAGTCGTGTTTGAGGAAACTGCAGATGTCAACGATGCGGTCAGCCGGAACCGAAAGCGTGATCTCGCCGGCGAAACGGTCGGCCCCGAGCACAACGCCTGGCATCTCGCCACCCAGAGCCACCGCATCGGGATCGTCGGAAGCATCCTCGTGGGCGGGTGGGACCGGTTTTTCTTCCCAGGGATCCTTGGGCTCTGCCGCTTCGGCTGCCTTCTTGGCGGCGGCCTTGGCCTTCGCCTCGGCTATCTTGGCCGCCTTTTCTTCGTCGGTGAGGGGTTGTTTATCCTTTTTCTCCCCGGATTCCGGAGCGGCAGCCTGCTCCGGCGCCTTTTCCTCGGCGGCTGGCGTCTCTTCGGGCGGAACGGTGGGTTTGTCATCACTCATGGTCCACCTCAGGAAGCCCGGGTACGGGCGATGGTCTCGCGATCGATCTTGCGCTGGAGCTGCATCAGGCCGTAGAGCAGGGCTTCCGGCCGCGGTGGGCAGCCCGGGATATAGACGTCAACCGGAATGATGCGATCTACCCCCTGGGTCACGGCGTAGGTCTTGTAGGGGCCTCCGCACATCGCGCACGAACCCATCGCGAGCACCCACTTCGGATCCGCCATCTGGTGGTAGAGCCTTTTGACAATTGGCGCCATCTTCTCGGTCACCGTGCCGGAGACGATCATCATGTCCGCCTGGCGCGGCGAGCCGCGAAAGACCTCGGCGCCGAACCGGGCCATGTCGTAGCGCGAGTCGAGCGTCGACATCATCTCGATGGCACAGCACGCGAGTCCGAACTGCATCGGCCACAGAGACGATCGGCGGGCCCAGTTGAAGACCGCGTCGTAGGTCGTGGTGATGATGTTTTTGGAAAAACGATCTTCGATCAGGCCCATTCGAGAGCCCCCCTTCGCCACGCGTAGACATAGCCGACGAGGAGGATGGCCAGAAAGACCATCATCTCGACGAACCCGAAGAGCGCGAGCTTGTCGAAAATCACCGCCCACGGGAAAAGAAAGATCGTTTCCACGTCGAAGACTACGAAGAGGACCGCAATCACGTAGTAACGAATCGAAAATCGTTTGTCGAGCGCGAACGAAGTTGCCTTCACCCCACACTCGTACGGCTCGGCCTTCACCGGATCGTAGGACCCGAACCGCACCACCTTGGCCAGAACCAGGATGATGATCGGAACGGAGATAGCGACCAGGGCGAAGATCAGGATTGGGACGTAGTGGTCCATACCCCTCCTCCAGTCGGGCGCGATCATTCTAACGGTGCATCACCGCTTGTCAATAAATTCACAAGCTGGAACCGAGTTCCTGGGGCTCACGCCAAGTGGCCGTCAATGATGTAGCGCAAGATCCGGGGTTCACACCCCGGGCTATCCATCTGTCGCCCCCTCCGGGGGCTCGTTCCCTGGTTGGCCTCTCTACCCTGGGGCTCACGCCAAGTGGCCGTCAATGATGTAGCGCAAGATCCGGGGTTCACACCCCGGGCTATCCATCTGTCGCCCCCTCCGGGGGCTCGTTCCCTGGTTGGCCTCTCTACCCTGGGGCTCACGCCGAGTGGCCGTCAATGATGTAGCGCAAGATCCGGGGTTCACACCCCGGGCTATCCATCTGTCGCCCCCTCCGGGGGCTTACTCGTTCTTCGTCCGCCAATCTCCGGGGCTCACGCCGCCGGGCTAATCGTCTGTCGCGCCTCCGGCGCTCAATCACCAACAACATGCCTCCACTAAGACACGCCTACGGCGCTTCATCATCGGAATCATGCGCTCAATGGGAAATTCTGCAAGCACGTCTTCATCGCGCGATGGGAGCCGCGGAGCGGCGAAAGATGATTAGCCTGGGGCGTGAGCCCCAGGAAACAGGAACCAAATTTAAATAAGCCGCGGAGCGGCGACAGAATAAAAGCTACGGCAATACCGATCACCGCAGGAAGCGTTCGTCGTAATCGATTCCGTGTTTAGAGAGCAACATCTTCAGCTCGTCATTGAATGACCGGTGACGATGTTGTTGCTGCTGGTTTCGAACGTATTGCGCCACTGCCGAAAGAACCGACTGACTGACTGAGAATGCTCCATATCCCCGCTGCCACCCGAATTTCATGCCCGTAGCCTGCTCATTCGTCTTTTTCGACGAATTCGCTTTGACCGTTCGCACGAAATCCGCAACACATACGTTGGTTGGCAATCGCGCAACGATATGGACGTGGTCCGGCATTCCCCCGACCGCAACGGTTGTGCCGCCCTGCCGTTTGACGATGCCTCCGATGTAGGGAAAGACTTGTTCACGGACATCTCTGGTCATCAACGGCAAACGGTCCTTGGTGGAAAACACCAAATATCCGAAAGGTTGGCGTATGTATCTGACATATCATTCTCCGGTTTCCCACCTGGGGTTCACACCCCAGGCATATGATCTGTCGCCCCCTCCGGGGGCTTATTGACTTTTTGATTTCTCTGTCCCCGGGGCTCACGCCCCGGGCTAAACATCTGTCGCGCCTCCGGCGCTCCATCGCAGGCATCGTGAGTTTCAGCGGGACGCTCTTTTCGCGCTCCATCGATGACATTCTGGTTTCACCGTGACACTCCTTCGGCGCCGGATTCGGCCAGCCATCGAATGCCTGGTGGGCGGACATACTTCGATCGTGCGATGGGAGCCGCGGAGCGGCGACAGATAGAAAGCAACGGCAGCGATAATCATCGCAGGAAGGGTTCGTCATGATCGACTCCGCGTTTCGTGAGCAGCATTTTTAGGTCGTCTTCGATGACGGCATCGGGGCAACCGACTGCACGATGACTTCCCCGTGAAGGCCGGAGGGCTCTTCGTCGTGGCCGTTGATCAGCCCCAGCAACTCATAGGTGAAAGACCGCCTCACGTGGTGCCTTTCTTGATCCTCGAGCAGGGCCAATACCGAAGACGCCTGCGCCTTGCTCACCGAGAACACTCCATAGCCTTCCTCCCAACCGAACTCGTTCCCGCCCAGACCATCCGCCCATTGCACAGATTTGGTCTTCAGCGAGCCAACCATGTCGCTGACGAGTACCGACGGCGGCAGCCGCACCAGAAGGTGGACATGATTGGGAATCCCTCCAACCCCTCGCAACACACCATTGCGCCCTTCCACGACCTTCGCGAAGAGCGCATAAAGGCCGATCCTGAGTCCAGGTGAAATGAGCGGACGCTGATCCGCCGTGCCAAGCACAATGTGGTAGCTCAGATCATGCACCATGCCCTTCATGTTCACCTCCCCTGCCCGTTCTGGCCCACAGAAGTCGACCAGTCGCCAATAGCTGTCGGCCGAGCGGCAGGACTGCGATCGAGACAGCGGTAGGCGATGGCCTCGGCGAGATGGGTCGACGAGATCTGCTCCTCACTTGCGAGGTCGGCGATTGTGCGAGCCACACGAAGGATGCGATGGTAAGCCCGCGCCGACAGTCCGAGGCCTCGGCTTGCGTGCTCGAGCAGCCGGCGCCCATCTGCGTCGGGCTTCGCCCACCTTCGTATCGCTTCTGCTCCCATCTCGCCGTTGCAGTGGGAACCTCGACCTGAGAATCTCCGCGCCTGTCGGCTCCTCGCCTCGGCGACCCGGCCGGCCACTACCTCGGAGGCTTCACCGCGGCGATCCGCCGAAAGATCTCGCCACGGGACCGCAGGCACCGTCACCTGCAGATCGAGTCGGTCGAGCAACGGCCCGGAGAGCCGGGCCCGGTAGCGCTGCACCGCCGGCGGTGTGCAACTGCACTCCCGTCGATCATCGCCCAGGAAGCCACAGGGGCACGGGTTGGTGGCCGCCACCATCTGGAAGCTGGCCGGAAAATCGAGTGTCGCCTGGGCCCTCGCCACCGTCACATGGCGATCTTCAAGCGGCTGCCGCAAAGCCTCGATCACGTCACGTCGAAATTCAGTCAACTCGTCGAGGAACAGGACACCGTTATGGGCAAGTGACGCCTCTCCCGGTTGCGGACTCGCACCGCCGCCTATCAATGCTGCTGATGATGTCGTGTGGTGCGGGGCACGGAAAGGGCGCTGCGAAAGCAGACCTGAGGGGCGCGGTACCCGCGTCGAGACCGAGTAGATGCAGGTCGTTTCGAGGGCCTCTTCGGGGTTCATCAAGGGCAGTATTCCCGGCAGCCGCCGTGCGAGCATCGACTTCCCCGCGCCGGGCGGACCCAAAAAGAGAAGGTGATGGCCGCCCGCCGCCGCAACTTCGAGAGCACGTCGCGCCTGCTCTTGTCCTATGACGTCGGCAAGATCGAAAAAGGCAGCTGCGATTGGTCGAGGTTCGACGTCGGCCGACATCGAACCGTCCGGAGAGGTCCCGTCCCGAAGATAACGAACTACCTCGCCAAGGGTGGCGGCACCCACCACCCGGATCCCCGTCACGACCTCGCCCTCCGAGAAGTTGGCGACCGGCAGGACCACCTCGCCATAGCCACGATCACGGGCCGCCAACACGATCGGCAGGACGCCTCGCACTGGCTGTAGTCTCCCTTCGAGAGACAGCTCGCCAAGCAGCAGACGATCGGCCAGAGCTTCCGGCGCGACATCGCCGGTGGTGGCTAGAAATGCCACCGCCATCGGCAGATCGAGCACCGCGCCCTCCTTGCGCTGGTCGGCCGGCGCCAGGTTGATGACCACATTGGCCGGCTCCGAACGCCGCCCGAGGTGCCGGATCGCCGCAAAGATCCGCTCGCGCGCTTCGCGGACCGCAGTGTCGGGCAGGCCGACGACGATAGTCGAGGGGTGTTGCGCGCGAATTCGATCCACCTCAACGGTTACAAACAACGCGTCCACGCCTCGCGGCGTGGCGGAATACGCCTTCGCAAGCATAGTTTTCTCCTGAATTGTCAGCGTGGAACGACTCCAGGATTGCATTGCCGCAACGGTGAGTCAAGCCGTTCATTTCGAGTAACCAGTTCGGACCCGAGTGGTATGACAAACCCACTGATTACTGGTCACTGGTTTCTGGATACTTTCCGATGGGAATTTCGATACGTGTAGTTTCGTATCTATAAACAGGGGTCACAGGTCACAAGCCTGTTAGAATGACTCCAAATGTCGAATCTGGGGGCGTACTGGGTTTGACGGGGAACTGTGTCGGTCGTCGGCAGCGTGTCGAGGGTCATCCGCTCGTATAAACGGGTGAAGGCAACTTTAACTGCCGATAACAACTACGCACTGGCTGCTTAAGTAGCCACGTCCATCCCGAGGCTCGGCCCGTCGGTCTGGGATGGACGAAGTTAGATGGGCTGGGTTGCTGTCGTGCCCGTCGGCAGTGATCGAGATTTTTCGGGCTGGCCTTGCGGAAGGTTGCCAGCTAACTGACCACAAGGCGAGATAAACTAGCCGGCTGCACACGGAGAAACCGGCGATCGAAGTTCCTCGGACGTGGGTTCGATTCCCACCGCCTCCACCACTATCGTCGCCCTACCGACCGGTAGGGCAGTCCGCGGCCATAGCGCGAAGGTAATCGGTCTACGGCCCATCGCCGCGTTCACGCAGGCCGGCTCGCTCCACGACCCGTCCGCGTTCACATAGCGCCGCTGTCCCGCAGTGTCGATTCCCACCGCCTCCACCAAATTCCGTTCACAATCCGTCAGATTGAGAACGGAATTTGTGGCGTACAATAGGGCCGCCATGACAGGGGCCTGTGCGAAGTTTCGAATATTTTGAAGCCGGGTCCATCACAATTCACATCGACGCTGGGGCTCGCGCCCCAGACCGGGACGGAGTCCTCAGGTATCTGATGCGTAAAATTCAGCTCATTCTCATCACGCTGGCTCTCGGTGCAGGTCTGCTGGCGGCCCAGGATTATGACCGCACTTTCGAGTTCCACTTCGACGACCAGGCCATTGTGGTGCCCAAGTTCGGTCCAAAAGTGGAAGCCTTGCCGATCCTCGAGCTGCTTGGAGCCGAGGCCAGGTTCTCCCTGGCCGCAGGCACCTACGGAGTTCTGTATGGCGAGCACGTTATTCAGTTCGCTGTCGACCACAAGGTTTTGCTCGTCGACGGCGAGTTACAGGAGGCGCGTGAGGTACCAAGCGCCTCACCAGGCGGCGTTGCCGTCTCTCTGAGCTATCTCGAACGATGGCTTCTGAGCCCGCTCGGCTTCCACCTCGAACCAATCCCGCGCGGTTACCGCATCGTGCGCGGGGCCCGCTTTGCCGAATCTCTGGCGGTGCGCCCGATTGCAGCTGACTTTGGGACCACCACCACGCTGGTGCTCTCCCTCAATCGCGAGGCTGCCGTCGAGGTCGAGGAGACCGAACCAGGGACAATCACGATCGAATTCGACGACGCCATGCCTCAGCTCGACAGCACCGTTCGCTTCCAGTCCCGCCGTGTCCACTCACTGACCAGCAGCGACCAGACCCTTTTCGTCAAGTTGGCTCCCGGAATCGGCCTGATCTCGTGGCATCCGCTGGAGACCCCTCCCCGGATTACGATCGAGCTTGGGCCGGCGCGACCGACACCGACGCCGGCTCCCGTTCAGGCGCCCGTCGTAACGCGCCGAGGACCAAGACCTGTAGTCATCGATCCCGGCCACGGCGGCGACGATGTTGGCGCCCAGTCAGCCACCGGTTTGATGGAAAAGGAGATCACGCTGGCCGTGGCACGGCGTCTGGCCCGCATTCTCGAAGGCCGGGGACGCGCAGTGAGGCTCACTCGTGACGGCGATCAGGGCCGAGCCCTGACGGACCGCACCGCTCTCGCCAACCGGCTCGAAGCGACCGTCTTCATTTCCCTCCATGCCAACGCTTCCACCGTCGCGTCCGTGGCTGGCGCCGAGACCTATTACATGAGCCTCGACGGCGCCAGCGACGAGGCTGCTGCCGCCACGGCCGCCCTCGAAAACCAAGCTGGATCATCAGCAGATGGTCGCTCACCCCTCGATCTCATTCTCTGGGATCTGGCCCAGGCCGAGGTTCTCAACGAGAGTTCCAGGCTGGCACTCGCGGTTCAGGGTCGTCTGAATGCGCGGCTTGGGCTGCGCGATCGCGGCGTGAAACAGGCGCCGTTCGTTGTCCTCACCGGGGCCACAATGCCGGCTATTCTGGTCGAGGTCGGCTTCCTCTCCAACCCATCCGAAGCGGATCGACTCACACGACCGGAAAGCCAACAGCAGCTCGCTGAAGCTGTGGCTGCCGGCATCGAGGACTTTTTGGGGCGCTGATGAACTGGCGGGTGGTCCTTATCGCGTTGGCAGCCGTGGCCGCGATAGCGCTGTTGGCCTGGCTGCTCCAGGGCGGTAAACCACAGGTCGAGCAGGTAGAGGTCCTCGACGTCGTCGAACTGCCAACGCCGACACCAGCTCCGGAACAGCGCGTCATCCTGCTCTTTGCCGGCGGTGACGGCATGCTCCACCCGGAGCTCCGTTCGGTGCCGCTGCCTGATGAGGTCCACGAACGAATTCGGGTCGTGATGAGTGAGCTGTTTGCAGGTCCGAGATCGGCTCCTCGCCTTTCGCCATTGGCCCCATACCAGGCGTCTCTTCAGGCGGTCTTTATTGACCAACACGGCAATGCCTACGTCGACCTCACTGCCCCACCAAATCCACTCACAGGCTCAAGCACTGAGTTGATGCTCGCCTACGGCGTTGTCAACTCGATCATCCTCAATTGCCCAGAGATCACGGCGGTACAGATCCTCTTCGGCGGCCATGAGGTTGACACCCTGACCGGGCACCTTGATCTGTCACGACCCCTGGTCCTCAACAAACGCTTTATCGCCGCATCATGAGTATCACCTCCAGCCCTATCGGAATCTTCGACTCCGGTGTCGGCGGACTCACGGTTCTCAAGGCCCTGCGCGAGCGGATGCCGGGCGAACAGTTTCTATATCTTGGCGACACTGCGCGCCTCCCCTACGGCACCAAGACCTCAGACACCGTTCGCCGCTATGCTCTCAATGCCGCTGCCCACCTCAACCACTACCAGGTCAAGCTCCTGGTGGTGGCGTGTAACACCGCCTCATCCTTTGCGCTCGACGAGGTTGCTTCCGCTTCACCCGTACCGGTGGTCGGAGTCGTGCAGCCCGGCGCTCGGACGGCGCTGCTTACCGGCGCCAACAAGATCGGCGTCATCGGCACCGAAGGCACCATCCGCTCGGCCGCATACCAGACAGCGCTCGCGGGTCTCGGTTCTGCTGTGGAGGTTCGCGCCCTGCCGTGCCCCCTCTTCGTGCCACTTGCCGAGGAGGGCTGGGGCGATCACCCGGTGACTGATCAGATCGCCCGCCATTACCTGACGCCTCTGCTCGAGTGGGGCGCACAGGCCATGATCCTAGGTTGCACGCACTACCCGCTATTGAGGCCCTCGTTGCACCGGGTCGCTGGGCCAAACGTTCATCTTGTGGACTCTGCGAGTGCGGTCGCGGAGGCGGTGATCAGCGATCATGCCGAGCTCATCGACACCTCGCACGGCAAGCAAGGCGATGTCCACATACAGCTCACCGACGCTTCGGACCGATTTCTGCGTATCACCAACGCGATCCTGGGCCGCGATCCGGAGCACCTGGAAGTCGTTGATATCGACAGTGCGGCGTAGCCGCATATCGGATGCAGGATGCAGGATGCAGGATGCAGGATACAGTGAAAGATTGGTCGACATCTGAGAATTGACCGCCGCCTCATCAAATGAACGAGATGAAGAGAAGCGCCGGAGGCGCGACAGATTCTTAGCCTGGGGCGTGAGCCCCAGGGCGAACAGGGCAAAAGAATGAAAGCCCCCGAAGGGGGCGGCAGATCTTTTTGTGGCGTGAACAGCAGGCATCACCGCGATATATCTGTCGCCGCTCCGCGGCTTCCACTCTTTTTTTCTCATCCGTATCCTGGGGCTCACGCCCCAGGCTATGTTTCTTTCGCCGCTCCGCGGCTCGCGATCGCATGACAACTATTCGTCAGGACCTGACCTCAAGCCGGGACGGGAGGGTGGCCCTAGATCCGGGTTGGTGGCTGGGTGGAATTCCTAATTCCTAATCGCGCCCTTTGGGCGCGTTCATCCAGCTATAGCCATACGACACACCGATCGAGGAGAAGTCACCGCCGATCCGGGTGATGGCCCCCCTGCTGGCCGCCACCCGCAAGGATTGACTTCGGCCTAACTTGATGGACACCGTCAACCCAACCCGGGAGTTGCGCTGCTCGTCGTCGTTGACTGCGCCGTTCACCGTCGTCCGGCCCCCATTCCAGAAGTTGCCGTCAAAGGCCGCCCACAAACCGGGTTTGAACAGATATCGGACGTGGAACTGAGTGGAGAGCATGGGGGCCTGTTCGCGTGTCAAACCGCCATAGAAATCCGTATTGTCAGTGAAGAACCAACCTCCGACATAGGCATCAATTGCCCACCGGCCCATGACGTGGACAATGCCGACCTCCGGTTTGAAGGCCCACCGGTTGGCGCCGATGTTGATGAGCTTTGACGAATCGTACTGGCCGGTCGGCGTCCTGACGATGAGGCTGGCGCCGATCATCGTACGAGGCTTGAAGGCGCCAAACTCCCTCGGGCTCATGGCCGGCGCACCGTAGAGGTTGACAGCTCCGCGAAGGGCCAGGTCGCCGAGCCCGGATCGTTCCGCATACGCCTGCTCGCCCAGGTAGAGGCCCTCGAGATCGCCGAGGACATACGGCACGATGACCCCGATGTTGGCCGACCGGCCGGCGATGTTCAGGGTGCGTGCATAGCCGAGCGTCGAGGCGAAGATCTCCGCACTCGCATCCTCAATCGGCCCCGACGGATCGAAGGCGAGGTCTCCGCTGTTGTAAGTGGTGGCAAGGGACAGCAGATTGATGCCGTAGGGAGCCGGTGTGTACGCCGCGGGAATCAGCTCCTGCGCGGAAGTCGACGAAGCCAGCGCACCGAACAGAAGGAAAACGCCAATAGCTGCGCCCAGATGCCGAAAACCCATCACACGGACACCAGTTCCCTACCCATCGAGTTACAAGATACACGCCCCCCTCCCAAGTCGAAACATCTCCTTCCTGGGGAGTCGGGCGTGAATTCCTCATTCCTAATTCCTAATTCCTAATTCCACACCGGTCTATACTCTCCTCCCGACAAGGAGAGGCCTATGAGACCCGACGGACGCCAGCCCAACGATATCCGCCCGATCACGATCGAGCCCGACTTCATCCGCTACCCCGAGGGTAGCGTTCTCTATCACGCCGGCGACACAATGGTGTTGTGCAATGCCAGCGTGCTCGACCGCACGGCCCCTTTCCTGCGCGGGTCGGGCGAAGGCTGGGTGACCGCCGAGTACGCCATGCTGCCACGCGCCACCGACACGCGCTCGGACCGTGAAGTCAAAAAGGGGAAACCGAGCGGTCGCTCGCAGGAGATTCAACGCCTGATCGGCCGCTCACTCCGCGCCGCGGTGGACAGGGGGAAAATCGGCGAACGTACCGTCGCCATCGACTGTGATGTGTTGCAGGCCGACGGCTCGACCCGCACCGCCTCCATATCCGGCGGCTGGATCGCTCTTGTGTTTGCCCTCGCCCAAATGCGCGAGCAGGGCCTCCTCAGCGAGTGGCCGCTCACCAATCAGATTGTGGCTATCGCTGTCGGTCTCATCGGCGGCGAGGCGCGGGCCGACCTCGACTACGGCGAAGACTTCGATTGCGACGTGGATCTCAACCTGGTCTTCACCGGTGGTGGCAATCTCATCGAGGTCCAGGGCACCGCCGAGGGTGAATCCTTCTCGCGCGAACAGCTGAACACCCTCATCGAGGTGGGGTGGCGGGGTGCGGAGCAGGTAATCGCCAAGCAGAGGGAGATCGTAGGACCGCGACTGGAGGCGTTGGGGCTGGAGCTGCCATAGGCAGAAGTCGGAAGTCGGAAGTCGGAAGTCGGAATGCCGTACGCGCTTGGAACTGACGCCCAAAGGTGGGTGGAAATTCAGAATTCAGAATTCAAAATTCCGAATTCGCGGCCCGTCGGGGCCGCCTGTGCCATTGACACTTTGAGGCACCCAAACCTATACTCGCTCTCCGCCTTCGGGTGGTTGATCTTTGTAAAGAGTGAGTGGACTCCCAGTCGGGGTGTAGCGCAGCCTGGTAGCGCACCTGCCTTGGGCGCAGGGGGTCGGAGGTTCAAATCCTCTCGCCCCGACCAATTGCACCTCACCGCTGGACACCTCCGCCTGTAGCTCAGCTGGATAGAGCAACGGACTTCTAATCCGTAGGTCAGAGGTTCGAGTCCTCTCAGGCGGACCATTACCGCAAATAGATTTGAGGTGGGCGTAGCTCAGCTGGTAGAGCACAGGATTGTGGCTCCTGTGGTCGGGGGTTCGAAACCCCTCGCTCACCCCATTTTTTGTGCGCCCGTAGCTCAGCTGGATAGAGCGATAGCCTCCGGAGCTATAGGTCGCTGGTTCGAATCCAGTCGGGCGTACCATTGAACGAATCGCCCCCCGATCCCGGGGGGCGTTTTCTTATGGCCCTAAAAGGTGCCAGGTACCTTTAACTAAGATTGAACTGTCCCCCTCTTGCTACAATCCGGGCCGAGGATGGCACTGTGTTTCAAAATGTTGACGACCCTCGCCACGGAATGAAGAGTCTGGCGCTTGTTCTCGTGCTGGCGACAACGCTGGTCGCGTGCCGAGAGCCCGCACCCCAGCCAGATCCCGTGGATGTTCTGATCATCACAATAGACACGCTGCGGGCAGATTCACTCGAGCCCTACGGCGCAATCGACACGCTCACTCCGAATATCGCTCGTTTCGCCAACCAGGGAGTTGTCTACGAATCGGCAACGACACCGATCACGGTGACTCGACCCTCTCACGCCTCGATGTTTACGGGCCGCTATCCGGATCAACACGGCGTACTGCACAACGGATATGTGCTGCCGGACGAGGAACAAACCCTGGCGGAAAGCCTCAAGAGCCAGGGCTACCAGACTGCAGGATTCGTGGGTGTTCGGCTCCTCGGTCTCCCGTCAGGAATGGGTCAGGGCTTCGACGAGTTCGATGCACCGGTCGAGCGGGTTCAACGCCGGGCCAAAATGGTCGTGGATCCTGCGATCGAATGGCTCGAGAGCGCGGACCCTGAGGCGCCGGTCCTGATGTGGGTCCACGTCTACGACCCCCACCTGAGTTACAACCCACCGGCCGCTTTCAGACGAGGGGTCGACCCCGACCTGTCCAACAGCCTCCCTCATATCAAGTGGAACACTCTGAAAAAGGTTGTCGCAGAAAACGACGGCAATGTTCCCGCGGAGGTTCTCGAACACGCGCGGCTCTTGTATCGCGGCGAAGTGGAATACACAGATCGGCACGTCGGACGGCTGCTACGTTCCTTCGACCGGCTCCGTGATCGCTCCCGTTCGATGGTCATTCTGACAGCAGACCATGGAGAGTGTTTCGAGAACGGGATTTTCTTCACCCACCAGGACTGTCTCTACGAGGGAACCGTCCGGGTGCCCTTGATCGTGCGTTATCCAGGCAGGGTGAGCGCAGGACACAGGGTCGCACACCGGGTGAGCAATCTCGACGTCACCCCGACTGTCCTGTCAGAGCTCGGGCTGCTCGAGCAAGAATCCATGCCTGGGCGGCGGTTACAAGAGGTAATGGACAGTCCCCGTGACCGATACGTCCTCATTCGCCTCCCAAAGGTTCGCTACCCGGACAAGGTCATTCCCCGCCGAAGAGTGATCCAAAGCGTGGCCCAGCAACCGGTTGCCGAGCGCACCGACCCGCGTACTCGGGGGGTGGTCAGTCGGTGGTGGAAGTACCTCGGCACGCCGGATTCGGAGCAACTCTTTCGCCTCCCGGACGAGATCCAAAATCTAGCAGTGACCGATCCCGACACGCTCGACGAGATGTTGAAGGCCCTCGAGGCCGAGGAGAGTCGCTATCCACCTGGAGCCCCAGCACCAGAATCCGAAGACGCAGCAACCCTCGAAATGCTCGAGGCGCTCGGATACGTGCAGTAGCCGGGAATTGGCATGTTGACTCGAAATACCTGTGTCAGAGCAATGGTTGGGGCCGCGATTCTCCTCGGTCTTCATTGCGGTTCGGAAAGCACGCCTCAGCGACCCGACATCTTGCTGATCACAATCGACACCCTTCGAGCCGACTCCCTCGAACCCTATGGAGCCACGGACACCCTGACCCCGAACATCGCGACGCTGGCTGACCAGGGCGTGGTCTATGAGGCCGCGACCACGCCGATGCCGTTGACCCGCCCCGCCCACGCCTCGATCCTCACCGGACTCTATCCGGATCAGCACGGGGTGCTCACCAACCACCAGGTCCTCCCCGAAGATGATATGACGTTGGCTGAAATCCTGTCGGATGCCGGTTACCAGACCGCCGGGTACACGGGAATTCGATTCTTGAACCGGAGGTCCGGGCTGGCGCAGGGTTTTGACGATTTTGCCGCTCCAAAGGACAAGACAGAAAAACCTCGGGCAAAAAATGTCGTCGAACGGGCCATCGAATGGCTGGGCGCCGCCGATCCAGAACACCCGATCCTGCTCTGGGTCCACGTCTACGATCCTCACCAGCCTTATGATCCACCCAGAAGATTCCGGCGCGGGATCGACCCCGAGCTCGAGCGCCGGATTCCCGTCATCCGATGGCAGGCCCTCAACCGCGTCGCAAAATCGAACAACGGGGATGTCCCTTCAGATGTCTTCGACCTCGCACTCGACTATTACCGAGGCGAGGTGGAGTACACCGATTTCTGGATCGGCCGATTGCTGGAGAATTTCGATCGGCTTCGTGGCCGACGCGGATCAATGATTGTGGTCACCGCGGACCACGGCGAATGCTTCGAAAACGGAAATCACTTCGAGCACGCGGACTGTCTCCACGAGGGCGCCCTTCGGGTGCCTCTGATCGTCAGGTATCCGGATCGCGTCGGAGCCGGACTGAGGGTGGATCGCCGCGTCAGTAACCTCGATATCACTCCGACCGTGCTCCACGAACTCTCGTTGCCGTCGCCAGAAAACTCGGCCGGCTTCCCCCTTCAAAGTGACTTCAGCGAAAACGCCAATCGGGTCGTGCTTGTCCGGGCACCCAAGGTGCGAAATCCTGATCGAATCCCTGCCCGGCTCAGGATCATCCGCAGCGTCGTCGGTGAGCCGGTTGCCCCGGCCACCGATTCGCGGACCCGTGGCGTTGTCGATCAGCTGTGGAAGTACCTGTGGACGCCTGATTCCGAGCAGCTCTATCGTCTCCCAGACGAGCGGCTGAACAGGGCGGCCGAAGAGGCCGACCTCAGCAATCGTCTACTCGAGGCCCTGGAAGCAGAAATGCTGCGCTACCCGGCAGGCGGCATAGCGCCGGAAGATCAGGACCCGGAAACGCTCGAGGCGCTCGAAGCTCTCGGCTACGTGCATTAATGCGCCCTCATCAGTGCCGGCCCTGCCTTGGGCCGGGTGTCACACGCTTCAGGGTCTGGAGCAGCACTCGACCAGGCCCGGTCAGCCAGGTCATGAACAGGCCCTCGCCGCCGAAGGCCATTCGCCGGCAGCCGGCAACACCCTGGACGTCGTAGTCGACCGACTCGGCAAAGGCCGCGAGGCTGCCCGTCGACACGAGCAACGATTCACCTTCGGCAAGCTCACGCTCGATGAAATCACCAGAGCCGTGCACCAACACCGTGCCTGAGCCCGAAATGCGCTGAAGGAAAAGTCCGGCCCCACCGAAGAATGCAGCTCCGGCCCGCTTGGCGACACGGACGTCGATATCGACCTTTGGCCCAAAAGCGGAGACGAAGGAACCGCGGGTGGTGATCACCGCTCCGTCGTCGAGGTTCCAGGCGACAATCTTCCCGGGCTGGTTGGCGGCCAGGGTCGCGCGCTGCCCGTCAGCAGTGGCTTCGATGAAGGTCAGGGCAAGGCCCTCACCCGACATCATCCGGCGCGCCGCACCACTTGCCCCTCCCGGGATCTTGAGGATCCAGTTGAGGCCGGGATCCATGGCGACGATGGAGCCCTTGCTCGCCCAGCAGGTGTCGCCCTTCTCCAAGGCCAGATTCGCAACCTGCGCCAGCTCGCCGTTGATGGTGTACTGCATGGTTCCCCCTTCATTGATCCTGTCACAGCTCTCAGTCTTGAACTGATCGATATACTCTGCCAACTGGGGGAAATTCCGATTGTGACGATCGCTGAGACCTTCAAAAGATACCTCTCGATCCTCGGCGTCGAGCCCCGACCACCATCCCTCGACCATCTGCGTCGACTGGTCAACGCTCAGATCATTCAGGTCCCATTCGAGAATATCTCGAAGTTGTATCTGAGAAAGGCCCGGAATGCCTCATACATCCCGACTCTCGAGGAGCACCTCGACGGAATCGAGCGTTATCACTTCGGCGGCACCTGCTACGCCAACAACCCGCACTTCGCCGAGCTTCTGCGCCACTGCGGCTACGACGTTGATCTTTGTGGCGCCGACATGACCAGACCCGACGTGCACGTGGTTTCCGTTGTTCGCCTCAAGGGTCGCGAGTACCTGGTCGATGTCGGCTACGGGGCGCCATTTTTTGCGCCGATGGCACGCGACCTCGAAAAGAAGCATGAGATCGTCTTCGGCAGGAACCTGTATGCACTCCACCCGCAGGATGAGCAGGGTCGATCAAGGATGGATCAAGTTCACGACGGCAAACTCATTCACGGCTACGTCGCCAAGCCCGAACCGCGCGAGATCGACCACTTCGCCGAAGTGATCCGCGACTCATACAGCGATGCGGCGACCTTCATGAATGTTGTTGTTGTCGAACGGTTCTTCCCCGATCGCTCGGTGAGGATCCACAACTTCACCCTCACCGAGTCGACCCAGGACAATTCCACCACCACCCACCTGGCCAACAAGAAGGAACTCGTTGAAGCCATCGAACACCACTGTGGTTTCCCGGCCGACCTCGTCCGCGAGGCGATCACCGATATCGCGCTCGAGGCGGATATTTACAGCTGACGCAGCCCACCCAACCAGGTGCCAAGGTCGATGGTTCAGGATCCTTCCACACCTTTCTCCTCGATGACATGCACGTCCCGCTGTGGGAAGGGAATCGAGATTCCCTCGGCATCGAAGCGGATTTTGACCTCGCGGGTGATGTCCCAATAGACCTCCCAGTAGTCATTGGTCGCGACCCACGGCCGGACGACAAAGTCGACCGACGATTCGCCGAGGTTGTGAAGCCTGACAATCGGCTCCGGATCTTCGAGCACCTTGTCGTGATTCGCGAGAATCTCCGCGAGTACCTTTTCGGCGTGAGGGATGTCGTCCGAGTACGAGATCCCGAAGACCATATCGACGCGACGTTCCTTCTGAGCGGTGACGTTTTTGATGACATCGCCCCAGATCTTGCTGTTGGGAACGACCAGCGTCTGGTGGTCCAACGTGAGAATGGTGGTAGCCACCAGGCTCATTTCGTTGACTTTGCCCATCCCGCCCGCAACCTCGACCAGATCGCCCACATCGTAGGGACGGTAGAGCAGAATCATGACCCCAGCCGCGAAGTTGCCCAGAGTGTCCTGGAGGGCGAAGCCGATGATGAAGCCGACAACACCGAGGCCGGCGAGCAACGGGCCCACTTCGAAGCCGAGCTGCGAGAATGCCACTAGTATGCCGAAAATCATCACCGCGGCGCCCGTTACCGACAGCGCGGTCCGTTCGAGGAGCTGCGACACCTTGAGGCTCGATGACTGGATAGCCTTGCGGACCACCTTGCGCGAGAGCCGGGACAGCAATCGGAAGACCACAAGAATCAGGACGAAGAGCACAATCTTGAAAAAGATTCCCGGACCATTGGTGGTGACCCAATCGACAGCGTTTCCGGTCCAAGTGCTCAATAGGCCAGCGAGAACGTCCCTGCTCATGAGACCCGTCGTGATCTCGCCGGTGACCTCGAAGAGCAGCTGCCGGTAATCGGCAGTGTCCATTTCAAGGGACTCCATCATCCCTGCCGTTGCGTCCAGATTCTCGACGTGGCCATCGAGCCGCTTTCGCATCAGCTCGAACTCCGAAAGGAGTGCGGCGTCTTGAGGGCTCGCCTCGAGTCGGCGTCCAAGGGCCGTGAGATTCTCCCGACTGAGCTCGATGCGCCCAGCCAGCAGCGCCGCGCGGTCGGTCAAAAAGGCGTTGAGGAACTCTCGTTCAGCCCCGGTATCGAGACCGAAAGAATCCATGGATTTGACGTGTTCAAGGAGAATCTCAAGGGCCCGGTTGAGCCGCACATCGACCGCCACAAGCTGGTCCTCGATCTCGACCTTTTCCTCTGGCGGCGCAGCTTCGTACCTCGCCCCCAACTCGCTCCTCTCAGCATCAATCCGGCCGATGGCATCGCGAATGAACCGCGACACCCGTTGCAACATTTCCGTGACCCGATCACGATCGGCGGACGCATCCAGGCTCTTTTCTTCACGCGCGACCACGTTTGCCGCCAGTTTCTGAACGTTGTCGACCAGTTCAACAGCGAGCTCCGAGGCACGCTTCTCGAGGGCCTTCTTGTCCTCGCCGGATGCCGCGGCGGCCTCGCCCTCGATCCGCTCGTATTCCTGTTTCTTCTCTTCGATCGTCTCGAAGAGCTCCCGAGATTCGACCAAAATGGGGTCTTCGGCGGTTGCAGCCTTCCCAGGGTCTTCCTGTGCTCCGAGCGAGGAGAATGCTCCGTTCACCAAAAAGGCGGCGACCACCAATACCACGGATTTCAACCGGATAGATTTCACGATTTGACTCCTAACGAGAGGTCTCGGGAGAGCCTAACATCAACTACACCCACCGAGATTCCGGATGCCGGATATCAAATCCCTGATTCCTTAACTCTTTGCCCTCAGTCAGCTCACGAATCGCCTGACGATCGTGGAAGGGCAGGCACCGTCTCGCCTCTCCATCAGGATGAAAAAACCCGATGCGCGGCGGAATAGGTTAGTATGCTCGGCAGTTCACACCATGGAGGAAAGCAAACAGGTCGGTCAACGCCGGCCGCGGGCTCGGGGGGATCCAGGCCCAATCGTCAACGAACAAAAGGAGGAGTCGAAATGTCAGTGAAGAAGAGCGTCTTGTTCGTAATCGCCGCCATGATCGTACTGGGAGCGGGTTTCGCCGCCGCCCAGACGACCACATATGAAATCAAGCAGGGTACGGTCCTCAACCACCATGGCAACCATCTGATCGTGAAGATGGCCAATGGAGATGTCAGAGACGTCGAGATCCCTGAAGGCTTCATGTTCAACGTCGATGGCAAGGATGTTCCGCTCAGTGCGCTGAAGCCGGGCACCATGCTCACGTCCACCGTCAAGACAACGACGACGCCCAAGCCCGTGCAGGTGACCGAGATCAGAAACGTCACAGTCGTGAGACGGAGCGGCCAGACGATCATCATCCGTAACCAAGAGGGCAAGCTCGTCCAGTACAACAAAGTCCCGGACAACATCAAACTCATGGCCGACGGTAAGGAGATCCTTTACAACGAAGTCTACGCGGGGATGAAGCTCACCGCGTACATCGTGCACACAGGCGTGACGGAGGTCACAGAGCAGGATATCGCTGTGGCCGGTCAGGCGCCGGCAAAGCCGAAACCGGCCCCGATGCCGGTAGCCGCACCCGCACCTGCACCGGCCCCCGTTCTGCCCAAGACCGCCAGCTCGCTGCCTCTCGCGGGCCTGGGTGGTATCGCCCTGCTGATCCTCGCGTTTGGTATTGGGATCTATCGCAGGTTCTAATACTTCTGGAACTGAGTGAGAAATATATGGGGCTGGCTTTTGTCGGCCCCCCTTTTTTTTCAAACAGATTCAAGGCGCAGGGTTCAAGGACTCACAAAGGGTGAATTGCTTTTTGCCGGACGGACGGGTGGAATTTGAGCCGTGTGCCGTGTGTTTTGGACCGTGAACCAGATGATCTCAGAGGTGCGACATGAGCGAAAAGCTGGAATCGATTCCTTCAAG